>CAZEUN010000016.1:25443-102150 GCA_964515595.1 uncultured Oleiharenicola sp. | reverse complement strand
TCTTCGGATACTGGAAGCAATGGGTGGGTTACACCCGGGTGCGCTACCGCGGCCTACGCGCCAACCTCGTGGAACTGTATCTGCGCTCCCTTGCTTACAATCTTCTGCGCGCGGCCAACCTGGGCTGAACCCCCTCCTGCTTCGAGCGCACGCCCCCTTCCGACGTTCAGATCGCCCACACCGGCGTCTTCACGCCCCTCTTTCCTCCTCCCAAACTTTGTCTCCCACCCAAACCCGAGGCTTTTTGCAGAGGTCTCGTGACATGTATGCGCGGCCTCTTCGCGAAGTTTTTCGACGGAGATAGTGGCTCGCGTGGCGGCCGGTCCAGTCTTCTGACTGAACCAGGGCCGGTCGGAGACCGGTCCCGGTTTTGAATGTCACCTATCAGGTGACATTCGTCTGCAACGTTTCAGAAGGACATGTCACGTAATACGTGACATGCCTGCGCGGCTCTTTAGCGCGGTTTCAGGGCAGAGGGAGTGGTTCGCGTGACGGCGGGGCCCACTCGCCCGGACCGGGCCTACTGGGGGCGCTGCGACTTGAGTTTTTCGAATTCCTTCTGGCTCATGAGGCGGCGCGGCAGCCGGCGCTCGGCTTCGCTGAGGAGGCGGTCCCACTGCTCGTCGGAAGGGGCGAAATCCTCCCACGAGGTATTGTGGCCGTGCTTGCGGCTGAACACGACGCTGCCGCCGTGAAAGCGCGCATTGATCTGCCACTTCACGCCCTCGTCGTCCTTGTCCCACCAGCCGAATTCCATGCCCATGCGGGGGAGGGGAAGGCGACAGGGAACAAGTGGCAAGTGGCAAGTGGCCGGGCGGCCGCACCGGGATCGGCCACTGGTCACCTGCTGCTTGCCACTGGGCGCGGGCTTTCGCAACGTGGACCGATGTACGCCCGGCTTGGAACGTTCTGCCTGCTTGCCGTGCTGGCCATCGCCAGCAGCGGCCATGCCCAACTCGGGCCCGACATCGCCCGGCGGCATGCGGCGCGGGCCGGCGATAAACTCGCGGCGCTCGTCGCGATGCGGGCCGAGGGGCGCACGTTCATCAACGGTGAGGTCTTGCCGTTCCTGCTTGTCGCCCAGCGGCCCAACCGGCTGCGCGTTGAGAGCTTCACGCCGGCGCGCCGCGCGTTGCAGGTTTACGACGGCACCTCCGCGCCCTGGTCCAGCCACACTGGCGCAAAGGGTGGGACGGCGCAGGACATGGCGGACATCGACGCCAGGGAGTTCGTGGCCAACGCGGATTTCGACGGACCGCTCGTGAACTTCGCGGCCAAGGGATATTCCGTGGATTACGCGGGTGAGGAAACCATCGAGGGCCGGCCCGCGGCAAGCTGCTGGTGAGCCGGGGCGACGGGGTCATGTTCCTGTGGGTCGACGCGACGACCAGCGAGATCGTGAAGCGGACGATTTTCCGCATGAGCACCGGTCAGCGGGTGGCGCTGGACACCCTCTTCAAGGATTTCCGTCCGGTGGGGGGCGTGTTGCAGCCCCACCAGATCGAGACCAGCGCGAACGGCCGGCTGCAGTATGTCATGGTGATCGACCGGATGGAGGCGAACCCGGTGATTGCGGCCGGGACGTTCGAACGGCCTCGGAAGTAGGACACTGTTTGTGGAGGGGTCGCTGCGTGCCACGTTTCACGGGGTTGCTGATCACCGCTGTTGTCATCCTGCGCGCCGCGAAAGGATCCACGGCAGCGAACCTGGCGCCACGAGCGAACGCGTGGATTCCTTCACTTCGTTCGGAATGACCGGACGGAGGAGGGGTGGGCGGGCAAGCGCCGTTCCTCCATCCCGGTTCAATCCCGGGACAGTTCCCCGGCGCGCCGTGTGCCCGCGAGCACCGCTTCCTTCAGCGTGTCGCGAAATTGCCGCGCGGCCATGACCTGCAACCCGGCGAACGTCGTGCCGTTGGGCGAAGTGACCTTGTCGCGGAGGGCGTCGGGTGTTTCGCCCGTGCGGACCAACAGCCGGGCGGCGCCGAGCGTGGTTTCGAGGGCGACCTTCATGGCCACGTCCGCCGGGAGGCCGGCGGCGACACCGGCGTCGCGCAGGCCGGCGACAAATTCAAAAAGAAAAGCCGGTCCGCTGCCGCCGAGCGCCGTCAGCGCATCCAGGTGATTCTCCGGCACGGGCAAATGTTGGCCGAGCGCGCTGAGCATCGTGTTCAAGGTCTGCTGGTCGGTCGCGCCCAAGGGGGCGAGCGTGGCGTAGGTGGTCATGCCCGCGCCGATCGCGGCCGGCGTGTTTGGCATGGTGCGCACGATGTTGCGCGCCCGCGGGAAGGTGCGCGCCAGTGTGGCGATGGTCTTGCCCGCCAGCAGCGAAACGACGAGTTTGCCGGCCGTCAGGTCCGCCAGCCGTGGATCGGCGGCGGCGAGTGACTGGGGCTTGAAGGCGACGATCACCGTGTCCGCGGCCCCGAGCAGTTTCGGAAGGTCGGGTTCAAAGGTCACGCCGGTCTCCGTCGCGAGACGCCGGGCGGACTCGCCGCCCTTGCTGGTGCAGGCGATGTCGCCCGGTGCGCACGCGTGGTGGGCCAGCAGCCCGCGCACGATGGCCGAGGCGAGGTTGCCGGCGCCGAGAAACGCCATTTTGGGCAGCGGGATCATCGCGGAGTGAATTGCCGGGATGAGCGGCGGGCGGCAATGTCTATTGTCGAGTCAGGGGCAAGCGGTGCTCTACAATAGGGAGCCAGCCCTCTTACGGCGGCTGCTACATCCGACCGACGATAAGCGCGGGCCCTCCAGGAGGAAGCCGGCCGTCTGACGACGGCGGCTCCATTCAGGACTTGTCCCGGTTCTTCCGTTCGAGCGGGTGGCGGATCGTGCAGATGGCGCCGCCGCCCGCGCGCTCCGCGAGCGTGACTTCGCCGCCGAGGTTGCGCATGGCGTGGCGGGCGACCGTGAGGCCCATGCCGACGCCGACCGTGTGCTTGGTGCTCGTGAAAGGTTCGAAGGCGTGGTCCTTGATCTCCGGATCGACGCCGCGGCCGCGGTCCTCGATGTGCACGAGGGCAAAACGACCTTCCTCGGGGCGCTCGACGATTTCCGTGCGGATGTTGATCGGACGCTTGTCGTCGGGCTCGTCGTGGTAGCTCTCCCACGCGTTGACGAGCAGCTTGGCGAGCGTGTCCTCGAACACCTCGACGTTGGTGTCGATCAGGACCTCGGGATTCGCGTGCTCCGTCGTGATGGGCTGGTCGATCTTGTACTCGATCTGGTAGCGGCGGATGCCGCTCTCGATCATGCGGGCCAGGCTCGCGCGGATCAGCGGCGGGCGGTTCTTCACCACGAGGCCGGTCAGCTGCTTGATGATCCCGACGATGCGGTTGACGGCGTCCTCGAGGTGCTGGGCGTTCTTCTTCACCAGCTCGGGCTTCTCGTGGTAGGCCTTGATCAGGTCGACGTAGCCAATGACGACGCCGAGGAGATTGTTCAGGTTGTGGGCGATGCCCTGCGTCACGGCGCCGATCGTGGCGGAGCGGCGCGATTCACCGAGGCGGCGCTGCAGGTCGACGAGCTCGCGGTTGATCTGGACGAAGCGCAGCTGCGTCTGCACGCGCGCCAGGGTTTCGTCGAGGTCGATGGGCTTCGTGATGTAGTCCACGGCGCCGACGCCAAGACCCTCGATCTTGCCCTCCTTGGAGGTGCGGGCCGTGATGAAAATGACGGGGATCGTCTTGGTGTCCGAATCGGCCTGGAGCCGCTGGCAGACCTCGATGCCATCCATCTCGGGCATCATGACGTCGAGCAGGATCAGGTCCGGCTTGTCGGCCTTCACCATGTCCAGGGCTTCGCGTCCGGAGTAGGACGTGGCCACAATCATGCCCTCGCGTTCCAGCTTCCGCTTTAGCAGCTGGACGTTGATCGGCTGGTCATCGACGACAAGAATCTTGGGTGTGGCCATGCTTGTTAAAGCGAGAGGGAAAGGGTTTTGCCAGCCACTGGCAAGGTTCAGTTGAGGCGAAAAACCCTATTTAACGCGGGGGTCCGGCACGTTCTGGCGGCGGGCTTTGACCGTGTTCTTCATCAGCATGGCCACCGTCATCGGGCCCACTCCGCCCGGAACGGGGGTGATCTTGCTGCAAAGCGGGGAAACCGAGGGGAAGTGAACGTCCCCGGTCAGCCGGTAGCCGGTCTTCCTCGACGGGTCGGCGACGCGGTTGACGCCGACGTCGATCACGACCGCGCCGGGCTTGACCATGTCGGCGGTCACGAACTCCGCCTTGCCGATCGCCGCGATCAGGACATCGGCCTGGCGCGTGATGGCGGGCAGGTTGGCCGTTTGCGAGTGGCAGACGGTGACCGTGGCATTGGCCCACGACCTGCGCTGCATGGCGAGCAACGCCGCCGGCTTGCCCACGATCAGGCTGCGGCCGAGCACGACCACGTGTTTGCCGGACAGCGCGACTTGCGAGCGCTGGAGCAGTTCCATGATGCCCGCCGGCGTGCAGGCGACGAAGCCGGTGTCGTCCTCCTGCGCGAGCTTGCCGAGGTTCATGGTGTGGAAGCCGTCGACGTCCTTGTGGGCCGCGATGCGGCGGAACACGGCGACCTCATTGATATGCTTTGGCAGGGGCGACTGGACCAGGATGCCGTCGACCTCCGGGTCCGCGTTGAGTCCGTCGATGAGCGCGAAAAGTTCGGCTTCGGTGATCGTGACCGGCGGGAAAATGAGGCGGCTCGTGATGCCGATGGTGGCGGACGCGGTTTCCTTCTTCTTCACGTAGGAAACCGAGGCCGGGTCCTCGCCGACGCGCACGAGGGCGAGGCAGGGCGGGCGGCCCGACAGGGCGGCGACCTGGGATTTGAGTTCGGCGATGATATCCGCCGCGATTTTGTTACCGTCGATCAGTTCCATGGCGTGAAAAGGGGTGGAACGCGCCGACCCCGGCGCGTTCCGGAAAACAAAACGCGCCGGGGTCGGCGCGCTCCACCTATTTCTTCAGCGATATGGACTCGGCGGCGATGACGATATCCTTGCCGTCGACGGTGTTTCGCAAGCTACCGGTAACAGAAATTTCGCGGTCGACGAAATTTTCAATCTTGTCGGTCAGCAGCAGGCGCTTGGTGTCAACATACGCGACGCGGCGGCCAGTGGAATCCATGAGCTGATAGTCGTAGGGCGGGTTCGGATTTAGAATCGGCCTGCGCGCGAGAACCAAGGTGCCGCCGAGCTGGCGCGGCATGTCCGCGGTGTTGCCAGAAACGGCGACCGGGTGTCCGACCGCGGTCACGGGGCCGGACGGCGCCGCCGGGGCCGGGGCAACCGGCGCGACGGGCTTGGCGTCCACGGCAATGTTGCCGGCCTCGACGGCGATGAAACCCTGGAGCTTCTTTTCGAGCCGAACCTGGCACCAGTCGCCCCCGGCCAGGCCGATGACCTCGGACTTGTCGCCGGCGGCCGCGACGGCGAGGAGCTGCGCATCCTTGCGGGGCGCGGCGTAGATGTTGCCGCCTTCGCGCACCTCGAGGCCCTTGGTGATGTCGCGGCTCTGGGCATAGGCTTCGAACGGCCCGCTGACCTCGACGCGACGCCAGCCGGCCGGCGCATCGCCGACCACGGTGATCGTCGAGCCGGCCTTCAGGCGGGCGAGGACGGGGGACTTGGGATCCGTCTGGACGAAAACGGCGGTATCGGTCTTCAGGGTGTCGGCCGTGAGCGCGGCGACGAAGGCGAGGGTCAGAAGGATCAGCTTAGTTTTCATCTTGGGTGGAAGGGGTCATCTCGCGGTAGTGCGTGGGCGGAACCACAAAGAGGGATTGGATTTCCTTGCTAGAAAGTTGTTTCACGCCGCGCAAAGGAATTCCTTTCAGGCGGAGCGAACCGATCTGGTAGCGGCGGAGCCGGCGCACCTCGAAGCCGAGCGAAGTAAACAGCTGGCGGATCTCGCGCTTCTTGCCGTGGTGCATGTGGACGTCGAGTTCCGGCGAACTGCGGTCGGCGCGCGGATTCACGAGGCTGGCCTTCTCGATCTTCAGGTGCTCGCCCTCGATCACCACGCCGCGCAGCAACTGGCGGAGCCGGCTGGCGGGGAAGGGTTCCTCGAGCGACACGTAGTAGCGCTTCACCACGAGGTTCGACGGATGCATGAGCTTGTGCGCCAGGTCGCCGTCCGAAGTGAGAATGACGAGGCCCTCGCTGTCCTTGTCGAGGCGGCCCGCGCAAAACAGCCGGAGCTTGGCCCATTCGCGCGGCAGCAGGTCGAAGATCGTGTGGTCGGCGTGCGGGTCGCTGTTGCTGCAAACCACGCCGCGCGGCTTGTGCATGACGAGGGCCAGCTTGGGCTGGGCGTGGGCCTTCAGGGGTTTGCCGCGGACGGTGACCTTGTCCGTGCCCGGCTCGACCTTCTGGCCGAGGGTGGCTTTTTCCCCGTTCACGTAGACGTCGCCCGCGGCGACCAACATCTCGGCCGCGCGGCGCGAGCAGAGGCCGGACTCGGCGATGAATTTCTGGATGCGCACGGGTTCCATGTGATCGGGATGAATGGCTGTTGCGCGGGGCCCGTGCAACGAGATTCAAGGCCTATCGACTGGTCCGGAAAAATGCCGCTGCTTGAAAGGGAGTTTTCGGGGCTTTGTGGTTTCTGGGGATTTCAGGTGGAGGGTGTCCTATGGCGCAAACGAAGCTTGCCAACCCGTGCCGCCGGGCCCCTAAAAAAGCCCTTCCATGAGCGACGCCGCGCCGACCAGCGCCTTCCACAAGGACCATCCGTTTCCCGCCCGGTTGACCGAGAACCGCCTGCTGAACAAGCCGGGTTCGCACAAGGAAACGCGGCACATGGCCGTGGACATCGCGGGCAGCGGCCTGAGCTACAAGGCGGGCGATTCGCTGGGAGTGTTTCCCTCGAACCGGCCCGGCGAGGTGGATGAGATTCTGCAGCGCCTGGGGGCCAGCGGCAACGAACCGGTCTCGCCGGTGATGTTGAAGCTCGTCGCGCCGATTCCCCTGCGCGAGGCCCTGACCGGCCGGCTCGCGCTCGCAAAACCGACGCGCAAGATCGTCGAGACCCTCGCGGCGAAGGCGACCGGCGAGGCCGACAAGGCGAAGCTCGCCGCGCTGCTGGCGCCGGAAGCGAAGGACCAGCTCACGGGCTGGCTCGAGGACCGGGAGTTTGTCGACCTGCTTGCGGAGTTTCCCAGCGCGAAGCTCACGCCGCAGGAATTGGTGGACCACATGCGCAAACTGATGCCGCGGCTCTACTCGATCGCGTCGTCGCCCAGGCAGTTCCCCACCGAAGTGCATTTGACCGTGGCCGTGGTGCGCTATGAAACCAACCACCGCGCGCGCGTCGGCGTCGCGAGCACGTTCCTGTCCGACCGGGCCGCCTTAAAGAGCACGCCGGTGCCGGTGTTCGTGTCGGATTCGCATTTCGGGGTCCCGGCCGACGGCGCGAAGGACATCATCATGGTCGGGCCGGGCACGGGCATCGCGCCGTTCCGCGCGTTTATGCAGGAGCGCGTCGCGACCAACGCCACCGGCCGCAACTGGGTTTTCTTCGGCGACCAGCACCGCGCGACGGATTACCTTTATGAGGAGGAGTGGGTCGCCTGGCAAAAATCGGGCGCGCTGACACGCATCGACCTCGCTTTCTCGCGCGACCAGTCGACGAAGGTTTACGTCCAGGATCGCATGCGCGAGTGCGCGGCCGAACTCTGGGCGTGGATCAAGGGCGGGGGGCACTTCTACGTGTGCGGCGACGCCAAGCGCATGGCGAAGGACGTCGACGTCGCGCTGCACGACGTCATCGGCCAGCAAGGCGGCCTCGATGTCGCGGCCACGGTCGCCTACGTGAAGCAGATGAAGAAGGATCATCGCTACCAGCGCGACGTGTATTGAAAGCTTTGGGTGGGCGTCGGTTTCCATACCGACGCCATCGCCGGGGTGGAAACCGGCGGCGACCTTGCGCTGAACTTCAGTTTGCGGCGGACGCGGCCCGACTATCATCAGTGGTGGCGTATTGACAAACGCCCGGGGTGCGGCGACGTATGGCGCCCTTCACCCTATGAGTCTGACCTTCAACAATCGTGTCGCCCTCGTCACCGGTGCCGGTCGCGGCATTGGCAAAGCCATCGCGGAACTGCTTGCGAAGGGCGGCGTGACCGTCATCTGCGTGAGCAAGTCCGCCGACAGCTGCGGCGCG
Source organism: uncultured Oleiharenicola sp. (assembly GCA_964515595.1). Lineage (GTDB taxonomy): Bacteria > Verrucomicrobiota > Verrucomicrobiia > Opitutales > Opitutaceae > Lacunisphaera. The sequence goes on along the minus strand of CAZEUN010000016.1, from coordinate 94,001 downwards.
ACGGCCGCGGCGATCGTCGCCGCGGGCGGCAAGGCCAAGGCCCTCGCGGTCGATGTGGCCGACGGTGCGGCCATCGCGAAGGCCAGCGCCGACCTGCTGGCCGAGTTCGGCCAGATCGACATTCTCGTCAACAACGCCGGCATCACGAAGGACGGCCTGCTGTTCCGCATGTCGGAGGACGACTGGAATTCCGTGCTCACCACGAATCTCACGAGCTGCTATCACTGGACGAAGCACGTCGGCCGCTCGATGACGCAGAAGCGCTGGGGCCGCATCGTGAACATCACGTCGGTCGTCGGCATCATGGGCAACGCCGGCCAGGCGAATTACTGCGCGGCCAAGGCGGGCCTGATCGGCTTCACCAAATCCATCGCCAAGGAGTTCGCCGCGCGCGGCGTGACGTCCAACGCGGTTGCGCCGGGCTTCATCAAGACGGACATGACCGCCGCGCTGCCCGCCGAGGCCGCCGAGAAGATCACCTCGGTCATTCCGCTCAAGCGCCTGGGCGAGGCGGCCGATATCGCGCACATGACCGCGTTTCTCTGTTCGGAGGAAGCGAGTTACATCACGGGCCAAGTTTTTACCGTTGACGGCGGCATGGTGATGTGATGCCTCTTCACAAACGTTTTAGAATCAATTTCCAATCTCATGGCTGACCAGAAAACCATCGAACAGCGCGTCAAAGAAATCATCGTTAACCAGCTGAATGTTAACGAGGAGCAAATCACCCCGCAGGCATCGTTCCTCGACGACCTGGGCGCCGACTCACTCGACACCGTCGAGCTGATCATGGCTTTCGAAGAAGAGTTCAAGGACGAGATCAAGGGCGAGATTCCCGAGTCCGACGCCGAGAAGCTCCAGACGGTTGGCGATGTCACCGCCTACATCCAAAACAAGGCCGGTAAGAAATAACTTTTGGCCATTTGACCGAAGCGTTCTACCGTCTGGCCTAGCGCTGGTCTGGTAGGGCGCTTTTTTATTTTCCAGTTTCGAATTATGATGGAAACACCTGTTCCTCACAAACGCGTCGTCGTCACCGGCATGGGCGTAGTTGCCTCGCTGGGCCACAACGTGAACGATTTTTGGGCCAACATCGTGGCCGGCAAATGCGGCATCGAGAAGGTGTCGCTCTTCGACGCGAAGGATTACAGCTGCCAGATCGGCGCCGAGGTGCGCGGCTGGGATCCGGCGCAGCACATGGACGCGAAGGAAGTCCGCCGCAACGATCGCTACACGCATTTCGGTTTCTGCGCCGCCAAGCAGGCGATCGCGGATGCCAGGCTCGACATGACGAAGGAGGATGCGGACCGCGTCGGCGTGATCATCGGTTCCGGCATCGGCGGCATGTGGACGATCGAGAACCAGCACAAGGTCCTCATGGAACGCGGCCCTCGCAAGGTGTCGCCGTTCATGATTCCCGCGCTGATCAGCAACATGTGCGGCGGCCTGGTGGCGATCGAACTCGGCGCGCGCGGTCCCAACTTTGGCGTCGTGAGCGCCTGCTCGACCGCGACCCATGCGATCGGCGAGTCGCTCCGCATGATCCGCAGCGGCGAGGCCGATGTCATGGTGTGCGGCGGCGCCGAGGCCGCCATCACGCCGCTGGCGTACGCCGGTTTCTGCTCGATGAAGGCGATGAGCACGAACAACGAGAACCCGCAGAAGTCCAGCCGGCCCTTCGACCTGAACCGCGACGGTTTCATCATGGGCGAGGGCGGGGCGATCCTGGTGATCGAGAGCCTCGAGCACGCGCTGGCGCGCGGGGCGCACATCTATTGCGAACTGGCCGGTTATGCCGCGACCTGCGACGCCTATCACATCACGTCGCCCGATCCGGAAGGCAAGGGCCTGGCGCAGTCCATGATCAAGGCGCTGCGCGACGCCAACCTGGAGCCGCACCAGATCGACTACATCAACGCGCACGGCACCTCGACCCCGTACAACGACAAGTTCGAGACCATCGCCATCAAGAAGATTTTCGGCGACCACGCGCGCAAGGTGAACATCAGCTCGACCAAGTCGATGACCGGCCACCTGCTTGGAGCCGCCGGGAGCATCGAGGCGATCATCAGCATCAAGGCCATCGAAACCGGCATCGTGCCGCCGACGATCAATTACGAGACGCCCGATCCGGAATGCGATCTCGACTACACGCCCAACGTGAAGCGCGAGGCGAAGATCAACACGGTGCTCACGGACAACCTCGGTTTCGGCGGCCACAACGCCGCCCTGGTGTTCAAGCGGCACGGGGCGTGAGCCCCGGGGTGGGGCGCGGACTCCGTTCCGCGCCGCGCATCCGGCCCGCCTGGCCCGCGTTTGTGGCGGGGCCTGGAGTCCGCGTCCTGCCCTGGGCCCTCGCCGGGCTTTTGCTGGCAGCCGCCTGCAACCGCCGGGAACCCGCCGATCCCGATCCCGCCACGCGCGAGACCATCTGGGTTGCGATCCAACCGCTGGCCGCGCGTTATCGTTTGGAGCCCGCCTTCATCTATGCGCTGGTCGCCGCGGAATCGAACTTCGACCCGCGGGCGCGCAACGGCGACGCGCGCGGTCTGCTCCAAATCAAGCCCGGCGCCTGGCGGACCGTGAACCGTTCGCCGTATGAACCGGCGGTGTGGTCGTGGCGCGAGAACCTGGCGACCGGGGTGGACTACCTCGCCTGGTGCCGCAGTTACCTGCACCAGAAGGGAAAGTTCTCCGAACCGCTGCTGCTGGCCTCGTTTCACTATGGCCTCGATGCGGTGGAAGCGCGGGATTTCGACCTCGACCGGTTCGAGCCGCCGGGTAATCCGATCTACCGCGAGTTGTGGCGGGGAAACCTCGCCCCGGTGCCTCCGCCGAATCTGAAAATTCCCCGTTGACGCGCTCTTTCGGCGCCCTTTTAACTCGGCCCCTTTAGGTAATGGCAAGTTAGCTCAGTTGGTAGAGCAGAGGACTGAAAATCCTTGTGTCCTCGGTTCGATTCCGAGACTTGCCACCACTTTTAAGCCGCTGATGGTCAATCCATCAGCGGCTTTTTTGTGTCCCGCGGAGGAGCTTGCTGGCAGGCGATCAGGACGCTCGCCGCGGGACAACGGGCCGAATCGCCCGCCAGCAGGCTCCTCCAAATCAGTCCAGCCTCACCGAATCCCGGCCAGCGAGCTTTCCGTGCCCTTGAGGAGCGCCCGGCTGATGACGATGCGCTGCACTTCGGATGAACCTTCGCCGATTTCGCTCAGGCGTGCGTCGCGCCAGTAGCGCTCGACCGGGATGTCGCGGGTGTAGCCGTAGCCGCCATGGATTTGCAGCGCGCGGTTGCAGATGCGCGAAGCCGCCTCGGAGGCGTAGAGTTTCGCCACGGAGGATTCCATTGTGTGCCGTTCGCCGCGCGAGGCGGGGGCGGTGGCCTGCAGGACCAGCGCTTCCGCGGCGCGCAGCTCGACCTCGCAATCCGCGAGCATGAATTGCAGCGCTTGGAAATCGGCGAGGCGCTTGCCGAACTGGCGGCGATTGACGGCGTGGTTGAGTGCCGCGTCGAGCGCCGCGCGCGCCAGGCCGAGCGACACGGCGGCCACGCCGATGCGGCCCTTGTCGAGGCACGCGAGGGCGGTCGTCTGGCCGCTGCCGCGCGCGCCGACGAGTTCGGCCCGGGCGTTGACGAGCTTGAACTCGGCGGTGTCGCTCGCGCGCAGGCCGCACGTCGGCACCTTGCGCACCGGCGTGATCTCGGAACGATTGACGAGGAACGCGCTGATTTCCTTCCGGCCCTCCGCCGTCTGGCCGGTCGCGGCCATCACGATGACAATGTCCGAGGAACGCCCGAGCGTGATGTAGCGCTTGAAACCGTTGAGGCGCCACTCGCCCGTTTTGACCTCGGTGGCGGTGGTTTGCACGCCGCCGCTGTCGCTGCCGGCCTCGGGTTCGGTGAGCGCCCAGGCGGCGAGCCAGGTTCCCTTCGCGAGCTTCGTCATGACCCGCTTGTGCTGCGCCGGGCTGCCGGCCGCCAGCAGGTGACCCGAGCCGAGCGCATTGTGCGCGGCGAGATCGATCGCGAAGGCGGCCTGGTGGCGGGCGAGTTCGCGAATTGCGAGCGCGTAGGCCGCGTAGCCAAATCCGCGGCCGCCGACCGAACGGGGCGCGGTGATCCCGAGCAGGCCGAGTTTGCCCGCCTTCATGAAGGCGGCGCGCGGCAACTCCTCCTGTCGCTCCCATTCCGCGGCGTGCGGGGCAATCTCGGTGTCCGCGAAGTGCGCGACCTTTTTCAGGAAGGCGATTTCGGCGGACGACAATTGGGCGAGCCAGGGAGCGGTGAGGGGAGTGAGGGGCATGGGGAGCGGGGCGGGCCGCGCGGAACGCGCGACCGTTTCTTTAGATTGCGATCGAGCCAGTTTCGCCGCGCCGGCACGAGGGTTTCGAAGTCGCGCCACCCACAATCACCCTTATGGCGTAGCTCCGGCGGGCTGATTGCGGTTTGCCGGGAATCTATTTTGTGGTGAGGCTGTCAGTCCGTAAGCCCAACCCCATCCCCGACCGTGCCGTCCCCGAAATCCCTGCTCGATTACTATCACGAATTTGCCGGGCAGGAGGCCGGCTTGCGGGAAGGCGGCGGAGCGGACGGCCAGGCGCGTCAGCACAAACTCGGGCGGCTGTTCGTCCGCGAGCGGCTGGCGGGACTGGCGGACGACGAGGGGGCGGCCTTTCTCGAACTCGGGCTCTGGGCCGCGCACGGGATGTACAAGGAGTGGGGCAACTTTCCCGGCGCGGGCGTGGTGACGGGCATCGCCGACATCAACGGGCGGCCGTGCATGATCATCGCCAACGACGCCACGGTGAAGGCCGGCGCGTTCGTGCCGATGACGTGCAAGAAGGTCCTGCGCGCGCAGCGGATCGCCTTCGAGTGCAACCTGCCGATCGTTTACCTCGTGGATTCGGCGGGCGTGTTCCTGCCGATGCAGGATGAGATTTTCCCCGACGAGGACGACTTCGGCCGCATCTTCCGCAACAACGCCGTGATCTCGGCCGCCGGCATTCCCCAGTATGCCGCGATCATGGGCAACTGCGTGGCGGGTGGCGCCTACCTGCCGGTGTTGTGCGACAAGATCCTGATGACGGAGGGCAGCGGCCTTTATCTCGCCGGCCCGCAATTGGTGAAGGCGGCCATCGGCCAGGAGACCGACCAGGAAACGCTCGGCGGCGCCACGATGCACGCGGAGGTTTCCGGCACGGTCGATTTCAAGGAGAAGAACGACGAGGCCTGCCTGAAACGGTTGCGCAGCCTGGTGGGCCTGCTCGCCGCGGAGCCTCCGTCGGCCCTGCCGGCGCCGGCGGATCCTGAATATCCCGCGACCAGGATGCTCGACATCGTTTCGCTCGATGGACGCCGCGAATACGATGTGCGCGACCTCATGCGCTGTCTCGTCGATGCCGGTTCGCTCGACGAATACAAGGCGGACTACGGCAAGACGCTTGTGACGACTTTCGCCCGCCTGGGCGGCCGGCCCATCGGCATCGTGGCGAACCAGCGCATGCGCGTGCAGTCGAAGACGAGCGGGCTGCAAATGCCGGGTGTGATCTACGCCGATTCGGCGGACAAGGCCGCGCGGTTCATCATGGACTGCAACCAGACGCGCCTGCCGCTGCTATTCCTGCAGGATGTGTCGGGCTTCATGGTCGGGAAGGATGCCGAGCAGAGCGGCATCATTCGTTCCGGCGCCAAGATGGTCAGTGCGCTCAGCAACTCGACCGTGCCAAAGATCACGGTGATCACCGGCGGTTCCTATGGCGCCGGCAACTACGCGATGTGCGGCAAGGCCTTCGATCCGCGGTTCATCCTCGCCTGGCCCAACGCCAAGTACGCGGTGATGGGCGCGGCGCAGGCCAGCGACGTCGTCTACAGCATTCTCGCCAAGGCCGCGAAGGATCGCCGCAAGGAGGAACTCGAGCGGCTCCGGCAACAGGTGAAGGAAAATTACATCGAGCAGGCGGACATCCGTTACGCCGCGGCGCGCGGTTGGGTTGACGCGATCATCCAGCCCCACGAAACGCGGGCCACGCTCCTGCGCGCGTTTGCGCTGGCGACGCGTCCGGCCGCGAAGGCGGCCTTCCACACCGGGGTGCTGCAAGTCTGAGCCATGGCCCATCCGCTCAAGATCGCGAATGCGTCCGGCTTCTGGGGTGACCAGCCCGATGCGGCGTCCCGGCTCGTGGCGCAGCAGCCCGACTTGGATTACCTGACGCTCGATTACCTCGCGGAGGTTTCCCTTTCCATCATGGCCATCACGCGGGCCAAGGACCCGACGGCGAGCTATGCGCGGGATTTCATCGAGGTGGTGCAATCGCTCGGGAAATTCTGGCAGAGCGGCGGGCAGACGAAAATCGTGACGAACGCCGGCGGCCTCGACCCGCACGCCTGCGGCGCCGCGGTGAAGGCCGAACTCGCGAAGGCCGGCTTGAGCGCGCTCAAGGTGGCGGTGGTTTCGGGCGATGATGTGCTTCCGCTGGTTCAGCGCGGTGGGCCGGAATTCAACCATCTCGAAACGGGGCACGCTTTGGCGACGGTTGCGGACCGGCTCGTCACCGCGAACGCCTACGTGGGTGCCGACACCATTGCCGCCGCGTTGCAGGCGGGGGCGCAGATTGTCGTCACCGGGCGGGTGGCCGATCCTTCGCTCACGGTCGGGCCGTGCTGCGCGCACTTCGGTTGGAACGCGGAGGATTACGACCGGCTGGCCGGGGCCACGGTGGCGGGGCATTTGTTGGAATGCGGCACGCAGGCCTGCGGCGGCTTTTCCACGGACTGGCTCGAACTGCCCGGTGCGCACGACATCGGGTTTCCCATCGCCGAGGTTTCCGTTGACGGTTCCTGCGTGATCACCAAGCCCGGCGGGACTGGTGGCGCCGTCACGGTGCCGAACGTCAAGGAACAGCTCCTCTACGAAATCGGCGACCCGGGTAATTATCTTTCGCCCGACGTCACGGTGTCGTTCCTGACGCTGCGCGTGGAGCAGGTCGCGGCAAACCGCGTGAAGGTTTCCGGCGCGACGGGCCGGCCGCCACCGCCCAGTTACAAGGTCAGCGCGACGTACCGGAATGGTTTCAAGGCGCATGGCCTGCTCACCGTGTTTGGGGAGCAGGCGGTGACCAAGGCGCGCCGGGCCGGCGAGGGGATGTTGCGGCGCTTGAAGGCGGCCGGCTGCCATTACCGCGAAACCCTGGTCGAGTGCCTCGGCACCGGCGCCAGCGTCGGCGGGATTGTGCGCCGCGGGACCGACGCGGATTTCATCGAGACCGTGCTGCGCGTCAGCGTGGCCGCTGATACGCCGGAACCGGTCAGACGATTCACGCGGGAGATCGCCCCGCTGGTCACCTGCGGGCCGCAGGGCGTGACGGGTTATGCTTCCGGCCGTCCGAAAGTGCTGCCGGTTTTCGGATACTGGCCGTGCCTGATCGCCCGCCGCGCCGTGCAGCCCGTCTGGAAATTCGCATGAAGACGCTTCACACCATCGCGTTTGCCCGCAGCGGCGACAAAGGGTCGTCCGCCAACATTGCGATCTTTGGCCGCACGCCGGCGGATTATGCGTGGCTGCGCGAGCATCTCACCGCGCGGCAGGTCGAGGCCTGGTTCAAGCCACTGGGCGTGGGCACCGTGATTCGTTACGATGTGCCCAACCTGGAGGCGCTCAATTTCGTGCTGCCCGCGGTGCTCGCCGGCGGCGGTAGCATGTCGTTGCGCATCGACGCGCAAGGCAAGACCCTCGGCCAGGCGTTGCTCGCGATGCCGATGGACTTCCTGTCTGAACCGAGCCAATCGACCGACTGATGCGATGAATGCGCCGCTCCTCCTTTCCGCAAGCGCCGGTCCCGGCATCATGCAGCTGACGCTCAACCGTCCGGAAAAACGGAACGCGCTGTCCGTTGATTTGGTGGCAGCGCTGCTCGCGGCCCTGACGGCGGCGGAGCAGGATCCGACGCAGCGCGTATTGATCCTGACCGGAGCGGGGCCGGCTTTTTGTGCGGGCCTGGACCTGGCGGAGGCGGCCGATTCCGCTCGGGCCCATCGGTCGGCCGAGTTGATCAGCCAGGTCCTGCGCCGGTTGAGTGAAAGCCGGTTGGTGACCATCGCCGTGGTGCGCGGCGCCGCCATCGCGGGCGGTGCCGGCTTGATGTCGGCCTGTGATTTCGCTTTCGCCGAGGAGTCCGCGCAGATCGGCTATCCCGAAACCCGGCGTGGCCTGGTGGCGGCGCTGGTCATGACTTTTCTGCGGCGCCAGCTGCGCGAGCGGGATGCCCGGCATATCCTGCTGACGGGCGAGATTTTCCCGGCCCGCCGGGCCGAAGCCATGGGACTGGTCAACGAGGTGCTGGCCGCCGACCGGTTGATGCCGCGCGCGGTGCAGGTCGCCGGCGACGTGATGCAAGGCGGCCCGGAGGCGGTGGCGCGCACGAAACAACTGCTCGCCCAGTTGTGGCCGGCGACGCTCCCGGCGGATTTGGAGAAGGCGATGACGGTTCACCTGGAGACCCGCGGGTCCGCTGAGATCCAGGAAGGCATCGCCGCATTCCGGGAAAAGCGGCCGCCGAAGTGGGCCCCGCGCGGCTGAGGCCCGGCGCCGGGCGGAATTCTTTTGTTGGAATAAAGCGCGGTACGGGCGACTCTCAGTGCCGCAATGGCCAGTGAGATTTTCAACCAGCTGGTGGATGCGCATTACACGCCGCTCTTCCGCTTTGCGCTCAGCCTGACGAGAAATTCGTCGGACGCCGGCGATCTCACCCAACAGACGTTCTTCATCTGGGCCAAGCAGGGCCACGCGTTGCGCGAGGCCGGCAAGGCGAAGTCCTGGCTGTTCACGACGCTTTACCGGGAATTCCTGCGCGGCCGGCGCCGGTCGGAGCGGATCACGGCCCTGGAGGATCTCGGACCGGTCGAGGCGGATCCCGCCGCACCGGCGGTCGACGTGGTCACCGGCATGGACGCCGGTCTGGTGGTCGAGGCGCTGCAGGAAGTCGATGAGGTGTACCGGGCGCCCCTGACGCTTTTCTACATGCAGGATTTCTCCTACAAGGAGATCGCCGAGATGCTCGAGGTGCCGATCGGCACGGTCATGTCCCGGCTGTCCCGCGGCAAGGCGCAGATGCGCGCGGTCCTGGCCCGGAAGGAAGCGGGGCGGAACAAGGTGGTGTCCTTCTCGACGACCCCCACGAGGAAACTTTCATGAACAACGACGAGGCAAAATTCATCCTGCAGGGCTACCGGCCTGACGGCGCCGATGCCGGCGATGAGGCCTTCCGGACGGCGCTGGAACAGGTCCGGCACGACCCGGCGTTGCGGGACTGGTTCGCGCGCGAGCAGGCGTTCGACGCGGCCGTCAGCGCCAAATTGAATGAGGTGCCGGCTCCCGCCGGCCTGCGTGAGGCGATTCTGGCGGGCGGACGCGTCAGCCAGGCTGACTCCACGCAGGCGCGTTGGTGGCGTTCCCCGGCGGTTCTCGCCGCGGCGGCCAGCATTGCCCTGGTCTTGGGCGGCGCGGCGGCCCTGTGGCCTAAACAAGCGGTCGCCAGCACCGGCTTGGCGGGGTACGTCCTCACCGATGCCGCCCACGAGGAAAACCATATGGGCGGGCATGGGACCGAGACCTTGGAAGCCATGCTGTCCGATCCGGCCAACCGGTTGAGCCGCGGCCTGCCGATCAGCTTTGAAGTCCTCCGGAAGGGTGGGTGCCGGACGGTGATCTACGAAGGCCGCGAGGTTCTGGAAGTCTGCTTCAATCGGAAGGGAGTCTGGTTTCACGCCTATATCGGGCGCCGGGCGGACTTTCCCGACGTCGCCGCCACGCCGTCCTTTGTGGATAAGGAAGGCTTGAGCGTGGCCAGTTGGGCCGACCAAGACCTTGTTTATCTCGTGGCGGGCAAGGCCGGGCGGGCGGCCGTTGAGCAGCTTCTTTAAGGGTCTCAAGCGGCCGAAATTTCGGGGAAAAGCCCGATGCCCGGATCGGTCGGAAGGAGGCGTGGACGGTGGAGGGGATTTTGGGCCAAAAAGCAGTACTTTACCCCCAAAAATACTTTTGCCAAAACGGCACGTAAAAATGTGCCACTCCAATGAGTTACGTTGGCAATAAGTAAAACAAGAGACAGCCCGGCACACCTCGGATTTTCGCCACAAAATCGAGCTTGTCGGTGTCAGCTAGTTGCCCTTCTTCGCGGCCACGCAGGTCATGCAAAGACACCTACTCAAGCTCCTCATTCTAGTCAGCGCCCTCGGCTTTACAATTGCCGCTCGGGGTGCTGATCGTTGGGAAACATTGAAGGCGATCAATTGGGTCGAAAATCCGACCAATCAGACCCAGGTCGGGCGCTTTGGTGAGCTCGGACCGTATCAGTTCCGGCCGGCCACCTGGCGGATGCATACCCAGAAGCCCTTCCGTCAGGCGATCCAACGGGAAGTGGCCGACGAGGTTGCCGTGAAGCATTACGAGTGGATCAAGCGGACTTTCGAACAGGCGGGGGTGGAGCCCTCGGTGTTTAACATCGCGATGGCGTGGAATTGCGGCGCCGAGGCCGTCATTTCCGGCCGCGTGCCGACCGTGAGCTACCATTACGCCGAGCGGGTTAACAACTTGGTGGAAACCTTGAAGGAGCGCACGCGCGCGGAAAACGCCGCCGAGGCCTCGACCCCGATCGCGGCCGAACAGCCCGACGCGGAAGTGCGGAGCGATGCGCAGGTTCGTTTCCGGATATTGCGTGATACCCCGCGCTTCGTGCTGGCGGGCGAGTGAGTCGCCAACCGAGGCGCGGACGGTTTTGTCCAACCCCGGTTGGGCGGCGGTGACGGTGAAAGTCCGCGCCCTGGGTCCGGACTACTCGAGGAACGACGACTGCTTCGGCAGCTTGGCGGCGCGGCGCGCGGCTTCCTCCTCGGGCGAGGCGTTCAGGTGGCGGGGCGGACGCGTGACGCGTGACGCGACGGCTGCCTCCCGGTCCGCGACGATGCGATCACACATCTTTTCGATCTGCAGATGCAACCAGTGCGCCGTCGCACTGGAGTCGGTGTAGTCAGCCGGGCCGTAATGGTCGATGCGGCCGGTGTGGCGCAGGCGGTCGTTCTGTTCGAATTCGGCCCGCACGGCCGGGTTGTAAACAGCGTAGGTCTTGCCGCCGCCCTTCTTGACGACGGAGAAGCTCGGCACATCGCTCGGGCCGTCGGCGATGTAGATCATGTTCTGGAGCGGAATCCGGCGGTCCTCCGGCGTGACCTTGGCGTTCACGTCGATCGCGGGATTCCGGTTCGTGCCCTTGTTGATCTCGAAGATCGCGCGCGTCTTGGTGGTGTTGTCGATCATCACGCCGATCTGCGCGATTTCCGAGGCGGCCTCCAACGGGAATTCGTTCTGCTTGAGAAAGCCCGGTTGCAGCGGGTTCTCGATGAACTCGCAGGCCCAGGTCCCGTCGATGTGGGGGGCGAGCGCGCTGCCGCGGATCATTTCCGCCAGGCCGGTGCTCACCACGTAGTGCTCCAGTTCGATCTCGTGTTTCACGTACTCCGGCTTGGCCTTCACCCACGCGCGGGATGCATCGAAAAACCTGGGCAGGCCGGGGTAGAATTTGATTTCGCCGCCACACTCCCGCAGCACCTTGTTGCTGAGGCCGGGCATCTTGCCGGCGAGCACATAGGTCAACAGGTGGTTGAGGTAGCTGATCTCCGGGGCGATGTGGTAGCCGCGGCGGCGGTAGTTTTCGGCCAGGGCATTGGTTTCCGCCCAGAACGTCGATTCATCGATCCCAAAGCGCCGGAACAGCGGCGCCTGCATGTACTCGGGAATCAATGTCTTGTCAAAATCCCAGACGCAGGCGATGATGTTCTGAGTGAAGAGTGTGGAAGCCATCGCGGATAAATTCTACTAGCCGGCAGGTACCGCCGTTGGTTTGACCGTGATAAAGCCGCGCACCGCGGCTGAAGCAATTCGCAATTTCCCGCCCGCTCTCCCGCATGGATCTCCTGCCCGACATCACCCTGTTTCAGCGCCGCCTCGACGAACTCGATGCGCAGATGGCCGCGCCGTCGTTCTACGCCAACCCGCGCAAGGCCACCGAGGTGTCGCGCGAACAGCAGGCGTTGCGCCGGCTGGTCGAGACCCACGCCGACTATGAACGCGTGGGGCGCGAACTCGCGGAGCATGCCGCCTTGCTCAAGGACCCGTCGGCCGATGCGGAATTGCGCGCCCTGGCGCAACTGGAGCTGCCTGAGTTGCAGGCGCGGCAGGAGACCCTCAAGCAGGCCGTGCTGTTGGCGATGATCCCGCCCGAGCCGTCGGACTCGCGCAACACCGTGTTCGAAATCCGCGCCGGCACCGGCGGCGACGAGGCGAGCCTGTTCGCGGCGGAACTTTACCGGGCCTACGTGCGCTATGCCGAGGGGCGCGGCTGGAAGATCCAGCCGATGAGTTCCAGCGCGTCCGATCGCGGCGGGTTGAAGGAGGTCATCTTCCTCATCACCGGCTCCGAGGTGTACAAGCAGTTGAAATACGAGAGCGGCGTGCACCGCGTGCAGCGCATCCCCGTCACCGAGGCCAACGGCCGCATCCACACGTCCACCGTGACCGTGGCCGTGCTGCCGGAAGCGGAGGAAGTCGACGTGCAGATCGATCCGCAGGACCTGGAAGTCTCCGTGATGCGCGCCAGCGGGCCGGGCGGGCAGGGCGTCAACACGACCGATTCCGCGGTGCGCCTCGTGCACAAGCCGAGCGGGCTCATGGTTTATTGCGCGGACGACCGTTCGCAGATCAAGAACAAGGCGCGCGCGATGGCGGTGCTCCGCTCCCGGCTGCTCAAGCTCAAGGAGGACGAGGAGCAGGCGAAGTACGCCGCGCAGCGCCGCGGCCAGATCGGCACCGGCGGCCGCAGCGAGCGCATCCGCACCTATAATTTCCCGCAGAACCGCATGACCGACCACCGGATCGGCCTCACGCTCTACAGCCTGCCGTCCATCATGGAGGGTAATTTCGATCCGATCATCGAGGCGCTGCGGCGCGCCGACTTTGAGGAAAAACTTGCCGCGCTGACCGGCGGGCCGGCGCCCGTGCGGACGCGCGCGTCGGACGACGACTGAGATGCTCACCGTCCTCGAAATCATCAAGCGCACGACCGGCTTTTTCGACCAGCGCGGGGTCGAGTCGGCGCGCCTCAACGCCGAGTTGCTGATCGGCCATGCGCTCGGGTTGAAGCGGATGCAGCTCTATCTGCAGTTCGAGCGCCCGTTGACCGAGTCGGAACTCGAGAAGATACGTCCGCTTGTGAAGCGCCGCGGGAATCGCGAGCCCTTGCAATACATCATGGGCGAAACCGATTTCTTCGGACTCAAGCTCAAGGTGGACCGTCGCGCGCTGATTCCGCGTCCGGAAACGGAGCGACTCGTCGAGTTGGTCGGGCAACAGATGACGACCCCGCCGGCGTCGATTCTCGACCTGGGCACCGGAAGCGGGGCCATCGCGCTGGCGCTGGCGCGGACCTGGCCGGAATCCGTCGTGACCGCGGTGGACCAAAGCGAGGAAGCCCTGGCGCTCGCCCGCGAAAACGCGGTGGCAGGCGGGCTGGAGGCCCGCGTGAATTTTCTCCGCTCCGATTGGTTTGCCGCCGTGCCGGCGGGTGCGATGTTCCAGCTGATCGTGGCGAATCCCCCCTATCTCTCGGATGAGGAAACAGCCGCCACACCGCCCGAGGTGAAGGACTTTGAGCCACGCGCCGCGCTTTCCGCCGGTCCCGACGGCGCGGCGGATCTCAAGCGAATCATCCAGGAGAGCCGTCCCCGCTTGTCGCCGGGCGGACTCCTCGCGTGCGAGACCGGCATCGCCCAGCATGCAGACCTGGCGGCGCTGGCGTCGGCCCAGGGCTACGCGCGCGTGGAATCGCTGCGCGATCTCACGGGCCGCGACCGCTATTTACTGGCGTGGGTGTAGGGCCGGTCACCGGCCCTCCCAAGGTGGAACGCACTGACCTCAGTGCGTTTGCTTCGTAAGCTTCCAAACCAGCGCACTGAGGTCAGTGCGCTCCACCTTCCCCCGCTCAGCCCTTGTGCTGGGCGGTGATCGGCGCGCGGCCGTCGGCCCAGTACTGGCGGTCCTGGTTCAGACGCAGGGCATCGGAAACGACGCGCAGCGTTTCCCGCAGGTGGATGTCGAGCTTGGCCTCGGTTTCCGGGTCGGGCGCATCGGTGTCGCCCTCATCGTCGACGGGCTTGGCCGGTTCCTTGGGAGGCGTGGCGGCGGCGGTCTTGAGGACGGAATCCAGCTTGATGTCGCGGCTGGTGTAATTGCTCTTCGCGAGGCGGTCGCGCTCGGCGTCCATCGTCTTCTTGAAATCGTCGTCCGCCTTCTTCTGGGCCTCGCGCTCGGCGAGGTTGAGTGAAATGGTCTTCTGGTCCTGGCGTTCCTTGAACCAGTCGATGCTCTTCTTCAGGTAGGCGAATTCCTCCAGCGACTGCTGCCGGTCCTGGCTGGCGTTTTGCAGGGGCTGGACGAAGGCCTTCGCGAGCGCCTTGCCTTCGAAGGGCGCGGACTTGATTTCGTCCCACATGAGGGCGTGGGGCAGGTCGGCTTCGCCGATGGGCAGGAAATTGTTGATCGACGGGAGCGGGATGTCCGGGGTCACGCCGTGCTTCTGGGTCGAGGAGCCGTTGGGCAGGTAGAACTTCTGGTAAGTGAGCTTCGCGGCGCCGGTGTTGGCGATGTTCTGGCTCAGGCGGGGGAGGAAATTCTTCATCTCCAGCACGGCCTGCACGGTGCCCTTGCCGTGCGTGGTGCTGTCGCCGATGATGACGGCCCGGCCGTAGTTTTGCAGGGCGCCGGCAAAGATTTCCGAGGCCGAGGCGCTGAAGCGGGAGGTCAGCACCGCCAGCGGGCCGTCGTAGTCCACCGTGCTGTTGGTGTCGCTGTCCACCTGCAGGCGGCCCATCGAGTCGCGCACCTGCACGACCGGGCCCTGGCCGATGAAGAGGCCGGTGAGGTCCACCGCCTCGGAGAGCAGGCCGCCGCCATTGCGGCGCAGGTCGACGACCAGGGCCTGGATGCCTTCCTTCTTCAACTTGCCGATCAGCTCGGCCACGTCCTGGGTCGCGGTGTTCCGGTTCTCGCCCGCCGTGGAATCCTCCGAGGGGCCGTAGAATGAATTGAGCGTGATCACCCCGACCGGGACGGTCTGGTTGTTGCCGCCGGGCAGGTCGAAGATGGCGGCGGAGGCGCGGGCTTCGTCGAGCTTGATCACGTCGCGCACGATGCGGACCTGGCGGGTCTGGGTGGCGTCGGCCGCGTCGTGGGGCAGGATGGTGAGGGTGACCTTCGTGCCCTTGGCGCCGCGGATCATCTCGACAATGCGCCGGAGCTTCATGCCGATGACCTCGATGGTCTCGCCGCCTTCCTGCTGCACGGCGACGATCTTGTCGTTCATGCGGATATGGCCGCTGAGGTCCGCCGGGCTGCCGGGCTTGACCTCGCGCACGATGCAGTTGCCGTCGTCCTCGATGCTGAGCACGGCGCCGATGCCGATGAGCGAAAGCTTCATCGAGATGCTGAAGTCCTGCAAGGTGTCGGACGACAGGTACGCGGAATGCGGATCGTACATCCGGGTGAAGGCCGAGAGGAAC
The DNA here is from genome assembly GCA_964515595.1 of uncultured Oleiharenicola sp. Classification (GTDB taxonomy): domain Bacteria; phylum Verrucomicrobiota; class Verrucomicrobiia; order Opitutales; family Opitutaceae; genus Lacunisphaera. The sequence goes on along the minus strand of CAZEUN010000016.1, from coordinate 78,394 downwards.
AGCTCCTGGACGTCGAGCGGCTCGATGTCGCCGACGTTCTTCGCCATGCGCTCATAGCGCTTGCGAATGGTGGCCTTGGCCTCTTCGGGCGTTTTCTTGGCGAGCACATCCTGCAGGATCTCGAACTTGAGGCGGCGGCGCCACAGGTCGTCGGCCTCGGCGGCGTTCGCCGGAAAATCGGCCTTGCTGCGGTCGGGCGTGTAGGACTCCTGCGTCGTGAAGTCGTAGTCCTTCTTCAGTTCCTCGAAGATCCACGCGGTGCGCGCCTTCACGCGGTCCTCGTAGGCCTTGAAAATGGTGAACGCGGTGTCGATGTTGCCGAGGTAGGCGAGGTCGGTCTCGACGCGCGGGCCGTACTGGGCGCGGAAGCTCTTCTCGTCCTCGGCCGTGAAGAACAGCCGGTAGGGATCGAGGCCCTCCTTCATGTAATCGGTGATGAGCTGGGGGAAATCCGCCGGGGTGACTGCGTCCTTGTTGTAGTGGTAGACCTCGAGCAACTGCACCAGGGTCCGGGTTTCGAGCTTCATGACCGGCGTGGTCTTGAAGTCGCGGTCGGGGGCCGCGTGGATCGCGGTGACCAGTATGAGGGAAAAAAGGAGGTGCCGGACCGGGGAGAAAGGGGAGGATTTCACGTCGAATTGGAGTCTGAAATGGGTAGCAGTTAGTCGCCTATTAACGAGATTTGTTTCTGGAAAACGGCAAATGGCATTTGCATCCGTCCACCCGCGCCCGGCCGTCGCCAGAACGCTCAATCAGCGCCGGCTCAGGAGGTCCTTGGCCTCGTCCAGCACCCGTTTCTCCTCCTCGGTCAGGGCGCCAAAGCCGTGGCTGTTGATCTTGTCGAGGATCCGGTCGACCTCCGCGCGAAGGGGCAGGTTGGGGAGGCGGCCGGTCGCGGGCCCGGGCGTGCCCTTCGCTGACTTGACCTTCGGACGGCGGCGCAGCCAGGCGGGCAGGGAAAATGCGGGCGCGCGGTCCTCACCCTGGCTGGCGTGAATCCACCGATAGTAGATCCACCCGACCAGGATCCCGCCGACGTGGGACGAATAGGGGATCCCGGTATCGAAGCGTCCGCCGGGGATTTCGCTGAACAGAAAGCCCACCGTGTCGAAGGCCACGAGAATCCAGGCCAGGTATTTCGGCTTCGTGGTGATCGGAATGAAGAAAAACAGCAGGAACGTAATCTCGCGCTCCGCATGGATGCAGGCGAAGACGATGAACAGGGCCACCACGCAGGCGCCGGTGCCCATCAACTGGCCGGGATGACCGTTCAGGGTGTGGACCGTCAGCCACAGCGCGGCGCCCGTGACGGCGGCCGCGCCCAGCACGCCCAGAAACCGGCGGGCGCCCAACAGCGGCAGCAGCTCGCGACCCAGGAAAAAAATCGCGAGCCCATTGAAGAGCAGGTGGAAGAAGGATTGATGCAGGAGCGTGTAGGTCAGCAGGCTCCACACGTAGCCATGCCGCAGTCCGGCCAAGGTCAGGCCGAAGAGGGAGTCGAGGGAATCGCTTCCCAACCAGACCCCGAACACGTTTTGCACGATAAACCCGGCCACGAGGGCACACAGCACCCACGTCAGCACGGAGGTCGTCTCCCGCGGGTAGTCGGGACGCATATAAGACCGGTCGGATAGCATCGAAGCCGAACTTATGTCGCTTGCCTGCAAATACAAGCCCCGCGGCCCCCGGCCTGAATTTTCAGCAACGGCATAAGCCCGTGCACCCTCTTGACAGCAGGGTGAATTCCCCTTCAGTCAGCACCCTCAATGGCCAACAAAGCAGAAAAGTGGAAGGACAACATCGCGGGCAAGTTCTACGTCGATCAACAGTGCATCGATTGCGACCTGTGCCGCGAGACCGCCCCGGCGTTTTTCAAGCGCCATGAAGAAGGTGGTTACTCCTTCGTCCACACCCAGCCGACGACGGAAGACGACGTCCAGCTTTGCATGGAAGCCCTCGAGGGCTGCCCGGTCGAGGCCATCGGCAACGACGGCGACGAGTAAGCTTCTCCCTCCGCCCATCAGCCGCTCCCCGTCGAGCGGCTTTGTTTGGCTCCCTTGGTTAAGTGCAGGTGCCTTGTATTATTAACCCATGACCCAGTTCCGTATTTTCCCTCTTTTCCGCCTGCTCGCGCCCGGCCTGTTCGTGGTCGCGGCATACGGCGACGAACCCGCCTACGAGTTGCCCAAAGTGGCCACCTACTCGGAGCAGGTGGCCAACCAGACGCCGGTGGCGACCTTCGCGATGCCGGTCTCCGGCTTGCGCTTCGAGCCGCGCGTGGACGTCCAGGCCCGCAATCTCGCGGAAGGGCAGGCCGACGTCTCCATTCGCGGCGGCGTGTTCGAAAACACCGGCTTCAAACTCGGCGGGTTGTCGCTCTACGACCCGCAGACCGGGCACTACTTCGCGGAGATTCCGGTCGCGCCGGCGATGTTGGCCACCCCGCGGGTGCTGACCGGATCGGACAATGCCCTCGGCGGTTTCAATGCGGGGGTCGGTACCGTCGCCTACGGCTGGCGGCCCATCGCGCAGCGCGGCGAGGCCTCCGTGGCCTTCGGTGACTATGCCACGAACCGCCAGAGCCTTTATCAAGGGGTGGTCACGGCCGCGGGGAAGCGGCAGGTGGGGGCGGATGTCGAACTCGCGCGCTCCGAGTCGGACGGCTCCGTGCCGTTCGGGGACCATGAGTTCAAGCGCGCCGCCGGCCGCGTGCAGTTGCGGGATGCGGAGAGCCAGACGGACTTCTTTGCCGGGGTGCAGCAAAAATTCTTCGGCTGGCCGAATCTCTACACGCCGTTTGGCTTCAACGAGACCGAGGATCTGCGCACGACCCTTTACGCATTCAACCACCGTGCGCAGCTGAGCTCGACCGACTACTGGCAGGTGGGCGCCTATTACCGTCGCAACGACGACGACTACGAATTCGACCGCTCGGTCCCAGGCGCTTCCAATCCGTTTCAGCACACCACCCAGGTGCGCGCCATCTCGCTCGAGGGGCGCCTGACCGAGGGCGACACCGTCGTCGCCTACGATCTCCAGGCGATGCGCGACAGTCTCGAATCCACCGCGCTCACGTTCGGCCGGTTCAACACGCGCGATTACTACAAGGTCACCTTCGTGCCGGAGCGAACCTACGACACCGCGGGCGGCCGCGTGCGGGTGCGCGCCGGGCTCAGTTTCGACGACACCAACCGCGACGCCTCCGCGCTCTCGCCGATCGTCGAGGCGGCGTTGACGCGCCCGAATGGCCAGCGGCTCTACGTGCAATATTCCGAGGCGACCCAGGTGGCGACCTACACCGCGCTGAATTCGAATCCGTCCGCCGGGCTCTTCCGCGGCAACGCGAATCTCGGACGCGCCACCAGCCGCAACCTCGAGGCGGGCTTCGCAGTCGAACAGGCGGGTTGGAAAATGGAGGCCGCGGTTTTTCAGCGTTGGGACGACGAGCTCACCGACTGGACGTTCGCTCGCGGCGTCACCGCCCGCACCGCCAATGCCGTGGACATGGGCACGCTCGGGTTTGAAGTCGTCGCGACGCGGCGCAGTGCCCGTTACGACGTCGTGCTGGGCTACACTTTCCTCGACAAGGACGCGGATTACCGGGACGCCGCGGTCGATGCCAGTTTCTATGCGCTTAATTTTGCAAAGCATCGCCTGACCGCGGCTGTCACCGCGCGCCTCGGGCAGGGCTTCGAACTCCGGGTCGACAACGAATTCCGGATCCAGGAAAAGAATTTGCTCCGCACGACCGGCGGCGACGACGCGGTGCTGACCTCCGTCGGTCTCTACTACCTGCCGCCCAGGCTCCGGGGCCTCGAGCTCTCGGCCCTCATCGACAACCTCTGGGACGACAATTTCCAGGAAGTGCCCGCCGTTCCCGCCGCGCGCCGCCAGTTTTCCGTGGGCGCGACGTATCGCTGGTAGGGGCCGGTCGTGTCTGATTCATCATGGCGACGAGCGCAGCGGGGAAGCGCTCGCGCCGGCCGGGATGAAATGCGGATTCCGCCCCCGCCCGCGCACGCGTGGATCGCCCGGGCCGCCAAGCCGGCCTCGCGATGACGCACGAATCCGGACCTTCGTTGATGGCCAATTAATTTGACAGATTCCCCCGCTGCGCGGTCATTACGCGCCGATGGACAATCCCTTTCTCAGCCGGTCGTTTCAGATTGCCTGGTCCCAGCTCACGCCGGACCGGGTGCAACCGGGGATCGAGGCGGCGCTGGCCGACGCCGAGGCCGCGCTGGCCCGGCTCACCGCGCTTCCGGTGGGCGCGGCGGACTACACCAGCGTGTTCCTCGGTCTGGAGCAGGCCACGGACTTGCTCAACGAGGCCTGGGCCAAGGTCACGCATCTCAGCTCGGTTGCGGATTCCGCCGAGTTGCGCGAGGCGCACAATGCCATGCTGCCAAAAGTCTCCGCGTTCCTCGCGAAGATCCCGTTGAATGCCGCCCTGTGGGAACGCCTCAAGGCCGCGGCGGCACGATCGGAATCGGCCGCGCTGCAGGGCGAACACCGGCGTTTTTTGGACGAGACAATGGCTGATTTCCGCCAGCAGGGCGCCGACCTCCCGGCCGGTCCCAAGGCCCGCCTCGAGGCCGTGCAAAGCGAACTCGCCCAGCTCACGCAAAAATATTCCGAGAACGTGCTCGATGCCACGAATGCCTGGGAGTTGCTCGTGTCGGATCCGGCCCGCCTGCGCGGACTGCCCGATCACGCAAAGGAATCGGCGCGGCAGAACGCACTGAAGAAAGGGCAGGGGACGGACGCTGCGCCCGTCTGGCGCTTCACGTTGCATGCGCCGTCGCTTGAGCCGGTCATGCTTTACGCCGAGGACGCCGAGCTTCGCCGCGAGGTCTGGACCGCCGCGGCCGCGGTCGGGCGCGAGGGTCCGCAGGACAATCGGGAACTTGTGAAACGCATCCTCGCCCTGCGTCAGGAAAAGGCGGCCCTGCTCGGCCAGGCGCATTTCGCCGACCTCGTCCTGCAACGGCGCATGGCGAAGAGCGGCGCGCAGGCGCTGGCGTTTGTCGAGAACCTGCATGGCCGCGTGTCGGCAGCGTTTTTGCGCGAGGGGCGCGAACTGGAGGCCTTCAAGGCCGAGCAGACCCAATCAGCCCCCGGCCCGCTGGCCCCCTGGGAAACGGCTTTCTGGGCGGAGCGGCTCCGTCGCACGCGCTACGATTTCGACGAGGAACAGTTGCGTCCGTATTTCCCGCTGCCCGGCGTACTCGACGGTTTGTTTGAAATCACCGGACGCGTCTTTGGCATCCGTGTGACCGCGCGTCCCCTGGGCGCGGTCGAGACATGGCATCCGGAGGTGAAGTACTACGACGTGCACGACCGGCACGGACGGCACCTCGGTTCCTTCTACACCGACTGGCACCCGCGCGAATCCAAGCGCGGCGGCGCATGGATGAATTACCTGATCACCGGCGGCCCGGCCGAGGGCGGTCCGCGCCACCCGCACCTCGGTTTGATGTGCGGCAACCTGACGCCCGCCATGGGCGGCAAGCCGGCGCTACTCACGCACCGCGAGGTGGAAACGGTTTTCCATGAATTCGGCCACTTGCTGCACCACCTGCTCGGCGAGGTGCGGATCAAGTCGCTCAACGGTGTGAACGTCGCGTGGGACTTCGTCGAACTGCCGTCGCAGATCATGGAAAACTGGTGCTGGGAGCGGGAGAGCCTCGATCTCTTCGCGCGCCATCACGAGACTGGCGCGCCGATTCCCGAGGCGCTTTTCCAGCGGATGGTGGCGGCGAAGAATTTCCGCAGCGCCACGGCCACGATGCGCCAGCTCGCGTTTGCGCGCATGGACCTCGACCTGCACCTGCGTGCCGCGGACTACGCGGAAGGCGACGTCTCCGCCCGGCTGCAGGCCGTGCTCCGCGACTACCTCGTGCCCACGCAACCGCCGGCCCCGACGATCGAGAATCGGTTCACGCACATCTTCGCGGATCCCACGGGCTATGCCGCCGGTTACTATTCCTACAAGTGGGCGGAGGTGCTCGATGCCGACGCCTTCACGCGCTTCAAGCGCGAGGGCCTCTTCAGCGAGCGGGTGGGGGGCGAGTTTGTCGCGAAGGTGCTCAGTCGCGGCAATTCCGCGGATCCCATGCAGCTCTTCACGGACTTCATGGGCCGCCCGCCGGATTTGTCGGCGCTGCTCCTGCGGGCAGGGTTGGCCTGAATGTAGGGCCGCCGCTCGTGGGCGGGCCGTTCTACGCTCGCACCCCGGCCCGCCGACAAGCAGCGGCCCTACATTCGTGCTTACAACGCGGTAATGCCTTTCCAGTCATGCATTTTCCGCTGGAAAAATTGGCGACGTTGGCGATTTTGCGGCGGTCGAAACAATCCCCATACATTATGATCATCTGGGCCATCCTCATCATCCTTCCCCTCCTGTTCGGCTTCTACGCGCAGATGCGCGTCAAGAGCGCCTACAACAAGAATGTGCAGATTCCCTCGCGGGGTCGCATCACCGGCCGGCAGGCCGCGGCGGCCGTGATGGAGAGCGCGGGCATCCACGACGTCGAGATCGTGCGCGTGCCGGGCCAGCTGACCGACCACTACGACCCGAGCAAGCGGCAGCTCGCGCTTTCCGAATTCAATTACGATGGCACCAGCCTCGCGGCCGTCGGCGTCGCCGCGCATGAAGCCGGCCACGCCATCCAGCACAAGGTCGGCTACGCCATGATGGGCATCCGGCAGACCCTCGTGCCCGCGACGCAGATTGCCTCGGGCAGCGCGCAGTTCCTGATCATTATCGGCATCGTGCTCGGCGCGAAGGCGGCGGGCGGGATTTTCCTGATGCTCGGCGCCGCGGCCCTGGCAACGATCTGCCTGTTCCAGCTCATCACCCTGCCGGTTGAGTTCGACGCCACGCGCCGCGCCAAGCTCCAACTGGTCAACCTCGGCATCGTCGGCCGCGACGAAATGCCGGGCGTCAACGAGACACTCGACGCGGCCGCGCTCACTTACGTCGCCGGGTTCGTCGCTTCCCTCGGCAGCTTGCTCCACATTTTGTTGCTCATTATGGGCGGTGGCAGCCGGCGGGACTGATTCGTCGACGATCCAGGCCAAAAGCAAAGCCGGCCCACGGGCCGGCTTTTTTGTGGGGGCATCCCTCGTGGACGCCCGCGAGCGCCGGCAAGCGGCGCCCCGACGGCTCAGAAATCAAACTGGTCGATGTTCCCCTTGTTGAAGATGAAGGGCTTTCCGAGGAGGATGTTGTCGCCCTTGATCTCGAACGTGCCGAGCGTGCCGGCCGTGAAACTCTTGGCGCCGGGCTTGAGCTGGTCCTTCGCCAGCGCCGTGCCGGCGTAGATCGTCAGGTAGCCGAGATCCATCGTGTTCCACAGGATCACGCTCTCGGTCACGCCGTCGTGGACGTACCGCTTGTTTTCGTTGGGCAGGCCGAGGCCGATGACCTTCACCTTGCCGGCCTTGCCCGCCTGCTTCACGGCTTCGGCCGCACCCGGGACGCCGGGCGTGCAGATCGCCATGATGAGCTTCAGGTTCGGGTTGGCGCTCATGAGCGCGGTCGCCTCGGACTGCGCCTTGTCCTTGAGATCGTCGCTCGGACGGACGGCCACGAGTTTCATCTTCGGGTAGTTCGCCTTCAGGCGCGCCTCGATGTGCTTCATCCATTCGCGCTGGTTGGCGGCGGTGAGGGACGCGGTGATGATGGCGAATTCCCCCTCGTTGTTCATGAGCCGCGCGGCCTCGTCCATCAGGCCGTAGCCAATGCCCTCGGGCGTCGCCTGGTTCACGAAAAACGTGCGCGCGTTCGGCAGGGCGTCGGCGTCGTAGGTGATGACCTTTGTGCCCGCGGCCTGCGCCTTGCGGAGGGCGGTGGAGATGCCCTCCTTGTTTTCGGCGGCGACGGCGATCACGTCCACGCCAAGCGTGATCCAGTTTTCGACGATCTCGTTCTGCTTGGCGGCGTTGGTGTCAGTCGGGCCGTCGAACAGCAGTTCCACGCCGAGTTCCCTGGCGGCCTTCTCGGCGCCGGCCTTCACCGAGAGGAAGTAGGCGTTGCCCTTGGCCTTGGGCATCAGGGCGATCATCAGCTTGGCGTCGGCGGCAGAGGCCACCGCGGAGACAGCGGAGAGCAGGACGGCGAACACACCGAATCGGAGGATTTTCATGCGGAGTTGGGGTTGGAAACTCAGCCAGCCTGACGACGGGCCCGGAGACTAGACAACATTTTTGGGAGGACGCTCCCGGTGAGCGCCACCAGAAGCAGCGCGCCCGTCAGCAGGCCGGAAATTTCCTCGGCTGCGTTCATGCGGATCACGATGGGCAGGGTGGCGAGGCCGCTCTTGAGCACGGCAATCGCCGCCACGCCGAGCAATGTGCCGGTCACGCTGCCGGAACCGCCGAAGATGCTGGTGCCGCCGAGGACGACGGCCGTGATCGCAAACAGTTCGTAACCCATGCCGGCGTCCGCCTTGGCCTGTCCCAGGCGCGCGGTATAGATGATGGCGGCCAGCGCCGCGATCAGGCCCGCGAGCACATAGGCCAGCGCGACGCGGCGCTCGACCGGCAGGCCGGCGTAGCGCGCGCCTTCGGGCGAAAAACCGATCGCGCGAAAGGAGCGTCCGGCCACGGTGCGATGGACGAGCAGCCACACGGCGGCCGCCACGAACGCGAACAGCCAGGCCTGCACCGGCAACCCCAGCCACCGCTCCTGACCGATAAAGAGGAAGCTGGCGGGGAAATCCGTGTAGGTGACCGAGCCATGCGTAATCGCCTCGGCGAGCCCGCGGAAAAGGGAATACGTGCCGAGCGTCACGATCAAAGGCGGCAGGCGCAGCGTGGTGATGAGCGTCGCATTCAGGCCGCCCGCCAGCGCGCCGATCCCGAGGGTCAGGACAGCGGCGACCGGGATCGCCAGCCCGCCGTCGAACCAGAGTTTGCCAAACGCGATCGCGCACAGCCCGAGCAGCGACCCGACCGAAAGGTCGATGCCGGCCGTCAGGATGACCGGCGTCAGCGCCAGGGCGAGCAGCCCGATTTCGCACGAGTGACGCAGGATATCGAACTGCCGGTCGATCGTGCCGAAGCCCACGACCACGCCGCGCCGATTGGTGCTCGTGCCAAAATGATAGAACAGCAGCCACTCGACCACGAGCACGGCGAGAAGCAGCGTCTCGTGGCGAAGGAATAATTGGAGGGCCCAGCTCCTGCTGGGCCGCGGTCCAGCAGGAGCTGGACCCTCCACTTTCAGCCCGGAGCTCATGCCGGCCTCCTTTGCCGGACGCCGTCCGCCACGACCGCGAGCAGGATGATCGCGCCCTGGATCGCCTTTTCCCAATAGGCCTCCACGTGCAGGTGCGTCAGCGCCGGCGACACGCACGCCAGCAGAAGCAGGCCGGCAAAGGCGCCCCAGAGATTGCCGCGACCGCCCGCGATCGCGACGCCGCCCACGACGACGGCCGCGATCACCTTCAGTTCGAGGCCCGCCCCTGACAACGGCTGCACCTGGGGCGACTGGACGATGTTCATGATCGCCGCGAGTCCGGTGAGCGCGCCGAGAAGGACGAACACGAGGAACGTGACGCGTTGCGGCGGGATGCCCGCGAGCCGGGCGGCCTCGGCATTCGTGCCCACGGCGTAGAGTTGGCGGCCGGCCACGAGGTGGCGCATCGCCAGTCCCAGCAAGACGAGGATCGCGAGGGCGGACAGGACGAGCGTCGTCTGACCGGCCGACTGGCTGAGGCCAAACCACTGGAGGCTGTCGGGCAGGTTCACAAACTCGCCCTGGCGCACCAGGTTCAAGCCCTGGCGCAAGGTCACCATCGTTGCGAGCGTCACGACAATGGACGGCAGCCGCAACCCGGCCACCAGCCCGCCGTTGATCGCGCCCATCAGCGCGCCGAGCCCGACCGACGCCGGCAACACCAGGGGCAGCGGCCAACCGCGGGCCGCCAGCAGGCCGGCGCAGACGCTGCACACCGAGAATTGCGAGCCGACCGAGATGTCGATCTGCCGGCAGATGATCACGAGCGCCATGCCGCAGGCCACCACCAGTGTCGGCGCCTCGCGCGTGACGAGCGAGAGCAGCGGTTGCGGCTGGTAGAAAGCCGGCGCAAACACGGCGAGCCCGAGCAGCGCGAGCAGCAGCGCGGCGGTGACGGAGATCTCGCGGAAATAGCGTTTCATAAAGCCGCCTCCTGGCGGAAGCTCCAAGCGCCAACCTCCAACATCCAAAGAAACTCAAAATGCCAGATTCCAAACGTTTGCTGGTCCTCCGTTGGACAATGAGGTTTGGCAGCTTCTCGGGAGCTTGGAGGTTGGAACTGGGAGCTTCTCATCTTAGTTCGTCGTCCCCAACGCAGCCGCCATCACCACCGGCGCTTCGCTTCCACCCGGCAGCACCGCGGCCAGCGTGCCGCCGCGCATCACGCCGATGCGGTCGCTCATGCCGATCACCTCGGGGAGGTCGCTGGAAATCATGAGCACGGCCAAGCCTTCCTTCGCGAGGCGCCGGATGATGCGGTGGATTTCGCTCTTGGCGCCGACGTCCACGCCCTGCGTGGGCTCGTCGAGGATCAACAGGAGCGGCTTCGTGGCGAGCCAGCGGGCGAGCGCGACTTTCTGCTGGTTGCCGCCGGACAGGCTGCCGCCGGGGGCGTCCGGCCCGCTGCACTTCACGGCAAGGTCGCGGATGTAGTCGCGGGCGAGCGCCTGCTCCCGGCCGAAGCGCAGCCAGTTGCCCGGGAACAGCCGGTCGTGCACGGCGAGCGTCATGTTGTGCGCAATGGGCATCTCGAGGATCACGCCGTGCCGGCGCCGGTCCTCGGGCACATAGGCAATGCCGAGCCCGATGGCGTCCTGCGGCGAGCGGATGGCCACGGGCTGGCCTTTGAACCGGATTTCGCCGGCGTCCGCGGGCGTGAGCCCGAAAAGAACGCGCGCGAGTTCGGTCCGCCCGGCGCCGACGAGCCCGGCGAGGCCGAAGACTTCGCCGGCGCGCACCTCGAGATTGATGCCATGCACCCCGGAGGAGTCGCAGCCCACGGATTTCAGGGCGAGCACGACGTCGGCCGGCGGCGATTCCGCGGGTGGGTACAGTTGCGCGACCTCGCGGCCGACCATCCGCTTGATCAGGCCGGCCTCATCCATTGCGGCGACCTCGTGCGTGCCGACGCTGGCGCCGTCGCGCAGCACGGTCACGCGGTCGGCGAGCGCGAAGATTTCCTCGAGGCGGTGCGAAATGTAGATGATGCCGACGCCGGCCGCGCGCAGCTCGCGCACCACCGCGAACAACCGGACCTGCTCGCGCTGTGTGAGCGAGGCGGTCGGCTCGTCCATGATGACGATGCGCGCGCCGGCGCCGACGGCGCAGGCGATTTCGACCAGCTGCTGCTCGGGCATCGAGAGTTCGCCGACTTCCGTGTCGGGATCGATCGCCGCGCCCACGCGGGCGAGCAGGGTCGCGGCGCGGGCCCGGCGTCCGGCCCAGGCGATCCGCTGGAACGCGCCGCCGCGGTCCAGGCGGAGGCCGATGTTTTCGGCGACGGTCAGGTCGGGAAACAGCGCGGGCTGCTGGTAGATGCAGGCGATGCCAAGTTCCTGCGCGAGGGTGGGGGTGAGGCCGGTGAAAGTCCGGTCGCCGACCGTGATCTCGCCGGCATCGGGGCGGTGCGCGCCGGTCGCGACCTTGATCAAGGTGCTTTTGCCGGCGCCGTTTTCGCCCAGCAGCGCATGCACCTCGCCCGCGGCGAGGTCGAAGTCCACGCCGCGCAACGCCCGCACGCCGCCATAGTTTTTGGCGATCGCGCGCAGCGAGAGGAGCGGGGCGGGGGCGGACGCGTTCAAGCCAGGTGGAAAACCTCGTTCAGCTCGCGGGACACGGGGCTGTGGTCGGGGTTGCTTGGCATGATGTCGGCCATGAATTTCCACCAGCGCTGGCAGGCGTCCGTCCTGGCGATGGCCGCCCAGCGGGCCTCGTCCTCGATCTCCACGTAACCGAACAACTGGCGGGTGGCCGGCTCGAGGAAGAGGGAGTAGTTGTGCACGCCATGGGCCTTCAGGGTGGCGGCGAGGTCGTCCCAGATCGGCTGGTGGCGGCGGGCGTATTCCTGCTCGGCCCCGGCGTTGACCTGCATGAGGAAGGCTTTGCGAATCATTGGAGGTAGGGCAGGGGAGTTAGCGCACCTGCGGGCAAAATGCAGCTCGTTTCTAAAAAATATGACGGTCAGAAATCATTTCCGTCCCCGGCCTTGCCCCGCGTGGCGGGATGCCGCAGTTTCGCGAGCTGCCCCCCATGAAGAAACGCATCGCTTTCGTCGGCACCGGCGGCCGCGCCCTGAGTTTCATCGAGCCCGTCGCGACCACCTACCGCGCGGCCAATGAAATCGTCGCCCTCTGCGACCTCAGCCCGGCCCGGATGGCCTACTACAACCGTCTCCTCGCCGGCGAACTCGGCTACCACGCCGTGCCCGCCTACCCGGCGGACCGGTTCGACGAGATGTTGCGGACGGAAAAGCCCGACACCGTGTTCGTGTGCACGAAGGACAGCACGCATCACGACTACATCGTGCGCGCGCTGCAGGCGGGCTGCGACGTCATCACCGAGAAACCGATGACGACGGACGCCGCCAAGTGCCGCGCGATCCTCGACGCCCAGCGCGCCAGCGGCCGCCAGGTGCGCGTGGCCTTCAATTACCGGTGGGCGCCGTTTCGCACCAAGGTCAAGGAACTCATCGCCAACGGCACCATCGGCCGCGTGCGGTCCGTCAACCTCGAGTACCTGCTCGATACCAACCACGGCGCCGATTACTTCCGCCGCTGGCACGCCTCGGCCGCGGAATCCGGCACGCTGCTCGTGCACAAGAGCACGCATCATTTCGACCTGGTCAACTGGTGGATCGACGCCATCCCGGCGCAGGTTTTCGCGTATGGCGACCTCGTGTTCTACGGACGCCAGAACGCCGAGGCGCGGGGCGACGGCGCGCTCACGAAATACCCGCGCTACACCGGCGAGCCCGCGGCGAAGAACGACCCGTTCCGGCTCGATCTCGACGAGAGCGAATCGTTCCGCGGACTCTACCGCGCGGGCGAGGCCGATTCGGGCTACATCCGCGACCGGAATGTGTTTCGTGACGGCATCGACATCCATGACCAGGTGTCGCTCAACGTCCGCTACCGCACCGGCGAGCTGCTCACGTATTCGCTGGTGTGCTACTCGCCGCGCGAGGGCGTGCGCGTGACGTTCAACGGCGACCGCGGCCGCATCGAGTACCAGGAGTTCATCGGCTCGCACATGAACCGGGCCGTCCGCCCGAAGGATTTTCGCATCGAGGAGCGGCCCGGCTCGGAGGCCGAGGGCGAATGGATCAAGGTCTACCCGCATTTCCAAACCGGCTACCTCGTGCCGATGCCGCCCGCCATCGGCGCGCACGGCGGCGCGGACGACATTCTCAACCATTCGTTTTATGCGCCCGATGCGCCGGCGACGGACCCCTGGGGTCGCTTTGCGGGTCACGAACAGGGCGCGGCGTCGATCCTCGTCGGCATCGCCGGCGTCGAATCCATCAAGCGCAATCAGCCCGTTAATCTCAACGACCTCGTCCCCCTCCGCCCCGAAGCCAAGCGTCTCAGCGAGCTCGTTTAGGCTCGATCTCACGCCGTCCTCCGCAACGGTTGCCTGAATATGGGAGGGGGCTTTATGCCCCGACTTGTCGTAACCATCCCAACCCCGCGATGAAAAAAATCCTCCTGCCTCTCCTCATGACCGCTTTCGTCGAAATCGCCGCCGCCGCTTCGCCTGTTGTCATCCCGCTCTGGCCCGAGGGCGTCCCGGGGGCGAAGGACATCGGCCCCGAGCGCGTCGGCGAGGGCGGGCGCATCAGCAACGTTTCCGAGCCCACGCTCACCGTCTACGCCCCGGCCGTCGACCGGCCCAACGGCACCGCGGTCATTGTCGCCCCCGGCGGCGGCTACGGCTTCGTTTCGAATGCCCGCGAAGGCGTCCAGTTTGCCCACTGGCTCAGCTCGCTCGGGGTCACCAGCTTCGTTTTGAAATACCGCCTGGCGGAGTTCGGTCACCCCGCGCCGCTGCAGGATGTGTTGCGTGCCGTGCGGATCGTCCGCTCCCGGGCGCGCGAATTCAAAATCGACCCGGCCCGCATCGGCGTCATGGGCAGCTCCGCCGGCGGCCACCTCGCGGCCAGCGCCGGCACGCTCTTCGATCATCCGGCCGGCCGCACCGGCGCACCGCTTGACGCCACCAGCGCGCGGCCTGACTTCCTCATCCTCATGTATCCGGTGATCACGATGGATGATCCCGCCGCCCACGCCGGTTCGCGCCGGAACCTCCTCGGGGAAAAACCCACGCCGGAACTCCTCACGCTCGCCTCGCTTGATAAGCAGGTGACGGCCGCCACGCCGCCGACGCTGTTGATCCACACGCAGGAGGACCAGGCGGTCCCGGTCGAAAACAGCATCCTCTTCTACCAGGCGCTCACGAAGGCGAAGGTGCCGGCCGAGATGTATCTCTTCGAACACGGCTCGCACGGCATGGGCATGAAGCCCGATTTCGGCACCGCCTCCGACTGGCCGGCGCGCGCGGCCGAATGGCTGCGTGGCCGCGGTTTGCTGACGGCGGTCAAGCCCTGACCTCGCGCGCCGATGCTGTCCCTCGCGCGTTTTCCTGGATTGGTCCTCTTTCTCGCGCGCTTCACGCTCAAATTTGCCCCGGTCACGCCCACGCCATGAAAAGTTTCGGCCGTCATCTGGGTTGGCTCCTGGCCCTGGCCAGCCTGGCGGCGCTCCGCGCGGACCCGGTGGCGCATCCTGACCGGCCCGACCGTCTCCTCGCGACCCGCGAGGGCATGACCGTGGAATATTCGCCGGGACAGGAAGCGTGGGTGGACATGGCTTTCGCCCAGATGCGCAAGATGGCCGCCGCGGAACCGGTCGCGGTGCCGGCCGCCGCCGCGGCACCTGCTCCGGCCCGGGCGACACCTGGCTCCGCCCGCGATTTGCGGGAGCGCCGGGCTGCGCTGCTCGCTGCGATCGCCCGCCAGGTCGGTTTCGACCAGCCGACGAAATTGCAAGGCGAGGTCTATGATACCTTTCTCGGTTACTACGAGGTCACGTCGGAACTGGCGGGGAATGCCTCTGAACTGCTGCCCGGCACCGTGACCATCCGCCATCTGGCGATCTGGCAGCGGGACGACCTGGTCGGCCGGTTGCGGCAAGGCGCCCGCATCGAGGGCATGACTTACGATGCGGCGACCGGCGGCGGCAAATTTGAATTCAAATTCAAGGACAACTCCGCGTCCGCGGCCGTCGGTGAACGCATCAAGGCGATCTATGATCAAATCGAAGCGCAGCGCCTGAAACACCGGCTGGACATCAGTGAGGACCATTTCAGCGCCTCGGTCACGTTGGGCGGGAAGCCGAAGGAGGCCCGGAAGGAGAAGAAGGCCGGAGAGCCGGACGCAGCGACGGCCGCTCCCGAGATTATCTTTCCGGTCATCTACCGGGGCGACGCCTCCACGGCGCCCACGGAAGCGGCCTTTGATTTTCTGCCGCGACAGCTGGCCGCGGCCCGGGAGGCGCTGGTCAACCTGGCGGCCACCTACCGCGATCCCCGCATGGTGAATATCATCCTGCATGAAACGGCGGAAACCGGCTTGATCGAAAAGGTGATTCGCAGCCCGGACCGGCGGTGGCTCTGTGACGGCACCGCCAATTATGTCGCCTGGCGCGTGACGCGTGACCTGATCGCCGCGGATTTTGCCCAGCGGGTGTACGACCTGGACGCCCAACTCCGGCTGCATGCCGCCGAGCAGCCGAAGATCAACCTCCTGCGCTGGACCGCGGTCGAGCAGGAGAAGGCGGGCGAAACCGAGACCGACCTCACCCGCGCGCATTATGCCTTCGCCACCCGCGTGATGTTCCAACTGGCCGCGCGGCATGGCGACGCCGCGCTCGGACAGCTCTGGGCCGATGTCGCGCGGACGCCGCGAAAAAAAGTGACGGCCCAGACTTTCGCCGACGCCTACCGGAAACGATTCAAGGCCGACCTGAAACAGCTCATTGCCGCGGCGGAAAAGGATCCGATCGCGGTCGTGGCCGCAGCCCCGCGTTGAGTTACTCACCCTCACTCTTGTTTGTCATGATGCGTTACCCCCTTCTTTCCCTGATTGCCGCGATCGGCGCCGTCACGCTGCCGGGCCAGACGTCGCCGGCGGCCACCCCGGAGCCGGCGCCCCTGCCGCACGTTCCGCCGACCTCGGTGTCCGCCGCGCAGGCCCAGCAGATTTTTGCCGGGCGTGTCGCACCGGCTTACCCGACGCCTTACGCACCGGCGACGCCGGACGAGATCAAGGCCGTCTTGAGCCGCATCGCCGGTTACCTCGATGCCGCCAGCCCGATCAAGGTCGTGAAAATCGTCGATCGCAACACGCGCGAGCCCGTCACCGATCTCACGCAGCTTTCGGGCAACGTCGCCTTCGATCGCACGGACTTCCTGATCACGAGCTACGAATGGGGCGTGACCTATTCCGGCATGCTGCTCGCCGCCGAGGCGACCGGCGATGCCCGCTATAGGGAGTACGCTGCGTCACGTCTGCACGCGATTGCCACGGTCGCCGCGCATTTAAAAACCCTGCCGCCGCCGCCAGCCGACGCGGCCGGCCCTCAGCGGGCCCTGGCGCTGCGGCCCGTGCTCGAGCCGCGCAGCCTCGATGACTCCGGCTCGATGTGCGTCGCCTTCATCAAGGCCGCGCGCGCCGGCGTGGAGCCGGCCGCCCTCCGGCCGTGGATCGACAACTATATGAAGTGGATTTCCACCGGCCAGCATCGGCTCGCCGATGGCACGCTGGCCCGCAACCGGCCGCTCCACAATTCGCTCTGGCTCGACGATCTTTATATGAGCGTGCCGGCGCTGGCGCAGATGGGGGCGCTGACGGGCGAGCAGAAATACTTCGACGACGCGGTGAAGCAGATCCTGCAGTTCTCCGAGCGGATGTACGTGAAGGAAAAGAATCTCTACCGGCACGGCTGGGTCGAGTCGATGGATCCGCATCCCGCCTTCCATTGGGGCCGGGCCAACGGTTGGGCGATCGTCTCGATGGCCGAGTTGCTGTCCGTGCTGCCGGAGAATCATCCCGGCCGCGCCGCCGTGCTCGCGCAATACCGCGCGCACGCCGCCGGCCTCGCGGCCGTGCAGGGCCGGACGGGCCTCTGGCACCAGTTGCTCGACCGCAACGATTCCTACCTCGAGACGTCCGCCTCCGCGATGTTCGTGTACTCGATCGCCCGCGGCATCAACCGCGGCTGGCTCGATCCGCTCGCGTACGGTCCGATGGTCTCGCTCGGCTGGAACGCGATTGCAAAACAGGTCAACGAGCAGGGCCAGGTGGAGAACACCTGCGTCGGCACCGGCATGGCGTTCGACCCGATGTTTTATTATTCCCGTCCGGTCAGCCCGTTCGCCGCCCACGGCTACGGCCCCGTGCTCCTCGCGGGCGCGGAGGTGCTGACGCTCCGCCAGGGCAAGGGCGCCGGCGCGAACATCAACGACAGCTCGGTGCAGTTCGCGCCCTCGCCGTCGCGGTTTTGAAATGAAGGCCCCGAAGATTTCGACTGCCCGTGAGTGGGAGGGGTTTTACACCCCGACTGCGAACGCGGCGTCAATCCCGTCGGGGTATAAAACCCCTCCCACGCTGCTCGGGAAGTGCGTGCGGACGCTCGTCATGGCTCTGTTGGTCGCTTCCTCCGTTCGCGCCCTCGAGAAACCCGACACCACCTACCAGGTCTTCCAATTCCCGACTGACAAAATCCCGCGCATTGACGGCGACACTGCCGACTGGGCGATGGTGCCCGAGAGCTACGTGATCGGGAAGGACCAGCTCACGAACGATTCCAAGACGCCACCGGCGGCGGGCGAAAAATCCCTGGCGGTGCGCGTGAAGGTGGGCTGGGTCAAGGGGCTGAACCGGCTCTATTTTCTCTATGAGGCCGAGGACGATTTCTGGGACTTCGCGGAACCGGGGCTGCGCAACGACACCTTTGAGCTGATGGTGGATGGCGACGCGTCGGGCGGGCCATTCATCGGACGGGAGCAGCCGCGCTTCTGGACGTCCGAGCACGTCGGCGTCGCGGCGGCCGCGGACCCGCGCATCCCCGACAGCGATTTCAAATGGGCGACGCATGGCGTGCACGCGCAGAACTACCACATCATGACGCCGGCCGTGGACAAGGACTGGGCCATGGCTTGGGGCGCGGGCACGTGGGTGAAGGAATTCCCGTGGGCGAATTCCGCGCAGTCGTTCAGCTTCAAGCACGGCGAGTCCGGGAAGTACGTCCTCGAATTTTGGATCACGCCCTTCGACTACGCCGGCGCCGAGGGCCCGCAACGCGCCGTGGAGTCGGTGCTGACGGAAAACAAGGTCATCGGGCTCTCGTGGATCGTGATGGATTACGACGGGAAGACGCCGCGCGGATTCTGGATGCTCTCGCCGAAGCGCCAGGCGTTTGGGCATGCCTCCGAGCTGTGCGCATTCCGGCTGATGCCGGTGGAGCCCGCGCTGCGCCCGAAGCTCGCGGCGCAATGGTCGTGGTCGGTGGTGGACATGGACCGCCGCCTCGTGGCCTTCAAGGACGAGTCGATCGGCAACGTGACCGCTTGGAAATGGGATTTCGGCGACGGCACGACCTCGACCGAGCAACACCCGCAACACATCTACACCAAACCCGCCCCATATGTGGTCGTCCTGGAAGTCACCGGCCCCGACGGCACCGCGAAGCGCTCAAAGATATGGGACGTGCAGTTGAGGAATTGAGCGACGAGGCTTCCTGGTTGGGGTCCCCTCCATGAGGAGGAGTGCCCGCAAGGGCGGGGTGTGTCGGGAGGGAGCATGCGCTGAAGATAAGTTGGACGACCACGCCTTACACCCCCCGTCGCTGCGCGCCACCTCTCTCAAGCCGGAGCGATGTCATTGAACCGCGAAGGGCGCGAAGGTCCGCGAAGGGCTACCGGTAAAATTCAGATTTTGCCCGGGATCACGAAAGAGCGGGTACGGCAAGGCATCACCGAGGAGCAGGCCTGACTCGCGATCTTCGCGTTTCTTCGCGTCCTTCGCGGTTTCTACTGAATGGTTCCGGCTCAAGAGGGGATCTCACTACGCGTTGGCGAAGATCCCCTCTCGAGAGGGGTGGCCGCAGGCCGGGGTGTGTCGCCTTGGCGTCGGTATTTATATGATTGACCCCAATCATATAAATTTGCTCACTCTCCCTCCATGCGCGTGCCCCAGCACATCGTTGACCTCCGTCGCGAGGAACTCCGCAGCCTGATCCGGCGCGACGGATTCCTGCCGGTGAACGAGATTTGCAAGCGGCTGGGGGTGTCCGAGGCCACGGCGCGCCGCGATCTCGCGGCGGTCGAAGCGGACGGGCACATCACCCGCACCTACGGCGGCGCGCTGGCGGACTACAACAGCGCGTTCGATTCGGTCGACGTGCGCTCCGGCCGCGCGCGCTCGGCGAAGTCCCGCATCGCCCGCAAGGCCGTGGCGCAGATCCCGCGCACGGGCACAATCTTCCTCGACGCCGGCACGACCATCCAGGCCGTCGCCCGCGAGCTGGCCCGGCGCCGCGACTTCGCCGGCCTGGTCGTCGTCACCAACAGCCTCGCCGCCGCGACCGTGCTCGGGGGCGTGGCGGGGCTCGAGCTGCACGTTCTCGGCGGCATGTTCCTCAGCCGGCAGGCGGCGCTGATGGGCGCCCGGGCGGTCGAGGCGCTGTCCGACTGGAAGTTCGACGCGGCGTTCCTGGCGGGTGAGGGGATGGATGCCGCCGGCATCACGAACTCCCACGACCACATTGCCAATTTCCAGCAGGCCGTGCTCCCGCACGCCGCGCGGATCTTTTTCTGCCTCGACGCCACCAAGCTCGGCCGCGCCACGCCGCACCGCGCCGCGTCGTGGGCCCAGGTTTCCGCGCTGGTCACCGACGCCTCCGCCAAGGCGCTGGCGGAAAACAACGTCGAGCTGCCGCCGGGGAAACTGCTGCGCGCATGAACATGAATTCAAGCCAGCTTACTTCATCCGGTTTTCGGTGGGAGGGGTTTTACACCCCGACAAAGGATGCACGTATGCAGGTCGGGGTATGAAACCCCTCCCACCCACAATCGCACGATCAACTCAGTCATGAACCTCCCTCTTCCCGTCGAAACCCTTCGCAAGATGCTCGATCTCTCGCACCAGCTGGGGCGCGAGGAGCGCAAGCTGGCCATCCTGGGGGAGGGGAACACGTCGGCCCGCGTGTCGGCCGACACGTTCGTCGTCAAGGCCAGCGGCTCGAACCTGGGTGCGCTCACCGAACAGGGCACGGCCCTCTGCCGTTTCGATGCGCTGCTCCCGCTCCTCGACCGCAAGGCGATGGCCGACGCCGCCATCGACGAGGCGCTGTTCGCCGCGCGCGTTGATCCGAATTCCCGCAAGCCGTCCGTCGAGGCGATGTTCCATGCGTGGCTGCTCACGCTGCCGGGCGTGAACTTCGTCGGCCACACGCACGCGGTCGAGGTGAACAAGATTCTTTGCACGAGGCACGCGAAGGCGTTCGCCACCAAGCGCGGTTGCCCCGACGAGATCGTGTGCTGCGGCGCCGAGTTCGTGCTCGTGCCGTACATCGACCCCGGCCTGAAGCTCGCGCAGGGCATCCGCGCCGCCGTGAAGGCTTACATCAAGCGCGTCGCCCGTCCGCCGCGCATCATCCTGCTCGAGAACCACGGCGTCATCGCGCTCGGCGCGACGCCCGAGGCCGTGCTGGCCGCGACGCTGATGGTCGCCAAGGCCGCGGAAATCTTCACCGGCGCCGTCACGCTCGGCGGCGCGCGCTTCCTCACGTCCGCCCAGGCCGCCCGCATCGCGGGCCGCCCGGACGAACACTACCGACAGAAGGCGCTGGGGCTCTGATGGAACGTCCCACCCAACCCAAACATTATTACAGGAGAAAACAGAGGTCACTGAGAAATTCGGAATCCAGAATACGATGAAATGGATTCGTGACTTCAGAATAGATCACTCCGTTTCCTCCGTTACCTCCTGTTAAAAAATCCGGTTTCAGTCTCTCAACGTTCAACTCCCGATCGCCAAGCATTCTTACAGAAGGAAACAAAGCCAACTCAGCTCCGAACCTTCGTTCCCTCCGTTACCTTCTGTAAAATCATTTCAGATCTCAGGTTTGTTCTTTCAAACTCCCAACTTAAAACACCAACCCTCTTGACCACGGATTACACGGATATCACGGATGAAAGCGATCTACTCAGGTTTTATGAGTGCCCGATCAGTGTGCATGAGTGGTGCCTGCCTTGGATCGAATCCGTGTTATCCGTGAAATCCGTGGTTCAAAAACCTTCCTCCTTTTTCCTACCATGAGCTCCTACAAATTCGTCAACTTCGGCTGGGACGACGCCAAGGCCGCGTCGCTCGATCCCGTCGGCCGCCTCATCTACCGCTCGAACCTGCTCGGCAGCGACCAGCGCATCACCAACACCGGCGGCGGCAACACGTCGTCGAAGCTCACCGAGAAGGACCCGCTCACGGGCCAGCCGACCGAGGTCCTCTGGGTCAAGGGTTCGGGCGGCGACCTCCGCACCAGCACGCGCGAGAACTTCTCGTCGCTCTACCAGCAGAAGCTGCTCGATTTCCAGAAGCTCTACGCCGCCCGCACCGACAAGGGCCTCAAGGCGCCGGCCGAGGACGACATGGTCGGCATGTACACGCACGCCACGTTCAACCTGAACCCGCGCGCCTCGTCGATCGACACCCCGCTGCACTCCTTCCTGCCGGGCAAGCACGTCGACCACATGCATCCGAACGCGATCATCGCCATCGCGGCCTCGCAGAATTGCGAGAAGCTCACGAAGGAGATCTTCGGCGGCGAAATGGCCTACGTGCCATGGATGCGCCCGGGCTTCGAACTCGGCCTCGCCATGCAGGAGATCGCGAAGAAGAACCCGAAGACGCAGGCCATCATGATGGGCCAGCACGGCTTCATCTCGTGGGACCACGACGAGAAGGCCTGCTACACGCTCACGCTGAATCTCATCGAGAAGGCCGCGGCCTACATCGAATCGAAATACCAGGCGAAGGGCGGCGACGCCAAGGCCTTCGGCGGCGCGAAGTACTCGACCCTCGACGCCGCGAAGCGCAACGAGGTGTTCGCCGCGATCCTGCCGTGGCTGCGCGGACAGGTTTCCCAGCAGAAGCGCTTCATCGGCACCGTGCAGGACGACGAGAAGATCCTGCGCTTCGTGAACTCCCAGGACGCCGCCCGTCTCGCCGAACTCGGCACGAGCTGCCCCGACCATTTCCTGCGCACCAAGATCAAGCCGCTCTACGTCGACTGGAACCCGCAGGCCGAGGACACCGCCGCGCTCAAGAAGAAGCTCGCCGCCGGCCTCGAGGCTTACCGCAAGGACTACGCGTCGTACTATAACAAGTGCAAGCACCCGAACTCGCCGGCGATGCGCGATCCGAACCCGACCGTCGTGCTCATCCCGGGCGTCGGCATGGTCGCGTGGGGCAAGGACAAGTCCGAGAGCCGCGTCACCGCGGAATTCTACAACTGCGCCGTCGAGGTCATGCGCGGCGCCGAGGCGATCGACAAGTACATCGCCCTGCCGCAGCAGGAGGCGTTCGACATCGAGTATTGGTTGCTCGAGGAGGCGAAGCTCAAGCGCATGCCGGCTGAGAAGGAGCTCGCCCGCCAGGTGATCATCGTCGTCGGCGCCGGCTCCGGCATCGGCAAGGAAACTGCGCACCGCCTCGTGAAGGACGGCGCGCACATCGTCAGCGTCGACATGAAGCTCGAGACGGCCCAAGCCACCGCCGACGAGATCACGAAGAAGCTCGGCCAGGGCATTGGCGTTGCCGGCACGGGCATTTCCAGCTGCGGCCCGGCCGTCGGCCTCGCTTGCAACATCACCGATCGCGCGAGCGTCCGCGCCATGCTCGACCAGGTCGCGCTGGCTTACGGCGGCTTCGATTCCATCTGCGTCACCGCCGGCGTCTTCTGGCCGAGCGATACCACCGGCCACATCCCCGACGACAAGTGGGCCTTCACCTTCGGCGTCAACGTCACCGGCAGCTACATCGTCGGCGACGAGGCGTTCAAGACCTGGAAGGAACAGGGCTTGCGCGGCAACCTCGTCCTCACGACCTCGGCCAACGCCGCCGTCGCGAAGAAGGGTTCGCTCGCCTACGACACCTCCAAGGCCGCCGCCAACCACCTCGTGCGCGAGCTCGCCATCGAGCTGGCGCCGCTGGTCCGCGTCAACGGCGTCGCCCCGGCCACGGTGGTGCAGGGGAGCGCGATGTTCCCGCGCGACCGCGTCATCGGCTCGCTCGCGAAGTACAACATTCCGTACAAGGACGACGAGGCGACGGAGTCGCTGGTCACGAAGCTCGCGCAATTCTACGCCGACCGCACGCTGACCAAGGCCCCGATCACCCCGGCCGACCAGGCCGAGGCCTACTTCCTCCTCGTGAGCCAGCGCCTCAGCAAAACCACCGGCCAGATCATCACGGTCGACGGCGGCCTGCATGAGGCGTTCCTCCGCTAACCCCAAACTGTTTTGCAGAAGGTAACGAAGTTAACGAAGCATCGGGCTCTCCAAACCTTAGTTTCCTTAGTTACCTTCTGTGAGATGAATTTGTATGGCCTCTAAAACCATTCATTGTGCCGCCGTAGATTTGGGTGCGACCAGCGGCCGCGTCATCGTCGGCACTTGGAAATCCGGTGGGAGGGATTTTACATCCAGACTTTCCCTCACCGAGGTCCACCGCTTCCCGAACGGTTTCAAATCCATCGGCAGACATGACTACTGGGACATCGCCGGCCTCTGGACGGAGATCTCCACCGGCCTGCGCGAGGCGAAACGCCGGTTCCCGGCGCTCGCGTCCGTGGGCGTGGACACCTGGGGCGTCGACCACGTGTTGCTCAACGACGCGGGCCGCCTCGTCTTCCCGACGCATGCGTACCGCGACTCGCGCACGCAGGCCGGCCTGCAGAAGCTCGCCAACACCCGCGCGGCGCTCGAGCGCATCTACGCCGCCACGGGCATCCCCAACGTCTTCTACAACTCCAGTCTCCAGCTGGCGGAGACGGTTGCGAGTTGTCCCTCCGTGACCGATCTCGCCACGCGCTGCCTCTTCCTGCCGGATTATTTCAACTACCTGCTCTCGGGCCGCATGGAGAACGAGATCTCCTTCGCGAGCACGACGCAGTTGCTCGACGTGCATGGCAAGGACTGGTCGCGCGCCACGCTCGACCATTTCCACATCCCGGCGAATTGGTTCTCGACGCCGATCCTGGCCAACACCGTGCTCGGCCCCGTCACCGGCCTGCCCGAGTTGAAGGGCGTGAAGGTCGTCGCCGTCCCGGGCCACGACACCGCCGCCGCCTACGACGCCATGCCCGCGAATCCCGCCGGCGGCGATCTCTACATCAGCTCCGGTACCTGGTCCCTGGTCGGCTTCGAAAGCGACACGCCGGTCCTGGGCAACGAAGCCCTCGCCGCCCGCATCTCGAACGAGCGCATCGGCGACGGACGTTATCGTCCGCTCACGAATGTGATCGGCCTCTGGCTGATCGAGCAGACCCTCAAAGACTTCGCCGCCAAGCCGAAGAACGACCGGGAGTGGGCGAAGTTGATCAAGGCGTCCGGGGCCTTGGGTAGGGGCGTCCCTCGCGGACGCCCGCGGGCGTCGTCAAGCGACGCCCCTACACTCGACTGCACCGATCCCGCTTTCGTCAACCCGCCGTCCATGCGCGCGGCCATCGACGCCCAGCTCAAGAAGCGCAAGCTCCCGCTCCCGAAGAATCTCGCGGGCTACGTTCGCCTGATCTGCGACTCGCTGGGGCAGGGGCATGCGGACGCCGTGCGCAACTTCGAGCAACTCGCCGGCCGCAAGTTCCAGCGCATCCTCATCGTCGGCGGCGGTTCGAAAAACAAACTCCTCTGCCAGGCCACCGCCACCGCCAGCGGCCTGCCGGTCCACGCCTTCACGCTCGAAGGCACGGCCGTCGGCAACATCGCGAGTCAGCTCATCGGCCTGAAAGCCGTGAAGAACCTGAAAGAATTCCGTCAGCATTTCAGCCAACAGATTAAAGCAACCATCTATAATCCCTGATTTTTTACAGGAGGTAACAGAGGAAACAGAGACCAAGCCATTGATGGCCGCAAAAAGCACAAAAATCACATAACCGATACGGATTCATTTTTGCGCCTCCTGTGCCTTTTGTGGCCGATCATCTCCGTTACCTCCGTTGCCTCCTGTAAAACCGTCTTAGTCCGATTTCTTAATTCTTCTTTCTTACCTCCATGTCCTCGCCTGCCTACAAACTCGCCCGTGCCGCCTACGCCGCGCACGGCGTCGATACCGAAGCCGCCATCCGCCACGCGCTGCGCATTCCCATTTCCCTTCACTGCTGGCAGTCGGACGACGTCCGCGGCCTCGAGACGCCCAAGGAAGGCCTCACCGGCAGCGGCACCATGGCGACCGGCGGCTACCCCGGCCGCGCGCGCAATGGCGACGAGATGCGCGCCGACCTCGACCTCGCGCTGAAACTCCTGCCCGGCAAGCAGCGCCTGAACCTCCACGCGTTCTACGCCGAGACCGGCAACAAGTCGGTCGACCGCGACGAGATCGAGCCTGAGCACTTCGCGCGCTGGGCGGGTTGGGCGAAGTCGCGCCGCGTCGGTCTCGATTTCAATCCGACCTACTTCAACCACGAGATGGCCAACTCGGGCTTCACGCTCTCGAGCGCCGACCCGGCCGTGCGCAAGTTCTGGATCCGCCACGCCAAGGCCTGCCGCCGCATCGCGGAGCATTTCGCGAAGACGCTCGGCACGCCGTCCGTGATCAACCACTGGGTGCCGGACGGCGCTAAGGATTCACCCGCCGACCGCTGGGCGCCGCGCCAGCGCCTCGCCGATTCCTACGACACCATCTTCGCCGACAAGTCCGTCAACCGGAAGCTCTGCGTCGACGCCGTCGAGGGGAAGCTCTTCGGCATCGGCTCCGAGGAGTACGTCGTGGGCTCGCAGGAATTCTATTCCAACTACGCGCTGAGCCGCGACCTCGTGCTCTGCCTCGATCTTGGGCACTACCATCCGACGGAGTCGGTCGCCGACAAGGTCTCGGCGCACCTTGCTTTCCACAAGAAGCTGCTGTTGCACACCAGCCGGCCGATCCGCTGGGACAGCGATCACGTCGTGATCTTCGACGACGCCGTGCGCAACCTCTTCCTCGAGATCGCCCGTGGCGACGCCTGGGACCGCATGTATGTGGCCCTCGATTTCTTCGACGCCTCGATCAACCGCGTCGCCGCGTATGTGATTGGCGCCCGCGCGACGCGCCAGGCGATCCTGTGTGGCTTGCTCGACCCGACCGCGTCGCTGAAGGAAGCCGAGAACGCCGGCCGCGGCCACGAGCGCCTCGCGCTGATGGAGAACGCGAAAGCCTTGCCCTGGGGCGCCGTGTGGGACGAACTCTGCGAACGCGACGGCGTCCCGCCCGCCGCCAAGTGGCTGGGCGATGTCGCTCGCTACGAAAAACAAGTCCAATCCAAGCGGAAGTAACCAACGGTTTTACAGGAGCACGCAGAGAGCGCTGGGAAATTCCGAAGCATGACTTAAATCTCCTCTGCGATCCCTGCGACCTCCTGCAATGTTTTGATCAAAACCACCAAGCATTTTCACAGAAGGTAACGGAGGTAACTAAGATCGATCTCCTGTTTTAAAACCCTTCGTTAACTTGATTAACTTCTGTGAAATCAGTGATCCGATCCATTTCACAGGAGTTCGCTGAGACCGCAGAGAAATTCTCATCAACCCGAATCCTCTGCGTTCTCTGCGATCTCCTGTAAAAGGTTCTGATCAAAGTCCCCAAATATTTCTCACAGAAGGTAACGGAGGAAACGAAGCTCGACCTGTTGTTTTCTAGACCCTTCGTTAACTTTGTTACCTTCTGTAAAATCCGATATGAATACTTTCATAGAAAATCCTGACGTCGTCCTGATCGGCAGCGGCGTGATGTCTGCCAATCTCGGCGCGCTGTTGAAGCGCCTCGATCCTTCGCTCCGCATCCAGGTCTACGAGGCGGCGGACGAGCTCGCCTATGAGAGCTCGAATGGCTGGAACAATGCGGGCACGGGGCACGCGGGGATTTGCGAGGTCAGCTACACGCCGAAGCCCGCCGACGGCAGCCCGGTGAAGGTACAGAAGGTCATCGATATCTTCCAGGAGTTCGAGCAGTCGCTGCAGTTCTGGGGCCACGCGGTCGCCAGCGGGATGATCGACAACCCCAAGGAGTTCATCAATCCGGTCCAGCACATCAGCTTCGTCGATGGCGAGGACCAGGTGAAGTTTTTGAAGTCGCGCTACGACGGCATGAAGGCGCATCACTTCTTCGCGTCCATGGAGTGGGCCACCGACCATGCGAAGATTGGCTCGTGGGCCCCGCTGCTCACCGAGGGCCGCGATCCCAAGCAGCTCATCGCCGCCACGAAGATGGACGGCGGGACCGACATCAACTTCGGCAACGTCTCCCGCAAGCTCCTCACCTGGCTAGGCAAGCAGGAAGGCTGCAGCGTCCTCGCCAGCACCAAGGTGGTCGATCTCACCCGTGGAGGGCCGGTTTCCAACCGGCCTACGTGGAACGTAACCACACGTAATCTCAAAACCGGAGAAGAGCGTACGATCGCGGCCAAATTCGTCTTCGTCGGCGCCGGCGGCGGCAGCATCCTGCTCCTGCAAAAGGCCGGTCTCCCCGAAGCCCGCGGCCTCGGCGGTTTCCCGATCGGCGGGCACTGGCTGGTGTGCGACAAGCCCGAGATTGTTTCAAAACACCAGGCCAAGGTTTACGGGCAGAATTTGCCTGAGGCGCCCACGATGGCGGTGCCGCACCTCGACACGCGCATCCTCGACGGCAAGAAGACGCTCCTGTTCGGTCCCTTCGGCGCCTTCACGACGCGCTTCCTGCACCGCACCGGCAGTTGGACGGACCTCCCGCGCTCGGTGAAGCCGCACAATTTGATGACGCTGCTCAAGATCGGCGCCACAAATCTCCCGCTCGTCAAATACCTGGTCCAGCAAGGCACGCAAAGCATGGCCGACCGCATGCGGGTGATGCGCATCTTCTATCCCAACGCCAAGGCCGAGGACTGGCGCCTCCAGGACGGCGGCATCCGCGTCCAAGCCATCAAGAAAACCGACGGCGAAGCCGGCATCGTGCACTTCGGCACCGAAGTCCTCACGAGCGCCGACAAATCCATGTCCGCGCTGCTCGGCGCGAGCCCGGGTGCGTCGGTCTCGGTGGATATCGTGCTCAAGGTGATCAAGGAGTGTTTCCCGCATCTGATTACCAGCCCCATCATGGCCGAAATCGTGCCGACCTATGGAACCGACTATCGCGCGCCGGAGAAGGCCGCGAAGTTCAACGAGCTGGCGGTGCAGGCCCGTAAGCGCCTCCAGTTGATCTGAGAGTGGAGGGTCCAGCTCCAGCTGGACCGCTTCTTAAGGTAAGGTGGCCCCGCCATCCTCCTTCGCCCGAGTGGGAGGGGTTTCACACCCCGACAAGGACTCGCCAAGTCGGGGTATAAAACCCCTCCCACCGGCGAGACCGCCAATCAACTTACCCGCGCCAGCGCCTCTCGTCCGAGAATGCCTTCCAGTTCCGCTTTGATGAAATAGGCGCAGGCCTCCTCGGGGTTGGCGGTGATGACCGGCATTTCCAACGATCGGGTGCGGCTTCCGGTCCGGTACATGCCTTTCACGGGTCCCTCGAAATACCAGCCCCAGGTGGCGTCCTTTTCGCGGGAGTAAAGGAGCCACGCCTCGATCAGTCCGCGTCGGCCCGCAATTCCCGTCCAAAGCGCCTCGACGGTGATTTGCTGCGAGGCCGCGTCATACCCGGTTTGCCGCACGAGGTGGAGCAGGGAACACGGCGCGCGCAACCGGAGCACCACGGGCAAGCAATAGATCTGCTCGAGCAGGTCGTTGCGCTCCGCGACGGGGTTCATCGTCGGGCAGACTACGGCCCGCCCTGGTCGTTGGCAAATCGCTTCCGTCAGCAGGTGGGAGGGGTTTCATACCCCGACTTGGCGGGTAACCGCGGACAGAAACCTGAGACCTGAGGGGTTCGATTCTGTGTAAATGACATGAAGCCGAGAGGCGGCCCGCGAGGGGCCAACCGGGCTTCGAACAAACGATGATTTCGTAGTCGTACTGGCGCGCCTACAGGTCCGGCAGGGTTTTGAAAAAAATCTGCATTATTGCTGGGGCCATGCGCTACTTGGCGCCATCTCGCGAAATTTACCTGTTGGTATAAAATCCGAGGAATTTCGGCTCGCTAGCGATAATAGATGCCGCACTCTCCGGTCCACTTCCGAAGCTGGGGCCACAGCTCGCGTCGTGTTTGCCGCATCACCCGATGGCCCCAATTCTCAGGTTTCGTAAACCGCTTCATTGCGGCGTGAGATGCATCGGCTGCATGCCCGGCAGCTTTCTCCATGAATGCACCACGAAATACCCAGTACCGGACCCTGTGCGCAGCCTTGCTCGCGCCTTTGTTCCTCGCCGGCGCCGCGTTTGCGTCGGATTCGCTGAAATCCATGGTCGTGAAATCCCTGGGCGGCTCCAACTACGCCCTGTACGCACCGTTTCAAAAGGCCGATCCCGCCAACGCCGATTATCCAAGCACCGTGCTGGCTCGCGGACGGGATTTCGACGGCGATAGTATCGACATACCGGTTGCTCATTGGAGCAACGCCTACAACGCCATCGGCATCGTGGATTTTCGTCCCGAAAAAGCGGTGGTGTTGGATGGGCCGGACCGCATCACCGAGAACAAGGTGCTCGAGCCGAACCTTGGCCTGAAGATTCTGTCGTTCTTCAATCTGACCGCCAGCGCGAAGCAGGTGCTGAAGGTCACCCTCGAATTCGGAGGCACTCAGCGGCGTTACCAAGTCGATGAAGTCACCTTTAACAAGCTCCGGGCTAAGGTGACACCTGATTTCGAGCAGGTGATCCGTTTCCGCATCGCGAAGAACCAATCCAAAGGCCTGATGGTGCTGATTCGTGCGGTGAGCACCGACAAGCTTAAGTACACGTTGAGTACCAGCAGCAAGGTGACCGCCGAGCTCACCTTGAAGGAACTGGAGAAGATCTCCGCCAAACTGAAGGATACCTCTCTTTCGGTGAAACTCGATGCGAGCAATGATACGGATGTCGTGGTGGAGGTGAAAGGCGAGTTCCTCATCGCCTACCAGGCGATTCGGTGGGAGGACTCGATCCTCTCCACACTGAAAAGCCCGCCGCCGATCGACCTCAAGCCGCTCGAACTCACTGCGGATCAGTTTGCGGGAGTTTTTGGCAACTGAGCGATGGTTGCCTGCGCATCGACGTTTCTAAGGTTCGGCGTGGCCCTGATTGTTTCAGGGGCACGCCTTCTTGCGGATCAAAAGGACGATCCGCCGTACGCGATCTTCGCCTTGATGCGGCATGCTTCGGTCGGAACAAACGTGGTCGCCGGCACTGCCTTTGCCGTCGATAAGCGAAACGGCATATTCCTCACCGCGGGCCATGTTGCGTGTCAGGCGCTCACGTCTGATCTCAACGAAGCCATTGTGCTGCGGTACTATTTTAGTGAATCCAGGTTCGAAACTATTCGGGCTCGCCTGATCGCCTATGGCATCGATCCCCTGCTCCGGGAAGAGCGGAAGGACACGACGGACTGGGCGGCCTTGACCGTAGTGCCTGAAGACCTCCGAAAATTGCAGGACTTGGATCTCCTGGAGGTGACGCCGGCCGATGACCTGCGTCTGGCCCCGGGAGATCGCGTCCGCAAATTGCCAGTGACAACTATCGGTTTCGGCAACCAAGTGCCCCCTGCACGGGCACGCGAGGGGAGGATCACCCAAGTCAATGCCATGGAGATCAAAGGATTTTTCCGCAGCAGCATGGTGATCGCAGAGGGCAACAGCGGCGGGCCGGTCATCGGTCCGGACGGTTTGCTGGGCGTGGCAACCGGAAGGTCCCTCTACGCCCCCGTTGAGTCCGGGAAAGCGAGCGCCGTCATCGATGGTGACTCCGATGCGATCGCGCTGGAGGCGATCGTATTCGATCTCTGTCGGAAGCTGCCGACGCCTCCCGGATTGGAGGTGCTCGAAGATTTCTTCAAAAACAGGTTACCCCGTAGTTTGACCGAGGCCGAACTGCGCAGCTTGCGAGCCTGCATCAAGCGTCTTACGGCCTTGGAGCGCTATAAATTGCTGCAGATCGCCCGCGATGGCTGCCCCAATTTGGTGCAATTCCTGTTCATCAACTGTCAGACCGAGCTGCCGGCGACCTGCGATATCCTGAAGGAAATCCTGCAGCAGCAGCGCGGGGGCGAGTTGACGGACTTCAGTCTGTGCTCGACCAGCGAACTCGCCAAGGCGCTGAAGGACCGACGGGAGAAGCAGCAATCGCTGAAACCCGAGGAACAGGCTGCCGTGGATATGATGGGTGAGTACTTGCTCGGCAAACGCGTGCGCGGCAGCCAGTTGGGGGCGGACGCCGACCTGCTGATGGCGGAATTCGCGGCGCTGCCGGCGACGACTTTCTCGAGATCAACCGCGAGCCTGTTGCAGGCAGCGACTGCGAATGAGCGAGCGATGGGCCTGGTGGCGGAACTCGAACGAAGCTCCAAGGTGAGCGAGAAGCTGAATGGGGACAATGTGGCGATCAAGGTGGAGTTGCTGCGCACCCAAATTGCTAAGCTCCAAGCGGAGCAAAAACTATCGGAACGCGAGATTCAGTTGGCTGCCTACAAAGTCCGCTTGGAGGAAAAGATTCCGAACGCGAACCCGCCAAAATTTTGGGCGCTCACGACCCCGGATCAGCCAAACCAGACCATGCAGAAAAAAGATGACGATCCATTTGAATTGAATTTCAGGGGGTCTGTTGCCGCTGCGCCATATTCTTTTCCGGGAACCACCGATAAGGGCGAGGCGGTTTATACGGTTAGGGAAGGAGACACGCTTACCAAGATTAGTCGAAAGTTCCTCGGAGACTCCTCGAAATGGCAAGAATGGCTCGCCGTGAATCCGGTTTTGCAAAAAACCGGCCGGTTGAAAGTGGGGCAGGAGTTAGTTATTCCTAAGAATTGACGATGAATCCTGCTGAGGCAGCGGTTCGATGGCGGCGATGGCCCCTGTCATAGGGACTCAAAGCATTCCCATGGGGTCTGGCTTTGTGGCTTGTGTTAGGGAGCTCAAGCAGCCGCTTGCACGGTTGATGCGTTCTGGACCACAACCCACAATGCCAGACCCTATTTCTTTCCCTGAATTTTACAGAAGCTAACGGAGGTAACGAAGGGTCGAGCTTAGTTAACTTTGTTTCCTTCTGTAAGAGGGGTTGGGTTTTTTGACCACGGAGAGTTCATTGTTCGTTGGGTTCGGACTGATGAACATCGAACATTGACCGATGAAAATTGAACATTCTCCGGAGTAGGCTCGGGGAAAGTTCGGGCTCGTGTCCGGCGGGGCGTTCGTCGTTCGTTGGGGTACGGAACCCCTCAAGCCATGCGACCTCTGCGTTATTCCATCAATGTCACCTTGGACGGGTGCTGCGATCATCAGGCGGGCGTTCCGGATGTGGAGACCCACCGACATGCGATGGAAAGCATCGCCGGGGCCGATGCCCTTTTGTTTGGCCGCGTGATCTATCAGATGATGGAGGCGGCCTTCCGGGAGCCGGGACAGACGGGCGTCAAGCCGGAGTGGATGGATCCCTGGATGATGCCCTTTGCCCGGACGATCCACGCGGCGAAGAAATATGTCGTCTCGGGCACCCTGGATCGCGTCGATTGGAACGCCGAGTTCCTGCGCGGGGACTTGGGCACGGCCGTCCAGCAACTCAAGCGGCAACCGGGCCGGGGACTCTACGTGGGCGGCATAAAGCTCCCGCTCGCGTTGGCGGAACTGGGCTTGATCGATGAATACGAATTCATCGTGCACCCCAGGCTGGCCGGACATGGGCCGACTCTGTTCGCCGGGCTCTCGAAGCACGTGGACCTGAAGCTCGTGGGAAGGAAGGAATTTAAGTCGGGAGTGGTGGCGATGAGATACGAGCCGAGGCTGAAACCTGAAACCTGAGTCAAATCCTCTCTCGAGAGGGGCGGCGCGCAGCACCGGGGTGTGTGAAGCACGTAACGGAGTAGTGTATTCAAACCCCAAACTCCGGAGGGTTTAACCACGGATGCTCCGCCTACCGGCTCCGCTTTGAATGAGCCCTTCGCCTAATCGGCTGCGGATTTGGCTCCGGGGCGCGGCTAGTCGCCGCGATGAGAGAGGGAATTCTTTCAATCGGCGATCAGCCGACTGCGTCCTCCGTGGCCTCGGCGAAGGAGGACACAGAAGCGCCCACCTTCAGGTTTCAGGTCTCAGGTTTCAGGTTTTTCGTTTGGGTTTGAGACCCCAGCCGGGTCGGGTCGCTCATCTCTTCGAACTGGGGCTTATGTTTTAGAACCCTCCCCGGGCCCGTGCTGTCGGTACAAATGCCGGCGACTGTCCACAACGGCCGGTAATATTCCACTCCTGAGACCCTAAAAGTAACTAGCGAAGCCCCAGCGCGCCGGATCCCCGGCGCGCCTTTTTTTCAATCTTTGGACGAGGCGTGTTTCACAGAAGGTCACGAAGGCGCCCAAGCGGTGCGCAATCTTAGTTGGCTTAGTTGCCTGCTGTAGAAATTCCCGAGGCTGAGAGTCTAGAGCTGAGAGCTGTAAGCTGAGAGCTGATAGGTCGCCGAGGAGCTCCAGACACTGGACTCTAGGCTCCCAGCTGGTTGCGATCAGAGATAAAACCGATCAGGGTTTGGGGCCTGAGGTGGCGTGGGTTGACCTCAACCCGCTCGAGGGTAACGGTAGCCCTCATGAGTCGCATGCCTCGGGCAGTCCTCGTCCTTTTGATCCTCAACGTCGTGGTTTTTGCTGCGGGCCTGCTGCCCAACGCGCGCGAGCAAATCATCGCCGCCGCGGCGCTCTGGTATCCGACCAGCGAACATTTCGGCCTGTGGCAGGGGGTGAGCTACATGTTCCTGCATGCGGACGTGGGCCATATTTTCTTCAACATGTTCGCGCTGGTTTCGTTTGGCAGCATCCTGGAGAAGGAGTGGGGCTCCGGCCGCTTTGCGCTTTTCTATTTCCTGTGCGGCGTCGGGGCGGCGCTGGTCCAGACGGGGATCAATTGGCAGGAGTTCAACAGCCTGCATGCGCGCCTGGTGGCGGCGGGTCTGACATCGCCCGACATCGCCCAAATGCTGGCGTCCGGCCGGGTCCACCTGGCCATGGAACCCGCGGCCAGGGCGGTGCTCGTCGAACTCTATCAAATCCATGCCACGCCGATGCTCGGTGCCTCCGGCGCGATTTACGGACTCCTGGTGGCCTTCGGTTTTCTCCATCCCAACGCTAAGCTCGCCCTGATGTTCGTGCCCGTGCCGATCGCGGCGAAATATTTCATCCCCGGCCTGCTCGCCCTGGACCTCTTTTCGGGCGTCACCGGCTTCTCCCTCTTCGGCGGCAACGTCGCCCACTTCGCCCACCTCGGCGGCGCCATCATCGGTTTCCTGCTCATGCTCCTCTGGCGCCGTCGCGGCCGCATCCCGGCGGAGCCCGGAACCATCGCCCCGCACCCCACGGCCTGACCCCGGGCTGCCGCATCGGCGGAGGCAACCGCAGCTTGCCAAGACAAGGAGGCCGGGTAATTTGTCCGCATGAGCAGCAAGGAACTCGCGATCGACCTTATTCGCCGGTTGCCGGACGAGGTATCGCTCCGGGATATTGTCCGGGAGATCGAGTTCGTGGCCGGGGTGCGCGAAGGACTGGAATCCTTCGATCGCGAAGGCGGGTTTACGGTAAGTGAAGCGAGGGCCAAACTCGCCGAATGGACCGCAAGGTAGTTTTCTCGTTACGCGCGCTGCGCGATTTGGAAGAGATAGTCCGATACATTGCGGTCGACAATCCCTCGGCCGCGGCTCGATTCGGAGCGATGCTCCTGAAGGAGGCCGAGGCAATCGGCCGGATGCCCGAGACCGGTCGCGTGGTACCCGAACTCAAAACTCCTGAAATTCGGGAGAGAATTTTTCGGTCGATCCGAATCGTTTACCGCATCGATGTGCTCGAGCACCGCGTGGTCATCGCCCGCTTCTGGCACGGAGCGCGGGGAAAACCGGAAATATGATTGGGGAGGGACTTGGGAGCCGTAGGCCAGGCGGAGGCTGCTGCCCGAAGGGCGGGGTGTGTTGAGGACGCACGATCACTTTCACGTCTACACATGCTCCTGCCCATTCCGGCGCTGGGCCCGCCTTCGCCAAGGCTTCGGCGGGCAAGCGTCAGCAGCCTCCGCCGGGCCTACGGCTGCCAAGTCCCTCATCCGGAGCCATTCAGTGGAAACCGCGAAGGACGCGAAGAAACGCGAAGATTGCGAGTCAGACCTGATCCTCGGTGATGTCCTGCCGTACTCACTTTTTCGTGATCCTGGCAAAATCAGAATTTTCCCTGTAGACCTTCGCAAACCTTCGCGCACTTCGCGGTTCAATTGCATCGTTCCGGCTTCATAGAGGGGGGCTCGTTCTATATGCGGGGCGAAAATCCCAGGCTGCATTGCTCCCGATTTTCCACCGGCGGCCGGTTGACGTTTTTGGATGCGCGGCCATACGGGTATTCATGCCGTTGCTGACCCTTGTTCCGCCGATGCCGGGTGCTGAGCGCCGCTTCAAACCCTTTGTCGAGTTTGTGCACGCGGCGGGCTGGGCGACCGAGTTTGTCCGGCTGGAATGGAACGGCGGGCAGCCGAACTTCGAGTCGCACGCTCTCTTCCCCCAAGTGGGGGCGCAGACGGCGGGCAAGGTGGTGATGGGGTTTTCCCTCGGCGCGGTCTACGCGCATCTGGGGGCGTTGAAAGCCCGGCACCTGATCCTCGGCTCGATCTCGCCGTTCTTTCTCGAGGATGACGACGAGCCGGAACGCTGGCGGATTTCCTATCGCGCCGGCAACGCGGACACCCCGGCCGATATCCTGGTGGGCGGCCAGGAGGACGCGCAGATGCATCGCCGTGCGAAGGCCATTCGCGACTTCTACCGTCAGCACACCTACACGGATGTGCCCGACGCGGAGCACGAGCTCTGGCACCCGAATTATCTGAAGGCGATCAGGGCGGCCCTGGGCCGCTTGGACAAGAAGACCTGAAATCTGAAACCTGAGACCTGAAAATTAACGCGGACGCAGAGTGCGAAAGGCTGTGGGAAAGGCGTGTTTTACAGAAGGTAACGGAGGTAACGAAGGGTTTACGGAAGTTGTCGTCGAGCACTGGCGAATCACCGCTTCTTCGTTGCCTCCGTTACCTTCTGTAAACGGATCCCTACGGAAGCGATTTTCGCAGCCAACCGTTCACGGCCATCCATTCTTCCAAGCGGTCGAGGACGTGGTCGCCACCGCCGCCTTTTGCCAGGAAACCGTGGCCGCCGGATTGGAAGACGTGGAGCTCGGCCGGACGCTTGGCGGCTTGCCAGGCTTTGAAGAGGGCGAGCGTGTCGTCGACGGTGAAGGTGTCGTCTGTGGCGGTGGCAAAAAAGGCCGGCGGGGCATCGGGGCCGGGTTTCAGATTTTTGTCCGGGCCGTAGATAGGAGCGATGAAGTCCGGGCGCGATTCGGCGGGCCCATTTACGAGTTGGCAACCCAAGTAGCCACCGGCTGAAAAACCCACAAAGCCGATGCGGTCGGGCTGGCAGCCAAAGCGCGCGGCATTTTGCCGGAGCCACTTCATGGCTTGAGCGGCGTCGGCAATGGCCAGCACGCGGAGGTTCTGGCCTTTCTGGGGACCTTCCGTGACGACTCCATCCTGATCCTTCGCGTACGCCTTGGACATCGGGGAATCGGTGGGATGTCCCACGAGGCGATACTTTAGAACGAATGCAGCCACGCCAGCCCGGGCCAGCTTCTGCGCGACATCGGTGCCCTCGATGCGGATTGACAGGTTCACGCCACCGCCACCCGGGGCGATGATGGCCGCGGTGCCGTTGGCGCGGGCGGGATCCGGCGCGTAGTAGAGCAGGGTGGGTCGGACGACATTCTGCGTGAACTCGATGGAGACGTTCGTGTTGAAAATCGTGCGCTCCACGAAGGGCCAGTTTTCCGAGCCAGCCGGTACGCCGGCGTAAAGAGGAATGACTTGGTCAGGCGTCGGGAGCGGGGGTGGGGTTTGTGCGTGCGTATGGCCCATGGTTGCTACGGTCGCGATCAAAGCGCTTCGAATCCAAAGCATGCCTCACACGATCGGCCGTCGCCAAGGCTTTGGCCAGACAAGAGTCACGAAGTCCACGAGCAGGCGATTTCAAATGAGGCCATTCCGGGCTCGACCCAGACGACAGGGCGAGGAAGCGCCCGACGATCCCGCGCAGTCGGATGGCGGATCGCAACACTGACTCCGTCCTTTCCTCCCGACATCGAAATGTTCGGCGTGCAATTTCCATGGTTCCGAGTGCAACGTTCGAACCATTGGGCCTCGAACCATGAATATCGAACATTGAACCTTTATCCCGGCTTGCCGTCCAGCGGGGCGTAAGGGGAGGGGATCTCGAAGAACTTGCCGCGCAGCATCACGGACGGCGGGATGCCGAACATCTGGCAGAAGGTGCGGGTGAGATGGGCGGCGTCCGAAAAATCGGCGGCGTGGGCGGCGGCGGTGACGGTGCCGGCCCGGCCGATCTCCAGCATCGCGCGGGTCAGCTTGCGCCAGAGCAGATAGCGCCGGAAGGGCAGTCCAAGCTGCTGCTTGAAGAGATGTGCGAACCGGCTGGGAGAAAGGAACGCCGTGGCGGCGGCGGTTTCCAAGGACATGCGGAGGTCGTCCGCTTCCCGGATTTTCCGCAACACCCCGGTCACCCGCGAATCGAGCCGGCGGGCGGGCGGGGTGCCGGTGGACAATGTTTGCACGCAATGCCGGATGAGTGCGCCCACCTCAATGCTTTCCAGCGGATGCTCGTGGAATCGCCGCAGCTCCCCGGCGCACGCCGCCACGCGCTGGTCCGGGATCAGGGCGAGTTCCCCGCGTAGTGACGACCGGAGGCAGACGCCTTCCGTCGACTCGGGATCGACGAACAGCATCGCCGCGAGGGCATCGCAGGAATCATAGGAGTGCTCGATATCGGGCCCGACCATGATGCCGCGCCCGGTCCGCCAGCGCTGGTCGCTTCCGCAGACGGCAATCGCGCCCTCCAGGGCCAGCACGATCTGGATGGCGTGATGCGCGTGGGGCGGCACGACGCCGCGGGCCCGGCCCATGGCCAGGAAACCGCCATCCCAGACATACCAGCACACCGTCTCGGAAACCTGCACGCCGGAACCCTGTTTTTTGGGAATGGGATTCGAGGGCCCGGCCATGGCTTGAGTTAGCCCTGCAATAGCCGGTTTGTTCAAGAT
Organism: uncultured Oleiharenicola sp.; assembly: GCA_964515595.1. GTDB lineage: Bacteria > Verrucomicrobiota > Verrucomicrobiia > Opitutales > Opitutaceae > Lacunisphaera. Next base: position 39,905 of record CAZEUN010000016.1, on the reverse strand, counting down.
AATCAGTGGAATCGTTCAAGGAATTCGCCCGGGCCGTTCAATCGGAATGCGGACGTTTCCGCTAGAGTGGAGCTGTCGCCGCCCCATGCGCCGACATCTCCAACAATGAAACCTGTCTTCTTCTCCTTCCGGGCCGCGCGTCTGCTGCCCCTCTTTGCGGCGGCGCTCGTCGCCTTCACCGTCGCTTCGGCGGCGAAAATTCCCGGGCCTGATTTATCGCCCGCCGCCCAGCCGATTCCGGTTCATCGCGCCCGGTTCGAACGTGCGCGGCCGGTCGTCGCCATTGTGGGCGAAAACACCGGCACCGAATTGACCGACTTCGCCATTCCCCATGGCGTCCTCGTCCGCTCCGGCGTCGCGGAGGTGATCACCGTGGCGACGCAACCCGGCGTCCTCCGCATGCGCCCGGCGCTGCGGGTCCAGCCGGACACCACGACCGCGGGGTTCGACGCGCGCTTCCCCGAGGGGGCGGACTACGTGATCGTGCCCGCCGTGGTGAAGTTCAGCGATCCCGCCCTGCTGGCCTGGGTGAAGGCGCAGGGGGAGAAGGGGGCCACGCTCATGAGCATCTGCGATGGCGCCGCCGTGGTGGCGGGGACCGGCCTGATGGACGGACGCCGGGCAACCGCACATTGGGCGAGCGCCAAAAATCGCCGCCGCCTGTTTCCGAAGGTCGAGTGGATTGCCAATGTGCGCTACACCGCGGACGAGGGGATCATTTCCACGGCGGGCATCAGCGCGGCGCTACCGGGCTCGCTCGCCCTGGTGGAGGCGATCGCGGGCCATGAACGCGCGCGGCAGCTCGCCGACGAGCTCGGGGTGGACGATTGGAGCGCGGCCCATTGCACCGCCCCGTTCGTTCCCAAGCTCGGCGTGAACCTGAAGGCACACGCTGCGGTGACCTACACCAACCATTGGTTTCATCGCACCGAGATGATCGGCCTGCCGGTGGCGGCGGGCGTGGATGAAATCGCCCTGGCCATCACGGCCGACGCGTACTCGCGCACCGGCCGCAGCATGCTTCACGCGCTGGCCGCATCGTCCAAGCCGGTGCGCACGCGTTCCGGATTGATGATCGTGCCGGATACGCTCGCCGGCGGCCATTCGATGGATCGCGAGCTGCCCGCGCTCGACGCCACTCCCTCGGCGCAGTGGTTTCCGAAAGCGATCGATGGCATCAGCCGTCTTTACGGACGGAACACCGCCTACGGGGTGGCCCTTAATTTCGAGTATCCGATGGATCGGCAGCAACTCCCCGCGAAGGAGGCTCAGGAAGAATGAACACCAAGCTGCACCTGCGCATTCCTCCGCTCGCAGTCACGGTCCTCGCCGGCGGTCTCGCCTGGCTCAATGCCCGGGCCTGTCCTGGCCTGAACCTGGAGTTTGCCGCGCGGCCCTGGCTGGCGCTGGGGTTCGCGCTGGCGGGCGTCACTTGCAGCCTGCTGGGTGTCGCGTCCTTTCGCCGCGCCCGCACCACGGTCAATCCGCTGCGGCCGGCCGCCGCCACGACGCTCGTGGTTTCCGGCATCTACCGGCGCACCCGCAACCCGATGTACCTGGGCTTCCTGTTTCTCCTGTTGGGGGAACTTGTCTGGCTGGCCAATCCCATCGCGTTGGTCAGCGCGCCCGCTTTCATCCTTTACCTGAACTGCTTTCAAATCGCGCCGGAGGAGCAGGCGCTGCGGAAGAGTTTCAGCCTGGAGTATTCGATCTATGCAACCCGCGTTAGACGGTGGCTGTGATGCCATGGCCCTCGTGATTGGCATCGTCGGCGCGCTGGGCGTGGGTGGGTTCGCCCGTTGGTTCGGGCTCGATCGTGACCGGGCCTTCTATCCCACGGTGATGATGGTGATCGCCTTCCTGTACGTGCTCTTCGCCGCGATCGGCGGTGGTGCGGCCGTGCCCGTCGAGTTCGCTGTCGGGGTGGGCTTTGCCCTGCTGGCGGCGCTTGGATTCAAGCGGACTCCCTGGTTCGTGGTGGTGGCGCTCGTCGGCCACGGGCTGTTCGACTGCTTGCATCCCCACGTGATCGAAAATCGTGGCGTGCCTCCGTGGTGGCCGGAGTTCTGCTCCGCCTACGATATCACGGCGGGAGCGTTCCTCGCCAGGCTGCTCGTCCGGGAGAAATCCAAGCCATGATCCGGAACAGTCGGGACGGGTGCTCATCTTCGTTTCCTCCGTTACCTTCTGTGAGCAGATGGCCGGGGCTTTAGTTCTCTGAATCACCTTGGAAGATTCGGAATCCTTACAAAAGGGAACGAAGGCAACCAAGGTTGGCTTGCCTTGCTGCATCTGTCCGCGCTGGCGCTCGGGCATGGATCAGTCAAGGGTTCAAGCCAGCACCCATGGCAACCAAGCATCGCATCTTCACGGTCCCGGTCGCGAACGTTTATCCCTACTATATCGCCAAGGCGGAAAAGAAGGGCCGCACGAAAACGGAGGTGGACGCCGTGGTTCGCTGGCTCACGGGCTACAGCGCGGCGCAGCTGGCCAGGCTCCTGAAGCGGCAGACGGACTTCGAGACGTTTTTCAAGAAGGCCCCCAAGATGAATCCCAAGCGGAAACTGATCACCGGAGTCATCTGCGGCGTGCGGGTGGAGGACATCAGGGATCCCCTGATGCGGGAGCTGCGCTACCTGGACAAGCTGGTCGACGAATTGGCGAAGGGGAAAGCGCTGGCGCAGATTCTGCGGGAGTAATCAGGGAATACGGATTTCTTACAGAAGGGAACGAAGGTAACCAAGGCTCCTGTTAAAAACACCGGTGCGAGACGGAGGAGGGTGGGGTTGAAGACGCATCCTGAGTCACACTGATGGGCCACTCATGCGTGAGTGATTCGCAGTTCCGGTGGAGGGCCCAGCTCCGGCTGGGCCGGCGCGCGACCGCGCTATCACGTTCGCGGCCCAGCTGGAGCTGGGCCCTCCAATAAGACCGCAGAGAAATCCTGATCGGGGGATCTTTTTCTCGGCCTTCGCGGCTGTGCGAGAGCCATGAACCGGTTTTGCGGCTACTCGAACTTCTTTTTAAAGGCTTCGAACTCGGCCCGGAGCTTCGCCAACTCATCGCGAAAGGCCTGATTGTCGGCTTCGAGTTGCTGCATCCGCCGGGTGTCGGCGGAGAGCTGCGTGACGACCGGCGCCGCTTCGGCCGGTTTTGAATCCACGGTCCCGGACAAGAGCTCGACGTAGCGCGCTTCCTTGGTGCCGGGCTGCTTCGGCTGCAGGGCGACGAGGGGGGCGGGGCGGGCGGACAACTGGCCCAGCTTGGCGACCACATCGGCGGGATCGGCGAAGACGTGCATGCGCTCGGTGCGGCCGCGGAGTTCGCCCGGCGTTTGGGGACCGCGGAGAAGGAGCACGCAGAGGAGGGCGACCTCGGGGCCGGCCAGCTCCCATGATTCCGTGGCCCGGTGCTTGAACTTGAGCACCTTGTTCTCGCCACCGGAAATCACCACGGCGAGTTTCTTGTCCCGCAACTGGTCGAGGGCCCGGTTTACTTCCGGCTCGCCGAGCGCCATCACCGGATCCCGGTTGTTGCTCTGGTTGCAGGCGTTCACCAGCGCGTTGAGGGAAAGGGGATAGTAGGCGGGGGTGGTCAGCTCCTTCTCGATCAACGAGCCGAGCACCCGGGCCTCGATGACGTCCAGTTTGGGAAGATCCATGGGGCTACTAAGAATGTTCAATGTCCATTTTTCAATGTTCAGTGTTCGTTTCGAACCGGCGAACGAAGCTCGCTTTCATCCACGGATTGACCGTTCAAAAGTAGCCGCCGTCGTCAGACGGCTGGCGCCAGCCGTCTGACGACCGCTGCTACTTTATGAGCCACGCCGCGCCTGACCAGGCCAGCCACCTCCGCTCCACTTCACTTCAGGTCTCAGGTTTCAGGTCTCAGGTTTTCCCGTCTCTGTCGTTGGCAGCCGCTGTCACAAAACCGGGGGGCTATTTCGTCTTGATGGGTATGAGCATTGAAACATCCACCCAAACGGTGCCGGCTCCGGCCGCGCAGCCGCGTGTCAACTACAGCAAGGTCGCCCCGGCCTCGTTCCAGGCCATGATGGCCTTCCAACAGGCGTCCAACAAAACCTCCCTTGAAAAGCCGCTGCTGGAACTCGTGAAGCTCCGCGCCTCCCTCCTCAACGGTTGCGCCTACTGCATCGACATGCACGTCCGCGAGGCCCGGGCGCTGGGCGAAACGGACGAGCGGCTCTACCTGCTCGCCGCCTGGCAGGAAGCCCGCGGCCATTATACGGCGCGGGAGCAGGCGGCGTTGCGCTGGACGGACGCCCTCACGAAACTCGCGGGACACCACGTGGAGGATGCGCTGTTCGCGGAGGTGCATGCGCACTTCCCGGACAAGGAGCTCGCGGAACTCTCGCTCGCGATCGTGGCGATCAACGGCTGGAACCGCCTCAACGCGGGCTTCGCCACGCCGATCCGGTTTCGGGGATGACCAAGCCGGGTTTGCAGCAGGTACCCGCGGGTACGAAGGAAAAGCCAACCTTGGTTCCCTTCGTTCCCTCCTGTAGAAATCCGCGCATTCGATAAGCCTCACTTCCCATGTCCGACGTCTTCACCGAACACCGTCCACTGCTGTTCAGCATCGCCTACCGCATGCTGGGCGGGGTGGCGGATGCGGAGGACATGGTGCAGGAGACGTTCCTCCGCTGGCGGAAGCAGGACGCCACGGGAATCAAATCGGCAAAGGCGTGGCTGATTTCCACCGTCACGCGCTTGAGCATCGACCAGCTCCGCTCGGCGCGGCGGCGGCGCGAGGAATACGTGGGCGTGTGGCTGCCGGAACCGCTCGTGAGTGCGGACGCGGCCCAGGCGGCGCCGGCGCAGCAGGCGGCGCTCGCGGATTCACTCGGGCTCGCGTTCATGCATCTGCTCGAGGACCTCGCGCCGCTGGAGCGCGCGGTGTTCATGCTGCGCGAGGCGTTTGACTACGATTACGCCGGGATCGCGAAGATCGTGGGCAAGAGCGAGGCCAACTGCCGGCAGCTGTTCAGCCGCGCCAAGCGGCACCTGGGCCGGCGCGAGCTGCGCGAGGAACCGGCCGCCGAGCAGGCGGAGCGCGTCGTGCAGGAGTTCCTGGAGGCCTGCGTGAGCGGCGACATGAAGAGTTTCCTCACCGTGCTGACGGAGGACGCCGTGATGTACTCGGATGGCGGTGGCAAGGTGCGCTCCGCGCTCAAGCCGATCTACAGCGCGGAATTCATCGGGCGCCTGTTCATGGGAATCCGGCGGAAGAGCCTGGCGAACGCGCGGGTGGAAATCGTGCGCGTGAACGGCAAGGTGGGCGCGATCTTTCGTTTGGTCGACGGCCGCCCGATCGTCGCCGCCTTCGCTTTTCGCGGGGGACTCATCCAGACCGTGTATTGGGTCAGCAATCCCGACAAACTGCGCGGTTTGGCGACGGCATGATCGGACGGCGCCGTGCTGGCGCGGATTGGTGGTCCAATTATTTTGTCTGGTGGAGGCCCCAGCTCCCGCTGGGCCGCGAAGGCGATATCGCGTCCGCACGCCGGCCCAGCGGGAGCTGGGCCCTCCACCAAGGGGGCTTTGCGCCGGGATAATATCTGGGAGTCGTTCTTCGCTGGCTCTGTTACCTTCTGTGAAATGATTGGGTCGACTGGCTCTCGTCCGGATTGCGGGTGTTCCGTTTGTTCTGTGTTGATTTCCCCTCGGTGCTGATCCGCGTCAGCCGTGGCCGGGGGAGGTTGCCTGTTTTTTAGATTTTTGTGCCAAAGACTTGGCGGAACCGGTCTCTCCCTGTAGAGACTAAAGGCGTCGGCGTTTTAACACCTATGAACCTTATCCTTCACCGTTCCGCGTGGGCTCGTATCCTGGGCTTTTTGTTTGCCTTGCCGGCTCTGGCCTTCGCCCAGGCGCCGGCCGGCGCCAGCGATACGGAGGTCGTTTCCACGACGCCCATGCAGCTCGAGGCGCAGGGCACGGGCGTGTCCGGCCAACTCGCCGTCGCCAGGGAGATCCTCGGCGGCGAGACGCGCGGCGACCTGGTCTATACGATCACGGCGGAGCCGCAGAACGGCCGCGTGGGGCTGGCCGGCGGCGAGGACGAGGACGATTTCTACAAGAACAAGACCTCGCGGCTCGGTTACTTCGCCTACCAGCCGCGGGCGGATTATGTGGGTGAGGACTCGTTTGCCTACACCGTGCGCAACGAGACTTCGGGAATGGTTTTCAAAAACAGGGTGGTGATCACCGTGACGCCGCTGGCGCCGCTGCAGCTGGACAAATTCACGGTGAAAAAGGACCGCGATCGACCCATGAACGTGCAACCGGTCACCCTGACGACGCGGCCCAACACGTCGGTGACGGCCAAGGTGCCCAATCACCAGGAGTTCATGACCGAGGCCGACCGCGCCAGCATCACCGATGCGAAGGTGATCTACGCCCTGGATGACAAGGCCGGCCCGAAGCATGGCACGGCCAGGCTCGATCGCGCCACGGGCCAGCTCACGTATTCACCGAGTCCCGGGTTCATTGGCGAGGAGCGCTTCACGTATTACACTTCCGACGAAAACAACGCCGCGCTCGGCGTGGAGAACGTTGTCGTGGTCAACGTCGAGCCGATCCGCGATTTCAAGCGGGTCACGGCCGACCGCAGCAAGGTGCGCGAGGTCGACCTGGTGTTCGTGATCAACAATTCGCCGTCGATGGCCCCGCACCAGGCCCGCATCGCCGACAACCTGCGCAGTTTCCGGAAGCTTTTCGATGCGAAGCAGCTCGACTACCGCATCGGCGTCCTGACGACCGATTTCGTGAACACCGAGGAGGGGAAGGCGAACAAGGTCTATTTCAAGAAGGTGAAGTCCGTGGAGCTGGACCCCGCCGGCAATCCCGTGCTCGACAGCCGGCGGCGCCCGAAGCCGGCCACCAAGCAGGTCGCGAGCAACGGCACGCTCGTGACGCTCCCGGTGATGCCGCAGCCGTGGGTCACGCCGCAGACGCCCGACGCCGTCTTCGCCGAGCTCGTGAAGGTCGGCACGAATGGCGACAGCAACCGGACGGCCTTCACGTCGGTGTACAACTTCGTCGCGAACTACTCGAACAAGCTCCACGCGATGCTGCGTCCGGAGGCCACGACCATCGTGGTGTTCTTCATGGATGAGGAGGAAACGCGCATGGCGACCTGGCAGACCGATGCGAAGGGAAACCGCACGGCGGAGTGGATTGAGAACGGCAGGCTCCCGGAGCTGTTGAACGAATTCAACAAGCGCAACCCGGCGCAGCGCCAGACGCTCGACAGTTACATCCAGTACTGGGTGCTGCGTCCGTTCATCATCGTGAAGGGCAACAAGCGCGGGCGGATCGAGATGCACGCCGTGGTGTCGCCCACGAACGTCTCGCACCGCCGCGCGGCCGAACTCACCGGCGGCACCGTGCTCAACATTGAAGGCGATTTTTCAGCCCCGCTCGCGGCGCTCGGCGACCGGATCGCCGACACGGTGGCGGTCGCGCTGGACCCGATCGGTCCCGGTGCGACGCTTTACAGGAAGAGCATCCGCGTGCTGGTCGACGGCCAGGAAGTGAAAGCCGATCCGGAGAACGGCTGGGTGTACGATGAACTCACGCACAGCATCCGCTTCCGCGGCGCCGCGAAAAAGCAGGCGTTCGAGGCGAAGATCGAGGTCAGCTATGAGGAGCATAGGTAGGTTTTGGAAAACCTGAGTCCTGAAGGTGGAGCACACTGACCTCAGTGCGCTGGTTTGGGAGCTAGAACATTTAAAATAAATTCGTAGCCGGCTCGCGGTTGAGAAAGACGGATCATTTCCGCCACCGTCATCCTGCCTGCCCGCCTTAGGCTCGGCGGCGGCGGGAGCCGTGCGAAGCGATCCAAGGGAAATGCGAGCCTCCGCTTGGATTCTTTGCCGGAGCCAAGGAGTGCGTTTAGAGATCCGCCAGCTTGACCGTTTGCTCGCGCGATTGCTCGCAGCGTTTCCTGGCCAGCTCCACGCCAAGCGCATCGAGGCCGAGCGCGTTGGCGACCGCCGGGATGGTGCCGACACCGCAGAACGGATCGAAGATCAGTTTCGCGCCGACCTGCTCCCGGGCGAAGCGCACGGCGTGCGCCGCGGCACGCACGCCCATTGCGCGGACCCACAGGCTGCGGCCGGCGTCGGGGATCATGTCGGGCATCGGCAGCGTGTCGGGGCATTTCATGCTTCGCGAAACCGCGATCAAATGCGTGAAACCGGGCCGGCCCTGCGTGAGCATCCCGGGCGGACGCCGGCAGACGATCTTGTGAAACAGCACCCGCGCGCCAGCCTCCTCGGCGGCGCGGATGACGAGCGCGCCCTTGTCGATCCACGCGCCGTCGCGCTTGATGTCGGATTGGAAGAAGAGGGCGGCGCTGTCGGCGGGCACGGAGTCGACCACGAGGCGGGCGGCATGCAGAAACCACTCGCGCCAGACGGGCAGGGTCTTGCCGAGCTCGGACACATCGGGCAGGGAGGTGATGGCGCACGCGCCGTCGATGCGCCCCCGGGCCTCCATCCAGGCAATCGCATCGGCGCAGATGATTTCGCGCGAGGGGCCGAGGGGAGGAGGGACAGAAGGCATGAAGGCGAAAGAAAACCTGAGACCTGAAACCTGAGACCTGAACCGGGCAGAAGCAGTTCGCCGCAAAAGAACGCAAAAATCGGACTGGTGGGTTCTTTGTGCTCCTGGCGTTCTCTTGCGGCTCCGACCGAATTGTTACGTCGAGAGATTTTCAGGTCTCACGTTTCAGGTCTCAGGGTTTCCCAGGAGCCTCCTCGTGCAGCTTCAGGATCTGCGCGATGAGCTTCGCGGGCGGGGTGTTGTGCTTCTGCAGGATCTCGTTGGCACCGGACAGCGCCGCCTGCTCGACGAGCTCCGGGTTGCCGCCGGAGGTAAAGACGAGGATCGGGAGGTGCTTCGTGAAGTCCGTGCCGCGCACCGACTGGATCAGGTCCACGCCGTCGTAATTCGGCATCATGAGGTCGGTGACGATCACATCGACCTTCTTGTCCTCGAGAATCCGGCCCGCTTCCTCGGCGGACGCGGCGATGTGCATGGGGATGCCGGCCATGGCAAAAGCCGTGGTGTAAACCTTGCGGGTGGTGGCGTCGTCGTCGATGAACAGGACTGTTGGCTTGGGTTTCATGGAAGGCGGAGTCTGGCCCGCATGTTGAGCGACTCTGCGGCCATTTGAAGCCGAAACTCATGGCGAGAAAACCTGAGACCTGAAACCTGAGACCTGAAGAGGTCCGGGTCAGTGAGCGGTTTTGGAGGGCCGGTTTCCCAACCGGCCACGGTCGGTCTGGAAACCGACCTTCCACCGACGATCAAGAATCCAGGTCCGTCGCGTCGGGGTCAGCCACTGCCGGCTCCGCGGGCGGGAGGGGGCCGTCGCCGATGACGGGCCCGTGGAACTTAAGCCCGGCGCCCTCGCGATAGACTTTCACGCGTTTGTCGTGACTGCGGAGCTTTTCAACGAACGCGCGCTGGCGTTCGGGCAGGTCCTGATCGGAAACGGAATTTTCAGAGGAACGCATAGGAAATGGGAGTGATCCCGTGCTGACTGACCGCGACCGGCAAACGCGGTTCTGAAATACTTCGGATTAGTTTTCCGCTTTTATTGAACGCGAAATTCGCGCCGAACTTTTGAACCGCGAAGGGCGCGAAGTAACGCGAAGGCAGACCAATCCACTGATTCTGGTTCACCTTCGCGTCTCTTCGCGTCCTTCGCGGTTAACAAACTCGGCCTGATGAAAATTCATCGTTGATGCGGATTAGTGGGCGCCCGGGTGCGAAAAAACTTCAGGTCTCAGGTTTCAGGTCTCAGGTTTTCGGGCTTCATGTTGTTCCGTAAACCGAAGCACGCGTGCCCCGATCCGAAGCTGGATGCCTTGCTGGTGTCCCCGCAGATGATGAGCGATCCTTATCCGATCTACCGGCGCCTGCGCGAGGAGCAGCCGGTGTTCTGGAGCGACACGTGGAACGCGTGGGTCGTCAGCCGCTACGCGGACGTCGCTGCGTCGCTGCGCGACAAGGACAATCTCTCGAATGAGAACCGCCAGGGCCTGCTGTTCTCCGGGCTCACGGACGATGAGCGCCAGAGCCTGTGTCCGCTGCGGCATTATTTCGCGCAGAAGGACGTCATCGGCTCCGATCCGCCTGACCACACCCGCATGCGGGCCCTGGTGCAAAAGGCGTTCACGCCCAAAACCGTCGCGGCGCTGGAGCCGCGCATCCGCGATCTGGCGGAAACGATGATTGGCGATGCGGTGAAGAAGGGGCGTTTTGATTTTGTCCATGACGTCGCGCATCCGCTGCCCGTCGTGTTGATCGCCGAGATGCTCGGGGCGCCGGTGGAGGACCGGCATTTGTTCAAGCAGTGGTCGTCGGACATCCTTGGCTTCCAGGGCACCGGCAAGACGACGTTCGGTCCCGCGATGGTTTCGCAGAAGAGCCTGGTCGAGATGTTCGCGTACATGAACCGGCTCATCGACCAGCGGCGCCAGGAGCCGAAGGAGGACTTGATCACCGCGCTCGCGCTGGCGGAGGAGGGCGGGCAGGGCTTCAGCCGCGACGAGTTGCTCGCCACCTGCAACACGATCCTCACGGCCGGCCACGAAACCACGACCAACCTGATCGGCAGCCTGGTCCATCAATTGCTGTCCCATCCGGCGCAATGGGCGGCGCTGAAGGCGAATCCCGCGCTGATTCCCCCGGCGATCGAGGAAACCCTGCGTTACGAGGCCCCCAAGCAGCGGAATTTCCGCCGCGTGAAGAAGGCGCACACGTTCGCCGGCGTGGAGTTCGCCGAGAATGAAATGGTCTTCCAGGTGATCGGGGCGGCGAATCGAGACCCGGCGAATGTCGACGACCCGGAGTCGTTCAATATCCAGCGTCCCAAAATCCATCACCTCTCCTTCGGCTTCGGCATTCACTTCTGCCTTGGCGCGCCGCTGGCGATGATGGAGGCGCGGGTGGTGCTGCAAACGCTGATCAAGCACGCGCCGGACGCGCGCCTGGTGCCGGGCGGAATGAAGCTGCAGGAGCGGGTGCAGTTCCGGGGGCCGGGGGCGCTGCTCATTGAATGAGCAGCGGAAAACCTGAGACCTGAAACCTGAGACCTGAATGGATGCGACGGTGCAACCAAGGCATCCTATGCGCGAACTCGGGGACGCCTGATCGCCGGCGCCGCTGTGGAGGGCCCAGCGCCCGCTGGGCCGCGGCGCCTTCGTGGCGCCGGGTGGAACGCACTGAGACCCCAGTGCGTTTCTGCAAGGCAAGCGCACAGACCCGCTGTCCGTGCGCTCCACCTTTAAACTCCTGAGACCTGAAGGGGGACGTGGAGGGTCAGTCTCCTGACCGACCATGGCCGGTTGGAAACCGGCCCTCCAAAGATTGCGCGCACCTGCTGCCCGGCTTAGCCGGAAGGAGAAGAAGTCGCGGGCAGGGCGGGCTTGCTCCCCCGGGCGCCGGTTCGTGTAGTGAAGCCATGGCCGCCCGCACCACGATTCGCCGCTTTGATTTTCAGCCGCTCGATATTCCGCTCCACACGCCGTTCGGGATCTCCGGCGGTGCGCAGGCCATGGCGAACAATGTGCTGGTGTCGCTCGAACTCGACGGCGGCTTCACCGGTTATGGCGAGGCCGCGCCGTTGCCGCCGTACAATGGCGAGACGCAGGCTCAGGCGCTGGCCGTGTTGAAGGGCGCGCAAGGTTGGCTGGTTGGAAAATCGGTGGAAGACTGGCGCGCGCTGGCGGAGGAGTTTCGCCGCCGCGGCGGGGCGACGTGCGGCTCGGCGCAATGTGCGTTTGAAATGGCGCTGATCGATGCGTTGAACCGTCGCGACGGCACGCCGATGTGGAGGTTTTTCGGCGGACACGGCACGACGCTCGAAACCGACATGACTGTGACCACCGGCTCGCCGGAGCAGGCGACGGCCGATGCCCGGGCGATCCGGGCGCGGCGCATTCGCATGATCAAGGTCAAGGTCGGCGGTCCCAAGGGCGCGGCCTACGACCTGGCGCGGCTGCGGGCGATCCACGAAGTGGCGCCGGACGCGCCGCTGATTCTCGATGGCAATGCCGGTGTTTCCCGGAGCGACGCCTCCGCGCTCGTGAGCGGCCTGCGCGACCTCGGCATCAAGCCGGCGTTGCTGGAGCAATGGCTCGCGAAGGACGACCTCGCCGGCATGAAGGCGCTCGGCGAGGAGAGTGGCTGGCCGGTGGCGACGGACGAAGCCGTCTGCTCGGGTGCGGACGCGCAGAAAATCGCCGACCTGAAGGCGGCGCAATTCCTGAACATCAAGTTGATGAAGGCCGGCCTCGCCACGGCGCTCGAGATCGCGACCGTCGCGAAGCGCACGGGTCTCGGGTTGATGATCGGCGGCAACGTCGAGTCGATCCTCGCGATGACCACGTCCGCCTGTTTCGCCGCCGGGCAGGGTGGGTTCACGTTCGCGGATCTGGACACGCCGTTGTTCATGGCGACGAATCCGTTTGAAGGCGGGTTTGAGCTCGATGGCGGGATGATCTCGGTGGCGAAGATCACTGCCGGGCACGGCGTAAGACCGAGCGGGAAAACCTGAGACCTGAATCGGGCCAAGGCAGGTTAGCCGCGAGAGAACGCAAGAGCGCAAAGATATTCCCTGACCGATTTGATTGTTTGTATGCTCTGCGTTCTCGCTCGACTACATCCGGATCGGTTCGTTCAAAAATTTCAGGTCTCAGGTTTCAGGTCTCAGGTTTTCCTGCCCCTGCGGCCACAGCGCCGCGACGCCCCAGGCCACTCCGAGCGTCACCACCGTGCCGATCAGCGTAAACCACGGCCAGAAGACTTCGCCGCCGAAGGTGCGCTGCCACCAGGGCTGCAGCGCGGCGATGTTGGGCGGCCAGTAGATCAGGTTCATCACCACGAGCGATGCGATCATCCCGGCCATGACGGCGCGCGCGCCGAGCCGGCGCCAGAAGAGCGCGATGAGCAGGGACCCCAGCAGCGCGCCGGCCGTGAGGCCGCGCAGCGAGAAGGCGGCGTTGAGGACGAACGTCACTTCGCGCGTCAACCAGGCGGTGAACACCAGCGCGCCTGCCCATGCGACCGTCGAGTACTTGCTGAAGCGCAGGTAGTATTCCTCGTCGCGCGCCTTCATAAGCGGCTTCACAAAGTCCATCGTCGAGACCGAGGCGAGCGCGGTGATGGCGGAACTGATCGACGACATCGCCGCGGACAGGATCGCCACGATCAGGAAACCCTTCAGCAGGTGCGGCACCTCCGTGAGCATGAAGATCGGGAAGATGAAGTCGTTCGACTTGATGCCCGGCCGCGCCTCGGGCAGGGCGATCTGGAACGGATGGCCTTGGTAGAACACCCAGAGCATCGCGCCGACGAGCAGGAAGATCAGGAACAGCGGGAAGATCAGGACGCCGCTCAGCACGAGCGCCTTCCGCCCGTCGCTCACCGTCCCGCAGGCGAGCACGCGCTGCACGATGAGTTGCTCGGCGCCGTGGGTGGAAAGCACGAGCACGGTGCCGCCGAGGACGCCCATCCAGATGTTGAAGGGCGCGGAGAACGTGAAGCGGGTGTTCAGCCAGGCGAGTTTGCCGGCGTCCCCTGCCGCGGTGAGCGCCGCGCTCCAGCCGCCGTCCACGAGGGTGGGAATATAGAAAAGCGCGAACAGCCCGCCGGCGAGGAAGAGGCCGAATTGCACGGCGTCCGTCCAGATGACGGCCTTCACGCCGCCGATGTAGGTGTAGAGCAGCGACAATGACACAAAGATCAGGATGGCGCCGAGGATCGGGTCCATGAGGCCCCCGAGGCTGCAGACGCGCTCGCCGAGCATGAGGCGGATGGGAATGCAGGCCACGTACACGCGCACGCCGGCGGCGAGCGTTTCGAGAAAGAGGAAGAAGGCGCCGGCCAGGCGGCGCGGCCCGCGGCCGAGGTGCTGCTCGAGCAGCTGGTAGGGCGAGTAGATTTCGCCCTTCAGGTAGTGCGGCACCATGAAGATCGCCAGGATCACGCGGGCGATGACGTAGCCCACGATCATCTGGATGAACATCAGGTTGGACCCATAGGCGATGGCGGGAACGCCGATGACCGTGAGTGCGCTCGTCTCCGCTGCGACGATCGAGAGGCCGATGCCCCACCACGGGATGTTGCGGCTGCCGAGAAAATAGTCGCGGGTGTTGCGCTGGTCATGCCCGAACCACACGCCCAGCCCGATGATCCCGCCCAGGTAAGCGACGATGATCAGCCAGTCGCCAGCGTTGAGGTAGCCGTTCATTTTTGGAAAACCTGAGACCTCAAACCTGAAACCTCAAACCTGAAGCCTGAAAAGTAGCAGCGGTCGTCAGACCGCTGGCGCGCCAGCCGTCTGACGACGGCTGCTACTCTCGGGCAAAGGATTTGGGTTCCTCCTGTAGGGCCCGCGCTTGCCGCGGGGCCGGGGACGAAAGCGCGTGC
>CAZEUN010000016.1:0-25343 GCA_964515595.1 uncultured Oleiharenicola sp. | reverse complement strand
CAACGGCCCGCCGGCAAGCGGCGGCCCTGCAATTCGAGGCAGAAGCCGAGTGCCTTGGGTGTCTCCTATAAGACCGCTGGCGCCAGCCGTCTGACGACGGCTGCTACTCTCGAGCAAATGACTTGGGGTTCCTCCTGTAGGGCCCGCGCTTGCCGCGGGGCCGGGGACGAAAGCGCGTGCGCACAACGGCCCGCCGGCAAGCGGCGGCCCTGCAATTCGAGGCAGAAGCCGAGTGCCTGGGTGTCTCCTGTTTCCGACAGATGGAATTGAAAAGTAGCAGCGGTCGTCAGACCGCTGGCGCCAGCCGTCTGACGACGGCTGCTACTCTCGGGCAAAGGATATGGGTTTTTCCTGTAGGGCCCGCGCTTGCCGCGGGGCCGGGGATGAAAGCCGCCTGCGCACAACGGCCCGCCGGCAAGCGGCAGCCCTACATTTCGAGGCAGCAGCGGAGTGCCTTGGGTGTCTCCTGTTTCCGACAGATGGAATTGAAAAGTAGCAGCGGTCGTCAGACCGCTGGCACCAGCCGTCTCACGACGGCTGCTACTCTCGGGCAAAGGACTTGGACCCTCCATTCCAAGGCGGGCTGGACACCACGCATCGCGCGTTGAAGACTGGGCCCATGCGATTTCTCCCCCGGCTGCATCCGCATATCCACTCCCGGTCGACGATCGGGTCTCAGGTTTCAGGTCTCAGGTCTCAGGTTTTCGGCGCAGCCTTGCTGCTGTTGCTCCTTCTGCCCGCTTTCTCCTTTGCCCAGGAATACGACGTCGTCATCCGCCACGGGCGTATCGTCGACGGCACCGGCAACCCGGCCTATTTCGCCGATCTCGCCGTCAAGGGCGGCCGCATCGTCCGCCTCGGATCGGTGCCGGGGAAGGGGACCACGGAAATCGACGCCACGGGCCTGATCGTGGCGCCGGGCTTCATCGACGTGCACACGCACGCCGATGAACTGCCCGAGCAGCCGCTGGCGGAGAATTTCCTGCGCATGGGCGTGACCAGCGTCGTCGTCGGCAACTGCGGCGGCTCGGCGCTGGACGTCGGGAAGTTCTACCGCGACGTCGAGACCAACGGCGTCTCGGTCAACGTCACCACCCTCATCGGCCACAACACCGTGCGCACCGCCGCGATGGGCGGCAGCTTCGACCGTGTGCCGACCGCGGAGGAGATGGCGAAGATGAAGGGCCTCGTGGACCGCGCCATGCGCGACGGCGCCGTCGGTCTGTCCACCGGCCTGATTTATCTGCCCGGCGTGTTTGCGAAGACCGACGAGATCGTCGAACTCGCCAAGGCCGTCACGCCCTACGGCGGCATCTACGCCAGCCACATGCGGTATGAGAACACCCGCATCAAGGACGCCCTGGACGAGGTTTTCCGCGTCGCCCGCGAGGCGGGGCTCCGCGCCGAGGTTTCGCACATCAAGCTTTCCGGCGAAAATTCCTGGGGCAAGGCCCAGGAAATCCTCGACTACATCGACGCGGCGCGCGCCAGCGGGCTCGACATCACGCAGGACCAGTATGCCTACACCGCCTCGAGCACGACGATGCGGCAGTTGATTCCGGACGACGCCTTTGATGGCGGCCGCGACAAGTTCCGCGCCATGCTCGCCGATCCGGCGAAGAAGGCCGACCTCGTCGCGCGGATGAAGAAGAACATCCTGGGCCGCGGCCGGCAGGATTACGCCTATGCGGTGGTCGCCTCGTTCCGGCACGACACGTCGCTCAACGGCCTGAACATCCTCGAGGCCGCGGAGAAGAAGTTCGGCAGCAGCTCGCTCGACGCGCAGATCGAGGTGATCCTCGACTTCGAGCTGAACGGCGGCGCCCAGGGCGTGTTTCACGGGATGAACGAGGGCGACCTGAAGACGTTCATGCGCCACCCCAACACGATGGTCGCGAGCGACAGCGGCCTGCGCGAATTCGGCAAGGACATGCCTCATCCCCGCGGCTACGGCAACAATGCCCGCGTGCTCGCCGGGTATGTGCGCGACCAGCACGTGCTGCGCCTCGAGGAGGCGATCCGCAAGATGACCAGCCTGCCCGCGACGACGTTTCGCTTTGCAGGTCGCGGCGAGCTGCGCGAAGGCAATTGGGCGGATATCGCGGTGTTCGATCCCGACAAGATCGCCGATCCGTCCACTTACCGCGATCCGCACCACTATGCCACCGGCGTCCCGTACGTGTTCGTGAACGGCGTCGCCGTCATCAAGGACGGCCGGCACACCGGCGCCAAGCCGGGCGCGGCGGTCCGCTGGGTGAACCCGCCGGCGCCGGCTTCCTCCGGCCCGTGGCAGGCGCAGCTCGCTGCGCTGATCGCGCAGCCGCGTTTCGCCGGGGCCATGTGGGGCGCGAAGGTCGTCGCGCTCGATTCGGGCCGCACGCTCTTTGAATACCAGCCCGATCTCCGCCTGAGCCCGGCGTCCAACAGCAAGCTCTACGCGTGCGCGCTGGCGCTGGATCGCCTGGGCGGTGATTACCGGATCGTGACGCCGCTGCTGGCCACGTCACCGGTGGATGGCGCGGGCACGATCAAGGGCGACCTCGTGATCGGCGGCCGGGGCGACCCGGGCTGGAATCCGCGGCATGAGAAAAGAAATTTCTGGACGGCCTTCGATCCCTTCGTGGCGGCGCTGAAACAGGCGGGCGTCAAACGCATCACGGGAGACCTGATCGCTGACGCGACCTGGCTGCGGGAGCCGCCGCACGGCGCGGGGTGGACGGCGGACGACCTCGGCGATTATTACGGGGCGGAAATCTCGGCGATCTCGCTCGAGGAAAACTACGTGGACCTCGCGATCAATCCGGCGGCCACCGTGGGGCAGCCGTGCACGGTGGAAATCAAGCAGCCCTTGAGCGGCCTCATCATCGACAACCGCACCCGGACCATTGCCGCGGGCGGCGCGCGCCGCATCCGCGTGCTCCGTCTGCCGGGCGAGGCCCGGGTTTTGGTCGAGGGCGAACTGCCCCTCGGCGGCCAGGAGGAGGCGGGCGAGGCGACGGTGCCGTGGCCGGCGATGTGGTTCGCCACCGCGCTGCGCGAGGCGCTCGCCCGCGCCGACATCGCCGTCGAGGGACGCGCGCTGAGCCGGCGCTGGCCCGATGCTCCGGCGGCCGCCGCCGTGAAGATCGGTGAGATCCGCTCGGCGCCGCTCCGCGAGATCGTGGCCGCCATCATGAAGCCATCGCAAAACCTGAAGACCGACCTGGTCTTCGGCCATCTCGGCGAGTTGGATCGCACGGCCGACACGCCCGCCTGGCGGCAATCGGATGAGCTGGCGGTGACGGCGCTGGAAAACTTTTTGCGCGGTGCGGGGATTGCCACCACCGGCACGATTTTCGAGGAGGGCTCGGGCCTCTCGCGCAACAATCTCACCACCGCGGCGAACACGGTTCGCCTGTTGCAAGTCATGTCCACGCACAAGGAACGCGAGGCCTTTGCCGCCGCGCTGCCGGTGGCCGGGGTCGACGGCTCGTTGCGGAAGCGCATGAAAGGCACCGCCGCCGAGAACAACCTGCGCGCCAAGACCGGCACGTTGCGCTATGCGACGTCGCTCTCCGGCTATGTCACGGCGGCCTCCGGCGAGAAACTCGCCTTCAGTCTGATGTTGAACCGCTACCCGGTCCCCGCCGGCGCCAAGGCCGGCGACCCGGTCGACGAACTCGCGGTGTTGATCGCGGGGTATCCGGGCGGGAAGTGAGGCATTCTCGTTCGTGAAACCGCTCCGAGGATCGTTGCTTTTTGGGTGGGCGGGGCTTTACCCCCTGACGGCGAAGGCGGCATCGATCCCGTCGGGGTATAGAACCCCTCCCATCAAAATCACGACGCGCCGACCAGCGGTGGCCCTCCATTGTGCGCTCGCCCTCCTCCTCGCCGGCTGCGTCTCCCGCGTGCCGCCGATCGAGACGGGTGTTATCGAGCGCACGCTGCCCGAAGGTCCGGTGCGCGGGTTGTGGGCGAAGGTGCACCTCGATCGTCCCGGCGTGGAGATGGTGGTCACCAAACCGCTCGCACCCGATCCGGCGAATCCGCCCGGCACCGAGGCGCGTTTGCTCACGGTGCCGAAATGGGCCGAAGCCGAGCACACGACGCTCGCCGTGAACGCCAACTTCTTCGCCGGTGTCGCCCAGCCCGCGCCGGGCGAAAAGGACCCGGGCTGGTTTGCAAACCGGCCCGTCGATCTCCGCGGCTTGAGTTTAAGCGACGGTGTTGTGGTTTCGCCGCCGCGGGTGGTCGCCGGGGAGGGGGATCCAGCCCTCGTCGTCCAGCGCGGCGGACGCGCCCGCGTGGCGCATGTGACGGAGAAAGATCTGGCGGGAGTCATCGACGCGGTCGCCGGGATCGGCCCGAGTGACCGCGGCAGGGAGCCCGGCAGCTTCCTGGTGACCGCGGGTCGCAACACGGGAGCCACCGCGCTCGTGCAACCGGCGGTGCGGCATCCGCGCACGGCGGCGGGCGTGACGGCTGACGGGCGGACGCTGATCCTCGCCGTGGTCGATGGCCGTCAGCCGGGCCACAGCATCGGCGTCACGCTGCCGGAGCTGGCCGACATCATGATCGGCCTCGGCGCGGTCGACGCCATCAACCTGGACGGCGGCGGCTCGTCGACCTTCATTTACCGGCGGCCCGATGGCACGCTGCTGACGAATAAAGTCCCCGGCAGCACCTGGCGGCCGGTGGGGAATCATTTGGGCGTGCGGGTGAGGGAGAAAAAATGAAATCGCGCGATCCGGGTCTTTGGTGGGAGGGGTTTTATACCCCGACGGGATTGACGCCGCCTTCGCTGTCGGGGTGTAAAACCCCTCCCACCCACAAACCGATCCCACATTCCTGAAATGAAATCCGCGGCCCCCCGCCTTATTTCCCTCGATGCCTTTCGCGGCGCGACGATTGCGGGCATGCTGCTCGTGAACAATCCCGGGTCGTGGAGCGATCTCTATGCGCCGCTGGAACACGCGCCGTGGCACGGCTGGACGCCGACCGACATGATCTTTCCGTTTTTCCTGTGGATCGTCGGCGTGGCGATGACGCTGTCGTTCGCGCGCCGGGTGGAGCAGGGGGCGGATCGCGGCCAGTTGCTCCGCCACGCGATGGTGCGCGGGCTCGTGATCATCGCGGTGGGGCTTTTGCTTGTGATGTTTCCGTTTGGGCTGCTGCCGGCGCATCACTTTTCCTTTGCGACGATGCGTTTCCCCGGCGTGCTGCAGCGAATCGGCCTCTGCTACCTGGTGGCCGCGGCGATTTTCCTGCGCACCACCTGCAAAGGTCAGCTCGGCTGGATCGCCGGCCTGCTGCTCGGTTACTGGGCGCTGCTCATGCTTGTGCCCGTGCCGGGTTATGGCGCCGGTGTGCTCGCGCCGCAGGGCAACCTCGCGTGGTGGATCGATTCGCACGTGCTCGCGGGCCATACGTGGAGCGGCGCGCCGGTGCCGGGCTTCGATCCGGAAGGACTGCTTTCAACGATCCCGGCGATCGCCACGACGCTCTTCGGCGCGATGGCGGGCCACCGGGTGCGCACGCTCCAAGGACCGGCGCTGTCGCGACGTCTGGTGCGCGATGGCGTCATCCTCCTCGCGCTCGGCGCGGCGTGGGGCCTCGTGTTTCCGATCAACAAGAACCTCTGGACGAGCTCGTATGCCGTCTTCATGGCCGGCTGGGCGATGCTGTTGCTCGGCGCGTTTCATTGGTTGATCGACGTGCGCGGTTGGAAACGCTGGGCGACCCCGTTCGTGATCTACGGCTCGAACGCCCTCGCGATGTTCGTGCTGGCGGGCCTGATCGGGAAACTGCTCTACCTGATCAAATGGACGGGTGCGGACGGCAAGGCGGTGACTTTGAAAGGGTGGATCTACAACAGCGGGTTCGTGCCGCTCGCGAGCCCGATCAACGCCTCACTGCTCTTCGCCATCGCCTTTGTGCTGACGTTCTTCCTCTTCGCCTGGATCCTCTGGCGGAAGAAGTGGTTCCTGAAGATCTGACGGTGTTTTTTTGACCACGGATTACACCGATCACACGGATCAAGACCGGAGCAGGGTGACCCAAAAACCCTGAATACACAGAAACGATCCGGATTTCACAGAAGGCAACGAAGGGAGCGAAGATTAATTCGTTCTTAGTTGCCTTCGTTTCCTTCTGTAAGAATCCGGTGGGTTCCGTGGGTTCGGTGGTTACGCCTCAGAACGCCGCGGAGCGGAGGAAATCCTCGGGGGAGTAGCCCTTGAAGGCTTCGATCGCCTCGTATTCGGCGAGGCCGAGGGCGTTGTAGGCCTGGGCGAGGCGGCGGCTGCGGTCCTCCGTGCGCTGCCAGAACTCGCGGCGGTCCTCGCCGAGGAAGAGCGCCTGGTCCTTCTGGGTTTCGTGACGGAAAATCGCGCGGCGGCGGCGCAGCACCTCCTGCGGGCTGAGCGGGACGGCCAGGTCGATCTCGTCGAGCGGCCACTCGGCCCACGCGCCGCGGTAGAGCCAGAGCTCGGTCTCAGCCACCCAGCGCGCCTTCGTCTCCGTTGCGTGGGCGATTGCATCGCGCAACACCTGCAGGCACAGGCGGTGCGTGCCATGGGGATCGTCGAGATCGCCGGCGGCGTAGATCAGGTGCGGCTGGAACTTGTCGAGCAGCGCGCTCATCCGGTCCACGTCCTCCCGGCCGTAATGGCGTGCCCGGGGCGCCGCGTTGTAGAGCGGAAGGTCGAGGAAGTGCAGTTGCGTTTCGGGCACGCCGCACACGCGCGCAGCGGCGATCGCCTCGTGGCGGCGGATGAGCCCCTTCCAGCGCACGAGTTCGGGCGTGGCGGGCAGGGCCGTGCCGCCGCCGAGGCCGGCGTAGAGCGCGTCGAGCGGCCCGCGCTTGGCGGACTCGACCAGCCCGCTGTCGCGCACGAAGGCGAGCAGGTGCCACAGCGAATCGTCCGACACCGCGCCGGCGCCGGAGACTTCGTAGGCGACGTGGACCTCGTGGCCCTGGTCGACCAGGCGGCAAAGCGTGCCGCCCATGGAAATGACATCGTCGTCCGGGTGCGGCGAGAGCACGAGCACGCGCTTGGGGAACACCTGGGCGCTCGGCGCCCGCAGCGGCCGCACCGGCGCGTCGCCGGGCTTCGTCTTCCTCGGGTCGCGGCCGCCCGGCCAGCCCGTGATCGTGTGCTGCAGCTGGTAGAAGCCGATGAGGTTGGCGTCGTAGGCGGAGCCGTGCGCGCGCAGCAGGTCCTGCAGGCCGGCCTCGTTGTAGTCGTCGTCCGTGAGCTTGAGGATCGGCTTTTGCTTCAGGCCGGAGAGCCAGAGGATCGCGCGGCGCGTCATGCGCTCGTCCCACGCCAGGCCCTGGTCGGACAGCGACCCGACGAGCCACGGTGTGCGGTAGCGGGTGAGCGAGCCCGCGGCGGCGGCATCGAGGACGAAGAGGGCGGCCGGGTGTTCCTGGAGGAAGGAGGCGGTGACGTGCGTGTTGACCTCGCCCTCGACGGCCGCGCGCACGATGTCGGCCTTGTGCTGGCCCCACGCCATGAGCACGACGCGGCGCGCGTTGAGGATGGAGCGCACGCCCATGGTCAGCGCGTGGCGCGGCGTGGCGGCGTCGCCGCCGAAGTCGCCGGCGGCGTCGCGCCGCGTGAGCGGGTCGAGCGTGACGAGGCGCGTGAGCGAATGCCGCGCGCTGCCGGGCTCGTTGAAACCGATGTGGCCCGTGCGGCCGATGCCGAGGATCTGGAAGTCGATGCCGCCGGCGGCGGCAATCATCGCCTCATAGGCCGCGCAGTGCGCGTCCACCTCCGCCTTCGGCACGAGGCCCGAGGGCAGGTGCGTGCGCGCCGGGTCGAGGTCGACGTGGTCGAACAAGTGCATCCGCATGAAGCGCCGGTAACTCTGCGGATGGTCCGGCGCCAGCGGGTAGTATTCGTCGAGGTTGAACGTCGTGACGTTCCGGAAGCTCAGGCCTTCCTCGCGGTGCAACCGCACGAGCTCGGCGTACAGGCTGATCGGCGTGGAGCCGGTGGCGAGGCCCAGCACGACCGGGCGCTTCTCCGCCTGGCGCTGGCGGATCAGCGCGGCGATCTCGGCGGCAACGGCGCGGGCGGCGTCCTGGCTGCGCGCATAAACGGCCAGGGCGACCTGCTCCTGGTGGTAACGCTCGAGAAGGGTGATGGGCATGATGAAAGGGAAGGTGGCGGAGAGAAAGGGAGCGAGAGGATAAAGCTGGCGTCGCCCCGTATAAATAGCAGAAATGACGATGTTTTTGACGAAAATGCCAAACGCTCCCGCGCCCGATCTCACGAAGCTCGTCTCCCGTCTGCCGCAGCCGCTGCACCAGTTGCTTGGCCGCCCCGCCGCCAACGTCGTCCTGCCGGACAACATCGTCTGCTTCCAGCGCCAGTCCGCGGACGACCTCAACCGCCCGCGCCGCGGCCGCGCCCTGCACCACCGGTTCGTGTTGATCTGTGCGCTGCGGACGGCGGTGACGGTGTGCGTCGACGACCAGAACATCCGGCTGGAAGCCGGGCATGGGCTCCTCGTTTTCCCGTTTCAGTTCCATCATTATACCGAGGCGCAGCGTGCGAAACTGTCGTGGCTCTTCGTCACGTTCGAGCTCACGGACGCCGAGAACTTCGCGGCGCTGCGTTACCGGCCGTTCGAGCTGACGCCGGCGCTACAAGCGCTGGCGGCGGAACTCGTCGAGTCCTATGAAACCGAGCGGGCGGCGGACATGCCGGTGTTGTTGCTGGCGCTCTTCCTTGCGCGGTTGCGGCGCCTGAAGCCCGCCGGCCAGCCGGGTGGGGCGGGGGCGCCGGCGGTGCCCGGCCTCATCCTGCGGGTGAACCAGATTGCGCAGCGCCACGGCGGGCATCCCGGGCTCAAGGAGATCGCGCGCACGCTCGGCATCAGCCCGAGTCATCTGCGCGCCCGCTTTCGCGCCTCGTGCGGCGTGAGCATCGGCCGGCACCTGCGGCATCTCCGCCTGGAGCAGGCGTGCGGCTTGCTCCGGCTCGGGCCGCAGCGCGTGTCCGAGGTCGCCGAGCAGTGCGGGTTCAGCTCGATCTACAGTTTCAGCCGAGCGTTCCGCCTGGCGTATGGCGTGTCGCCGCTGGCCTACCGGCACAGCGGCCGCGCCGCGCCGGGCCGGCGGCCGCGGGTGCGGAAGTGAGGCCGGCCGCGGGACGGAGGGCATTGTCAGGAATGACGAACTTTTTAACGTTAATGTCAGGTCGTCTGGCGCGCCCGCTCTGAGAGGGGGAGGGTGGCCGAAAGGCGCACAGAAATTTTCTTGGACGGGCCCAGGGCTCGTCCTATGGCTCCGGACAGCACACCTCAGCGCGGTCCAACCCTCAATCCCCCGGGCCGTGCCAACCTACACCCACCGATGAGCCGTCTAACCTGCCTGCCTGTCCGGCTGCTGCATAGTGCAGCGAGCCTGTTGAGTCTGTCCGTTCTGTTCCTCGCCCTCGCGCCCGTGCTGCCCGCGCAAACCGTGGCCACCGGCCGCGTGTCGGGCACCGTGACCAGCCGCGCGACCGGCAACGCCCTCCAGGGCGCCCGCGTCTCGCTGCCCGGTTCCGGGCAGAGTACGCTCACCGACAGTTCCGGCCACTTCGATTTTGCCAGCGTGCCCGCCGGTGAGGTCGATGTCGTCGCGTCGTATTCCGGCTTCGATGAATCGGTGGCGAAGGTCAGCGTCAGCGGCGGCCGCGCGGCCGATGCCTCGCTGGTCTTGAATTCCACCAATGTCGTGGCGCTCGAGAAATACACGGTCTCCCGGATGAAGGAAGGCCAGGCGCTCGCCATTACCGAGCAGCGCAATGCCCCGAACATCAAGTCCGTCACGGCCATTGACGAGTGGGGCATCCTGCCGACGCAGAACGTCGCGGAGCTTTTGACCCGCATGCCGGGCATCTCATTCAGCGTCGATGAGGACAACCTGATGAATTACATCTCCATCCGGGGGCAGCCGAACACCTTCACGACGCTCAACATCGACGGCATGTCGTCGACGGGCGTCAGCGCCTTCGGCCGCGCCCCCTCGTTCCATTCGTTCTCCGCCTCGACCATCGAGCAGATCGAACTCATCTCGGGCCAGACGCCCGACCGCCGCGCCGATTCCCTGGGCGGCACGGTGAACCTGAAAACCCGTTCGCCGCTCGCGATGACGGAGCGGCGGCGCATCGGCTATACCGTGTCGGGCGCCTGGGCGGCGTCCTGGGGCGATCGCAACGTGCCCCTCGAGGATCACCCCTTCGGCCCGGATGTCAGCCTCGGCTACAGCGAGGTGTTCGATGTGGGCGGCGGCAAGCGCAACTTCGGCATCATTGTCGACGCCTCATATCAGGAAGTCGTCCGTTCCTTCGATTACGACCTGCTCCAATACGAAAACACCGCGAACCCCGTGGCGGCATTTCGTGACTACGACAAGCGCAGCGGCCTGAACCGGCGGTTCATCGAGGCTTTCAGCGTCCGCGCCGACTACCGCTGGCGCGAGCACAGTGTGTTTTCCGCGCGCTTCCTCTACAACGCCGGCGACGAGCCCTATTTCCAGTACACGTTTGTCAATCCGTTCTACTCCACCAGCGCGGTGCCCTACGATCCGGTCACGAATCCCACTGGGGGCATCATGCCGGGTTATACCGCCAACCGCACCGAGATCCGCCCGGCAGGCAACGCGCAGCTGCTGCTCACGCCGCGCCGCTTCTCGTTCACCAGCCGCAATCCGACGGGTACGCTCACCGGCGAGCACAATTTCGGGCGGTTGAAAATCGACGAGGCCATCCGCTGGTCGAACACGGTCTTCAATTCCGCGGCCGGCCGCGACCAGGAGGGCGGCCAGCTTTCCATGCGCACGCAGCAGCCGATCGGCTTCATCCTCGACAACACGGACCTGAATGGCCGCGTGTTCACGCAGACCGCGGGTCCCAGTGTCTATGACGCGGCGAGCTATGTCTCGACCGCGGTCGCGGCCGCGAGCGTCCTCCAGCCAGTTCCGACGACGTCCACCAATATCGTCAAGCGCGACAACGAGAATCGCACCAACGAAGTCAGCGCCTACATCAATGCCAGCTACACGTTCAACACCCGGTGGCCGATCACGCTGAAGACCGGTTTCGACACGCAGAACAAGCGCGTCAATTCCTTCAACAAGAACCCGCAGCGTTTCTATGCGGTGCCCGGCACGGTGCTTTCGGCGGACCTCATGCCGCTCACCGAGTTCGACCGGCAGAATGCCCCGGCCGGCCAGCGCGTGCCTTCGTTTGACCCGGTGAGCATCACCAAGCAGCTCTCCAACACCGCCATTTGGTATGAGGACGTGAATTACACCGCGGTGCAGCGCTACACCACGCGCCGCCTCTTTGAGGAGGGCGTCGATGCCGCGTTTCTCCGGGCCGACGGACAATTCGGCCGGCTGAACGTTGTGACCGGGTTGCGCGCCGAATGGGTGAAGACCGAAACCTTCACCTTCTTCCGCGCCCGCACCACGCCCCTCGCGACGGAGCCGGACCACTTCAAGCGCGCCGCGCTGGACTTCCAGGGCGCCGGTTTGGATGGCAGCTATGATAAACTCTTCCCCAGCCTGCACCTCGCTTACGACATCACGGCGAACCTGAAGGCGCGGGCGAGCTGGTCCACGAGCTATGGCC
This sequence comes from uncultured Oleiharenicola sp., assembly GCA_964515595.1. Lineage (GTDB taxonomy): Bacteria > Verrucomicrobiota > Verrucomicrobiia > Opitutales > Opitutaceae > Lacunisphaera. The sequence goes on along the minus strand of CAZEUN010000016.1, from coordinate 13,731 downwards.
GGCCGACGTACCAGCAGTTGATTCCCGGCGTCACGCCCAACGACACGCTGCACACGGTCACCGTCGGTGACCCGAGCATCAAGCCCCAGATGGCCAAGAACATTGACCTGAAGTTGGAATATTATTTCAGCAACAGTGGTGCGGTCACCCTGGCGGCCTACCAGAAAAACATCACCGACCTGATCAGCGGCAACCTGGCCTCGGGCGAGCTCATCGGCGCCGGCCCGGACAACGGCTTCGGCGGGGACTATAGTGGCTACGAGCTGATCCGTCCGCGGAACATTGGCGACGCCAAGATCCGCGGGATCGAGTTCGACTACCGCCAGCGCCTCACCTTCCTGCCGGGTGCGCTCAAGGGCCTCACGGTGCGCGCCAACTACACGTGGCTGGAAGCCTCCGGAAAATACACGGGCGCCACCGAACTGGCCAGCAACCAGGTGGCGAACTTCGTCCCGCAGTTGGCCAACTTCGGGCTCAAATACGTCTACAAACGCTTTGGCGCTTCTTATGACCTGAACTACAGCGCCGCCTATCCGCAGGCGATCAGCCTCACGTCGCCCACCAACGGCGATATCTGGCGGCGCTCGCTCGTCACCCACAACCTCGGGTTCGATTACCGCCTGCGCACGAACATGTCGATTTTTGCCAGTGCGAGCAACATCACCGAGAACGGCCCGGAGTTGTACACCTACATGTCGAGCCGGCCCCGCCAGTTGTTGATCGCCCCGACCTTTATCAAGTTCGGCGTTACGGGCCAGTTCTGATCCCGATTTGAAATTCTTTTCAAGGGCGGCCCGCCAAGGGCCGCCCTTTTTTTGGATCGGGGTGGGGAGAGGGACCAAAACCCTTGCGGGTTCGGATACGGAATGGCCGGGGGAAGCCAAACGCTTACGCGTTCAGCTCCGGAATGCTGGTAGCCGAACGCGTGAGCGTTTGGCCGGGCCGGCGCCGGGTGGTACCTCCGACCCCGGGAAAGCTTCTTGGCATAAACGACGTTTTTTTTGGCTAAAATGCCAGCGCCCGGGGAAGCGAGGGGCGGGAAGGGCCCCGGGCGGGGGCGGGGCCACAGGATTCTGCTTGGACGGCCCGGGGGTTGCTTTAAACAGTTGCACCACAGCCGGGTGGCCAGTTCAGCTCTCCGGTGCCTACACACACACACCGTCCTTGCGCAGGTTCGGCAGGGGCAAAACACACATCATACCTGTATGAACGCACGTTGTTACCTGGGGATGCGCTCCACCTGGCTGGCCACCTTTGCCGCCGTGATCGCTCTTCCCGCCGCGGTGGCCCAGACAGCCCCCGCTTCGACCGCCGCCCAGCCCGATGAGACCGTGAAGCTCGAAAAGGTGACCGTCACCGGCTCGATGATCAAGCGCATCGCCGACGAAGGCGCGCTGCCGGTCTCCGTCTACACCCGGCTCGACATGGAGCAGGAGGGGATCGCGAGCGCCGAGCAGCTCATCATGAATCTCAACATCAACGGCAACGGCCTCGACAATCTCGCGTCGAACGCCGACGTCGTCGCCGGCGCCGCGCGCGGCAACAACGGCGCCACCTCGGCCAATCTCCGCGGCCAGGGGGCCAACGCGACGCTCATCCTCCTCAACGGCCGGCGCATCGCCTCGCATGGCCTCAACGGCGGCGTGGTCGACCTCAACTCCGTGCCCTTCGCGGCCATCGAGCGCGTCGAAGTCCTCAAGGACGGCGCCTCGGCCATCTACGGCACGGACGCCATCGGCGGTGTCATCAACTTCATCACGCGGCGCGATTTTCAGGGCCTCGTGGCCAATGCCGCGGCCGACGTCACCGAGGACGGTGGCGGCAACATCTTCCGCTACTCGCTCGTCGGCGGCTGGGGCGACCTCAACAAGGACAAGTGGAACGTGATGGCGTCGCTGTCCCTCTCCGACAGCCACCGCCTGAACGGCGACCAGCGCGACTTCGTCAACACCTTCCAGCCCACCCGCGGCATCTCGCCCGACACGCGCGGCACGCCGATCGCGACGCTGTTCCCGTTTGCCAATTTGCCCACGGCGCTCGGCCCGAGCAACGTCGGCCCGATCGATCCCGCCGGCACCCTCGCGATGAGCGGCGGCATCAACATCATTGACCTGCCGACCAACACGGCGGGCTACGCCGGCCTCGACGGCATGGGGCCCTACCAGGAAGTCCTCTGGGGCGTTCCGAATGCCAAGTATGCCTCGGCGTGGGACACCGGTCGTGCCGCCGTCCTGCAGCAGCCGGTGAAGAACAAAAACTTCGTCGGTCGCGGTTCCTTCAAGCTTGGCGAGCACCTGTTGACGGCGGAGGCCGTCATCGGCCGCTCCGATTCGACCAAGAGCTTCTCGCCCAACCAATGGACCACGGCGGCCCTGCTGGCCGGTGGTGCCCAGAGCAACACCACGACGCTCAACGGCACCACGGTGCCCAATCCGCTTTCCGGCATGGTTTATCCCAGCACCGGCGCGGACTACAACCGCGTCTTCAATGCGCTCGTCGCCTACTTCCCCGCGCTGGAAGTCAACCGCGGCCAGCCGCTCGCCTTCCGCTGGCGCGCGCTGCCTGGCGGCAATCGCGAAATCCGCACGATCTCCGACACCCGCCGCTTCCTCATCGGCCTCGAGGGGCCGCTGCCGATCCACACCAAGTTCTTCGACGAGTGGGAATACCGCGCCGGCCTCTGGCAGGCGGAGAGCAAATCCAAGTCCAAATTGCTGAACGGCTTTTATTACACGGTGCCCTTCGTCAACCTCATCAAGACCGGCGTCCTGAGCCCGTTCTCGTACACGCAGACCCAGGCGGCGTACGACGGCCTCAAGGCCGCTTCCGCCACCGGCGTCGAGCTCTACGGCGGCACCTTCAAGACCACGTCCGCCGACTTCACCACCTCCGGCCCGCTGTTCAAGCTGCCGGCGGGTGAGATCCAGGCGGCCTTCGGCGTCGACTGGCGCAAGGAGGAATACAAGTTCAACGGTGACCCGCGCACCAACCTCAGCACGGCCGACTCCCTGATCTTCAACGCGCCGTTCGACAACGCGCTCGCCACGGCGGGCACGCTCAGCCGCACGACCAAGGCCGTCTTCGCCGAATTGCAGGTGCCGGTCCTGAAGAACCTCGACCTCAACGTGGCCGGCCGCCGTGACGATTACACCGGCTTTGGCGCCACCACGAACCCGAAGTACACCCTGCGCTTCACGCCGACGGACAAGGTGCTTTTCCGCGGCTCCTACAGCACCGGCTTCCGCATCCCGACGTTCAAGCAGCAGTTCGACCCGTCCTTCGAGACGATCTACGCCGGCCTCGATCTCGTCGATCCCGCCACCGGCATCGCCATTCCGGCGAACAGCCTGAACACGATCAACGGTGGCAAGGCCGACTTGCAGCCCGAGGAAGCCAAGATGAAGTCCGCCGGCATCGTGGTCTCCCCCGTGAAAAACATCACCCTCGGCGTGGATTGGTGGAGCGTCCAGCGCACCGGCACGATCCAGAGCCTCGCGCCCGCGACCATTCTCGCCAATTCGGCCCTGTTCCCGGACCGCATCATTCGCACCACCGGGACCATCAATGTGATCACCCAGATCGACACCCGCCCGATCAACGCCGGTGAGACCCAGACCAAGGGTCTCGAATACACCGCGCGCGGCGAGTTCGACTTCTGGGGCGGCAAGGTCATCGGCGACCTCAACGTCAGCCAGTTGCTCGAGAAGAAGTCCCGCCTCATCGCCAGCGCCCCCTTCGGCGCCAGCGAGGTCGGCCGCTTCACCCGCGCCACCGACATCGGCCTGAAATGGAAGTACATCGCCGCGGTGTCCTATAAGAAGGGCAAGTGGACGGGCCGCATCAGCCAGCTCTATCGTTCGGGTTACATGGACTACGTCCCGCCGGGCATCCTGAGCGGCGCGTTCCTGCCGTTCGCCCCCGACTACAACCCGAAGGTCGGCGAGTACATCACGTACAACGCGAGCCTGACCTACCGTTACAACAAGCAGCTGACGGTGGTCGCCGGCATCAAGAACCTGACCAACCAGGACCCGCCGTTCTCCATCGCCTACGACACCAACACCGGTGCCGGCAGCAGCTGGGAACCGCGTATCGCCGATCCCCGCGGCCGCGCCTTCACGCTGTCCGTGGAATACAAGTTCAAGTAAACCACCCTTCACCTGATTCACCGGGGGCGGTCCACGTGGACCGCCCCTTTTTTTCAGCCCGCATTATGCAGGAGCTTGCAAGCAAGCTCCTACCACTCGAACCAAACCGTATGTACCGCTCTCTTCGCTCCTGTCTGATTGTGGCTGGTTTGGCCTGCACAGGGATCGCGGCTGGCGCCGCCGAATCGGCCGCACCCAAACCCGCCGCCACCGCGGCCGACAAACCGCTCTATCAATTCACCGAGGCCGAGGTCGGCGCCTACCTCGGACCGCTCCAGGCGGACGAACCCGATCTTCGGAAGCGGATCATGCTCCTGGCCCGGAAGAATCTCGGCCAGCCGTATGAGCTCTACCTGCTCGGCGAGATGCCGTTCGAGACCTACGACCCCCAGCCGATCTACTGCCTCGGCAAGAGTGACTGCCTCGTCTTCACCGAGCACATGTATGCGATGGCGCTGAGCCGCAATTGGAGCGAGTTCATGCGCGTCCTGCAGCGCATCCGCTATCACGACGGCCACTTGAGCGTCGCCACGCGCAATCATTATACCGAAGCCGACTGGAACCAGTCCAACCGCTGGCTCGTGACCGAGATCACCGGGCAACTCGCCGGGAACAAGGCCGTCAAGTTCAGCCAGCGCATCGACCGGAGCAAGTTTCTCCTGGGGCGCTACCAGTTGAAGACCAGTTTCCCGGTTGAGGACCGGGTCGACGCCTACCTGCCTTACGCCGAGGTCGCCCGCGTGGCGGCGGAGCTGCGCGACGGTGACTTCGTCAACGTGGTGCGCGGCATCGTCAAACCCGGCACGCCGACCAACGACACCTTTGGCGGCAGCGCGTGGGTGGGGCACACCGGCCTCATCGCCCACGGCCCCGACGGCACGCTGCACATCATTCATTCCGCCGAACCGATGGTGCGCGAGGAAACCATGGCGGCATTCATCGCCCGCGAGACCGCCCACAACGCCGAGCGCGATGCGACCGGCAAGGCGCGGCTGCTCGGTTTCAAGTTCCTCCGTCTGAACGACGACCCCTGGGCGAAACTCCGCGAACTCGACGGCCCCGAGGCGCCGCGGGTGACGCTGCCGAATGGGAAGGAAACGAAATTCTGAGCTGATTTTACAGGAGGCAACGGAGGAAACGGAGAACTCGAGTCTACATTCCCAGCCTTCTGTTCATTCCTCATCGATATCCGACGTTTTCAGTCTCGCCCTTGATTCTGACGCCCAGCCTCTGTTTCCTCTGTTCCCTCCTGTAAAATGTCTTCTGCTTCAGTTCCTTCAGTCATCACCGCGCTCTCCGTGCGCTCCGGTGAACTCAGCGCCCTGCTCGAAAGCTGGGCCAATATCAATTCCGGCTCCAGTCATGCGGCCGGCCTCACGCGGATGGCGGATGTGTTGCGCGTGACGTTTTCCAAGGCTTTTCCCACGGCGGAATTCGAAGAGCTCAATGCCGACGCCCCGGGTTTCAATCCGCCGGGCGCAAAAGCCCTGCGTTTCCGCCTGCGGCCGTCGGCGTCGCGGCAGGTGTTCCTGTGCGGGCACTATGATACCGTCTATGCGGCGGATGACGCCTTTCAAACCTGCCGCTGGCTCGAGGACGGGACGCTCAACGGCCCGGGCGTGACCGACATGAAGGGCGGCCTGATCGTGATGCTGGCCGCGCTGCAGGCCTTCGAACAGACGCCCCACGCTGACAATCTCGGGTGGGAGGTCCTGTTGACGCCCGACGAGGAAACCGGCTCGCACGGAACGCGCGCGATGTTCGAGGCCGCGGCCAAGCGGAACCACTTTGGTTTTGTCTTCGAGCCCGCGCGTCCCAGCGGCGACATCATCCACTCGCGCAAGGGCACCGGCGGCATCACCGCCACCTGCCGCGGTCGCGCCGCGCACGCCGCCAAGATTCCGAACGACGGCCGCAACGCCATTCTCGGCCTCGCGGCCTTCCTGCTGGCCAGCGCGAAGATCCCGGCCGAGCTGCCGGGCGTGATGGTCAACGCCGGCAACATCCGCGGCGGGTCCGCGGCCACGAACGTCGTGCCGGATTTTGCGCAGTCGGAAATCGACCTGCGCATCACCCGGCTCGCCGACCGCGAACCGCTCTTCGCGCGGCTGGAGGCCCTGGCGAAGGAGACCGCCGCCGCGCACGACGTGAAGATCGAACTCACCGGCGGACTCAACCGTCCGCCGAAGGAGAATCACCCGACGGAGGCCGCCTTGTTCCCGGAGTTCCAGCGCGCCGCGCAGGATGTCGGCCTCAAGCCGTTCACGTGGGTCCATGGCGGCGGCGCCTCCGATGGCAATTTTCTCGGTGCAGCCGGGTTGCCCTGTTTCGACGGCATCGGCCCCGAGGGCGACTACCTCCACAGCAACCGTGAATATTGCCGCGTGGCAACCATCGTCCCGCGCGCGCAAAACGTGGCGCTGTTTTTGCACCGTATCGCCGCCGGCGAGATCAAGTTGCCTTAAGATCGGAGCGTAGGGGCGGCGCTTGACGCCGCCCGCGGGCGCCGGCAAGCGGCGCCCCTACATTTAGCCTATACGGATCGAAATGGTCGCCGCTTGTCGGCGGACCGGGTTTGGAAGTAGCCGCGGTCGTCAGACCGCTGGCGCCAGCCGTCTGACGACGGCTGCTACTTTCAATTCAACCCGGCAGCCACAACCCGCCCAGCACCGCCGCGCGGCTGGCGCCGGTCACGGCCGGCGAATTGCCGGGCTTTTCCTCGATCCGCTGGCGCGCGAGCCATGCGAAGGCCATGGCTTCGATCCAGTCCACCGGCAGACCGAGGGCGTCCGTGGTCGCCACTTTCGAGGCGGGCAATTGCTCCTGCAGCGCACGCATCAAGGCGCCATTGTGCGCGCCGCCGCCGCACACGTAGACTGACGGTCGCGTCATTCCCGGCAGCTGCCGGATGGCGTCGGCAATGCTCTGCGCGGTCAGCGCGAGCAACGTGGCCTGGACATCGGCGGGGGCCCGTTCCCCGAGCGCCGCGAAATTGCGCTGCAGCCAGTCGGCCGAGAAATACTCGGGCCCCGTGCTCTTGGGCGCGGGTTTTTCGAAATACGGATCGCCGAGCAATGCATCCAACACGCCCGCTTGCACCCGGCCGCTGGCGGCGAACGCGCCGTTGCGGTCCATCGGTTGTCGCAACGCCTTGCGCGCCCAGGCATCGAGCAGCGTGTTGCCCGGGCCGGTGTCGAACCCCAGCACGGGCCGGGTCGGATCGCCGGGCAGCACCGTGACGTTGGCGATGCCGCCGATGTTCACGATCACCCGATCCTCGCCGGACCGCCGGAAAACGGCGTCATGGAACGCGGGCACCAGCGGCGCGCCCTGGCCGCCGAGCGCGAGGTCCTTGCGGCGGAAATCCGCCACCACCGGGATGCCGGTGGCGCTGGCGATCACCGTGGGGTCGCCAATCTGCAAGGTGAAGGGGTGGGCCAGCGCCGGGCGGTGGCGGATCGTTTGCCCGTGGCTGCCGATCGCGCGGACCTGGCTCGCGGAGACACCCGCTTGCTTGAGCAGGGCATTGACGGCCTCGGCGAACAGGCGTCCGAGGCGGACGTCCGCCTGGCCGAGGCGGTCGATCTCGTTCGCGCCCGGCGTGCCGAGCGCGAGCAGGTCGAGCCGCAGGTCCTCGGGAAACTTCAGCGCGCGCGACGCCACGAGTTCGGGCCGGGGCGAGAAGCGCACGAGCGCCGCGTCGATGCCATCCACACTGGTGCCGGAGAGGGTGCCGACGAAGAGATCATTCGAATTCATTTTAAGAAAACCACCGTCAAGACCTTAAACCACAGATGGGCACAGGTGACCACAAATCCACGCCAGCTGGAATCCCCCCTATGAAGCCGGAACTATTCAGTGGAAACCGCGAAGGACGCGAAGAAACGCGAAAGTTGCGAGTCAGACCTGATCCTCGGTGATGCCTTGCCGTACTCACTCTTTCGTGATCCCGGGCAAAATCAGGATTTTCCCGGTATACCTTCGCGGACATTCGCGCCCTTCGCGGTTCAATTGCATCGTCCCGGATGAAGAGGAGTGCCCGCAGGGCGGGGTGTGTGGTTTGGGATGTCGGCGCGTCGCGCCAACCAAATGGACCGACCCCGGAATTCCATCGGTGGGTATCTGTTTTCATCTGTGGTTACACCTCTTCGAAGCGGTTAAAGAGGTTCGGAAATTGATCCAAACCAAGAAATGAACAGTTGAACCGCGCGTCGCAACGCAGGATTCTCCCTTCGCGATGCTCAAGACCGAACTCCCCAGCGGCCGTCATCCGGACCTCGACCACTATGGCACCCTCGATTTGGTGCGCGCCTTCACGGAAGACCAGGTGGAAGCCGCCCAGATCGTCCACGCCGCCGCGCCGCAGATCGCCCGAGCGATCGATGCCGCGGCCCCGCGCATCGCCGCCGGCGGGCGGCTCATTTACGCCGGAGCCGGCACGTCGGGCCGCCTCGGCGTGCTCGACAGCGTCGAGTTGTTCCCCACGTTCACCTGGCCCAAGGACCGGGCCATCGCATTGATCGCGGGCGGCCAGGGCGCGATGTATGAGGCGGTCGAGGGCGCGGAGGACGACGAAGCGCAGGGCGGCGCGGACTTGCGTGCGCTCCAGCCCACCGCGAACGATGTGTGCATCGCCCTCGCGGCGTCCGGCTCCACGCCTTACGCGCTCGGCGCGATCGCGGCCGCGCGCGCGGCGGGCGCCCTGACCATCGGCATCGCCAACAATCCCGATGCGCCGGTCACCACGCGGGCCGAGGTCGGCATCACGCTCGACACGGGCAGCGAGGTGATTTCCGGCAGCACGCGCCTGAAGGCCGGCACGACGCAGAAAATCGTCCTCAACACGCTCTCCAGCGCGATCATGGTCCGGCTGAACAAAGTGCACGGCAACCTGATGGTGGATCTGATGCCCACCAACGCGAAACTCTACCGGCGCGCCATCGCGCTGACCGTGCGAGCCACGGGCGCCGACGAAGCCGCGGCGAAGCGGATGCTCGAGTCCTGCGGCTATCGCGTGAAGGTCGCGATCGTGGCGCTTTTGAAGAAGACCGACACCGCTGGCGCCGAGGCCGCGCTCGCCGCGAGCGGCGGCAGCGTGCGCCAGGCAGTCGGGGAGGGGAGGAAATGAACAGTCTCAAAGTGGAACGCACTGCCCCCCGTGTGTTTTGTCCGCAGGCCGCCCAAGCCGACGCACGGGGGGCAGTGCGTTCCGCCTTTGCCCTACTGAGCATCCTCCTCCTTGCCGGCTGCGTCTCCGCGCCGAAGATCGTCGAGAACCCGCCGCCGGCGCCGCGGGAATTTCGCGGGGTATGGGTGGCCACGGTCAACAACATCGACTGGCCGAGCGCGAAGGGCCTTTCGGCCGACCAGCAACGCGCGGAGGCAATCGCCATGCTGGACAAGGCGCGCGCGCTCAATCTCAACGCGGTCATTTTCCAAGTCCGGCCGGCGGCCGACGCGATCTATCCCTCGCCGTTCGAACCGTGGGCCGAATACCTGGGCGGAAAACAGGGCGATGATCCGGGCTATGACCCGCTGAAGTTCTGGGTCGAGGAAGCCCATCGACGCGGCCTGCAACTGCACGCATGGTTTAATCCCTACCGCGCCCGCCACAATCTCGCGAAATCGGATTTTGCCCCGTCGCACATTGCCAAAACCCACCCGGCGTCGGTCAAAACCTACGGAGATTTTTGGTGGATGGATCCGGGCGATGCGTTTGCCAGCCAGCGGACGGTCGAGGTCGTGACGGACGTCGTGCGGCGCTACGACGTCGATGGCGCGCATATCGACGATTATTTCTACCCGTATCCGATTCCGGACCCGCGCGCGCCGAAACCGAAAGCGGGCGAACCGGTCGCGAACGTCGACTTTCCCGACCAGCCGTCCTGGGATCTCTACCGTCGGGGCGGTGGCAAGCTCACCCGGGACGACTGGCGCCGGCAGAATGTGGACCAGCTCGTCGAGCGGCTTTATCATGCGATCCACGCGGTGAAACCCAACGTCCTGTTCGGCGTGAGCCCGTTCGGGCTGGGCCGCCCGGACCGGCGTCCGGACGGCATCAAGGGCTTCAGCCAGTACGACAAGCTCTACGCCGACGTGGAGCTCTGGTTTGAAAAGGGCTGGCTCGATTACCTGGCGCCGCAGCTCTATTGGCGACTCGAGCAAAAGGAGCAGGCGTTCGACGTATTGCTCGACTACTGGACCAGACAAAACACGCAGCACCGTCACCTCTGGCCCGGCCTCTTCACAAGTGCGATCAACGAGACGCCGAAAACCTGGGCGCCGGGCGACATTTTAAAACAGATTGAAGTGATGCGGGCCCGCGCGCCCGGGGCGGGTCACATTCAATACAGCATGATCGCGCTGATGCAGGACCGGCAGGGCGTGACGACGAAGCTGCAGGCCGGGCCTTATGCGGGCGCGACGCTCACGCCGGTGACGCCTTGGCTGGAGACCGCCGCGCCGCCGGCGCCGACCTTGAAAAAGGGCCGCGACGGCAAGGTGACGATCCTGCCCGGCAAGGCGGAGGGAAAGAAGCCGGCTCGGGAAACGGCGAATTATGCGATCTGGCGCCGGTTCGGCTCTGAGTGGCGTTTTGCGGTGCAGCCAGCGGGCGAAACGGTGGCATTGGCCAATGGCGCCGATGCCGTGGTGGTCAGTGCGGTGGACCGGTTGGGGAATGAAAGTGCGCGGGTAGCGCTGACGCTGGCGAAACCGAAGGCAGTATCCAAATGAACAAGACCGTCATTCTGAGCGCAGCGAAGAATCCAAGGGGATGCGCGCATCACGGACCGGTCGCATGTCCGCTTGGATTCTTCGCGGTGCTCAGAATGACGGGAATTTTAAGTGTACTGAATTGATTCCGTGGAAACTAATTCAACACCCGCTGTAGGTTCCCCCCGTCCCTGGGCCTGGATCCCCACGCTCTATTTCAGCCAGGGCATCCCGTACGTCGTCGCGATGACGCTGTCGGTGATCATGTACAAGAACCTGAAGGTCTCGAACACCGAGATCGCGCTGTACACGAGCTGGCTCTACCTGCCGTGGGTCATCAAGCCGCTGTGGGCGCCGCTGGTGGACATGTTCCGGACGAAGCGGTTTTGGATCGTGGCCTTGCAGTTCGTGATTGGCGCGGCCTTTGCGTTGGTGGCGCTCACGGTGCCGACGACCGGGTTCTTCCAGCTCACGCTCGCGGTGTTCTGGTTGATGGCGTTCAGTTCGGCGACGCATGACATCGCGGCGGATGGGTTTTACCTGCTGGCGCTGCCGCAGCACCAGCAGGCGGCTTTCGTCGGCGTGCGGAGCACGTTCTACCGCCTCGCGATGATCGCCGGGCAGGGCGGATTGGTTTATCTCGCCGGGACGTTGCAGGAAAAGACCGGTGACGTGACGCACGCCTGGGTGATCGTATTCAGCCTGCTGGCGGTCGTGTTTGGCGCGGTGGCGGTTTATCATTTGTTCGCGCTGCCGCGTCCGGCGGCGGACCGCACGGTCCAGCAAGGCGGGGGCGGGCTGCGGGGCTTTTTCACGGTGTTCGTGAAGTTTTTCCAGAAGGACCACATCGGCCCGACGCTCGCCTACCTGCTGCTCTACCGGCTGGCGGAGGCGCAGGCGTTGAAGCTGGTGACGCCGTTCCTGCTCGATGGGCGCGACGTCGGCGGGCTCGGCCTGACGACGTCGGAAGTGGGCCTGGTTTACGGAACGGCCGGCGTCATCGCGCTCACACTCGGCGGCATCCTCGGCGGGCTCGTCATCGCGCGCCACGGCTTGAAGCGCATGCTCTGGCCGATGATCCTGATCATGCACACGCCGAATATCGTGTTCGTGATCCTGGCGCTGACGCAGCCGGCGAGCAGTTACCTCGTGGGTGGCGCGCTGGTGGTGGAGCAGTTCGCCTACGGGTTCGGCTTCACCGCCTACATGCTCTACATGATCATGGTTGCCGAGGGGGCGAACAAGACGGCCCACTATGCGATCTGCACGGGCTTCATGGCCCTCGGCATGATGCTGCCCGGCATGGCCGCCGGCTGGCTGCAGGATCACCTCGGATACGGAAAGTTTTTCATGTGGGTGATGGTATGCACGATCCCCTCGTTCATCGCCACGGCGTTCCTGAAGGTGGATCCGGGGTTCGGGAAAAAGGCCGGCTGATGGCCGCCGGGATTGGAAAGTAGCAGCGGTCGTAAAACCGCTGGCGCCAGCCGTCTCACGACGGCTGCTACTTTGGATTGGCGGAGACCTTCGGCCGCCTGATCGGCGGCAGCTTCATCAGCTTGCGGGCGCCGTCGATCACCTTGTCCCACTGCAGTGCCGGGCCGGGGTCGGTCTTGTTCGTCTGGATATGGAAATGACCGAGGACGCCGTGGTACGCCGCCAACTGGTCGTCGGGCAGTTTCACCGTGATCAAATTCCCGGCGGCGTCGCGCGGGTAGTCGGGCGTGATCTTGGGGAAAACCGTCGCGAGTGCGGCGGTGAGCTTGATGAGCGCCGCGTATTGTTGCGGGGTGAGATCGTATTGGACGAGTTCCTCGCCCTGCACCACGCCGCGCACGAGGTCGGGTCGCGCGGGTCGGCCGGTGAAGTTCGGCGTGTGGATCATCGGGTTGCCATAGCGCGCCGGCACCTGGATGAAAGGCTGGCCGGCCTGGTCGCGCGGATACCATTCGTCGAGGGTCTTCGTGTCGCCGGGGCTGTACGCGCCCATGTTGGCGATCTCGATGCCGATCGAGCGATCGTTCGACGTGGTGGCGTGCCACGCGCGCTCCTTGAGATCGAGCGTTTGGTAAATGGTCCCGTCGATATCCAGCATGAAGTGGACGCTCAGGTCGCGGTGATCGTGGAGGATGTTGAAACACTGCTTGCTGACGCCGGCCACGTCGTAGTGCAGGACGAACTGGTCGACGACGCGCTGCAAGGTCGGCAGGTCCCAGCCGCCGCCGCGGCGCACTTCGATCTCATCGGGCGTGAGGGCCTTTTCCCGGAAGCCGTAGCGGTTCGGTCCGCCGAATTTCGGCAGGGCGGCGATGGTCTTCGCCCAGCTCGCCTCGGCATATGGAACGAAGCGTCGCTCGACGCGGTAGGCATCGTAACCACCCGGATCCATCCACGTGATGACGCGCGTGCCGGTATGGAATCGCTGGCCGGCGACAATGATCTCGTCGCCCTTCTGTTTGGCAAAGGTGCGGGGGAAAGCGCAGCCGCCGAGCAGCAGGCCGGCCAACGCGAGAACGGGAAGAAGCAGTTTCATGGGGGATGGAGTAGCACAGTCGGGAGTGGCGCAGGGCTCAATCGTGAAAGATCGGGCATCAAGGCGGCCTTGTCTTGGGTCCCCTCTATGAAGAGGGGTGGCGCGAAGCGACGGGGTGTGTAGGGAGGGATCGAGGGCGTTACACGCAGCGCACGTTTCCCTACGCACCCCGGCCTGCGGCCACCCCTCTTCATCCCGAACCATTCAGTAGAAACCGCGAAGGACGCGAAGAAACGCGAAGATTATGAGTCAGACCTGATCCTCGGTTATGCCTTACCGTTCTCACTCTTTCGTGATCCCGGGCAAAATCAGGATTTTCCCGGTATACCTTCGCGG
>CAZEUN010000015.1:0-134860 GCA_964515595.1 uncultured Oleiharenicola sp. | reverse complement strand
CGGCGATGACCTCCAAGGACGATCTCACGCTGCTGCTGCCCACCCACTGGCAGCCCGTGTCCGCTCCATAACTACGGTGCCCTACGTCAGATTGGTTACCATTACGTCGTTGCTCTCGTAGCTACGATACCCGTCAAGAAGGCACCCGGGACGACGCTTACGTATAAAACCCCTCCCACCAAACCCCTCCTACCCCTTTCAGAAATCTTTGGTCCGGGGGTGGGAGGGGTTTTACACCCCGACTGTCTCCGCTCTCAGGTTTCAGGTTTTCCAAGAAGAACCTCACCTCGCTACGCAGTTCCGTTTGGAAAATGCAGGGCCGCTGCTTGCCGGCGGGCCGTCGTGCGCATGGGGCCGGGCCCCGCGACAAGCGCGGGCCCTCCATTCCGAACGCCGAGCCCTTCAGGTCTCAGGTTTCAGGTCTCAGGTTTTCCAAGGAAGACCTCACCTCCCGACGGAGCTCCACCAGAAACTCGGTGAGCAGCTTGGTCCTCCGCCCCGCCTCCGCCCTCCCACCCGCCGTCTGCATCGTTTCCTCGAGCTTGAGCAGCTTGGAATAAAAATGGTCCACGCACGCCGCGCGGTCGTCCGGCGCACGGCGCTCGCAGAACGGGTCCTCCGGCACATACAGCGGGCGGCCCATCGCGCCGCCGAGCATCAGGCAGCGCGCCAAGCCCACGGCCCCGAGCGCATCCAGTCGGTCGGCGTCCTGCACCACCTTCGCCTCGAGCGTCCGCGGCGGAATCCCGGCGCTGAAGCTGTGCGCCTCGATCGCGTGCGCAACCTCCGGCAGCAACGCCGCCGGCCAGCCCCACTCGCGCAACCACGTCAGCGCCTGCGTCGCCGCCAGCCGCGACGCCTCTGCCCGCCGCGGCGAATCCTTCGGCACGCTGACGCAATCGTGCAGCCACGCCGCCGGCTCGACGACTTCGCGCCGCGCCCCTTCCCCCGCCGCCAGCGCGCGGGCGTTGCGCACGACGCGCCGCACATGCTCGAGGTCATGCGCCGCATCGCCGCCGGCCGCCGCCAGCCGCTCCAGGCAAAACTGCTCCAATGCGGCGAAATCCAAAGTCATCCCGCCAGCAAAGGCAGTTCAACCGCCCCGGTCAACGACCCGAGCGAACACCTGTTTTTAACCACGGATTACACGGATGACACGGATCGTGGCTCACCCCAGAACAAACGAAACACTTGGAATCGAACCGATCTAGTGGAGGGTCCAGCTCCCGCTGGACCGCGGGTGCGAACGCCGCAGCGCGTTCGCGGCCCAGCAGGAGCTGGGCCCTCCAGGGTCAACGACCCGAACGAACACCTTTTTTAACCACGGATTACACGAATGACACGGATAGTGGCTCGCCACAGAACAAACGATGCACACCGAACCGGGCCGACCCTTCAAGGAATTCCCGGCATGGAAGCCCGAGGTTTTATCCGTGGCATTCGTGTAATCCGTGGTCAAAAAATTCCCTCGTCCGGCCTTACCCAAAGGTGGAGCGTGTTGCCCCCAACACGCTGGCTTGGGCGCCAACGAAACAAACGCACTGAGGTCTGTGCGTTCCACCTGGTGGTTCAGCGGCCCAGCGGGAGCTGGGCCCTCCAGGGTCAACGACCACCTTTGGGTGTGGCGGATTCCACCGGCGTGAGCAGCACCGCGTGATAACCGTCCCCACCCATTGCCTTGCAGATGATCTGGCCGCGGTCGTTGATTCCTTCCGCGTTGAACAAAACGGTCAGACCGGTTCCCGCGAGCGTCACGAGATCATTGAGGTCCTTCCACCGGCCATCCTCGTGGATGAAAGCGTGGCCGTTGACGTCCACTCGCAGGAAGCCGCCTCCGACCACCGTCTGACCGGACCCGACAATCAGCCCGGCGGCATTGATCCCCGCGGACGAACCGCTTTCGAAGCCGGGCGGGACCCCCAGTTCGTGGAATTGTTTTCCGTCGTAGAACACCGCCTGACCCTTGCCACCCGCCCTCCGGCGCACGCCGATCATCTGGCCCGTTGCGTTGATGTCGGTCGGAAAAAATTCGCCGAGATCCTCGATCCGGCCCGCGGTGCAAAGGAATCCGTGCCGGCGGGTATTGGTCTCCTCCGAGCTGTGCGGCCCCGTCGCTTTCATCTGGAAGGAATGCATCATGCCGATCACCTGGCCGGCGGCATTGCTGCCCTTGATCTCGAGGCCGTTGATGTATTCCGGCTGCGTGAATTCGGCCGGCGTGCTGACGACCGTCGCGTGGCCCTGGCTGATGACCGCCAGCCGGCGCGGCCGCTGGTCCGTCAGGCCGGCCATGACCCCCGCGCCGTTGATCGCGCTGACCTCGGCCAGATGCACGCCGGCCTCGAGCCCGGTCACCGTCAGCTCGCGCATGACTCCCTCCGCATAAATAAACGGGCGGTTGACCGGCCGCCCGTTGGGTCCCAATTCGGTGGTCTGCGAGTTGCCGACCACCGTGCCGTCATCCGTCAGGCCGGTGGCCACGCTGAAAGAACCCCCGGGGGTATCGAGGATCTGCAGCTGGCCTTGCGAATACAGAAAGGCCCGGAACTTGCCGTTCGGTCCGGAAATCGTCCCCGCGACGTCGCCCGCGGCATTGATCTGCTTCGCCTCGGTTTTCAGGCCCAGGTCGGTGACGGTGTAGCGCACGTCGGCCGCGACCATCCACCCGGCCGATCCCGCCGTCACCGCGACCAGCAGCAGCCGACGAAAGGCACTCCGTATTCCCATGGCTTTCTCAACTGCCAGAAGCAGCGGCCACTGTCACGGCCGGAAGAGCGTCATCAGCCGGGGGACAAGCAGAGATCGGACCTCACCTTGCACCTTCGCGCGTTCAGCGGCCCAGCGGGCTTGCGCGCCCTAGGCTCGGCGACGGCGAGAGCAGGGCCCTCCACGGCCAACACTCCAACGAACATCCGTTTTTAACCACGGATTACACGGATGACACGGATCGGGGATTACCCCGGAACAAACGAAGCACCTCAAACGGGCCGGTTGGTTCGCCACCAACACACGTCACCTATTGGGTGACATCTCCTGTTGAGCTGGCGGCAGGGAGGGCTTCTCGCTCTGTGTGAATCTGGGTTGATCTGTGGTCGAACTGCATGATTCCGGCTCAGTGCGCTTGCTTGGGAGCCAACGAAACAAACGCACTGAGGTCAGTGCGTTCCACCTGGGAATTCCCGGCACGGTAAGCCCCACGGTTTCATCCGTGGCATCCGTGCAATCCGTGGTCAAAAAAAGATTCCCTCGTCCGGCCTCACGGCCGGAAGAGCATCATCAACCGGATGCGGTTTCGGACCCCGAGCTTGCGGTAGACGCTGCTCAACTGGTTCTTCACGGTGCCAACGGATTTTCCCAAGACCCGGGCAATCTCGCCGTTGGTCAGGCCGCGGGAAAGCTCGGCCACGACGGCGGCCTCCGCGGCGCTGAGCTTCACCACGCCGCCACGGCCGCCGGTGCGAGCGCCGCTGTCATGGGCATCCTTCAACATCGCGCTCCGGAATTTCCTTCCCTGCATGGTCTCCCCTGAAAATCCACCTCAGATCTTCAGCAGCCGCTTGATCTCGGCCTCGAGCTTCGGGCCGCGGGCCTCGGTCGCGACGATGTTGCCCTGCTGGTCGAGCAGGAACATTGCGGGGATGCTATCGATTCCGAACTGCGCGACATACTCGCCCTTCCAGAACTTGCCGTCGAAGGACTGCGGCCAGGGCATTCCGTTCTTGGCGGTGAAATCCATCATCTTCTGCTTCGCCGCCGCGAGCTTGGCAGCCGTCTGCTCCGGGGTGTCCTTCGGCAGAAGGCTGGCGTTCTCCAGCGTGATGCCGATGACCTCGAAACCCTTGTCGTGATACTTGTTGTAGTTCGCGACGACGTTGGGGATTTCGGCGATGCACGGTCCGCACCACGTCGCCCAGAAATCGATCAGCACGACCTTGCCGCGCAGCTTCGCGAGATCGACCTCGCGGCCGTCGGCGGCGGTGAACTTCATGGCGTTCAGCGCAGCGAGCTTCTTCGCCTTCTCGGCAGCGGCGGCCTCGCGCTGGGCGGCGGCCTCGGCCATCGCCGCGGCGAGCGACGGAATCGCCTGCAGCCGGGCCGTGTAGGCCGCGGCCGCCTCCGGGGACTGCTCCTTGAGGGCTGCCAGGAACGTTTCGACCACGGGCAGCATGCGAACATCGGGATGACTGGCGACGGCCCGGTCCACCACGGCCTGGATGGGCGCGAGATCGACCGGTTGGTTCTTTTCCCGGGCGGCGGCCCGCGCCTCGGCCACCAGCGCAAAGAGCGCGCCGCCGCGCTGCCGCACCTCGGCGTCGGGCGACTCGATCACCTGCGCCAGCAACCGCGCCTGGGTGGCGCGAAACTCATCGCGGCGGGCCTCATCGACGATGAGCGTCTGATCGCTCGGGCGGGTCTCAAACTCGGGTTTGAAACCAATGACAAAAAACGGCGGCGTGTAGCTCGACTGCACCAAGCCGTTGTAGCGGCGGGGATCGTCGGGATATTTTTCCGCAAACGCCCGCGCGGCGGCCACGAACTCCAGGACCTTCGGGTCGCGCTGTTGCCACCAGGCGCGGTCCTTGCGGGTCAGTCCCTCCGGCAGCGGCGAGCGCCAGAGGGTCCAGACCGCGTCGTAGTCGAGGTCCTGCTGGGATTTCGCGGGCTCGGCCGCGGGCACAGTGGCCGGCGCCGCGGCTTTCGTCGCCGCGGAGGCGGCTGGCGCGTCGGCACGGAGCGCCGGAAGGATGGCCAGGGACAGCAGCAGCAAGGGGATGATTTTCTTCATGGGAAATGAGCCAGGGAGCGGTGACCGGGGTGAGCGGCGGGATTCTCTATCTTCGACAAATGGGCCGGACTGCCCGGAAGCAGTCCGGCCGGAAACGCGTTTAGAATTTCTTGGTCAGCGACAGGATATAGCGGCGCAGGCGCGGATCCATGACCATGCCGCCGTTGATGGAGTGGAGCGCATCAGGATCGCGGTTGAGCGCGTTGATGACCGTCACCGTGAACTTGCTGCCACTGAGCCAGCGCGCCCACCACTTCGCGGAATCTTGGCTGAAGCCCGGCACGCGGGAGAAGTTGTAGGAAAGCTGCGGGTTGAACTCGATGTAGGCGGGCCGCGGCACAGCGGTGGCGCTGAAGCCGGAGATATAGTAGGGAGCCTGGTAGTTCACCGAGATGCCGCCGTCCCAGGGACCGCGACGCAGGAAAACCGAGCCGCTGGCCTTGCGCGGCTGGTGGCCGAAGGTCGACGTCGGGACCGCCGCCGGCGTGGCCTTGGTGTAGGTCACGTTCGGATCGGACATCGCCGCGTTGAGCGAGAGCTCGCCGAAGCTGAAGTTCCGATTGTAGCTCATGCGGTAGTCGATGCCGCGGGTGTTGACGCCCGCGAGGTTGATGTTGCTCGCGTCCCACGTTGTCACGAGACCCTCATAACCCGCCGCAATGTCGGCCGGCGTGCGGGCCGCGCGCGTCACACGCTCGGGGAAGTAGGTCATCAGGATCTGCAGCCCCGTCGAACCGGAACGATCCGTGTACTCCAGCTCGTAATAATCGACCGAGAACGAAAGCCCCTTGAACAGCTGGCCGGGGACATCGAGCACGAGGCCGGCGGTGCGGGAAACGGATTCCTCCGGCTTGAGCGTGGGATTGCCGCCGGAAATGTAGGTGAAGGAGCCGGTGACGAATTCATTGCCCCGCAGCGGATCGCGGATGTTGCTCGTGGTCGTGTAGGTGTTGTTGAAGGAGGTGACCGGGGCCAGCAGGTCATAGAGCCGCACCGGCTTGAAGCCTTCCGATCGCGTGGCGCGGAGCGTCAGCCATTTCACCGGCTGGAAAAGCGCCCGGTAGGTCGGGCTGGTGATGCCGCCGGCGTCGGAATAGTCCTCGGCGCGAATGGCACCGCCGACCTCGAGGCGATGGACCAGCGGAATGCGCTGCTGGTCGCTGAGCAACGGAATGGTGATTTCGCCGAAGGCCGCCGTGGAGGTGCGCTCGAACGGCTTGGTGAGGGTATAGGTGGGGGTGATGATGCTGGGTTCGCGCCAGAACTTCACCTTCTCCTCGTTGGCCTCGACGCCCAGCGCCGTGCGCACATCGCCGGCCCAGCCGGTCCACACGGAACCGTCGGCCACCGCGGTGTATTGATAGGTGTCGGTCGTATCCTTGTGATCGGAGGTCGGGCGCAGCGCGGCGAGCACGCCGGGCGCATTCGGATCCGAGGTCGTGAAGCTGTCATAGGCCAGCAAGGGCTTGTTCGTGGAGGCGATGGCCGCGTTGAGGAGGGTCAGGTTGAAGGCCCCGCCGACGACCTGGTCGTCGCTGACGACATTGCGCGCCCAGGCGGCGCTGGCGTCGTAGCGCCACGTGGTCAGGAAATCGCCGCGCAAGCCGGCGGTCAGCCCCATGTTCTTCTGCTTGGAAACCGTCTCCGGCGGCGGCAGGTCATAGAAAACCTTGCGCAGGTAAACCGACCCGGCGAACGGGTTGCCGGGATAGCCGGCCGGCAGCAGCTGGCTGAGGGTGATCGGCGGGCTGATGAAGCTGTTCTCGAACTCGGAGTAGCGGCCCTCGAGATAAACCTTGGCCAGCCGGGAAAACTCATAGTCGGTCTTCAACACGATGCTCTTGCGCCGGGCCGAATCGATGCCGTTGGAATACTGCGCGGAGTCAAACGGGGCGCCGTAAGCGGTGGTGAAGGCCGCGTTGGCCGCCGTGGAGCCGTTCGAGCCGACGGGAATGCCCACGATGTTCGTCGCGGTGCCCGGCAGGAGCGCCTGGCCGGTATTCGCCGGCAACGGCGCCGTCGTGCTGGCGAAGGAGCCGGCGCCGCTCGCGACGTTGGAGAGGAAAGACGTGCTCGTGCTGCCGTAGACGCGCGCATCGGAGGTGGCGGTGAACCAGCGGTCGCGCGAGGCGAGGCCGTTCTGGTCCTCGAACGAGGCCGTGAGGAAGGTGGTCAGCTTGCCCAGGCGGCGGCCGGCCGTGAGGCTGATGGTCTTCTGGCCGACATCCGTGTCGAAGGTGTTGTCGTACGTCATGTTCAACTCCGCGCCCGTGTAATTCTTCTTGAGCACGATGTTGATCACGCCCGCGATGGCCTCGGAGCCGTACACGGCGCCCGCGCCCTGCGGGAGCACGTCGATCCGCTCGATGGCGGAAACCGGAATGCCGTCCACGCTGAAGTCCTCGCGGCCGCCGGCGCCGCCCGGCGCCTCCTGGCCGGTGTGCGGCACGCGCCGGCCGTCCACGAGCACGAGCGTGGAATTGCCGCCGAGACCGCGGAGATTGAAGGAGGTGCTGACCATCTGGGCGCGGGACACGCCGCCGTTGACCAGGTTGTCGTTGAAACCGGTGGAGCCGCCGAGCTGGGGGATGGCCCAGCGGATGTCCGCGAGGCGGGTGACGCCGCGGCGCTCGAGCTCGATGTGGTCGATGCTGTAAACCGCAATCGCCGTCGCTTCCTGCCCGAGGGTGCGCAGGCGCGAACCGGTGACCTCGACCTTTTCCAACTCCAGGGGCTCGCCCTTCTTCGCCTCCGTCTTCGCGGGCGCCGCCACGTCGGCGGGCTTCAATTGGTTTGCGGGCTGGGCGGTGGTCTGGCCGCGGGTGGTCAGACCGGACAGCGAGGCGACCGTCACAAGGACGACCGCGGTGAGTTTACGGAATGCAGGGTGTGGCATGGCAGCGCACTCTCTCGTCCCGGATGCCCCGCCGCGCAAATTAACTAAGGTTAATACCGTGTCCTATGACCCGCGGCCGGCAAATTGGGGGTGGTGGCACGCGGGCTGCGGTGTAGGGTCGCCATGTTGATGAGCACTCTTCGTCCAGTCGCCGGGGCCACGGCACTGCAGACGGCACCCGCGCAGGCGGCGCTGCTGAACCTGCACGGGGCGCTCGAATTCGCCGATTTGTGGACCTCCCTGCAGGGTTTGTTCGAAACCGTGGTGCCGCACGACACGCTCGTGATGTCGGTCAACTACCTCGACTGGCGGCGCGAGGCCTCGACCAAGCGGCTGTCCTCCGTCCAGTCCCGCCGGCCGCACGGCGAGGAAGCCGACCGGCTCGTCGCGCAGGAGGGCAAGGCCTTCTTCCAGCCGTTTCTCGACGCCCACCCGGGCATCGGCGCCTACCAGCACAGCCAGATGGTGTCCGACCCGCGCAAGGTCGTGCACGCGCCGTTCTACCGGCGCTACATGAAGCACTATGGCTGGCGCTACTCGGCGCATTTGCTTTTCTGGCAGGGCGCGGGCGTGGAAACCTCCTTCGCCATCCGCCGCCGCGCCGACCAGGGCGATTTCACGCCGGCGGAAATGTCCGTGCTCAACGCCGTGCACCCGCACATCAAGGTCGCCTTCGACCGGATGAAAACCTTCGAGCAGGAGCGCCAGCGCCGCCGGCTGCTCGAGGGCTTCTACCGCGCCAAGCCCGAGGCGGTGCTGTTCCTCGACTGGAACATGGAGCCGATCTACGCCAGCCAGGACGCCCTCGCGCTCTGCGCGATGTGGAACCTGGGCCGGGAGCGCGCCCGCAGTTTCACTCCGCAGGCCGTGTTTGCGGTCCCGGCGGAAATTCAGGCCGCCTGCGCTGAACTGCGCCGCGAATGGCAGGCGCGTCCGCCGGCGCTGTTCGTCCCCGAGAGCAATTTTCCCAGCCGGCACGTCCGCGCCACCGAGCCCGGCCACGAGGCGCTGGTCACCCTGCGGCCCGAGAGAGGAGGCACGCTGACCAAGCCGGTGTTTGTCGCCCGGTTGCTCGTCAACCACCAGGTCGCCGTGGGCGCCGGCACCCTGCCCGAGCCTTCGCAGGACCGGCTCATGCATTTGCTCACGCCTGGCGAGCGCGAGATGGCGACGCTCGTCTGCGCCGGCCTGACCAACAAGGAAATCGCCACCGAGCTGAAGAAAACCGAGGGCAGCGTGAAGGTGCAGCTCAGCGCCATCTACCAGAAGCTCCGCGTCAACAGCCGCGCGAAATTGATCGTGGCGCTCCGGTGAGGTAAACGAGATCCCCTCTCGAGAGGGGTGGCGCGCAGCGACGGGGTGTGTTCAGGCGCGCAAGAAGAGGTCGGCCTCACCTTGCACCTTCTCGCGTTCGCGGCCCAGCGGGCTTGCGCGCCATAGGCCCGGCGACGGCGGGAGCTGGGCCCTCCACGCGATAGGACAACGCAGCGTCGCCCGATCAAGGCGGCATGGCCACCAAAGGCACAAGAGGCGCAAATGGGGACGGCGATCGAGGTGCCGACGGTTCCGAGATCCCCTCCATGAAGCCGGAACCATTCAGTGGAAACCGCGAAGGACGCGAAGAAACGCGAAAGTCGCGAGTCAGACCTGATCCTCGGTGATGCCTTGCCGTACTCACTCTTTCGTGATCCCGGGCAAAATCAGGATTTCCCCGGTATACCTTCGCGGACCTTCGCGCCCTTCGCGGTTCAATTGCATAGTTCCGGATGAAGAGGGACTTGGGAGCCGTAGGCTTGGCGGAGGCACTACGACCTTTGCCGCGCCATCTACACACCCCGTCGCTGCGCGCCACCCCTCTTCATAGAGGGGATTCATACGTCGCGAACGAAAGTCCGAACCCCACTCCTACCGCAGCGCCGCCATCAGCCGCACGCGTGAGCTGAGGCCAAACTTCCGCAGACGCGAACATTGCACAGAAGGTAACGAGGGAAACCAAGGTCGATCGGATAAGGCCTTCTTCGTTTCCTTCGTGACCTTCTGTGAAAAATCCTGGTCAGCGGGGATCTCAGGCGTCGCGACCAAAATTCCGGAATCCCCTCCTACCTCAGCGCCGCCATCAGACGCGTGCGGGAGCTCAAGCCGAACTTCCGCAGGCAGGCGCTCACCTGGTGCTTCACCGTCGGCTCCGACTTGTTGAGGAATGTGGCGATTTCCTTGTTGCTGTAGCCGGCGCAGAGATAGGCCAGCACGTGCTGCTCGGCCGGGGTAATCCGCTCCTGGGTGGGAGGCGGAATCACCGGCTTCGGCAACAAACAGTAGCGCTCGGCAACCATGGGAATCAGGGTTGGCCACGAAAAGGCCCAAAGGGCGCAAAAAATGGCCGATGGTCACGCTGCTTCATCATTGGTTTGGTGGTCGGATCTCTCAGCTCTCAGCTTGAAACTCTCAGCTGTGGCACCTGGCGCCACTCAAAGCTTCAGCAATCGCTTCACCTCGGCTTCGAGCCTGGCGCCGCGGGCGTTCGTGCTCACCACCTTGCCGTCCTGGTCGAGCAGGAACATCGCGGGAATCCCGGCGATGACATACTGCACGGCGAATTCGTTTTTCCAGAACTTGCCGTCAAACTGCTGCGGCCAGGGCATGCCATGCTCCGCGGTGAAATCCGTGAGCACCTTCCTCGCCTTCGCCAGCTTGGCGTCCCGCTGCGCCGGCGTGTCCTTGGGCGTGAGACTCGCATTTTCCAGCGCAATGCCCACGACCTCAAAACCCTGGTCGTGATATTTTTTATAGTTGGCGATGACGTTCGGCAGTTCGGCCACGCACGGCCCGCACCACGTCGCCCAGAAATCGATCAGCACGACCTTGCCGCGCAAATCCTTCAGGTCGACCGCCCGGCCGTCGACGGCCGTGAACTTCATTTCCAACGGCTTGCTGATCAGCTCGAGGAAGCGAATCCGCTCGGCCGCCTTGTCGCGCAGCGCGGCATTGGGGGCACCGAGCAGGTGCTTCCAAACCTCCACGCTCGCGCCGGGCTGGTTGCGCTCCAGGGACCCGAGATAATCGGCCGCGCGAGACGCGACGACATCGAGCTCCGCGTAGGTGGCCACGTGCGCATCGAAGCGTGCCGGAAAAACGCTGTAATCATAGGGCGCGCCCTTGGACTTGGCGATTGAGGCCGCCCGGAAATCCTTGGCGAACCGCTCCCAGTCCGCCTCCTCCCTCAAGGCGGGCGGCAGGTCGGTCGCAGCCTGCATGGCCGCCGTCAGGGTCGCGGCCTGCTTCTTCCACTCCGCCACCGCGTCGGCGTCCGCGATGATCGCGCCCATGCCCTTCGTCTCCACGTCCGGGCCGAAACCTTTGATGAAAAACGGCGGCGCCTTGACGCTCGCGCTCACCAACTCCCAGCGTCGCGGATCCGCGGGATGGGCCGCGTAGAACGCCCGTGCCGCCGCCGTCACGGCCTGGCGGTTCACATCGAACCAGTTCAGGTATTTCTCCGCGCCCATCTCCTTGGGCGAACCCGGCGGCTTTTCCTGACTCAGGGTTTGGAAAGCGGCGTAATCCGCGTCCGCCGACGCCGCGGGCGCCTGGCCGCGCAACGGGAGCAGGCTCACGACGCACAACAGGAGGGAAAGGAGGGTCTTCATGTGGAAAATTCGGTTTCAGAGTTTCAGCAGTCGCTTCACTTCCCGCTCCAGCGCTTCGCCGCGGGCGTTGGTGCTTACCACCCTGCCGTTCTGGTCGAGCAGGAACATCGCGGGAATGCCGTTGATGGCGTAGCGGACCGCAAATTCGTTCTTCCACATCCGGCCATCGAAGTGCTGCGGCCACGGCAGGTCGTGCTCGCGGACGTAATCCATCAATTTCTGCTTGTCCTTCTCCGTGTCGAGCGAGACCCCGATGACTTCGAATCCGCGATCGTGATACTTGACGTAGTTGGCGCGGACATTGGGCAGCTCTTCCTTGCACGGTCCGCACCACGTCGCCCAAAAATCGATCAGCACGACCTTGCCGCGCAGCTGCGCGAGATCGACCTCCCGTCCGTCCAGGGCGGTGAACTTCATCTGCACGGCCTCGGTCTGGCCCGCGAGCACGTTGACCTTGCCACTCGCCCACCGCGCCACCACAGGCTGCTGGCTTTGGGACTGCCGTTGCAAAAACTCCGCGTAACCCGCCGGATCCGCCTTTTGAAAAATCGGATCCACCAGGTCGAACGCGCGGGCGAGTCTCTCGGGATTGGTGACCCGCTTTTCCATCGCGGCGAGCAACGGCTGCAAATCGTCCCAGCGCTGCGCCAGCGCCACGCCGGGACGCAGCGTGCCGCGGTAGAGCGCATTCACGTAAGCGTCGGCCAGGACCGTGGGCGGCACATCGGACGCCGCCAGCAGTTCGGCCTGGAGCTCATCGAGCTTCCGATTCCAAGCCGCCCTCGCCGCTTCGTCGCGCACCATCAGGGAATTGGCCTTCGCGAAATCCTTGGCGGCGGTGGCTTCGTCCACGCCCGGCTTCACCCCGGTGATGAAACTCCGGAGCGTTTTCAACGCCAGCAGGGCGCCCTCCCAACGCACGGGCTGGCCGGGGTGCGCCTCATAGAAGGCGACGCCAGCTTCCGCGACCTGGTTGGCGTGAGTCGACATCCAGAGGATGGATTCACTCGGCGCCGGCGTCCGGCCCTGCGCAAGCCACGGCGCCCGTTCGGCCGCGAGGGCCTTCAGTGCGCCGAGGTCGGCGTCGCTCCCGGCCCTCGCCACCGGCGCCGGCGACTGGGCGAGGAGCACGGTGCCCGCGACACTGGCGAGCACCGTGAGGAGGAACGAGGGGGATCGGCGCATGACGGGGAATCAGCCAGCGATCAGAACTGCTTGCTGACGGACAGCGCGTAGTGCCGCAGGCGCGTGTCGAGCACGGTGTTGTCCGGGAAATAGATGTAGTCGAGCGGCGGCACGGTGTTCAGCACGTTGAAGATCGTGATGCTGATCCGGGTATCCTTGAGCGCACGTCCATACCAGTTTCCCGCATGGCTCTTCGCCCAACCGGATTTGGTGAAGTCGTAATTGCCTTGCACGTCCCAGCGGATGGCCGAGGGCGTGACGATGCGATCGGTGGCGGCCCGCCCCGCCGCGCGATAGGTGGCAAGCACGCCGGCGCCCCAGCCCTTCCGGTAGAAGAACGCGTTGCCGTTGATCTGCACCGGCAGGCTGTCGGTGTTCACTGTCGTCGCCGGGCCGGTGTCCGGTGACGGGACCAGGATATTGCGCGTGTATTTGGTGCCGGAGAGCGCGACCTGCACATCGCCCCACTGGGCGCGGCGGTCATACTTCACGCCGATGTCGTAGCCCGTGGTCTGGCTGTAGCTCACGTTGACCGGCCGCAGGTCGATCGCGGTGACCGGGCCCGCCCAGCCCGCCGGATCGCCCGGCAGGTTCGGGCCGCGCGTGACGCGGCTGGGATAGAGCGTCGCCAGCTGGTTGAAAACGAGGGAGCCGACGCGGTCGTTGAACTTGTTGTCGAACCAGTCGAAGGAGAACGACAGTCCCTTGACGAAGGGCACTTCGGCGACGAGGCCGGCCGTCGTGTTTTCGGACCGCTCGGGCAGGAGGTCCGGCTTGCCGCCCTGCGTGACCGGGTACACGGCATTGACGGTGTTGCCGCGTAGCGGATCCAGGTTGGTCGCGGTGGCGACCGTCGAGCTGTTCACCACGCGCGTGGGCGCGGTGCGCTGGGCCAGCGTCGGGACCTTGAAGCCCTCGCCATAGCTGCCGCGAACCAGCAGCCATTTGACCGGTCGCCAGGCCACGCCGGCGCGCGGATTCCGCGCGGATCCGCCGGACTGGTATTTCTCGTAGCGATAGGAGCCCGAGAAATTGAGCTGCTGGAACAGCGCGATGCGGTGAAACTGGCTGAACACCGGGATGTTCACCTCGCCGAAATACGCGTTGACCTTGTCGCTATCGGACCGGGCGCTCGAGGTGTCGGTGGCGAGGCGCAACGGGAAATCGACGTATTCCTCGCGGCGCTCGATCCCGAACGCCGTGGAGATGCTGCCGGCGGGCAGGGCATAGACGGGGCCGTCGGCTTGCAACGAATAGGTCCACGTCTCGTCCTTCTCCTCCGTGCGCGTGGGCGTCGTCAGGGCCTCGAGCACCCCGGGGGCATTCGGGTTGGCGACGCGCGTGCTGTCATAGAAAAGGTTCGGCGTCCGGCCGGCCGCGACCGCGGCGTTGAACAGCGCGCTGACGATGGTGACGCCGCTGTCGCCATTGCTCTGGATGTGGCCGTTGGCGCGGCTCAGCGAAGCGTCGTAGTGCCAGCCGCCCGGCAGCCGGCCGCTCGCCCCGATGCTGAACGCCTGCGTGTCGTCGATGGACTCGCGCTCGGGCACGACGTCGAAATACCACTTGTTCAAAGTGACGGCGATGCCGAAGGGGTTGCCCGGATAATCCGCCGGCACGCTGAGGCCGGAGGCGGAGAGCGGCGCGGTCGGCGCGCGGTTGCGGTTGCGCGCGCTGCGGGCCTGCACGGAAATCTCCAGCCAGTCACGAAACGCGTAATCGAATTTCGCGAGGAGGGCGGTGCGCTCGTAGGAAGCCGCGTAGTCCATGTATTGTCCCAAATCCAATGGATCCCCGATCGCCCCGGCGTTGGCGTAGTCCGTCACGGTCAGGTTCGTGCCCGTCGTGCCGGTCGGGAGCGCGACGGCCGTCACGCTCAAGCCGGGCAACGGCACCGTGCCGGAGCGCGAGAGGCGGCCCGTGCCGCCCGGGGTGGTGCTGCGGTAATCGCCGCCGCCAAACGGGCGGCGGTCATAGCTGGCCGTGAACCAGCGGTCGCGCAGGGCGAGCGAGTTGGCTTTTTCCCAGGAGGCGGTGACCAGGCCGCGCAGTTTGCCGGTCGCAAAACCATGGGAGAAGCTGCCGGTCAGGACGCCCGAATCCGTGTCGAAGGTGTTGTCATAGCCCAGGCGCACCTCGGTGCCGCGGTAGTTTTTCTTGAGAATGACGTTGATCACGCCGCCCATGGCGTCGGCCCCGTAGATGGAGCTGGCGCCATCGAGCAGCACCTCGATGCGCTCGACCGCGGCGAGCGGGATGCCGCTGAGATCGTAGCCATCGTTGCTGTTGGCCTGATTGTTCTTCGGGGCGCGCTTGCCGTCGATCAGCAGGAGCGTCGCGCCCGCGGGCGAGCCGCGCAGGGTTGCGGTCACGCGTCCGGCCGTGCCGTCGAGCTGGGCGCTTGAGGCCGCCTGGGAGATGCCGCCGGTGGTGAAGTTGATCACCGAAACGGGCTGCGCCTGGGTGTTGCCCTGGCCGGTCGTGGAGGCCGAGACCTGCGGGATGTAACGCAGCACGTCGCCGATGGACATGGCGCCGGTGCGCTCGATGTCCTCGCGGTCGAGCGTGAGCACGGGCTGGGCGCTGGCGCCGGCGAGCAGGCCGCGGAGGCGCGAGCCCGTCACCTGCACGGCCTCGAGCACCACCTTGCCGCCCTCAACCTTCGCGTTTTGACCCGGGCGGTCGCTGTCCATCTGCGCCGCCCTTGGGACGTTTGGGCTGGCATCCCTCCGCACGGCAAAGGCGCCGGTCTTGGCGTCCTGCGTGGCGACCAGACCGGTGTCGGCGAGGAGCGCGTCGAGGGCCGCCTTGGGCGCGAGCTCGCCCTTCACCTCGTTCGTCTTCACCGCGGCCACGGCCACGGGGGCGAAGACGATCTCGCGGCCGGCCTGCGTGGAGAACTGCTTGAGCGTCTGCGCGGCCTCGCCGGCCGGCAGGTTGAAAGTTTTCGTGGCTTCGGCCGCCCACGCCGTGAGGGCGGCGGCGGAGATCAAAACGAGCGTGAAGGCTCGGCGCAGGGTGTGGTGCAGGTGCAAGGCAGGTGACATGGTGCAGTGGAAAGGTTCAGCCTATACGAACCCTGGCGCGACGTGTTCCGTTAAAAATATTTTCCGAAAGTTCACGAGCCGGTGATTTGGAGTGCAGGGGCGTCGCTTGACGCCGCCCGCGCCCAACACGGAAACCGGGTGTCGACAAGCGACGCCCCTACCGGGAAAAATCACCGACCCTTGCGCAGCAGGATGTCGTTGCCGCGCTGTTCGGCGCGCAGGTCGAAGTCGGACTCCATCAGACGCACGAAGCCCTCGACATTGTCCGAACGGAACGTGGCGCTCAGCCGCAGTTCCCCCACCACCGGCTGCTCGATGACAAGATGCACGGGATTGCGGCGGTTGAACTCGGCGACGATGTCCGCCAGCGCCGCATCCGTGAAATCCATGAGTCGCGGCTGCCAGGCAAGGCGCTGCTGCATTTCCGTGCCGTCGAGCGTAGCCACCCGCGGCGCGACGGCGGCGGGCACCAGGGAGATTTCCGCGCGGCCGCCCACGCCCAGCTCGGGCACCACCACCGCGCTGCCGCCCGCCGCCTGCGCGGCCGGCTGGTCGACGCGCACGCGGCCCTCGGTCACGACCACCTCGACCGACTCGCCGCCGAGCCGGACGTTGAACGCCGTGCCGACTGCGCGCACGTCCACGCCACCGGCGCTGACGATGAACGGCCGCTCCTTGTTCTTCGCCACCTGGAAATTGGCCTCGCCCTTGAGCAATTCGACGCGGCGTTCGCCGGGCGTGAAATTCACCGCGATCTCCGCGCCGCGGTTCAGCTCTACCACGGAGCCGTCATCCAGCGTGCGTTGCTCGATACGGGCCGCGAACACTGGCGGCGCAACGTTCGCCGGCGGGTTCGCCTTCTCCGGGCGCAGCAACACGACGGCGACGGCGACGGCGGCCGCGGCAGCCAGCACGAGCGAGCCGAGCCAGATGATCCGCGCGCGCCGGGCCGGCCGCGCCGGGCCGGGCGCGAGGAGATCCGGATCGGGCAGCGCGTGCACCGTCGTCTGGATGCCGGCCAGGCGGTCCATCTCTTCCCAGCCCCAGCGGTGCAGGGCCAGGGCATCGCGGTGGCGTTCATCGGCCGCCAGCCACTGGGAAAATTCATCCTGTTCGGCCGCGGTGAGTCCGCGGTCCTGCCGCAGGACCCAGTCGGCGGCGGCCAGCTCGATCGATTCGCCGGAATTGGCATGAGGGGTATTCATGGGCGGGAGGTGGGGAGGTAGCCGTGGCGCCGAAAATAGTCGATGCACTTGCGCAGGCCGATGCTGCCTTGGGCCTCGACGGTGTGCTCGGAAATGCCCAGCCGCTCGGCCACCTCTCGCTGGGAAAGGCCGTAGATCTTGCGCAGCGTGACGATCTGGCGGCAGCGTTCGGGCAGGGACTGGATGGCCCGGGTCAGGTGCTGGAATTCCTCGGCGTGGGCGATTTTTTCCGGCACCCCCGCGCTCTCATCCAGGACGCCGCGCGGGTCGATTTCCGCCAGGCCCGGCGGCCGCTCGATGCGCTGGTGGCGCAGGTGGTTGAGCGCGAGGTTGCGGGCCGTGACATAGAGAAAGGCCTTCGGGCACGCCAGCGGGCCGGACGCGTGGGCGCGCAGCAGGCGGCTGAAGGCGTCCTGCACCAGGTCGTCGATATCCGTCAGGGCCGGAAACCGCCCGGCCAGCCAGCCACGCAGTTGCGGCTCGTGAGGCAGGACCTCATCGACGAACCAGCGGGCTTGTTCGGAATCTTGCGGCGGCATGAGCGGGGGCAGACAGACCTTTCCGAAGCTTTAAGACACCCCACCCCCGAAAACCAATTAAAAGAATCTTGGGAAATCTGCCGGCGGGCCCAAGCCCAGTGGAGGGACCAGCTCCCGCCGCCACCGAGCCTGGGGCGCGCAAGCCCGCCGGACCGCGGGTGCGAACGCCGTAATTCCCAAGGCGGCATGGCCACAAAAGGCACAAGAAGCGCAAAACCCGGCCGGCGGTTCCGAGATCCCCTCTATGAAATCGGAACGATGCAGTCGGAGTCGTCGCTAGACTGAAAGCCTCAAAACTAAAGGTGGAACGCACTGACCCCCAGTGCGTTTGCTTCGTGAGCCCCCAAACCCCCGACTTTTCACAGGAGAGCGCAGAGCCAGTGTCTTGGTTCTACAAATTCTCTGCTACCTCCGCGGCCTCCTGTTAAAACGGTTTGGTTGAATTGGATTCAGCCTGCTCAAGCGTGGCACCAACCGTCGGGGATAAACCCGGAGCAGTACGCTGGTGTGGAATCCATCTGATCAAGCACGCCGCAATTCCCAACGCAGCATAGCCACAAAAGGCACAAGAAACGCAAAATACGGCCGGCGGTTCCAAAATTCCCTCCATGATCGCGGCGGGCCATCGAGCGAGGACTTCCATCACTCGCCAACCGGATACGGCAGCGCTTCCAGGTCGATCAGCTTCTGCAGATGATCGAGCGCCGTGCGCTCCTCGACGGCGAGCAGGAAGGCCCACGCGCCCAATACGCGGCGGTAGAAAATCACCCGCTCCGCCGCGGTGGCGTTGGGGCGCACGGGAGCGGTTGCCATGCCCGCGGGACGCGCGGGGGCGAGCGGCACCGTTCCCGGACGGACCCGGGGCGCCCACTGCAAAGCCGCGGCGCGCACCGCCGGGTCGGCGGAGGTCTTCGCCCACTCGCCGATGCGCCAGCGCCGCTCGACGGCCCAGCGCGTCACGGCATCCGCCTTCGCCTGGTCGAGCTTCTGCGGGAACGCCAGGCTCGACTGCCAGTAGGTCCACTGCAGCAAACCCTGGTTGCGGCCGGGCGACGAAAAATCATTTCCCTTCGCCTCGAGACCGAGCAGGAATTTTTCGAACGCGATCGCCTGCGCCGGCACATCCTTGATCTCACCGGCTTCCACGGCGGCCTTCCACGCGGGCCGGATGACGTCCGTCCAGCGCTTCACCATTTCCGCCGCCGGCCGGCGCTGACCCGCGGGCCGGCCGGGCCGCGTGGTTTCCGGACCCGCCGCCGCGAGCAATTCGGCGCGGGTCCCCTCGCGCAGCAAGGTCGCCATCGCGGGATTCTGCTCAGCCAGCGCCGCAGTGAAACGGGCGAACTGGTCCTGACGCGCCTGGAACGCGCGATCCTTGGTTTGGAAATCGGGGCGGCCGGCCAAAAACTTTTCATAAACCGCAAACTGCCGCGCGATCCGCTGGTCCAGGCGGCCGGGCTTGGCCGCGGTGCGCTCGATCCAGTCAGCCCAGCGTTCGAGGAACTGCTCCGACGTGGCCAGGGGCTTGTCGATCGTGCGATCGATAAGCGTGGAGGCATCGTGGGCCGCCGCGAACGACAGCAACGCCTCGCCCTTGGCGTGGCCGGCGAGGAGGTCGGTGCCGAGAATCATCTCGGGCATGAAGCGTTCATATCCCGCCCACCGGTCGGGATCGGGATTGGGCGCGCAACCGGCCGCGAGCGAGGCCTCGTCCGTCGCGGCGAAACCCGCGATCTGCGTGCTGCCGAGGCTCGCGGCCCAGGCGGCGACTTCGGCTTTGCCCGCCGCCGGGTTCGACCAGCGCGGATTGCCGGTGATGGTGCGCGGCACGCCCATGAAATGGAATCCGCCGGAATGACACTGGGTCATGCAAAACACCACGCGGCCCTTGCCGAGCCCGGGCAACAGCGCCGCCCGCAATTCGCTCACCGTGAGATTCTCCTGCTCGTTCGTGCGCCAGCCGCCCTTCTCCGTCGGCTCCAGTTGCCACAGCGTGATGTTGCTTTCCGGGGCCGGCCCTTTGCTCAGCGAACCGTGGTCGCCGACGAAAAGGTAGAGCGTACCACCCGCCGCGACCCGCGGCAGGATCTCGTCCTTCAACGCCTGCAACACCGCCTGCTTGGTCGCGGGCCGGTTGCGCGGCAGCGTGCCCGTCAGCCACGTGTCCAGCAGCAGCCCGTCTGTCTTCACCTGACGGTGCACATCGTTGAGGGCCGCCACCGCGCCGGGCTGGTAACCCATCCCGAAGAACACCCAGACTGCTTCCGCCGGGTAAGTCCGCTGCAGGAACGCCGTCATGGCCTGCGCCTGCAGGTATTGCGAATACTGGTTCGACAGCGGCGTGCCGCCGCCGGAGAGGAGCACAAAGGCGTCGTGCGGCCCTGCGACCGGCCGCGCCGCGCTGGCCGCGGCGGTGACGGTGACCGACGGCGGCGAGGAACACCCGGCCAATGCGGCGAGCAGGAGGACGATCGGCAGACGGAGGAGAGCGGTGACGTGCATGATTGAGTTGATTGAGTCGCGGGAAACACACCCCGCCCTACGGGCACCCCTCTCTAGAGGGGATCTCGAACTCTGGCCAGCGAAGTTCCCCTCTAGAGAGGGGTGGCGCGCAGCGACGAGGTGTGTGTCTTCAGCGCGCCAGCTCGCCCAGGTGGAACGCACTGACCTCAGTGCGTTTGCTTCGCAAGCTCTCAAACCAGCGCACTGAGGTCAGTGCGCTCCACCTTCAACGCCGCTTACTCCAACAGGCGCTTGAGCGCCGCTTCCAGCTTGTCGCCGTGCGTCTCGGTGGTAACCAGGCGGCCATCCTTGCCGAGCAGGAACGTGGCGGGGATGCTGCGGATGTCGTAGAGTTCGCCGAAGGGATTGCGTCCGCCCTTCTCGTTGAACGAGTGCGGCCAGACGAGCTTTTCGTCCTCGATAAACTTCACGAGCTTGGCGCGGTCGGGCAGCCGGTCGAAGGAGATGCCGACGACCGTGAAACCCTTGTCGCCCCATTTCGCGAGCGCGGCCTTCACGTACGGGAGCTCCTTGATGCACGGCACGCACCACGTCGCCCAGCAATCGATGAGGACGACCTTGCCGCGCAGGGCGGCGAGATCGACTTCCCGGCCGTCGACGGCGGTGAACTTCAACTCCATCGGCGTCGTCCGCAGTTTCTGGATCGCCAGCTGGCCCCGGCCGAGCGCCGCGAGATCCTTCAGATCGCTCTTCGACAGAACGGTCAGGTAAGCCTCGAGCGCGGCGGGATCATGCTGTTCGAGCAGGCGCACATATTCCTGCTCCATGAAGGTGCGGTGCGGCGCCGCGGGGGCGCGCGCGGCCACCACGGCGATGCGCGCCTGGAACGCGGCGAGATCGGGGCGGCCGGCCGCCGTCGAGATCGCGAGGTCGTTCTTGGCCGCCACCCAGTTCAAGCCCGCCCAGACGTTGTCGGGCCACGGGTGGTTCTTCAGCGTGTCCTCCAGCGTGCCGCGCAGGTGCGCGCGCCACTCGGCGCGGATCCGGTCCGCTTCCGGTCCCTTGATCCAGTCGCCGAAGCTCGCGACGTTGAACAGAATGCCGCTGACGCGGCGCTCGTCGGGATACTTCTCGAAGAACTCGAGCGCCTTGTCGATGACCTGCGCGTAGCTGACGTTCCGCGCGCCCTCGCCGCGGTCGCCCATTCCCTGGATGTGCTGTTCCCAGATTTTCGTGGCGTTGGGATCGATGCCCGGGACCGCCGCCGGCGCGGACGCCGGCGGGTTGGCGGGAACCTTGTCCTGGGCCGCGAGCGGCCCGGCCAGCAAACCACCGGCCAGCAAACAGAGAAGGGAGCGTTTCATGACGGACAGGGGGTTAGAGGCTCTTCTTGATCTGGAGCGTCACGTAGCGCTGGCGCGGATCCTCGTAGCGGCTGTAGTAGCTGTAGATGTCCGAGCGGAAGGCCGGCTCCTTGTTGAACACGTTGCGGACACTGAGCGTCCACTCCGTGTTGCTGAGCCAGTTCCGCCAGTTGCGCTCGGCGCTCTTGCCCGGGAATTTATAGGTGGCCTGCACGTCCCACAGGGTCGCCGAGGGAATCTTGTCGCCATCGAGTCCGTTGCCGGTGGTGAACGCGGGCGACGGCGTCGTGGAGGCCGCGTGGTAGGAGTTGATGTAAGTGGCGGTGACGCCGCTGGTCCAGGCACCGCGCTCCCAGAAGACCGACGTGTTGCCGCGCCACTTCAGCGGATTGCCGGAGGAGTCGGCACGCTCGACGATCGGGTTGATCGGCAGGACCTGGTCGCGGAAGGAATCGGTCCACGTCGCGGTGGTCAGCGAGGTGAAACGCCCCGCGCCGCCGGCGTCGTGCACATAGCGCACCTTGAAGTCGACGCCCTCGGTCTTGGTGAAGCCGACGTTGACGGCGCGATAGTCGATCGAGGTCACTTCACCGAGCCAGCCAGCCGCACTGTCGGCGGCGGACGGCGCGGCGCGCACGATGCGGCCGGGGTACGACTCGGGGCTGGCGAGGATGGCGGAAGGACCGCTGGGGACGACAATGGCGTTCTCCTTCTCGATCTGCCAGTAGTCAGCCGTAAAGGTCAGGGACGGCGCGAAGCGCGGGGTGAAGATCACGCCGTAGTTCCAGGCCTTGGAGGTCTCGGGCAGGAGGTTCGGGTTGCCGCCGGAGATTTCCTCGTGCGGGTAGTTATATGTCAGGTTGCCGCGGGCCGGATCCGTGAATGGCGTGGTGGCGACCGGATTCGAACGCGGGCCTTCGTAGTTGGACTGGTCGGGCGGGAAGAAGCCTTCCGCGTACGACACGCGCACCGCGATGTCCTTGGTCACGCCGACGCGCAACGCGGCGATCGGGCTGGTCTTGTTGGTCGAGTCATCGGTGCCTTCCCAGCGGACGCCGAGGTTGAGGTCCGCGGACTCCAGCGGGATGGGCCGCCACTTAGGCCCGATGAGCGGCACCACGCTCTCGAAGAAAACGGATTCCGTCCGGCGCGCCTGCTGGGCGAAGCTGTCGCCGTTGCCGACGACCGGCACGGCGGCCACCATGGCCTGGCTGACGCGCGTGGCCGTCTTCGTCTGGTACTGGTTCCAGATCATCTCCACGCCGGGCGAGATGCGGATCGGGCCGGCGGGCAGGTCGAACACGTCGCCGACGACGCGCAGGTTCACCTGCGCGAGGTTGTTGTAATAGGCGAACTGGCGGCTGAAGTAGATGTAGTCCGCCATGGCGTCGCCGCGCGGGAAGGCGACGTGGTCGGCGAGCGGGTTGTAGATCGCGCGACGCTGGGCGAGCGTGAGGCCGGCGGTGGCCGACGTGCTCGTCACGAACGTGTTCAGGTTGTTGGTCGGGTTCTGGCCGTCCGAATAGCTGCGACCATATTCACCCGTGCCATCGAGCGACCATTCCCAGCGGTCACCGAGCTTGCCCTTGGCGCCGAGCAGCACGCGCGCACCTTGGCGCTCCTGGAAGAGCGAAGGATCCGGGAGGTCGACCGGGTCGTAATAGACCGTGACAGGGACGCCGACGAAGCCGGGCGTCACGCCGGTGCGGAACGGGTTGATGGGATCGGTCGCGGTCAGGGACAGCGCGGCGACCGACTGCGGGAAGGAATACTTCGAACGGAAATACGACACGTCGACGCCGGCATAGAGCGTGAGCTTGTCCGGGAAGAGGACGTGCTCGATTTCCGAGTTGAAGGAGTAGCGGTCTTCCGGGCGGTAGATCACCGAGCGGTTGAAACGATCGCCCAGGTTGGCGACGCCGGCGCCGCTCACGAAGGAGGCCGGCGTCAGGGCCGTGCCGTCCTGGTTTCCGGGGATCGCGGCGTAGCGCGCGGTCGACACACCCGGGATCGGCAGCGTGCCGGTCGCGGCGTTGATGAGGATCGTGCCCGGCATGCCATTGAAGCCTTGCAGGATGTAGTTCTCGAAGACGGAGCGGCCGCTGATGGTCGCGGTCGTGTTCGCCGGGTAGCGGGCGAGCGCGTTGGTGAGGTAGTTCCGGTCCGAGTTGTAGAGCGGCTCGTTGTGCTGGTAGTCGATGGTGAACGAGTACCGGGTCTTGCCGCCGTTGAAGGCGCGGCCCTCGAAGTACGTGAAGCCGTAGGTCTCGGCGCCGCCATCGGTGCTGGTGCCGGCCTTCAAGGTCAGGTCGCGGCCGGCAAAATCCTTGCGGAGGATGATGTTGATGGCGCCGCCGATCGCGCCGCCGCCGTAGATGGCCGAGGCGGAGGAAGGAAGGATCTCGATGCGCTCGATGGCCGCGACCGGGATGCGGTTGAGGTCCGGGCCGGCGGTGAGGTTGCCGCGCTGGAGGCGGCGGCCGTCGATCAGGATGACGGTCTGCAGCGAGGAGAAGCCGCGAAGCTTCACCTCGGAGTTCTGGTAGGTCGTGCCGCTGGCCAGCTGCGGGTTGCTCGCGGAGCCCTGCAGCGCGGTGCTGCCGTAGTCGGATGTCTGCGGAACGAGGCGGAAGAGTTCCTCCATGCTCGTGACGCCCATGCGCTCGATCTCGACGCGGCTGATGACGTCGTAGGCCAGCGCGCCGTCTTCACGGGTGCTGAAAATGGTCTGGTTGATCGGGCCGTTCAGGCGGGCGCCGAGGACTTCGTACTTCTCGAGCGCGATCGGGCCGTTGTCACCCTTGGTCTTCGTTTCCGGATGGTCGTTCGTCTCGACCGCCACCCTCGGGTCGTTTGGGCTGGTCTCCCTCCGGACCGCCAGCGCGCCCGTGCGTCCGTCCTGCACGGCGACGAGCCCCGTGCGGAACAGCATGCGGTCCAGCGCGTCGCGCGCCGCGAACTCGCCCTTCACGGGCTGGGTCTGGACCCCGCGGACCTGGTCCACCGGGTAAACGATCTGCACGCCCGATTGCTGCAGGAAGGTCTTCAGCGTCTGGGCGGCATCACCGGCCGGAACGTCGAAGGCTTTGACCGCGCTGTCGGCGGCGACCGCCGGCAGTGCAAATACCGATAACAGGAAAACGCCCGCGGTCAGCGACCACCGGCGGGAGAGGGCCCGGACAAACGTTTGAATCATGGTTGGCGAGAGGTGTAAACGAGCTGACGGACTGCGCAGGGTTTTCCGTTAGTCACTTTTAGGAAAAATGCAGCCGTATGACAGAAGGGCCCCGAATATGAATGTAGGGCCCGCGCTCGTCGCGGGGCCGGATCGCGGAAGGAGCAGCCGTCGTAAGACGGCTGGGGCGCGCCGGCGGTCTTACGACCGCTGCTACCTGTAGGGAGTGTCTTCCCATTCACTTGCCGAGTTGATCGCCGAGGCCACAGACCGGACAAACGGAGTGTTTTAACCACGGATGCCTCGCCTAACGGCTCGGCTACAAGGTGAGCTCCGCCTGATCGGCTCCGCAGTGGATTTCAGGGGTCGGCTGATCGCCGACTGAAAATCCTAGCCGGTTTGGATCTCACCGCGGCGATCAGCCGCGCCCCGGAACCCAATCCGTCCGTGTCCTTCGTAGCCTCGGCGAAGGAGGAAGCCGATCAGGCGGAGGGCTCCTTCAAGCGCAGCCGGTAGGCGGAGCATCCGTGGTTAAACCCTCTGGAATTAATTTCCGGGTTTTACGACCCTACTCTGCCACGTGGCCGTTCCAAGCCACACACCCCGTCGCTGCGCGCCACCCCTCTCAAGAGGGGATCTCAATCTACGATCTACCTCCAAAGCCAAACGCTCACGCGTTCAGCTACGAAACCGCGGCGATCAGCCGCGCCTCAGATCCAAATCTGGCCGTGTCCTTCGTAGCCTCGGCGAAGGAGGAAGCCGATTAGGCGGAAGGCTCCTCCAAGCGCAGCCGGTAGGCGAAGCATCCGTGGTTAAACCCCCTTGGAATTAATTTCCGGGTTTACGACCCGCTCCTACGGCGCGTGGCGCAGGACGATGCGGTTGCCGTGCCGGGCGGCTTGCACGCTGAAACTGGATTCCAACAGGCGCACGAAGGCGTCGACGTTGTCCGCCCGGAAATTCCCATCGACGAGGATGGCGCCGGTCGCCTCGTCGGCCACGGCGAGCTGCGTGTGGTTGTAGCGGTTGAAATTGTCCACGACGTCGCGCAACGGCATCTCGGCGAAACCCAGACGCATGCCCTGCCAGTCGAGCACGCGCTCGATCTCCGCCGGCGTGAGGTCGCTGACCTGGAAGCGCCCGGCGGCGGACGCCGTCCGCGGAATGACCGCCTGCTGGCCGGCGATGAGGAAGGACGGCGTGGGCTGAGCCGGGGCCGGCGTCCCGTCGCCCGCGGCGGTGGGTGCGGACACTTCGTCCACCCGCACCTTGCCCTCGGTCACCACCACCGACACTTCCTTCAGCCCGAGCGACATGCTGAACGCGGTGCCCACGGCCTGCACCGCGACCTTGTCCGCCCGGACGATGAACGGCCGCGTGGGATTCTTGGCCACCGTGAAATGAGCCTCGCCCTTGGAGAGCCGGACGCGGCGCTCGGTCGGCGTGAATTGCACCTCCACCCGGGCTCCCGTGTTCAACTCGATCACCGAGCCGTCCTCCAGCACCTGGCGCTCCGCGGCGGGATGAATGACCGCTGTCCGCCGCGGGGCCGCGAGCTCCGTGCGGGTCGGGGACCACGCATAAAAGGCGACGCCGATCGCCGCAGCGGCGGCCAGCGCGACGCCGAGCCGGAAATATTTCACCGGAAACCGGGGCGCCAGCAGGTCGGGATTCGGCACGGCGCTGTGCACCGGCCGCCATTGCTCCAGTTGGTTGAGAGAACCCCAGGCCCGTTCGAGCAGCACGATGGCTTTGCCATGAGCCGGGTCGCGGTAAAGCCATTCCAAATAGGCATCCTGCTCCGTCGCCGTCAGGCCACGATCGCGGCGCGCCAGCCAGGCGGCCGCTGCGTCCTGGATCTCCTCGGAAATGAGATTGGCGTCGGACATCGTCAGGAAAGCTCCAACCTCCAACCTCCAACCTCCAGGGAATGGTCAACCCCCAACGATGAAATCCCCAAATAGCGCTCGGCGTTGACGACTGGGAGGCTCGGCATGGGAGGGTAGTTGGAGGTTGGGGTTTGGCGCTTGGAGCTTTTGCCGGGCATCACGGCAGCCCGCGGCGCGCGAGAAAGACCGTGCATTTGCGCATGCCATTCGCGACCTGGACCTCGACCGTGTTCTCGGAGATCCCGAGTTGCGCGGCGATTTCCCTTTGGGACAGCCCGTAGATCTTGCGCAAGGTGAGCACCTGGCGGCAGCGGTCGGGCAGCGACTGGATGGCTTGGGTCAAAATCTCGAGTTCCTGGTTGCGAGCGGCCTGGTCGGCCGCGGTGGGGTTATCCTCGTAGACGGGCAAGTCCGCGATTTCCGTTACGGCCTCGAACGTGACAATCTGGCGGCGGCGCAATTCATCGAGCGCGAGGTGACGCGCGGTGGTGAACAGCAGGGCCTTGGGCGACGGCACCGGGCCGGCGGCGTGGGTTTTCCAAACCCGGGTGAGGGCCTCCTGGGCCAGGTTATCCGGGTCGGTCAGCGCCGGAAATTTCCCGCGGAGCCAGCCGCGCAGCTCGGCGGCATGGGGCTGGACCTCCTCGGCGAACCAGCGGGCGGAATCTGGGGAATCGGAAGACAAGGGCAACGCGCGCCCATCTTCCCGTCCCAGCCCGCCCGGAGTCGAGCCGTTTTCCGGTTTGAAGGTGGAGCGCACTGTTTGCGCGCCATAGGCGCTTGCCGCGCCGAAGCCTTGGCGAAAGCGGGTGCAGCGCCGGGGTGTGTAGTGCGCGTTCGCGGGCCGTAGCGCGACATGCAACCCTCCTACACAC
Organism: uncultured Oleiharenicola sp.; assembly: GCA_964515595.1. GTDB lineage: Bacteria > Verrucomicrobiota > Verrucomicrobiia > Opitutales > Opitutaceae > Lacunisphaera. The sequence continues at coordinate 107,789 of CAZEUN010000015.1, read as the reverse complement.
CCCGCCCTGCGGGCAGCAGCCTTCGCCAGGCCTACGGCTGCCAAGCCCCTCTCAAGCCGGAACCATTCAGTGGAAACCGCGAAGGACGCGAAGAAACGCGAAGATCGCGAGTCAGACCTGATCCTCGGTGCTGCCTTGCCGTACTCACTCTTGCGTGATCCTGGGCAAAATCAGAATTTTCCCGGTAGCCCTTCGCGGACCTTCGCGCCCTTCGCGGTTCAATTGCATCGTTCCGGCTTCATAGAGGGGATTCTGAATCAAAAAAAGCCTACAGCTTCAGCAGTCGCTTCACTTCCGACTCCAGCTTGGGGCCGCGCGCGTTCGTCGAGATGACCTTTCCTTCCTGGTCCAGCAGGAACATCGCGGGGATGCCCTTGATGTCGTACTGGGTGGAGATGTCGTTCTTCCACCACTTGCCGTCGAAATACTGCGGCCAGGGCATGTCGTTGGCGGCGGTGAAATCCGTCAGGACCTTCCGGGCCTTGTCCAGCTTGGCGGTGACCTGCTCCGGCGTGTCGTTCGCCAGGAGCTGGGCGTTCTCGAGCGAGATGCCGACGACTTCGAAGCCCTTGTCGTGATAGGCGGCGTAAACGTTCTTCACGTTGGGCAGCTCCGCAATGCACGGTCCGCACCATGTCGCCCAGAAATCGATCAGCACCACCTTGCCGCGCAGCTTCGCAAAATCCACCGCGCGGCCGTCCGCCGCGGTGAAGGCGAGTTCGAAGGGCTTCGAGGCCATCTCCGCCTGGCGCTTCAGCGTGGCGATCTGGCTGGTGGCGCGGGCGCGCAGTCCCTCGTCCGGCGAATCAACCAGCTTCTGCCATTCCGCCAGCGACGTGCCGGGCAGGTTGTTCTCCAGCGCGCCGAGATAATCGCCGGCGCGATCGCCAAGCGCGGGCTGGCCGGCGTATTTCGCCACGTGGGCGGCGAAGCGGGCCTTGAAGGGCTCGTAATCGAAGGGCTTGCCCTGACGCTTGGCCTGGGTCTGGGCGACGAAATCGCGGCCGAAACGGCCCCACTCGACCTGTTCGCGCAGCGCGGCGGGCGCGTCCGCCGAAGCGATCAGCGCATCCTTGAAACCTTCCATGCGCGCCTGCCAGGCCGCCTTCGCCGCCTGGTCCGTCGTGATGTCCGCCGGGCCCTTGGTCGCCACGTCCGGCCCGAAGGCCTGCGCAAACAGCGGCGCCTGGCTCGACGCCGTGATCACCGCCTCCCAGCGACGCGCATCCGCCGGATAGGCTTCATAAAACGCGACCGCCTTCGCGGTGAGTTCCTGGCGCGTCGTATCCATCCAGCGATAATAATTTTCCGCGCCCATCTCCTTCGGCGGCGCCGGCGGACGGGCGGTCTTCAGCGCAGTAAGCGCGGTCCAGGCCTCGTCCGCGCTGCCGGCGGGCAGCGCCAGCACCGTCGGGATCGCCGCCGGGACCGGGACGGTCGCGCTGGCCGCCTTCGGGGCGGGCAGGATCGTGACGCGCGACGCGCGGTTCGCGCCGAGGTACATTTTGGCCAGCTCGCTCAGCTCCGCGGCGGTGATGGACTCGGTGTCCGGGATCCGGTTGCGGGACCAGTCGAGGACCTCGGGCTTTTCCTGTGCCCGGCCGAGCACGGATCCGCCCCAGTAATTGTTCGACCGCAGCGTCTCGCGCAGCGAGGTGAGCGCCGGCTGGCGGGCGCGGTTGAGTTCGTCCTCCGTCACGCCGTTCTTCGCGAGATCGTCGCCGATGGCCACGATCATGTCGGAGATTTTTTCCGCCATGGCGGGATCCACCACGCAGCCGGCCTGGAAATAACCGTACTTCGGGAACGTGTCGCTGGCGTTGCTGCCGGCGCTCGGGCTGTAGGTGCCCGCGATTTCCTCGCGGATTTTCACGCGCAGGCGGTCGTTGAGCACGGACGCCAGCATACCGAGGCGGCGGGTGCGCTTGATCTCGAGGCCATCCGTGGTCGGCCAGTAAACCACGACGTTCCCCTTGGGAATCTCGGTCGAAATGGTGTAGCTCCGGACGAACGGCTCGGCGGGGAACGAAATCTTCTTCAATTCATCGAGCGCCGGGCGGGCCTCGCGGGGCGGCAGGGCGCCGAGCGTCTTCGCGACCGCGTCGATCGTGGCCTCGACGTCGAGGTCGCCGACCACGGAGATTTCCAGCGCACCCCGCGCAAACTGCGGCGCGAGCCACGCCTTCGCCTCGGTGAGATTGCGCGCCATCATCACGTCCTTCGACGGCATGCCGAAGCGCGGATCGCCGCCGGCGATGAGGTTGGCGACCTCCATGGACATCGGGCCGTTGGCGGTGTGCTCGAAGCCGAGGTACATTTGCTCGATGCCCTTCTGCGCCTGGCGCAGCGCCTCCGGGCGCCAGCCGGCATCGGTCAATTGCGCGGCGAGCAGTTGGAACTGCAGCAACAGGTCGTCCTTGGTGGTCGCACCCACGAACTGGAAGGCGTCGGTCGCCGGCTGGAATGAGAAGCCGACGTTCTTGCCCGCCAGCAGGCGGCGCAGGTCATCGGCGCTGTGCTTGCCGAGACCGCCCGGCCCGAACGTGCCGGCGGCCAGGCTCATGATGCCGCGCTGGCCGGCGGGCTGCGTGATGCTGCCCCCGCCGACGCGCGCACCGGTGCGGATGCGCCCGGCCTCGAAATCGGTTTTCTTGATGTTCAGCTTCACGCCGTTGGCGAAGGTCAGCAGCTCGACGTCGAGGTCCGCGACGTGCTCGCGCTTCACGACTTTGCCCGCCGGGCCCCAGTCGGCGTAAGCCCAGGCGAGGTCGGCCTGGACCGCCGGTGCGGCGACGGCCACCGCGCGCGACGTCTCGTAGGCGGCGGTGATCGCGGCCGCGGCGTCGTCGGGGATCTTCGCGTTGCCCGCGACCCAAATGGAGCGCCCCTGGGCCTTGAAGGCCGTGCGCAGCGCCTCGAGACAGTCGGCGACGGTGACCCGGTCCAGCGCGGGCTGGTAGAGCTTCTGCTCGGCGGCGGGATGCGTGAACACTTCCCGTTCCATCACGCCGTCGGCGATCTGGTTGGCGAGCGTCGGCGAATGACGCGTGGCCGCGCGCTTCACGGACTGGTCGAGGCTGTTGGTGAAGGAGGCGACGACTTCCTTGAGTTCAGCCGGCTGGAACCCGTGCTCGAGCGCGCGGCGAAGTTCCTGTTCGCCGGTCGCCAGCGCGGCGGCCCATTGCTCGGGCTTGCAGGTCAGGCTGACGCTGGCTTCGCGGACAAACCGGTAGCTGTCGGAAACGCCGGCACCCGCGCTGCTGAAGGGCGCGTTCTCTTTCTTCGCCAGCTCGCTGAAGCGGCGGTTGAGCATCGCGATGGCGAGGTGGCGCGGGAGGTATTTGACGCGGGTGGCGGCGGTGTCCGGCTCGTTGGGCGCGGGTGCCAGCGACGAAATGCTCACGCTGGTCGCGGGCGATTCCGGCTCGGCGTGGAAATAGGCGCGCAGGCCGGTGAACGCCGGCACGCTGCCGAGCGCCGGCTCGGGCTTGGCCGGGGCGCGCGCGGTCAGCGGGGAAAAGGCGGTGTGGATCAACTGCTCGACCTTGGCCGCCTCGAAATCGCCGACGGCGATGACCACCAGTTTCTCGGGACGGTACCAGGTGTCCCAGAATTCCGCGAAGGACGCGCGCGGCGCCTTTTCAATGACCTCGACGAGGCCGATCGGCAGGCGCTTCGGCAGGAGCGAGTCGCCGAGCAGGAACTCGAAGCGCGCGACCATGCTGCGGAAGCCCACGCTGTCGCGCGTCCGCTTTTCGCTCAGGATGATGCCGCGTTCCTTGTCGATCTCGCTCTCGAGCAGCAGCAGCCCGCCCGCGTCGTCCGCCAGGACCTTCAAGCCCTCGGCCAGCGTGGCGTCGTCGCTCTTCGGCAGTTCCAGCATGTATTGCGTGCGGTCGAAGCTGGTGAACGCGTTGGTGTCGCCGCCGAAGCTCATGCCCATGCGCTGGAAGAACTCGACCAGCGTGCCCGGCGCGTAGTGCTTGCTGCCGTTAAAGGCCATGTGCTCGAGGAAGTGCGCCACGCCGCGCTGGTCCTCGGTTTCGTGGAACGAGCCGGCCTCGATGAGGAGCCGGAGCGCGGTGCGTTCGCGCGGTTCCTTGTTCGGATAGATGACGTAGCGCACGCCGTTGGGCAGCGTACCGAAGCGCGCGGCCGGGTCGGCCGGCAGGTCGCTGGTCTCGTGGACGAACGGCGCGGCGGCGAGGGCGGTCACCGACAGAAGCAGGGCCGCGAAGGCGAGGGGGCGAAATTTCATGAGGATGAAGCCGCTTATAGCAGAGTCGGCTCCGCGTAGCCAATAGCCCGGACGGCCTATCCCGGCGGGACCCTCCTTATGACAGAGGGCGGGAGATATTACTTTTGGCCTATGGTTATTAAACAGCGTCGGCGCTAAGCTTGCTCTGTCGGTCCGGTCACCTACCGCCGGCGGATCCGGACACCCGGGTCCGCCCCACACACACCTCACCTCCATGCATACAGAAAGCAAAGCCGTCGCCCGCTTGCGGGCGCTAGCATTGTCATTCGGCCTCGCGGCCCTGACCGCGAGCGCCTTCGCCCAGACGGCTACTCCGACCAAGGAGAGCAAAACCTCCGCCACCACGGCCACCACCGACGAAAAGTCGGAGTCGTCGGAAAAGAAGACGATCGAGGCCACCAAGCTGATCAAGCTGGAGACCGTCACGGTACTCGGCTCCCGCGTCCGCCGCACGGACACCGAAGGGCCGTCGCCGGTGAATGTCTACGACACAGATTACATCCGGTCCACCGGCGCCCTGAACTTGGCGGACTTCCTGAAGACCCTGCCGCAAAACTACACCGGCGTTCCCTCAGGTCGCGCCAGCGCACCGAACGAGATGAACCCGGAGTCCGGTCTCTATACCGAAAGCTCCAGTCCGCTCTTCAGCACTATCACAGGCAATTTTGACCTCCCCTTGGGACAGACAGGCGTGTCGGGCGTGAGCCTGCGCGGTCTCGGTTCCGGTTCAACCTTGGTTCTGGTCGATGGCCGCCGTGTCACGCAGTCCGGCGCCGGCAACGGTTCCAGCCAAACCCGCCAGGGTTTCGTGGACCTCAACACGATCCCCCTCGGCATGGTGGACCACATTGAAATGATCACCGATGGCGCCTCGGCCCTCTATGGCGCCGATGCCGTGGCCGGCGTGATCAACATCGTGCTCAAAAAGGACTGGAAGGGTCATGAACTGTCCGGCTCTTTCAAGGGCGCCGAGCACGGCGGTGGTCACGAACGCTCCGTCAGCCTGACCTCGGGCTTCAACTTTGGGAAGTTCCGCGGTACGGTGAACGTCAACTACTACGATCGCGCGCCCCTGAAGGCGTCCCAGCGTTCGTTTACCAAGAACCAGGATCACCGCACCATGGTCGCCGGCTATGATATCAATGGCGCCCCGGTCATGGGGCGCGACCGCCGCCTCAACTGGGGATATCCTGCCGTCATTCAAGCGCGCACGGGCGATCTCAATGGGATCAAGGAAGCCGGCGGCAACGCCACCCGCTTCGCCGTGGTGAAAGCGGGCACCGGAGCCAATCCGACGCTGGCAGACTTCATCGCGGTCGGCCCCGGCCCGCAAGGAAGCGCTTCCGGTATCCGGCAGGCTGACACCGCCGCATTCGACGATCTGATTCCCAAAAGCGAGCGCTACGGGATCAGCGGCAATATTTTCTACGCGATCAACGACCGCCTCGAGGCTTACGCCAAATACTACTACAGCGACACCCGCGGCCGGACCGACACGCAGCCCGGCGTCTCCAGCGCCTCCACCAGTTCGGGCTTCGGTAATTTCGCCACGGTGGTGCTCGCGGCCAACAATCCGTTTGGCCAGGACATCATTGTTGGCATGTTGCATCCCGAGTTCGGCTCCATCTGGCAAAAAACCCACTCCAAGTCTCACAACGGGACGTTCGGCATCAAGGGCGGCGTCGGTCGCAGCTGGATCTGGGACACCGGCGTCAATTTCCAGCAACAGAAGGCGAACCGGCTGACACGCAACTTCAACGGAGCCGCCATCAGCGCGGCGCTCGTCAACCCTGATGCCAGCAAGCGCCTGAACCCCTTCATCGACTATCGCACCGCGGGGATCACCCAGACGGCCGTCTATGAGCAGTTCGCCATCTATCCCGAGGCTAACAGCTCGGTGAAGTCCACCGACTGGAATCTCGACGCGAGCGGCGAACTCATCGAGCTGTGGGCCGGTCCGGTCCAACTTGCCGTAGGCGGTGCCTATTCCACGGTGAAGAGCGCCAATACCATATCGGACATCCGTATCGCGGCCGCGCCCGTCACCACCATCACCAACACCGCGAGTTCGCGGGACAGCTACGCCGCCTATGGCGAACTCTCGATCCCGCTGGTTGGCAAGCGCCACCCCCTGCCCTTCGTCCGCCGCTTCGACGTGCAGCTGGCTGAGCGTTACGAAAACCAGGGCGATGCCGGATCCACCACTGTGCCCAAGATCGGCTTCGCCTGGGTGCCCGTGCAGTCGCTGCTCTTGCGCGCCAGTTATTCGGAAGGCTTCCGCGCCCCCTCCCTCAGCGAGCTCCAGGTGACCAACTCCACCTCGACCGCCTCGTTCCTCGATCCCCGCCGCGGCGGCGTTAACACGACGGCGGTTGCCGTCACCCGCGGTTCCAATGCGAACATCGACCCGGAAACCTCCACCACGGAAACCTATGGCCTCGTGTACGAGCCGACCTTCGTGAAGGGCCTGACGTTCCAGGTGAATTACTATCGCACCACGCAGGAAAATCTCATCCAAGAGCTCACCGGCCAGGTGATCGTGAACAATGAGGCAATCTTCGCCGATCGCATCAAGCGTGCGGCCCCGGATGCAACCGATATCGCGCTGAACCAGCCCGGCCGGCTCACCGATGTCAGCCTCATCTTCGGAAACTACGGACGGGCCCGCAACGAAAGCCTCGATCTGATCGCGGAATACCGCCTGCCTTGGGAGCAATACGGCACCTGGAAGCTTGGCCTCAACGCTTCTCACACCATCAAGTCCACCCGCGAGCTGCGTCCCGGCCTGCCGCTCCTCGACGACAACGGCGACACGCTGAGTGCGCCCGATTGGAACTTCGTCAGCTCGGTTTTCTGGCACAAGGGCCGGTGGAACGCCGCCGCCTTTGCCTACTACATGAGCGGCTTCAACACCAACTCGGGTGGCAACCCCTGGACCAACAATACCGCGATTGTCTCGAGCCTCTACCCCGCCATGTGGCGAGTGGACCTGAACGCCGGCTACGAATTCACCAACGGCGTCTGGCGCGGCTACGGCAAGAAGCTCCGGGTGCAGGTCGGCCTTGGCAATGCTTTCGACAAGGAACCTCCGTTTGCGGACAACATGTACGGCTACAACGGCGCGCTGCACGCGCAATGGGTCTTGGGCCGCAGCTACGAGCTCTCATTCGTCCTGCCCCTCTGAGTTTCAGTTCAAGTTAATGTGTTGCCAGCGACAACGCCGCGTCCTTCGGGATGCGGCGTTTTTCTTGGGAGCGTCGAATCGTTCTCGTAATCTTTATCGTTCTCCCGGGCATGACCTGAACGAGAACGAATCGGGAGGGAGTCGGGGTGTAAAACCCCTCCCACCCGGTACGCAGGCGGAGTCGGCGATTGCCGGCTGAAAAAATCTCAACCGGTTAAAATCTCCCCGCGGCGATCAGCCGCGCCTCAGGCCAAAATCTGGAGCCAATGAGGCGAAAGGCTCTTCCAAGCGCAGCCGGTAGGCGGAGCATTCGTGGTTAAACCCTCCGAAGGTTTTAACCGCCAATGCCTCGCCTAACGGCTCGGCTACAAGGTGAGCTCCGCCTGATCGGCTCCGCAGTGGATTTCAGGGGTCGGCTGATCGCCGACTGAAAATCCTAACCGGTTTGGATCTCACCGCGGCGATTAGCCGCGCCCCGGAACCCAATCCGTCCGTGTCCTTCGTAGCCTTGGCGAAGAAGGAAGCCGATCAGGCGGAGGGCTCTTCCAAGCGCAGCCGGTAGGCGGAGCATTCGTGGTTAAACCCTCCGGAAATAGTTTCCGGGTATTAAGACACTACTCTGCCACGTGCCCGTTCCAAGCCACACACCCCGTCGCTGCGCGCCACCCCTCTCTAGAGGGGATCTCCATCTACGATTTCCTTCCAAAGCCAAACGCTCACGCGTTCAGCTACAAAAACCGCGGCGATCAGCCGCGCCTCAAATCCAAATCTGGCCGTGTCCTTCGTAGCCTCGGCGAAGGAGGAAGCCGATTAGGCGGAGGGCTCCTCCAAGCGCAGCCGGTAGGCGGAGCATTCGCGGTTAAACCCTCCGAAATTCGGGGGGCTTTAAAACCCATCCTAACGCAGCAGCGAGATCAGCTTCGCGCGCGAGTTGATTTCCAACTTCACGAAGATCGACTGGAGCTGGTTCTTCACCGTGCCGACGCCCTTGTGCAGGTGCGCGGCGATCTCCTCGTTGCTCAGGCCGTCGCGCACCAGCTGCGCCACCTCGCGCTCGCGCTGCGTGAGGCGCGACAGCACCGTCACCTGGCGCTCCATCGCCGCCGGCGCGGCCGCATCGAGCATCTCGCGGTTCACCAGCTGGGCGAAGAGGTAGGGACGCGACAGCAGCGGATCATCGAGCGAGAACAGCGAGAGGTCGGCCTGCAGGTGCTTGAGCACGGGATGCACCAGCCGGCGGCGGTCCACCGGGTGATGGCCGAGCGGGTCCGCGAGCGCCGCGGCGTAATGTTTCTCCATCAACTCGTGATAAGTTTCGAGAAACGCCGGCGGCACCGCAAAGACCGCGCGGCCGTTCAACGAGCGCGCCGCCTGCACGCCGTGGTTCCACGCCGCGCAGGCCTCGAAGGCCTCGTGGTTCGCGAAGACCAGTTCGTGGCGCGCGTTGACCAGCAGGATCCCTTGCGGGAGGAGATTGATGAATTGCTGGAGGCTGTTGCGCGCGATGACCTCCTCCTCGTGTTTCTCGAGCCGGCGCAGGTTGCGGTCGAGCACCGGGTGCAGGTCGAGCAGCATCGCCTTCTCGCCCTCCGTGAACGGGGCCTGGTTGAAGGCGCGGCGCAGGCAGAGGATGCTCTTGCGCTCGTTGCGCTCCCAGAGCGTGAGCCCGAGCAGCTTGTCCCAGCCTTCCGGCATCAACACGTGCCGGTAGAAATCCGTCCGCTTGAGCGCCACGCGGTCGGGCATGATCTCGTCGAGGCTGTACAGCTTCACGCCGGGGTGCGCGTCCAGCCAGCTGTGCGTGGGCGAGAGCTTGGCGCGGGTCTTCCACCAATCCGCCGGGCGGCGCGACGGCGCGGTGTGCAGCGTCAGCGCGCCGGGATTCTTCTCCTTCGCGTCGAGGAACAGCGTGGTGCTGTGGCTGTGCGGGATCGTGGTCTCGAGGAACTGCCGGAGCGCCTTCCACAATTCCGGCACGCTGGCCGCCACCTCCATGTCCACGAGCGAGCGCCGGAGCGCGGGATCATCCAGCCGGAGCGCCCGGTCGCGCACTTCCAGCGGCGCCGGCGCGGCGGCCTTGGTGGGTTTCGCAGGCTTGGAGGACATCGCAGGCGCCAGTGTCCACGCGGAAGGCCGGCGGGGCAAATTGTTTTCCAAGGGGCGGGGAAACTCCGGAGGGTTTAACCACTAATGCTCCGCCTAACGGCTGCGCTTGGTGGTGCCCTTCGCCTAATCGGCTCCGGTTTTGGTTCGGAGGCGCGGCTAATCGCCGCGTGAAATATCTCCAGTCGGCGATCAGCCGACTCCCCGAAGCCCACTGTTAGCCGATTAGGCGCAGCTCACTCTATAGCGCAGCCGTTAGGCGGAGCATTAGTGGTTAAACTCTCCGGGATTGGTGGATTGGAAGGCGCGATCAAAGAAAGCGCACTGAGGTCAGTGCGCTCCACCTCAGTTGCCGGCGCGCCGTTCGCGGTCGGCCTTGGCTTTGGCGGGGATGTCGTCGGCGACCTTGATGCCGGCCTTGCGCAGCGCGTCGTCGAGCAGCACCTCGCCCTTCAGGTAACCCACCACGATGTCGGCCACCTTGCCGTCGCGATCGATGATGAACTGCGTCGGGATGCCGCTGACGCCATAAAGCTTGCTGGAGGCCCGGCTCTCGCCGCGCTCGGCCTTGTCGTGCGTCCACAGGATGTCGGGATACTTGTCCTGGTTCGTCCGCACCCAGGCCTCGAACTTCGCGCGCGTGTCGCTCGTGCAGTTCGCGAGGACGACAACGCCCTGGTCCTTGTAATGGGCGGAGACTTCCTGCGTGTGCGGCATCGAGGCCATGCACGGGCCGCACCAGGTGGCCCAGAAGTCGAGGATGACAACCTTGCCGCGCAGGTCGGAGAGTTTCACGTCCTTGCCGTCGACCGTCTGGCTCGTGAAATCCGGCGCCATCGCGCCGACCTTCAACATCGCCACCTTCGCCTCGGGCGCGGCCGGCTTGGTTTCCTCGTCGGTGAAGACCTTGCGGGGCATGTCCTCGGCGGCGAGCTTGACGCCGGCGCGGAGCAGGAGGTTGGCGACCGAGTCCTTGGTGCCCGGGCCGGCGCCGCCGTAGAAGCCGAGCAGGTTGCCCTTGTTATCGAGCACAAAGTTGTGCGGCACCGGCGCCATCGCGCCACCGGTCAGCGCCATCGCGCCGTTTTTCGGGAAATAGGCCTTCGACTCCTCCGTGAAGGCTTTCTTTTCCTCCGGGGTCATCTCGTCCATCGGCTTGCTGGGCCGCGGCGGCGCGCCCGCCGGATCCCACACGACCGGGAAAGTGAACTTGCCGGCCTGGGCCGCGCGCCACTTGTCGAAGTCCTCGCGCGAGGCATAGGAAGCCAGGCCGAGGAACATCACGCCCTGATCGGAATATTTCTTCGACCACGCCTCGGAGAAGGTCAGCCAGTCGCCGTTCGGACCGTTGCTGCCGGACCAGACGGTGAGCACGACCGCCTTGCCCTTGATCACTTCGGACAGCTTCGTGTCCTTGCCCTCGGCCGTCTGCAACGGGATGTCCGCCGCCATCGGCTCGCCCCGCTTGAGCTTGCCATAGACCTCGCGGAAAGCGGGCTTGGGATTCACGAGCTCGTCCGCCGCTTCCCGGGCGGCCGCCTTGCGCTGGGCCACCTCGGCGTCGAGCGCGGCATAGCCCTTCTTGGCGAGGGCCTCGTCCACCTTCACGCCGGCCTTGGCCAGGGCGCCCTCGGTGCGCGGGTCCTCCTTGCCGCCGTTGCCGACGATCGTAGCGACGATGACGCCGTCGCGACCGATGACGAACTGCGTCGGGATGCCGGAAACGTGATAGAACTTGCTGGAAGCGCGCTCCTCGAACTTGTCCGAGCCGCGCTCGTTCGGGTCGAAATAGAACTGGATGTGCGGGTACTTCGGCTGGTTCTTCGGAATCCATTCCTTGAACTTCGCGATCGTGTCGCTCGTGCCGGAAGCGACGACGACCACGTCCTGATCCTTGTACTTGCCGGCGACCTCGTCGGTGTGCGGCATCGAGGCGATGCACGGTCCGCACCACGTGGCCCAGAAGTCGAGGACGACGACCTTGCCCTTGAAATCGGAGAGCTTCACCGGCTTGTCGTTGATGTCATGCATCACGAAATCCGGCGCCACCGCGCCGGCGTCGAGGAGCGCCGCGGCCGGGGCCGCCGCCTTCGGCTTCGCGGGTTGCATGCCGCCGCCAGCGGCCAGCATCGACTGCACGTAGGTGCGCATGGCGGCGAGGTCGGCCTCGGTCGGGGTGATCGCCTTGCCGGCGGCCAGCATCATCTTGACGCTGATGGCCACCTTGTCGCCCATCCCGATGGTGCCGCTGACGAGCTTGCCGTCGGCCGTCGAGACCAGGGTCGCGGGGAACATGCCCACGCCGAAACTGGTGTTGGTCACGCCTTCCGCCCAGGCCTTGCCGGCCGGATCCCACGCCACCGTGTAGCCCGGGTTGGGATTGGCGGCGACCCACTTGTCGAAATCCTCGCGCTCGGTGGCCGCGAAGACCACCAGCGTGGTGAAGTTTCCGTTCGGGTAATCCGCGAGGATCTTCTTGAACCACGGCTGCGGGCCCATGCCGCCGGAGACGAAATGGACGAGCACGGGCTTGCCCTTAAGCGAGGAGAACTTGAGCGGGGCGCCGTCCGTACCGGTGACGGTGAAGTCCGGCACGGCGTCGTGGGCGTTCACGCTGCCAAACTTGGTCGGGATCGGCTCGCGCTTCGCAGGGGCACCCATGCCGATCATGCCGCCCGCGGCGGGCATCGCGGCGGTTTTGGCGACCAGGGGAATCGACTTCGGCAGGCCGTCCTTCTTCGGCTCGGGCGGGATCGACGCGAGGTCGACCTTGATGCCGGCGCGGGCGAGCGCGTACTCGAGGCGATAGTCCTCGCCGGGACCGCCGCCACCGACGATCTCGCTGATTTTGCCGTCACGGCCGATCACGAACATCGTCGGGAAGCCCGTGACGTGGTACTTCGTGTTGAAGACCGACTCGTTCCACTTCGCGCGGCCCGGCAGGTCGAACGCCATCAGGAAGTCGTATTTGGAGGAGTTCCGCTTGATCCAGCCCTCGTAGGCCTCGCGGCCATCGTCGGCCGTGATACCGAGCAGGACGACCCCCTGGTCGCGGTACTTCTTATATACCCGGTCGTTGTTCGGCATGGCCGCCTGGCAGGGTCCGCACCAGGTGGCGGAGACGTCGACGATCAGCACCTTGCCGCGGAAGTCGGCCAGCTTGATCGTTTCGCCCTTCGGGCCGACGACGCTGAAGTCCGGCGCGACATCGCCGGCTTTAAGCCGTTCGCCGGCGACGGTGGAAGAGGGTGCCACGGTTTCCGGGGCGGGAGCCGCGGGGGATTGCGCCGGCGCAATCAGCGCGGCGACGAGGCTGCCGGTGGCGGCCAGGAGGAGGAGGGATCGTTTCATGCGGAGGTGACCGTGGTGGGGCACGGAGTTTGCAAGGTAACATACAAAGCTCCCCCCACCCATAGGCCGATGGTAACAAACCCCCCGGGCTCCGGAAGGCAAACGGAGGGACGCCGGCACTCTGTCTTATTGCAGGCGTTATTGCAGGAGCCTGCTTGCAGGCGATTTAACCCCCATCGGCTGCCCGCAGTCCCCGTAGCCGAACGCGTGAGCGTTTGGCCGCCCGTTCGCGCCAAACACTCACGCGTTCGGCGACCTGACATTCCGGTTGCTCCTTTCGGACTATAGCGGGCCGGCCGGGACGCATGCTAGAGTCCGCCATGGTTTCGCTGTCCCCTTCCACCCGGCCCTCCCGATCGCGTTCACGGCGCGCGCCCGCCGCCCCCGCCCGGCCGCCGGTCCTCGCCCTGATTGGCAACACGCCGCTGATCCCGCTGCATTTCCGCCCCGAGGGGCTGACCATTTATGCCAAGGCGGAATTCACCAACCCGAGCGGCTCGATCAAGGACCGTCTCGCGCAATACATCCTGCTGAACGCGCGCAAACGCGGCTTGTTGCGGCCGGACTCGATCATCCTCGAATGCACCAGCGGCAACACCGGCATCTCGCTCGCGATGGTCGGCGCGGCCTTGGGCTACCAGGTGAAGATTTTGATGTCCGAAACCGCGAGCATCGAGCGCCGCCACCTGATGGCGCAGCTGGGCGCCGAGTTGGAGCTGTTCAAGACGACGCGCGGGTACGTCACGGGCATCGAGCTCGCCGACAAGATGGCGCGCGGCGACTCGCGTTATTTCCTGCCGAAGCAGTTCGAGAACCCGCTCAACGCGCGCGACCACGAGGAGCACACCGCGGTGGAAATCCTCAAGCAAACCGGCGGCCGCGTCGACGCGTTCGTCAGCGGCTACGGCACCGGCGGCACGTTGCGCGGCGTCTCCCGCGCGCTGCGCGCGGCGAATGCCGCCGTGCGCATCGTCGCCATGGAGCCGGCCGAGGCGGCCATGCTGTCCGGCGAGTCGCCCTGCTGCCACAGCATCGAGGGCATCGCGGGGGGCTTCGTGCCGCCGCTGTTGCGGGGGTTGAAGATTGACGCCCATGAGCGCATCGCGAGTGACGCCGCCCTCGGCATGGCCCGCCGCCTCGCCCGGGAATTCGGCCTGCTCGTGGGCACCTCCTCCGGCGCCAACGTCGTGGCCGCCCTCCGCACCGCCGCGCAACTGCCCCGCCGCGCCCGCGTCGTCACCATCCTCTGCGACCGCGCCGAGCGTTACTACTCAACCCGCCTGTTTGCCACGCCCGCCCCCACGTCTTGAAAGAACAGTGGAAATATCCCCGCCGCCGGCTACTCTCACCGCTTCCATGAACTTCCGCCGCCTCGTCCCCAGTCTGTCGAATGGACTGCTCCGTCTGCCCGCCCTGAGCCTGTCGATCGGGCTGCTGGCCCTCCCGCTCGCGCTGACCGCCGCGGAATCGCGGCCCGTCAAGAACGGCTCCGTCACGGCCCAACTCGTGTCGGACGTCTCGGCCATCGCGCCCGGCAAGCCGTTCACCGTCGCGCTGCGGCTGCAACACGAGGCCCACTGGCACAGTTACTGGATCGCGCCCGGCACGGGTTACCCGACCGCGCTCACGTGGACGCTTCCCGAAGGATTCAAGGCCGGCGACATCCAGTGGCCGACGCCGCACATCGTGAAGGACACGGCCGGCAAGATCACCGGAAACGGCTATGAGAACGAGGCCTTCTTCCTCGTCGAGATCACGCCGCCCGCGACGCTCGCCCCCGGCACCGCGGTCAAGCTGTCCGCGAGCGCGGAATGGCTCATGTGCAAGGACGTGTGCATGCCCGGCGACGCGCAGCTCGACCTTGCCTTCACGGGCGCGGCGGACCCCGCCGCCGATCCCAAGTGGACCAAGCCAATGGCCGAGGCGCGCAGCCACCTGCCGGTGGCGAACACGGGGTGGAATCTCACCGCCTCGCACGACGACAAGCAGGCGACGTTGCGCCTCACGCCGAAAGCCGGCACCACGCATCAGCCGACGGAGCTGCATTATTTTGCCGCGGACGCCTTCACCGACTATTCGCAATCTCCCGTCGTGCGCGCGGAGAACGGCGGCTGGGTCATGGAAATGCCCCTCGACGCGGCCGCGGACAAAACCGCCAAGCGCCTCACGGGCGTGCTCGCCTCCGCCAGCGGCTGGGGCGCGAACCCCGGCTATGGCGGCCTCGTGATCGACGTGCCGTTCGAGACGGCGAAAGCTGCCGGCACCGCTCCCCTTTCCGCGTCCGGCTCGCCCCAGCAACCCACCACGAACAACCCGCCACCGGCCTCATCCGCACCGGCGCCCGGCAGCCTCCTGGCGACCCTGCTCCTCGCGCTCGCGGGCGGCATCATTCTCAACCTCATGCCCTGCGTCTTTCCGGTGCTCGGCATCAAGATCCTCGGCTTCGTCAACCAATCGGGCAACGACAAGTCCAAGATCGTGACCCACGGCCTCGTGTTCACGGCCGGGGTGCTCCTGTCGTTCTGGGCCCTCGCCGGCGCCCTGCTCGCGCTGCGCGCGGGCGGCGCGCAACTCGGGTGGGGTTTCCAGCTCCAGTCGCCCGCGTTCGTTTTCGGCATGGCGACGTTCCTCCTGATCTTCGCGCTCAACCTGAGCGGCCTGTTTGAAGTCGGCCTCGCCGCCACCGGCGTCGGGGGCAAGCTCCAGATGCAGCAAGGCTACGCCGGCTCCTTCTTCACGGGCGCGCTGGCCGTGCTCGTCGCCACGCCGTGCAGCGCGCCGTTCCTCGCGCCCGCGCTCGGCGCCGCGCTGTCGCTCTCGGCGTTCGAATCCTTCCTCGTCTTCACCGCCATCGCCGTCGGCCTCGCCCTCCCCTACCTGCTGCTCTCGATCTTCCCGCAGGCGATCAAGCTGCTCCCGCGCCCCGGCGCGTGGATGGAAACCTTCAAGCAGCTCATGGCCTTCCCGCTCTACGCGACGGTTGGCTGGCTGCTGTGGGTGCTCGCGGGGCAGACCAAGGACGACGACAACGCGCTGCTCTTCATCTCGTTCGGCTTCGTGCTCGTCGCGATGGCGGCATGGGCCTACGGGCGCTTCGCCCAGGCCCATGGCAAACCCGGCAAGCAACTTTTCGGCCGCGTGTTCGCCGCGGCGCTGCTCGCCGCCGGCCTCTCCACCGGCTGGCCGAAGGAAATGGCGCCGCCGCATGCCGACGGGAGCTACCAGGTCACGTGGGAAAAATGGAGCCCGGAGGCCATCGCCGCGGCCCAGGCGGCGGGCCGGCTGGTTTACGTGGACTTCACCGCGCGCTGGTGCGCCACCTGCCAGACGAACAAGGCCGCGGTTTTCCATTCCGATGACGTGCTCGCCACGCTCGCGAAGAACAACGTGCTCCTGCTCAAGGCGGACTGGACCAACCGCGACCCGAAAATCACCGCCGAGCTCGCGCGCTGGAATCGTTCCGCCGTGCCCTTCAATTTGATCTACGCGCCCGGCAAGCCCGAGCCGGTGGTGCTCCCGGAGCTGCTCACGCCCGGAAAAGTGCTGGAGCAGCTCGCGCTGGCGGGGGCGAAGTAGAACGCTCCGAAATCCGTAGGGGCGTCGCTTGACGACGCCCGGGCGCCGTCGAGCGGCGCCCCTACAAAAAGGGCCGACAAGCGCGGGCCCCACATTCTGTTTCACTTCCCGGCGCTTTCCCGCTTTCGTGCGCGCTCCTTGATCGATCCCGTCCACCGCAAAGCCGTTGGCCTGCTGCTCCTCGCCGCGTTGGGTTGGAGCCTCGCCGGGGTGTTGTTCAAGCTCGTGGACTGGCCCCCGCTGGCCGCGGCCGGCGGGCGCGGACTCGTCTCCGCCGTGTTCCTGATCGCCGTCACGGGCCGGCAGCTGCGCTTCACCTGGTCGCCGCTGCAGCTCGGCACCGCATTCGCCTATGCGGGCTGCACCGTGTTGTTCGCCATCGCGAACAAGCTCACGACGGCCGCCAATGCCATCCTGCTCCAATACACCGCGCCGGTATGGATCGCGCTGTTCGGCGCGTGGCTGCTGAATGAGCAGGCCACGCGCGCGGACTGGCTCACGATCGCGGCCAGCTTTGCCGGCATGGCGCTGTTTCTCTACGAGGGCCTGCAGTTAAACAACCTGGCCGGCATCCTCATCGCGCTCGGCAGCGGCCTCTTCTTTGCCGCGATGATCATGATGCTGCGGAAACAAAGGGACCGCTCGCCAATCGAGTCGATCATCCTCGGCAACCTGCTCGGTTTCCTGGTCAGCGTGCCGACGATGTGTTCGGCGGGCGTCCCGTCAGCAGGCAGCCTCGGCGCGCTCCTGGTTCTCGGTGTCGTCCAGCTCGGCATTCCCTATTTGCTCTACGCGAAAGCCATCCCGCACGTGAGCGCGCTGGAAGCGGCGCTGCTGCCCGTGATCGAGCCCATTATGAATCCCGTGTGGGTCATGCTCTTCATCGGCGAGCGCCCGAGCCGCCTCGCGCTCGTGGGCGGCGCGATCGTGGTCGGCGCCGTGACGTGGCGCGCGATCGCGTCGATCCGGGCCCGGCAGGTCGGATAAGTGGAGGGCCCAGCTCCGGCTGGGCCGCTGTGCGCACGTGGGAGGGGTTTTACACCTCGACCGCGAAGTCGGCATCAAATCCGTCGGGGTATAAAACCCCTCCCACCAAAAGCCGGCCCAGCGACCAGGCGCGCAGGCCCTACCTTTTCGGCAGCGGCTTCAACTGGATCAGCACATTCGCCAGCGTGATCAGGCCGCCGCCGACCAACAGATGCCACGTGAGTTGCTCGTTGGGGTAATCGAATCCGCCCCACGCGGAAAACAGCGCGGGCAGAAACAGCGCGAGCACCGAGGCGAACAGCGGCTCGATGCAGTAGATCAGGCCGGCCTCGGTCGCGGTGATCTTCGGCTGCCACTTGGTCATGAGCGTGTAGGCGCCGAGCGTGCAAAACAGCGTGAGCGTCAGCGTGAACCCCACCCACGCGCCGGAAGTCCAGGGCGTCAGCAGGCTGGCGGCGGACGGCGCCGTGAGCGCGGCCATGCCGCAGAAGAGCGCCGCCTGCACGCTGAACATCACGAGCGTGACGGGCAGCGCGCGGTTGGCCGCGTACTTTTGGTCATCGAGCAGCAGGATCTGCATCATGAAGAACACCGAGCTGAGGAGCGTCTCGAGTTCCCCGCGGCCGAAACGCATGGCGTGAAAATCAAACCGGCCGAGGATGGCGACGCCCGCGAGCACGAGCGCCCCGCTAACGAGCACGAGGGCCGGCGGCCAGCGGCGCGCGCGCAACGCGAGCCAGGTCGGGATCATGATCGCGTAGAACTGCGTGAGGAACGCGGAGACCGACGCCGAGGTGAACTGCAGGCCGTCGTTTTGAAACAGCATGCCGATGCCCGCGGTGACCCCGATCAGGACGCCCTGGCGGCATTCCAGGCCGGTGAAGGTGCGGAGCTTCGGCCAGAGCAGCACCAGCAGCACGAGGGCCGCGATGAGGAAGCGCGGCGCCACCGTGTACGCGGTGATGAACCACGTGCCGCTCGCGGGCACGGCCAGCTGGTGCGCGTGCACCAGCGCCTTGATCAGCGGAAAGCTCAGCCCCCAGAGAAAATTCGCCAGCAGCAGCATGAGCAGCGCCCGGCGGTGGGGATTTTCAGGATGACTCGCTTGCAAGCGATGAGGGATGGCCGCGTTTCGAATGAGCTGCAAGCCCCCGACACACCCCGGCGCGGCAAGCGCCACCCCTCTTCATAGAGGGGATCTCAATCCGGAGTCCCCTCCATGAAGCCGGAACCATTCACGAGAAACCGCGAAGGACGCGAAGAAACGCGAAAATCACGAGTCAGCCATGATCCTCGGTGATGCCTTGTCCCACTCACTCTTTCGTGATCCCGGGCAAAATCAGAGTTTTACCGGTAACCCTTCGCGGACCTTCGCGCCCTTCGCGGTTCGATTGCCTAGTTCCGGATGAAGGCAGGGCGGGGTGTGCAGGCAGCGCGCGAACTCGTTCACGCCGGCGGTGGCGGAGTCACCGTCTCTCCGACGCCAAAAACAAAACCGCCGCGGATTGCTCCGCGGCGGTTTCAAAGGGAATCGTTAAGACGGGTCTTACGACACGTGCTTGCTGACCAGCTTGGTCATGTCGAACATGCTGACGGTGGCCTTGCCGCCGAACACAACCTTCAGCGCGGCGTCCGCGTTGATGTTGCGCTTGTTCTTCGTGTCCTGGAGACCGTTCTTCTTGATGTAGGCCCAGAGCTTCTTGGTGAGCTCTGTGCGGGGAAGCGGCTTCGAACCCACGATGGGGGCGAGAGCGGCGTCCGGGGTAACCGGCTTCATGAAAGCGGCGTTGGGTTTACGGGAGGATTTAGCCATAGTGCTAGTCATCAAAGAACCGGGCGG
Source organism: uncultured Oleiharenicola sp. (assembly GCA_964515595.1). Lineage (GTDB taxonomy): Bacteria > Verrucomicrobiota > Verrucomicrobiia > Opitutales > Opitutaceae > Lacunisphaera. Next base: position 88,490 of record CAZEUN010000015.1, on the reverse strand, counting down.
ACCCAATGCAACGATTTTCTAGAGGGAAAATCACTTTTTTCAGAGGGAAAACGCGGGATGATTCCGGCCAGATTAGTCTTGCGGCCAATTGACGGCCCGCTTCGCGCATCACGCGTTTTCGTCCACCTGCACGAACTGCCGGTAAAGCGCGGCGTAGTGTCCGGCCTGCGCCAACAGCGCGGCGTGCGTGCCGCGTTCGATGATGCGGCCCTGGTCCAGCACCAGCACCAGGTCGGCGTGCCGGATCGTGCTCAACCGGTGCGCCACCACGAAGCTCGTCCGGCCGCGCAACAGTTCCAGCAGGGCCTTTTGCAGGCGCGCCTCCGTGATCGCATCGATCGAACTCGTCGCCTCATCCAGGATCACCACCCGGGGGTCGGCGATGAGCGCACGGGTGAAGCAAACGAGCTGGCGCTGGCCGAGCGAAAGGCCCGCGCCGCGCTCGCCGACTTCCGTGGCAAAGCCTTGCGGCAACGCTTCAAGCAAATCCAGACAGTCGAGCCGGCGGGCCGCGTCGCGCACCTCCTCCGCGGTCGCCTCCGGCTTCGCCAGCCGGATGTTTTCCAGCACCGTCCCGGTGAAAAGCAGGTTCTGTTGCTGCACCATGCCCATCTGCCGGTGAAGCGAATGGCTGGTGATGGAACGGATCTCGCGCCCGTCCAACCGGACCTCCCCGCGCGTCGGCAGGTAAAACTTCGAAACCAGGTTGATGATGGAGCTCTTGCCGCTGCCGGTGTGGCCGACCAGCGCGACGGTCTGTCCCGGCTCGGCGGTAAAACTGACGTCGTGCAGAACCGGCTTGGCCGCATCATAGCCGAAGGTCACGCCGCGGAATTCGACGCGGATCCCCTGGGAGGAAGCGACCTGTGACCCGGGCCCGGCCCCAAGACCCGACCCGGGCTTCGGACCCTCCGTGACGGTTCCTCCCCCGGTTGCCTGATCCCGGTTGCCGGCCCCTTGCGCGGCGGGCCGCGCCCGCGGATCCGGCAGCGCGACGGCCGCCGGGTCGTCCTCCCAATCCGGTTTGACGTCGATCAACCGGAACACGCGCTCGGCGCCGGCCATGGCGGTGAGGGCCTGGTTGTATTGGTTGCCGATGATCGAGATCGGCGCGAAGAACTGGTTCGCGAGCACGAAGAACGTGATCAACCCGCCGACTTCCATCTCGCCGTGGAAGACGCGCCAGCCGCCGAACATCAGCAACGTGGCGACGAAGAACTGGCTGTTGAGTTCCAGCAGCGGCATGAGGATCGCGGAGGTGCGGGCCAGCGCGATGTTGTATTTCGCGTGGTCGGCGAGCAGTCCGCGGAAGAGCCCCGCGTTCGTGTCCTCGCGCACGAAACCCTGCGTCACCCGGATGCCATTGACGGATTCCGCGAGCGTGGCGGTCACGCGGCTGAAACTTTCCTGCGAGGCCCGCGTGTAGTGGCTGAGTTTCACGCGGAAGTGCCGGTTGATCCCCCAGAGCACCGGGGCCATCGCGAGCACGACCATGAAGAGCACCCAATCCACGTTCAGCATCACCACGGCGGTGAAGATCATCGAGCCGAACTGGATGACGCTGACAAACAGCACGTCCTGGATGCCGGTGCGCACGGCCTCGATGTCGGTCGTCACGCGACCGATGATGCGGCCGATCTTCACCCGGTGGAAGAAACTCATCGGCTGCCGCAGGGTGACGGCGAACACGTCGCGCCGCAGCCCGTTCACCACCGTCTCGCCGATCTCCAGGGCGTAACGCTGGCGGAAATGGAAGAGGCCGTCCGTCGACAGCGCGAGCACGCCATAGATCACCACGCCGATCGTGATGCCCGCGAGATCGCGCGTCGTGATCGGTCCCTTGATGATGATCGACATCACCCAGCCCAGCGCGGGGATCTGCGCCGAGCGGATCAGGGTCATGATGACCAGCGCCCACACCTTGCCCTTGATCGGCCGGGTATAGGTGAAGAGCCGGCGAATCAGCCCCCACTCGAGCGGCTTCTGGAGCTCCTCGTCCTCGTCATCGCGCAGGCGGCGGACGAGACCGACATCATCGCGGATCGGGTGGGAGGGTTTCATGCGCGGGCCCCCCCTACACACCCCGCCCTTCGGGCACCCCTCTTCATAGAGGGGATCTTTGCGAGCGTGAATTGAGCATCCCCTCCATGAAGAGGGGTGGCGCGCAGCGCCGGGGTGTGTAGCTCCGCCGCCCGCCGGCGGACCCCGCCTTGGGTGGGAGGGGTTTTATACCCCGACGGGATCTGCGCCACCTTCGCGGTCGGGGTATAAAACCCCTCCCGCCCACAAAAAGGTGCGCCAGCCAGCGGCGCCCCTCCCTTGAAGCTCATCGCCTTCATGCCCCGCCCTCCCGTTCCAGCAGTTTCAACTGCTGCAATTCCCGCGCGTCGACGAGCTGCAGGCTGGCGACGTGCAAATACGGTCCCGGCACCTTCATCAATTCCTCGTGCGTGCCGCGCTGCACGATGCGGCCGGCTTCCATCACGATGATCAAGTCCGCGCGGCGGAGCGTGCTGAGGCGGTGCGCGACGATGAACGTGGTGCGGCCCGCGATCGCGCGGTCGAGCGCCTCGAAGATCTCGTGCTCCGTCTCGCTGTCGATCGCCGCGGTCGGGTCGTCCAGCAGCATGATCGCCGGCTCGAGCAGCACCGCGCGCGCGATCGCCAGCCGCTGGCGCTGGCCGCCGGAGAGCGTTTGCGCGCCCTCGCCGAGCAACGTGTCGTAGCCCTGCGGCAGCGCCATGATGAAGTCGTGCGCCGCGGCGATCTTCGCGGCCTTCTCGATCTGCGCCCGCGTGGCGCCGGGATGGCCGAACGCAATGTTCGCCGCGACCGTGTTCGAGAAAAGGAAGCTCTCCTGGAAAACGAGGCCGATGTTCCGGCGCACGTCGTCGAGGTCCAGCCGGCGCACGTCGACGCCGTCGAGCAGGACGCGCCCGGCCGTCGGGTCGAAGAACCGCGGCACGAGGCTCATCAGAACGCTCTTGCCCGCGCCGGTCGCGCCGAGAATCGCCACGCACTGTCCGGGCGGCACGTCGAGGTCGATGTCGCGCACCACCGCCTCGGCGCCGTCATACGCGAAGGAGACGTTTTCAAAGCGCACGGCGCCCCCGAGCTTCGGGCAGGGCAGCGCATCCGGCGCGTTCTTCACCTCGACGGGCGCATCGAGGATCTCGAACACCCGGCGCGCCCCGATCAGCGATTGCTGCACGCTGTTCACGATCGTGGCCACGTTGTTCACCTGCCCGGAAAACTGCTCGAGCAGGCCGTAGAAGGTCAGCAGGCCGAGGCCGAGCGGCAGCTGGTCGTTCACCACCAGCCAGCCGCCGTAGCCGAGCAGGACCATCATGTTGATGCGCGTGAGGAAACCGACGGCCGGGGAAAAGAGGCTGACGCGCCAGAAAATGTCCTGCTGCTGGTCGAAGCAGGCCTGGTTGGCCGCATCGAACCGCGCGCGGGCCTCGGCCTCGCGGCCGAAGCCCTTCGTGACCGCCGCGCCGCTGATGTTTTCCGCCAGCAGTTGCACCAGGTTTTCGACCAGCGTGCGGTTGTGCGCGTAGGCCGGCTGCACCTTGCGGGAAAACGCCGCCGACATGAACCACAGCAGCGGCGTCGTCGCGAGGCACGCGATCGTCAGCGACGGGCTGAGGCTCGCCATGAAAATAATATAGGCGGCGAGCGAGATCACCATGATGACGCTCTGGATCAGCACCTGGTCGACGAACATGCGCACCGACTGCACGTCGCCGGTGACACGGGTGATGATCGAGCCCGTGCTGTTGGCGTCGTAGAACCGGAAGCTCAGGCGCTGGAGCTTGTCGTAAACCTCGCTGCGCAGGTCGACGACGAGCTTTTGCTGCACGAGCCGGTTGACCGAGACCGCGTAGGTGTAGTTGAGCCCGGCGCGGATGAGGGCGAAAACCAGGATGACGCCCGCGAGCAGGCCGAGCACCTGCAGCGGCGGCCAGTCGTCCGGCAGCGTCAGGTGCAGGCGGTTCGCGCCCAGCGGCGTGCCGGCGACCTTGTGCCGCACGTAATCGACGCCGATGCCGGTGAGCCCGAGGCCCGCGATGCCCAGGGTGAGCAGCACGAGCTGGATGCCCAGCACCTGCAGGCAGTGCATCCGGTAGCGCCAGGCCAGCGCGAACAATCGCCGGATCAGGATCCGGTTGTCGGAAGTATCGGCGGCTGGCCCGCCGTCGCGCGGTGCGGTCATCGGAGGGCTCAACCTAGGGGGAACCGATTTCAGTGCACGAAATATTTTCGCATGGGGAAAAACCCCCGCGGAAAATCCGGCGCGAACCCGGGCGGGCGCGCCTACTCCACGCTTGCCAAAAACACCCCTGAGGGCAGCCTGACCGCCGTTGGGTTGGTTGTTTGTTAGATTCTATCGCTACGGAAAATTGTCAGGTGAGCGCAGCAAGTTCAGTGATGATTTGAAATCCGGATTTCGGGGACGGGCGGTAAGGCGACAAGATCAGCTCTCATCATCACATGTCCGATAACAACAAGCTCTACGTGGGGAACCTTCCCTTCGCCAGCACCGCCCAGGATCTCGAGGCCCTGTTCGGCGAGGTCGGCACCGTCAATGTCGTCGAAATCATCTTCGACAAATTTACCGGGCGCTCCCGCGGCTTTGCCTTCGTCACCATGGCGAACGGCGAGGAAGCCCAGAAGGGCGTCGAGAAGTTTCATGGCCACCAGATCGAAGGCCGCGCCCTGGCGGTCAACATCGCGCGTCCGCGCGAGGAGCGTCCCCCGGGTGGCGGCGGCGGCTTCCGGGGCGGTGGCGACCGCGGTGATCGCGGCGGCTTCGGCGGCGGCGGCCGGGGTGGTCGCGGCGGCGGTGGTGGCTATCGCGGCGGCCGCGGGGGCGGTGGCGGCGGCTACCGGGGCGGCGGCGACCGCGGTGAACGCGGCGGCGGCGGCGGTTACGGCCGCGAGTAACGCCCGCTCGCACTCGCAGATTAAATCGAGGCCGGACATTTTGTCCGGCCTTTTTGTTTTCCGCTTAGGGGCCCCATCGGTCCGATGGGCCGTATAGGGCCTATAGAACCGGAACCATGCAATTGAACTGCGAAGGGCGCGAAGGTCCGCGAAGGTATACCGGGAAAATCCTGATTTTTCCCGGGATCACGAAAGAGTGAGTACGGCAAGGCATCACCGAGGATCAGGTCTGACTCGTGACTTTCGCGTTTCTTCGCGTCCTTCGCGGTTTCCACTGAATCGTTCCGGGTATAGAGCCTACAGAAAACGCTTCGCCCACTCCGGATTCTCCAGCGGCCTCGGCCGATATTTCCCGAAGAGCGCATACCGCGACCGCGCCACTCCCTTGTAACCGAGATCCCGCAGCGCCCGCGGCACGATCCGCACCCAGGCAACCCGCCGCCAGCCGCCGCCGGCCACGCGCGCGGCCGCCAGCGCACCCTCGGTTTTCAGCAGCGGCGCGTGCGCGCCGGGTTGATTCCAGTCCGGCACGAACACGAGCGAGTCGAAATCCGCCGTCGGCAGCCCGCGCGCCCGCAAATAGCGCTGCGCGGGTTCGCCCTGCAGCGGCGCGTAGTGCAACCGCCCGGCGCGGTCTGCCGCCAGCAGCCGGCGCACGATCCAGTTGCACAGCCCGCAGTCGCCATCGTACAGCAGGACGGGCTGCGGGGGAGGCTCCATGTCAGAGCAAGGTCCCGCTCAGGATCAGGAAGGCGACCGAGAAGTAGATCAGCAGGCCGGTCACGTCCACCAGCGTCGCCACGAACGGCGCGCTCGACGTCGCCGGGTCGAAGCCGAGCTTCTTCAACACCAGGGGCAACATCGAGCCCATCAGCGAACCCCAGAGCACGATGCCCACCAGCGAGGTGCCGACCGTGGCCGCGATCAGCAGGTAATGCTCGCCGTAGATGTTGCTGAATTGCGCCCAGATCGCGATGCGCAGGAAGCCGATCGTGCCGAGGATCACGCCGAGCATCAGGCCGGCGGCGAGTTCGCGGCGCATGACGCGCCACCAGTCCCGCAACTTGAATTCCCCCAGCGCGAGGGCCCGGATCACGAGCGTCGCCGCCTGCGAACCGGCGTTGCCGCCGGAACTGATGATCAGCGGCACGAACAGCGCAAGCACCACGGCCTTCGCAATCTCGTCCTCGAAAAAACCCATCGCCGTCGCCGTCAGCATCTCGCCGAGGAACAACACCACCAGCCAGCCCGCGCGCTTCTTCACCATCTTCGTCAGCGCGATCGTCGTGTAGGGCTCGTCGAGGGCCTCGCTACCGCCGAGCTTCTGGATGTCCTCGGTGGCCTCTTCCGAGGCGACGTCGAGCATGTCGTCCGCCGTGACGATGCCGATGAGCTTCTGGCCGGCATCCGTGACCGGCAGCGCGACGCGGTCGTATTTCCGGAAAACCTGCAGCGCCTTCTCCCGGTCGTCCGCCGGCGACAGCGTCGCATAGTTGCCGTCCATCAGCGAACCCACCAGGGTCGTCGGCTCCGCCAGCAGGAAACGGCGCACGCGCACGTCGTCGAGCAACACGCCGCCGGCATCCGTCACGTACACCATGTTGAGCGTCTCGCGATCGTAACCGTGGCTGCGAATGTAGTTCAGCGCCTCGCCGACGGTCCACTCCGGGCGGACCGCGACGTAATCGAGCGTCATCATGCGGCCCACGCTGTGCTCCGGATACGCGAGCAGGTCCTGCGCGACGCGCCGCTCCTCCGGCGAAAGCAGCGACAGCATTTGCATCGCGAGGTCCAGCGGCAGCCCGTTGAGAAAGGCGGTGCGGTCATCGTCCGGCAGCTCGTTCAGCAGCGCGGCCACCTGCGCCTGCGTGAGCGCCTTGAGCAGCTTTTGCTTCGCCGCCTGGTCGAGGTAGGCGAAAACCGCCGCGGACAATTCCTTCGTGCAGCCGCGGAACAACGTCGCGAGATGCTCGACCGGCAATTCCGCCAAAGTGGGCGCGACATCCGAGGGCAACCACGACGCGAGCTTCACCTTGACCGCCGGAAAATCCTTTCGCGCCAGCAGCGCGGCGATCTCGTTCTTAAAGTTGCTGGTTTCCAGCGGCATATCCCGCACGGTAGATTTCGCCGGATGTAAGGCAACCACCACGGTGCCGAGTTCCGCCTTGACGCAGGAAACTCAAAATACTTTTAAAGTTTCCCTAGATTATGCCGTCCAGCCCGCCGCTTGCATCCCCGCCCACCGAGGAGAATACCATTGTCGCGCGCATCGTGCGCCAGGCTCGCGCCCACTTTTTCTCGCATGGCTACAGCCAGTGCACGATGGACGAGATCGCGGCCGAGCTCGGGATGAGCAAGAAGACGCTCTACGTCCATTTCGCGAGCAAGGAGGCGCTCATGACCGCGGTGATCGACGATCTCGGCGGGGAAATCCGCGGGTCCGCCGACGCCCTGCTGGCCAACCGCCAGCTCAACTTCGCCGAGAAGCTGCGCGGATTCGCCGAGGGGATGGTCGAGCGGCTGACCAAGACCAACCCCCGCCTGCTCCGCGACCTGCAGCGCTTCGCCCCCGACCTTTATCGCCGCGTGGCCGAGATGCGGGAGAAGAACATTCCCTACGTGTTCGGCCGCTTCATCGAGGAAGGCCAGCTCGCCGGGATGGTCCGCACCGATGTGCGCACCGACTTCGCCGTCGCCTTTTTTCTCTCGGCCATGAACGGCCTCGTGCAACCCGCCACCATGGAGCGCCTCGGGCTGGGCCCGCGCGACATCGCGCCGCGAGCGATCGAACTCTTTTTCGGCGGGCTGCTCACGCCCGGCGGACGCAAAGAACATGAAAAACTATTCCCCCGCTAAACTGGCGCTGGCCGCCGGGGTGGCGTTGCTGCTCACCGCCTGCGGGCGCCGCGACCCGGCCGGTTTCCAAGGCTACATCGAAGGCGAATTCGTTTACGTGGCCGCGCCGCTCGCCGGCCAGCTCGAGAAACTCAGCGTGGCACGCGGCACGCGCGTCGAGGCGGGCGCGCCGCTGTTCGCGCTGGAGCAGAGCGCCGACGTCTCCACGCTGCGCGAGGCGGCGGAGCGGCTGCGCCAGTCGCAGGCGCGCCTGGCCGACTTGAAGAAGGGTTCGCGCCCGTCCGAACTGGCCGCCCTCGAGGCCCGCCTCGCCCAGGGTCGCGCCGGCGCCGAGCTCTCGGCGCGCGAGCTGGAGCGCGCGACCCGGCTGCACCAGACGGCGGTGCTTTCGGACGACGACTTCGACCGGATCCGGCTGAACCACGAGATGAACACCAAGCAGGTGACGGAGATCACCGCCCAATTGGAGACCGCCCAACTCGGCGGCCGTGCGGACGTCATCGCCGCCGCGGAAGCCGACACGGCGGCCGCGCAGGCCGCGTTGGATCGCGCGGGCTGGAGCGTGGCGCAGAAAACCCGGTCGGCGCCCCAGGCCGCGCTGGTGTACGACACGCTGTTTCGGGAAGGCGAGTATGTCGCCGCCGGCCAGCCGGTCGTTTCCTTGCTGCCGCCCGCCAACTTGAAGGTGCGCTTCTTCGTTTCCGAAACCGATTTTGCGGCGCTCAAGGCCGGCGACCGGGTGAAGGTCGCCCTCACCGGCCAGCCCGCGCTCGACGCGCGCGTCACGTACCTTTCGCCCAAGCCGGAATACACGCCGCCGGTCCTCTACAACCGCGAGAACCGCGCGAAGCTCGTGTTCATGATCGAGGCGGTGTTCGACGCGACCGTCGCGCGCGACCTGCATCCCGGCCAGCCGGTGGACGTGAGCCTCAACCGTTGAATGTGACCCGCTAAGAATGTCTTCTTCAGCGGCAGACCTTGTCATCGACGTCACCGGCGTCACCAAGCGCTTCGGTGCGAAGACCGTCGTGGACCGCGTCGACCTGCAGGTGCGTCGCGGGGAGATCTACGGTTTCCTCGGACCCAACGGTTCCGGCAAGACCACGTTCATCCGCATGCTCTGCGGCCTGCTGACGCCCGACGACGGCACGGGCACCTGCCTCGGGTACGACGTCCGCACGCAGCAGGCCGAGATCAAACGTCATGTCGGCTACATGACGCAGAAGTTCAGTTACTACGAGGATCTCAGCATCCGCGAGAACCTGGATTTCATCGCGCGCGTGTACGCCGTGCCCGACCGTGCCAACGCGGTGCAGCAGAGTCTCGACCGCCTCGGCCTGGCCAATCGCAGCCACCAACTGGCGGGACAGCTCTCGGGCGGCTGGAAGCAACGGCTCGCCCTCGCCGCGTGCCTGATTCATTCGCCGCAACTGCTGTTGCTCGACGAGCCCACCGCCGGCGTGGACCCGAAGGCGCGCCGCGAATTCTGGGACCAGATTCACCGCCTGGCCGCCGAGGGCCTGACGGTCCTGATCACCACCCACTACATGGATGAGGCGGAGCGCTGCCATCGCCTGGCTTACCTCGCCTACGGCAAACTGCTCACCCGCGGCACCGTTGGGGAAGTCGTGGCCTCCGCCAGTTTGACGACTTGGGAAATCACCGGCTCCGGCCTGCTGGCCCTGGCTGAACGGCTCCGCGGCCAGCCCGGCGTCGAGCAGGTGGTGCCCTTCGGCAACACGCTGCACGTGAGCGGCCATGATGCGCGGCAGCTCGAGGCCGCGCTCGCCGCCACTCCCGCCCACGGCAGCACCCGCCAGCCGATCGAATCCAGCCTCGAGGATGTGTTCATCAGCCTGATGGACCGCGCGCAGGACAATTTCAAATGAGCGCGTCCACGCAGCGTTTCACCTTCCATCGCTTCTGGGCCATCGTGCTGAAGGAGTTCATCCAGATGAAGCGCGACCGCGTGACGTTTGCGATGATGGTCGGCATTCCGCTGATGCAGCTGATGCTGTTCGGCTTCGCGATCAATTCGGACCCGAAGCACCTGCCAACCGCGATCCGCGCCGCCGACCAGGGTCCGTTCGCCCGCACGCTGGTCGCCGCGCTCCGGAACAGCGGGTACTTCACGCTGGTGAGGGAAACCGCGACCGAGGCCGAGGCCCGGGAGCTCCTGCAGCTCGGCGAGGTGCAGTTTGTGATCAACATCCCCGGGGATTTCTCCCGGCGGATCCTGCGCGGCGAGCGCCCGTCCGTGTTGATCGAGGCCGACGCGACCGATCCCGCGGCCACCGGTCCCGCGCTGGCCGCGGCCCGGACGATTGCCGCGGGCGTCTTCACCCGCGACCTGCCCGGCCCGGTGGCCCGGTTGCGCGGCACGGACGGACCGGTGGATTTCAAGGTCCACGCCCACTACAATCCCGAGAATATCACCCAATACAATGTGGTGCCGGGCCTGATGGGCGTGGTGCTGACGATGACGATGGTGGTGATCACCGCGCTGGCCATCACCCGCGAGCGGGAGCGCGGCACGATGGAAAACCTGCTCGCGACGCCCGTGCGTCCCGTCGAGGTGATGATCGGGAAAATCCTGCCGTACATCGCGGTCGGCTACATCCAGGTCACGCTGATCCTGCTCGCCGCGCGCTTCATCTTCGGCGTGCCGCTGATGGGCAACCTCGCGCTCGTCTATGCCGTGTCGTTCGTGTTCATCGCGGCGAACCTCGCGGTCGGCATCACCTTTTCCACGCTCGCGCAAAACCAGCTCCAGGCCGTGCAGATGGCCTTTTTCTTCTTCCTGCCGTCCATCCTGCTCTCGGGTTTCATGTTCCCCTTCCGCGGCATGCCGGAATGGGCGCAATGGATCGGCAGCTGCCTGCCGAACACGCACTTCCTCCGCATCGTGCGCGGCATTTTGCTGAAGGGGAACGGCGCGATGGAAATCCTCCCGGAAATCTGGCCGCTCCTGATCTTCCTCGGCGTGGCGATGACGATCGGCGTGAAGCGCTACCGGCAGACGCTGGATTGAGCGGTCGCCCGTATTTTTAGTGGGAGGGGTTTTACACCCCGACGGGATTTCCGCCGCGCTCGCGGTCGGGGTGTAAAACCCCTCCCACCAAAATCGTCCTACCGCTTCTGCTCCGGCAGCGACGCCACGTGCAACGTCTGCGTCGGGTAGGCGAACGACAGGCCCTTCGCCTCGACGGCGCGCATGATGGCGAGGTTCAGCCGCTGGCGGAGATCCATATGCTTCGCGAAGTCCGGATTCTTGACATTGTAGGCGATCCAGATGTCGAGCGACGAGGCGTTGAGGTCGCGGAAATAGACATGAACGGAACCGGCATCCACCTCGCCCTCGGCGGTGATGAGGCGGCGGATTTCCGCCACCATCTCCTGCATCTGCGCGGCCGTGGTGTCATACGTCAGGCCGAAGACCTGCTCGACGCGGCGGCCCATGAAGCGCGAGTTGTTGATGATGGCCTCGGAGGCCACGCTCTTGTTCGGGATGATGATCAGGTTGCGGGCGGGGGTCCGCAGCTTCGTGGAGCGAAGCCCGATGTCCTCCACCACGCCCTCGTTCGCGCCAATCTTCACCGCCTCGCCGATCTTGAACGGCTGGTCGATGGCGACGACGATGGAGCCGAACAGGTTGGCGATGGTGTCCTGCGCCGCGAGGGCGAACGCCAGGCCGCCGATGCCGAGGCCGGCGAGAAGGGCCTTCACGTCGAAGCCGAGGCTCTGCACCACCATCAGCACGCCGAACACCATGAACAGGCTGACCAGCGTCTTCTTGATCCACGGCATGAAAGCCGCGACGCCCATCTGCCGGTTCAACGCGATTTCCTGCGCATGATCGAGCAGCGCGCCGAACGCGCGCAGCAGCCCCCAAAAAATCACCAGCGAAAAGGCGATCGTGGAACCGTAACCGATCGCGCGGTCGGACGCCTCGGGGAGTTTCAGGACGTTGAGCGCCGCGAAAATGCCCACGAGCATGATGAACGTCGCCACCGGCGCCTCCAGCGCGGGAAACATCTTGTCGTCGAGCGTCGTGGTCGTGCGCGCCGCGAGCTTCTTGAGGTAGTTGAAAATGATCGTGGTCACGATCCGCCGCAGCAGGAGGGCCGCCACCAGGAAGATCGCCGCGACGACGAAATGGGTGGCCGTGTTCTCGTGGCTGCGGATGTCGAAGATCCCGAGGATCTGGTCGACCAGGTCCTCCAGGATGTCCGGGGCCGGCGGCACCCGCTTGGTCACGGTCGCCGCCGCGGCCGCCGTCGTGTTGGCGTCCTGTTCAGCGGCCGCGGTCGCGGGCGTCGCCTGGGCGAGGCCGGCCAGCACGGCGCCGGCAAAGGAGAGACCGCAGAGGATGCGACGGAGCGTGGTCATGGGATGAGCCCTTTTCTTTGAAGGCTGGAGCTCCCGAATGTCAAAACGTTTGGGGGCGGACCGGCCGGTGGAAACAAACCCCGTGCATTCCACCCACTCCCCGCTTGCCCCGATTGGACGCTCCCGCCCACACTCCGCCCACACCCATGCTACCTGTCCTCGCCATGTTTAGTACCATGCCCTGGTGGGCTTGGGCCGGATTCCTCACCTTCGTGGCGCTCATGCTGGCGCTGGATCTCGGTGTCTTCAACCGGCGCGCGCATGTCGTGTCGCTCAAGGAGGCGCTCGCGTGGTGCGCGGTGTGGTTCGGGCTGGCGATGGCGTTCAACCTGCTCATCTCGCTGAAGATGCCCGTCACGCCCGGCAGCAACCCCGGGCTGGAGTTCTTCACCGGTTACATCGTCGAGCTGTGCCTGAGCGTCGACAACGTCTTTGTCTTCATCGTCATCTTCCAGTATTTCCGCGTGGAGCCCAAGCACCAGCACCGCGTGCTGTTCTGGGGCATCCTCGGGGCGGTGGTCATGCGCGCGCTGTTCATCTTCGCCGGGATCAGCCTGATCAATTCCTTCCACTGGATCATCTACGTCTTCGGCGCGTTCCTCGTCTACACGGGCGTCAAGCTGGCGCTCCCGAAGAAGGAGGATGGCTTCAGCCCGGAGAAAAACCCGGCGGTGAGACTGGCGCGGAAATTCCTGCCGGTGACGGACTATTTCGACGGCGGCCATTTCTTCACCCACGTGGATGGCCGCCGATACGCGACGCCCCTGTTCATCGTGCTCATCGTGGTCGAGACGACCGACGTGATGTTCGCGCTCGATTCCATCCCCGCGGTCATCGCGATCACGCGCAACGAATTCATTGTTTTCACCTCGAACATCTTCGCGATCCTCGGGCTGCGCTCGCTGTATTTCGCGGTGTCGGGCATCATGCAGCTTTTCCGCTACCTGAACATCGGGCTCGCGGTCATCCTCTGCTTCGTCGGCCTGAAAATGCTGGCCTCCCACTACGTGGACATCCCGATCAAGCTTTCCCTGGGCATCATCGGCACCGTCCTGGCCGCCTCGATCGTTGCCTCGGTGTTGATCCCGCAGAACCGCACCACCGGGAAGTAAGCCCTGCATCTGTCAGCGCACCTGGAGGAGCACCCGCAGTAAATAAAATCGCCGGGGCCGCTAAGCGACTCCCGGCGATTATGTCCGCACGAGGCGAACCGGCCTCCGGCGACCTACCCCTAAGCCGCCGGCGACCGGACACCGTAAGCTGGTCCCGTGCCAGCCAAGGTTACGGACCCAAATAAAACCGCCGGGCGCTTGCACGCCCGGCGGTCACACACACACATTCCCCCTGCGGGGCATTTACCCTAAAGGGTTCAGGCAATCGCGATCTTGCGCGGCTTGGCGGCCTCGGCCTTCGGGAGGCTCAGCCGGAGGATGCCGTTCTCATACGTCGCGCCCACCTTGTCCGCCTGCACTGCATACGGCAGGGTGAAGCTGCGCTCGAACGAGATCGTCTGCTCGCCTTGCTTGCGCGTGGCGCTGAGGCTCAGGGTGTCGTCGAGGAGCTCGATGTTGATATCGGCCCGGTCGACGCCCGGCAGCTCGGCGCTGATCTGCAGGTTGTCCTTGTCTTCATTCACGCTGACCGGGATCAGGCGGGTCACGTCCTGGCCATGATCGGCGAGCGCGGAAGCGAAGAGGGTGTTGATGTCGCGGTCAAAGCCGGTCCACGGCGAACGATAGCTGGTGGCGAGCGGCTGGCTGTAACGAATCAGGTTATACATGGTGATGTCCTTTTGTTGGTTTGATTGAGGGTTCAGAATTGAACTTGCGTGCCGGCGTTTAGCGCCTCGCGTGCCGCGCGGTTTTTCCGCGCAACCTCCCGCGAAACCGTCACTTAGCTCGCGAGCCCGTCCAAGTGCCGGGCAAACCTGCCACACCGTGAGACGGGAAACGGGAAACTCCGTCACGGTAACGTTTTTCCATGGCTTCGCCCGGGGTCGTGGCTTCACTTGCGGGCCACCCATGACTTTTGATTTCGACACCGTCCTCGAGCGCCGCGGCACCGACTCGCAGAAATGGCAGAAGTACGCCGGCCGCGATATCCTGCCGCTTTGGGTGGCCGACATGGATTTCAAATCCTCCCCGGCCATCATCGCCGCGCTCCAGGCGCGCGTCGCCACCGGCCTGTTCGGCTATGCGCGGCCGGTGAAGTCGTCGGTCGACGCCTTCGTGAACGCGCTGGAACAGCGTTACGGCTGGCGCGTCGATCCGAGCTGGCTGGTGTGGCTGCCGGGCCTCGTGGTCGGACTCAACCTGACGGCCCAGGCGTTTGCCGAGGCAGGCGAGGAAGTGCTGACCCTCACGCCGGTGTATCCGCCGTTCATGAGCGCGCCGAAAAACAGCGGGCGCGTTTCCACGCAGGTGCCTTTCCGGCTGAATGCGGCGGAGCGCCGCTGGGAAATCGACTGGGCCGCGCTCGAAAAAGCGGTCACCCCGAAGACGCGCCTCTTTTTCCTGTGCAATCCGCACAACCCGATCGCGCGGGTGTGGCGGCGCGACGAGCTCGTGCAGCTCGGGGATTTTTGCGTGCGCCATGACCTCGTGCTTTGCTCCGACGAGATCCATTGCGACCTGATCCTCGACGATCTGCCCCACATTCCCACCGCGCTCCTCGGCGCGGAGGTGGCCAAGCGCACCGTCACGCTCATGGCGCCGAGCAAGACCTACAATGTTCCCGGCATGGGCACGTCCATCGCCATCATTCCCGATCCCCAGCTCCGCGCGCGCTTTGTCCGGGCCGCCGCGGGCGTCATGGCCGAGGTGACCGGCCTGGGTTACGTGGCCTGCGAGGCCGCCTACCGCGATTGCGAACCCTGGCGCCAGGAACTGCTCGGCTACCTGCGCGGCAACCGGGATTTCCTGCTCGACTACGTGAAGCGCGAACTGCCCGGTGTCTTCGTGGAAGCCCCGATCGAGGCCACCTATCTCGCTTGGCTCAATGTGTCCGCCCTCAAGCTGGCCGATCCGATCGCGCATTTCGAGGCGCACGGCGTGGGCCTGAGCGACGGCACGTTTTTCGGCGTGCCGCGCGGCTCCCATGTCCGCCTGAACTTCGGCTGCCCGCGCGCGACGCTCGTGGAAGCGCTGGCGCGGATCAAGCGCGCCCTCCCCGCCCGCTGATTCCCCGCCGATGCGCATCGGGCCCTACGCACTGGATTCGAACCTCTTCCTGTCACCGCTGGCGGGCTACACCAACCTGCCCTTCCGGCTCGTGGTGCGGGAAATTGGCGGCGTGGACTGGACGACGACCGACCTCGTCAACGCGCGCTCCCTCATCGAGAAAAACCCGCGCGCACTCAAGATGGTCAGCACCTCCCCCGCGGAGAAACGCCTGGCCGTGCAGTTGTTTGGCGCCGTCCCCGAGGAGATGCGCGATGCCGCCGCCATCGTCGAGTCGATGGGCATCGCCTCGGTCGACATCAACATGGGCTGCCCGGTGAAGAAGGTCACCGGGATCGGCGGCGGGTCGGCGATGATGACCGAGTTGAATAAGACGGCCGCGCTCGTCCGCGGCATGGTCGCCGCCGTGAAGATTCCGATCACCGCCAAGATGCGGCTCGGGTGGGACGAAAACAACCTCACCGCGCCGGATCTGGCCCGCGTGCTCGAGGACGCCGGCATCGCCGCCATCTTCGTGCATGGCCGCACGCGCGCCCAGGGTTTCAGCGGCACGGTCAACCTCGCCGGCATCCGCGCGGTCGTGCAGGCGGTGAAATCCATTCCGGTGATCGGCAACGGCGACGTCACCACGCCGGAAGCGGCCAAGCATATGCTCGACGAAACCGGCTGCGCCGGCGTGAGCATCGGCCGCGGCGCGTTCTATAATCCGTGGATCTTCCGCGACACGCAGCACTACCTGAAAACGGGCGAGCTCCGGCCCGAGGCCGGCTACGCCGAGCGGGCCGCCGTGATGCGCCGGCACCTCGATCTCATGATCGAGTTTTACGGCGAGGACCACGGCTGCCGGCTCTTCCGCAAACCGGCCGCATGGTACGCCAAGCGCTTCGGCCCGGCCAGGGAGTTCAAGAAGGGCGTCACGCAGTTCGGCACCCGCGCCGAATTCGAGGCGCTCCTCATCGCGTACGAGCAATGGCGCCGGCCGTTCCTCGACGAGAAGGGCGAGCTCCGGCCCCAGTACCGGCCGGGCGCGATGGTCGCCTCCTTCATGCTCGATCCCGATGACCCGGCGGTGCTGCGGCGCGAGTCGATTCCCGTGCCGAAGGGCCCCGTGGACGTGTGGTGAGTCGCGGCTCGCCATGCCCCGGGGCCGGGTTTTGACTTAAGCGATGTCCAACGTCTCCCACCTCTGGGCGATATTCCTCGGCACGTTCATCGGCCTCCTGCCGATCATCAATCCGCTGGCCGCCGCGCCCACTTTCCTCGCCATCACCGAGGGCGACAGCGCGGTGCGGCGGCGCGAACAGGCGCTCAAGGGTTGCGTGTACATGGTGGCGATCCTCGTGAGCTTTCTCGTCGGCGGGACCTTCATCATGGGTTTCTTCGGCATCTCGATCCCGGGACTCCGCATCGCCGGGGGCATTCTCATGACCGGGATCGGCATGGACATGCTGCTCGCGCGCAAAGCCGCTGCCAAGGCCGACGACGATGCGGAACACGCGGCCGCGCTCAGGAAGCCGGACATCTCCTTTTCCCCGCTGGCCATGCCCATGCTGAGCGGCCCGGGCTCGATCGCCGTGACCCTCGGGTTCACCTCGCTGGCCGACGGCTGGTTCGACTACCTCGCGATCATCGCGGGCATCGTCTCGGTGGCGGTGCTGACTTATATCGTGCTGCGCCTGTCCAGCCGCATCGTCGGCTTCATCGGGCCGGTCGGCGTCAACGCCATGACGAAAATCATGGGCTTCCTAATCATGTGCATCGGCGTCCAGTTCGTCGTCAACGGCGTGCTCGGCATCGCGACCGACCCCGAACTCCTGCGCAACATCCGCGCGGTGCTGGTCGCGCACTGAGGCCGGGCTCCTCCACGATCAGCACTCAAAGGCGGAACGCACTGACCTCAGTGCGTTGGCTTGAGAGCGAGCGCCCGAAAGCGCACTGGGGACCTCAGTGCGCTCCACCTGACTGAACCGGCTCCCGCCGCGGGTTAGTTGCGTCGCTCAACGATCGCCCCGGACTTGTCCTTGAAGGTGATCGTGCGCGTCTGCGCGTTGTAGCCCTCGAAGAGGATGCCGAGCTGCGGGTTGACGAGGTCGCCGACCTGATAGGAGGTCGCGCCGATGAAAATGCGGGGATTCGCGCCACCGCGAACACCGCCGATTTTGAGCGCTTCCACGCCGGCCTTGAACTGCAGGCTGGCCGGAGGAGGCGGCGGCGGGGCTTCCGGGACGGGCGGGGTCACCACCTCGGGAGTGACCGGCACGGCCGGTTTCGTCTCGGCCACCTTCGTCTCCACCGGTTTGGTTTCAGCCGGTGCGGGGGTTTCGGCCGACGCGGTCTCCGCCGGCTTTTCGACCGGCGCCTGGACGGCAGCCGGCGGGGGCGTCTTTTTCGCGGCCGGGCGGGCCACCACCGGTTCGGGGGCGTTGACGGAAAGAACGCGACTCACCGCCCAGGCAAGCGCCGCCACCACGATCAAGCCCACCGCGCCGAAGGTGATGAGCTTTTGCTTCTTGGTCGGCGGCTTTTTCCCCTTGCCGGCCTTGGCCGGCGGCGGAAACGGCGCGTTGGCCGGCGGGAATTTCCCGGCCGGAGGCGGAAAGGGCGTGACGGTGGGTTTGGGCGCCGCGACCCCGGCGGGCGCTTCGGCGCCTGCGGGCGGCGGAGGGAACGCGGGCGGAGCCTCCAGGGGCGGGGCTTCCGTCGCGGGCGGCGGAACGGCCTCGGTTTCGGCCGGGGCCGCCGCGGCCGCCTTGGGCCTCAGGCTGAACTTGGGTTTCTCGGCGACGGCGGCTTCGGCGGGCGCCGGGGCCGCGGGGGCGGGCGGGAAAGCAGGCGGGGCTTCGGGCTCGGACGGAGGTGCGGGCACCGCCGCGACGGGCTCCGGCTCGGGCGCGGCGGCCGCGGGCTGGGCGGCTTCCTCCTGGGGAGGAGCTGACAACCGCGGCTTCAAACGGACCACCGGCGCCTCGGCGGCGGGAGCCGCGGGCGTGGCCTCCATGGCCGGGGCAGGAGCGGGTGACGCGGATTCAGCGGGGGCGGCTGGCTGCTGGGCAGCGGTGGACGGATCAGCAGCCAGCTTGGGCTTCAAGCGGAGCTTGGGCGCGTTGTCTTCGCTCATGCCTCCATGCCTAGCAGTTTCGCCGGGCCGCGGAAACAAAAAGATTGGCCCCCCGCATCAGCCTTGAGGCCGGGCCGGGCATCCCTTACACACCGCCCAACCATGAAGCGTGCAGCGGGCAATTACGGGGGCATCAGCTCGACTGCGGTCAAGAAAGCCACCGGCCAGACCTGGGCCGAATGGCTGAAGCTCCTCGATCGGGCGGGTGCCCGGAAACTGCCGCACCGCGAGATCGCCCAGCTTCTGGCGCGCAAGCACCAGCTCGCCGATTGGTGGAGCCAGATGGTGACCGTCGGCTACGAGCAGGCGCGCGGCCTGCGCGTCAAACACCAGAAAACCGACGGCTTCGAGATCAGCGTGACGAAAACCATGGCCGCGCCGGTCGACCGCGCGTTCGCGGCATGGAAGGATCCCGCCCTTCGTGAACAATGGCTCCCCCGCACGCCCCTCACCATTCGCAAGGCGACCCCGCACAAGTCGATCCGCATCCTGTGGGCCGACGATACCTGCGTCGGCGTGAACTTCTGGCCGAAGGGGCCGCTGAAATGCTCGGTCGTGCCACAGCACGGCAAACTGACCACGCCGGAGGCCGCGGAAAAAATGAAGGCCTATTGGACCGGAAAACTCGAGGCACTCTGCGCCTTCCTGGAGAAGTGAGGCGCCTCCCCTTCCACGCCGCGCTGGTCGCCCTCCTCCTGCCCTTCGCCCCGGCGCAGGAAATGTCGCCGCATGACCTGGTTTTCCAACGCTGGGTGCGGGATTCCTTCTTCGGTGGATACCGGCCGGCGAGTTCCGGCCAACGCTGGGACATCCCCGCGTCCGCCAATCCCGATCACGGCGAAGTCCCGGTGACGCTGAAAACCGCGCGACTGGGCACGGCGATCGACCTCGGCGACGCGCTCCGTCAATATGCGATCGATGAACCGTTCGTCCTCATCCTCGGTTTCTGGGAACAAGCGGACGATGGAAACCGCTTCGTGAACATCGTCGCGCCCACGATCTCCCCCGGGCTCTGGCGCAAGCTGTGGGGGCCGGTTACGTTCGCCGATCTGCAACGCTTCGACGCGCTGATCAAGGACACCGGGCCGACCGTGGAGGAAATCCGCCGGCGCGCGCTGGCCGTCAGGAATTCGCCGCCCTTCAACCAGGCCCTCATCCAGGTGAATCCCCGGATCGACGAGCGCGGGCAGCGCCGCCTGCAATGCTCGCTCCGGTTTCGTGACATCTTCGAGCAGCTGGCCCCCGGCGCCGATCCGGGGGCGCAGGAGCGGCCGGTCCTGTTTGGAACCGACTACCTGGCGGCGCCGACTGCGAAACCCGGTCCAGCGCGGCAGAACTGAATTATCCGCCGATGCCTGCGCCCGCCCCAAGCCAGCCCCAGCTCGTTCGCGTGCTCGGTCGCTGGACGATGGTGGCCCTCGTCATCAACGGCGTGATCGGCAGCGGGATCTTCGGCCTGCCCGACGACATCGCGCGCGAGATTGGCGCGGCAGGACCGTGGGCCTACATCCTGGCGGCGCTTGGCGTCGGCACCCTGATGGGGATCTATGCCGAGCTCGGCGCCCAATCCACGGAGGCCGGCGGATCGTACCTGTGGGCGCGCGAGGCGTTCGGACGACACGCCGGGATCCAGATGGGGTGGTTCGTCTGGCTGACCCGCCTCGCTTCCGCCGCGGCCAATGCGAACCTATTCGTCGTCTACCTCGGCGAATTCTGGCCCGGCGCAACCACCGGCGGCGCGCGCGCCGGCTTGCTGGCCGGAATCCTCGGCGGGCTGACGTTCCTGAACTACCGCGGCGTCCGCACCGGCGCGCTGATGTCCAATGTCTTCACGCTCGCGAAACTGGCGCCGCTCGCCCTGCTGATCATCGCCGGCCTGCTCTTCGCCCACAAGATCCCGTCGGCACCGCTGTTGCACGAAGCCGGCGCGAGCCACTGGTTGAACGCGCTCGTGGTCCTGTTGTTTGCCTACGGCGGATTCGAGACCGCCATGATTCCCCTGGCGGAGGCGAAAAACCCCGGCCGCGACGTGCCGTTCGCCTTGTTGACCGGCCTCATCGTCATCGCGGGGTTCTATACGCTGTTGCACTGCGTGGCCATGTGGACCGTGCCGGATCTCGCCTCGAGCGAGCGGCCGCTGGCCGATGCGGCCCGCACGCTCTTCGGCGACCGCGCGGCGCAGGTGGTGTCGCTCGGGGCCATGGTTTCAACCTTTGGTTTCCTGTGCGCCCAGCTCGTGGCGGTGCCGCGGCTCACGTACGCGCTCGCGATCGGCGGCGATTTTCCCGCCATCTTCGGCCGGGTGCATGAACGCTTCCGGACGCCGGGCGCCTCCATCATTTTCTGGGGCATCCTGGTCCTCGTCCTCGCGATCTCCGGCAGTTTTCTCTGGAACGCCGTGCTCTCGGTGGCGTCGCGCATCGTCACCTACGTCCTGGTCTGCGGCGCGTTCGTGAAATTGCGGCGCACGCGTCCGGTCGCGGACACGTTCCGGCTGCCCGTCGGGAATCTCTTCGCCGCGATCGGCTTCGTGTTCTGCCTGGTCCTGCTCACGCGCCTCAACGCCGACCACGGCCGCATCATCCTCGCCGTCGGCGTGATCGGACTGGTCAACTGGCTGGTGGTGCGCCGGCGAGTTAATGCTGAT
Source organism: uncultured Oleiharenicola sp. (assembly GCA_964515595.1). Taxonomy (GTDB): domain Bacteria; phylum Verrucomicrobiota; class Verrucomicrobiia; order Opitutales; family Opitutaceae; genus Lacunisphaera. The sequence goes on along the minus strand of CAZEUN010000015.1, from coordinate 67,354 downwards.
ATCTCACGCTGACAGCCGGCGCTACACACCCCGCCCCTTCGGGCACCCCTCTCTAGAGGGGATCTTCGAAGCACGGAGCCTCTCTAGAGCCGGAATCATTCAGTAGAAACCGCGAAGGACGCGAAGATACGCAAAGATCGCGAGTCAGACCTGATCCTCGGTGATGCCTTGCCGTACTCACTCTTGCGTGATCCCGGGCCAAATCAGAATTTTATCGGTAGCCCTTCGCGAATCTTCGCGCCCTTCGCGGTTCAATTGCATCGTTCCGGCCAGAGAGGGGTGGCGCTTGCCCGCCGAAGTCTTGGCGAAGGCGGGCGCAGCGCCGGGGTGTGTTGCCCCGCGCGCCCCGGCCTCAGCCCGCGACCGGCGCCTTCTTCGCGCCGAACCCCAGCGCTTCCCGCAGCCAGCTCCAGGCGCGGCGCAGGCCGACGTCGCACGTGCCGGAAATCCGGTAGGTGCGCGCAAACATTTCCTCGTGACCCAGGTAACGCGGCGGCAGCAGCAGGAGCGTCGCGTTCTTGTCCGCCCCTTGGTCGAAGCCAAGCACTTCGGAATAGAAAACGCCCTTCCCCACGACCAGCCCCTCGCGCGGCACCTCGATGACGCGCTCCGGCATCACGAGCCAGGGGCGGAATTTGAAGAGCAGTTTGCCGTCCGCCTCCTGGTGCAACCGGCCGTAGGTCCGGAGCGGAGTCTCCGCGATTTCCCGGCCGGTGAAAAGTTTGTTGCCATCGGCCAGCAGGGTAAAACGTCGGCGGCGGATCGTGAAGAAATCCCAGCTGAAAACCGAACCGAAGATCATCAGCCGGAACGCCCAGCCGGACATGAGGTAGGCGAGCAGGATGATCACGACGGACAGCGTCGCGCCGACCACCGGGTCGATGAACGCCGTGCCGGCCACCAGCGCGAGCACCGCGGTCCGCAGGCCCTTCAATGCGGCATCCACCGCTCCCCACGGGCTCAGGAGGATCAGCACGTTGATCGCGTGGCCCACGACCCAGACCACCGCGAACACCGCGATGGAGAGCGGCACCATCAGGATCGTCAACACCCACGACATGTCGAACGCCGCCACCGGCAGCAGCCCGACGCCGCCCGCGAGCACCGGCGCCGCTTCCAGCCCGGAGGAATGCGTGATCAGCTTCGAACCCACGGCCACGAGCGAGGGAATGACGGCGCCCGCCGCGACCAGGCCGCTGACTTTGTTTTCCAGGGTCTCGGCGACATCGAGCGGCTTCTTCCAGCCCGGAGGGGCGACCGCCGCGATCGTATCCTTGAAAGCACACAGGCCGACGAGCAACAGCGCGGGCAGCCAGAAGGAAACCTGGGCGAACCACGGCAGGCGCGCCTTGGCCTCGGGCGTCTCCGCCTGCCACCACTGGTAAGCCCCGACCCCGCCGACGCCCAGCAGCGGCGAGATGGCGATGCCGGTCACCTGCGACGCCATCGTGGCGAGCTCGATGCCCGGGGTTTTCTCCTTCGACTTGGTCTCGGCCCGCACGGGCGCAACGAACAACAGGGAGCTGCACAACGCTAGGACGAGGGGCGCGAGGCGTTTCATGCGCCCACCCTACCTCCGCGGCTCCTTTTTGAAAAGCCCGCAAAAAAGCGACGACCCGGCCTCCACGAGGGAAGCCGGGTCGCAACACACACTAACAACGAACAAGGAACAGCCCGCAGCAGACCCCTCCGTTTGCGGCGCGTCAAATCAGGAGCGTGTCATCTACGCTTTCTTCACGCCTCCGTCACAAAGTTTGCCAACCGCGACCGGGCTTGCTTGGATCGAATCATGCCCCTCACGAAAGCCGAGTTGTCCCGCCTCCGCGATTTACGGGACAAAAAGCATCGCGAAGCCACGGGATTCTTTGTAATCGAGGGCGAAAAGGTCATCGGCGAGCTGCTCGCCGCGAAATACCCCCTGCAGGAAATCTACGCGACGCCCGCGTGGCCGGGCCTGGGCGGCGGGGCAAACCCGCCGTCGCGGGACCGCCCCCGGGTTTTTGAAGTCACCCTGGAGGAAATGGCGCGGGCCAGCCACTTCCCCACGCCTTCCAGCGTGCTCGCCGTCGGGAAAATCGAGCGTGTCGCCCTGCCCGCCGGGGCGCTCGACCACGGCCTGACCCTGGCCCTCGATGGCATCCAGGATCCGGGAAATGTCGGGACCCTGCTCCGCCTGGCGGACTGGTTTGCCCTGGACCGCGTGCTGCTGTCGCCCGATTGCGCGGATTTGTTTTCCCAAAAGGTCATCAACGCGAGCATGGGTTCGTTTGCCCGGATGAAAATCCACACGGCGCCGCTCCCGGAAACCCTCGCCGGCACGCAGGCGCCGATCCTGGGCTGCGACTTGGAAGGCAACGACGTCCATGCGCTGAAGCCGATGCGCAACGGCGTCATCGTGGTGGGCAGCGAAGGCCGCGGGTTGTCGCCCGGCGTGCACGCGCGGGTGACGCAACTCGTCACCATCCCGCGCTACGGCGACGCGGAGTCCCTCAACGCCGCCGTCGCCGCCGCCATCGTCTGCGACAACCTCCGACGAGTCTCCTGAGCCCGCCCCCTGTAGGGCCCGCGCTCGCCGCGGAGCCGTGTCTCGAAAGGAGCAGCCGTCGTAAAACGGCTGGGGGGGCGCGCCAGCGGTCTTATGACCGCTGCTACCGCCAGCATTACTCCGTTACGTGGCCGTCTTCCCGGGCCACTCACCCCGCCCTGCGGGCAGCGACCTCCGCCGGGCCTACGGCTCCCAAGCCTCTCTGTAAGGCGGACTCATGCAGTTAAGGTGGAGCGCACTGCTGGCGCGCCATAGGCTTGGCGACGGCGGGACCCCAGTGCGCTCCACCTTTCAGTTTTGGCTTTCAGCCGCGAAATGGTCCCAAACTGCATGAGTCCGGCTGAGGGTATCTCGATTCCGCTGATACGGATCCCCTCTCGAGAGGGAACTATGCAATTGAACCGCGAAGGGCGCGAAGATCCGCGAAGGTATACCGTGAAAATCCTGATTTTGCTCGGGATCACAAAATAGTGAGTACGGCAAGGCATCACCGAGGATCATGTCTGACTCGCGACTTTCGCGTTTCTTCGCGTCCTTCGCGGTTTCTACTGAATGCTTCCGGCTCGAGAGGGGTGGCGCTTGCCCGCCGAAGCCTTGGCGAAGGCGAGCGCAGCGCCGGGGTGCGTTCGGCACGCAACGGAGCAATGCCAGGAAGTGTCTGCAGACTCACTCGCTGAGTTGATCGCCGACTGAAAAAGTTCAAACCAGTTTGGATCTCACCGCGGCGATCAGCCGCGCCTCCGAACCAAATCCGTAGCCGATCAGGCGAAGGGCTCCTCCAAGCGTAGCCGTTAGGCGAAGCATTAGCGGTTAAACCTTCCGGGATTTCCAGGTTTGAAGACACCCCTCCGCTGGCGCCGGCGGGAGGCCGCGCACCCCCTTGGGCAGTCATCGCATTTCCCGGGCTATTCACCGCACGGGATTTGCGCGACGCTGCCGTTTTGTTTTAAACCTGAACCATGCGCATCCCCCGCCTGCTTATCTTCCTCACTCTGAGCGCCGCGTCCACTTTCGCGGTTGAACCCGGCTTGTTTGACTACGATCGATCGGCCCCGCTGGACCTGAAGGAGGTCGGCATCGAAACCCGCGGCGGCATCACGGTGCGGGACATCACGTTTGTCGGCGGGACGGATCCGGTCAAAGCCTACCTCGTCGCGCCGGCCAGGGCAGGCTCCCACGCGGCGATCCTCTACGTGCACTGGTTCGGCGATCCCGAGACGACGAACCGCACGGAGTTCTTGAATGAAGCGGTGGCCCTCGCGGAGCGCGGCGTGGTGTCGTTGCTGGTGGACACCATGTGGTCCCGGCGCGGCTGGTGGCGGGGCCGCACGCCCGAGACCGATCTCGCGGGTGGCGTGCGCCAGGTCATCGAATTGCGGCGCGCGCTGGACCTGCTGCTCGCGCAACCCGGCGTCGACCCCGCGCGGACCGCGATGGTCGCGCACGATTTCGGCGCGATGTTCGGGGCGGTCGCCGGCGCCGTGGACCGCCGCCCGAAGGCCTACGTGTTTCTGGCGCCGACCCCGCGGCTCGCGGACTGGTATCTCTATAACGTGAAGCCCGCGAATCCCGACGACTACAAGCGGCAGCTCGCGCCGCTCGATCCCATCAACGCGGTCGGCCGGCTCGCGCCGGCGCCGGTGTTTTACCAGTTTGCCACGAAGGACGAGCACGTCCCCGCCCCGCGCCCGCAGGAATTCTACGACGCCACCCAGGCCCGCAAACTCCTCGGCACCTACGAGGCCGGCCACGACCTCAAGCCACCGGAAGTCGCCGCGGACCGCATGGCCTGGCTGGCGAAGGAACTCGGCCTGAAGTAAAACAGATCCCACCGAGACCCGCACTTCACTCAAGCGCACCGATTGCTTCACTGGCGCACTTCAAACCTGGAACTATTCGCTGCAGCGCAGCAGCGACATGAAACCCGGATTACCGGAAAAAGAGTGCACCAGGCGGGAAGCGGCGCTGCATCTCTTTCCGAACTTCACGCTCTAAGGTCAACCAGCGCGTGAGTCCGCTCCAAAGCCCACTTTGCTTCTTCTCGCGCTCGAGACGCCGGCGAACTTCGGCGCGGATCTTCGCATATTCTTCCAAGGAGGCCTTAGCTTGTTGGAGGACGATCGAGTTCATGGGAGCACCATTTCTTCCGCCGATCGTTCGAGGTCAGACAACTCCAGGCAGCACAGCTCCCCGGAGTTGTCGGTGGTGAGATCGGCTCCTTCTTCTTCATGAAGGGTAGCTGAAATAGAGAACAGCAAGAGAACCGCCAAAGGCAACCAACGCCGAAAGCATCACTACGGTGCCGAAAGCGAATCCGCGCAACGCATCAACGCCGTCTGCTTCAAGGTATCCTTCTCGATTATAGGAAGACCTCACCACACCTTCGGTCCGCTCCACAGTATCGCCAGTGGCAGCGCCACCGCGTAATAGAAAACCAACCAAGGCGAAGGCAAAAGAGATGCCCCAAACATACTCGAGGAAGCTCTTCACGCTGACCTCCTGTCGATAGAGCTCGATACCGGCCGCGGTGGAGATAATCAGCACCCAGGTGATCAGTGCAGTGAGAATGGCGTTCTTAATAAGCATTTTCTTCCGCCTAACGTCAAAAATGAACCACGGTCACCACGATTACAGACTGAGGCTTGGGTTGCAAAGAGACGCCCGAAAAAGCGCGACGCGCTGGAACTCCGGAAACAAGGCGGCCTCTGTCTAGTGATTCTCCTTCGGCGGACGGCTGAGGACAGACCGTGAGGGTTGGCCCTGATGTCCGGTTTAGCTCCTCCTCTTTCCTGACGAATGGGATCCTGGCCATAAGAGCCTCAACAAATGCCCGATGCTCGGTGTTCGACCAATCGAAACCCATGTAGTCTATGAATCCAGGATGTGCGGAAAAATAGGCCGTCAATCTTCTTCCGAGGTCTGCATGCGCTTGACTGTAAGCCTCCGCGTTGTCGTGCACGATACATAGCGTGCTGATCTCTCTGGAGAACCAGCCTCGCTTAACCGAACAGACGCAAAATGCCTTGAGGCACACGTAAGCGTTAAAGAACCCTTCGATCTCGTTGCGCAAAACAGGATCAAGCGGGCGTGCCGGGGAAAATCGAAGGCTTGTTCCCTTTGGAAGGAGGTAATCTTGGCTCATCTTTTTGCCGAACAGTTTTATTCAGCTTCAGTATAAAACTTCACTTTTGACGGGTCTGCCAAGCGAGACGGTGCAGCAAAGTCGTTCTGTCTCCAGACCCCGTTTGCTCGTCCCCACTAATCCACTCGATGACCTCCTGACCGGACCGGCGTCGACCGGACTGCCATAACCGGGGTTATCCGCTCAAGGCCGCCCCCCCCGGGATCAGGCCGGGACGCGCCGTCCGGCGCGCCACGCGATTCCCAACGGGTGAGCCATCGGTCGATTTCGGGGCGGACCGACGCCCGGGCTGCCTCGCGGTCGCCGTGACGCATGAGCAACGCATCGTAATCCGTATGCGTGTGCCGGAGGTGCGCGATCACCGCCAGCCGGAGCGCCTGCGGGTCGAGGTCCTTCGCCGCCGCCGAGCGCCCCACCCGCCCGGAATGCTTCCGGCAGGTCCACCCGGCAATCTGCTCCGCCTCCGTCGGCGGACAGCCCGGAAACGCCGCGCCGATCGCGGCGGCCACGCTGGCCGCATAGGTGGCCTCAAGGCCTTCGCGTCGCGCGGCCGCGCGCACCCGCTGGCGGGCACGAACGTCGGCGTCCTCCAGACAGTCCGCCTCGGCGCGATTGATGGCCTCGGTGGTGACCAGGATGCCCTGGCGTTCGTAATGTTGCCGGCTGCGCGACCACTGCACCACGACGGCCCGCAGCGATGAATATTTTGTGGCCCGGCGGGTCAGCGCGGTATGGCCGCGGGGCAGAAATTCCAGGTGCCCGAGATCGGCACACTCGAGACAGAGCGGCTGGTCCTTCAGCATCCGGATCATGGCGCCGCCAAGGATTTCCGCGCCGCACTCCGCGCAGTGCCCTCCCCGCCGGGTAATGAACACCACGACTTCCTCCCCGCCGCGGCCCCCGGAATGGCCCGCCCCGCCGCTTGGGCCCGCGTCGGGGTTTTTGGAGTCAGGTGCCGCGGTTTCGCTCATCAGGCAAACGGGATGCCTGATGCTTTAACGCTGTTCCCCGATATTTCACGGAGAAAATCCGGGGGACCGGACGCGCCCTGGCGCGTGCAGGGCAGATACGCAGAGAGTCAGGCCGCTTTCGCTGCCCTCAGCCTTTCTTCCGCGCGATCCAGGTACGGACGTTTTCCTCGAGCAGGTCCATCGGCACCGCGCCGTCCTTGAGGACGAGGTCGTGGTACTCGCGCAGGTCGAACCTGGCGCCGAGTTCCTTCTTCGCGAGCTCGCGCAACTCCAGGATTTTCAACTGGCCGACCTTGTAGGCGGTCGCCTGGCCGGGCCAGACGATGTAGCGGTTCGTCTCCGTGAAGATGTCGCGCTCCGGGTTCGGCGTGTTCTTCCGGAAATAATCCATCGTCTGCTCGCGCGTCCATTTCTTCGCGTGCAGGCCGGTGTCGACCACCAGGCGCACGGCGCGCAACAACTCGTCATAGAGCCGGCCGAAGTCCTGGTAGGGATCCTTGTAGAAACCAAACTCCTTCGGGAAATACTCGGCGTAGAGCGCCCAGCCTTCGATGTAGGCGGTGTTGCCGCCGAATTTCCGGAACTTCGGGATACCCTCCAGCTCCTGCGCGATGGCGATCTGCATGTGATGGCCCGGGATCGCCTCGTGGTGCGCGAGCGTCTCCATTTCGAAGATCGGCACGCCGCGCATGTCGATCGTGTTCACGTAATACGCGCCGGGTCGCGAGCCGTCGGGCGACGGCTGCTCATAGAAGGCGCCGGCCGAGCCCTGCTCGCGAAACGGCTCCACCTTCTTCACCACCAGCGGGGCCTTCGGCTTCACCGTGAAGAAGTCGTCCAGCCGGCCGCGCATTTCGTCGATGATTTCGGTGGCGCGCTTCATGTAGGCCTCCTTCCCCTCCGGAGTCGTCGGGTAATAGAACTGCGGGTCCTCCTTGATGAACTTGAAGAACGCCTGCAGATCGCCCTTGAAGCCCACCTGCTTCATGATCGCTTCCATGTCGTGGTGGATGCGCGCGACTTCGCGCAATCCGAGCGCGTGGATTTCCTCCGCCGTCAGGTTGGTCGTGGTCGAAGCGCGCAGCCGATACGCATAAAACTCGGCGCCGTCCGGCAGCTTCCAGACGCCGTCGTCGGTGGTCGCGACTTTCTCCTGCGCCTGCAGGAGCGCGATGAGGCGCTCGTAGGCCGGCTTGACCGCGCCGGTGAGCGCGGTGCCGGCCTCCACGAGGAGCTGCTGCTTCGTGGCGGCATCGGCGTCCTTGAGCGCCGCCACCTTGCCCTCGAAGTCCTCGAGCAGCGCGCTCTTTTTGCCGGACGCATCGAAGGGCTCGCCGGTGATGACTTCCCGGCAGGAATCGACGACCAGCCCGAAGACGAATTTCGGCGGCATGATGCCTTTTTCGGCCCGGACCACGGCGCCGTGGCCAAGTTCGTCGAGCAACGGGGCGATGCCCTTAAGGCGCGCGATGTACGCGCGGGCGTCGGCGACGTTGTCCACGCGATGGAAATTGATGAGGAAAGCCGGCACGTCGGAGTGCAGGCCGGACATCTGGTTGAGCGGGTAGCTGTGGTAACGCCACCGCCAGCCTTCGAGCGAGCGCTCGGCATCGCGCACGAACATCCGGTAACTCACCCGGGTCTGGTCGTCGAGCAGGTCGAAGTTGATCGTCCGCTTGAGCTCCGCGAGGTTCTGCACATCGATCACCATGTCCTCCAGCGCATGCGCCTCGGAGATGTCATCCCACTTGTCATAGTCCGTCTTCATGCCCAGCTGGGTCATGAACATCGGGCTGCGGGCGAGGCCGGCCTCGAAGACGCGTTCGAAAAAGGCGTTGGCCTTGGCGCTCTCGGCGGAGACCTCGGGGGAAGTGGCGGCGCGGAGCGATCCGGCGGCCAGGAATGCAGCCGCACACGCGGCCAGAAGACGGGCTCGGGTTTGCATAGGGGAAGGCCTGTTTGCCGGGAATCACCCGCCGGCGCAAGCCCGGGGCGATGCGGGTGCTCTCAAATGGAAACGGCCAAACGCTCACGCGTTCGGCTACGAATACCCGGTGGCTGAACGCGTGAGCGTTTGGCCCGAACCGCGCAAACCCGCGTGTTGGGGGCAACACGCTCCCCGTCAATCAGCTTTCGTTCTCGTAGCGCATGCCCACCGCGGCCCGCCAGCGGTCGAGCACGGCCATGTTTCCGAGCGAGTCCGCCAGACTCATCGCCGCGGACTCCCGGTCGCCGCGCGCAATCGCATCGCCCACCGTGTCCGCCTCGATCGCGTAAAGATCCGCCACCGCACCGCAGGTGATTTCCTCCGCCGCGGCGTCGGGCCGCTGGATAATGAGGCGGCCCGGCCCCTCGGCCGCGTTGCCCGGGTGAAACGGCACGGGCACCTGGATGATTCCATCCGTGCCGTAAACCTTCACCGCAATTTCCCTGGCCGTCGTGGTGCCGCACGCGAGCTGGGCGATCGCGCCGCCCGGAAACGTGAGCGTCGCCGCGGCTTGTTCGTCCACCTGCGCGACCGGATGAATCCGCCCGGTGCCGTGCAGCTCCAGGGGCTCCGCAAAGGCGCGACCGATCGCGGCGCCGGCGATCGAGCGCGCGATCGACACCGGGTAACAACCGATGTCGAGGATCGCCCCGCCGCCGAGCGACCGGTTGTAGAGGCGAAAGGCCGGATCCACCGGCCGGTTGAAGGAGAAAATCGCCGAGATCAGGCGGAGTTCGCCGATCGCCCCGCTGCGCACGAGTTCAGCCAGCCGGGCGGTCTGCGGGTGACAGCGATACATGAACGCCTCCATCAGGAAGACGCCGTGTTCGCGCGCGGCGGCCACGGCCCGCTCCGCCTGCACGCGGCTGAGCGCGAGGGGCTTTTCACACAGGATGTGTTTGCCGGCGCGGGCGGCGCGCACGCACAGATCGGCATGCGAGTCGTGCGGCGTGGCGATATAAACCACGTCCACCGCCGGATCGGCAAGCAACGCCTCGTAGCTGCCGTGCGCGCAGATGCCTCCAAAGTCCGCCGCAAATTTGTTCGCCGCTTCGGCCGTCCGGCTGCCCACCGCCACCAGCCGGCCCGTGCGCGCGGACGCCAGCGCGGTCGCAAAGCGCTGCGCGATGCGCCCCGTGCTGAGGATGCCCCAATTGAGTCGGCGCTCCATCAATGAACCCACTCGTTGCGGGCGTCGTCGACCATTTGTTGCAGCACGGGAAAACGAATCTCCCCGTAATTGAAGGCCACGCGCAATTTGCCTTCGCGATAAACCCACGTCGTCGGCACCCACGTCACGGGCAGGCCCATGAACTTCGCCAGCCGGTCGGCCGCGAGCCGCGACGGATTGGGGTGCGTCAGCAACAGGAGATTCGGCTGCGTGCCCAAGCCGGCCGCCGCGAGCCGCGGCGCGGGATCCTGGCCCTTGTGCCAGATGTTAATGAAGACGAACTTCACCTGCGGGTTCCCGTCGATGAACTTCGCCCAGCCCGTCGCCGGATCCAGTTCCGCGCGACAGTTGGGGCACCACGGCGCCCAGAAATGCACGACGGTGACCTGGGGACCGGCGACGAGGTCGGTCACCTGCATCTCGAGCGGATCGCCCGCCGGTTCCGCCGCCCGGAGCAGCGTGGTCATCGCCAAGGCCAGGAGCCAGGTCAGTCGTTTCATCGCGGACAAGATGCGCAGCCCGGCGCCGAAATCCAACGCATTCCGTGTCACCCATCCAGGTAAAAGTGGAGCGCATTGACCGCCTACCTGGCATGGCCCAGTGCGCTGGCTTGGGAGCCAACGAAGCAAACGCACTGAGGTCGCGCCGCCGCCAAGCCCAGGGCGTGCAAGCCGTGCGTTCCGCCTTTTGGTTTGCAGCTTTCAGTCCGCGGACGACCGCCGCGGCGTTGATCCGTCTCAGGGCCGGGACTCGTGCAAGGCCACCGGCTTGGATTTCTTGCGCATCTTCAGGTTCAGCAGTTCGACCGCGAACGAGAAGGCCATCGCGAAATAGATGTAGCCCTTGTTGACGTGGTGATGGGTGCCCTCGGCGATCAGCGTCATGCCGATCAGCAGCAGGAACGACAGCGCGAGCATCTTCAGCGTCGGGTGCTTGTGCACAAAGTCACTGATCGCTCCCGCAAATTTCAGCATGACGCCGAGCGCGATCACCACGGCGGCGATCATCACGCCCAGGTGGTTGGCCATGCCGACCGCGGTGATGACGGAGTCCAGCGAGAACACGATGTCGAGCAGCAGGATTTGGACGATGATCGCGCTGAATTTCGGCGCCGCCTTGCCGGCGGGGGCATGGTCGTCGGCGCCCTCGAGCTTGTCGTGGATCTCGTGCGTGCTTTTCCACATCAGGAACAAGCCGCCCCCCAGCAGGATCAGGTCACGGCCCGAGGCTTCGAATCCAAACACCGAAAACAGCGGGGCCTCGAGCTTCGCCACCATCCAGGCGAGGCCCGCGAGCAGGAGGACACGCGTGACCAGCGCCAGCATCAAGCCCGTCTGTCGCGCCTTCGCCTGCAACTCCCCGGGCAATTTGCCCGCGAGGATCGAAATGAAAATGATGTTGTCGATGCCGAGGACGATCTCGAGAGCCGTCAACGTCAGCAGGCTGATCCAAATCTGGGGGTCGGTAATCCAGTCCATCCGCGGAGCAAGCCCGCTCGCGCCGGGAAGGTCAACGCAGCGCCCGCTGGAAAACTCCCGGATCTTTCAACCGGGCGGCCCCACTAGCCCGGCGCTCTCAAGGGAGGACTTGGCCGGCGCCGCGCCGGGGTGTGTACGGCACCCACGCACCCTCCGTCAGCCCGCCTAGGGCGCGAGACCGACGAAAGACAGCCCGAATCGAATCCAAAGGGGGATCGTGAAAAGCGCGAGCGCGGTCGTCCCGATGATGATCTGCACGGCGACGAGCGGCTGGCCGCCGTAAAGTCGCGCGACGATGATGGACACGACCGCCGAAGGCATCGCCGCCTGGATCACCAGCACCCGCTTCAATTCCACCGAACACGGGACGTAGCGCGCGGCCAGCAGGAAGACCCAGGGCAAGACCATTAGCCGCAGGAGCCAGGCGGTCAGCGTGACGCGCGCGTTCACCAACTGTTTTGGATCGTCGAGATGTGGCTGGATGCTGACGCCGCTCACGAGCAGCCCCAACGGCACCGCGCACAACGCCAGCGTGTGAACCAGGCTCATCAGGACGGCGGGGAGATGCGCGGACAAGCCCGTGAGGTTACATATCACCGCAGCGACCAGCGCCACCAGCGGACCGTTCACCAATTTGCGCCAGCCGGCCAGCGGCGACAGGCCGCTGACCACCAGCACGCCGCCGGTCCAGATCGCCGCCTCGACGCCGACATTATGCACGAGCAGCACCGCCCGGCTCTCCTGTCCGAACATCGCGTCCATGATCGGCAGCGGCAGGTAACTGTAATTGGTCAAACCGACCGCCAGCGCAAAAGTGCGCAGCCCGTGCCCAATGGTCAGCCCAAGCACACGGGCCACATGCCACCCGAGCGCCATCGAAAGCAACGTCAGGCCGAAACCCAGCAACGGCGGCAGGTAAAGGTTGCCCGGCTCGCGCAGCGCGGGATTGGTCGCCACCGATTCGAAGATCAGGCACGGCGTGGTGACGCGGATGACCAAATTGAAGAGGCTGGTTTCCCCGGCCTCGTTGATCCATTGCCAGTGTCGCAAGCCCGCCCCGATCGCGATCATCGCGAAGACCGGCAGCAGCACGAGAAAGAGATGGGTGTAGCTCGTCATGCCACCCGCTGGCCCGCCATTGCACAACCGGCCAGGTGGCCTCCGGTCCAGGCCGCTTGGAAGTTGAAGCCGCCGGTGATGCCGTCCACGTCGATCACTTCGCCCGCAAAATGCAGTCCCGGCACAAGGCGGCTTTCCATCGTCTTGAAATCGATCTCGCTCAGGCGCACCCCGCCGCAGGTGACGAATTCCTCCTTGAACGTGCTCTTGCCGGTCACGGCGAACTTTCCCTCGGTCACCTGCGCCGCAAGTTCCCTGAGTCCGGCGCCCGGCACCCCGGCCCACGTGGCGTCGGGTTTCAAGCCGGCGGCCGGCAGCAATTTTTCCCACAGGCGCAGCGGCAGCCCCACCGGGCACCACGTGGCCAGTTGTTTTTTGGGATTGGTCGTGCGCGCGCGTTCCAACTCCGCCCGCACGGCCTCGGCCTTGAACTCCGGCGCCCAGTTCACTCCCAGGTCGAATTTGTAGCCGCGATCATGGAGGATCCGCGCGCCCCACGCCGAAAGTTTCAACACGGCCGGGCCGCTGAATCCCCAATGAGTGATGAGCAGGGGGCCGCGCTCCTTGAGGGCGGTTCCCGGGACGGTCGTCACCGCGTTTTCCACCGACACGCCGGCCAGTTCCTTCAGGCGCGGGTCATCGACATGAAACGTGAAGAGCGAAGGCACCGGCGGCTCGATCGTGTGGCCGAACTGCGCGGCAATCGTCAGGCCCGCGTTCGATTTGTTGCCACCCGTGGCCAGCAACACGCGCCCGGCTGTCACTGTTTCCCCGTTCGTCAGTGAAACTTGAAATTCGTCTCCTTCCCGGCTCATGCCCCTGATGCCCGTGCGCAGGACGATTTTGACCCCGGCCCGGGCGGCGGCGCCCTCCAGGCAATCGACGATGGTCTGGGAACTGTCGGTCACCGGGAACATCCGCCCATCCTCCTCGGTTTTCAGGGTGACACCGCGCGCCTCGAACCACGCCACGGTATCGCGCGGCTGCCAGCGGTGAAAGGCGCCGAGCAATTCGCGACCGCCGCGGGGATAGCGTTTCACCAGTTCGCGCGGGTCGAAGCACGCGTGGGTCACATTGCAACGCCCGCCACCCGACACCTTGACCTTGGCCAGGGGATGCGCCGTCGCCTCGTAAAGCGTCACGGCGCAGTCGGGCGCGGCCTCCGCGCACGCGATGGCCGCGAAAAAACCCGCGGCCCCGCCCCCGACGATCACGACATGCCGTTTACCCATGACCCGCGAGCGTGCGGCGGGGGCTGCCGCTTGTCCAAAAAGAAAAAGCGCCGCGGCCCCACGCCACGGCGCTTCTTTCTGCACTCTGCTACCAGGGGTAGCAGCAAGTCACTTGTCGGCTTTCTCGCCCTTCTCGCCCTTCGGCGGACGCGGCCCGCGGGCGCGCATCTCGGTGAACTTCTTGGCCTGCTCGGGCGTGAGCAGCGCCGTGATGGCCTTCTGGCTTTCCTCACGCAGGGCCTTGGCTTTTTCCATCTTCTGCTCGCGCGAGAGCGATTCATCCTTCCGGATCGCCTGGCCCTTTTCCTCCTGATCCTTGAGGATCGGCGCGATCTTCTCCTTTTGCTCGGCACTCAGGCCCAGTTCCTGGGCCAGCATGTCAATGCTGGGGCCGCGGCGGCCACCGGGGCCACCCGGACCGCGCTCGCGGGCCGGTTTGGCGGCATTGTCGGAATCGGATTGGGCCTTCAGCATCGGAACAGCGGTCACTGCCAGCGAGAGGCAGAGCGCGACGAACTTGAGTCGGGTTTTCATGGGAGATTTGGGGGGTTGGGATCGGCAAGATGACGGCGCGTTTCAAATCCGGTTACCAGGCGCCACCAAAAGAAAAGCGCCGTGGCCCCACGCCACGGCGCTTCATCTATTGCACACACTGCTACCTAGCAGTAAGCTTCACGCCGATAGACGCGCTTCCGCCCCGGGCGTTGCATTTTTTGGGCGGGAAAATTTTCGGCGCTGGCGTAACCTGCCTGTCGTCACATCGTCCCGGCGCGGCCTCGCCGCTATTATCCGCCCAATGAATTTCCCACAGCTCACCCTCCTCGCCGAGGAGGTCGTCGCGAAGGCCAAGCGCCGCCTCCCGGCGGCCGTGCGCGACGCCGCGGCCGGCGTGCCGGTCTGCTACGAACCCTTCCCGAACGCGGAGATCCAGGCCGAGGGCTGGGAGCCGGATATCCTCGGGTTGTTTGTCGGACACCCGCATGGCGCGGGCTTCGAGCCGGGGATGCAGGACCTGCCTCCCCAAATCCTGCTCTTTCTCGAAAATCTTTGGGACTACGCCGAGGGCGACGAGACCGTCTACCGCGATGAGGTGCGCCTGACCTATCTTCATGAACTGGGCCACTACCTCGGCTGGGACGAGGAGGAGATTGCCCGGCGCGGCCTCGAGTAAGTGGCAACCTTCTCGCCGCCAACGGGTCACAATCACCGTGCGCAGCTGTTCGCGGATAAAGTAGGGGCTTTCATTCCCCGCCTGAATCTGCATATACCCGTCTTGGAAAACAGCTTTGCGCTCCTTCCGCCCAGGCCCATTCTCCGCTCCACTCCATCATGAAGAAGTTTCTCACCGCCCTTTTTTGCGTGACCGCGCTCGCGGCCTTGCTGCCTGCCGCCACCGGCCTTACCCGCGAAGCCGTCATCACCCAGCTGGATAGCTGCGAGGCGATTCTTCAGGAAATCCAGGGCAACGCCAAAACCGCCATCCCCGCCAACATTCTTCGCCGGGCCAAGGGCCTGGTCATCATCAACCAGTTCCAGGCGGGCTTCCTCCTCGGCATCAAGGATGGCTATGCGGTCGCCCTCGTCCGCCGCCCGAATGGCAAGTGGTCCGTCCCCGCCTTTCTCAAGGCCGGTGAACTGAGCTTCGGCCTCCAGGCCGGCGGCAAGGCGATCAATGCCGTGTACGTCCTCATGGACGACAACACCGCCCGCCTCCTCCTCAAGAACCGCATGAATCTCGGCGCCGAGGCGAAAGCCGTCGCCGGCATCCGCGCCGCCGAGCGCGAGGCGGTCACGAAAAATCTCCCGGGCGACGCCAATGTCCTGATCTATTCCACGACCGAGGGCTTCTACCTCGGGGCAGCCCTCAAGACCGGCTACATGTCGCCGAACGACGAGGCGAACCGCGTCTTCTACAACAGCAACCACCGCATGCCGGAACTGCTCTTCAGCGACTGGGTCACGCCGCCGACGGAGGCGCACTTCCTGATGGATTACGTGACACGTCTCACGCAGTAACCTCGCCCTTCTTTCTCGAAAACCCGTCCCGCGTCAGCGTGACGGGTTTTTTATTTGCGCATAAAATGCAGCCGGGACTCTCCGCGCCCCGATTGATTGATGGCGGCGGGCCCCTCAGCGACGCCAGGCACCGAGGTGCGCCACGAGCAGCCCCAGGACATCGCGCGCGATGCGCTCCTGCGCCTCGGTGCGATTGGCGCCGGGAACTTCGATCGTGCCGGAGTTGATCGCGAGCCGGCCGTTCGGCAATCGCTGGCAGATCGCCCACCACGCCATCGGCGCCTTCACGCGGGCCGCGCGATTCGGCTCGGCATAGCCGGTCGTGGCCGCCGCGACATCCGCGCCAAAGCGTTCCAGCGCGCCATAGGCCATCTCCACGGCGACCCGTTGCGAAACGCAGTCCACGCGCTTCGCGTGCGCCCGGTTCACGCCCAGCAACTTCACCTTCTGGGCGAGACTGTACGCCGTGAGCCCGCCGAGAAAATAGCCCGAGGCACCCGGGACCGACGCGATCTGCGCCTGCAAATGGCCCGCGGTCAGGCTCTCGGCCACGGCCAGCGTCAGGCGCGGCTTGCGCAGCATCAACCTTTTCAGCCTGTCCGCATAATCCATGCGGGCAGCGTGGCGCAACCGGCCCCGAAGGAAAGCCCGCTTTCCGCCGGTCAGGGGCGCTCGCCCGCAAGGATCCGGCGCACCCGCCACCGCTGGGCCTTGGCGACAATGTAGCCGGCGCACTCCTTCGCTCCGCAGCGGCACGGGTGATCCCGCCAGGCATCGTAGTCGAAACTGTAATCGTAGGTCAGTTCCTCCCCGGGCGCGAGGGCGCGCAGCGCCACGATCCAGATCCGCCCGCGAACCACCTGCACCTCGCAGTTCGGCGCACAGGAATGGTTGATCCGTCGCGCCGGGTTCCAGCGCACCCGGCCATCGAGGTCGTGCCGCTGGTTCAGTTCAAAAATGTACACGTTGCCGTCGCCGCCGGCCGCGAGCCGGGCCAGCCGCTGGACTTCCCGCCGCTCGGCCTCGGCCTTGGTGATGCGCTCCCCCACGTATTCGATGATCCGCGTGCCGCGGGCGATGGGTGCGCGCGCGAACAACCCCTGGCCATGCAGGGGCGAACGCCCCAGCCGCACCATCGCGGGCAACGCGACGCGGTTCCTCCCGTCACTCGCGCGCCTCACGTCTTGAGCTCCAGGCCAACCGGGCAATGATCGCTGCCCATCACCTCGGGCGAGATCCACGCGCGCTTCAACGCCGGCTTCAGTTTTTCCGACGCGACGAAGTAATCGACGCGCCACCCGATGTTCCGCGCCCGGCAATTCATCATCTGGCTCCACCAGGTGTAATGCCCCGGCCCCTTTTCAAATTCGCGGAACGTGTCGACGAAACCCTTGGCCAGGATTGTCGAGAAATTCGCGCGCTCCTCATCGGTGAACCCGGCATTCCGGCGGTTGGTCTTGGGATTCGTCAGGTCGATCTCCGTGTGCGCCACGTTGAGGTCGCCGCAGAAAATGACCGGCTTGCCCTTCTTCTCGAGTTTCTTGAGGAACGCGAGAAACGCCGGGTCCCATTCCTCGGTGCGATATTTCAACCGCGTCAACCCGCGCTGGGAGTTCGGCTGGTAAACGTTCACCAGGAAGAAGTCCTTGAACTCCGCGGTGATGACGCGCCCCTCGTCGTCGTGCCCGGCCAGGCCAATGCCGTTGGTCACCTTGAGGACCGGCACCCGCGTGAAAATCACCGTGCCGGAATAACCCTTCTTCACCGCGGAATACCAGTGCGGCGTATAGCCCGCCTGCCACGCGACGTGCTGCACGTCGCCGGGATGCGCCTTGGTTTCCTGCAGGCAGATCACGTCGGCATCCACCTTGGCCATATAGTCGAGAAACCCCTTCTTCAGCACGGCCCGCACGCCGTTCACATTCCAGGAAACCAATTTCATCCGGCCTAGTTCGCCGCATCGTCGGCCAATCGCAACCTGTTTTGTCTTTCGCGCCAGGCACTGCTGCCGGATGACACAAACCACAGTTGCCACCCCCCGGCCGGCCGCCAACTTTCCTGCCCCGCCTTCCGCATGTCCGTCTTTTCACCCATTCCCCTTGGCCAGCGCATTCCCGGCAGCCCGCATTCCGTGGCGTGCAGCCTGCCGACCATGGCGGACGTGATCGGCTACGAGGAGGGCCGGCCGGAAACCACCCGGCACATCGCCTCGGGTTACCCGCGCTTCGTGGTGCACACGCATGCCAAGCGCCTTTGCGAAGTCCTCGCCCGCCGGCCCGAACTCGCGGGCCGATCCCTCTGGCTGGTGAGCTCGCCGAAGATGGCCGCCGCCCTCGCCGACCACCTCGGGCGCAGCGCGCCCGCGCATGCCGTGCCGTTCGCGGTCGATGGCATTGATGGCGTGGCCCACGCCGACACGCCCGCGTTGAACGGTCGCGGCAAGGTGTTTCTCCAAAACATCGGCGGCTTCCTCTCCTCCCGCGCCGCCGAGGACCAGTTGGTCCGCCTCGGCGCCCTGCCGGCCGCCGCGCCGGAAAAACTTTTCGCCGGCGAAGCCACCGCCGGGATCAAACGCGTGCTCCGCGGTCCCTTCCCGGTCGCAAACGACGCCGACCTGCTGCTCGCGCCGAGCGGCATGAACGCCCTCTACGCCTCGTTCCGCGCCATCAGCGCCGTGCAGGCATGCACGGGCCGGACCACGTGGGTGCAACTGGGGTGGCTCTACCTCGACAGCATCGCGCTGCTGAAAAAATTTACCCCCGAGCCCGCGCGCGATTACCTGCGCCATGGCGACGTCAACGATCTCGCGGGCCTCGAAAAACTTTTCACGGAGCACGGCGCGCGCATCGCCGGCCTCATCATCGAGGCGCCGACCAATCCCCTCGTCCAGACGGCCGATATCCCGGCCGTCGTCGCGCTTGCCCGCCGTCATGGCGCCAAGGTCATCCTGGATCCGGCCGTGAGCTCGCCCTTCAACGTCGACCTGCTGCCCCACGCCGACCTCGTGGCCACCAGCCTCACGAAATACACCGCCCATGAAGGCGATGTCATCGCCGGCGCGGTCGTCGTCAACGGCTCGCGCCCCGACGCCGCCGAACTGCGCGCGCTCGTCGCCGCGCACCTCGAGCCCCTGCATCACCGCGACCTCGCGCGCCTCGCCGCGCAGATCGGCGCCACCGCGGAAGTCGTCGCCCGTATCAACGCCAGCACCATCAAGGTCGCAGCCTTCCTCGAGAACCATCCCGCCGTGGATCGGGTCTGGTGGGCGCTGCAACCGGCGACCAAGTCCAACTACCTCAAGGTCGCGCGGACCCCCGCCTCCCCGGGCTGCATGATTTCCTTCACGCTCAAGGGACCGCTCGCGAAATTCTACGACGCCGTGCGCCTGCCCAAGGGGCCGAGCTTCGGCATGACCACGACGCTCATCTCCCCGTTCATCTACCTCGCGCACTACGACCTCGTGACAAGCGAGGCCGGCCGCGCGGAACTCTCCGCGCATGGCCTGTCGCCCGAACTGCTGCGTCTCTGCGTCGGCACCGAACCGGTCGACGAAATCATCGCCGCGCTGCGCGAAGCGCTCGGCTGACGGACGATTGTAGTAATAGACTACTAGAGCCGCGACTTGCCCATCGTGGCTCAGCGCACGAGGGTCAGCCGGTGGAAGCGCCAGCCCAGCAGGAGCGCGGCACAACCGAGTCCGGCCGCGAGGCCCGTCCAGAGCCCGACCGCCCCGAGCCGGGTGTGGAACGCCAGGGTGTAGCCGAGCGGAAGTGAAATGACCCAGTAGGCGATGAACGTGATGACCGTCGGCACGCGCACGTCATGCAGGCCGCGCAGCGCCCCGACGCTGATCACCTGGCCGCCGTCGAAAAGCTGGAAGAACGCGGCCACCACCAGCAATTGCGCGGCGAGCGCGGCGACGTCCACCGCCGGGGTGAAGGCCGTCGTGATCGCGTTTCCGGCCAGGGCGAACGCGAGCGCAAACCCGAGCATGATGACCAGGCCCGTGGCGAGCGCCCCGAACCCGATGGCTCGCAGCGCGCCGGTCCGCCCCTCGCCGCCGGCGCGGCTGATGCGCATGCTGGTCGCCAGCGAGAGCCCAAGCGGGAACATGAAGGCGAGCGACGCGCATCCGATCGCAATCTGGTGCGCCGCGAGCGGCACCGTGCCCAGCCAGCCCATCATCAGCGCCGTCGCGACAAACGCGCCGCCCTCGAACAGCAACATGCCCGCCGCGGGAACGCCGAGTTTCAGCAGCGCCCCGAACCGGGCGCGTTCCCACCCCGTCCAGGGCGCGGCGCGCACCGGGGCAAAGGCGGGCGCGACCTTCAGCCACACTCCCAGCGTGATCACGGCCGCCAGGCGCGCGAGCAGCGTCGCCCACCCCGACCCGACCAGCCCCAGCGCCGGGCATCCGAGATGCCCGAACACGAAGATCCAATTGAGCAACGCGTTCAGCGCGATGTCCGCCACCATGATGCTCATCGGCACCCACGGACGTCCGAGCGATTCGGCGAACTGCCGCTGCACCTGGAAAAAAAGCGCGAACACGAGCGACCCGGCAATGAGCAGGTAAAAGGGACCCATGATCGCCACCACCTCGGCCGGTTGGCCGAACCGGTTCAGTTGCGTGGCCAATGCCAGCATGCAGGCAAACCCGCCGCCGCCCACGACCAGCGCGAGCGCCCGCCCGTGGCGCAGCCAGCCCGCGCAACCCGTTTCGTCGCCGGCGCCATGGTCGCGCGCCGCGAACACGCCGGTGCCAAGCAGCAGGCCGAGTCCGACGATGTAGAATATATTGAAGATGCTGTGCGTAAATGCCGCGGCCGCGAGCTCCACCTTGCCGACGCGGCCAATGAACGCGCTGTCCGTCAGCCCGATCAGCATCTGGCTGACCTGCCCGACCACGATCGGGAAGGCCAGCATCAGCGTCGGACGCAGCTCGCGGCGGATGTCGGCGAAATTAACCACGCAGCGCACGAAGGACCCGAAGCCGGGACGGCGCAAGCTTCCGGGAATGTATCGGCCGTCCGGCGCGGTCACTGTATCGTGGAGGGGCCAGCTCCCGCTGGACCGCGAACGTGATATTGCCACCGCCTGCGCAAGCCGGCTGGAGTGACTACAGCAAGGCATCACCGAGGATCAGGTCTGACTCGCGCTCTTCGCGTTTCTTCGCGTCCTTCGTGGTTTCCACTGAATCGTTCCGGCTCCAGAGGGGATCCTTGGATGGCCGCGGGTCCGTAGCTGAACGCGTGAGCGTTTGGCTTCTGGAATGCGCGCCACGGGCTTGCCGGCCGCGGGAGCCACGCCCCTCCCCACCGGCCGAACCCCATCCCTTTTCCGTTGTTCTTCGGAAACTTCGTGTCCTTCGTTTTGAAAAATGACCCCGCTCGCCCTCGGCATCGTTTTCATCGCCGCGTTGACCCACGCGACCTGGAACCTGGCGGCGAAGCGCTCCGGCGGCGGCCTGCCCTTTGTGTGGCTCACGGGACTGGTGTCGCTTTGTTTCTACGTGCCGCTGTCGCTCGCTTACCTGGCGTGGAATTCCCCGGTCATCCCGGCGGGTGCGCTGCTCGTCATCGTGGGCAGCGGTTTGATCAAGATGGCCTATGCCCTGCTGTTGCAGCGCGGCTACAAGCACGGCGATTTCTCGCTGGTTTACCCGCTGGCGCGCGGCACCGGGCCGCTGTTTTCCACGCTGACGGCCATCGCGATTTTCCACGAGCGCCCCACGCCACTCGCGCTGGCCGGCGGCGCGATCGTTATCGGCAGCATTTTCTCGCTGACCGGCGGCACCAAGCTTCTGCACACCGACCGCGCCCACCTGCGTCAGGGCCTGCTCTATGGTTTTTTCTGCGGCTGTTGCATTGCCTCGCTGACGGTGTGGGACAAGCACGCGGTGGCGCACCTGCACCTGCCACCCCTCCTCTATGACTGCAGCACGCAGGTCGTGATGTGCCTCGTCCTCGCGCCCTTCGCCTGGCCGCGCCGCGCCGAGGCGGCGGCGGCGTGGCGCGATCACCGCGGCAAGGTGTTCGCCGTCGCGCTGCTGGCGCCGCTGGGGTACATCCTCATCCTGACCGCGATGACGTTCACGCCGGTCAGCTACATCGCCCCGGCGCGGGAAATCAGCATCGTCATCGGCACCTTGTTCGGCGCGAAGCTCCTCAAGGAAGCCGACGCCCGCCGCCGGCTCCTGGCCGCAGGCGGCATCGTCACGGGTGTAATTGCACTGGCGCTGGGTTGAGCCCCGCCTAGTTTGGCCGCGTGCGCTTGCCCAAGGAAATCCTCGTGCTGCTGATCCTGCTGGTGGTGATGATCGCCGGCGTCTCGTGGTACGTCGTGGATCGCCGCGCGAAAATGCGGGCCGGCCCCCAGCCGGTTCAACCCGCCGCCCGGCCCAACCCATAGGCGCCCGCGCGATCACCCAGTCCGCCCCGAATCCATCGCCATGCTGAAGGGAAGTTTCGATCTGCCGGTTTTGTTCGACCTCGGGGCGACGTTTGCCTTCGCGCTCACCGGGGCGCTGGCGGCCATCAAGCGCCACTACGACATCGTGGGCGTGTTCGCCCTGGCGCTGGTATCGGGCATCGGCGGCGGGTTGATTCGCGACGGCATCTTCCTGCAGGACAACCTCACGCCGCTGCTCACGAACCCGGACTATCTCTACACCATCGCCACGGCCGTGACCATCAGCCTGTTTTTCGGACGGCAGGTGCCCCACTTCCAGGAACTGATCGCGTGGGTCGACGCGCTCGGGCTCGGCGCCTATGCCGTGTTCGGCGTGCAGAAGTCGCTCAACGCCGGCCTCCCCCCGCCCGCCGCGGTGCTCGTCGGGATCATCAACGCCGTGGGCGGCGGCCTGCTGCGCGACGTCCTGACGCGCGAGGAACCGCTCGTGTTCAAGCCGGGGCAGTTCTACCTGCTGACGGCGCTCGCCGGCGCGGTGACCTTCATCTGCGCCGGCGTCTATCTCGCCGTCTCCGCTTCGCACGCGGCGCTGCTCGCCATGGGGGTGACGTTCCTCTTCCGCTCCATCACCATCGCGTTCAACTGGCGGACCGTGTCCGTTTCCTCCGGCGCGATCTTCCGGCACGGCAGTGACACGAGCCCGCCCTTTCCCAAGCAGGACTGAACGTCAGTTCTTCCGCGCCGGGGCCAGTTCCTGGCCGAGCCATCGGTCGAGCATCGCCTTTTCGTAACGCAGGGGATCGTCGCGGAAACCGGGGGTGATGCCCATTTGGAAGCCGAGGTCCACGAGCTTGCGCTCGCCCGACTTGATCACGTTGCCGCTGGCATCCGTCAGCTTGAAGGTAAACGTCAGGCGCGGCACATACAGGTCCTTCACGATGCGAATGTCATCGAACTGCGGGCCCCGGGCCGGCTCGAAATCGCCGGCGAGGTCGATGTCCGAAAACGTGACCGCCAGCTGCTGCCCGGCCGGCAACCGCCGCGCCAGCGTCTTCTCGAAGTACTCGCGGAACAGCGGCAGATAATGATCCCGGCCGCGCTCATTGTCGTTATCCGACCAGCTGTCCTTGAGGTCGGTGTACTTTTCCGGGTGATCGAACGTGACGGTCACGGCGCTGGCGGCCGGCGCGGAGGTCTCGGGAGTCGCCGCGGACAGGGCACTGGCGGCGAATGCGCCCAACAGGGCGAGGCGGACGAAGCAGAACGCGGTTTTCATGGTGACGGCAGGTTGGGGGTTGGAGAACAAAACCACTTCGGTGGGCAAACTAGACCGAAGCCGCCGGATTGCAACCGGCGTCCGGGCGATTTGCGGATTGGCGCGGCCCCCGGCCCCCGCTATCTCTCGCCGGCTTTCCCATGCGTTGCATCCTTGCCCTCGACCAAGGCACCACGTCATCACGCGCGATCGTCTTCGACCGGCGCGGTCGCGCGGTCGCCACCGCCCAACAGGAATTTCCCCAACACTATCCGCAGCCGGGCTGGGTGGAGCACGACCCGCGCGACTTGTGGATGAGCACCCGCCGCACCGCGCTCGGCGCCCTGGCCGAGGCCAACCTCACCGGCCGCGACGTGGCGGCGATCGGCCTCACCAATCAGCGTGAGACCACATTGCTCTGGGATCGCCGCACCGGCCAACCCCTGCATCGCGCGATCGTCTGGCAGGACCGGCGCACGGCCGGCTTCTGCGCACAACTCGGGCGCCGCGGACTCGACCCGCTGTTTCGCCGGAAAACCGGCCTGCGCCTCGATCCCTATTTCAGCGGCACGAAGCTCGCGTGGCTGCTCGACCGCGTGCCCGGCGCGCGCCGGCGCGCGGAGCGCGGGGAACTCGCCTTCGGCACCGTCGACACGTGGCTGCTCTGGCAACTGACGGGCGGGCGCGTGCACGCCACCGATGTTTCCAACGCGTCGCGCACGCTGCTTCTCAATCTTCGCACCGGCGATTGGGACGACGCGCTCCTGAAAATCCTGCGCATCCCGCGCGAGGTCCTGCCGCAAGTGTGCGCCAGCAGCGGCGTCCTCGGCGAGGTCTCGGCCGTGCCTGCATTGAACGGCGTGCCGATCAGCGGCGTCGCCGGCGACCAACAGGCCGCCCTGTTCGGCCAGGCTTGCTGGTCGCCGGGCATGGCCAAGAACACCTACGGGACCGGTTGCTTCCTGCTGATGCACACCGGCACCAAACCGGTGGTTTCGAAAAACCAACTGCTCACGACGATCGCCTGGAAAATCGACGGCCGGCTTGAATACGCCCTCGAGGGATCGGTGTTCATCGGCGGGGCCGTGGTGCAATGGCTCCGCGATGGTCTCGGGCTCATCGCCCGGTCGGTCGACGTCGAGAAACTCGCCGCGCGCGTCACCGACAACGGCGGCGTTTACCTGGTCCCGGCCTTCGCCGGACTCGGCGCCCCGCATTGGGATGCCGCCGCCCGCGGGATCATCACGGGCCTCACCCGTGGCAGCAACGCCGGGCACCTCGCGCGCGCCGCGCTCGAAAGCATCGCCTACCAGAGCGCCGACCTTCTTCGCGCCATGGAGGCGGACGCCGGCCGGCGCCTGCGCGGTCTCCGCGTGGACGGCGGCGCGGTCCGCAACGACGCGCTCATGCAATTCCAGGCCGACCTCCTGCGCGTGCCGGTCGTCCGCCCGCGCACGACTGAAACCACCGCCCTCGGCGCCGCCTACCTGGCCGGCCTGGCCGTCGGGTTTTGGAAAAACCGCGGGGAAATCGCCGCGCTCTGGTCGGCCGACCGCACTTTCCGCGCGACCGCACGCGCGGCCACCAGCCGGCGGCTGCTCGCGGAATGGCATCGCGCCGTGGCGCGGACGAAGGGCTGAAACGCGACCGGCGCTGGCCGGTAAAGCCCGGGTTAACCAGCTATTTTTTTACACGCCAGCCTCGGGCGGGCTTGCAGCCGGGGGTCCCCCCGGGCAAATGTAGCCCACCACACACCGCCCGACAGCACATGAAAAATTTCCGCCCCCTTGTCGCCGTATTGTTTGCGTTCGCACTCGGCCTGCCCGCCGTCGCCCAGGAAAGCAGTGAGGTCGCCAGCCTG
This sequence comes from uncultured Oleiharenicola sp., assembly GCA_964515595.1. GTDB lineage: Bacteria > Verrucomicrobiota > Verrucomicrobiia > Opitutales > Opitutaceae > Lacunisphaera. The sequence continues at coordinate 42,166 of CAZEUN010000015.1, read as the reverse complement.
CGCGCCAAGGCCATCAAGGGCAACGGCATCGCCCAATACAATCTGGGTCTGGCCTACGCCGAGGGCCGCGGCGTCGCCGCCGACCAGATCGAGGCATTTATCTGGCTCTCCCTCGCCCGCGAAAACGGCGCCCGCGGCCGCGCGCTCGACACGGTCATCGGCTCCCTCGACAAAGCGGCGCGCGAAGCGGCGCAGCAACGTCTGATTGAGCGCAAGGCCGCCCTTGGCATTCACGCCGTCCCGGCCGCCCCCGCGCGCGCCGAACCCGTCGTCGCCGAAACCCCCGCCCGCACCGCCCCGGCTTCCGCCAGCCTGCCCGCCCCCGCCGGCCCCGCGCCCGCGCCGGCCGGCGACGACTCCGCCGCGGCCACCTTGCGCGCGGAACGCGACGCCCTCGCGGCCCGCATCAACGGGCTCTCGGGCGATCTCGCGGACCTGCGCGCCGACCGCGACCGCCTGGCCAAGCTGGCCGCCGACAACGAGCGCGCCGCCCGCGCCGCCGAGGCGCGCGTCACCGAAATCGGTCGCGCAAGCGAAGCGTCCAAGACGGAACTCGCCCGCACGCGCCAGGCCCTGACCGCACTCGAGCAGGCACCCAAGCCGGTCGCCAACACCGCCGCGCTCGATGCGAAGAATCGCGAACTCCAGGCCGCCCTGGCCGAGCTCGAGTCCGCCCGCACCTTCGGCCGCCAGGTCGAGGAGACCCTGAACAAGGTGAATGACGACCGCGCCAAGGTCGCCGCCACGGCCGCCGCCGAACTTCAGGCCGCCCGCGATTTCGGCCGCCAGGTCGAGGACACCCTCAACCGCGTCAACGATCAGAAAGCCGCCCTCGAAACCCAGCTCGCCGCCACGAAACAGGAACTCGCCGCCAAGCCCGCCGCCCCGGCTTACCCGGACCTCTCCGGCAAGGTCGCTGAACTCGAGACCGCCCTCGCGAGCGCGAAAAATGCCGCGCCGAAATACCCCGACCTCCGCGCCCGCGTTTCGGAACTCGAAACGCAGTTCGCCGCGGCCCAGGCCGCCGCCGCCAGCCGCGCCCAGGAAGTTTCCCAAGCCAGCAGCCAGCTCGCCGCCAACGAAGCCGCCCTCGCCACCGCCACCCGCGAATTGGAAGCAGCCCGGGGAGCGCTCGCGGCCGCCAAAAACGCCGCCCCGAAATACCCCGACCTCTCCGGCCGCGTCCGCGAACTCGAGAGTGCCGTCGCCACCGCGCGCAATGCCGCCCCCGCCTATCCGGATCTCCGCGGCAAAGTCGGCGAACTCGAACAGCAACTCACGACCGTCACCGCCGCCACCCGCGAGGCCCAACGCCAGGTCGCCGCCCTCACGGAGGCCAAAAATTCCGCGGAGAAGGCCCTCGCCGCCAAACCCACCGCCCCGAGCTATCCCGACTTGTCCGGAAAGGTGGCCGATCTCGAGACCGCCCTCGCCGCGGCCAAAAGCGCCGCGCCGAAATACCCCGACCTCTCCGGCCGCGTCCGCGAACTCGAGGGCGCCGTGACCGCCGCGCGCAATGCCGCGCCCGCCTATCCGGACCTCCGCGGCAAAGTCGGCGAGTTGGAACAACAACTCGCGACCATCACCGCTTCCAACCAGGACGCCCAGCGCCAGGTTGCCTCGCTCACCGAGGCGAAGGCCACCGCGGAAAAAGCCCTCGCGGCGAAACCGGCTGCGCCCGCTTATCCCGACCTGCGCGCCCGCGTCGCCTCGCTCGAATCCGATCTCGCCGCCTCCAAGCAGGCCCTCGCCGCCAAGCCCGCCGCCCCGAGCTATCCCGACCTTTCCGGTCGCGTCAGCGAATTGGAAGCGCAACTGACCCGCGCCAAATCCACCCTTGCCGCCGAAACCTCGGCCAAAGCGGATCTCACCGGACGCGTGACCGAACTTGAAGCCACGCTCGTCGCCGCACGGAACGCGGCGCCGAAATACCCTGACCTTTCCGGCAAGGTCGCCGAGCTGGAGGCCACCGTCGCCCAAACCAACGCCGCCCTGGCGGCCGCCCGCAACGCGGCGCCGGCTTATCCCGACTTGTCCGGCCGCGTCCGCGAACTCGAAGCCGCTGTCACCGCCGCCCGCAACGCACCCCCGGCATATCCGGATCTGTCGGGCCGCGTCCGCGAACTGGAAAGCTCCCTCGCCTCCCTCACGGCTGAATCCACGCGCGCCAGGCAGGAAATTGCCTCGCTGACCAAAGCCAACGAAGCCGCGCGCAATGCCGCCCCGGCCTACCCGAACCTTTCCGGCCGCGTCGCCGAACTCGAGGCCAGCCTCGCGGCCGCCAACACGGCCCGCACCGACGCCGTCGCGAAGGTCGCCGCCCTCACCGAGGCCAAGGCCGCCGCGGAAAAGGCCCTCGCCGCCCAGCCCGCCGCCCCGAGTTATCCCGATCTCACCGGCCGCGTCGCCGAACTCGAACGCGCCCTCGCCGACTCGAGCCGCCAGCTGGTGGCCGCGCAAAATGCCAAGGCGCCGCCGACCTATCCCGACCTTTCCGGCCGCGTGACCGAACTCGAAGGCGCCGTCGCGACGGCCCTCCAGAAATTCGGCACCGCCGAACAGTCGCGCGCCGAGATCTCGCGCCAGTTCGACGACTACAAGAGCGCCACCGCCACCACCCAGCGCGAGCGCACCACGCTCCAGTCCAATCTCAAGATGCTGGAGTCCGACAAGGCCGCGCTCCGCCGCCAGGTCGAGGCCGCCACCGCCGAGGCGAACCAACTGCGCTCGCAGGTTTCGGGCCTCAAGGCACAGGTCGCCAACGTCAAGCCCGCCGCGCCGGCCTACCCGGACCTCTCCGGCCGCGTCAGCGAACTCGAGAAGCAACTCGCCGCCGCCCCCGCCTATCCCGACCTCCGCGAACGCGTGGCCTCGCTCGAATCCGATCTCACCACCACGAAGCAGGCCCTCGCCGCCAAACCCGCCGCCCCGAGCTATCCCGACCTCTCGGGTCGCGTCAGCGAACTGGAAACCCAGCTCACCGCCGCGCGCAACGCCGCGCCCGCCTACCCGAATCTTGCCGGCAAAGTGCAGGAGCTTGAGGGCCAGCTCGCCGCCCGGAATGCGGCCAGCCAGGGCGCCCAGGCCCAGTTCGCCAGCCTGACGACTGAGCGCGACCGCCTCGCCTCCGAGGCAGCCCGCGCGAAACAGGAAATCGCCGCGCTGACCCAGGCAAAAGACGAAGCGCGCACCGCCCAAAACGAATTGCGCGACACGGTGACGAAACTCGCGCAGGAAAAAGCCGAGCTTCTCGCGTCCCGCACCGCCTTGTCCGCCGAAGCCGATCGCGCCAAACAGTTGGAGACCGCCCTGGCCCAGGCGAAGGCCGCCACCCCCGCCTATCCCGATCTCCGCGAGCGCGTCGCCTCGCTCGAATCCGACCTGGCCACCTCGAAGCAGGCGCTCGCGGCCAAACCCGCCGCGCCGAGCTATCCGGATCTCTCCGGTCGCGTCAGCGAATTGGAAGCGCAACTCGCCGCCAAACCCGCGGCACCGGGCTATCCCGACCTGACCGGCCGCGTCGGCGAATTGGAAAGCCAGTTGAATCGCGCCAGCTCCTCTCTTTCCGCGGAAACCTCCGCGAAGGCGGCTCTGTCGGGCCGCGTGAGCGAACTCGAAACCCAACTGGCCTCGGCCAGGAACGCCGCTCCCGCTTACCCCAACTTGAGCGACAAGGTCGCCGACCTCGAAGCGAAGCTCGCCGCCAAACCCGCCGCGCCGGCCTATCCTGATCTTTCCGGTCGCGTGACCGAACTCGAGACAGCCCTCGCGAGCGCCCGCAACGCCGTGCCCGCGGCTCCCGCTTACCCGGACCTGTCCGGCAAAGTCTCCGACCTCACCAGCCAGGTCACCCAGCTCCGCGCCGATCGCGAGCGCATGCAAAAACTCCTCGCCGACACCGGCCGCCAGCTCGCCGAGGCCCAGGCCAAGCCGCGTCCGGTCGGCAGCGTCGCCCAACTCGACCGCGTCCGCGAACTCGAGACGCAACTCGCCCAAGCCAAGGCCCAGGCCTCGACACCCGCTTACCCCGATCTCTCCGGTCGCGTGACGGAACTCGAAGCCCAGCTCAAGGCCCAGCCCGCCAACCCCGACCTCTCGGGCCGCGTGCGCGAGCTCGAGGGCCAGTTGATCGCGGCCGAGGACAAGATCGCCGCCGCCAGGACCGCCGCGCCGGCCTATCCTGATCTTTCCGGCAAGGTCTCCGAGTTGAACAGCGAGGTCGCCCAACTCCGCACCGATCGCGAGCGCATGCAGCAGATGCTGGCAAACGCCGGCAAGCAGCTCCGCGACAACACCGCGGATACGGCCCGCGCGAAGGACCTCGAGACACAGCTCGCGTCCTTGCAATCCCAAGCCAGTGGCCTCGCCAGCGAACGCGACGCCGCCCGCGCCGCCGTCGCCCGCCTCGAACAGGAAAAGGCCCAGCTCGCGTCAGCCCAACCGGCTGCGCCCGCCTACCCGGACTTGTCCGGCCGCGTCCGCGAACTCGAAGCCCAGGTCGCCGCCCAGACGGGCGCGCCGCGTTATCCCGATCTCTCCGGTCGCGTGAGCGAACTCGAAGCGCAGCTCGCGCAGGCCCGCACCGCCTCGCGCACCCGCGCCCCGGCTTATCCCGATCTCTCGGGTCGCGTCGGCGAACTCGAGGCGGCGCTCGCCTCCACCCGCCAGCAACTGGCCGCGGCACAAGCCACGCCGGCCGCGGCCGCTCCGGCGGGCGATGACTCCGATCTCGCGAAGCAACTGGCCGCGACCGAGGACCGCCTCGCCACTTCCCTCCGCGGTTATGCCGCCCTCCAGCGCGAGCGCGATGCGCTGGCCGAGACCGCGGGCAAGACATCCTCCAACCTCACCGCCGAGCGCGACGCCCTCGCCGCGCAAGTCAGCACCCTCAACAGTCAGGTTGAGCAGTTGCGCACGAGCGCCCAAACCAGCGCCGGCAGCACGCAATCCGAACTCACCCGCCTGAGCGAGGCGGTCGCCGCGCTGCAGCGCAGCCAGGCGCAGACTTCCAGCGACCTCGCCGCCGCCCGCGCGCTGGCCCAACAACTGCAAGGCGCCAACTCCGTCCTCGCCGGCGAGAACTACCAGCTGAAGACGATGCTCGCCCGCACCACGGGTGGCACGGGCGCCACGGCCTCGACGGCCGGCGCGCCGGTCGTGCCGCCGCTGCGCACGCACGTCGTCGCCGCCGGTGATTCGCTCTCGCGCCTCGCCCAGCGTTACTACGGCAGCGCGAACCGCTGGCAGGAAATCTACAACGCGAACGCCGCGCTCCTCGGACCCAACGGCATCCTCCGCGTAGGCACGGAGCTCCGGATCCCGTAAAGCATCCCATGTGGAGGGCCCAGCTCCCGCTGGGCCGCGGTCCAGCGGGAGCTGGACCCTCCACTACCGGACCCCTTCGGGTCCACTCTGATTTGTAGGAGCCTGCTGGCAGGCTCCTACAAAAGTCAGCTCGTGGTGGGAGGGGTTTTATACCCCGACCTTCGCGCGCATGCCGTCGGGGTATAAAACCCCTCCCACCTTACTGATCCCAGCGTCGCCTACGCCACCGCGAGAATCACCGCGAGCGACACCAGCGACGTGAACACACTCAGCACAATCGCACCGGACGCCAGCGCTTCGTCACCCTTGAGCTCCAGTGCCACCGTGTAGGAGACCACCGCCGTCGGACAGGCCATCAAGAGCATCACGATTTTCAATTCGAGTCCACCGAGGCCGCATGCCCGGCCGACAGCCCAGCCCAGCACCGGCGACAGCACGGTCTTTACCAGCGCCGCGCTGAGCGGACGCGGCCAATGCGAGCCAAGGCGGGCCGTCACCAGCGAACCACCCACGCCGAGCAAGCCGAGCGGCAGCGCCATTTCGCCGAGTGCGGAGAAGGTCTTGTCCACGGCAGACGGCAGCGTCCAGCCGGCCAGCGCGAAACCCATGCCCGCAAACGTCGCCACCAGCGGGGGCGTCGTGGCCAGTTGCCGCATGAACGGCCAGAGCATCCGCCAGCTCAGCTTGTGCTGGCTGAGGAGCAGCACGACGACGCCCCCGGTGTTATAAAAGACCATCATCGGCGCGACGGTCACCACCGCGGCGGTGCGAACCGACATGCCGGCGGCCAGCGGCGTATCCGGCAGGGAATAGATGATCGGCAGGCCCACGAAGGCCAGATTGCCGCGAAAGCCGCCTTGCACGAAAGTCCCCGTCGCCGCACCGGGCACGCGCATCAGCCAGGCCACCCCGTAGGCCACGAGCACCAGCAGGCACGTGGCGCCGAACATCACGCCCAGCATCGCGCCCGCGCCATCCCCCTGGTGAAACGACGCCACCAGCTGCGAGAACAGCAGCGCGGGCAAACCCAGCCAGTAGGTCACCCGATTGGCCTCCTTCAGAAAACCCGCCGACACGAAGCCCGACCGCTGCAGCGCCGCCCCCACTGCGATGAGCAGGAAAACGGGCGCAAGGGTGTTCAGGATTTGCATGGGCTGCCACGATGCGAGGCAATCCGACGCCCGTCTAGGCGGAATGTATAAGGGTGGAGCGCACTGACCTGGAGCGCTTGTCCCGCGCTCGTGCACCCTGAAAACGCGCTGGGGTCAGCGCGTTCCACCCTCATCCGCCCGACCGACTCGAAAGGAGCAGCGGTCGTGAGACCGCTGGCGCCAGCCATCTCACGACGGCTGCTCCTTTCACCACCCACCGGTTTTCGTCTCGCCCCATTGCCGCTCACTCTCACTTTCATTTCCCATGTCCTCGCACTCGATCGCGTTCATCGGCACCGGCGTCATGGGACGCAGCATGGCGGGCCATCTCCTCAAGGCCGGGCACACGGTGCATGTTTTCAACCGCACCAAGGCCAAGGCTCAGCCGTTGCTCGAGGCCGGCGCGCGCTGGCACGACCGCGCGGGCGCGGCGGCGGCGCAGGCGGATTTTGTTTTCACGATCGTCGGTTTTCCCGCGGATGTGGAGGAAACCTACTTCGGTCCCGGCGGCGTACTCGCCTCGGCCCGCAAGGGCGCGGTGCTGGTGGACATGACCACGTCCAGCCCGCTGCTGGCGCAACGCATCGCAACCGCCGCCACGGCGCAGGGCCTGGCCTCGCTCGATGCGCCCGTCTCCGGCGGTGACGTCGGCGCGCGCGAGGCGCGGCTGGTGATCATGGTCGGCGGCGAGGCCGCGGCCTTCGCGCGCACCAAGCCGTTGTTTGAATTGATGGGGAAAAACATCGTGCTGCAGGGCGGCCCCGGCGCCGGCCAGCATTGCAAGATGGCCAACCAGATCTCCATCGCCTCGATCATGATGTCCTGGTGCGAGGCGCTCACCTACGCGCAAAAGGCCGGACTCGACCCCGCGCGCGTCATCGAAAGCATCGGCGGCGGCGCGGCCGCCAGCTGGTCCCTCAACAACCTCGCGCCGCGCGCGCTGAAGGGGGACTTCGCGCCGGGTTTCTATGTGAAGCATTTCCTCAAGGACATGCGCATCGCCTTGGAATCGGCCGAGGCGATGAAACTCGACCTGCCCGGCTTGAAGCAGGCGAAAAAGCTCTATGACGAGGTGGCCGCCCGCGGCTGGTCCGAGGATGGCACCCAGGCGCTGCTGAAACTCTATCAGGCCCAGGGTTGACGGTGTCGCGGCCCGGCTGCCTGTCATTCACCTGTGTGATGCACCCCGAAATTTACGGCGCAAACCGGAGGGCCAGTCTGCGACTGGCCCGGAACGGTCGAAGACCGCTCCTACTCTCCGCTAGTTTATAGTATCGTACCTTCCATGAGCAAACCCGCCGTCACCGATTACAGCCTGGTCGGGCTCAACGCCACCGCCGCGGTCGAGAAGGGGCTGGCCGAGGCCGACTGGTACCAGTGTCCGGTGCCGCGCGCGGAGATGCGCCGGCTGCTCGAACGGCGCGATGGCCCCGCGCTGCGCGACACGCTGATCTGGTTCGCGCTGCTCGGCGCTTCGGGCGCGGCGGGGTATTTTCTGTGGGGCTCCTGGTGGGCGGTCATCCCGTTCCTGATCTATGGCGTGCTCTACGCCTCGATCTCCGACTCGCGCTGGCACGAGGCGGGCCATGGCACGGCCTTCAAGACCGACTGGATGAACAATGCGCTCTATGAGATCGCCTCGTTCATGATCATGCGCGAATCGACCGTGTGGCGCTGGAGCCACACCCGCCACCACAGCGACACGATCATCGTCGGCCGCGATCCCGAGATCGCCGTGCCGCGTCCGCCCGACCTCAAGGGCATGGCGATGGGTTTCTTCGGGCTGCCGATTTATCCGAAGTATTTCCGCCACCTCTGCGTGCACGCCGTCGGACGCATGACGCCCGAGGAGCGCACTTACATCCCGGAAAGCGAGTTTCCGAAGATCTTCCTGCGCGCCCGGATTTATCTCCTGATTTATGCCGGCGCCATCGGACTCGCGATCGCTACGCGCAGCTGGCTTCCGCTGATGTACATCGGATTGCCACACCTTTACGGCAGCTGGCTGGCGCCAATCTACGGCCTCACGCAGCACACCGGCCTGGCGGAGAACGTCCTCGACCACCGGCTCAACTGCCGCACGGTCCGCATGAACTTCGTGAACCGGTTTCTCTACTGGAACATGAACTATCATGTGGAGCACCACATGTTCCCGCTCGTGCCGTATCACGCGCTGCCGCAGCTGCACCGGGCCGTGAAGGCGGACATGCCCGAGCCCTACCCCGGCATCTGGGCCGCCTGGCGCGAAATCATCCCCGCCGTGCTGCACCAGCGGCGCGATCCGGCTTACCACGTGAAGCGGACGCTGCCCGCGCCAGCGGAGCCTCGGCCGCGGTCGCCGGCCCAAGCCGGCACCGCGGCGGCCGATGCCGAAGGTTGGATCGAGGTCTGCGCTGCGGCCGACCTGGGGCGCGCCGACGCGATGCGTTTTGATCATGGTCGGAAAACATTCGCGCTGTATCGCGACGAGGCCGGCCGGTTGTTTGCCACCGACGGCATTTGCACGCACGGCAACACGCACCTCGCGGAAGGCCTGGTCAAGGGCGGCATCATCGAATGCCCGAAGCACAACGGCCGCTTCAATCTCGCCGACGGCTCGCCGGCCCGCGCGCCGGTGTGCCGCGGACTCGCCACGTATCCGCTGGAGGAACGCCAGGGCCGGCTCTATCTGAACTTGCAGCGCCCCGGCGGCGCGGGCGCGCGCGAAGTGCAGACGCATCGGTTGCGGGTCGTTTCCAATCGCAATGTCGCCACCTTCATCAAGGAACTCGTGTTGGAGCCGGTCACGGGCGCGACGATCAGTTTCACGCCCGGGGACTACCTGCAGCTCGATATTCCCGCTTACGACCTGATTCGTTTCCGCGAGTTCGACATCCCCGCCCCGTATGCCGCGGTTTGGGAGAACCAGCATGTGTTCGACCTGACGGCGCGGAATCCCGCGGCCGGCCGCCGGAACAATTATTCGCTCGCGAGCAACCAGCGGACGGAAAAGCAGCTCCGGTTCAACGTCCGCATCGCCACGCCACCCCCGGGCCAGGCGTGCGGACCGGGCGTCGGCTCGAGTTACGTCTTCAATTTGAAGCCGGGCGACGAGGTGACGGCGATCGGGCCGTTCGGCGACTTCCACCTCAAGCCGACGCAAAAGGAAATGGTCTACATCGGCGGCGGCGCCGGCATGGCGCCGCTCCGCGCGCACCTCAGCCACCTGTTCGAAACCGAACACACCGCCCGGCGCGTGAGCTTCTGGTATGGCGCGCGCTCGCGTCAGGAGCTGTTCTACACCGATTATTTTGAAGCGCTCGCGGGCAAGCACGCGAATTTCAAATTTCACCCCGCGCTGTCGTCGCCGCTCGCCGGGGACAATTGGTCGGGCCTCACCGGTTTCATCCACGAAGTCGTGGAGAACGACTACCTGCGCAACCATCCGCAACCGGCCGCGGTCGAATACTATCTCTGCGGTCCGCCCATGATGATCAAGGCCTGCACCAAGATGCTCGCCGCCCTCGGCGTGCCCCCGCAGCAGATTGCCTTCGACGAGTTTTAAGCCGCCGGAAGGGCTTTGCGTCTCGTGGCGAAGGCGGGTGAGGCTCCATCGTAGCCTCTAGCCTCTCCCCATTCGGAAGCAGGGTAGGTGCACCCCCCCCCGCTGGTCTCCCGTGGAGACCTGCTTGCCGACGCGGACAAGACCGCGGAAACCACTATCTTTGCCCCGCATGTCTTCCCGCACCCCAGGACCCAGCTACTACGCGCCCGACGAGCAGACGCGGATCACCGGCCTGATCGAGGCGGACATCTGCATCTACGGTGGCACTGCGGCGGGCGTGACCGCGGCGGTCGAAGCCGCGCGCCGCGGCCGGCGTGTGGTGCTGCTTGAAAACAGCCGGCATGTCGGCGGCATGACCACTGCCGGGCTGGGTTGGACGGACTTCGGCAACCAAGCCACGATCGGAGGGCTCGCTCGGGAGTTCTACCGCGGCATGGGCAAGCACTACGGGCGGGAGGAACAATGGTGCTTCGAGCCGGGCGCGGCCGAACGCTTGCTGGACCGGTGGCTCGCTGACGCCGGCGTGCCGGTGATGCGGCGCGAGTACCTCGCCGCGACCCGCCTTAGTGACAATCGCATCGAGTCGATCCTCCTCGAGAGCGGCCGGGTAATCCGCGCGTACGTGTTCATCGACGCCACCTATGAGGGCGATCTCCTCGCGCACGCCGGGGTCAGCCACACCGTTGGCCGCGAAGGCAACGCCCTTCACGGTGAAACCATCAACGGCATGCAGATCCACGCCAAGCATCAGTTCGACCACCCCGTGGACCCCTATCGCACCGAGGGCGTCCCGGGCAGCGGGCTGTTGCCGGGCATCGAGGTCGCCACCGACTACGCCCTGGGCGCCGGCGACCACCGGATCCAAGCCTACAATTTCCGGATGTGCCTCACCGACCTGCCGGACAACCGCCGGCCCTTCACCCGTCCCGACGGATATGATCGCACCGAATATGAGCTGCTGGCCCGCTATCTCCGGGGCGGCTGGAACGAAGTGTTCGCCAAATTCGACCGGATTCCCGGGGGCAAGACGGACACCAACAACCATGGCGCGGTGTCCACTGACTTCATTGGCCGCAACCACGCCTGGCCGCGGGCGGGTTATGCGGAAAGGGAAGCGATCTTCCAAGCCCACGTGACTTATCAGCAGGGACTGCAATGGTTCCTGGCGAACGACGGGGCCGTGCCGGCCGCCATCCGCGAGGCTTACCGGGAATGGGGCCTGCCCAAGGACGAGTTCGTCGCAACCGGCGGCTGGCCGCATGCACTCTACGTGCGGGAAGCCCGGCGGATGATCAGTGACTGCGTGATGACTGAGAACCATTGCCGCGGCCTGATTCGCGCGGAGGATCCCGTTGGCTTGGGTGCCTACGGGATGGACTCGCACAATTGCCGACGGATCCTGCTCGACGGCCGCCTGTGGAACGAAGGCGATGTCCAGGCGGCCGGGTTCCCCCCGTACGGAATCTCCTGGCGGGCGCTCATCCCGCGCCGCGGCGAGAGCACCAACCTGATCGTCCCGGTGTGCGTTTCCGCCTCCCACATCGCCTTTGGATCCATCCGCATGGAACCGGTGTTCATGGTGCTCGGCCAGTCCGCCGCCATCGCAGCGGACCTGGTGCTCGCGGAAAAATGCGCGGTGCAAGACTTGCCCTACGCCGCGTTGCGTGACCACCTTCTCTCCGCCGGCCAGGTGCTCCAAGTCAACGGCAGCGCCGCCCGGCCGAACGAAATCGTCTGATCCCCGTGGCCACCCCCCCCCGCGTTTTCACATCCCTCACCGCCCAGGTCGCCTCCGCGCTGCGCGAAGAGATCGACCGCGGTGCCTGGACGGAATGGCTGCCCGGCGAGCGCACGCTGACCGAGATGCTGCAGGTAAGCCGCAAGACGCTGCGCAAGGCCCTCGCTCAATTGCAACGGGAGGGGCGCGTGAAGGCGGAGCATGGCCAGGGCAATCGCATCGTCCTGCGCGGCCCCGCGGCCCCGGCAGGCAACCGCGGCGAATCGGTCGTGGCGCTGCTCACGCCCGATCCCCTCGAGAGCATGCGGCCCTACACCTCCCTGTGGGTCAATCATCTCAAGACGCTCCTGATCGAGAAGGGCGCGCGCCTTCGCGCCTTCGACGGACGCAAGTTCTTCACTCAGCAGCCCGCCCGCGCCCTCGAAAAGCTGCTCGCCCAACACCCGGCGGCATGCTGGCTGCTCGCAAACTCCACCGAGGCCACGCAGCGCTGGTTCAGCCAAAAAGGCGTGTCGTGCGTCGTCGCGGGCTCCTGCCATCCCGGCATCGACCTGCCGCACGCGGACCTCGACCACTATGCTCTCTGCCGGCACGCCGCGGGCGTCCTGCTCGGCGCCGGTCACCGGCGGGTCGCCTTGCTCAACGAGCGCTCCGGTCGCGCGGGCGACGTCGAAAGCGAGGCCGGATTCATTGCCGGCGTGCGCGAATCGCCGCACGCCAATGCGCAACCGCTGGTCATCCATCACGAGCATTCCCCCGCCAGCCTGGGCAAGGCGGTCCAGCGGCTGCTCGAAATGCCCCGCCCGCCGACCGCCCTGTTGCTGTCAAATGGCGCCAGCTACCTGACCGTCACCAGCGTGCTCGCCCAGCGCGGTCTGCGGGTGCCGCGCGATATCTCGGTCGTGTCGCGCGACGACGAGCCGTTCCTGGATTTCCTGGTGCCACCCCCGACGCACTACGCGACGAATCCCCACGCCTTCGCGAAGAAGTTGCTCAAACCCCTGTTTCAAATCCTCGGCGGCGAAGCGGTCGTGCCCCGGAGCACGCGCATCCTGCCCGCCTACACCCGCGGGGGATCGCTGGGAGCGCCGGGCACGCTGCGCCTGGCCGACATCAAATCCTGACCTTGACGACGACCTTGCGCGCCGGACCCGGCGCGCCCAGGGCGAGATTTGGTTTGTGGCCCTCGCCCGGGAAAAAAATCGCGAACTGCCCGGGTTGCACGGCCAGCGTGGCCGGCTCGGTCGGATGGTCACAGAGCTCGAAGTCCTTTTCCGCATTGTAGCCGTTGCCGGAGCCAAGCCGGTCGGCCGGTGTAAAGAACATCGTTTCGCGCCCGGTTAACAGGTACTGCACATCGGCATACTTCCGGTGAACCTCATGAGTCCGGTTCGCCGGCTCTTTCGTCTCCAGGCTCATCAGGGTTGCGTAGACGACATCGCCATCGATCTCGCAACGGCCGTCCGGCCGGGAGCGGTCGAGGGTCTGCAGGAACCGGAAGGCCCGGGCGAAGCCCGGCCCGAGCGCCGCATAGCGCCCGGCATTATCGAGGTGGTCGAGAATCATTCCTGAAAAGTCCTGGCCAGTTCCTTGAGGCCCAGATTCATCGTGCGCACGTCGCCACCCGGGCAGATCAGGCGCGCGCCGAGAGCCTTGACCTTGAGGTAATGTTCGCGGCCGATGCCGAGCGTGCCCCAGAACTTGCCGCACCGGTCGCACGCGGAGGCCACCTGCCGCATCGCCGCCAGCACATCCTCGTGCCCGATCTGGCCCAGCCGGCCGATGCGATGCGCGTAGTCGCCCGGGCCGAAGAAAATCCCATCGACTCCCGGCGTGTTCACGATGGCGTCCACATTCTTCAGGCCAGCTTCCGTCTCGATCTGGCAAAGGATTGCGATCTCGCGGTTCTGGTGGGCGACGTAGTCCGCCGCCGGGATCGTGCCGTAGCGGCCGTCAATGCCCCCGCCGTTCCAGCCGCGCTGGCCGGTGACCTCGCCGGGCGCCGGCGTGGGATTGTTGAACTTGGACCAGCGCACGATCTGCGCGGCTTCCTCGGGGGTCTCAACCATCGCGCACATGATGCCACCCACACCCGTCTCCAGCACGCGCTGCACCGCCTGGTAGTTGCCGGCATGGAACCGTGCCAACGTCGTGACGGGATGCGCGCGGGCCACGAGGTTAAGCACCGCCAGTTGGTCGGTGGGAATGTCGAAATGCTCGAGATCGAACCACAGCGTCTCGAACAACCCGCTGCTGCTGACAAAGTCCACCAGGCGGGGCGTGGCATGATTGCCCACCACATAGCAGTGCTCGACACGGCGTTCCCGGGCATGGGCGAGAAGTTGGTTCGGTTTGAGGGGGGATGACATGGGCAAGGGAAGGTTCATCCAGGCCTCAGCGAAATCCACGGGGATGGGGAGGGCTCATGGGACCAGCAAAATTGCGGCCACCACGCCGGTGCCCAAGGCCCCGCTACTGGTTTCCCCAAGGAACCGATCCCGCCGGCAGGCCTGATATTCAATCGTCACGGCGGTCCAGGTTGTAATTGAGCGACGGAATCACCGCGAAGGCCGGCAAGGAAACCACGACGCTCAGGACGAAAAGCCAGACATAGCCCACCGCCTCCTGGACCGCGCCGCTGATCGCCCCGAACAGGAGGTAGCTTAAATAGACCACGGAGGCGCTGAAGGCCACGTAGGTGGCCGGATAGCGGGTCCCGGCCGCCATGCGGAACATGTAGTAGTTCATGACTGTGAAACCCAGCCCGAACCCAAGGTTCTCCAGCCCAAGCAGGGCCAGCAGCGCCCAGTCGAGGTGCCAGACGCCGCCGCCAAAAAAAGCCAGGTCAACGGACACGATCGCAACGCCCGCGACATTGTTGCAGGCGAGCACAACGTAAATGAAGTTGGGTAAAATCGCCGCCAGCGTGAACGGCCAGATGACCCGGCGGAGGCCATGCCGTTTCAGGAGCACCCCTGAAATCACGCCCCCCGCGATCGCGCAGCCGTTCATGACGCCGGTGAACAGCCCCACTTCCGCAATGCTCAGGCCGAAGCCGCCCTGCTCCCTTGCATCCATCAGAAAGGCCGGGCCCATCTTGGCCAGAAACGTCTCCCCCGAGCGCAGGAAGAAAATGTAGGCGAGACCAGCCCAAACGGCGGGAAGGGAGAAATAGTCCCGCACGATCTCACGAAAGGAGGCCGCCGGCGCTTGCGCGTTCGTGGACGGCTGGTCAGCTGCGGGGCGGGGAAAGGCGAGGCGGGTGTAAAGGTAGAGCAACGCGAACAAGGCGATCAACCCGCCGAAATACACCGCCCAGGTCACGCGCGTGTCGCCGAGTTTTGCACCGACAATACCCGCCAGTGAAAGCAGGATCGACGCCGTCAGGATGCCCGCCGAGCGCGCGAACACGGGATCCATGCCGGAAAACAAGGCCAGTTCGGAGCGGGTGAGCGCCAAGGTGAAGAATCCTTGCAGCGCGACCTGCTGGATCGCCTTCACCACCGCCAGCACGGTCATGGCCGCCAGGAAGAGCCAGAGTGAAAACTGCGCCGGCGCCAGCGTCGCCGTCAGCAGCACGAGGCCGATCATCAATCCCTCCCCCGAGCGGATGATCCACCACCGGCGGGTCCGGCGGGAGTCCACCATGGGACCGAACAGGAATTTCAGCGCCATCGGCAGGGTCACGATGCTCGCGAAGCCGATCACCGTGTTGGAGACCCCCATGGACTTCAACAGGATGGTGGGAATCGTGACGAGCACGGGGTTGATCAGACCCTGCCAGATGCCGATGCAGGGCGCAAAGTGCCAGGCGCTGCGGCGTCCGTTCCGCCCGAGCGCTGTCTCTCCCATGTCAGGGGGGGCCGAGGGAGTCGGCTCAGTCATCTTGTTCAGCTCCCTCGAGAGGTGCGGGCGCGTAGCCCTGTTCGATCAGCGCCATGAATCCCAGCAACCCACCCCAACCGTACAGGGGATGCGTGTGTGGGCCGACGCCACCCACGCCGTCAACGGCGGAGAGATTTTCCGCCACCACTCCGTTTTCCCGCCAGTTCCCGAGCAGGAGGGACAGGCCATTGTCGGCCACCGCCCGGCAGGCGGCTGTCAATTCATAGCGCCGCAGACCCAGATAAATGAGGAAGTTGATAGGAGGCCAGATCCGCCCCCGCTGGTACAATTGGTCCGGAAAAGCGGGATCCGTCCGTGGCACAGCCGGCAGCATCCAAGGCAGGCCGTAAGCCGCCGGATTCAACAGATGCTGCTCGACGAGACGGGCGGCCTGCTCCCGGTCCGGCGCGCCCGCCAGCAGCGGATAAAAGCAGGTGGCCGCCTCGCGCGACTGCCAGTCGCCGGTGTCCAGGCGACGATCGCGATAAGTGGCCTTTTCCTCCCACCACAAGCGCTTCAACCCATCCCGATAATGTTGCGCCCGCTGCGCGAGTTCGCGCGCCTCGGTCTCGTGCCCCAGGATGCGCGCGATCGCCGCGAGGCATTCGCAATCGGCAACGTAGAGCGAGTTGAGCCCCACATCCTCCGTGAGCATCAGGTGCGAAGCGGGATCGAAGGGCGCGTGGTCGTAGATTGGCAGATTATCCAAGCCCGACTCAAGCGCCGCGCCGGCGGCGGTGTTGGGCTGCACGAACTCGGCCGGGTCGCCGACGCGCGGGGTGAACGGCATCGAGCCCAGCGAAAGCGTGCCCGCGCGATTGCGACGCTGCCCGTGCCACCAGCGGTTCCAGGCCAGCAGCGCCGGCCACGCGGCGACCAGCGCCTCCCGGTTGGGGTGCCGGCGATGCATCCCGAGCAGCGCGAGGCTGCCCACGGGCGGTTGCGAGCGGTCCCACGCCCGCCGGCCGGAGCCTTGCACGACATTGGAGACGAACCGGCCGTCCACCATCTCGCGGAATGTCTCCAGCAAACACGCGTAACCCAGGTCCGGGTCATCCTGGGCGATCATCCACGCCGTGAAAAAGCTGTCCCAGCAGAAAATCGCGTAGCCGCCGCGCTTGCAATTCCAGTCGCGGGCGACCGGAGCGAGGATCCGGTTGAACCGGGGCTCGTAGATGACATTCCATGCGAGGCAGCTTTGCATCGCCGTGTGGGCCTCCTGCAAACCGCCATAAGCGGCATGGCTCGCCTCGAGCCGCGCCCGCGCCGCCGCGATCCGCTCCCGGGCCTCCCCGACATTCAGCGCACAGCCGGCGCACACCACCACCGGCCCCTCCAGCCGCACGGCCAGATGCGGACCGAAGGCCGGCAAATTGGGATCATGATAGGGCGCGCCGCCAGCCGTGATGGCAACAATCCCAGCGGGCAGATGTGCTTCCAACCGACTTTCTCCAGCCACCTTCGTAAAGCCTTCGCGCCCCCAGAGCATCCCGAGCTGGATGACGAGCGCCCGGGGCCAGGGCTCCTGCTGCAACGGCTCGACCAAGGCCACCCACTCGCGCCCCTGGCTGGCGGTCTCGATCCGGAAACGCGCGCCGCGCAGGCTCACTTCGAGGCTGGTGTAGCTGCCGTCGTAGGCATGCCCGCCCGGGCGCACCTCGATCAGGTTCCCGGTCGGAAGCTTGCGATCCAGGCTGGTCAGCTGCGTGCCGGCGGTGCGGGGCAACTCCTGCCGGCCGAAAAAGGCGTTCTCCAACCAGACGAGCTTGTCGGGCAACGCGAAGCCCAGGCTGACGCAAAGCCCCTCGGGCAACAGCACGTGCCGCAGGACGCTGCGCGTATCCCAGGTATTCCACCCCCTGGTCCGAACCGCGTGGAAGCGGTCGGCCAAGGCCACGGCAGACTGGGTCACTTCTGAATCGGATTTAGGCATCGCGACAGCTGGAGCAAGGGAGGTGGACTTCACTTCATCATCTCCGCCAGCGGCCCCGCGATCGCGTCGGCCCAGAGCTGGTATCCGGCAGCGGAGAGGTGAAGCTGATCGGGCATGATGGCCGCCGGAATCCTGCCGTCCTGGCCGAGGAACACATGATTGATGTCGAGGAAACGAACGGTCTTCCCATCGTCCAGCCCGGCCAGCCGGCGGTTGAGATCGGTGATTGCCGCCATGCGTTCCTCCCACGGTTCAGGCAGGCCATCAGGACCCTTGCGCGGCCCGCGCGGGAAGACGGCGAGCAGGAGAATTTTCGTCTGCGGCAGCTTCTCGCGGATAATCTCGACGATGCGCTGGTTGGCGGCGGCGATCCGCTCCCCGCCGTATCGGCGGGTATTGTTGGTGCCGATCAGGAGGACGACGACTTTCGGCGCGATGCCGTCCAACTCCCCATTGACGAGGCGCCAGATGACGTGCTGCGTCTGGTCGCCGGCGACCCCGAAGTTGGCGGGCTGGTATTTTCCGAAATAACGCTCCCAAATGTGGGGCGCCTGCTTCCAGCCCTCGGTAATGGAGTCGCCGATGAAGAGCACGCCGATCGGACCGGCCTTGGCGCGGGCGAGGTAGGCCTCGTGCTTCTGGAAGAAGGCAGCGTTGCCGGTCTTGGGAATCGGCGAGGCGATGCCGGCCGGCGCCCCGGCCGGGAGATTGGAAACCGCGGGCCCCGCACCGTTGGCGGCCTGATCCGGGGAGGTTTTCAGCGTGTAGCTGAACAGCGAGGCGTTCCGCAGGCGAAAACGGAGGCGGAATTCCCGATCCGTCGGCAGCGCGTCGTGGTTCTTCCAGCGAACCGGGTGCCGGATGCGGTCGGCCGCCAGCGGTTCGCAATCCTGCGCGCCGTAGCCGGCCAGCACCTGGCCGGCGACATCGAGCACCTCGACCGCCACCTGGCCGCGCGCGGCATCGGCGTTGATTTCCAGCCAGGCGGACGATGCCGGCAGCGCCGTGGTCTCGACCAAACCCTCGGTTTCGCCGGCCTCGAGCGATACGAAGCCGTCGAGCCGCCATTTCGCGAGCGCAATGCCGATGCGTTTGGGCGGCACGGTGCCGCCGTGGGTCGTGTTGATCGCGGTGTAATAATGCCAGATCTCGTCGCCCACGATGATCGGCTCGGTCGCGACGTTCATCACGCTCTGGTCGAAGACCGGTCCGCTCGGGATCACGGGATCGCGCTCCTTGAGACGCTGCCATTCAAGGCCGTCGCGGCTCACGATCAGCTGGCCCTCCATCGGTCCGTCATAGCGCGACTGGTTGGGATTCGCCTTCTCGACAATGCGCATGATGCGAAACAGCGGGATCAGGCCGAGGTAGGAATTCCCGTAGGCGAAACCGTTCATCGCATAGAATTCCGTCCGCTGGTCCGGCTGCGTGACCCAGGCGTCGTCGACCGCGTCGGGCACCAGGGTGATCTTCATGGGCGACCAGGTGACGAAGTCGTCGCTGGTGACCACCGCGCCGAGGCGCTTTTCATTCACGTTCTTCGGGAAATGCCGGGGCGGGTAGGGCCGGATGTAAGCCAGGTATTTTCCCGTCGCCGGGTCGCGCGTGAGGTGTCCCATTTCGGACCCCACCGAAATGATCCGGTCGTCGCCGTAACGCTGCCAATGGATGCCGTCGGCCGAATGATAGCCGGAAAAGCCGCCGCGCTTGATCGGCTCGGCGACGAGCGCCTTGTAGCGCTTTGCCGGGTCGGGCTCCGCCGGGTCGACCAGGATGCTGGCGCCGTTGGTCTCGGGCAGCACAATGTTGGTCTGGCGGCCTTTCCAAGCGACAACGTCCAGTTCCGGCTTCCGCCAGTTCAGGCCGTCATCCGACTCGGCGTAGAGCGCGCGGCCGGGCGCACTGTACCACAGGCGGAATTTCCCCGTGACCGGGTCGCGGTGCGCGGTGCCGTAGACATAGATCCTCGACTCTTCCCAGGGCAGCGTCGGTTCGATCACCCAGGCGGGCAGCTTGCTGGCGGCATGCACGCGCCGGACGACGTTTTCCTTCCGCGCGATGCGCGCGTCATCGACCATCAGCTCGGTGCCCGCGCGCAGATGCGGCACCCCGGGCACCGCGGCGCGGACCGGGCCGGCGAGGACGCCGAGGGTGAAAACCACGGCGGACAAGGCCGCGTGGAGCGGGTAACGTTTGGTCATCATCGGGGAAGTGGGCGGGCGCGATGCCCTCAAAGACCGCGCAGGGTGTAGCTGAAGAGCCGGGCGTTGACGAAGCGAAAGCGCAGGCAGAAGGGCTGGTCGGGCAGGCGCTCCCCGCCCGCCCAGCGCGCGGCGTGGCGTACGCTGTCGCCGACAATCACCGCCGCCTCGGCCGCGCCGTAACCAGGCAGCGGCCGGCCATCCTCGCCGAGCACCTCGATGGACAACCTGCCGCCGGCGGCGTCGGCGTTCACTTCCAAGCCGCTCACCCGCTCCGGTTTGATCAACGTGGTCTCGACCACCCCTTCGGCCGGGCCGGCGTCGAGCGAGACGAATCCATCGAGCCGCCAGCGAGCGAGCGCCACCGTGATCCGCTTGGGGGGGGTCGGCGCGCCGTGCGTGGCGTTGATCGCGGTGTAGTAGTGCCAGACCTCGTCGCCCACGACGAGTGGTCCCGTGGCGACATTCATGATGCTCTGGTCGAAATCCGGGCCGCTCGGGATGACCGGTGAACGGTTTTGCATGCGGGACCAGTTCAGTCCGTCCCGGCTCGTGATGAGCTGCCCTTCCATCGGCCCGTCGTAGCGCGACCGGTTGGGTTCCGTCTTCTCCACAATCCGCTCGATCCGGAACAGTGGCACGATGCCCAGGTAGGAACGTCCATAAGCAAAGCCGTTCATGGCATAAAATTCGGTGCGCTGGTCCGGCGCCTTCACCCAAGCGTCGTCAACCGCATCGGGCACGAGCACGATTTTCATTTCCGACCAGTGCACGAAATCGTCGCTCGTCAGCACCGCGCCCAGGCGTTTTTCGCGAACGGCTTTCGGGAAATGCTTCGGAGGATAAGGCCGGATGTAGGCGAAATACTTGCGCGTGGCCGGATCCCTCATGACCTGCCCGACCTCCGAGCCCACCGTCAAAAGGCGATCCTGGCCATATCGGTGCCAGTTCAGCCCGTCGGCGGAATAGTAGCCGGAAAATCCGCCGACCTCGATCGGCTCGGCGAGCAGCGCCTTGTAACGTTTCGCCGGGTCGGGCTCCGCTTCGTCCACGAGCACGCCGCCCCCGCCCTTGGGCAGCACGATGTTGGTGGGCTTGCCCGCCACCCGCGTGATTTCCAGCGCGGGCTTTTCCCAGTCCAATCCGTCGCGCGAAGTGGCGTAGTTCCGTCCATACCACATCCGGAATTCCCCGGTGGCGGCATCGCGATGAACCGTCCCGTAGATGCGGGCCGGCGCGCCCCCGTCGCCGGTCAGCACGGGATGAGCGAGCTTGCGCGCCGCATGGACCGTGCGCGTCACGTTGGCCTTTGCGGCAATGTTGACGTCGTCGACGAAAAGCTCCGTGCCGGCGCGCAGCGGCTTCAGTTCCGGGGCGGCCGGACACGACCCGAAAACGAGCGCGCACAGGACGATCAGGGCGGGGCCGACGCCCCGGAGGCGGGCCATGGTTCAGAAGGTGCCGCGGATTCCGGCGTTGAACTTGATGCTGTAAATATTGCGCTGATAAAGGCGCGCATACTCCGGCGAGTTGCCGCTGACCTTCACCCGGTCGATATTGTCCTTGGTCAGGTTGCGCGCGTTCAGGAAAAGGCTCAACCGCTTGCCGAATCGGAACTCGGCGCCGGCGTCCAGCGTCAGGCGGGGCAGGACATACGCGACGGCATCGGGCGCGAAGGCCTGATTATTGATGAACTGGTTGCCGCGGTAGTTCCAATTGAGCCGGAAGCCCACGCGTCCCCGGGAATAAGCCACGCCCCAGTTGGCGCTTTTCTCGACGAAGCCGGTGAAGTCCGCGCGGTCGCCGTCGAGGTCGAGGACCGTGCCGTTAGCGAAGACCGAGATGCCCCGCGCCCATTCCGGCAGCATGGTGAGCTGCTGCTGGTAGTTGGCTTCATAGCCCGTGATCGCGGCCTTGCCGACGTTGAACTGGGTCTGGATCTCCCAGCCGAGGTATTCGGATGAGAGGTCGAATTGCTGCAGAAGGTTCTGGTCCAGCACATACGTCTCGGTGCCGAATGCATCGGAAATGTCCTTGCGGAACGCCCCCACGGAGAAGAGGCCCGTCTTTTTGAAATAATATTCCAGCGAAACGTCATAGTTGGTCGCCTTCCAGGGCTTGAGCTTCGGATTGCGCTGGATAATTCGGCCACCGGGCTGGCCCGGAATCGCCGCGGTATCCTCGTCCAAGTCCACATTGGGAACGATGTTGGAGAAGTCGGGCCGGCCGATGGCCTGGTAGATGCCCACGCGCAGAAGCAGGTTGTCCGTGATCGCATAGGTGGCGTTGCCGCTGGCGTAGAATCCGTCATAGGAAACCGCCGCCCGCGCGCCGCGCTCGATGTACTGCAGCCGTGCCTGCTTCACGGGATCGGGATCGGTCGCATCCCGGTTGCGCAACAGGCCGAGCCCGGTGTCCTCGGTGCGTTCCCACCGGCCGCCGCCGACCAGCGAAAGCCGGTTGTGCCACAGCTTGATCTCGCCCTGGAGGTAGGCGGCCAGAATGGTTTCCTGGATGCGCTCGGAATTGGAAGCCCGCTCCAGCACGTTGTTCACTTCATTCAACTGGAAATAATCGGGGTGCGCCCGATAGACCTCCGCGAGCCTCGTCATGCTGACCCACTGGATGTTGGCCGGCCAGCCGTGCCCCGGATCCTGGCCGACGTAGACGTCGTCGACGATGGCCGCCGCGCCATCATCGGCGGTGTTGGCCTTGCCGTCGGGGCCGACGTAATTGTACAGGAAACGCTCCTGGCGGCTGTCGCGCACCTGACGCTTGTAAGCGCCGCCGAATTGGATCGCCGCCACGTTCCCGCCCAGGAGCAGCTCGCGGCGCAGATCGAGATTGCCCGTGGCGACATCGGCCTTGGTCCGGACCGGGATCGATTCGGCGCTGACGATCTGGTAATTGGCGATCTGCGTCCAGTCCGTCGGCG
This sequence comes from uncultured Oleiharenicola sp., assembly GCA_964515595.1. Taxonomy (GTDB): domain Bacteria; phylum Verrucomicrobiota; class Verrucomicrobiia; order Opitutales; family Opitutaceae; genus Lacunisphaera. The sequence goes on along the minus strand of CAZEUN010000015.1, from coordinate 19,454 downwards.
TCGTGCCCCGAGTGACCGTGATCGTGTCGGGCCGGACCGCCATGATGCCGCCGTAGCTCACCGTCGGAGTCACGACCCGGATGTTGGCCGTGCGGAAATAGCCCGACGCGAGGTCGTCGTAGTAGGTGTTCGCCTTGGAATAGCCGGCGGAAAAATCCGCGCGCCAGTCGCCCAGTTCATAGCGCGCCTTCAACGCGAGGAAATGGGTGTCGCCATACTTGTTGGTCCACAGAGGAGTATGGGTGATGGTGCCGGCGTTCAAGCGGCCCGTGGTGAAGTCCGCCCCGTAGGCCGGCGGCAGCGTGCCGGTGTTGAAGGTCAGCCGGTTGACGTTGGTCGAGAGGTCGTAGCTGTTGAGCTGGTAATTGAAGGCCAGCGTGAGCGCCTTGCTTGCGCGCCAGTCGGCACCGATGCCAATCGACTGACGCGTCGTCTCGCGCGGATCGTCGCGCACGGAATAGCCCCGCAGGAACGGCTTGGCCTCGGAGCCGCCGCTCGCCGGCAGATATTCCCAGGTTGGAATGGAAAAGCGCTCGCGCCCGTACTGGTCGGAATAGTTGCCTGTGACGGTGATGCCAAAATCCTTGGTCAGCGGCGCGATGTAGGTGAACTCGACGCCCGGCCGCGCCTTGGCAGTCTGCCGGGTGCCCGGGCCGGGGGTTTTGCCCAGCGAGTGGTCCTCGTCGGTGAAGGTAAAGAACGCGCGATAATTGAACTGGGGCTTGCTGCGGTCGAAGGCGCGCTTGCTGACCAGGTTGAGCGAGCCGCTGATCGAGTTTGCCGGCATGGAGGGAACGGGGGTCTTGATTACCTCGATCCGTGCCGCGCTGTTGATCGACACCTGGTCGAACGCGAATTGCCGTCCCGCCGAGGCGCTGGCGATGCTCACGCCGTCCACCGTGACCGGCGTGAAGGACGAGGGCATGCCGCGCAGGGTCATCGCGAACGCGTCGCCCGCGCCGTATTCGATGGTGACACCCGGCAACAGCTTAACAAATTCGCCCACATTACCCTCCGCCACATCGCCGAAGGCATCGGCCGCGACGACATTCTTGATGTTGGACGCGAAGCGCTGTTCGTTGACCGCGACGGCCGCCGCGTCGCTTTCCCGCGTGGCGGCGACGACGAAGCGATCGAGTTCGACCACCCGATCCGCAGATTCGAGACCATATTGGGTGCGGCTGGTGAGATTGAAGTCCTGCGCATGCGTTTCGCCCGCAACCGCCTGGACCACGGCCTGCTGGACATCGAGACCGGTGTAAAACACCTGCAGCGTAATCGCTCCGGCCGGCACGTCGGTGAAGCGATAGGCGCCGGCCGAATTAGTGAAGGTCTCGCGGTTGGTGCCCGCGAGAGTGACCCGCGCGTTGTTCAGGTAAGCGCCGGTGACGGGATTGAGCACCCGCCCCTCGATTGTCGCGGTGCCGGCGGTTTCCGGTGTCGCGGCGAAGGCCGTGGCCGCAAAAAGCAAGGCCAGAGCCGCCGGGCAAAACAGCCGTCGCGTCGCGCGCATCAAGCAAAACAAGAGAGGCAAACGATGATTCATGGGGGTTGGGGTTGACCGCGCACTCACGCGGCGACGGCACTCAGCGCAACCCGGTTCCCCTCGCCAACTGGTTTATAGCGGTTCCCCCGGGAGACCTCCTGCATTCAACCCTCCTGTCTTGAGCGGTCAACGTGACCTTGCTCCGCTCGAAGTCGATGAAATCCTCCCACCCCCACTTTCCCCGCATCAAGCGCATCGCCTACGAAGGCACCGGCTCATCGAACCCGCTGGCGTTCCGTCACTACAACCCGGACGAGGTGATCGACGGCCGGACGATGTCCGAGCACCTGCGCTTTTCGATCGCCTACTGGCACGCCTTCCGCGGCGCCGGTTCCGATCCGTTCGGCCCGGGCACGATCAACCGGCCGTGGGAGAAGGGCTCCGATCCGGTTTCCATCGCGAAGGTGCGCCTCGACGCAGGCTTCGAATTTTTCCAGAAAATCCGCGCGCCGTTCTGGTGTTTCCATGACCGCGACATCGCGCCGGAAGGCCGCACGCTCGCCGAGTCGAACAAGCACCTCGACAAGATCGTCGCCCACGCGAAGCAACTGCAGAAGGCCACCGGCGTGAAGCTCCTCTGGGGCACCGCCAATTTGTTTTCCAACCCGCGCTACATGTGCGGCGCCGCCACCAATCCCGACGCGCATGTCGTCGCGTACGCGGCCGCGCAGGTGAAGAAGGCGCTCGACGTCACGAAACTGCTCGGCGGTGAAAATTACGTCTTCTGGGGCGGCCGCGAGGGTTACGAGACGCTCCTCAACACGGACCTCAAGCGCGAGCAGGACCACCTGGCGGCGTTCCTCCACATGGCGGTGGATCATGCGAAGAGCATCGGCTTCAAGGGCCAGTTCCTCATCGAGCCGAAGCCGAAGGAGCCGACGAAGCACCAGTACGACTTCGATGTCGCCAGCGGCATCGCCTTTCTGCGCACCTACGGGCTCGAAAAACACTTCAAGTTCAACATCGAGACCAATCACGCGACGCTCGCGGGCCACACCTTCGAGCACGAGATCGAGGTCGCGGCCGCGCAGGGCATGCTTGGGTCGATCGATGCCAACACGGGCGACCTGCTCCTCGGTTGGGACACCGACCAGTTCAACACGAACGTCAAGGAGCTCACCCTCGCGATGGTCTCCATCCTGCGCGCCGGCGGCCTCGGCACCGGCGGCTTCAATTTTGATGCGAAGCTCCGTCGTCCGTCGATCGATCCCGAGGACCTGTTCCACGCGCACATCGGCGGCATGGATGCCTACGCGCTGGCCTTCAAGCTCGCCCGCCGGATCCTCGCCGACGGCAAGTTCGCGGCCTTCGTGGCCGAGCGCTACGCGTCCTTCGACACCGGCTACGGCCGCGCGATCGCGAAGGGCCGCACCGATTTCCGTGAGCTCAACAAGCTCGTCCTCACCAAGCTCGGCGAACCCAAGCCGCGTTCCGGTAAGCAGGAATACCTCGAAAACCTTCTCAACTCCTACCTCCACGGCTGATCCCCGCCGCCGGAGCGCAAAACGCTTTACCCAGGAAGAACCGCCGCTTTCCCGATTAGTCCGCCCGCCCGGCAGGCCGTGCCCGGGCCTGCCGGGCGGGTGACATCGGCACAGCGGATGGGAGTGTCCCAATTTGATCCGTCATCGCGAGGCCGGCTTGACGACCGCGGCGATCCAAGCGGGCGGGCGCGAGTGCGCGGAGTCTCACCTTTCATCACGAGCGTGCGCGATTGCTTCGAGGCGATGCTCCGCACAATGATAAATTAGAACACTACCCAACGGATGCTGTCCCGAGCTGGCCTATGGCTCGATCGTGTAGCTATAGAGCGAAGCATCGGTAAAGCGGAAGCGCAGCCTGTAGGGAGTGGCCGGAAGGGTTCCATAACCCGACCAGGCTACCGCGTGGGCAACATTGTCACCGGTGAGTGCAGCCGCCATCGTGTAGCCGGCGATTGCCGTGCTCCCGGTTTCAGGCAGCACCTCCACCCACAGGGAGCCGCCGCTGTGGATATCCGCATTCACCTTGAGCGTACCGGTTCGGTCCTTGATCGGCGCCGTTATAACTGTCTTCTCGGTTGAACCGGCGTCCAGCGAGGCATAGCCGTCTAGCCGCCAGCGGGCGACGCCGATCGCGATTTTCTTTTCCGGAAACGTGCCGCCGTGCGTCGTGCTGATGCCATGATAATAGTGCCACAGCTCATCCGTGGCAATTTGTGGCACGCGATCATCGACATTGTCGTCGACCAAGCTGCCGTTGATGTCTGCCCGGTGCACGATGATGGGCTGGCTGGCGACATTCATGATGGAGACGTCGAAATCCGTGCCGGGCGCGCCACTCGGGATTGCCGCCGGCCGTGAATTGCTGACCACCGGAAGACGCGACCACGCGTACCCGTCGCGGCTGAAAATAAATTGTCCTTCGATCGGGCCATCCCACGCCGACTGGCCAGCCACGAGGTCGGTTGTGTGGTAACTGGTCACCAGAAACAACGGCACGATGCCGAGATAATGGCGGCCGTACGGGAAGGCGTTCATCGAATAAAATTCGCCATATAAGCCCGACAAGGACTGAGCCATGGCGTCATCCGTCGCGTCCGGGCTGAGCACCTGGCGACTCTTCGTCCAATTCATGTAGTCATGGCTGAGCAGCACCCCGCCTTCCCGGCGAACCAACGGACTGAAGTGCGGCACCCTTGGCCGGACGTAGGCCCGGTAGATGTGGGTCAATGGATCCCGAAAAACATGCGCCACTTCCGAACCACCCTCCGTCAGCGGAATGATCTCGAATGGCGGAGGACTCCCCACGGGGTCGGCCGGCGGATTATGGCTGGGCGGATTGTTGTAGTAACCCCACTGGACGCCATCGGCGGAATAGGCGCCCCACAGGCCCATATGCCCCGCGTTAAACAAGGCCTTGTAGCGCTCAAAGGATACGGCGCCCTCGTCGCGATAGACCGTCAACACCCCCTTGCCCTTCATCAGCCAGTTGGTATCCCAGTTGGTGCTGCCATCGTTGAACGAATAGATGCCCTGACCCGGCTTTGCCCAGACGACGCCATTATCAGAAGTCGCCAGCAACATGCCCCCGCTGTTCGCATCGTTGTACCACATCCGGAACGTTTGGGTGGCAGCATCGTAGCGAACGGCTGCCACGTACGCGGCCTCCGCGTCGTCGGGGGGAACAATGTTGGGATTCAGTTCCCAAGGGGAATCGGCCCGCAGGACCGGCGCCGCGGTCTTTATCCCGCTATGGAATACCCGGAACGAGCTGACCGCCGTCTGGAGATTGGCATCGTCAACGAAAAGCTCGGTGCCGGGACGCAGTGAGCCGATCGGCGTGCTCGCCGCCAGCAGCTGGAAATTGTCAAATCGCAGGGTATGCGTGCCCGCCGCCAGCCCGTTCAGTGTCCCCCGCAGATAAAATGCGCTTTGATTGTTAACGCTGGCCGGCAGGGCCACGGCATACGGCGCGAACGGATAGGGCGTGGCATTCCAACCCACCAGCACCGCCTGCACGTTGTTGGGGAAATCGACAAAGTTCGTCCCGTCGGTGCTGACCTTCCAGGTAATCGTCACCCCGGTTAGATCATCCCTGGTATCGGCCAGTTCATAGGCCATGCGCAGGTTGCTGTAACCGGTGCTTTTCAGCTTAAAGGTGATGAAGCGGTTGTTGTTGTCGGTCGTGGCGGTATTGCCCAGGACGAGCGAGAAATTCTCCGAGGCCGGGGCGAATCCGGTCGGCTGCGGCGCCCAGTTTCCGCCGTCCCGAAACGCGCTCCAGCCGCTCGTCCAGGTCGCGCGATTGCCAAAGTGGCCGCCGAGCAGATTGCTCATGTCGAGATACACCTCCGCGGCATTGCTGAAAACGGGCGCGATGGAACCCGATTGCCACAGCGACCCCGCGCCGGAATTGCTGATCAGGCGGCCGGTGCCGGCGTCATAGTATTCGCCGTAGCCGTCCGCGGTGGTGCAGAAATACTCATAGTTGTCGGAGATGTTGTTAAAGCTCCAATAGGTGATCAGCCGGTTGGGCATGGAATTGTAGGTGCCAATCAGCTTCAGGTTGTCGAGGCGCACGGAATGGGTGTTGGCGAAACCGCTGAAGGTCGCCCGCAAATAAAAGACCGCCTGGCCGTTCACCGCGGAAGGCAGGTCGATCGGGTCGTCCGCATTGTTGACGTCCTTGCGCGCCACGAACGGATGCGTCGATCCGCCGCCCGGAACCACATGCACGCCGTTGGGAACAGCCGTGTAGGTATTGCCGCCATCGGTGCTATAGCTCCAGGTGATGGTCGCGGAGGTCGAGACGGCGCTGTTGGACGCGGTGTATTCCAAGCGCAAATTCGAGCAGCCCGTGCCCTTGAGCTTGAGCATGATTGACCGGTTATTGTTCTCGATCGGGCTCGGGGATGCGCTCATGTGCTGGCCGATGGCCAGCGAGTAGTTGCCGGGCTCTTCGGCAAACCGGGTATTGGCCGGGGCATCGCCGCCGCCGTTCTTCAAGGCGGTCCACCCGCCCTGCCAGGTGGCGGCATCGCCGAACATCGTGCCGTAGAGCCCGGTGAAGCTGATGAAAACATCCGAGCCGGAGTACAACGGCCCGCTCGAACCGGGGAGCCACTGCGGTCCGTTGCCGTTGTTGGACAGCAGGTGCTCGAGGCCGTCGTCATAGCCTTCCCCATAGTTCGCCGACGAGGTCGAAAACTTTTCGTAGTTCTCCGCCGTTTCGCTTCCGCCGACGTAGGCGCGATTGAAGCTCCAGTAGCTCAGCAAGGTGTCCGTGGCGAACGCCGGAGATACGGCGAGGAACAGTGCGATCAAAACAACGGCCGTCGGCCGTGAAGTGGCGAAACGCGACTTGCACATGGGGGTGGGGGTTGAGGGTACCGGAAAACCGATTCCGCAGGTCACGCTTTGCTCCGCCCCTTCCTTCCTCAATCTCGTTGCGCCGGTCTCCGGCAGGGACAACTGGCGGTTGCAGCCATGACCCATGGCCCCGTGACGAGCGCGGGCCCCCCAGCGGATCGGGCGCGAGGTGGGCGTTGACTTAACGGTATAGGCAGCGGGTAAATTGCAGGGCGTTCCGTCCGCTGGTGTCGTGTTTGCCCCCCGCTCCTACCCTTATGAAGAAATACCCCGCTATTCTTTCCGCGGCTGGCCTGGTCTGGCTGGCCGGATGCAGCACCTCTGAAACCACCGTGCAGGCCGCGCCGGCGACGCCGCCACCCGTGATTGCCAACGACCCGGTGCTGGCCAGCGCTCCCGAAAGCCGCGAGGCCAGGGAGAAGCGCCTCGAGTGGTTCCGGCACGACAAGTTCGGCCTCTTCATTCACTGGGGCCTCTATTCCGTTCCCGCCGGCTACTGGAAGGGCGAGCGTTCGCCAGGCATCGGCGAGTGGATCATGAACCGGATGAAAATCCCGGTCGGCGAATACGAGCAACTCGCCGCGCAGTTCAATCCCGTGAAGTTCGACGCCGACGCCTGGGCGCAGCTGGCGCAGGACGCGGGCATGAAATACGTCGTCATCACCTCGAAACACCACGACGGCTTCGCGCTCTTCAAGTCCGCCGTCAGCAGCTACAACGTGGTCGATGCCACCCCCTTCAAGCGCGACGTCATCAAGGAACTCGCCGCCGCGTGCGCCAAGCGCGGCCTGCGCTTCGGCGTTTATTATTCGCAATCGCAGGACTGGCACGAGCGCGGCGGCAGCGGCAACAACTGGGATTTCCCCCCGAACGACGTGAAGGACAAGGATGGCTCCTACGACCACTACCTCCGCGAAAAAGCCGAGCCCCAACTCCGGGAGCTGCTCACGAATTACGGACCGATGTGCCTGATCTGGTTCGACACGCCCCAGATGATGACCGGCGACCGGCCCGTGCGCCTCACCAACATCGTCCGCAGTCTGCAACCGGCCACGCTCATCGATGGCCGCCTCGGGAAGGTCGGCGATTATATGAGCACCGGCGACAACGTCATCCCGCCCAAGGCGACCGACGAGGCCTTCGAAGTCCCCGCCACGCTCAACCACACCTGGGGCTTCCGCAGCGACGACCACAATTGGAAGTCACCGGGCGAACTCATTTTCAAACTCGTCGACATCGCCTCGAAGGGCGGCAACTACCTGCTGAACGTCGGCCCGACGGCCGAGGGTGTCATCCCGCAACCCAGCCAGGATGCGCTGCGCGAGGTGGGAAAATGGCTCAAGGTCAACGGTGAGGCGGTGTACGGCACGACCCGCTCGCCCTTCGGTGAGGAATTCGGCGACTACGCGGACAATCTGAAGAACAAGGACGGGAAGCCCGTCTTCCTCGGCTTCAACGACTGGCGCTGCACCGCGAAACCGGGGAAACTTTACTTCACGCTCTTTCACGTCGAACGCGACAAGGCCGACGGTTGGTTCGCCCTGCCTGAGTTCAAAAACAAGATCACCGCCGTCTACGAACTGGCCGATCCAAAGCACACGCCCTTCGAGGTGAAAATCGCCGACGACGGCCGCCGCTACATCAACGCCAGCCGCTACGCCAACGACTCGATGGGCACGGTGTACGTCGTGGAGATCGAGGGCGGGACAGTCGCGCGCTGAGATCGGCTTTCTCTGCCGAGTGTAGGGCCGCCGCTTGTCGGCGGGCCGTCGTGCGCCCGCGGCACGGTTGTGGATCTCCCCTGGAGAGGGAATCCATTCAGCAAGGCGCACCGTTCGGTGCGCCTTGCTACTCAAACTCCCAAGAGCCAAACGCTCACGCGTTCAGCTACTAGACCGCGCGGCTGAATTTTTTCACCGCGAGCGAAATCGACAGGCCCACAATGAACAGGTGGATGCAAAACTGCGGCCAGCCGAAGGGCGCATGCGCCCAGTTGGGCGGCGTCGGCAGATAAAGGCTGCGGAACCACGAGCTGAAGGGAATCGTGACGCAGTTCATGAACAGGTAAACGCCCAGGCCGTAGAGCATGCCCGCCGGCACCGCGTGCCTCAGCATCACGGGGAATTTCCGGCTGAGCAGGACGAACCCCAGCGTGGCGCTGAACGCCACGAAGAAATGCAGGCCGAGTCCGAGGGCGCCCACCCACTCCCCGCCGCCGAACGCCGCATCGCGGCCGAGCAGCGCGCTCGCCACCGCCCGCAACACCCACAGCGGGCTGCGCCCCGCCGTCAGGTACGCGCTCACAAACGCGGCGCAGATATCGAGCACACCGCACACCAGCCCGCCGGCCACGAGCGGACGCCAGAGGGATACACGGGCAGGGCTGGGGTCGCTCATGGGTGGAGAGAAGGACAGGTTTTGCCGCGGGGCTCAATCCTGCAGCGATTCTTCAGGGGCTGGCGCGAGTCCTTCACACACCCCGCCCTGCGGGCAGCAGCCTTCGCCGGGCCTACGGCTCCCAAGCCCCTCTTCATAGACGGGACTTCGGTCGCGCGAGTTTTTGGGTCCCCTATGAAGAGGGGTGGCGCGCAGCGCCGGGGGTGTGTAGGGTTTGGCGCCCGCAATCCCTGTCATGTCCCCCTCGCCGGATTGACTCGCCCATCCCGTTTCCGTCTCACTTTCACTCTCCCTCTCACCCTCACTCTCCCGCTCCCTTCCATGTCCCTCCCCACCCAGTTCGCCGGCGTCACCGTTCACACCAAGGCCAATGTCTATTTCGACGGCAAGGTCGTCAGCCACACCGTGCTGATGCCGGACGGCGCCAAGAAAACTCTCGGGCTCATCTGGCCGGGCAGCTACCACTTCGGCACCGGCGCCCCCGAGCGCATGGAAATCGTGGCGGGCGCGTGCCGCGTGACGCTCGATGGTGCGACGGACGTAAAAGATTACGCCGCCGGCACCTTCTTCGACGTCCCGGGCAAAAGCGGCTTCACCATCGAGGTGAAGGCCGGCCAGTGCGAATACATCTGCTCGTTCCTCTAAGACATATGTGGTGGGAGGGGTTTTATACCCCGACGGGATTGATGCCTCATTCGGTGTCGGGGTATAAAACCCCTCCCACCCGGCGACGCCCACCTGCTTGAAAGATTGCCCGCCGGGGCCGCGTTAAATACTCCATGATTGCCAACATGGATGCGCCCCACTCCTCGCTGCACACCCGTCCGTCACTGCTGTTCCGGCTGCGCAATTGGGAGGACAAGGCGAGCTGGGAGGAGTTCTACCGGCTCTACCGCAATTTCGTCTACGGCCTGGCCAAGCGCGGCGGCCTCACCCACGTCGAGGCGGAGGAAGTCACGCAGGAGGTCTTTGTCCGCGTGTCGGAGACCATCCAGGATTTCGAGTGCGACCCGGCGCGCGGCACATTTCGCGGCTGGCTGGCCCAACTGACCCGCTGGCGCATCGCCGACAAGTTCCGCGCCCGCCCGCGCGACGCCGCGGGCGGCCCGTCGCGCCGCAGCCAGGAAATCACCGATGCCACCCGCACCATCGAGCGGATCGCCGACGACCGCACCGGCCCCCTCGATGCCGCCTCGGAAAACGAGTGGCAAAAACATGTATTGGAGGCCGCCCTCGGCCGCATCGCCCGTCGCGTGCCGGCCAAGCATTTCCAGGTCTTCGACCTCTACTCGCGCCAGGGCTGGCCCGTGCTGCGCGTGGCCCGCGAGCTCGGCGTCAATCCCGCGGCCGTCTACCTGATCAGCCACCGCCTGACCAAGCAGGTCAAGGCCGAGGTCGAGACCCTGCGCGCGTCGCTGGGTTGACCGCGGTCCGCATCCTGCTTTGCTCCACCCGTCGTGTCGACGGAGGCCACGCCGCAACCCCCACAGATTCCCGACTATGAGCTGCTGCGTCTCATCGGACGCGGCGCGTACGGCGAGGTCTGGCTCGCGCGCGGCGTCACCGGGATCTACCGCGCGGTCAAACTGGTATGGCGCGATCGCTTCCCCGACGCCGGTCCCTACGAGCGTGAATTCCATGGCCTGAGGGAATTCGCCGCGATCTCGCTGTCCGAATCGCGGCAACTCGCCTTGCTCCACGTCGGCCGCGATCCTGCGGCCGCGTACTTCTATTATGTAATGGAGCTGGCCGACGACGCCGTCACCGGCCGCGAGATCGACCCGGCGAACTACACGCCGCTCACGCTGAAGGAAATGCGGCTGCGGCAGGGCCGCCTCCCGGCGGGCGAATGCATCGCGCTCGGCGCCGAGCTCGCGCGCGCCCTCTCGAGCCTTCACGCGCGCGGACTGGTCCACCGCGACATCAAGCCGTCGAACGTCATTCTCGTCGGCGGCGCGCCCAAGCTCGCCGACATCGGCCTCGTCACGGAGGCCAGCGCGGCGCTGACCTTCGTCGGTACCGAGGGCTTCGTCCCGCCCGAGGGCCCGGGCGCGCCCAGCGCCGATGTCTTCGCGCTCGGCAAACTCCTGTACGAACTCGCCACGGGGCTCGACCGTCACGATTACCCGCGGCTCCCGCCGGAGCTGCACAGCTGGCCGGACCGCAAGGAGGTGCTCGAGCTCAACGAAGTGCTCATCCGCGCGTGCGAGCCGCACCCCGACCGGCGCCATCCGGATGCCGCGGCGCTGCTCGACGATTTGCTCCTGTTGCAAGCCGGCCGCTCCGTGCGCCAGTTGCGCCGGGCGCAGCGCCAGGTGACGCGCGCGCTGCGTCTCGGCGTGTTGCTCGCCCTGATCGCCGCCATCGCGGGACTCGGCGCCTACCTCGAGCGCCAGCGCGCCAACCAGGAAATGTCCGGCCGCCTCGCCGCGGAAGCGGAGCGCGATGCGCTCGCGCGGCAGGCCATGTACTCCGCCGCGCTGGCCCAGGCCGAGCGGGCGCTCGACCAGGACGATCTAGCTCGCGCACGCCGACTCTTGGATGCCGTGAATCCGCACCCGGGCGAAGTCGACCTGCGGGGCTTCGAATGGCATGTCCTGCGCACCCGGGCGCAAGGGGATCCCGCCACGATCCTCCGTGATTCCGGTCCGGCCATTGATCGCTGCGCACTTTCACCTGACGAATCCCAGTTGGCCGTGCACGACGCCGCGGATGCGGTCACCCTCTACGACACAACCACTCAGGAACACATGCGGCGCTTGGAAGGGATTCGCGGCCTGGCGGGATTCTCCGCCGATGGCCGGTGGCTGGTGGGTACGGCTTCAACCTTGTCACTCGCGCGCTGGCCGGTTGCCGGGGGCGCGCCCGTCGGGGCCGAACTGTCCGGGAAATTCCGCGCGCTCGCAGCCTGGGGACCCGACCAGGTCGTGGCTTACGATGACTCGAAGGAATCCTTGCTGGTGTGGGACTTTGCGACACGCCAAGCCATAAGCGTCACGCCGCTGCCCACGGATAAAAAAGCTCCTTGGGCGTTGTTTCGGTCCGGAGCCAGCCCGACAGGAGGTACGGTCGTGCTCGCCTCAGTGCGGGGCGGAGGAAGCCTGGCGGAGTTTCGACTCACGGCCTTCGCGCCGGCGGCGGCCTCCTCGGCGATCACCACCAGCATCGGCCGGAATCGACCCAGCGCCGTGGGCGCGGATTCACACGGACCTTGGGCCGTGTTCGATGTCTCGGGCGAGGTGTGGCGCGTGCGGGACGGACAGTGGTCGAAAACGCCGGATACTCTTCCCGCCGGCACTCGCAAGATTCTCGAATTCACCCAAGGCGGATTCAACCGACAGGTGCTCGCACAAGGGCGGCGCCTGATCTGGCTCGACCCCGCGCCCTCCTATCCAGCGTCCCGCATTGCGCGCGGACACGGCGCCTTGGTTTCCGACGCGGTCATAGCTGCGCGGCGCAACATCGTTTATTCCGCCTCGTCTGACGGCGGCCTGCGGGCATGGCCCCTGGAAGGAGCCTCCCGGGCTGACCGGCTCGCCGCTTGGAACAACAATGCCGGCGCGACGGGCGTGGTTTTCTCCGCCGACAGCCGGCAGGTGTGCGTGCCCGTGGACGGAAATTCATCGCGCTGGTTTGACGTGGCCACGCTGCAACCGACGGGCGCGGCGGTCGGGTTTCAATTTCCAGTAGCACTAACCTCTACCGGACTGCTCGGTGTTGTACCCGGCGCGGGTTTGGCGGTCGTTGCCGCTGACGGGACGATCCGTCCGGCCGGATCGCGCTCAGCAGTCGCGGTGCGGGTGGTCGCGGTTAGCGCCGATGGCCGGCAAACCGCCGAACTTGACCAAGGGAACGAGCTGCGGGCCGACGGCCCGGTCGTCCGCTCCGGGTTGCAGCGGTATTTTTGCATGCAATTGGATGCGACCGGCCAGCGGCTGTGGCTCACCGCCACCACTCGTGAATTGATTTGTCTGTCGTGGCCGGACGGACGCGAACTCTGGCGGCAGCTTCTGCCCGCAATCGCACCGTATTTCATGCTGCTCCCCGACCAACGCCGATTGGTGCTCGCACTGGAAAATGGTTCACTTGAAATCCGGGACACCGCGACTGGGGCCGTCATGCGACAGCTCGATTCCGGTAGCGGCGCGCCCCAAGGGCTGGCGCTTAGTCCCGACGGCAGCCGCCTTTTTGTCGCCGGCATAGAGGGCGACGTCCACTGCTTTACGACGGAAGACTGGCGCTATCTTCATGCCCTCCCACTCGGCGAAAACCAGCGGCTGCATGTCCTGGCCTGCGCGCCCGACGGACGCACGTTGGTCGCATTGACCAAAACCGGCGTGCTGCACGTGATGCGCACGCAGTAGTCCTGCGTGCGCCGGGTTGAAACCACTTACTGCGGCGGATAGCCGTCCGGCGGAGTATTGTCATGCCCGGACTTGCCGCTGGGCATGCCCGACCACTTGGTCTCGCCCATGGCTTTGCCCAGCGTGATGGTCACGAGGAATTGACAGCTAGTCCCACTGAAGCTGAGGAACTCGATCTTGTCCGGATCCAGATGATCATTGGCCGCATTGAGACCGGTCGGGTCAATCCTCCGCCCGGCCGGCCAAGGCGTGCCAGTCGGGTCCCCATGTTGGTAGTGGAGCACCGTCCCACCCAACGTGCCCACCCGCGTGACGGTGTAGGGGAGGCGAATGCCCTGCAGTCCCAGCGTGAGGAGGCTGTAGATCTTTTCCTTCGCCCCGGGCACCTGGGTGATGGTCACGTAGTAGGATCCGCGGGCGTTCGGCATCGGGCTCCACGAAACGGTGGTGCCATCATCAAACGTGGCGGTCGTGGTGACCGCCACGAACTCGGGGTGTTCGTGATTGGGAATGTGCGGGGCTGGTCCTTGAGCGAGATGGGCGGCGAGCCGCCCGGCCGCCAGCAGAAGGGCGACGACGAGGATCAATTTTTTTGGTGCATTCATGGTAGCAAAGGATGAATGCAGGAAACGTTCACGGGCGTCAGCTTCTTTCAGGAAACGTCCACGGCCGGGGGAATCGGCTCGCGCGGCGGCGGCGGGGAGATAAGTTCCCGGCATGCTTCGCCGACTCCTTCCCCTCTTGTGGCTCGGTTGCACTGGGCTCTTCGCCACGGAAAAACTCGCCGACGGGCTCTACGCCGAATTCACCACGCCGCGGGGCGCTTTTGTCACTGAACTGCATTACAAGCAGGTGCCCGTCACCGTCGCCGGCTTCGTCGGCCTCGCGGAGGGCAGCTTGTCGCCGCGCTATGGCCAGCCGTTCTACACCGGCCTCACCTGGTACCGCGTGGTCCCGGGCTTCGTGATCCAAAGCGGCAACCCGGGCCTGAAGGACACCGGCGACGACATCATCCCGCACAAGTTCAACGACGAATTCGTGCCGGGCCTGCGCCACCGGGAGGTCGGCATCCTCTCCATGGCCAACGCCGGGCCCGACACCAATGGCTGCGAGTTCTTCATCACGCTCGGCGACTGCACGCGCCTCAACTACCTGCACACCGTCTTCGGCCGCACCATCCAGGGCCTCGAGGTCCTGCCGCTCATCAAACCCGACGACGCGTTCACGATCAAAATCATCCGCGTCGGCGCCGAGGCGAAGGCGTTCAAGGCCGACCCCGAATCCTTCAAGGCGCTCACCGCGAAGCTCGCGCCCTACGCGGGCGCCCGCGAGCCCGGCCCGGCCGCGCACTTTGACGACCCGAGCGGCCTCATCCCGACCGAGCCGCCGCGCGCGAAGAATTTCAACTACAAGCTCGCCAACTACGAGCACGCGACCGGCGTGCGCATCGTTGCCCGGTTGCTCGCCACGGCGCCGACCGCGGACGAAGACAAGGTCGCCGGCGCCTGGATGAAGGCGCTCGCCGAAAAACTCGGCGTCGCGAAGCGCGGCGCGCTCGCGGTTTATTTTGCCTCGGACGACGACTGGCGCGTGTGGATCGGCGACGAGTCCACCACCGCCTTCCTCGGCCGGAAGGCCAGCGCCGCGGATCTCGCCGAGGGCGCCGCGTTCCACGAGGCGAAGGAGGCTTTCCTCGCCGCCGCCCGCGCGGAGGGCGATGCCGCCTACGCGAAACAAAAAGCCGGCGCCCCCGCCGACCGCCAGCCGCCGCCGGCCCAGCGCCTCAAATTGCAGACCGACGCCATCGTCGACGGACTGATCCTCAAACTCGAACCGAAGTAACCTGAGAAAAGGAGCAGCGGTGGTAACACCGCTGGCCAGCCGTGTTACCACGGCCGCTCCTTCCAAACCGAAGTATCACTCCCATGAAACCCCGCGCTATTTTTTCTGTTCTCAGCCGTCTGCCCGCCGTCTGTCTTCTGTCCTCTGGCCTCTGGCTCCGCGCCGCCGAAACCCCGCGCGACTTCGTCGCCAACAAGCTGGCCGCCGATTACCCCACCCTCGACGCGCTCTACAAACACCTGCACACGCACCCGGAGCTCTCACTCATGGAGGAGAAGACCGCGGCCCGGCTGGCGACCGAGCTGCGCGCCGCCGGTTTCGAGGTCACCGAGAAATTTGGCGGCACCGGCATCGTCGGCGTGCTGAAGAACGGCAATGGTCCCGTACTCTATGTCCGCACCGACCTCGATGGCCTGCCCGTCGCCGAGGAGACTGGCCTGCCCTATGCCAGCCAGACGCGCGTCACGAATCTCTCCGGCCAGGAAGTCGCCGTCATGCAGGCCTGCGGGCACGACATCCACATGACCATCTTCACGGGCGCGGCGCGGGTGCTGGCGGCGATGAAGGATCAATGGAGCGGCACGCTCGTGTTCATCGGCCAGCCGGCCGAGGAGATCGGCGTCGGCGCCCGGAACCTGCTCGCCGCGGGTCTCTACACGAAATTCCCCCGCCCGGACTATGTGCTGGGCGTGCACGACAGCGCCACGCTGCCGGCCGGGACCATCGGGACCGTCGAGGGCGCCGCCTGGGCCAACGTCGACTCGATGGACATCACCGTCCGCGGGCGGGGTGGCCACGGGGCCTATCCGCAGACCACGATCGACCCGATTGTCCTCGCGGCGCGCATCGTCACGACGCTGCAAACGGTCGTCTCCCGTGAAACCCGCCCGCTCGATCCCGCGGTCGTCACTGTCGGCTCGATCCACGGCGGCACGAAGCACAACATCATCCCGAACGAGGTGAAGCTGCAGCTCACGCTGCGTTCCTACACCGAGTCCGTGCGCGCCCACACCATCGCGACGATCCGCCGCATCTGCCGCGGCGAGGCCATCGCCGCCGGCGTGCCGGAGGAGCTGATGCCGGTCATCGCCATCTCGGACGATCAGTTCACGCCGGTCACCTACAACGACCCCGCGCTCACCCGCCGCATCCGCGGCGCCATCAGCGCGTGGATTGGCGCGGAGAACATGCGGGCGATCGATCCGGAAATGGGCGGCGAGGATTTCGGACGTTTCGGATTGGACGGGAAGGTTCCCGTGAGCATGTTCCGCGTGGGTGCAGTCGACCCGGCAAAATATGCCGAGAGCCAGCGCACGGGCGAACCCCTGCCTTCGCTGCACTCGAGCAAGTTTGCGCCGCTGCCTGTACCGACCATCAAGACGGGTGTCACCGGACTGACGGCCGCAGTCCTCGACCTGCTTGCCAAAAAATAAATCATCATGCGTCAGTTCGGCATCATCCTCATCCTGGGCTTCGTGCTCGCGTTCATCGCGTGGCAGGCCCGCACCGGCATATTCCGTCGCGCCAATCCGGGCGAGCCCGCCAACAAATACATGCGGGCCGCGATGGAGAGCCCCCAACTGAGCGAGGCCGACGCCGCCATCCTCCGCGACCGCTACAACACGGCCCACGTCAATCCCTCCGGCCTGCGCTACATCGTCCACGCCCCGGGCGAGGGCCCGAAGCCCGGCATCAACCGCGAGGTCTTCGTCCACTACGACGGCTACCTCCTCAATGGCACGAAATTCGACAGCTCGCGCGACCGCGGCGAGCCGTATTCGTTCCGCCTTGGCAACGGCCATGTCATCAAGGGCTGGGAGGAAGCGATCGGCGGAATGAGGGTCGGCGAGAAACGCACGCTCATCATCCCGTGGTGGCTCGGCTACGGCCTCGAAGGCAAGGGCTCGGTCCCACCCAGGGCCACGCTGGTGTTCGAGGTGGAGTTGCTGGGGATTCGATAGGAGCGAGTCGCTCCGACGAGCCCCTCCACGCAAACCAGCGCACTGAGGTCAGTGCGCCCCACCGCAAATCCTCACATCCCCAGCAAACTCCCGTTCCGCTTCAGCCACTTCTCGGCGTCGCGCCACCAGGGACACACCGCTTCCACCCGTGCCCAGAACCGGTCGGAGTGGTTCATTTCGCGCAGGTGCATCAGCTCGTGATAAACAATGTAGTCGCGCACCGTGTCGGGGGTCTGCACCAGGCGCCAGTTGAGCGAGATCGTGCCGCCCGCGGAACACGAGCCCCAGCGCGAGCGCTGGTTGCGCACCGTCACGTGCTTCACGTCCACCCCGGTCTCGGCCGCCAGCTCCCACGTCCGCGCCGGCAGCTCGATCTTCGCGCGCCGCGCGAACTGCGCCTCGAGCGCCGCCCGCAGGTCGCCCTCGAACGACCGCACCGGGAAAATATCCGCGGCCAGGCACACACTCGCCCGGGGGCCTTCGCTCGCGCGCCGGATCTGCCTCATTTCGCCGCGCCACAACACCTCCGTGCCGATCGTCCACACCTCGGCCATCCGGGGCCGGCGTGCCTGGCGCGCCCGCGCCCGCTCCAGCCAGTCGCGATGCTCCGCCACAAAGGCCCGCGCCCCGCTCTCCGTGCCGCGCGCGGGGACGGTGGCGACCGCCACGCCATCCCGCCGCAGCGTCAACCGGTAGTGCCGGGCCCGGACGCTGCGCACAAAGACCAGGCCGGGCGTCCCCTCCCCCTTGATCTCGAAAAATTCCTGCTGATTGGCGGTCAAGTGTCCCTGAGGTAAACGGCCGTCACCGGCAAAGCCAGCCGGCAAATCACTGGGGCGTCACCCTGAAATTTTCAGGGCCATCCGGCCCTTTTGGCTGCGGCGGGTGGAAAATTCCTTGAAAGAAATGCCTCGTGCAACCTGTTTTAGCCTGAATGCTTGCACGACTCATAAATACCAGTAGCCTCCCGCACCGTTAATCCACTCATGCCGCAAGGTCCGAATCCACCCTCTCAGTTTGCGCGCCGGTCTAGGGCCTTCACCTTGGTCGAAATTATGGTGGTGGTGGTGATCATTGGTCTCCTCGCGGCGGCGGCCCTGCCGGCTTACCGCCTGATCACCCTGCGGTCCCGCGCGGCCAGCGTGGTCAACGACCTGCGTACTTTCTCCACGGTTTTCATCGCTTACAGCATCCAGAACGGACGCTACCCGGACGACGGCACGGCCCAGGAGGTGCCGCCCCAGGTCGCCGGCCAGTTGCCGGGCAACTTCACGCAACCCACGGCCATCGGCGGCGTGTACAAGTGGAATTTCGACATCCCGGCCGACGGGATCCCGGCCAAGGCCGCCATCATCATCCAAGGCGACGCGGCGCACCCGATCCTGGACGACCTCGACCAGCTTGAAACCGTCGACAAGCAGATCGACGACGGCAACCTTTCCACCGGCAACCTCCAGCTGGGTTCCACGCACACGCTGGTGTTCATCATCGAGAAATGAGCACTTACCGCATCACTCTCGTCCAGCTGAAGCCTGACGCCGCCGGCGTGGGCCTGCCCAGCGACAAAGTCGAACACGGCACCCACCCGGTCGAGGAAGTCGTCCGCTTGGGCGGCAAGCTGCTCCTACTCGACCTGTCCAGCACGCGCGCCGAGCCGGGCGTCATTGTGCAGCGCGGGGACAAGGGCTGGCGCATCGGCATCCATCAGGGCCGCCTCCGCATGCACAAGAGCATGTCGCTCTTCGATGATTTCTGGACAGTCGACAGCGCCGCGGCCCTCGCCGACCTGCCGCCTTTCCAAGTCGCGGCCGGCCCCGCCCCGCGCGCCGCTTATGCGACCGCGCCCGCCCGCCGCCACGGCGCCGGCCGCACGGTCCTCGAGGCCGCCGGCCTGTTCGCCGCCGCGCTGGTCCTCGTCGCCGTCGGCCTCCGGTTCGGTCTCCCGCAGCGCAAGCTGAGCGACCTGCCCCCGGGCGTCGCGATCGTCACGTCGAACGACGAGCGCGCGAACATCTTCAAGACCATCGCCGGCGTCTACTCCACCGGCAAGACCGCCGGCAACAGCCTCGTGATCATCTCCGAGGACGGCCAGGTTTCGCTCGGCAGCATCGGCAAGGACGGCAAGCCGACCAAGCCGCGCATCCAGGAGCAGGCAAAGGCCGGCCGCCAGGGCAACATCGCGTGCGTGATCACCTCCTTCGGCATCATCGCCGGCATCGAGCCCCCCGAGGCCGTCAAGGTCGGTAACTTCCAGTGGACGAAGGCCCCGGCGTCGGTCACGGCGGTGAATTGAGCGGGGGGAGGGTTGGGGTCACTCCCGGTCCGGTTAGAGCATTTAGAATAATTTGTACCGGCTTTTGGTCGAGAAAGACGAATCATCTCCGCCACCGTCATCCTGCCTGCCCGCCTTAGGCTCGGCGGCGGCGGGAGCCGTGCGAAGATCCAAGGGAAATGCGAGCCTCCGCTTGGATTCTTCGCACGGCTCAGAATGACG
>CAZEUN010000014.1:20782-136426 GCA_964515595.1 uncultured Oleiharenicola sp. | reverse complement strand
CGTGAGTTCAAAGTTCCGTGGACGTCCTCGTTTCATCACCAGCGAGACGTCCTTTATTTCTATATGTTACTTACGGGACACAACACTAGGGCGTTTAAAATTAAAGTATAGCCGGTCAGAACATATGATTCCCCGCTGCCGTCATTCTGAGCCGTGCGAAGAATCCAAGTGGATGTGCGCATTCCCTTGGATCCTTCGCTCGGCTCAGGATGACGGTGGCGGAAATGATCCGTCTTTCTCGACCAAAAGCCGGCTACTAATTTATT
This sequence comes from uncultured Oleiharenicola sp., assembly GCA_964515595.1. Classification (GTDB taxonomy): domain Bacteria; phylum Verrucomicrobiota; class Verrucomicrobiia; order Opitutales; family Opitutaceae; genus Lacunisphaera. Next base: position 136,160 of record CAZEUN010000014.1, on the reverse strand, counting down.
TTTAATGCTCAGTCGGACGTTCCCTAAACACCCCGCCCTGCGGGCAGCAGGCTTCGCCGGAACTTTGGAGCGTTTTAAATTAAGGTGTAGCCGAACAAAACCGTGCCAATTACCGCTATCGTCATTCTGAGCCCCGCGAAAAATCCAAGCGGAGGCTCGCATTTCCCTTGGATCGCTTCGCTCGGCTCCCGCCGCCGCCGAGCCTAAGGCGGGCAGGCAGGATGACGGCCTCGGGAATAATCCGATTCTCTTAAACTTAAAACGGCTGCGATTTTGCTGAAAATGCTGGAGAGAGGGGCGGGCGCAGCGCCGGGGGGTGTTGCCTCGGTCTCAATCCTCAAACGCCGCCACGCTCACCGACTGGCCGTTGTCCTTCGGACCGAGCTTCAAAATAAACGGCGCCGCCACCTTCGCCCACGCCTCGGCCTTCGGGTAGCTGGCCGCCCCGTCGCTCCAGGCCTGGCGCAGCATGTCGGTGTCGATCACGCCGGGATTCAAGGGCACCGCCGCCATGCCGGACGGCAACTCCTGCGCCAGGGCTTTGGTCAGGCCTTCCATGGCGTATTTCGAAGCGCAGTAAGGCGCGACTTCCGGCGACGTGCTCCGCCCCCATCCCGAGCTGAGATTCACGATCACGCCGGATTTCCGCGCGACCATGGCGGGGACGAAATGACGGATCACATTCGCCACGCCCTTGATGTTGACGTCGATGAGCTGGTTGAACTCGCGAGCCGGCACTGCCCATAGCGGCGCCGGTTTGTTCATCAGTGCGGCATTGTTGATGAGAAGATCCGGCGCCTCGTGCCGGGCCAGCACGTGCTCGGCCCAGAGCTTGACCTTGTTTTCCTCCATCACGTCGAGCGCGGTGAAATCGTGATCGGGATACGTGAAGCGCAGGTTGAGCACCTCCGCACTGCGTCCACAGCCGATGACCGTGTGGCCATTGGCGATATACCACTCGGCCAGCGCGCGCCCCAGACCGCGGGTGACGCCGGTGATCAGGATTTTTTTAGTCATTAGCTGATAGGCTGGAGTCTGGAGACCAAGGGCGCAAGCGGCGGCCCCACTTATCTCTCAACTCTCAGCACGGGACTCTCAGCCCTGCAATCGCGCTCAGCGCGATTGCAGCCGGATCTTGTTCAGCCCCTGCTTGCGGCAGGCGTCCATCGCTTCCGTCACGAAACGCAACGGCGTGTTCTCGTCGGAGCGGATGACCACGGGAATGTCCTTCGTCACCGTGCCCACCTCGTGCACGAGCTCGGCGAGCTGCTCCATGCTGGCGGGCTTGCCGTTGAAATCCACGCCGCCGTCCTTCGAGATGCTGATCGTGATGGATTCCTTCAGTTCGCTTTTGCCCGCGGTCTCCACCTTGGGCAGCGTGAGGTTCATCGTGGCGACCGTGCGAAACTGCATCGTGACGAACGCAAAGAAGATCAGCATCACGAGGACGTCGATCAGGGGCACGAGGTTCATCTCGGGCCGTTTGCGCCGCTTGCGATAAAGGCCGCTCATGATTGCGCGTTGCGGGACAGGATGCGCTCCAGCAGCAGGTCGAGCTTGGCCGCGTAGTTTTCCACCTTGCGCTGCAGGAAGCCGGAGCCGACCAGCGACGGGATCGCGATGCACAAGCCGATCACCGTCGCGGAAAGCGCGAGCGCCACGCCCTTCGTGAAGGCCACGGGATCCGGCAGGCCGGTCTCCGGCGAGATCTGCGAGAAGACCTGCAACAGGCCGGTCACGGTGCCGGTCAGGCCGATCAGCGGCGCGGCGGCGTAGATGACGTCCAGGTACGGGATGCCCCGCTCCATGCGGTTGATCTCAAGCCGGGCGAAGGCCTTGACCGCCTCCGGATCGTCCTTGTGCCGGTCGCCGAACTCCACGAGCCGCGCGAGCACCGAATGCCGGCCCGCTTGCGCCGGCTTGCCCTCCACGATGGCGTCGACCAGATCGTCCGGCAGCACCGCGTCCTTGCGGAGGGCGTAAAGGCGTTCGCAGAGGATGTAGACTGCGATGACCGAACAGAGAGCGAGAGGATAGATGAGGACGCCGGCGCCCTTGAAGATATCGAGCATGGGAGAGGGTCTGAGTGAAGTGGGCTGTGTGACGCCCTCAAGCTGGAAAGGTTCATCCCAAGGGGCAATTTTGTTGATTTTCAGCCCCTGGGGTGGAGCCCGCTGCCCTCAACGCGCGGGGATCCCGACCGCGTTTCAAGCCAACCCGTTGAGGGGACAACGCGTTCCACCGTCTCATTTTTTACCGGTTTTCAGGCGGGTGGCCAGATCCGCCATCTCCAGGTCCAGTTGCTTGCCGGGCTCCACCCGCAGCGTCCGACGGGCCCGATCGAGGCATTGGAGCGCCGCCGGGACTTGTCCCTGACCGGCCAGCTGGAGGACGAACGGTTCCACGACCTTGTCGTAGAAATCGATTGCCTGCCCCTGCCCGGAGGTGGCGAGCACCTGTTGGAAGACCTTGATCCGGGTCGGCAGGTCGTTCTCGCGCGCGCTTCTTTCCAGGGTCGCCGCCGCCTGCTCGATGGCGAGATCGACGCGGCTCCCCTGGTATTTCCTGCCCAACCGCTGGTCCTCAAAAGCCGCCAGACTGGTCTCGCCGCGCTGGCGCAACACCGCGACCAGCTGCCGCGAAAACGCGATCTCGAGGTCGGGGTACTTCGGAAACGCGAGCACGGCCTCGCGCAGGATGGCCTCGCGGGCGCGCAAATCCGGGCTGGCGGCCGCCTGCGCATCCAGCAGCACGTTCCAGGCATTGAGGTTGCGGCGGTCGCGGTTGACCGCCTCGCGGGCCGCCTTCAGCGCCAGGTCGGGCTGGTGGTCGCGCAAATACTCGGTCGCAAACGCGGCATGCATGACCGACAGCTTGTAGGTGGGCAGCGCGCGGAATCGCTCGGTGATGAAACCGAGTTCATGGTCGTTGATGTCGCCCCACGTCTGCGGATCGTAGGCCAGGCCGACGACAAACTTCTGCTCCGCATAGCGCCCGCAATCCAGCTGCCACCGCTGGTTGGCATCGAGGTACCCAAACCACGCGTGCCGGCCATCGAGCCCGGCGCCGCGAAACATGATCGTCGGGATGCCCTTCGCCTTGCCCGCCATGCTCGCGAAATAAGCCTGGTCCACGCAAATGCCGCCCTGCTGGAGAATGGTCGCGAGCCGGTAGTCGGCGCCCGGCCAGCTGAACTGGTTTTTTTCCACCCGGTCCTTCCGGTACCTGATCATGGGGTAAGCCTGGGCCAGGTCGGCCAGGCCCGCCGGGACGTTGCGCCGCGCCCAGTCGAGTTCGGTGAAGGGCGCCGCGAAATCGACGAGAAATTTCAACTCGCTCGCCGGCAGCCGCCGCAGGTGCTGGAGCGTGCCGTTGGTCCGGTCGAGTTTTGCGTAATAAGCAAAAACCTGCACCGGATCGGGCAGCTTGCGCGGGAGGAGCGCTTCGCTCACCTGGCCATGCGGCCAGTACGGCGTGGGCGGGGTGTCGTAAACCACCGCGATCGCAAGCGCGAGGCTGCCGTAGTCCGCCCACAGCGCCGGCTCCGCGCGAAATATCTTCTGCAGCACTGCCAGGACCTCGGCGGGATTGTCGACGGGCGAGAGCAGCGTGAAGAATTCCTCCGACAGCGCGGCGTTGCCGAGCAACGCCAGCTGCAGCTCGCGGGACGCCTGCGCCGACAGCGAGCCGGGGCGGTACGCGTACTGCGACGGCATGTTCGCATGGGCGACGCCGGCTTTTTCGACGAACTTGATCCAGTCCTGCAGCGACTTGTTGTAAGGCGTCGCCAGCAAATCCGACCAGCGGTACAGGTAATACCAAGCCGGCACATACCCTGAGCCCGAGGCATACGCCTGCATGGCCGCCGCCCGGAGCGCCGGCGTGACGCTGCCCCACCCCTGCGTCGCCGCCCTGTCGACCAGGGCCGCAATGCGCGCGGGCGTCGGCGCCCGGCCCACCTCGTCCGCGGGAATCGCGAGCCCTTCCTGGGCGACGGCCAGCCGCACCCCCAGCAACAGTCCGAAAATGACGGCCCGAAACAACACGGCTCCACCAAAACAAAACGCCGCCGGCACGCAAGCGCCGCACCGTTACCGGGGTTTCATGCCAACCGATCGCGCCAGGCCGAGTCGTCGCGTCGTGGGTGCACGACGGCGAAGACCACCCCTTGGCCGCCATCGATCAGGTAGAGTATCCGATGAGGAAACTTGCGGAGCAGTGCCCGGCGCGCCCCGCGCTCCGCATCGATCACGACCTGGGCCGTTGGCTGTGCCTCGATGCGGGCGAACGCCAACCCAACCGCAAACAGGAATCGCTCGGCCGCGGTGATGCTTCGCGCCTGGATACCACGCCGCGGCTTGGGCAATGTCCTCCCTGGCCTCCGGCGTCAGGATGGCTTTCGCGATCACAACCCCAGTTGCTTGCGAATACCCGCCTCGGCCAGGGCCCACGATACTCCCGCGGCCGGATTCCGCCGGTAGGCCGCCACGCGTTCATCGATGAGTTGTTTCTCTTCCGGCGTAAGCGGCGCCGCCGCGTCAATATCGTCCAACCGGGACCGAACCGCTTCCCGCTCTGCCGCAGTCAATCGGGGCAACTGGGCGAGGATTTCCGTCGTGCTCATGACCACGGATAGGTAGCCGGAAAGGAAGCCCGTGCAAGCCTGCCCTTACCCCCTTCCCGGCAGACAGCAAAACGCCGCCGGCACGCAAGGGCGCCGGCGGCGTGGATCAGACTGGCTCAGGGCGCCACGCCGCTCTCGGCCGTCGGTGACTTGCTCTTGAACTCGAGCTTGTCGCCGTTGCGGACGACGAGGATCGGTTCGCCTTCCTTGACCTCGCCGCGAAGCATGGCTTCGGCGAGCGGGTCCTCGAGGAAATGCTCGACCGCGCGGCGCAGCGGACGCGCGCCGTACTTCTCGTCGTAGCCCTTCTCGATGAGCAGGGTCTTCGACTCGGGCGAGAACTCGAGGAGGATGTTGCGGGCGGCCAGGCGCTTGATGACCTTCGCAGCCTCGATCTCCACGATCTTGAGCAGGTCGTCCCGGTTGAGCGGCTTGAACACCACGAGGTCGTTGATGCGGTTCAGGAACTCGGGCTTGAAGATGCGCTTGGCTTCCTCGAGCACCTTTTCCTTCAGCTTGTCCATGTCGTGGAAGTCCGACGAGGAGGCCGCGGCGAAACCCATCGTCGTCTGGCGCTGGATGAGCTGCGCGCCGACGTTGGTCGTCATGATGATGATCGTGTTCCGGAAATCCACCGTGCGGCCGAGCGAGTCGGTCAGGCGGCCGTCCTCGAGGATCTGCAGCATGAGCTGCACGACGTCGGGGTGCGCCTTCTCGATCTCGTCGAAGAGCACGACGGAGTACGGCCGGCGGCGGACGGCCTCGGTGAGCTGGCCGCCCTCCTCGTAGCCGACGTAGCCCGGAGGCGAGCCGACGAGGCGGGAGACGGCGAACTTCTCCATGTATTCCGACATGTCGATCTGGATGATCGCGTCCTGCGAGCCGAACATCTGCGCGGCCAGCTGCTTGGCGAGCTCGGTCTTGCCGACGCCGGTCGGGCCCATGAACATGAACGAACCGATCGGGCGGCGCGGATCCTTGAGGTCGGCCCGGGAACGGCGAAGGGCGCGGGCGATCGCGATCGTCGCCGGGTCCTGGCCGACGATGGCGGTCTGCAGCTCCTTCTCGAGGCTGAGCAGGCGCTCGCTCTCCTTCTTTTCCATGCGGCTGAGCGGAATGCCCGTCCACTCGGCGACGACGATGGTCATCTGCTCCTCGTCGACGACGATGCGGTGCTCGTCGCGGGTCTTTTTCCAGGTCTCGACCAACTCATCCTGCTTGAGGCGGAGCTGCTTTTCCTGGTCGCGGAACTTGGCGGCCTCCTCGAAGTGCTGGGCGGCGATGGCCTGCTCCTTCTGGGTGCAGACCTTCTCGATCTCCTTGCCCATCGCCTCGATCTCGGGCGGACGGTTCAGGGTCGTGATGCGGGCGCGCGAGCCGGCCTCGTCCATCACGTCGATGGCCTTGTCCGGCAGGAAACGGCCGGTGATGTAGCGGTCGGACAGCTTCGCGGCGGTCTCGAGCGCCTTGTCGGTGAAGGTGGCCTTGTGGTGCTCCTCGTATTTGCCGCGGATGCCCTTGAGGATGAGGATCGTGTCCTCCACCGAGGGCGCCTCGACCTTGACGCTCTGGAAGCGGCGGTCGAGCGCGCTGTCCTTCTCGATGTACTTGCGGTACTCGTTGAGCGTGGTCGCGCCGATGCACTGCAGCTCGCCGCGGGAGAGCGCGGGCTTGAAGATGTTGGAGGCGTCCATCGCCCCCTCGGCGGCGCCGGCGCCGACGATGGTGTGCATCTCGTCGATGAAGATGATGACGTTCTTGGCGCGCTTGATCTCGTCCATGACGGCCTTGATGCGCTCCTCGAACTGGCCGCGGTATTTCGTGCCGGCGACCATCAGGGCGAGGTCGAGGGTGATGACCTTCTTGTCCGCGAGGATCTCGGGGACGTTGCCCTTGGCGACTTCCTGCGCGAGGCCCTCGACGATGGCGGTCTTGCCCACGCCGGCTTCGCCCACGAGCACCGGGTTGTTCTTGGTGCGGCGGCAAAGGATCTGGATGACACGGTTGATTTCCTTCTGCCGGCCCACGACGGGGTCCATCTCGCCCTTGCGGGCGAGTTCGGTGAGGTCGCGGCCGAACGCCTTCAGCGCGGGCGTCTTGACTTCCTTCTTGTCGCCCGAGCCGCCCTCGCCGCGCGGGGCGACTTCCTCGCCGCCGCCACCGGCGCCGGCGCTCGCGGACGGGGCGTCGCCGCCCTGGCCGGACGAGAACTGGGGATCGAGCTCGCGGAGAATCTCATTGCGGGTGCGCTCGATGTCGACCTCGAGGGTCTTGAGCACGCGGGCGGCGACGCCCTCGCCCTCGCGGAGCAGGCCGAGCAGGATGTGCTCGGTGCCGACGTAGGAGTGGTTGAGCGCCTTGGCCTCCTTGCCGGCGAGCGCCAGGACCTTCTTCACGCGCGGCGTGTAGGGAATGCTGCCGACCGGCGTCTTCGACTCCTGGCCGATGCCGACCTGCTTCTCGACCTCGCCGCGGACGGTTTCGAGATCGAGGCCCATCTTCTGGAGCACACTCACGGCCACGCCCTGCCCCAGCTTGATCAACCCGAGCAGGAGATGCTCGGTGCCGACGTAGTTGTGGTGGAAGCGATCGGCTTCCTTGCGGGCCAGCGCCAGCACCTGCTGGGCGCGCGGCGTGAAGTTGTTCATTGGTTCCATGGAGTGTTTGGTAAGGGGACGGCGGTTACTGGTTGGCGTTATTAAAATCAGGCGCGATCACTTTGGCAAATTCCGCCCGCAGGCGGCCGGCGCGCAGGACGTCGCGCTGGCTCGGCTCGAAGGCGCCCTTCGCGGCATGCTGGACGTGGCCGGGCTGGCATTCGATGAAGAGCCGGTCGATCACGGCCCGCTGCGCGTCCGGGAAAATCCCGAGGTCGATGCCGAGGCGGATCAGCGAAAGCAGGTTCATCGCCTCGCTCGAATTCAGCAGGTAGCCGTTCTGCAGGATCCCGAAGGCGCGGCCGATCTTGTCGAACAGCTTGTTCGGATCGGTCTCGATCAGTTTTTCCCGGGCGTTCAGCTCCTGGTCCACGATGGTCGTCAGGACCCCGTGCAGGTGCTTGATGATTCCCTCCTCGCTCTCGCCGAGCGTCGTTTGGTTGGAAATCTGGAAAATGCTGCCGCTGGCGTCGGAGCCCTCGCCGAAGAGGCCGCGCACCGCCATGCCGAGCTGGTTGACGGCGCGGACGACCTTTTCCATCTGGCTCGAGATGACGAGCGCCGGCAGGTGCATCATCGCCGAGGCGCGGATGCCGGTGCCGAGGTTGGTCGGGCACGCGGACAGGTAACCCAGCTTCGGGGAAAACGCGTAGTCGATGTGTTCCTCGAGGTCGGTGTCGAGCTGGTTGATCGCCGACCAGACCTTCTTGAACTGGAAACCGGCGCGGAGAACCTGGATGCGCAGGTGGTCCTCCTCGTTGACCATCACCACGCAGGACTGGTCCTTGCTGATGACGATGCCGGAGCCGGACTTCGCGTGGCAGAGTTCCCGGCTGATCAGGTGGCGCTCGACCAGGATTTGCTTCTGCAATTCATCGAGGGTCTCGACCGGGATCGCGAGGCCGCGCTTCATCTGCGGCAGGGCGGCGACGGCCTGCATGCACTGGTCGCGGATCTCGCGCTTCTGCCCGTCCTTCGCCCAGCCGGGAAACGGCTGCGCGGCGAGGTTCCGCGCCAGGCGGATGCGGGTCATGAGCACGACCGCGCTCTTGCTGGCGGCGGTGTCCGTCAGCTCGGAGTGGGATTCAATGAGTTCGTTAATCTTCATGTTTCGCGCCGGACTTGCGGCCGGTCGTCGAACGGACTTGGGAGATTTCATCGCGATAGCGGGCGGCGTCTTCGTAACGCTCGGCTTTGATGGCCTGGTCGAGCTCGGTTTCGAGTTGGGTCAGGCGCTCGTAGAGGGATTTGCGGGCCAGGGCCCGTTGCGGGACCTTGCCGGTGTGGCTGCTGCCCTTGTGCATCGTGTCGAGCATCGGCTCGAGGATGCCTTGGAAATGATCGTAGCACGCCGGGCAGCCGAAGCGGCCGGTCTTTTTGAAATCCTGCTGCGTGAAGCCGCAGGACTCGCACTTCGTGTCGCCGGTGGGCTCGGGATTGAGCGAAGCCTTGAGCAACAAATCCGCCAGCGAAAAACCACTGGGGTCGGTGACGCCCTTGGCTTGGGCACACGCTTCGCACAGGTCCACTTTATGTATCTTGCTGTTAACGATCTGGGTCAGATGGACGGTGGCGGGCTTGGCGCAGAGGTCGCACTTGAGAGGGTTGGCCATTGGGAGAGATTAAAGCAGGAGAATAATGCCCTGCCCCGGAAACGCAAATGCGTCGGGCACAGGCCCTTTCCTTTCCTGCAAAAGATGTGCCAAGGGGCCCGGGCCAAAGCAAGCGCGGAGGGAGGAATAACGAGGCCGGTCTGTGACCGGCCTGTCAGGACTCGCCCATGCCGGGGAGCCGGTCAGAGACCGGCCCTACTCACGTCCGCGTGCCCTCGACCAGCACGCGCTTGCGGAAGCTCGTGAGGACGCGGCCGGTGAGCGGGCCCGGTTTGCCGTCGCCGATGACCCGGCCGTCGAGCTTGACGACCGGAATGACCTCGGCGCCCGTGCCGGTGAGGAAACACTCGTCGGCGCACCAGACGTCGTAGCGCGTCAGGTCGGCCTCCTTCATCGGAATGCTGAGTTCCTTCGCGATGTCGAAAATCGTCGCGCGGGTGATGCCCTTCAGGGCGCCGGCGGAGGCCGCCGGGGTGATGATCGTGCCCTTGTGAACCACGAAGATGTTGTCGGCGGTGCATTCCGCGACGTAGCCCTGCTGGTTCAGCATGATCGCCTCGAGCGCGCCGGCCTGGCGGGCCTCGAGCTTCGCGAGGATGTTGTTGAGGTAGTTGAGCGACTTGACCGTCGGCGGCAGCGCGTCCGGGGCGATCCGGCGCGTGGGCACGGTGACGATGCTGAGGCCCTTGTCGTAGTGCTCCTGCGGATAAAGGGAGATCTTGCTCGCGATGATGAAGAGCGAGGGCTTCTCGCACAGCCAGGGCGCCAGGCCGAGGTCGCCGACGCCGCGCGTGATGACGAGGCGGATATAGCCGTCCTTGAGATTGTTCCGGCGGCAGGTTTCGCAGACCGCCTCGGACATCGCGGCGCGATCGAGGGGCACGGCGAGCATGATGGCCTTGGCCGACATCTCGAGGCGCTCGAGGTGGTCGTCGAGCCGGTAGACGTTGCCGCCGTAAATGCGGATGCCCTCGAACACGCCGTCACCATAGAGCAGGCCGTGGTCAAAAACCGACACCTTGGCTTCGGCGGAATCGACATACTTGCCATCGAGATAGATCACCATGATGCGGGCATTCCACCAAAGGGCGGGTGGTTGTCCAGCCCCGTCGCGAGAAATGGACTTGTGTTCATACCTTCGGGGTAGCCACTGTGACGGTCGGCGGGCCGCAGTTTTGCACCACCATGAAAACGCGCCCCTCCGCCGCCGGCCGTGCCGGCTTCACGCTCATTGAGCTCCTGACCGTCATTGCGATCATCGGCATCCTGGCCGCCTTGATCTTTCCCACCGTCGGCAAAGTCCGCGAAACCGCCCAGCGTACCGTCGACGCCAACAACCTTCGCGAGATCGTGAAGGCGGCGACCATCTACGCCGCGGACAACAACGACCGCCTGCCGGACCCGGCGGCGCTGCTCGCGCAGAGCCCCGCCCCGATGACCGGGGGCACCGGGCCCTTCCTCTGGGCCGGGGTCCTGGCGCAACGCGGCATCCTCACGGACCCGACGTTCTATTTCGCCAAAAACGACCCGGCCTTCAACGGCACCTATCCCTCCGCCATCGTCAGCCCCGGCAACCGCACGGTCCTCGACCCGAGCTTCGCGACCAACCGCCTTCTCAGTTTCGAATTCGTCGGCGGCCTGCGGATGAGCGATCCGCCGTCGACTCCCGTCGCCTTCACCCGCGGCCTGCTCGCCAACGGCACGTGGAGTGCGGACAACGGCGTCTACAAGGACACGGGCGGCCACATCGCCTTCCTCGGTGGCAGCGTGCAGTTTTATCCCAACCTCACCGAAGCCGCCAGCCAGCTGACCCTCAACAACGGCCGCAAGGGCAGCTCGGTGCTCCAAGCCCTGCCTTTCAATGCCACCGCCAACCCGCGGATTTATGCCACGCCGCCGGCGGGGGTCGGCAGCCTCGCAGGCACGCCGGCGGAAAAGGCGCCATGAACCCGCTTTGGGGCTTGGGGGCCTCATAGGACCTATGGGGCCCGTTCATACCTCGGCCGGTGTGCGCTTTATGACTTCACCTCCGCAAAGGGCACCGTAATCTGCGGCCGACCCATCCATGGCAACCGCCACCCCCACTTTCGTCATCGGCCACAAGAACCCCGACGCAGATTCCATCTGCTCCGCCATCGCCTACGCCGCCTTCAAGGAGGCCCGCGGCGAAACCGGCTACGTGGCCGCGCGCTGCGGCAATTCCAATGCCCGCATCGACGCCATCCTCGAGCGTTTCCACACGCCGTTGCCCCTTTACCTGAGCGATGTGTCGCCGCGCGTCCACGACATGATGACGCCCTCGCCGCGCGCCGTGACCGATGACGCCACCTGCGCCGAGGCCCTGAAGCTGATCGACCAGCACGGGATCTCGTTCCTGCCGGTCATCTCCGCGCGCAAGCGCGCCCTCGGCTCGGTCACCCTCGCCACCCTCGGCCATTTCTTCATCCCCCGCCTCGACGAACCGCGCGCCATGCGCCAGGTGCGCACCAGCCTCGCGCGCATCGGCCTGTCGCTCAAGGCCTCCGTCCTGCACGCCGTCGACGAAAACCGCCTCGAGGAACTCTTCGTGCGCATCGGCGCCATGGACATCGGCACGTTTTGGAAAATCTCCGAGAAGGACAACATCCCGGCGGAAAATTCCATCATCATCCTGGGCGACCGCACCGACGTCCAGCACCGCGCCATCGAGCTCGGCATCCGCGCCCTCATCGTCAGCGGCAACCTCCCGGTCGATCCCACCATCGTCGCCTTTGCGAAGAAGAAGGGCGTCAGCATCCTCGTCAGCCCGCACGACACCGCCACCACGGCGTGGTTCGTACGCACCGCCTCGACCATCGAAAGCCTCGTCGACCGCAAGTTCACGGCGCTGAACACCGACACCCGCATCGCCGAGGTCCGCAAGAAATTCGCCCAGGGCCCGAACGCGATGATGGTCACCGGCGACGACGGCACGCTCCAGGGCGTGCTGACCAAGAGCGACCTCCTGAAACCCGTGCCGACGCGCCTCGTGCTCGTCGACCACAACGAGCTCACCCAGGCCGTGCCGGGCGCCGACGAGGTGACGATCACCGAGATCATCGACCACCACCGCCTCGGGCCCATGGCCACGCCGCAGCCGATCCTGTTCCTGAACGAACCCGTGGGTTCCACCTGCACCATCGTCGCGGACCTGTTCCGCCGCCACGGCCTGACCCCCAGCGCGGACCTCGCGGGCCTGATGATGTCCGGCCTGATCTCCGACACCCTCCTCCTGCAAAGCCCCACCTCCACCGCGAAGGATGCCGACGTGCTGGCGTGGCTCGAGGGCTTCGCCGACATCAAGGCCAAGGCCCTGGCGAAACTCATCTTCAGCTCGGGCTCCGTGATTCTCGCCAGCCCGCCGGACAAGGTCGTGCGCTCCGACTTCAAGATCTACGACGAGGAGGGCGTCCGCTTCTCCGTCTCCCAGGTCGAGGAACTCGGCTTCCACAACTTCTGGCAGCATGCCAAGACGCTGACCAAGGCGCTGGGCGAACTCCGCGCCGACGAGAAGCTCGCCTTCGCGGCCCTGCTCGTCACGGACATCAACACCCAGAACTCGCTCATGCTGGTGAAGGGCGACGACGAGCTCATCCGCCGCATTTCCTACGCGCATATCGAACAGGACGAGATTTTCGATTTGCCCGGCGTGGTGAGCCGCAAGAAGCAGCTCATTCCCTACTTCACGAGCTTGCTGAAGGAAATGAGCGCCGATGGCGTCACGCCGTCGGCGAAGGCGGGCCGCACGAACCCGCCTTACAGCAAGGCGGGCTGAACGACCCGATCGGTGAAACCGATGTGGCCCGGCAGCGTTATACTCCCACCCGCGCCACTTCCATGAATACCCCGCCCCGCCTCCGCGGCATGTTCGCCGCTGCCCTGCTCCACGTCGCCGCCGGCCTGTCCGCCGCCCAAGGCCAGAACCAGCCGCCGCCGGGCCCCGAGACGCTCAAGCTGCCGGACTTCAAGGTGACCGACAGTCCGCAGTTGCCCCCGCCGGAATCCTGGAAATACGGGCGCGTCGGCAATTTCGAGGTGATCTCGAACGCGTCCGAAAACTACACGCGCAAATTGCTCGCCGATTTCGGCATGTTCACCCGCGCGATGTCGCTCGTCTGGCCCGCGCCGCTGAAGCCGATGACGTCCTCCACGATCATCCTCTGCGGCCGCCACGGGAAGTTCGATTCCTTCGCGCCCGCGGGCGCCGTCTCGGGGGAGGAAATCGTCCCGAGCGTCCTGCTGCGCAACCGCGACCAGATGGCCATCGTGGTCGACGTCGAATCGAGCCGGGTGGCCGTCGACACCACGAATATCGCGGTGGCCAACGCCGTGAGCGGCGAATACGAGGTCGACCACTACAAACAGCTGTACCGGGAGTATGTCCGCTACCTGATCAGCCAGAGCCAGGTCCGCGCGCCCGTCTGGCTCGAGGAGGGCCTCGCGCAGATCATCATGGACGTCGACTTCAACGACGAGCGCCTGATCTACGGGAAAATCAACTCCCTGGCCGGGGCGGCATCGGGCGGCGAATCGGCCGACGCCGATGGCACCGATCTGACCGCCAATGGCAGCGCCGTGGTCGGCGAGCAGCCGTTCAATGTCGCGCTGCAGCATCGGAAACTCATCCCCCTCGCCGAATTTTTCGCGATCACCGCCGACGATCCGATGACGCAGAACCCGCTCGGCAACAATTTCTGGGCGAAGCAGGCCTACCTGTTCGTGCACTTCTGCCTGTTCGGGGAAGACCTCCGTTATCAACAGGCGCTGCCCCAGTTCGTTTCGCGACTGGCCCGGGAGCCCGTCAGCGAGGCGCTCTTCAAGGAGTGCTTTAAAACGGACTACAAGGGCATGGGGCGGGAACTGTGGAGCTACATTCTCCGCACAAAACACAAATACCAGCGGTACGCCTTGAAACCGGAGGACAAGCTAACGGCGAAATCCATCGAGCTCCGCGAGGCGACCATTCCCGAGGCCGCGCTGATTACCGGCGACGCCCTGCGGCTGGCTGATCGCCAGGATCTGGCGCTGGCGGCCTACCGTTCCGCCTACCTGCGCGGCTCGCGCGAGCCGGCGATCATGGCCGGCATGGGCATCGCGGAAAACGCGCTCGGCCACGCCGACCGCGCCCGCGAACTGCTCGAGCCCGCGACCAAGGCCGGCGTCAGGCGCCCCGGCGCCTACGTGGCCCTCGCCCGCCTGCGCCTCGCCGAGGCGACCGCCAGGCCCTCGGCCAACGGCAAGCTCGGCGCCGCGCAGATGGCCGCCGTGCTCACGCCGCTGTTTGATGCGCGCAAGCTGCCGCCGGCCCTGCCCGAAACCTACGAACTGATCGCCGCCGCCTGGTCGCAAAGCGCCACGGCGCCGACCCCGGAGAATCTCGGGGTGCTCGACGAAGGCATCCGCGCCTTCCCCCGCGACAGCGAGATGCTGTATGCGGCCGCGCAACTGTACGGCCAGGCCGGGGCGCCGGCGATCGCCTCGTCGATCGGCCGGCTGGGCCTGCGCTTCTCGACCGAACCCGCCGCGCGCGCGAAGTTCGAACAGTTGCTCGCCTCCCTGCCGCCGGCGCCCACGAAATGACGCATGGGACGGTCTTGAGGTGAAACCCCGTCTCGCGCTCCACCTACTCAATCCCATGAAGGCCTTTCCGCTTTCGATTCTGGCGTTGCAACTCGCGGCCACGGCCCTGCCCGCCGCCCCGCGTGGCGACGCGGACACCCCGCCGCCCGGCGAGACCGTCGCGCTCCCCGACTTCACCGTCACCGGCAAGAAGGAACTCCCGCCGCCCGAGGCGTGGCAGTACGTGCGGCTGGAGGACGGCATGGAAGTGCTTTCCAACGCATCGGAACGCTCGGGCCGGAGGCTGCTGCGCGATTTCCAGATGTTCCAGCAGGCGCTCGCCCTGGCCTGGCCCGCGCTGGGCGACCAGCAGATGCCCGTCGCCCGGACGCTGATTCTCTGCGGACGCCGCGATAAGTTCGCCGACTTCGTCGCGCCCGATTCGGGTCACAACGACCTCGGCTCCGCCAGTCGCTTCGTGCGCAACCGGGAGCAGATGTCCATCATCATCGACCTGCAGGCCTCCACCTTGAACCTCACCGGACTGGACGACGACGCCAGCGGCAACACCACCAGCTTCGAAGTCGATCCCTACAAGCAGCTGTACCGCGAATACGTCCGCTCCCTCCTCAGCAACAGCCCGACGCGCTCGCCGCCGTGGCTCCAGGAAGGCATTGCGCAGATCGTCATGGCCATGGAGTTCACACCGGACTGGGTGAAGCTGGGCGGAATCGATGCCGAAGCCGGCGGCCCCGCGGTGGGCGCGAACCCGGCGGGCGCGTCCGATGACAGCGGCAGCGGCGGTGAGGAAGCGTTCGCGGACACGTCGGTGGGCGACCGGCCGTTCACCCAGGTTCTCCGGCGGCGCGCCCTCATTCCGATGGACAAGTTTTTCGCGGTCGCCGCCGACGCGCCCGAGGCGACCAATCCGCTCGGCAACAACCGGTGGGCGAAGCAGGCCTACGCCTTTGTTCACCTCTGCCTCTACGGCTACAATGGCCGCTACAAGGCCGCGTTCGATGAATTCACAAAGCGCCTCGCCACCCAACCCGCCAGCGAGGCGCTGTTCAAGGAGTGCTTCAAGATGAGCTACCGGGACATGCTGTTCGAGATCCGCGGCTACATCGAGGGAGGCGTGCATCGAACCGACATCTTCAAGCTCAAGCCCGACTCGCCGCGCTTCGGCGGCGGCCCGGTCGTATTGCGCGAGGCGACGCAGGCGGAAGTCGGCCGCATCAAGGGCGACGCCCAACGGCTGGCCGGCCGCATCAACGACGCGCTGATTTCCTACCACGACGCGTACGCCCGCGGCGAGCGCGACCCGGTCCTCCTCGCGGGCTATGGCGTCGCCGCGAGCGAAACCGGCCAGCCGGAGCGCGCCCTGCCGCTGCTGGAAGCCGCGGCGAAGGGACCCGGGACGCGCCGGCCGACCGTGTATGTTGAACTGGCCCATCAGCGACTCCTGGCCGCCAAGGCGAAAGCCGGTGACAACGGCCGGATTGATGCGGCCCAATTCGCCGCCGTGCTGGAGCCGTTGCTGAAAGCCCGCAGCATCCGCATTCCGCTGCCGCGCCTCTATGAAGTTCTCGCCGAAGCCTGGCTCGCATCGGCGACGCCCCCGAAGCTCGGGGACTTCGCGCTGATCGGCGAGGGAGTGCGGATGTTCCCGCGTGACCTCGACCTCCTCCATCCCCTCGCGCTGCTCTATCAACGAACGGGGGAAATCGCCGCCGCCGGCCAGGTCGCCCAACTCGGCATTCATTTCGCCGCCACCCCGGGCGAGCGCGTCCGCTTCGAGCAATTACTCGCCGCCCTGCCCCCACCACCCCCGGCCCCACCGAAATAGAGCCGGGACCTTGCTTTAAAGTCTTCAAGGTGAAACCCGCCCCCCAGCCGGGTTTCCGCACTCGTGAAACAATCGGGCTCCCGATCGTGAAACGATCTCACGCCCAAGGGATCCGACCGCAAGCCGCTGCGGCAAACATGTCACGTATTACGTGACATGTTTGTCGCGCAGCCGACACGTCACCACGAACTCCGCTCTCCTCGAGATCCTCGGGGAATGTCACGTAATACGTGACGAGACCTCTGCAAAAGTCATCCGAGGTGAAACTTCGCGAAGGCGGTGGCAGTCGTAGAGGGATGAAAAAACAACTGGGCTTACTGGACGGGTGGATGGTGGGAGCGGGCAACAAGCAGGATGGATTTTTGGACCAGGTGAGTGAGCTGTTGGATTTTGAGGATCGATGCGACGTTGGTGCGGGCGGCCACCGGCAACAAAGCCCCGGAGGCCAAAGCCATCGATGCGGACGCCTCCTATACCCGCAAGGCCGGCCGGTACACTTACGGCTACAAGGTCCATCTGGCCGTGGATGCCCATCATGGCCTGATCCGCCAAGTCGCCTTAAGCACCGCGAAAGTGCACGACAGCCAGTGCATGGATGCCTTGATTCCCGACGACGACTCGCTGGTCGTGGCGGACAAGGCTTACGACAGCTTGGAGCGCCGGGCCGCGCTCGGGCTGCGCTGTGGCATCATGCGCAAGGCGTGTCGTTACCAGCAACTCAGCGCTGCCGAGCAGCTGCTCAACAAACTGATCAAGCCGGTGCGCGCCGGCATCGAAAAGATCTTCGGGTACTGGAAGCAATGGCTCGGCTACACCCGGGTGCGCTACCGCGGCCTGCGCGCCAACCTCGTGGAACTGTATCTGCGCTCCCTCGCCTACAATCTACTGCGCGCGGCCAATCTGAGCTGAAAAAACTCCCGCCCTTACCGCTTCCGGCCCGGCTTCTCACTCATCCCGGCTACCTGCGCGTGCGCTTCAGCCTCCCTCGCCACCTTTCTCTTTGTGCCTGTCGCCGCCACAGGCCTTTTGCAGAGGTCTCGTCACGTATTACGTGACATGTTTGCCGCGCAGCCGACACGTCACCACGAACTCCGCTCTCCTCGAGATCCTCGGGGAATGTCACGTAATACGTGACATGTTTTCCAGCGAAGCCGCGTTCATTGCTGGCACGAGCGTGGGGTCCCGCCGATAGCTTTGAAACTCACCCTCGTCATTCTGAGCGCAGCGAAGAATCCAAGGGAACGCGCAACCCGACCATCGCCCGCGCACATCCGCTTGGAATCTTCGCTGCGCTCGGAATGACGGAGTGTTTTCGTGTCTGGCAGCGGAAAATCTTCGCTCAACCAGTCAAGGCGACACGTCCCCCGGCGTATTCCAGCTGCGAAACGCGCCGGACCAATCGGCCGGCGCCGCCCACAGCAACAGGCGTCCCTGCGCGGCCTCGGTCCGCGCCCAGGCGTGCACCGCGCGATTGCCGGCGGCGAGCGCCGCCTCCGCCGAGGCCGCCAGCGCGGCGGGATAGACGGCCGCGAGCGGCTCGAGTTGACCTGCCACGACGGGAACCACGCCGCGATCCGGGGAGGCCAGCTCCACCAATCTTCGCAAATGCGCTGCCTCGACCGCGGGCATATCGACCGCGAGCAGCACCACCAGCCCCGGCGCAGCCGCCCGCAAACCGGCGGCGATGCCGGCAAGCGGCCCGCCATCCGCGACTGCGTCGTGCACCCACTTCACACCGGACAGCGGACTCTCCCCGCCGGGCTTGACGGACGCCATAATCGCCACCGCCCCCGTCGCGCGCAAAACACCGGCCTGCCGCTCCAGCAGCGTCGCTCCATCCGCCAGCACCAAGCCCGCCTTGTCGCGGCCCATCCGGGACGAGCGCCCGCCGGCCAGGATCAGCCCGCTCAGCATGGCGCGTCCACCTTGAGCCAGCCGGAGCTCAGGATCTTTGCGCGCAGTCCGCCGCGGCCCTTCAGCCACGCCTCGGCTCCCGCCGCGAAGGCCTGGTCCATCCAATAACACGGCGTGCATTCGCGCGTGCCGAGGAAGCGCACGCCCTGCACCTCGAATTCCTTCCCGATGAGCGCGTTCAGGTCGGCGTCCCGCGACAACACATTGCGGCGAAACACCGCCGCCGGCCGCTCGCGCTGCCGGAGCGCCTGCCGGATCTCATCGTAGACTTCGCCGGAGAAAAACGTGATCTGCCCGGCATAGTCGTCCTTGTAGTCGAGGAACCGATCGCCGGCGAGGCCGCGCCCCGCCAGGCACTCGACGCTCGGCACGGGCAGCACCGGGTGCTCGCCGGGCGGCTTCCCGTGATGGCCGAAATAATTGTGTCCGGGGGAAATATAGAGCGCCGCGATCTTCATCGGTCGGGAGCCAGGCGGCCCGCGTAAACATTGAGCCGGTCACCACGCAGGAAACCGACCAGCGTCTGCCGGTTGGCCTTGGCAAATTCCGCCGCCAGGCTCGTCGGCGCGGAGATGCCGGCGATGACGGAGATCCGGGCCGCGAGCGCCTTCTGCACGATTTCGAACGACACGCGGCCGCTGACGAGCAGGAGGTGCTGCTCCAGCGGCAGCCAGCCCGCGCGGAGCGCGTGACCGAGCACCTTGTCGACGGCGTTGTGCCGGCCCACATCCTCGCGGGCGACGAGCAGCGAGCCCGCGGCATCGAACAGCGCCGTCGCGTGCAAGGCACCGGTCGCCTGGAAGGTGGGCTGCGCGGCGGCGAGCCGGTCGGGCAGCCAGCGCAGGACCTGCGCGCTCACGCGCAGCGGTCGCTTCACGGCGGGAAAATGCTGCCGAACCGCCTCGATCGTGGCCTTGCCGCAGAGGCCGCAACTCGTCGCGCTGAAAACGTGCCGCGTGAGCGAGTCGAAATCCACCTTGGTCTGCTTCGGCAGCACCACCTCGATGACGTTGCCTTTCTCCGCGCGCTTCGTCGTGCGGCATTGCATGATGTCGTAGATGTCGTCCGCGTGGCTCACGACGCCCTCGGTGAGCAAGAATCCCGCCGCGAGGTCGGCGTCGTGGCCCGGGGTGCGCATGACCACCGCCACCGACCGGCCGCGCACGCGGAGTTCGAGGGGTTCCTCGATGGCGAGGACGTCGGGAGCAGGCCGGCTCGCGGCACCGTTGCGAATCCGGCGAACGGGCCAGGATTTGGTGAGGGCTGACGCGTTCATGGCGGAAAGTGCGTGCGCGCCGGGGTGCGGAGGAAAGTCATGCCTCCACCCGCTCCACCCTGACCCGCGCGTTGTAGTCCGGCACGCCGCTCGCCGCGTCGATGCGGCCGCGGTGCACGATCACGTTGCCTTCCGGCCAGTGGACCTGGAGGTTGCCGGACGCGAGCGCGGCCAGGAACACGGAGCCCTCGTAACGGCCGAGGTCGTTGACCAGCGCGATCCGGTCGCCCTGCTTCACGTGCAAGCGTGCGGCATCGTCTTCGCCCATCAGCACCGCATCGCGCGGCGCCCCGTTGAGCGGATCGATCTCGGCGTAAATCAGCGTGTTGAACTGCTTGCCGCGGCGCGTGCTGACGTGAAACGTGCCGTCGGCCGGCGGCGGCGCCGGCAATTCCACTGCGTGCAACACCGCGCGGCCGTCGGACGTCGCGCAAAATCCGTCGCGACACAGATGCCGTCCACCGTATTGAAAGGCATCGCCGGTCTTCTTGAGATGCTGGACGCCCTCGTAGAACGGGACGACCCGGGCGATTTCCTCGCGCAGGGCCTGTCCCGTCACCCCGCGCAAGGGCGCCGCCCGCTCGGGGAATGCCGCCGCCGCGACATCGAACAAAATCTTCCACTCCGCCCGCGCCTCGCCGACCTGCCGCGGGATTTCCGGCGTGAACATCACGCGGCGCTCCGTGCTGGTCTCCGTGCCGCCGTCATCCTGCTCGTACCGGGTTTTCGCCGGGAGGAGCAACACCGCCTCGCCCGAGTCGATGAACATCTGGTCGGTCACGATGATGTCCTGGTGAACCCGCAGCGGCACGCGCGCGAGCGCGACGCGGACGTATTCCGGCTCGGGCAGCGTGCGCAGGAAATTGCCGCCGACGAGATAGAGGATGTCGAGTTCCCCGCGCGCCGCGGCCTCGACCATCTCGGTGGTGGTCATGCCGGGTTTCGCCGGGATCGGGAATCCATAGTGCTGGCTGAGCGCCGCCGCATTGGCGGGTGTCACGGGCAGGCCGCCGGGGAGCGCGGTCGCATAAGCGCCCATCTCGGCGCCGCCCTGGACGGACGAGTGGCCGCGGATCGGCATCACGCCGCAGAAATCGCGTCCGAGAAACCCGCGGGCCAGCGCAACATTGAGGATCATCTGCACGGCATCGCCGCCAAAGGCGTGCTGGGTAATGCCCATGCTCCACACGAACACCGCGGAGCGGGCGTTGCCGATCAGGTCGGCGAATTCCTCGATGCTGGCCCGCGCGAGGCCCGCGCCGGCCTCGAGTGATTCCCAGGAGAGGGCCTGCGCGCGCGCTTCCACCCCGGCATACCCCTGGGTGTGTCGCTCGACGAAACCGCGGTTCACCCTGTCGGTCTCGATCAGCCGCTTGAGCACGCCGTAGAGCAGCGCGATGTCGCCGCCCTGCGCCACCGGAAACCAATGGTCGGCGAGATTGGTGCCAAAGAGCGCGCTGCCGGCTTCCGACGGCACCCAGTACCGCTTCATGCCGGGCTCGAGGTACGGGTTCACCAGCGCGATCTTCGTCCCGGCCTTTTTGGCGAGATGCAGGTATTTCGTGCTGACCGGCTGGTCGTTCGCCGGGTTCGAGCCGAAGAAAACGACGAGATCGGTGCCCATCCAGTCCTTGTAACTGCAGGTCGAGGCGCTGATGCCGAGCGTGCGCTTCATCGCGACCGTGGACGGCGAGTGACAGATGCGCGCAGCGTTGTCGATGTGGCTGGTCCCGAGAAACCGCGCGGCCTTCTGGCCGGCATAGTAAACCTCGTTCGTGATCCCCCGCGCCGTCAGGAAGAAAGCCGCCCGGTTCGGGTCGACGGCGCGGAACTTCGCCCCGGTCAGCGCCAGCGCTTCATCCCAGGTGATCCGCGCAAAACCCTTTTCGCCCTTCCGGCGCAACATGGGGTAAGCCAGCCGCCCGAGGTCGCGCAGCTGGCGGTTGTCCAGCCGGGCCATCGCCGCCGCGTCGCCGAGCAAGGCGTGGTCCATCGCCGGCATGGTGTTCAGGCGCAGCAGATTCAACCGCGTCATGCACAGGTGCACGCCGTCGATCGTCCAGTCGTGCAGGCCGGCGACGCCGAGCGCGCAACCGTCGCACACGCCCTTGCTGATCACCTGCCAGGCGTAGCCGAGGTTGTCGCGGTTGGCCCACATGACGCGCGCCATGTCGCGGAAATGCTTGGGCTTCGTCACCCCGATGCCGAAGGGCGCGAGCCGCTGCAGCCGGTCGCTGGTGGTGGGAGTGACCTCGTGGGCGCTCATGCGTGGAAACCGCTCATCGAAGCGGGATAATCCCGCCGGTCTTTGTGAAAGCAAAGAATATTTCCCCCCACCGGGCGCATGGCGGTGAAATTAGGTGGGAGGGGTTTTACACCCCGACTCAGGATGCGTGCACCCAAGTCGGGGTAGAAAACCCCTCCCACAAATGACCGGGCAAATCCGTCATTCCCGCATCCACGGCCGGTGAATTGTGACATTGCATCGCCCCGGGCGATTACGCAATTTGCCCGCTTCATGTCCGCCGAGACCACCACGCCCGCGCCCGCTCCCAGTGACTTTATCCGCGACATCGTCGCGGGCCACGTGGCGGAGCAGCGCTACGCCAAGATCGTCACCCGCTTTCCACCCGAGCCGAACGGCTACCTCCATATCGGCCACGCGAAGTCGATCTGCCTGAACTTCGGCATCGCCCGCGAGCACCAGGGTCAGTGCAATCTCCGCTTTGACGACACCAATCCGGTCAAGGAGGACGTCGAGTACGTGGAGTCCATCACCCGGGACGTCCGCTGGCTGATCGAGGGCTGGGCCGACCAGTGCCTCGGTTTCAAACCCAAGGGCGCGCATCCGGCCAAGGTCACGAGCAACGGCCAGCCGGACTATTATCTGGGACCGGTCGCGCCGGGAGCGGGCAGCGAACCGTTCTTCGCCAGCGACTATTTCGACCAGCTCTACGAATACGCGGTCGAACTCATCAAGCGGGGCAAGGCCTACGTGTGCGACCTGAGCCCGGAAGATACCGAGAAATACCGCGGTTCGCCCGACACCCCCGGCAAGGACAGCCCGTTCCGCAACCGCAGCGTCGCCGAGAACCTCGACCTCTTCACGCGCATGAAGGCCGGCGAGTTTCCGGACGGCGCGCGCTCCCTGCGCAGCAGGATCGACATGGCCTCGCCCAACATGTGGCTGCGCGACCCCCTGCTCTACCGCATCCGTCACGTCGCCCACCACCATGCCGGCGACAAGTGGTGCATCTACCCGCTCTACGATTACGCGCACTGCCTCAGCGATTACCTCGAGGGCATCACGCATTCCATCTGCACGCTCGAGTTCGTCGATCACCGGCCGCTCTACGACTGGGTGCTCGAATCCCTCGGCCTGCCGCGCGCGCTGCCGCACCAGTACGAATTCGCGAAGCTCAACCCCGCCTACACGCTCGTGTCCAAGCGCAAGCTCCTGACGCTCGTGAACCAGAACGTGGTGGCGGGCTGGGACGATCCGCGCATGCCGACGCTCTCCGGGCTCCGCCGCCGCGGGATTCCCGCCAGCGCGCTCCGGAACTTCGTCACGGGCGTGGGCGTCACGAAGTTCGACTCCCTCACCGAGGCCGCCGTCTTCGAGAACGCCGTGCGCACCGAACTCAACACCACGGCGCAGCGCCGCCTGGCCGTGCTGAAGCCAATCAAACTGGTGCTGACCAATATCCCCGCCGGCGACGTCATCGAGTGCGATGCGACGAACAACCCGCAGGATGAAAACCCCACGATGCGCCAGGTCGCCCTGACCCGCGAGGTGTTCATCGAGACCGACGATTTCGCCGAGGTCCCACCGCCGAAATATTTCCGGCTGAAGCCAGGTGGCGAAGTCCGCTTGAAGTACGCCTGCATCATCAAGTGCGACGAACTCGTGAAGGACGCCGCGGGCGCCATCATGGAAATCCGCTGCACGGCGCAGCTCGACACGCGTCACGGCCAGCCCCACGCCGACAAGAAGGTCAAGGGCACCATCCACTGGGTCAGCGCGAGCACGTGCATCGACGCGGAGGTGCGCCTCTACGACCGCCTGTTCACCGTGCCCGAACCCGCGGCCGAGGAGGATTTCCTCAAGGTCGTGAACCCGAAATCGCTCGAGGTCGTCACCGCCAAGCTCGAAGCCTCCCTCGCGAAGGCCAGGCCGGACGAACGCTACCAGTTCGAGCGCCTCGGCTACTTCACCCCCGATGCGAAGGACAGCGCGCCCGGCAAGCCGGTCTTCAACCGGACGATTTCGCTGAAGGATACCTGGGCGAAGTAGGAGTGTTGATCGGATAGTGCCCGCGCGTCGGCGATTCAAAGTAGCAGCCGTCGTCAGACGGCTGGCGCCAGCGGTCTCACGACCGCTGCTCCTTTCGGTCCCCGGCCCGGCGACAAGCGGCAACCCTACGCCCCCATAAAAAACCCGCACCATGGTGCGGGTTCGCGCTCAAACTTGCTTGGCGGCCTTCTTGTGATGCTGCCTCGCGTGCTTCCTGACGTGGTGCTTGTGGGCCTTCTTCCCCTTCCGGGCGGACTTGATCGTTTTGTGGTGCCCGGCGCTGGCGGGAGCGGCAGCCGGCTCGGTGGCCGCCTCAGCAAAAAGCCCTGTGGTGGCCAGGGCGAGGAGAACGAAGCAGTAACGGAGAGTATGTTTCATTGGCATGCGGGCTAGACGCCCCCGCCCAAAACCCAGTTACGCCGCAACCAGGAATCGTTGCAGCCGGTTGGTGACGCGTTCCTTCCCGAGCACGCGGAAAATGGCCGTGATGCTCGGGCCGGCGTTGGTGCCGGAGACGGCGAGGCGGGCCACGGCCTGATAGTCGCCGAACCCAAGCCCCTTCCCTTCGGCGAGTGACTTGATGCCGGCTTCGATGGCGGCGTCGCCCGAAAAATCCATCGTGGCCACGGCGGCGATCAATTCCGCCAGGCGGGCCTTGGGCTCACCCTTGGCCATGACCTTTTCCTTCACCTTGGCGTCGATGGCGAAATCGTCCGTGAAGAAATAGCCGGTGTACGCGTCGAGTTCGTCGATCGATTTGATCTTCGGCTGCGCGAGCAACATGATTTCGCGGAAATAGGCCTCGTTCGCCATGACGGTCGCGCCGTTGGGCTGCTTCGCGAAGTAGTCCTTCGCCAGCGCCACGAACCGGTCGGCGGGTTGCTCGAGCAGGTAAACCATGTTCATGTTCGCGAGCTTCTTGCCGTCGAACTTGGCGTTGGACTGGTTCACCGCCGGCAGGTCGAACAGCTTCACGATGTCGGCGATCGGCATCTTCTCGCGGTCGTCGCCCGGATTCCAGCCGAGGAGCGACAGGTAATTGACGAGCGCCTCGGGCAGGAAATAGCGCTGCTGGTATTCCTCGATGAGCGCGCCTTTGTCGCGCTTCGACATCTTGCCCTGGCCCATCTCGGGCGACTTCAGGATCAGGGGAATATGCGCGAAGGCCGGCGCCGTGACGCCGAAGCCCTCATACAGGCGCACATGCTTGCTGGTGTTGGAAAGGTGGTCCTCGCCGCGGATGATGTGCGAGACCTTCATCTCGATGTCATCGACGACATTCACGAAATGGAACACCGGGTTGCCGTCGGAACGGAAGATGACGAAGTCCTCGTCCTCCTGGCGCTCGACGCGGCCGCGGATCTGGTCCTCGATCACCACCGGCCCGCTCTTCACCTTCTCGACCTCCTTCTTCCGATGGTCGTCGAAAATCCTGTAGCGCTCGCCCAGCAGCTTGAACCAGATGGCGCCGTCCTTCTCGTAGGCGCGGCCGTTCGCCAGCAGCTGTTGCTTGTACTTCTCGTAGATCGCACCGCGCTGGCTCTGGCGGTACGGACCGAAACCGCCGCGCTCGCCGACGCCATTGGGGTTCGGGCCCTCGTCCCAATCCATGCCGAGCCACGTCAGGCTGTCGTAGATCAGCTTGAGGAATGCCTCGCTGTTGCGCGCCTGGTCGGTGTCCTCGATGCGCAGGATGAACGTGCCCCCCGTGTGGCGGGCGTAGAGCCAGTTGAACAGCGCCGTGCGGGCGCTGCCGATGTGGAAGAAGCCCGTGGGACTGGGCGCGAAGCGGACACGAACCGGAGACATTTGCACAGGGTGGCGCGCTCGGTGAGTGGCCGGCAAGGATGAACGTGCCGAAGGCCGCGGGGCGCCTCGGGAAGCTCCAAGCCCCCAACCTCCAGGCTCCAGAGCAACGGCAAACTTCCAGGCTCCAACATCCAGTGGGCACCAGCACCCATGTACCAATGACCCTTGGTATGCGTGGCGATTTCCTTTTGAGGGATTCCCTGGAGGTTGGAGCTTGGAGGTTGGAGCTTGGCGCAGGTTGGAGCTTGGATGTTGGAGCTTCCGTCGCTCTAAACATGTTCATGGCCGAACACCTGCCACTCGACCCTGCCGATTTTATTCCCCGCTTTGATATCGCGGCGCGACGGGCCGGCTTCAAGGCGCAGACCTACGGGGAAATCAACGGATACCCGCTCAACGCCTACACGAAGCGCACACCGGGGATCCGGCCCCGGGTCTATCTCTCCACTGGGATGCACGGCGACGAACCCGCCCCACCGCTGGCCCTTTTGAAACTGCTGGAGGAAGGGTTCTTCGACGAACGGTGCACCTGGTTTCTCTGCCCGATGCTCAATCCGACCGGCTTTGCGCTACGCACACGCGAGAATTTCGGCCGCGTCGATCTCAACCGCGATTACAAGTCCCTCGTCGCCGCCGAGGTCCTGGCGCACGTCGCCTGGCTGCGGCTGCAGCCGCGGTTCGACCTGGTGGTGTGCGGACACGAGGATTGGGAGTCGCAGGGTTTCTATCTTTATGAAGTGAACCTCGGCGGCCACCCGACGCTCGCGCCCGCCATGATCGCCGCCGCGCGGGCCCACGGCCCCATCGAGAGCGCCACCATCATCGACGGCCGCGTAATCGACGAACCCGGCATAATCCGGCCCGTCAGCGACCCGGTGCTCCGCGACACGTGGCCCGAGGCGCTCTACCTCGCCTATCAACACAGCACGCTCAATTACACGATCGAGACCGCCTCAGCGCAGCCGATCGGGCAGCGCGTGGCGACGCAATGCGCGGTGCTGCGCGCGGCGATCGAGGCTCTCTTGTAGGCGCTTGCGGCGTGCCGGGTTTTAGTGGGAGGGGTTTTATACCCCGACCGCGAAGGCGGCATAAATCCCGTCGGGGTATAAAACCCCTCCCACCCCAGGCACGGCCCTACATTTTCGCCGGCAACTTCGCGGCCACAAACCCATCGATCAACCCCTGCGCCTCCGTCGCCGGTAGCTGCATGCTCCGCTCCGCGAAGCGCGCGAGATCCTTCGGCCAGGGCGCTTTCAAGAGGTAGTCCATGCCGGCCGGCCGCAGGTCGATCGCCGCACAGTGCAACGCCTGCCGGGTGAGCGGCAGCAGGGCCGAATGCCTTTCCGTCCAGCCCTTCATCGCAAATTCCAAATAGAGCCCCGAGTCCGGCCCGTAGAGCTTATCCCCCACGACCCGGCGGTTTAACCACTCAGCGTGCGCGCGGATCTGGTGCTTCCGGCCCGTGACCAGCTCCACGCCCACCAGGGTAAAGCCGCCCCGCGTCGCCAGGGGATGAAAAACGGTTTCCGCGACCTGCGCCCCCGGGCTCTCCGCGGGGACCACGCGGGATTTCACCGTGACGGAGGCCGTCGGATCCGGGCCGAGCGACTCCCTGACGGTCAGGGCCGACGTCAATTCACCTTCCAAGATCGCCACATAGAGTTTCCCGATTCTCCGCTTGAGGATGGCTTTGCCCAGGCGGCCGGCCACCGCCTCGGTCTTGGCGAGGACGATCACCCCGCTGGTCTCGCGGTCCAGGCGAAAGATGAAGCGGATCGCATCGGGCTTGAACTCCTCCCGCACCGCCCCTGCCAGGCTGGACCAGGGGCCATTCTTGGAGGGATGCACCACCAGCCAGCCGGGCTTGTCGATCACCAGCAGGTGCGGGTCGTCCAACAAAATCCACGAGCGCAGCTCCGCGGGGTCGACCAGGGGCGGCAGGGCGGGCGGAAGTTCGTCGGCGGCATACGTCATGGAGTTCCGTTCAAAAATTTAAATGTGCGTCCCATGGCAACAAGCATTGCAAACAGGGCGACCCTCGGTACTGGTGATGGGCGTTGAATGAAGCGGTTGTTTCCAGTCAGGTCCGCGCCGGTCCCCCGGGCGGCGGCGGCGACAAAAGGAAATCCAGCGGCGGCGGAAAATTCAGGACCCCTTTGTATTGTTAACCCATAAGGAGAACCATGAACAAAGCGAACTATCCACATGACGTGATCGTGTCCGGCATCCACCTCGACCTCACTGATGGCCTGAAAAGCCATGTGCGCGAGAAGATGGAGCGACTTTTCCGGCATGAAGGTCACATCGTGCGGATCAAGGTCGAACTCGAGTGCGATCCGAAGCACGATCATGAACACAAGTTCATCGCCAAGGGCCACGTGGTCATCCACGGCCCCGACATCAACGCCACCGTCCAGGCCGACGAATGCTACAAAGCCATCGACCTCCTCGTCGACAAACTCGACCAGGGCCTGCGCAAGCGGCACGGCATGCACAAGGACAAGCGCAACCACCCGCACCCCGTCGAATTCGACGGCGTGGCGCTGCCCAAAGCGATCTGAGCCCTGCGCGAACTGCGATTTTCAAGCCCGCCACCCGGCGGGCTTTTATTTTGTAGGGCCGCCGCTTGCCGGCGGGCCGCGAGCGGAAGCGAGCATCGAAAGCCGGACGCGGCCCGCCGGCAAGCGGCGGCCCTACAGCCCGAGCCGATCCAAATCCGCCAAACGGCTTAACCCTTTTCCATTCCAAAATTCCCCTCGCCCGCTTTGCTTGGGCCATCCCCATGCCCGGCACCCTCTCCCTTTCCGGCCGCAACCTGACCCTGGCCCGCATTCGCGCGGCGATCGCAAAGAATGAGCGGCTGGCGCTGACGCCCGCCGCCCGGGCCCGCATCCGGGCGTCCCGGCGGCGCGTCGATGCGCTCCATGACGATCCCGCCGCCCACTACGGCATCAACACCGGCTTCGGCGTGCTGGCCCACAAGCGCGTGCCGCCGGCGGACATCGAGAAGCTCCAGGAAAACCTGATCCTCAGCCACGCCGTCGGCGTCGGCGACGAAGTGCCGGCGGAAATCGTGCGGCTGATGCTCCTGCTCAAGGTCAACGGCCTCGCGGTCGGACTCTCGGGCGTCACCACGCAGGTCGTCGAGTATCTGATTCGTTTCTACAATGCCGACGCCTTGCCGGTCGTCTACACGAAGGGTTCGCTGGGCGCATCGGGCGACCTCGCCCCGCTTGCCCACATGGTCCTGCCGCTGCTGGGCCTTGGCGAAATGGATCTCCAGGGCCGACGCCGGCCGGCGGCCGCGGTGCTGCGCGAACTCGGGCTCAAGCCGCTCACGCTTCAATCCAAGGAGGGCCTGGGGCTCATCAACGGCACGCAGTTCATGTCGGCCTACGGGGTCCACTGTCTCCTGCGCATCGAAAACCTGGCGCGCACGGCGGACATCGGCGCGGCCATGACGCTCGAAGCCGCCCGCGGCAGCGCCGCGCCCTACGATGCGCGCATCCATGCGGCGCGTCCGCATCAGGGACAGATCGACGTCGCAAAAAATCTCCGGCAGCTGCTGAAGGGTTCGAAGATCCTGCCGTCCCACGCCGACTGCGCGAAAGTGCAGGATCCCTATTCGCTGCGCTGCGTCCCGCAGGTCCATGGCGCGGTCCGCCTCGCGCTGGCGCACGCGCGCGCGGTCGTGGAGACGGAAATCAATTCCGCCACCGACAACCCGCTGGTTTTCGAAAATGGCGAGGTCATCAGCGGCGGCAATTTCCACGGCGAGCCGCTGGCCTTCGTCCTGGATTACCTGGCCATCGCCACGGCCGAACTCGCGTCCATCGCCGAGCGCCGGATCTACATGCTGCTGCATGGCGACACCATCGGTGACCTCAAGGTACCGCGCCTCCTCATGAAGGACACCGGGCTCAACTCCGGTTTCATGATCCCGCAATACACCGCGGCCGCGCTGGTCTCCGAGAACAAGGTCTTCGCCCACCCGGCCTCGGTGGACTCGATCCCCTCCTCGCTCGGCCAGGAGGATCACGTCTCCATGGGCTCGATCAGCGCCACCAAGTTGCTCGAAGTCGTCAAAAACACCGAGACGGTCCTCGCCATCGAATTCATGTGCTCGGCGCAGGGGCTCGAGTTTTTGCGTCCGCTGAAATCAGGCCCGGGCGTCGAGGCCGCCTTCGCGGAGATCCGCCGCCACATTCCCTTCGCGCAGGCCGACCGGCTTTTCCACCACGACGTGCAGACGGCGCTCGCGCTCGTGCGCAGCGAGCAGATTGCGACGGTGGTGCAGGCGGCAGCCGGGAATTTGCGCTGAACCCAATGCTGACCTACACACCCCGTCGCTTCGCGCCACCCCTCTTCATAGAGGGGACTTCGACGGGCGTTGATTGGGTCCCCTCCATGAAGAGGGGTGCCCGCCAGGGCGGGGTGTTAGGGGTGTGAGATCACTTTAAACCCATGCCCAAACCAGCCCCCGTCCGCGCCCCGCGCGGCAATCAGCTCACCTGTCGCTCCTGGGCCGCGGAGGCCGCGATGCGGATGCTGATGAACAACCTCGACCCCGAGGTGGCCGAGCGGCCGGCCGATCTCGTGGTCTATGGCGGCCGCGGGAAAGCGGCCCGCAACTGGCCTGCGTTTCATGCCATCATCGAGTCGCTGAAGAAACTCGCGCCGGACGAGACGCTGCTCGTCCAATCCGGCAAGCCGGTGGGCATCGTGCGCACGCACGCGGACGCACCGCGGGTCCTGCTCGCCAACAGCAACCTCGTGCCCAAATGGGCGACGCAGGAAATCTTCGATGACCTCGAGCAGCGCGGCCTGCTGATGTTTGGCCAGATGACCGCCGGCTCGTGGATCTACATCGGCACGCAGGGAATTCTCCAGGGCACGTACGAAACCTTCGCCGAGGCCGGCCGGCAGCATTTCGGCGGCACCCTGGCCGGCCGCCTGTGCGTGACCGCCGGCTGCGGCGGCATGGGCGGCGCGCAGCCGCTCGCCATCACCATGGCCGGCGGCACGTGCCTGATCGCCGATGTCGACAAATCCCGGCTGCAAAAACGCGTGCACGACCGCTACCTCGACGAAATCGCGCCGACCCTCGATGCGGCCATCGATCGGGCCGCCGCTTGCGCGCAGGCGAAAAACGCGCGCAGTGTCGGGGTCATCGCGAACGCCAGCGAGTTGCTCGAACGGCTGCTCGCGCGCAAGGTTCGCGTCGACTCGCTGACCGACCAAACGAGCGCCCACGATCCGCTCGTGGGTTATGTGCCGGTTGGCCACGACCTGAAGGCCGCCGCTGTCCTGCGGCGCCAGGACCCGAAGAAGTACCAGAAACTCTCCCTCGCCTCGATGGCCCGCCATGTGCAGGCCATGCTCGCGCTACAGAAACGCGGCGCGAAGACCTTCGATTACGGCAACAACCTCCGCCAGCACGCGTTCAACCAGGGCGTGAAGCGCGCGTTCGATTTCCCGGGTTTCGTGCCGGCTTACATCCGGCCGCAGTTCTGCCTTGGCCGCGGGCCATTCCGCTGGGTCGCGCTGTCGGGCGATCCGGCGGACATCGCCGCCACGGATCGCGCGTTGATGGAGCTCTTCCCGAGGGATGAAAGCCTGCACCGCTGGCTGACGATGGCCGGCGAACGCGTTGCGTTCCAAGGCCTGCCCGCCCGCATCTGCTGGCTCGGGCTTGGCGAACGCAACCGGGCGGGAGTCTTGTTCAACCAGATGGTCGCCGACGGCCGCGTGCAGGCGCCGATCGTCATCGGGCGCGATCACTTGGATTGCGGCTCGGTCGCGAGCCCCAATCGCGAAACGGAAGCGATGAAGGACGGCTCGGACGCGATCAGCGATTGGGCGCTGCTCAACGCGATGGTCAACGTCGCCAGCGGCGCGTCCTGGGTCAGCTTCCACCACGGCGGCGGCGTGGGCATCGGCTACAGCCAGCACGCGGGCCAGGTCATCGTCGCCGACGGCACGCCGGAGGCTGCCGCGCGCCTGGAGCGCGTGCTGACGAACGACCCGATGATGGGCGTCTTCCGCCACGCCGACGCAGGCTACAAACCTGCGCAGGACTGCGCCGACCGCCTCAATGTGCCCGTGCCGATGCGCAGCTGGAAAACCAAAAACATTTGACCACGGATTTCACGGATCACACGGATACCAAACCGACCGATCCATTTTCACAGAAGGTAACGGAGGTAACTAAGAAATTTCCGGTTCGAGCAGACAATACCCTTCCTTCGTTTACTCCGTTCCCTTCTGTAAGAATCATCCGTGTTACTCCGTGAAATCCGTGGTTAAAAATCCGCCGTGCCTCCGCTGACCTGGAAAAAGCACCGACGTTGACCACGGATTTCACGGATACCACCGAGACCAAACCCACCGATCCATTTTCACAAAAGGTAATGGAGGTAACCAAGAAATCCCCAAATCCCGCAAACACCCAGCCCATCCTTCGTTTCCTCCGTTGCCTTCTGTAAGAATCATCCGTGTTACTCCGTGAAATCCGTGGATTAAAAATCCGCCGTGCCTCCGCTGACCTGGAAAAAGCACGAACGTTGACCACGGATTTCACGGATCACACGGATACCAAACCGACCGATCCATTTTCACAGAAGATAACGGAGGTAACTAAGAAATTTCTGGTTCGGACAGACAATACCCTTCCTTCGTTTACTCCGTTCCCTTCTGTGAAAATCATCTGTGTAATCCGTGAAATCCGTGGTTAAAAATCCTCCGTGCCTCCGCTGACCCCGAACACCTCCGCCCCGCCCTGGCCGGCTGATGTCGCCGCCGGCCGCTTCGCCTCCACCCTCCGCACGGAATCGCCGGACGGCTGTGCGATCGCGCTGCTCGGCTTGCCCGACGACACCGGCGTGCGCCTGAACCATGGCCGCACGGGTGCGGCGGGTGGCCCCAAGGCGTTTCGCGCGGCGCTCGCGCGCTATGGCGCCGCGGATTCCGCCGCCGGCACGCTGCCGCTCGTGTTCGATGCAGGTGATGTCATGCCGACGGGCTCGCTCGAGAAAACCCATGAGCGCATCACCGAGGCCACCACCGCGCTGCTCAACCGCGGACTTTTTCCGATCGCGATCGGCGGCGGCCATGACCTCACGCTCCCGTTCGTGCGGGCCGTCACCGCAAAATATCCGCGGATGGCCGGCGTTTATTTCGACGCGCATTTGGACGTCCGGGAGACCGCCGGTTCCGGGATGGCCTTCCGGCGCCTGGTCGAGGACTGCGGCATCCGGGCCCTGCACGTCCACGGCTTCCAGCCGCTGGTGAATTCCAAGGCGCACCTCGACTGGTTCCGCGCGCATGGCGGCCGGACGCATCTCGACCCCGCCCGCGTGGCCCTGCCCAAGGGACGCGATCTGTTCGTGAGCTTCGATCTCGACGTGCTCGACGCCGCCCACGCGCCCGGCGTCAGCGCGCTCAATCCCTCCGGCTGGAGCGTCCGCGAAGCCGAGGCCTGGGCCCTCGTCTGCGGCGCCGAGCCCCGCGTGCGCTGCTTTGACCTGATGGAACTCAATCCCGTTCACGATGAGGACGGACGCACGGCCCGGGTGGCCGCGCACCTGTTCCTGACATTCCTGCAGGGTTTCGCCCAGCGGGGGTGAAAGCTCCAAGCTCCACCCTCCAAGCTCCAATGAAACCGCAAACCGAACGAAAACACGCAACTCCGGATCCCGTAGCCTTTCCCTCATTTGCAAATTGGAAATTCCCCGAAGCTTGGAAGGTGGAGCTTGGAGCTTAAATAAGATGCCTCTTCTCATCCGCAACGCCCGCATTCTCACTCTCGCCACCGGCTCTCGACCGCGTCGCGGCAAGGAATTAAGTGACCTTGGGATCATCCCGGTCGGCGAGGTCTTGGTCGCCGACGGCAAGATCGCCGCGGTCGGTCCGAAGGTTGAAGCCCCGGCCGACGCCGAGGTCATCGACGCGCAGGGCCGCGTGCTGATGCCGGGCTTCGTCGATTGCCACACGCACGCCTGCTGGGCGGGCGACCGACTCGGGGAATGGGAACAGAAGCTGCGGGGGGTGCCTTATCTCGAGATTCTCAAGCAAGGCGGCGGCATCCACGCCACGGTCAAGGCGGTGCGCGAGGCCACGCAGAAGCAGCTTGCCGCCAGCCTCCGCGAGCGGCTCGGCGCCATGCTGCGGGAAGGCACGACCACCGTGGAGGTGAAAAGCGGTTACGGCCTGAACACCGAGGCCGAGATGAAAATGCTGCGGGCCATCCGCCGCGCCGCGGCCGAGTGGCCCGGCACCGTCGTCGCGACGGCGCTCCTCGGGCATGCGTTCGAGGGCGACCTCGACGAGTATGCGCGCATGGTCGTGAAGGACATGCTGCCGGAGGTTTCGCGCGAGTTTCCCGACATCGCCGTGGACGCCTATTGCGAACAAGGTGCGTGGTCGGTCGACGCCTGCGTCAAGTTTTTCGAAAAGGCGCGCAAGCACCACCCGATCCGCGTGCACGCCGACCAGTTCAACTCGCTCGGCATGGTCCCGGAAGCCATCCGGCTGCATGCGCGGAGCGTCGATCACCTCGAGGCCTCGACGAGGAAGGATGTCATCGCGCTCGCGCAGTCGCCCACGCTCGGCGTGATTCTGCCCGGCACCGGCCTGCACACCGACCAGCGGTTCATGCGCTCGCGCTTGTTCATCGACCAGGGTGGCGCGATTGCGCTGGCCACCAATTGCAACCCCGGCACCTCCCCCACGCATTCGATGCCGCTCGCGATCGCGCTCGCGGTGCGCTTCTGCCAGATGACGCCGGCCGAGGCGATCGCGGCCGCCACCGTCAACGCCGCCGCGGTGTTAAACCTGACCGACCGCGGCACCCTGGCAGCCGGCCAGCGGGCCGACCTGATCCTGCTTCGCCACAAGGATGAACGCGCCCTGGCGTACGAGCTCGGCGGCAACCCGGTCGATCTGGTGGTCTGTCAGGGGCAGGTCGTGCGGTAGCTACAGCATTTTCAGCAAAGCCGTAGCCGGTTTAAGTTTCAGAGAACCGGGTTGTTCCCGAGACCGTCATCCTGCCTGCCCGCCTTAGGCTCGGCGGCGGCGGGAGCCGGGCGAAGGATCCAAGCGAATGCGCCCATCCACTTGGATTCTTCGCGGGGCTCAGAATGACGATAGCGGTAATTGGCACGGTTTTGTTCGGCTACACCTTAATTTGAAACGCCCCAGCCCGTTCCCGTTCCGGGCAGGAGACATATTCGCTTCGCTTGGATCGCCTATTCCGAATGCTTCACGGCCCCGACTGAAGCACCCCGCCCGGTCTCGCGATGACGGGACAAATGAGGCCACCGTTCCATCAGGCGGCGATTTGACCGCGCCGTCCTTTTCCCCAACCTTCCTTCCCATGGTCTCGAATGCCCAGGTCGTTCGTCGCGGTTTGACCAACCGTTGTCCCAACTGCGGGGAGAAAACGTTGTTCGCGGCGAAGTCCCTGCGAATCCGGCGCCGTTGCACGAACTGCAAAACCGGCTTCGACCGGGGCGAGGGATTTTTCCTCGGGCCCCTGGTGATCAACTACACCGTGGCCGTCCTCTTTTTCGTGGTGCCCGCAATCATCGCCGGCGCCCGCGGCGCCATCACCTGGCCCGTCGCCGCCACCCTGGCCATCTTTGGCTGCATCGTGCCGCCGCTCGTGCTGTACCGGCTGTCCTGGAGCTGGTGGCTCATGCTCTATTTCTACACGAACCCCGACCGGCTCCCCGCCAACGGCGGACCAGTGGGCGAGACGGAGGAGGACTGACGCGACTCCATTGCGTTCAACCCACTCCAGCGCTGCGGGCCAGCAGCCCTCGCCGGGCCTGTGGCGGCCAAGCCTCTTCATCCCGGGCAATGCCGTTGACGGTGGAGCGCACTGACCTCAGTGCGCTGGTTTGGGAGCTTACAAAGCCTACGTGAGCGGGGTGTCTCTCTTGCCAGCCCCAAAAAACAGAACCGCCGAACCCTTTGGGGATTCGGCGGTTAAAAAATGGTGCGGGCATAGGGAGTCGAACCCCAAACCTTCAGATTCGTAGTCTGACGCTCTATCCAGTTGAGCTATGCCCGCACAAAGGAAGGCCGAATAAGCGAAGTTCCGGGAGTGACTTCAAGCAGAATTTATCAAGGCCTTGGAAGATCGCCGCCACCCCTGGCAGGAGCTTGCTTGCAAGCGATTCGACCCACGCTTCGCCCGCGGGCGTCCCGAAGAATCGCCTGCAAGCAGGCAGCTTCAGATCAGGCCTCCGCTTTCAGGTTTCCGACCGGCTCCGCCGGCTTTTCAAACAGGTCGCTGCGAATGCGCTCGCTCTCCCGGTAGAGCTGTTCCTCCGTGGCGCCGAGTTCGCGCATGATGTGCTCGGTCATCGACAGCGCCACCTCGCCTTCCCCGGCAAAAACCTCGTCCGCCCCGGCGGCGCGCAACTCCGGTTGCTCGCGCAGGTAGGCGGTGCGGGCCAGCACCTGGAGCTTCGGGTTCAACTCGCGCGCGGCCCGGATGGTTTCCTTGCCGTCCCGGATGCTGGAGGAACTGAGGATCAGGAAACGCGCCGTCGCGACCCCCGCGGCCTTCAAGGTATCGAGGTGGCTGGCATCGCCATAAACGGCCTCGATGCCCTCGCCGCGGAGGCGCTGCACGGTCTCGAGGTTGAGCTCCACGATCATGGGCTCGATTTCGTTCTCGCGCATCAGCCGGGCCACGGTCTGGCCGACCGGGCCGTAGCCGACGACCACCGCCCGATACCGGGCCGCCACCGGCGGATGCGCCTCCGCCGTGGCCTCGGCGGGCGCCTGGCTGCGCACGAACCGGTTCAACCAGGGCTGACGCCGCGCCCAGCGCTCGACCGGATCCACCCAGCGGTAAAGCAGCGGATTGATCGTGATGGAAAGAATCGCGCCCGCCACGAGGATGTTCGAGGCCTCCGACGGCAACAGGTCCAGTTGACGGCCCATCGTGGCAAGGATGAACGAAAATTCGCCGATCTGCGCCAGCGCCACCGCGACGGACAGGCCGACCCGCAGCGGGTATTTCATCAGCAGGACCAGGCCGAGCGCGGCCGCCGGCTTGCCGATCAGGATGATCGCCAGCGCAGCCGCGACCTGGAGGGGAAACTCGAGGAGTCCCTTGAAATCGACCAGCATGCCCACCGAGACGAAGAACAGAACGGCGAAGGCGTCGCGCATCGGCAGCGCCTCCGTGGCCGCGCGCAGCGAGAAGTCCGACCGGGCGACCACCATGCCCGCCAGGAAGGCGCCCAGCGCCATCGAGACGCCGAACAGCTTGGCCGACCCCACCGCAATGCCCAGCGCCACCGCCAGCACCGCGAGCGTGAACAGTTCCCGCGAGCCGGTCTTCGTGACGTAGGCGAGACCGCGCGGGATCACCCAGCCGCCCACCATGAAGGTGAAACCCACCAGCGCCACGATCTTGAGCGTGGCCACGCCCAGCGTCATCGTCAGGCTGGCTCCCTCCGTCGCCCCCGGACCGAACACCGCCGGCAGCACGACGAGCACGAACACCGTGAAAAGGTCCTCCATCACCAGCCAGCCGATGGCGATGTGCCCGGTCGGCGTATGCAGGTCGTTGTTGTCCACCAGCACGCGGGTCAGCACCACGGTGCTGGCCACCGAGATGGCGAGGCCGAAGATGATCCCGGCGGTCCACGTCCAGCCGAAGGCATGCATGATCACGGCGCCGAGCGCCGTGGCCACCAGGCTTTGCACGACGGCGCCGGGGACCGCGATGCGCTTCACCGCGAGCAATTCCTTGAAGTGAAACTGCAGGCCGACGCCGAACATCAGCAAGATGACGCCGACCTCGGCGAATTCATCGGCAATGCCCTTGTTGGCCACGAAGCCGGGGGTGTAGGGGCCGACGACGACGCCGGCCAGCAGGTAGCCCACGATCGGGGACAAACCAAGACGGTTGGTCACCAGGCCGAGCACGAGGGCGGCAATAAAGCCGCCGGTCAGAGTGAGGATCAAATCCAGATGGTTCATGCGAGTTCACATCCGCCGACAGCTGGATCCGTCAGCAGGATGTAGGCGAGACGAAGGCACGTCAGCGGGGCGTGACAAGCGCCGTTTTTAAAAACGCGAAAAATTTTGCGGGCACGCTTCCGCGCCCGACCTGCACCCTGCCCTACGGCAGGGTCGGAATGTAGCAGCCGTCGTCAGACGGCTGGCGAACACCCAGCGGTGTCACCACCGCGGCTACTTTGAAATCCCCGCCGCGCACAAACCGCCGATCACCCGCCCTCAGGGCGTGTCCGTTTTTTCCTCCGCCGCATCCCGATTCGCGCGGCGGCGCCGCACTTGGACCAGAATCGTGAGCAGGAGGACGGCCCCAATGATCAGGGCGACCATCGTCGAGTACGTCTGGGTGCGGACCAGCGCATGTTCGAGTTCGGCGATGTCGTCCTTGAAATGATTCCAGAGCCAGGAGCCCAGCCAAACAAAGAACGGCACGCTCACGAGCGCGGCGAGGCCATCGAAGAAAAAGAATTTCACGTAACGGGTCTTGAGCGAGCCGGCCGTGAAGAAGATCGGCGCGCGCAATCCCGGCAGGAAGCGGCCCACGAAGAGGACCATCGAGCCAAACCGCTCGAACTGCGCCTCCACCCGCGCCTGCTTGGCCGTCGAGAAATAGCGCTGGAACCAGCGGGTCGCCATCAGCCGCTGGCCGAGGAAGCGGCCGGCCAGGAAAATGAGCGAGTCGCCCATCATCACGCCCGCGTACATCACGACGCTCACTTCCATCCAGCTGCGCCCATCGATCACGCCCAGGGCCCCGGCCGCGACCAGGACGATGTCCTCGGGCACCGGCAAACCCAGCCCGCACAGCAGGAGCACAATGAACGGGCCCCACAGCGACAACGGGGAGCCTTCGAAATGCCTCAGCAGGGTTTCAAACATGTGGGGAAGAGGGCTTCAACAAGGCCGGGGGACTGCGGGCTGACAAGCGGTTTCGACTTCGCCTTTCTTTTGTGGCGTTCGCGCGCGTCCCGAAGCGTGTATCCGTCGGCAGCTCCCAGCTGATCCCCTCTCGAGCCGGAACCATTCAGTGGAAACCGCGAAGGACGCGAAGAAACGCGAAGATCGCGAGTCAGACCTGATCCTCGGTGATGCCTTGCCGTACTCACTCTTTCGTGATCCCGGGCAAAATCAGGATTTTCCCGGTATACCTTCGCGGACCTTCGCGCCCTTCGCGGTTCAATTGCATCGTTCCGGCTCGAGAGGGGTGGCGCGCAGCGCCGGGGTGTGTCGACCGCGGCGCCGTTCACGCCAGCCGCCAATCCAGCAACTCCATCTGCAGCGTCCGGCGGCCGTTGTAGTGGTTCCAATTGAGCTGCACCGCCATTTCCAGGGGCGCGCCCACGGGCGGGAGCCGGTCCGCCATCTTCCACGCCACGCCGCTGATCCGGCGGCCGGTCGCGTCCTCGCCGGCGAAGCGGAAATGCTGCTCCTTGAAAACATCCGGCCGGTTGCGCAGGCGGAGGCCGCGCACGCCGAAGATTGGCTCGGGATTGCCCATGCCAAAGGGCTGGAGCTGCTCCAGGTCGCCCATCAGCTGCTCGTTCAACTGCGTGCCCTCGATCCAGCCGGAAAGCTCCAGGCCGGGCTCGGCCGCGTTGGCATCGCGGCCGCGGCGGATCACCTCGTCAAACATCGCGCGGAACTCGTCCAGCCGCGGTTTCCGCAGGGCAATGCCGACCGCCATCGGGTGGCCGCCCCAGTTGTGCAGACAGCCGGCACAGGCGCCGAGAATCTCCACCAGATTGAAACCGATCAACCCGCGGCCCGACCCTTTCGCGAGTTCGCCCTCGTTGCCGAGCACGATCGTCGGCCGGTTGTATTTGCGCGAAATGCGCCCGGCCACGATGCCCACGACGCCGGGATGCCAGGCCTCGTCGAACAGCACGAGCCCGCTGGCCGTCGAAAAATGCTCCTCCACGTAACGCTCGGCGCGCTCCGTGATCTCGCGCTCGATGTCCTGCCGCTCGCGGTTGAGGTCGTCGAGCTGCCGGGCCGTCTCCTCCGAAAACCCGCGGTCATCGCTGAGCAGGAGGTCGACGGACAGGGCCGCATCCGCCAGGCGTCCGCTGGCATTGATGCGCGGCCCGAGCCGGAAGGAGATGTCGCTCGGAACGAGGCCTTGCTCGCGCTTCAACCCCGACACCTGCATGAGCGCCAGCAGACCCGGGCGGCGCGTTTCGGCGAGCACCCGCAGGCCGTGCCGCGCGAAAACACGGTTCTCGCCCTGCAGCGGCACCAGGTCGGCGATCGTGCCCATGGCCACGAGGTCGAGGTAGTCCTTCAACACGATGGACAGCGCCACCGGGTGGTTCTCCGCCCGGAGCTTCTTCAACAAACCGTGGGCCAGCTTGAAGACCAACCCAACCGTGCACAGGTAGCGCCAGGCGTCGTCGCCGGGCATGGGATGGACGTGCGGGTTGATCAGCACCGCGCCGGTCGCGGCGGGCTCGGTCGAGCGATGGTGATCGACGATGATCACGTCGATCCCCTGCCCGCGCAGGTGCGCGACCTCCTCATGGGAATTGGTGCCGCAATCGAGCGCGATGAAGAGATCGGGCTTTCCCTTCTCCAGCGCGCGTTCGATCGAGATGCGGGTCAGGCCGTAGCCCTCCTCCAGCCGGCGCGGCACGACGTAGGCCGGGTCCAGCCCGAGCCGGCGCAGCAGGCTCACGAGGATCGAGGTGCTGCAGACGCCGTCGACGTCGTAGTCGCCGAGCACGACCACGCGCTCCCGGGCGCGCAGGGCCCGCAACAGCCGCTCCACGGCGGCCTCGAGGTTCACCAGCAGGAAGGGATCGCCGAGCGTCGCGAGCGTCGGCTGCAGGAAGCGCGTGGCCGCCACCGGCTCGGTCAGGCCGGTGCGCAGCAGCAACTCGGCGACCACGGGCGTCGTGCCCGCGGCGCGCGCGAGGTCAGCCACGCTCTCGGCGTGGACCGGCGTGTAGTTCCAGCGCATCGGAGTTGAGGGTAGCTGAACGCGTGAGCGTTTGGCTGGGCGGCCGCGCGCCCTTGCGCGCAGCGGCCGATTATTCCGAAGCCCGGGAGGTGCCGGCCCACTCGTACTTGGGCGCGATGTCCTGGTGGGCCTCGACGTGCTTCCGGTCGCCCTTGTGCCACCAGTAGAAGATCTGGGCGGCGATGAAGATGGCGGAGAAGGTCGAGGTGACGATGCCGACGAGGAAGGTGAAGGCGATGTCGTGCAGCTGGCCGCCGCCGAACACCCACAGCGACAACGCCGCGAGGAAGGTGGTGGTCGCCGTCATGATCGTGCGGGCGAAAACCTTGCGGATGGCCGTGTTGATGACGTCCTTCAGGTTTCCGTTCGGGTTGGCCTTGAGCTCCTCGCGGATGCGGTCGAAGACGACCACGGTCTCGTTGATGGAGTAGCCCGCCACGCACAGGATCGCCGCGACCATGGGCGCGGAGAACTGGTGGCCCGTCAGCACGAAGATGCCGATGTTCATCAGAATGTCGTGGAGCGTCGCCGCCATCGCGCCGATGCCGAAGCCGAACTCGAAGCGGAAGGCGATGTAGACCAGGATGACGAGCATCGAGACGCCGACCGCGAGGATCGCGTTCCATTTGATTTCCTTGCCGATCGTGGCGCCGATCTGGCTGGTGCTCTGCTTGACCAGGCCCGCGTTCGGGTAGGCCTTCTGCAGGGCATCGAAGAGCTGGTCGGACTTGCCGTAGGCAGTCTCGAGCTTGAGCTGCTCCTTGCCGCTGCCGAGGTCGCTGACGTAGGTCGGGCTGACCTCGCCCACGCCGGACTGCTTGGCGATCTCGCGGATCTTCGCGCTGTCGATCTTCTGCGTGAACGTGGCCGTGACCTGGTCGCCGCCCGCGAAGTCGATGCCATAGATGCGATCACCCTGGTAAACGACATACGCGATGCTGATGACGACCAGCGCGATCGAGCCGATGGCGCAGGGCTTGCCGAGCTTGACGAAGTCGACGCTCAGGTCGCCGAGCATGCGGCGCATGGTCATCTTCTTGAGCAGGCCGGAGTCGACGAGCATCTCCATGACCATGTGGCCGGTGATCAGGACGGAGAACAGGGTCGAGATGACGCCGATGAGGAGGGTGAAGCCGAAGCCCTTGATCGGGCCCGTGCCGAGCCAGATCATGATGGCGCAGATCAGGAGCTGCACCAGGTGCGCGTCCATAATGGTCGTGAGCGCCTTGGTGAAGCCGCCCTGGTTCGCGCTGGTGAGGCTCTTGCCGAGGGCCAGTTCCTCGCGCATGCGCTCGAAGATCAGGATGTTCGCGTCCACCGCCATGCCGATGGTCAGCACGATGCCGGCGAGGCCGGGGAGCGTCATCGTGGCGCCGATGCTGGCCATGACGCCGAGGATGATGACGATGTTCACCGCCAGCGAGATGACGGCCACGAGGCCGCCGGTGGCGTAGAAGGTGATCATGAACGCGGCCACGAGGGTGGTGCCGATGACGGTCGCACGGATGCCGCTGGCGATGGCGTCGGTCGCGAGCGACGGGCCGACCTCATACTGCTCCTTGATATCGAGCTTCGAATCGAGCGGGTTGTTGAGGACGTTGGACAGGTCGATCGCCTCGCGCTGCGTGAAGTTGCCGGAGATTTCCGCGCTGCCGCCGGCGATCTGTTCCTTGACGGTCGGGGCCGAGTAGAGCTTGCCGTCGAGCACGATGGCGAGCCGGCCGAGGCGGCCGCTGCGCTGGCCTTCCTCCGCGATGGCCTTGGTGACATCGGCGAACTGCTTGCTGCCGGTCTCGGTGAACTTGAGGATGATGCGGAAGCGGCCGAACGTATCCATCGTCGGGTAGGAATCGGCCACGCCCTCGCCGGTCATTTCCGGGCGGGTCTTGACGTAGAGTTCCTCGACGTAGCTCTGGGCGCCCTGGCGGCCCTCCTGCTCGAGCACCATGCGCTCGTAGCCCGGCGGGGCCTCCTGCGGGGGGGCGATGAACGGGTGCACCATCTTGAAATCGAGGCGGGCCGGCTTCACGAGGTTCGCCGCGACCTCGGGGTTGTCCTTGGTGGACACGCCGGGCAGCTGGACCTCGATGCGGTTGACGCCGACGGCGCGGATGATCGGCTCGGTGACGCCGAGGCCGTTGATGCGGTTGTCGATGATCTCGATCGCCTTCTTCAGCTTCTCCTGGCTCGCCTGTTCGCTGCCGGCTTTCACCGCGGCGTCATCGATCTGGAGGGTGTAGGCGACGCCGCCCTTGAGATCGAGGCCGAGTTGCAGCGGGCTCTTCGAGCGGCGGAGGAGTTCGTTCAGGAGAATCGTATTGCGCTTCTCGACATTCGTCAGGGTGGACTCCAGGCGGATGTCCGGGAAAAACTGCGAGAGATCGAGCTTCTGTTCCGCGCCGAGCTGCTTCAGGGCGACGTAGATGGTGGGGGCGCGGCCCGATTGGACCCGGGTGGAGGCCTCGCCCATGAGTTTCGTGAACTCGGCGGGCTTGGCGGAAGCTTCCTTCTTCACGTAATCGCCGAAGGGTTGATCCTTCAGCGGCAGGAGGGTGAACACCGCCCACAGCACGAGGGCCAGGGACAATGTCAGTTTCCAGAGATGACGACTAAGCATGGGTGTTTGGTTGTTAAATTCGGCTGGGGTATGAGGGGGACGCGATACCCGGCCGGCGGCCGGGCTGGGCGGAAGCACGCGGCCCTCAGGCGGCGTTGGATTTCTTCACGACCGTGCTGATGAAGCCCTTGCCCACCTCGACCTTCGCGTTGTTGTCGCCGATGCGGACGATGAAACGGTCGTCCTTCACGCTCGTGATGGTGCCGTAGATGCCGCCGGACGTGACCACTTCGTCACCGGGCTGCAGCTCGGTGAGCATTTTCTCGTGGGCCTTCTGCTTCTTGCGCTGCGGGGCAATCAGCAGGAAATACATGGCCGCGAACATGAGGACCAGCGGGGCCAGCTGGGCCAACATTTGGACGCCACCGGGAGCGGCGGGCGTGGCGGGAGCGGCTTGGGCGAGGAACAGGGTTAACTTAGTCATTGCGTCTTCGGGTGTTTTGAAAAATTGAAAAGGGCGAATAAGCCCAGCGCCTTTCCAAAAAGCAAGCCTAACCCCCCACCTTTCCGCTCCTGTAAATTGAAGAACAAATCCGCATCCAACTGGTCGGCCGCGCAGTCCGAGGAACACTACGGTTTTAAGCGCTGGGGCGCCAATCACTTCTCGGTCGATTCCGAGGGATTCGTGCAGGTCCAGCCGCTGGCCGACGACCGCAATATCCGGCTGATGGACGTGATCGACGAGGCCAAAAGCATGGGCCTCAAGGCGCCCCTGGTCATCCGCCTCCAGGACACGCTCCGCTACCGCGTCACGCAAATCAACCAGGCTTTCGCCAAGGCCATCAAGGAGGAGGGCTACAAGGGCGAGTACCGCGGCGTGTTCCCCATCAAGGTCAACCAGCTCCGCGAGGTGGTCGACGAGGTCGTCGCCGCCGGCAAGGACTTCAACTACGGCCTCGAGGCTGGCTCCAAGCCGGAGCTGATGATCGCCCTGGCGATGCACGAGGGCGCCCAGCGCCTCATCATCTGCAACGGTTACAAGGACCACGACTACATGCGGCTCGCCCTGCTCGGCCGCAAGCTGGGCAAGAAGATCAT
Organism: uncultured Oleiharenicola sp.; assembly: GCA_964515595.1. Classification (GTDB taxonomy): domain Bacteria; phylum Verrucomicrobiota; class Verrucomicrobiia; order Opitutales; family Opitutaceae; genus Lacunisphaera. The sequence goes on along the minus strand of CAZEUN010000014.1, from coordinate 91,903 downwards.
CATCGTCATCGAGCAGCTGTCCGAGGTCGACAGCATCATCGAGATTTCGAAGGAAACCGGCGTGAAGCCGCTGATCGGCTTCCGCGTGAAGCTCCAGACGCGCGGCGAGGGCAAGTGGTCGTCCTCCACCGGCGACAACGCCAAGTTCGGCCTCAACACCGCCGAGATCCTCTTCGCCGTCGAGAAGCTGCGGAAGGCCAAGATGCAGGCGTGCCTCAAGCTGGTGCACTTCCACATCGGCTCGCAGGTGCCCAACATCATCACGATCAAGGCCGCCGTCACCGAGGCCGCGCGCTTCTACTGCCAGCTGGCCAAGATGGGCTTCCCGATGGGTTACCTCGACTGCGGCGGCGGCCTGGGCGTCGACTACGACGGCTCGCGCACGAATTTCGAATCGTCGATGAACTACACGCTGGGGGAATACGCCCGCGACGTTGTCTTCAACATCCGCGAGATCTGCGAGGCCTCGGGCGTCAAGGTGCCCGATATCGTCACCGAGTCCGGCCGCGCCATCGCCGCCCCCCACTCCATGCTGGTCGTCGAGGTCTTCGAGCGCATCAACAAGCACGAGTCCCTCGGCAAGCAGCACCAGCCGAAGACGCGCCACAAGATCGTCGACGACCTCGCCGTCCTCCTGAAGAACAAGGCCAAGCTCGGCCGCCTGGAGCGCTTCCATGACGCGCTGCAGAAAAAGGAGGAGGCCTTCTCCCTCTTCAACCTCGGCTACCTCGACCTCGAGAACCGCGCCGCCGCGGAACAGATTTTCTGGCAGATCTGCGAGAAGATCGACCTCGAGGGCACGAAGTCCGGCTACCAGCCCGAGGAACTGCACGATCTCAAGAAGCTCCTCGCGGACCAGTACGTCTGCAATTTCTCCGTCTTCCAGTCGCTGCTCGACTCCTGGGCGCTGAAGCAGCTCTTCCCGATCACGCCGCTGCACCGCCTCAAGGAAAAGCCGACCGTCAACGCCATCCTCGTCGACATCACCTGCGACTCCGACGGCAAGGTCGGCAGCTTCATCGACCTGCAGGACGTGAAGGACTACATCACGCTGCACCCGCTGCGCCACAGCGAACCCTACTACCTCGGCATCTATCTCACCGGCGCCTACCAGGACATCATGGGCGACCTGCACAATCTCTTTGGCCGCGTCAACGAGGTGCACGTGTTCCTCGAGGACGACGAGCCCAACGGTTTCTACATTGAGGAAGCGCTCGCCGGCTCGCGCATCGCGGACGTCATCGAGGGCGTGCAATACCAGTGGGAGGAACTCTGCCGCCGCATCAAGCAGCAGATCGACCACGCGACGAAGAAGGATCTCATCAAGCCCCGCGAAGGCGTGCGCCTGGTGGAGTTCTACGAGTCGCAAATGCTCGCAAAGACCTACCTCAACATCGAGCAGAACGGGAAGAAGCAGCGGTGATTAAAGGAGGGCCGGTCATCCGACCGGCCGCGAATTGGATCCCCTCGATGAAGCGGGGCGGCACGCAGCGACGGGGTGTGCAGGGATCGCATCCTGTCGCCCTAATCACGCCTCCGCCTTGCCTACCCACCCCGCCCTTTGGGCAGCAGCCTTCGCCGGGCCTACGGCTGCCAAGCCCCTCTTCATCGGAACCATTCAGGAGAAACCGCGAAGGACGCGAAGAAGCGCGAAAATCGCGAGTCAGACCTGATCCTCGGTGCTGCCTTGCCGTAGTCACTCTTGCGTGATCCCGGGCAAAATCAGAATTTTTCCCGGTAGGCCTTCGCGGATCTTCGCGCCCTTCGCGGTTCAATTGCCTCGTTGCGGCTTCATCGAGGGGATCAGTTAGCCGCTTAACGATACCGGCAACTCCGGCATCGGCTTATCCCTCAAAAGAGGGGTTTATGATTATAAATTTGGCTTCGGCGCCTTGTCCGGCCAGGAAAACACCGTGCATATCCCGTTCCGCCTGCCCCACCTCATCTCGATCCTCGCGCTGGCCTTCAGTTTCGTGCCAGCCCACGCCGCCGCCGAGGCGCCCCTGGCGTCCGTCATCGACTCCGCGCTCGCCACCTCGACGAAGCAATACGAGTGGATGCTGGCGCATCTCCCGGCGGACGCCGCCAAGCCGATGCCGCGCACGTTTGAGCACGACAAGCTGACGACCATCCCCACGCGCGACTGGACGAGCGGATTTTTCCCGGGGTCGCTGTGGTATCTCTATGAAGCCACCGGCGGCGCCCAGTGGCGTGCCGCGGCGGAAAAATTCACCGCCTACATGGAGCCGGAGCAGCACAATACGAAGACGCACGACGTCGGCTTCATGCTGTTTTGCAGCTACGGCAACGGCCTGCGCCTGACCGGCAACCCCGCCTACCGCCCCATCCTGCTCGAGGGCGCGAAGTCCCTCAGCACGCGCTTCAACCCGACGGTCGGCGCGATCAAGTCCTGGGACCACGGCGTCGGCAAGTTCACCTTCCCCGTGATCATCGACAACATGATGAACCTGGAGCTGATGTTCTGGGCCGCGCGCGAGGGACCCGCGGAGCGTTACCGCGACCTGTCGATCCGCCATGCCGACACCACGCTGAAGAACCACTACCGGCCTGACGGCAGCTGCTTTCACGTCGTGGACTACGATCCCGCCGATGGCCACGTGATCAAGCGGCTGACCCACCAGGGTGCGGCCGACGATTCCACCTGGGCGCGCGGCCAGGCGTGGGGCCTCTATGGCTACACCGTGATGTATCGCGAAACCAAGGATGCCCGCTATCTCGCGCAGGCCCAAAAAATCGCGGCGTTCCTGATGAACCACCCGCGGCTGCCCGCCGACAAGGTGCCTTATTGGGATTTCGATGCCCCCGGAATTCCGAACGCGCCCCGTGACGCGTCGGCCGCCGCAATCATGTGTTCCGCCCTCCTGGAACTGCGTACCTACGTGCCCGCCGCCACCGCCGCGGACTACACCGCCTTCGCCGAGCAGCAGCTCCGCAGCCTGGCCTCGCCCGCCTACCTCGCCGAGCCCGGCACCAACGGCGGTTTCCTGCTCATGCACTCCACCGGTCACCTGCCCAAGAACAGCGAGGTCGATGTGCCGATCAACTACGCCGACTACTATTTCCTCGAGGCGCTGCTGCGCGCGAAGAAGAAGGTTTAGGTTTCGAGCATTGGGTGGGAGGGGTTTTATTCCCCGACTCGAACGCGCTGCCACCCACGGTCGGGGTATAAAACCCCTCCCACCCGTCAGAATCCATTTCCCATGAGACTCCCCCTCACCAGTCTGCTGGTGCTGGCGCTCGCCAGCACGGCCCTCGCCGACCGCGGCACGGTTAATTTCAATCCCGACTGGCGCTTCCTCAAGGACGATCCCTCCGGTGCGGAAGCCGTCGCCTTCGACGATTCCCAATGGACCGTTGTCTCGGCCCCGCACACTTACAACGACACCGACACCTTCGACAACTGGTCGCTCCCCGGCCATCGCGGCGAACAGCAGCAATGGAGCGGCCGCACGTGGTATCGCAAACACTTCGACGCCCCCGCGACCTGGCAGGGGAAGAAGGTCTTCATCGAATTCGAAGCCGTGCGTCAGGTGGCGGAGGTTTACCTGAACGGCACCAAGCTCGGCACGGCGAAAGGCGGCTTCACGCCTTTCGGTTTCGACCTGACACCTCACTTAAAGATCGGCGCGCCCAACGTGCTCGCCGTGAGGGTGGACAACCGGTTCATGAAGGACCCGCTCGATCCGGGCACCGCGACGCAAGCCGCGACCAACGCCGCCACCCACCCCAATCTCGCCCAGCTCTCCGCCCGACTTCAGGAAACCATTCCCGCCACGCTCGATGAACTCCAGGCCGACCAGATCCCCTGGAACAACCCGCACTGGCACCCGGCCCATGGCGGCATTTATCGCAACGTGCGGCTGATTGTGACGGACCCGCTGCACATCGGCCTGCCGCTCTACAGTTTTCTTAAATCCGAAGGCCCGTACGTGTATGCGACGGACGTCACGGAAAAATCCGCCAGGATCGGCGTGGAAGTGCCGGTGAGAAATGACGGCCCGCAAACGACCGACGGGGATCTTCGCGTGGGGATTTTCGACGCCAACAACCGGCAGGTTTTCAACGAAATGGTCCGCGTCGTGGTGCCCGCCGGCAGCGACGCGAAGGTCAAACTCGCCGGCGTCCTCGCGACTCCGCGACTCTGGGAACCGGCCTATCCCCATCTTTACCGGGTGGAAATCAAGCTGACCTGGCGCGGACAAGTCCTGGACTCGACCGAAGTCCCGCTCGGCATCCGCCACATCCGCTGGGACGCCGACCACGGCCTGTTCGTCAATGGCGCGCATCTGAAACTCCACGGCTGGGGCCAGAAGCCGACCAACGAGTGGCCCGGCCTCGGCGCCGCGCAGCCGGACTGGATGCACTTCTACACGTCGCAATTGATGCAGGAAGCCGGCGGCAACTTCATCCGCTGGGGCCACACGCCCGCCGGTCCGGCGCAGATCGCGGCGGGCGACCGCCTCGGCCTCATCCAACTCCAACCGGGCGGTGACGGCGAACACGACACCGTCGGCGGCGCGTGGGCACTGCGGGTCGCGGATTTTCGCGACGTGCTCATCTATTATCGGAACAACCCGTCGATCTTCATCTGGGAAGGCGGCAACCAGAAGGTCACCCGCGAACACGCGAAGGAACTTCGGGACCTGATGGACCTTTACGATCCGCACGGCGGCCGCGCCTACGCTCATCGTCGGGCCGACGCGATCACCGCCGAGTTCATGGACGTCGGTATCGGCACCGAAGGCGGCCGGGAAATTGCGCGCCTCCCGGTCGTCGAAGGCGAATACGACCGCGAGGAATCACCGCGCCGCGTGTGGGATGATTTTTCTCCGCCGAACTTCGGTTACCCCGAGGCCAAGGGCCAGACCTACCAGCTCACGTCCGAGCAGTTCGCCGTCAACCAGGTCGGCCACTATGTGAAGAAGCTCGGCGCCGAAAACCACGCCGGCGGCGCCAACTGGATTTTCTCCGACAGCACGAGTGGCGGGCGCGTGGCGGTTGAGGTGGCACGCGCGAGCGGCGAAGTCGACGGTGTGCGCCTGCCCAAGGAGGCTTACTACGTCACCGCCGCGATGTTCCGGGATGACCCGCAGGTGCACCTCATCGGCCACTGGTCGTATCAGGCCGGCACGAGGAAAAACGTGTATGTCGCCTCGAATGCCGACACGGTGGAACTCTTCCTCAACGGCCGTTCGCTCGGTCAGGGCAAGGTGTCGGATCGTTACCTGTTCACCTTTCCCGAGGTCGCGTTCGAGCCGGGCGAACTCAAGGCGGTGGCCTCGCGCCACGGAGCGGTCGTGGCCACGGCCGTGAAGCGCACGGCGGGTGCCGCGGTGGCGCTGCGGCTCACGCCGTTGCGGTCCGCCGTGCAGGCGGACGGCGCGGACATCGCGCTCTTCGACGTGGAGGCCGTCGATGCCAGGGGCGAACGGGTGCCGACCTTCCAGCAGCGCGTGGACTTCGAGTTCGCCGGACCCGGCACCTGGCGCGGCGGCTACAACAGCGGAAAGATCGATTCCATCAACCACCCTTTCCTCGACCTCGAGGCCGGCATCAATCGCGTGGCGATCCGCGCCGGCCGGACTCCCGGCACGATTTCCCTGACTGCCCGCAGCGCGGGTCTCGAGCCCGCGAGCGCCCGGCTGGAAACCCGTCCGTTCGACGGCACCCTGCCTTCCCTGCCGGCGGTGTCGCTGGGCGAGGCGCCCGCGCGTGCGATCGTCGGGACCGCGGGCTTGGCGGCGAAGTCGACCGGCCCCGTCATGCCCGGCAAGTTTATCAAGAGCCTCAACTACACCGGCCCCAACGCCTCCATTGTCCACGTCGAGACCGGCGCCCGCGACGGCCGGAATGCCTACGTGAACGTCGACTCACCCTTCGCCGCCCTGCCCGCGCCGTTGCAAGGCGCCGACTGGGTGCAGGTCGACAATCGGGACGCATTCTACAGCGCCGTGGACCTGATGGAACTCGCCGTCATCCCCGGCAGCACCATCTGGATCGCGCACGACAACGACCTGCCTCGTCCGGCGTGGCTGGTGAAACAGTTCAAGCGGTCCGACCAGGCGATCACCGTGCTCGGCCGCAAGATGAACCTGTTTCGGCGCGAGGCCTCCGCAGACGAAAGCCTTACCCTCGGCGCCAACACCGAGGACACGAGGATTCGCGAAGGGAACCTATTTTTGGTGTTCGTGAACGGCCGGTAATTGGAGGGCCAGCCCCGGTTCCGGCTGAGGCGTTGTGCAAAGGTGATGTCACGTTCGCGGCCCAGCTGGAGCTGGGCCCTCCATCAAGAAGCTCGGCGCCTGGCAGGGATTGCGATCCCCTCCCGAGAGGGGATCGCGCGAAGCGACGGGCGCAGGGCCGGATCACCCCGTATTCTTCAACCCGCCCGCGATGCCGTTCACCGTCAGCTCCAGCACGGCGCGGATGCTCTCGCGGTCGGCTTTCTTGAGGCGGCTGCCGCGGCGGCGCTTGATCATTTCCACCTGCAGGTAATTCAGCGGGTCCACGTACGGATTGCGCAATTTAATGGAACGCGCGAGCACCGGCTCGTTTTCGAGCAATTCGGTTTGGCCGGTGATGGTGAGCACGGCCTTTTCCGCGAGACGGAACTCATCGACAATCCGGCCCAGCACCCGCTCGCGAATGCCCTCCTCCTCGACCAGCGAGGCGTAGACGCGGGCGATCGACATGTCGGCCTTGCACATCGTGAGCTGCGCGTTGGCGATCGCGGTTTGGAAGAACGGCCAGCGCTGGTACATCTCGCGCAGTAGCTTCACGCCCGCCGGCCCGCGCCGGAGGATGACATCCAGCCCCTGCCCCAGCCCGTACCAGCCGGGGAAGTTGAAGCGGCTCTGCATCCACGAGAACACCCACGGGATGGCGCGCAGATCCGAGACGCTGATGCTGCCCTTGCGCCGGTAGGTCGGACGCGAACCGAAGTTCAATTCGCCGATGTCATCGATCGGCGTCGCCTGCCGCCAGAATGTCAGGAATTCCGGATCGTCATGCACGCAGGCGCGGTAAGCCGCCAGCGAAGCGGCGCTCATTTCCTCCATGGCCTGCACCCACTTTTTCGGCAGTTTGCGCGCGCCCTTTTGCGCCTCGTTCGCCCCGAGCAACACGCCATAGGCCATCTGTTCCAGGACGCGGTGCGCAAGGTCGACGTCGTGATAGCGCGTCGAGAGCACCTCGCCCTGCTCCGTCACGCGAATGCCGCCGTCCTTCAGGCCGACCGGTTGCGCAAGGATGGCCTTGGCCGCCGGGCCGCCGCCCCGCGCGATGCTGCCGCCGCGACCGTGGAAAAGCGTGATCTTCACCTCGTGCCGCTTGCACACGGCCATGATGGCGTCCTGCGCCTGGTAAAGCGCCCAGTTGGCCGTGAGGTAGCCGCAGTCCTTGTTGCTGTCGGAGTAACCGAGCATCACGTGCTGGTGGCGCCGGTGCTTGTGCAGCTCCGCCGCATAGGCGGCGTTCCCGTAGAGGGCCGCGAGGATCGCCGGGGCCCGCTGGAGATCGTCGAGCGTTTCGAACAACGGCGCGATCGGCAGGCGCACCCCGGCCAGCGCCTGCAGCCACTGCACCTCGAGCACGTCCGACACCTCGTTCGTCATGCTGATGATGTAGATTCCGAGGGAATCCGGGCCGAAATCCGCCAGCGCCCGCACCGCGAGCCGCAGGGGGTCCAGCACGACGCGCACGTCATTGGAAAATTTGGCGACCCGGTCGTCCTCCAGCGCGCGCGCCTCCGCGAGCGCGTGCGTGAGCAACGCCTGTTTCTCCACCTCGGGCAACTGCTCGTAGTCCGGCCGGCCCAGCAGTTCCGCCACGGCCTTCGCGTGCCAGGCGGAGTGCTGACGGAGGTCCAGGCGCGCCATGTTGAGTCCAAAGACATCGACCGCCGTGAGCGCATCCTTGAGTTCGCCATCCGCCAGCGGCGCCGCGCGGCCGCGGCGCAGGTCCGCCTCGATCGCGGCCAGCGTTTCCCGCACATCCGCGGCGGTCACGCGCGCCGCCTTCGGGTCGGGCTGCAACAGGTCGGCATCGGCCTGCGCCATCAGCTGCTCGCGCAGGCTGCTGAGGATGATGCGATAAGGCTCGCGGGGATAGCGTCCGCCCACCCGCGCCATGAGATCCGAGGATTCCCGGCACTGCTCGGCCATGCGGAGGATGACCGGCGCGAAGCGGGCGCGGCGGTCGGACACCGTGATCGAGCCGGCGAGCTTGTAGAGCGTCTCGGCCAGCTTCCGGATCGCCATGCGGCGGTTCATGCGGAGCACGTCGGCGGTCACCGCCGCGGTGACGCCGGGATTGCCGTCGCGATCACCGCCGATCCAGGAACCGAAGGAGAGCCAGCGCCGCGGGGCCTTCACGCCGGGATAGTAACGATTGAGCGCGCCCTGCAGGTCCTCATGGAGGCGCGGCAGCAGCTGGAACAACGTGCGGTCGAAATACCACAGGCCCGTGCGCGCCTCGTCGGCCACCTCGGGGCGCTCGGTGCGGCTGCGGTCGGTCAGCCAGAGCGAGACGATCTCGCGCCGGATATCATCCGGCGCGTGCTGGATTTCCTCGAGCGTGTGGCGCCGGAGGATGTCGCCGAGCGTCGCCAGCTTCTCGAGCATGGTGCGGCGCTTGGACTCGGTCGGGTGCGCGGTGAACACCAGTTCGATGCCGAGCTGGCGGACGAGTTTCTGCACGCGCGCGCGCGGCACGCTGGCCGCCTTCAATTCGCGAATCGCCGCCTCGATGGATTCCCGCATCGGTTCGCTGTCGGTGCCGGCGGCCACGGCCTGCCGGTGCCGCTGGTTGCGCTCGCGCAGCAGGCGGATGCGGAAGTTCTCCTCGGCCAGGTTGACGAGCTCGAAATAAAGCGTGAAGGCCATCGCCTGGTTGAAGGCCTCGGCGGGAGTCAGGCGGCTGACGGCCTGCGCCAGGCTGCGCGCCGCCGCGGCCTCGCCCGCGCGGCTGCTCTTCGCCAGCGTGCGCAGCGTCTCAACGGTCTCGAGGGTCTTCTCCCCTTCCAAGGCCGCGATGGTCCGGCCGAGGGTCGTGCCCAGGCTGCGGACTTCCGCCCGCAGGTTGTTGAGTTGATCGAGTGCCTTGTTCGGTGCCGCCATCGGCCGTGAAATACGCAGGTATTATGCCGCTGCTAAAGCGAAATTATCCGCGATGGGCTGTCATAACCGGCCGCCCGGGCGCCATTTCGGGCGCGACTACCGGAGCGTGGCGGTGAAGCGGAGGCGGGCGGCGGGCCCGCTCCACTCGATCGTTTCCCCATCGTTCAGGATGCGCGCTTGCGGATCGTCCACCGCGACAATCTTGCGACCTCCGGGAACGCGGAGGTGCGCCCGGAGCCGCGCCGGTGGGCGGCCGGGCGCCACCGTGATCTCGCCGGCCACCTGGTCGGCGCCCTTTTGGGAAAAAGTGTAGGCGACCGCACCGAAATGAGTGACGAATCCCGCGCCGCCGACCGGCCCGCGGGCCAGCCAGGAGCGATCCGCCCCGAGCGCGAGATGCAGCGTGTCGCCGTCCTCGAACACCAGGCAGTCGCGCACGAGGCGCGCCACGGCCACCGGGGTCCACAGGTGCTGGCGATCGCCGGTAATCTTCGTCGCGCCGGGCTCCGGCGCGCGCTCCTCGCACCATGAATACAAAGGCGTGGCATGGTTCAGGACGGCGTACAGGTAGCGCGCCGCGGCGTCGCCCTCGCCGCGCAACAGCAGCGTTTCAGCCAGGTTGTCGGCCGCGATGGCCACCCACAATCCCTCCTCCATCCAGCCAAGGTGGATGGGAATGCCGCCCGGGCTCATCTTCGACTCCATCTTGCGAAGGGTGCCGGTGATCAGGGGATCGTCGGGCGCGAGCAAGCGGGTCGGAAAGGTGGCGTTCAACGCGCCCCAACGGCTGCCGCTGGTTTTGCCGGGCACACCGGGGATCCACGCGTTCCCGTTTTCCGTGATCGCCCCGCGCCGCAGGGCCGCAATCAGGTCCGTGCGCGCGGACTCGAAATAGCCGCGGACTTCCGTCGCCTCGGCCGTGAGCCCGAGCTCGGCCGCCGCTTCCGCCGTCAACTGGTCGCCATACGTGGCCCAGAGATTGTGCGGCAGGAAAACACCGTAAAGGCTGTCGTCATTCTTGAGGCCACCGTCGCCCATGCCGCGGGGCAGCAGTCCGTAATACAAACCCTTCGCCCCGCCCTCCAGCCCGCGGGTCCGCTGCCGTGCGCGCTCCTGCCAGCGGGAGTTGGCCAGCATCCGCGGAAAGACCTGGGCCAGGAAACCGCGATCGCCCGTCAGGCGGTAGTGCTCCATGACAAACCAGCTTTTGAAGCCGCCGGCACCCCAGAAGGTGCGCATCCAGCCCTGCGGCTCGGACCAGCTGCCGTCGAAATTCTGCGTGTCCAGCGAGAGCCGGTAGCCCTCGAGCGCCTCCACCGGCAGGCCGGCCTGATCGAGGACGACCCCTGCGATGGCGGCCTCGATCGGGTTGGCGCCGCGATAGAGTTCGGTCCCGGGTACCGTGGCCAGGTAATCGCCCGGCGCGGGCTCGCGCATGATGAAGATATCCGCCAGTGCCGCATAATAAGCCCGGCGCACGCCCTCGTCCGGGAGCTGGAGGCGGGCGGCCCGGCTGATCAGCTGGTGCCAGCCGGCGCGCGCCGCCGCGAACTCCCCCGCCCAATCGCGCTGACGCAGCTCGGGCAGCATGGATTCGTAGACGCGATAGGGCCGCACGAACCAGATCACGCGGGTCCCGCCCGGCGGGAGTTCGACGGTCGGGGCCAGAACGTTCGCCGCGAGCGGATAGCTGTCCCCGCCCAGCGCGGCGACCAGCACGCGATCGGCCCGCGCCATCCAACCCGCGACCAGCGCGTCCCGCGCATTCTCGCCCAAGCCGGGGTCGATGAAGGCCGGCAGGACGCCTTTCCAATTTCCCGGCACGCCGCACTCCACCGACGCGCGGTGCGCCGCGGTTTGGTCCTGATTGGTGAACTCAACGCGCACGAGCGTCGCGCGGGGGGTGCCGATCACCTCCATCGTGGTGCGCACCGCGGGATCGCCAAACTCCGCCGCGAGGGCCGGCAGCCAGCCGTCGAGCCGGCTCCAGCGGGACGCCGTCGCTTTTTTGCCGTCGATCACCGGCTGCAGCACCAGTTTCCACTGGGTTTGCGGGCCGAAGAAATTCCCCACCGGAAACGTCAGCAGGCTGTCGTAACTCCACGACAGCGTGACCTTGCCCGGCTCACAATCGACGAGCGTCTTGTCGCTACTGTCCGGCACCGCGGCCGTGACGCGATGCGGTGCACCGAAGGCGTAGCTGAAATCGACTTGGGGCGACGGGCTCTCGGCCGCGGAGGCGAGCCAGGGAGAGACAAAACCGATGAGGAGGCCGAGGATACGAACCGGGGAAGAGCGCATGGGGTGAAGCCGGGGTGTGGCGTCACATAGGCCGCGCGCATGCCCCGCCTACAAGTTGAAAGATTATGAAAGTTGCCCCGGCACAGCGGTGGAGCGCACTGCCCCCCAGTGCGCTTGGCGGCGGCCTTGCTCAAACCAGTGCACTGGGGTCAGTGCGCTCCACCGCTGTGCGAGTTCAGCGCCACTCGTGTCGCGGATATCTCCGCGACAACTCCGGCTTGATCTTCGGATACTGGTCCTTCCAAAAATTCGAAAGATCGTCGGTGACCTGGATTGGACGCTGGTTGGGCGCCAGCACCTCGATCTTCACCGGCACGCGGCCGTGGCCGAGCGTGAACTTGGAGCTGACGCCATACAGTTCCTGGATGCGGGCGCTGAGGACCGGCGGGCCGTCCTTCGTATAGGTCAGGCGCGCCTTGCGGCCGTTGGCCATGACCAGCCGCTCGGGCAAATAATCGTCCAACACGGCCAGCTGCTCCGCCAGCAGCCAGTCGCGCAGCACGGGCATCACAGGCTTGTCCTTCAATTCGCGGGCGCCGTAGCTGCCGTAACAAATCTGCTCGATGAGCGTGGCCCGGTCCGGGTCGGTGATGGGATTCACCTCCAGCTCCGGCCACCACTTCGCGAGGCAGTTCACGCGCACAATCCATTGCTCGACCGCCTCGGTCCATTCGGTGAGCGTGATGCGGCCGGCCATCACCTCGCGGGCCAGCAACGCGGCGGCCTCGCCCTCGGGCGGCTCGTCGGCGGTTTGCTTGGATTCGAGCACCAGGTCGCGGAAACGCCGCTCCTTGCGCGCCAGCACGCGGCGGGCCGTCTCGTCATAGGTCACCCCGCCGGCGTCCAGGAAATCCGCCGGAAACAGTTCCTTCAGCCAGCCCTCCTCGACCGCGGTGCAGAGATTGAGCAGCACGTTCACCTCGCCCCGGCTTTCGATCTCCGTGATCTCGGCCGCGACGAACAACGGCGCCTGGTCGATGCAACTCTCGCGCGCGAGGACGCCCTTGCGCTTGTGCACGAGTTCGCACCGCAACGTGCCCTGGTCGAGGCGGCGCGCCAGTTGATCGCTGAAACCGACGAGCACGCATTTGCGGACAGCCACGCCGTCGATGCGTTTTTCGGCCACATCCAGTTTCTCGGCCGCGGCAATCTCGAGGAACTGCTCGAAGAGCGGACCGACCTGGCGGACGCCTTGCACATGGATACCGATCCGGCGGCAGGCATCCGGGTTGTAGTTCGCCTTGTCCGCGTAACGCCAGGCGCGCATCAGCAGGAAGAAGTCCGACTCGTGCTCCTCGCCGAAGAGGTCGTCGCGCGCCTCCTGCGTGCGCTTGTCCACGTTGCGCAACAGGAAATTCCGGCCCTGCGTCAGCGCCGCCATCAGCGCCACGGAGCGCACGCAGCCATATTCCTCGGCCGCGAGAAACATGCGCGCGTACCGCGGATGCATCGGGAACTTCAGCATGCGCCGGCCGATGTCGGTGATCTGTAGGGGCGCTCCTTGCGGGCGCCCGCGGGCGTCGTCAAGCGACGCCCCTACAGCCTTTCCATGTTGATGCAACGCGCCCAAATCCTCCAAAAGTCCCTCCGCCCGCTCCAGCGCCCGCGGCTCGGGTTTCTCGATCCAGGGGAAACCGTAGATGTCATCGATGCCGGCCGCCTTGAGCGTCAGCACGACTTCTGCCAAATCGAGGCGCTTGACCTCGGGCAGTTCCTGGAGCGGTCGCTGCGCATGCTCCCGTTCCGTCCAGAGGCGCACGCACACGCCCGGCGCGGTGCGCCCGGCGCGGCCGGCGCGCTGGTCCGAGGCGGCCACGCTGATCTTCTCGATGAGGAGCGTGTTGATGCCGCGATGCGCATCGTAACGCGCCACGCGGGCGAGGCCGCAGTCCACGACGACCGTCACCCCGTCGATGGTCAGCGAGGTTTCGGCGACGTTGGTGGAAACGATGATCTTGCGCGTGTCGTAGCGAGCGACGGCCCGGTCCTGCTGGTCGGGCGGCAATTCGCCGTGCAGCGGAAAGCAGATGAAGCCGCGCAGCGCGTGGGACCCCTGGACGTCCTGCACCGTGCGGCTGATTTCATAGGCGCCGGGCATAAAGACCAGGATGTCGCCCGTCGTCTGCGCCGCGACGCGCTCGCACTCGCGCGTCGCCACGGACCACACGGGATCATGTTCGAAGTCCACGGTCTTGGGCAGGTACTCGACCTGCACCGGGAACGTGCGGCCCTGGGACGTGAGCACTTCGCAGGGCGCCAGGTAATTTTTCAGGAGCGCGGCATCGAGCGTCGCGGACATCACCACCAGTTTCAGATCCGGCCGGATCGATTGCTGGATCTGCAACGCCCGCGCGAGCGAGATGTCGCCATAAAGATGCCGCTCGTGGAACTCGTCGAAGACGATCGCGCTGATCCCGCGCAGCGACGGATCGAACGACATCTGCCGGAGCAGGATGCCCTCGGTGACAAACCGGATGCGAGTGGCCTTGGAAACCCGCGAGTCCAGCCGGATTTGATAGCCGACCACTTCGCCGAGTCGCGTGCCCACCTCTTCCGCCACGCGCTTGGCGAGCATGCGCGCCGCCAGCCGGCGCGGCTGGAGCACGACGACCTCGCCTTCGCCCAGCAGGCCGTGGTGGAGCAGCATCTGCGGCACCTGCGTGGATTTGCCCGAGCCCGTCGGCGCCTGGACGATCAGCCGGCCCTGCCCGCGAACGGCCGCAATGATGCGTTCCTCGAGTTCGTAGATGGGCAATTCGCGAGGGGATGGCATGAGTGTTCAGGTATGCTTTTTGGGGGAGCTTGTTTGCAAGCGATTACGGCGGCGGAGGCTGAAGCTCCAAGCTCCAACCTCCAAGCTCCAGAGAAACTCGAAACGACCAAACCGAAAAAGCCTCTAAGCTATTTTGAGTTTCAAGCTTGGTAATTCTTTGGAGCATGGAGGTTGGAGCTTGGAGCTTCCCGCGGCGCGCCGCCGCGGGCTGTGAACAACCTGCGGGCAACCGGTTCGGCACAAGTTATTCACGGGGGCTAACGCAAACATTGGGCGCGCGCGGCGTGAATAAGATGGGAGGAACAAACCCGTGACTTCCCCCGGGTTAGCCCGCATTTCTTTTCCCGTTCCTTGATAGAACAGTCGCAGTGCGGCGGCATGAAAAACCCGCCGAGAGCGCGACTGGGATAATCCCGGGCAACCGGGGAAAGGTGGGCGTTAATTGGTGACGCCCTCCCCTCAGCGGCGCGAGCCGCAGGCAGGCAAATATCACCAGTTCCTCTGGACGGCGTCGCAGCCGATCCAGTTTTGCGACAAAGGAGCTGTGCGACCAGGCGCGACTTAGAAACCGCGTCCGAGTCGAGTCAGGTTCAAGGTCAGTTTCGGGCCTTGAACTGATGCAGTTACCCAGAGGGTTATGGTTGCTACTGTATAACCAGGACGCAGCGCAGTGTTCCGGTGGGTCCACCCCACCAAAAGGCCCGGCCCTCAAAGAGCGGGGCGCGAAAGGGACACGGTGCAGCGGGGAGCGGGCGAGTCTGGCAAAGCTCGCAAAACCTCCTCCTTGGGGCGGCGCGTAAAACCGCGTCACCCAACCGCAAGTCGAACGCAACCTGAGAGGTAAGAGGTCAGACCCGTTACACGGGGCCAACGCCGGGCCAAAAGCCCGGGCCGTCCCCGTGACAAGGTGCTGGTGCGAAATGCAGACGTTGCAGGCGTGCCAACACCCGTCCGGCGAACCCCCCATCGGCAGATGGAGTCGAACCGGGCGCAGAGGCCTCACTCGAAAGATTCCGGAGCTGAAAAGTCCGGGACGGTCCCGCTATGAGACCGACAGCAGCGCATGCCGCGTTGAGTAGCGTCGGGAAGCATCCGGCCCGCGAAAGCGAGGCGCCCAATGTGATGCGCATGGAGAAGAGTGCGTGGCGAGCACCCACCTCCGATTTTGGCCCGGGTTCCGCAAGGAGCCCGGGCCTTTATCTTTTAGTATAGACCGCACACTTTGTCAGTGCGCTGGGTTGGCGTGATGCCCCGAACCTTAAGGCCCCACCCGACCCGGCGCGCTGACCGTATTTTTTGGGTTGGTTGCAGGGGCGTCGCTTGACGACGCCCGGGCGCCGTCAAGCGACGCCCCTCCGTTGATGTTACCGCACCATCAGGCATTTACGCCGGTGCCCTGGCCCTGTTTCAGAACCCCAAGGTTCTGCTTGCCAACCCCCGGGGCGGCAAGCAGCGTGACCCTTTTCTCATTTTAAACAGGTCCGCCCGAACATGAACCAGAACATCCGCAATATCGCCATCATCGCCCACGTCGACCATGGCAAAACCACCCTCGTCGACAAACTTCTCAAGGAAGGCGGCGTCTATCGCGCCAACCAGCGCGTCGAAGAGCGCGCCATGGATTCCATGGACCTCGAGAAGGAGAAGGGCATCACGATCAAGGCCAAGAACACCTCCGTTCACTGGAAGGAAAAGATCGTCAACATTCTCGACACCCCCGGCCACGCCGACTTCGGCGGCGAGGTCGAGCGCGCCCTCCGCATGGTCGACGGCGTGCTCCTGGTCATCGACGCCTATGACGGTCCCCAGGCCCAGACCCGCTTCGTGCTCCGCAAGGCGCTGGCCCACGGCCTCAAGGTCGTCATCGTCATCAACAAGATCGACCGCGAGAATGCGGACCCGGCCAAGATGTACGACAAGGTGCTCGAGCTCCTGATGGAGCTCAACGCCACCGAGGAGCAGTTCGACGCCCCCGTCGTCTACGGTTCCGGCCGCGACGGCTACATGATGTATCACCTCGGCGAGGAGAAGAAGGACATGACGCCCCTCTTCGAGACGATCATCAACCACGTCCCGCCGCCGTTCGCCAAGCCGGAGGAGCCCTTCCACATGCTCGTCTCCAACATCGATTGGAGCGACTACGTCGGCCGCATCGCGGTCGGCAAGATCCTCGGCGGCGTCGCCAAGGTCGGCGACCCGGTCTTCGTCGTCCGCCATGCCGAGGGCGGCAAGAAGGTGCGCGCCAAGATCACCAAGGTTTTCGAATTCACCGGCCTGGGCCAGCGCGAGGTCGAGACGGCCGTCGCCGGCAACATCGTGGGCCTCTCGGGCTTCGAGGATGTCGACATCGGCGACACGCTCGCCGTCAGCGAGGAGCAGCACGCCCTCCCCTTCACCCAGATCGACCCGCCGACCCTCGAGATGCAGTTCTGCGTCAACGACGGCCCGCTCGTCGGCCAGGAAGGCAAGCTCGTCACCTCCCGCCAGCTGCGCGAGCGCCTGATGCGCGAGTTGAAGATCAACGTTTCCATCCAGATCGAGGACTCCGACAAGGCCGGCATCTTCAACGTCAAGGCCCGCGGCGCCATGCAGGTGGCCGTGCTGGTCGAGACGATGCGCCGCGAGGGCTTCGAGCTTCTCGTGTCCCGCCCGACCGTGATCGAGAAGAAGGGCGAGAACGGCGAGCGCCTCGAGCCCTACGAGACCGTCTGGATCGAGGTGCCCGACGAGTGCGTCGGCGCCATCATGCAGAACCTCGCCAACCGCAAGGGCCGCCTGACCAACATGGAGAAGCTCGCGCACTCCACGATGCTCGAGGCCGTCATCACCACGCGCGGCCTGATCGGCATGGAAATCGACGTCGTCAACGCCACCAGCGGCCGCGGCGTGCTCAGCCATTTGTTCAAGGAATACGGCCCGTATGCCGGAGAGGTGCTCACCCGCATCACCGGCACGCTCATCGCGACCGAGGCCGGTGAGACCACCGGCTACGCCCTGGTCATGTGTCAGGAGCGCGGCAAGCTCTTCGTCAATCCCGGCGAGCAGATCTATGAAGGCATGATCGTCGGCGAGAATCCTCGCAACGAGGACATCGCCATCAACGCCGTCCGCGAGAAGCAGCTGACCAACTTCCGTTCGCAGGGTTCCGGTGTCGCCACCGGCCTGACCCCGGCCTCGAAGCTCTCCCTCGAGCGCGCGATCGAATACATCGCCGCCGACGAGCTGGTGGAGGTCACGCCGAAGAACCTGCGTCTCCGCAAGCGCATCCTCAACAACGCCGCCCGCCAGAAGGCCGCCAAGAACTCGAAGTAAGCCCCGGCCGCCCGTTTCATTTCATCGCCGCACCTCACCGTGCGGCGATTTTTTTTGGTGGGCATCGATTCTATCCCGCCCTCTTTCGCCGGTGTGAAAACCGGCGACCACCGTACACAATTACTGTTTGCTTTGGATCTTTCGTAGGGGCGTCGCTTGCCGACGCCCGCGCCCGCAAAAGGGCGCCGACCAGCGGCGCCCCTACAGTCCCAAACATCGCCGCACCTCACCGTGCGGCGATGTTTTTTTCCCTGATCCCGTAGCCGAACGCGTGAGCGTTTGGCCCGCCCGCAATCTGCCAAACGCTTACGGGGCAAGTGACAGTAACCCCCACGCACTAAACCAGGTGAAAAAGTGGCATTTAGCGGCGAGCGGAAAACCAAGCGGCGAGGTGGAGTTTCCAGTTTAGACGCAGGAGCAGAGGCTGGTGGTTGGGGTGGCGACGATGAAGGGCGAAGATCCGCAGTGAGGGCGGGGAGAGCTGCCATTCGCAGCGAACCAGGCGGTGGGCTAAACTCGAGCCGCGGCGCACCGCGGTCACCATCGCGCGACGCAACTGCTCCCTGACGTTTTTTTTGCCATCTTCACACTACAACTCTTCCAACCTCACGGAACGAGCGCGGGCGCTCCGGAGCGCTCCGCGCTCCTCCGCCCCCGCGCTCGTTCCGTCTCTCAATGCGTGGGGGTTGCTGTCACCTGAAGTGCGAGGGAGTTGCTGTCACTTACCCCTTACGCGTTCAGCTACTCATTTCTGCTGCTCCAGCGCCTTCACCTGCGCCGCGAGTTCCTGCAGCTTCGGGTGATTCTCCGCATAGCGGGCGCTGTAGTATTCCTGCATGGCCCGCGCCAGCCGCAGTTCCGCGCTGGCCGTCCCCGGCGCGAGCAGGTGCTTGCGCAAGGCAGCCACCTTGCGGGACTGGTCCAGGTACTTGGGATGATTCTCGCCGAGGTGCGTGCCGAGCGCGGCCTGTTCGCCGACGGCTTCGAGGAGGACGTCCGGGCAGCCGGGAGCACTCACCCACTGCGCCTCCATGGCCGCGACCCGGGCTTGTTGCGCCAGGAAGGCGGGATGCTTCTCGAGATAACGCAGGCGCAACACATCGCGCTCCACCCAGGCGCGCTGCAGGACCAGCGGCTCTTGGCGCCTTTCCTTTTCGAAGCGCTGCCAGACCGCGGCGCGCAACCGCGCTTCCGTCAGGCGGGGATGCTGGTCGCCATAACGCGCGCGCAAATCCGCCAGGGCGGCCTGCGCCTGCTGGATTTCGTCGGCCCGGGTGGCGGCCGGCACTGCAGCCCTGGAGCCAGGGACGGGAGCGAGCACCAGCAACCCGGCCAGCAAACTGAAAGTCGCGCGGTTCATTTGGCGTGTGCCGCTTCCGGCACGACCCCGGCGGTTTCCCGCTCGATTTCCTGCGCCTTGCGCAGGCCATGAGCGCTCGATTTGCCCGTGAGCTTCACGCAGGCAGCATCGACCACGACGTACACGATGGGAATCACAAACAGGGTCATGAAGGTGGCGATGCTCAGGCCGCCGACGACGACCAGGCCGAGCGGGTTGCGCGTCTCGGCGCCCGCCCCGGTCGCAAAGGCAATCGGCACGGCGCCCAGCACCGTCGCGATCGCGGTCATGAGGATGGGGCGGAAACGCACGGTGGCCGCCTCGTAAGCGGCGTCGAAGGCGTTTTTGCCCTCGAGTTGGAGCTGGTTCGCGAATTCGACGATCAGGATGCCGTTCTTGGCCACCAAGCCGATGAGCATGATCAACCCAAACCGGGAAAAGATGTTGTCCGTCATCGCCACGCCCCAGAACCGCGTGCAATAGAGCGAGAGCACGCCCCCGGCCACGGCGAGGATCACGCCGGTAAAGATGGTCACTGGGTGCACCCACGATTCGAATTGTGCGGCCAGGATCAGGAAGGTGAAGACGAGCGCCAGGCCGAACAGGATGTACGTGTCGTTCGCGCTCTCGATGAAATCCCGGGTCTCGCCGTCCCACGTGTAGCTGTAACCGCCGGGCAGCACCGCCGCGGCTTTCTGCCGCAGAAAGGCCACCCCATCGCCGATCGTATAGGCCCCCGTGAGCTGGCCGGAAATGGTGACGGAGCGCAGCCGGTTGAAATGCGGGTAATTTTCAGGCACCACGCCCTCCGTGTAACTCACCAGGTTGGAGAGCTGGACCAGGTTGCCACTGGACGGGCCGACCGCGGAGGTGCCGCCGGTTTGCGAACGCACGTAAAGCCGGCTCAGGTCCGAAGGCGTGGAGCGGTCAGCATTCGCCACCTGCACCATCACGTCGTACTGCTGGTTGCCGCGCTGGAAGGAAGTCACGCGCCGCCCGCCAAACAGCGTTTCGAGGGAGGAAGCGATGTCCGAGACGGGAATCCGGAGGTCGGCCGCGCGATCCCGGTCGATGCGCACTTCGAGCTGCGGCTTGGCGGGGGAAGGATCCAACCGGGGCTGGAAGAACATCCCGCTCTTGCGCATTTCGTCGAGCATCTGGGTGCCGAGCGCCTGCAGCTGCCGGAAATCGCTCCCTTGCAAAACCATCGCGATGCCCGTCGAACTGCCCCGCGAACTGAGCGGCCGGACCGGCGACGGAAACGCCTGGCCGCCGGTGATGGTCTGCTGCATTTTGCGCCGCAGTTCCGCGATGATTTCCTGGGTCTTGCGCTTGCGTTCCTCCCAGGGCCGGAGGGTCGTGAAGATGAACGCCCGGCCGTCGCCGGAGCGCACGAATGTCCGGTCCACCTCGGGCACCTCGCGGATCAGCTTCTCGAGGTCGAGCATGTAGCTGACGTTGTAGTCGAACGAGGACCCGACCGGGGCGATGAACTGGGACTGGAAAATGCCGCGATCCTCGATCGGCGTCAGCTCCCGCTGCAGCTGGGTATAAAGATAGAGGCCGCCGGCGGCGAAAAGCGCCGCGACCGTGAGCACCGCCCAGCGCCAGCGCAGCGCCCCGCGGAGGGCGGCGGCATAGCGGCCATTGACCCACGCGAAGAACGGCTCGGTTTTCTCGTAGAACCAGCCGTGCACGACGTGCCCGTCCTTCATTTTTCGCGTGAGCATGCGCGAGCAGAGCATGGGCGTCAGCGTCAGGGCCACGAAGGCCGAGACCAGCACCGAGACCGCCAGCGTCAGGCCGAATTCGAAGAAGAGGCGGCCGGTCTGGCCCGACTGAAACGCCACCGGCACGAACACCGCCACGAGCGTGAGCGTCGTCGCGATCACGGCGAAGGCCACCTGGCGGGCGCCATAAATGGCGGCATGCAGCGGCGGCTCGCCCTCCTCGATGCGGCGGTAGATGTTCTCGAGCACGACGATGGCGTCGTCCACGACGAGTCCGACCGCCAGCACCAGGGCCAGCAACGTGAGAATGTTCAGCGTGAAGCCGATCCAGTTCATGACCGCGAAGGTGCCGACCAGCGAAACCGGGATGGCCAACAGGGGAATGAAGGTGGCGCGCCAGTTGCGCAGGAACAGGAAGATCATGAGCACCACCAGCACGGAGGCCTCCCACAGGGTGACATAGACCTCGCCGACCGAGCGCTCGACAAACGTGCTGGTATCGTAGCTTACGTCCACATTCACGCCCGGCGGCACCTCGGCGCGGATGATGTTCAGCTGGGCCTTGATGCCGTTGACCAGTTCAAGGAGATTGGCCTGGGCCTGGCGCTGGATGGAGAGGCTCACGGAGGGCAGCGTCTTGAAAAACGCGACGTTGCGGTAGTCATCCGATCCGAGTTCCACGCGCCCGACGTCGGCGAACTTCACCTGGTAATCGCCGCGGGTCGCGAGCACGAGGTTTTCAAAATCGGCCACCTCGGCCATGTTGCCCTGGACCCGCACCGTGAATTCCCGCGCGGACGACTCGATGCGTCCGCCGGGAATTTCCACGTTCTGCTGGCGGAGGGCCCGCTCGATGTCGTTCGCGGTCAGCCCGTAGGCGGCGAGCCGGTCGGAGTCGACCCACAGGCGCATGGCATAGCGCGGTCCGCGGATCTGCACGGTGCCGACCCCCGGGATGGTCTGCACGCGCTGCAGGGCGTAGCGCTCGACAAAGTCGTACAGCTCGAGGCGCGTGTAACGCTCCGAGGTGAACGAGATGCTCATGATCGGGTTGGCGTCGGCGTCGGTCTTGCTGATCTGCGGTTCCTGGATCTCGAGCGGCAGGCGGTTGCGCGCGCGCGCCACGCGGTCGCGCACGTCGTTGGCCGCGTCGCTGATGTCGCGGTTGAGGTTGAACTCGATGGAAATCTGGGAGCGCTGCTCGGACGAGGAGGAGCGCAACACGCGGATGCCGTCGATGGAGGAGAGCTCCTTTTCGAGCGGCTCGGTGATCTTGGATTCCATCACCTCGGCGGACGCGCCGGGATAGCTCGTCTCGACCGACACCACGGGGGAGTCGGTGCTCGGGTACTCGCGCACCGGCAGCCGCTTGAACGCCAGGCCGCCGACCAGCAGGATCAGGATGGAGGCGACCAGGCAGATGACCGGGCGCTTGATGGAGAGGTCGGACAGGACCATGCGCGGCTAATTCCCCCCGCCGATGCGGAACTGTTCCTTCTGCGGGCGCGGTTCGAGTTTCGCGCCGGGGAAAAGGATCAGCGCACCCACGCCGGAGGCCACGACCGCCTGGCCGTCACTGAGCGCGGCACTCCCGGGGTCGATCTCCACCAAGCCCCGCGAGCGCAGGCCGAGTTTCACGCCGACAAAATCCGCCACCTTCGCGCCCTGGTCATCCCGCACGACGATGATCTGGGTGCCCCGCGGAGTCGTGAGGATGGCGCCTTCGGGCACGGTCAGGGCGTTCGGCCGGACGGAAAGCACCAGGCTGACGTTGGCGAACATCCCCGGCCGCAACTCCCGGGGCACGTCGCTCAGGAAGCCCTTGACCTGGCTGGCGCGGGTGGTGCGATCGATGGACGAGCTGACGAAGTAGACTTCCCCCGGGATCTGCCGGACCGGACCGCCGGAGTCGGACCGCGAGGAGACGACAAACTTGGCGCCGGCGCTGACCTTCGCCAGGAAGCGTTCCGGGACCTGGAACTCGATCTTCATCCGGCTGAGATCATCCAGGGTCGTGATGACCGTGGCGGCGGTGATGTAGTCGCCCGGGGAAATGGTGCGCGCCCCCACGACGCCGTCGAACGGCGCCTTGATTTCCGTCTTGGCCAGCCGCACGTGCAGGAGCGACAGGGCCGCCTCGGCGGAGGCATGTTCCGAGAGGACGCGATCCGCCTCGGCCTGCGACATCGACTTGGCCTCGGTCAGGTTCGCGCTTCGCTTCAGGTTCAACCCGGCCAGATGGAACGTCGCCTCCGCTTGGGCCAGCTGGGCCCGCAACTCGGCATCGTCGATCCGGACCAGCACCTGGCCCTTGGTGACGTGGTCGCCCTCCTGAAACTGCACAGCGCGAACCTGGCCCGCGATTTCCGCGCGCAATTGGGCGCTTTCATTGGCCGCGAGGGAACCGACGAGCGAGAGGGATTCGACCAGATCGCGCCGCGTGATATTGGTGACCTCCACCGGCTGGATCTGCTCGCCCGCGGCCTTCGCGACGACCGAGCTTTTCTTGCCACAACCGGACGCAAACGCCATCAGCAGCAGGCCGGAAAAAACGAGCAGGTGACGGACAGGCATTGGCATCCGGAGAAGCACGCGTTCTCAGCCGGTGAGCTTGCCGTAATCCGCGGCATCGAGGAGGCTGGCCGCCTCGGCGGGGTTGGTCAGC
This sequence comes from uncultured Oleiharenicola sp., assembly GCA_964515595.1. Taxonomy (GTDB): domain Bacteria; phylum Verrucomicrobiota; class Verrucomicrobiia; order Opitutales; family Opitutaceae; genus Lacunisphaera. The sequence goes on along the minus strand of CAZEUN010000014.1, from coordinate 68,646 downwards.
TTGAGCTTCATCATCCAGCCATCGGCATAAGGGGATTGGTTGAGTTTTTCCGGATTGGCATCGAGGGCCTTGTTGACCTCGACGACCGTGCCGGACACCGGCGCATACACGTCGGAGGCCGCCTTCACGGACTCGACCACCCCGAAGGCCTCGCCGGCCTTCAGCGTGGCGCCGACCTTCGGCAGTTGTGCAAAGGTGATGTCGCCGAGGCTGCTCTGGGCGTAGTCGGTGATGCCGACCAGCGCCGTGCCATCGGGGGCGGCTTTCAACCATTCATGGGATTTGGCGTAACGCAGCTCTGCGGGGATGTTGCTCATGAGGAAAGGTGTGATGAAGGCGCGGGTTTATCCCGCAATTCGGTCGTCCGGGGCCGGGTCGTCAAGCCCCGCCCACAGCCGGAAAATCAACTCTTCTTTAGCGGGACGAAGGGTGGCTTGACGAGGTGCAAATTCAGTTTGGCGCCACGGATATCGACCTGCAGGTCGCCCTTGGCCGCGACCGCGTCGACGAGCGCCGACCCGATGGCTTCATTGAGCAGCGGGGACAGAGTGCCCGAAACGACCACGCCCACCTCCCCGCCCCCGGTGCCGAGCACGGGCGCTCCCGCGCGCACGATGCGGCGGTCGCCGGTTTTGAAGAACACGATCTTTTTTGCGGAGCCCTTTTCCTTCTCCGCCTTCAGCACGTCGGAGCCAATGAACGGCCCCTTGTCGAACTTCACCACCCAGCCGAGGCCCGCCGTAATCGGCGTGATCTGATCGGTGATCTCGTGGCCATAGAGCGGGAATCCCGCCTCCAGGCGCAGCGAATCCCGCGCGCCCAACCCCGCCAACTCGAGCCCGAACGGTCCGCCCGCCGCGACCACGGCCTCGGCGAGGCGCACGCCCTCGGCGGCGGCGCAATACAGCTCCACGCCATCCTCCCCGGTGTAGCCGGTCCGCGAGATGATGCATTTGACGCCGGCCACCTCACCGTCGGTGAAATGGTAGTACTTAACGCCGCCGAGGTCGGTCTTGGTCAGCGTCTGCACCAACGCCGTGGCCGCCGGTCCCTGGATCGCGAGCTGCGCGTAGTCCGCCGAACGGTCCGTCACCGTGACCTGAAAGCCCCGGGCCTGCTCCTGGATCCACGCGATGTCCTTGGCAATGTTGCCGGCATTGATGCAGAGCAGGTAATCGCCCTCGCCGCGCATGTAGACGAGCAGGTCGTCCACCACGCCGCCGTGCGGGTAACACATGACTGTATAAAGCACGCGGCCCGGGAAGAGCTTGCTGCAGTCGTTGGTGACGAGGTGCTGGAGAAACTTGAGGGCTTCCGGACCCTTCACGTCAGCCTCGCCCATGTGGCTCACGTCGAACAACCCGCAGCGCGCGCGCACCGCCTTGTGCTCCTCGAGGATGCTCTTGTATTGCACCGGCATATCCCAGCCGGCGAAGTCCACCATCCGGCCGCCATGGGCGCGATGGAAGGCGTTGAGGGGGGTTGTCTGGGGAAGACTCATCACCCACGACTAAGTGGCGGCCACTGGGCACGGGCAAGGAAAGATTGCCCGTCCACCGCCGACATTAGAGACAACCGGAGCGGAGCGAAAGAAATTGTGTCGCCCGTCTCCCTTCCTCTTTCTTCCGTCCTCTGTCCGCCGCCATGCTCGCCTACTGGACCCACGACCTCAGCCCGTTCCTGATCCAATTCAGCGGCAATTTCGGCCTTCGCTGGTACGGGCTGGCCTACCTGGCGGGCTTTGTCGGCGCCGGGTGGCTGCTGCGGCAGTATCATCGCGCGGGGCGCAGCACGCTGGATACGACGGCGATCTTCGACCTGCTGACCGCGCTCGTGGCGGGCGTGATTGTCGGCGGACGCGTCGGGTATTTTCTGCTCTACCAGCCGGCGGCGCTTTTCAGCGACCCGCTGATTCTGTTTCGCGTGTGGGACGGCGGCATGGCGAGTCACGGCGGCATGGCCGGCGTGGCGGTGGCGTTGTGGTGGTTTACGCGCCGGCGCCCGGAAAGCATGCTGCACGTGAGCGACCTCGTCCTCACCACGGTGCCGATCGGCCTGTTCTGCGGGCGCATCGCCAACTTCATCAACGGCGAACTGTGGGGCAAGGTGACCGACGTGCCCTGGGCCGTGATCTTCAGCCACACCGGCGGCGGCCCGGATCCGCGTCATCCCTCCCAACTTTATGAGGCGACGCTCGAGGGACTCGTGTTGTTCGCCTACCTGCAGTGGCGGTTTTGGAAAGCCGACGTGGCGCGTCCCGAACGCCGGGCGCCCGGCGGATTGACCGGGGAATTCCTCGTCGTCTACGCGCTGGCGCGGACGCTCTGCGAGGTTTACCGCGAGCCCGACGCCGGGCTCATCCTCGGCGTGAGCCGCGGAATTTTCTACTCGGGCTTCCTGGTGGCCGCGGGCGTGGTGTTGATCGCCCGGGCCCGCCGCCGGTTAGAGCACAAAGCCTGACGGGATCACCGCGCCTTTCGTGACGCAGAGGATGCCGTCGCGGATCACGATGCCATGGGGATAGTCGCCGTCGGCCTTGCCTTCCGGTGACAGCACCACGCCGTCGCCGATGCGGGCGTTCTTGTCGATGATCGCATGCTGGATGCGGCAGTTGCGGCCCACGCCCACCGTCGGGTGGTTGCGCGCGCGGTCGGCCGCGACGTCCTTTTCCGTCTGGTAGTAATCCGCGCCCATCATGACGACATCGAGAAAATTGGAATTCTCGCCGAGGATTGAACGGATGCCGATGACGCAATGCTTGAGCGTCGAGTCCGTCACCAGGCAGCCGTCGCCGATGATGACGTGGTCGATGGCGCACTTGTTGACCTTGGAGGCCGGCAGGTAGCCCTGGTGCGTGTAGATCGGCGCAGTGGCGTCGAAGAAATTGAAAGGCGGCAGCGGCTGCGCGAGCGCGAGGTTGGCGTCGAAGAACGCCTTCACCGTGCCGATGTCCTCCCAATAGCCTTCGAAAATATAACTGCAGAGCTTGGAGTTCCCGAGCAGGCCGGGGATGACCTCCTTGCCGAAATCCTTCATGTTGTTGTCGAGCGCGCGGTGCAGCACCTCGCGGCTGAACACATAGATGCCCATCGAGGCGAGGCAGCGCTTCTCCGTGGAGGGCGACAATTTCGCCTCGAGTGCGGCGCTCATCGTCAGCCCCTGGATGACCGCAGGGTCCTTGGGCTTCTCGACGAATTCGGAAACCGTGAGGTCGTCGTTCACCCGCATCAGGCCGAGACCCTCCACCTTGGAGACCGGGAACGGGATCGCGGCAATCGTCACGTCGGCTTTCGTCGCGATGTGCTGGTCAATGATCGCGCTGAAATCCATCCGGTACAGCTGATCGCCGGAGAGGATCAGGATATATTCGTAGGGATGGCTGTTGAAATGAACCAGGTTGCGGCGCACGGCATCGGCGGTGCCTTCATACCAGGCGCTGCTCTTCTCGGTCTGCTCGGCGGAGAGGATGTCGATGAAGCCCGCGTTGAACGGGTCGAATTGGAAACTCTTCTGGATGTGCCGGTGGAGCGACGCGGTGAGGAATTGGGAGAGCAGGAAGATCCGGTTGAAGCCGGAGTTCAGGCAATTGCTGATCGGGATGTCGACCAGCCGGTACTTGCCGGCCAGCGGCACCGCCGGCTTGCAGCGCTCCTTGGTGAGGGGGAAAAGCCGCGTGCCGCGGCCACCTCCCATGATGACGGATAAAACTTTTTTAGGTTCGGCCATGGGGTGAATGCTCCAGCTGTAATTCCTTGCGATATAGTTAGAAGGCCAATAGAAATCGCAACTTATATGTGCGGCATCGTTGGCTACATCGGCAAGCAAAAGGCATCAGCAATCATCCTCGAGGGGCTCAAGCGCCTCGAGTATCGCGGCTATGATTCCGCGGGGGTTGCCATCCAGCAATCCGGCCGCTTCGAGGTCGCCAAAAGGATCGGGCGCGTCGACGGGCTGATCAAGGCCACCTCCGCCCAGAAGATCGCCGGCACCACCGGCATCGGCCACACGCGCTGGGCCACGCATGGCGGCGTCACCGACGCCAACGCCCACCCCCACATCAGCAGCGATGGAAAAATCGCCCTGATCCACAACGGCGTCATCGAAAACTACGCCAAGATCAAAACGTTCCTGCTCACCAAGGGCTATGCGTTCCAGTCCGAGACCGACACCGAGGTGCTCTGCAACCTGATCGCCTATCACTACCAAAAGGAACCGGCGACCCGGGAGGGCAACCGCTTCCTGGAATCGGTCCGCAAGTCCCTGCGCCACGTGGAAGGCACCTACGGCATCGCCGTGATGTGCGGCGACTGCCCGGCGGAAATCGTTTCCGCGCGCAAGGGTTCGCCGCTGATCCTCGGCGTCGGCGACGGCGAGCTGATGCTGGCGAGCGACGTCTCGGCCATCATCAGCCGCACCCAGAATGTCGTGTACCTCAAGGACGGCGAGGTGCTGCACATGACCGACGCGAATTTCTCGATCACCACGCTCGAGTCCGAGGACGTGTCGCCGATCGTCGACAAGATCACGTGGAAGATCGAGGACTCCGAACTCAACGGCCACGCGCACTTCATGGAAAAGGAGATCTTCGAGCAGCCGGCCGCGCTGGAGAACACGATGCGCGGCCGCTTTTCCGAGGATGGCAGCACGGCCCAGTTCGGCGGCCTCAACATCTCCGCCGTGGATTTGCGCCGCACGGACCGGTTTCATTTCCTCGCCTGCGGCAGCGCGTGGCACGCCTGCCTCGTGGCCGAACACTTGATCGAGCGCTTCGCCCGCGTGCCGGTGGAGGTCGATTACGCGTCCGAATTCCGCTACCGGAACATGCCCCTCGGCAGCAACACGCTGTTCTTCACCGTCAGCCAGTCGGGCGAGACGATCGACACCCTGGCAGCGATGCGCGAAGCCAAGCGCAAGGGCTACAAGGTGCTCGCGATCAACAATGTCGTCGGCTCCACCATCGCCCGCGAGGCGGACGGCGGCGTTTACCAGCACGTCGGCCCGGAAATCGGCGTCGCCTCCACCAAGGCGTTCACCTCGCAACTGCTGGTCTCCGCCATGCTGGCGCTTTACGTCGGCCGCATGCGGGACATGAGCTTCAGCGAAGGCACCGAGATGGTGAAGGCCCTGAAAGGCGTGCCCGACCTGGTGCGGCAGGCGCTGAAGCAGGCTCCCCACATCAAGGAAATCGCCCGGCGCTACGCCCACTATCACGACTTCCTCTTCCTGGGACGCCTGTCGCTGTTCCCCGTGGCCTTGGAGGGCTCGCTCAAGCTCAAGGAAATTTCCTACATCCACGCCGAGGGTTATCCCGCCGCGGAGATGAAACATGGCCCGATCGCCCTCATCAGCGAACAATGCCCGTCGGTGTTCTTCGTGTCGTCCGGCGAGATGTTCAACAAGATCGTCTCCTCGATGCAGGAGATCAAGGCGCGCAAGGGGAAGATCATCGCCGTCGCGACCGACAACTGCGATTTGCCGGCTGGCCTGGCGGACGACGTCATCCGCATCCCGGAATGCCACGAGGCCGTGTTGCCGATCGTGGCCACCGTGCCGGTACAGTTGCTGAGCTATTATATCGCGGTCGAACTCAACCGTGACGTGGACAAGCCTCGCAATCTGGCGAAATCCGTCACAGTCGAGTGACCATGCAAGTAGTTCCGACCCGCGAGGAGTTCCTGCGCCTGAGCAGACAAGGCAATGTCGTCCCGGTCCGGGCCGACTTGCTCGCCGATTTGGAAACGCCGGTGTCGGCCTACGCCAAGCTGCGCGGCCCGGGTCCGGCCTTCCTGCTCGAGTCGGTCGAGGGCGGGGAAAACGTCTCGCGCTACAGTTTCATCGGGTGCAATCCCCGGCGCATCTTCCAGGCGGGGCCGGGCGAGCCCGATCCGCTGGCGGCCCTGCAGCGCGAGTTGGCGGCCTACACGCCCGTGGCGGTGCCGGGGCTGCCGCCGTTCACCGGCGGGGCCGTCGGCTACCTCGGCTACGAATTCATCCACAGCGTTGAAAAGAGCGTGCCCCTCGCCGCCCGCGACGAACTGGGCGTGCCGATGATGTGGTTCATGATGTGCGACTCGGTCCTGGCCTTCGACCGCGCCCACCAGACGATGCGCCTGATCGTCAACGCGCACGTGGGCGACGATGCCGGCCGCGCCTATGAGGCCGCCTGCGCCGAGTTGCAGCGCATGCAAGCCGCGCTGGCGCGGCCCACTCCGCTGACGTCATCGACGCTCGGCGACAGCGGCCCGGTGCAGGTTCCCCCCGGCAATTTCACGAAGGAGGCTTTCGAGAAGATGGTCGACGACTCCAAGGAGTTCATCCGGGCCGGTGACATTTTCCAGATCGTGCTTTCCCAGCGGTTCTCTCGGGATTTCAAGCAATCGCCCCTCGATCTCTACCGGGCACTGCGCACGGTCAATCCGTCGCCCTACATGTTTCTCTTGGAAACGCCGGACTTCGCCCTTGTCGGCGCCTCTCCCGAGGTGCACGTGCGGCTCACCGGCCGGAAAGTCGAGATCCGGCCGATCGCCGGCACGCGGCCGCGCGGCAAGACCGTCGCCGAGGACATCGCCTTCGAAAAGGATTTGCTGGCCGACGAGAAGGAACGCGCCGAGCACCTGATGCTCGTGGACCTCGCGCGCAACGACATCGGGCGGGTTTGCTCCTACGGCACCATCAAGGTTCCCGAGTACATGACCATCGAGCGGTACTCCCATGTGATGCACATTGTGTCACAGGTGGAGGGACAACTTGCGCCAGAACGCTCCGCTTTCGACCTGATGAGGGCCACCTTTCCCGCCGGAACGGTCAGCGGCGCCCCAAAAGTGCGTGCCATGCAACTAATTTCGAAAATGGAGGGCACCCAACGCGGCAGCTACGCCGGCGCCTTGGGTTATTTCAGCTACGACGGCAATTTAGACTCATGCATAACTCTCCGCACTGCATTGGTTAAGGACGGTAAAGTCCACATCCAGGCGGGCGCGGGAGTGGTCGCGGATTCGGTCCCCACGGCCGAGTATCAGGAGACCATCAACAAGGCTTCCGCCCTGTTTAAGGCGATTAGTTTGGCGGATAAGCTGACGTCCTGAGCGTCTTTGCGGCACACAGCCGCGTAATTTGGGTCAGAACAGTGGTCTGGGGAATTTCCTTCCGCCTTTGGGCATCTAAAATGCAAAGAGCGCGGGGCAATGTCCCACTTGGCTCAACGTCTGAACATCAATCCCATGCCTAATCGCAAAAAGACTCTCCGCTCCACGTCGGCTGCAGTCGCGATGCCTGCAGATCGCGCGTCGGCCCCCGTCACCATTCCTTCCCCCGAAGAAGGCCTTTCCATTCGTCCCGAGATCAAGTCTGCCGCGGCGCCACTGTCCCAGTTCGACCAAGCCTCGCCGGTCGACCGCCGCGATGAGCGTTCCAATCTCCAGCTTTACCTGAACGAGATTCGCCAGACGCCGCTGCTTACCATCGCCGAGGAGATCCAACTCGCCGCCCGCATCAAGAAGGGCGACAAGGCGGCCCGGGATCACATGATCAAGGCCAACCTGCGCCTCGTGGTGAAGATCGCCTACGATTACAACCAGATGGGCCTGCCCCTCATGGACCTCATCAGCGAGGGCAACCTGGGCCTCATCAAGGCCGTGGAACGCTTCGATCCCGCCAAGGGCGGCAAGCTCTCCACATACGCCGCCTGGTGGATCAAGCAGTCGATGAAACGCGCCCTCGCGAACCAATCGAAGACCATCCGCCTGCCGGTTCACTTGGTCGACAAGATCTCCCGCATGCGGAAGATGATCGCCAAGCTCACCGACGAGCTGGGCCGAGAACCCGAGAACGAGGAGATCGCGGCGGAGTTGCAGATCCCGACCGCCAAGGTCGCTTTGCTCAAGACCGTCAGCGTCCGCCCGGCGTCGCTCGATGCGCCTGTCGGCGAGGATGATGGTTCCGCGACGCTCGGCGACCTGGTCGGCGATGACGCCGCCGTCAGCCCCTACGAGGGCCTCGGCGACAAGAACCTCAAGGAGGACCTCAGCAAGATGGTGAACTCGCTCGATCCGCGCGAGGCCAGCATCATCAAGCTGCGCTTCGGTCTCGAGGGGCAGAAAGAGCTCACGCTCGAGGAGGTGGGCAAGAAGTTCAAGGTCACCCGCGAACGCATCCGCCAGCTCGAGTACCTCGCCCTCGCCAAGATCCGCCGGCAAATGCAGAGCCACAACAAGATCCGCACCGCCGACGAGGTCGAGGAGGAACGCCATGCGACCGAGCGCGCGGAAGTCATCCGCGAGTTCGTTTCGAAGAGCGCCTCGGCAATCGCGTAAGCGATCTGCCACCTAAATTCAGGCGGCCGTTTCGACGGCCGCCTTTTTGTTTTTCTTGAGCCGCGTGGTCGCGGGTGATTTTCTCCCTGCGTGTCCAACGCGACGCCCTCCAAGGCCCGACCCCGTTCGCCGATGAAAGTCACTTCGGCCAACAAGGTTTTCTGGGCGCGTCCAGCCAACGCGGAACTCGATCGTTCCGGCGACTGGCTGCTGAAGAACCTCTCCACCACCCGGGCCAGCGCAGCGACGCGTGCCGGCCCTGTTTGACACCGGAGCCCTGGAACTCCTGAGGCGGCGGAACCGGCGCGTGGAAGCGCTCGCCCTCAAGCTCTTTCCGCCCGTGATCTGCCCGCAGGTGGCCGGTGAATACCTGTTCGGCCTGTTCCAGTCGCGCGTCGAGGACTCCACCCTCCTGGCTGCGCGGCTCTTCCTCGCGCCCTTTGAAACGCTGATTCCCACCACCCGCACTCCCGACCTGTGCGCGCAGTTGCGCGCCGACCTGCAGGCCCGCCACCAGCCGGTGCCCGAATGCATCTGTTGGGTCGCCGCACATGCCTTGGAACAAGGGCTGCCGGTGGTGACGACCGACCGCCAGTTCCGCCGTCTGCCGGGACTTCAGGTTCACCTCGTCGTCCCCGCGCGGGAGCCACTCGCATCGGTCATCTGTAAGTCAGAATCCTAGTTGGAGTTTAAAGCCAAAGCATCTGCCCCTCGGGCTCATTCAGACTTTAGTCGGATTCCGCGGGAATCGGAAGAGGCTACTGTGGCTCGATTGATCGCTCCTCACGTGGAAGCCACGCCCTTGGATTTCTCAAGACCCCGGTTGGCGGCCCGCCTCGCGGTTGCGGTGGCAGGCATCGCTCTCTTGCTGGCAGCCCCCGTTGGCTTTTTCGCGGCGGAATCGCCCGGGCCCTCCTCTACAGAGGAATTATTGCAATTGGTCCCGGAGTTCATTTTGGAATCTCATTTTCCCCGACCTTCGGAGGAAATCCGCGGCTTCGTCACCTGGACATGGACTCCTCAAGGCGAAGATATCCAAACCCGCAGTGTACAAGCCGAAACGGCCAACCGGATGCCCGCCTACGAGGTGGAAATCACCGCGACATCCGCGGATTCCTCCTCGCATCAGCCGTGGAGTGTCCGTGTCCCGTTCTCTGCCAGCCGGATGCGAAGCTTCTCGATTCCAGCGGCCACCTTTCCCCGGGGGCGTTACCATTTGACCGCACGGTTGGTGGACCCGGCCGGAACCGCACATTCGTTCCCGAACTCAACGCCCCAGGGTTTCTCGGTGGCCGATGCCCGTGAAGACGTCTGGCCTGGTTCGACGGTGGACGCCCCGACGCTTTTGACCCACGCCATAAAACAAGGGACGCCCAGCAAGGAGGTTTATCCGGCAAACGACGCCCGGGATACTTTCTCGCGGACGCCGTGGGACATGCATCGTCTCGGCGACACCCTCTACGTGGGCAGCGGGGATTGGCAGCGAAACACCGGGCCGGCGCCGATTTGGAGCATCCGCCTCGATGCAGCCCACAAAACCCTGCTCGCCGCAGAATATGTCATCTGCGGCGAAAGCGTTCAGCGATTCCGAACCTTGGACAACAAGCTGTATGTTCCGGACATCGACCCCCGCGACGGTTGGGACTTCGGAAACCTGTATGTCGCAGCCCAGGGACACTGGACAAAAAGCGCACGCTCCCGAATGCCATCCACAGTTTCGACGCCGCCCAGTGGCGCGGTCGCCTTTACGTTACCACCGGAACCAACGCCGGCGCCGCGCTCTTTGTCTCCGAGGACAACGGCGATACGTGGAAGAAACTCGCCGGCGATGCCGCGGCCATGATCCAGGCCTACCGCTTCCACCAGGCAACTCCGGTCGGAGACTGCCTCGTGGTCATGCCCGCCAACGCTGCCTCCGGCGCCTGGGTGCTCACGACATCGGGTCGTTTCGAGCGCACCGCGCTGGAATTATTTCCGGGATTGCGAACCCTCAGTCGCATCACGGCACGGCGTATGGAATCGTTCGCCGGCGGCGCTCTTTACACCGTGAGTTGGGATACCCTGTTCGCGGACGGACGCGGCCAACCGCAAAAACGTCCGCTGTTTTTCCTGCCCGCCGCCACCCAATCCGCCCGGTTAATCGAACCGTTCAAAGAGGCTCATGTCATGGACATCGTCATCGATGAGGGCTCATGTCTCGTCATGACCATCGCCGCGGAAGGCCGGAAATTCCGCGGGGAAATATTTTCCAGCGAAGACCTGAAGACTTGGGTGAGAATCGCCTCCTTTCCCGCCGACGCTCCGCCCTTCTCCTTTGAACGGTTGCATGGCGTCATTTTCGTCGGATTGGGCCCGCGAAGCATTGACGATGTCGAACCCGAGTCGGGCACGATCCTGAGATTGGAACCGTAGGAACCTGATATCGCATTCGCATCGGCCCGGGCGTGGCCGGTATCGTTTATTCAAGGTACATCAGCCGGTAGCTCGAGGTGCCATATGGGCTGGGGGTCCAACCTTTCACCTCGCGTTTGACCAGCGCGGCCTGGGTCATGAAGTAGAGGGGAATGACCGGCATCTCCCTGAGCAATAAATCCTCGGCCGTACGATAGATCTCGTAACGGGCCGGGTTATCGGCGGCGTCCAAGGCGGAATCGATCAGGTGGTCGTAGGCGGGATTTTTCCAACCGGTCAGGTTATTGCCGCTTTGGCTTACCCAGAGATCCAGGAAGTTATGCGGGTCAATGTAGTCGGCATACCACCGCCCCCGCGCCATCTGGTAGTCGCCGGTGGCGACCGAGGACAAATACACGCGCCATTCCTGATTTCGCAGGATGATCGAAACGCCGAGATTTTCCCGCCACATCTCCTGCAGGGCCTCGGCAATCTCGCGATTGGCATCCGCCGTGTCGTAGAGATATTCGATCGCCGGAAATCCCCTGCCGTCCGGGTAACCCGCCGCCGCGAGGAGACGTCGGGCCTCGGCAACATCGAGGCGGACCCCGGCGCGCGCCGTATAACCCTGGCAGTCCGGCGGTGTCAGGTGCCCGGCCGGTACCTGGCCCGCCCGCGCCACCGACGTGGCCAGCGCTTCGCGGTCGATCGCCAGCCCAAAGGCGCGGCGCACGCGCTCATCGTTGAAAGGCGGCCGGTTGACGTTGAGGCGAATGAATGCGGTCCCCAGCACCGGCGCGATCATCAACTCCCCCGGCCCCTCGCGCTTCCAGACGTCGAGCCGCGAAGTGGGCACGCCGGTGGTGCGGTGCAATTGACCCGCCCGAAACATCCGCTCCTGAACATCCAGGTTTTCCACCGGATGGAAGCGGATGCCGGCGAGCCGCACCTGGGCGCGGTTCCAATAGGTGTCGCTGCGCTCGAGGAGGACCTGGCCCGGTTTCCAGTCCTTCAGCACAAAGGGCCCGTTGCCCACGAAATTCCCGGGCCGCGTCCAGCGCGAACCACGGGTGCGCAGTCCGCCGAATTTCTCCACCACATGAATGGGCACGGGATGCCACGCATAGTGACTGAGCATCTCGAGAAAAAACGGCAGCGGCCGGCGCAGCTCGATTTGCAAGGTCCGCTCGTCCAGCGCCCGCACGCCCACGCGCGAAAAATCGTCGAGCCGGCCCGAGTGGTAATCCTCGGCCCCGGCCATCACGTACAGCATGTAAGCGTAGCCGGAGCCGAACGCCGGATTCAGAATCCGTTCGTACGAGCGCACGAAATCCCCCGCCGTGACGGGTTTCCCGTCAGACCACCGCGCTTCGGGACGCAGATGGAAGCGGTAGATCTTCCGGTCGGCGGAAATCTCCCATGATGCCGCCACCCCGGGCCGGTCAAACGGCGGCGAGGGATAACCCACGAGCAATCCCTCGCTGAGGCAGCCAACCACGGCGTAATCCCCGATGCCGAAAATCGTCTGGGGATCCAGGTCGCTTGGCTCCGCGGCGAGTGCCTGTTGGAGAACCTGGTCCCGGGCACCGGCGGCGTCCGCGGACTCGCGTCGCGCGCATCCCACAGCCAGGGCGAGGGCGATTCCCAAGCAGCCCCAGCCAGGGATGCTTGGGGCGAATGTCCGGGGTGCGTGGCTCATCAGCGAACGCCGGTTGCAAGGGGCATGCCACCCTGCGGGCTCTTCGCTTTCAAGTGCTCGTCGAACCACCGGATCATCCGCGTGGCATAATCAACCTGCTGGTTGGTCTCCCAATCGTAAGGCACATGGGTGCCGCCCGGATATTCCACCAGCGAAACCTTCGTGCCCAGCCGCTTGAGACCGACAAAAACTTCCTCCGCCTGCGCTCCATTTACGCTCGAATCCCCGAGGCCAACCGTCAGCAGCAACGGCGTCTTGACGCGGTCGAGATTCAGCACCGGCGAATTCTCCAGGTAGACGCGCTGGTTTTTCCACGGGGTGGTGAAGATGTTGTTATATTCCTCGAGAATGTGCGCGCTGTAGTCGCGTCCGCGCGGATCGAGGGTCCCATAGAAGCTCAAAAGATTATAATAGCCGTTGCTGACGACCGCCGCCTTGAAGATCGTCGAGCGGGTGAGCAGCGCCACGGTCGACATGCCGCCCTGGCTGTGTCCCCAGAGCCCGATGCGCGCGGGATCGGCAATGCCTTGATTGATCAGCGTGGTGATGGCCGGGAGGATCGAGCGGGCCAGGCTCTCCACCGGCCAGCCATCGTTCATGACCGAGTCGGGCTTCAGCACCGCATACCCGCGGCTCGCCAACAACTGCGCGTTCATCGGACCCGTGCCGCCGAGTCCGTAGACATCGACCGCGCGCGACTGGCGGCCCGGATAAACCCACACCACCGTCGGCAGCGGCGCCTTCCCGTCATAGTTCGGTGGCAACAGCAGCGCCGCTTTCAACTTCACGCCGTCGCTGGTATAAAAATCGATCAACCGGGACTTGCCCAGTTCGACCCCGTCAGCCGGCACCGTCAGGCCCGCGAATGGCCGCGCCGCGGGCTCCGCGCGTTCCCAAAGCCAGAGGCCGGGCGCGACATCGGCCTCCTGCCGGACAAACAGCAGGCGGCTCCCCTCCGGGGAAAGGATCGGCCCCGCCGCGCCGGCCGGCAATTCCCACGTCACGACGGCGGTCTGCGTCGCCCCGTCGTAGTTCAAGACCACCGCCCCGCCGTCGGAACGCCGGACCGCACTCAGCCAGACCCGCCCGCCCTGGCCGGCGGCCATGACTCCACTGGCCGTGAATGCCGCGGGCATCGGCAGCGGGATCAACCCACCGGAGCGCGGCTCCACCTCGAGTGGGCCTTCCTTCGCGAGCACCCAAAAGCGGGTGCTGTCGTTTGCCCACAGTGGCGCGCTGCCCGTCAGGCGGCCGTCGGTTTGCCCATCGACCAACCGGCGGGGTGCGCCCGCCGTCACATCCACCACCCAGAGTGTGCGCGCCGTGACGGTCTCCGCGCCCGTCGTCGCGTGTGAATAATAGGCGATCTGCTGCGAATCCGGGGCCCAGGACAGCGCCGCCTCCATCGGCTGCAATTGAACGTTGCCGGCGAGCTCGCGGTTTTCGCCGGTTTTGAAGTCATAAACCCGCAGGTCGAAGAAATGAACGATTCGCGGCATTTCCTCATACCCGCGGTAGCGCCAATAAGCGACGCGCCCGCCATCGGGTGAAACACTCGAGTGATAGACCATCCCTCCGGTGTCGATCATCCGTTTCTCCCCGGTCGCGAAGGTCCACGCAGCCAGTTCATAACGGGAGGACGCCAGCGGGGGCGGATTACGTGCGGGCGGCGCGCCGGACGCGGGGGATTCCAAGTTCGCATTGAACACCAGGGGCTGCCACGCCGCCCCGGACGTGGCGCCGGCGGCCGGCGCCTCATCGCGGCGCTGGCGCCAGCGCGTACCCGGGCTATCCTCCGTCGGCGCCGAGTTGATCTTCGCGACCACTTTGCTCCCGCCGTCCGCCAGTTGAAACGACACCCCGCGAATCGACAGGAGGGCATTGCCCAGTTCACCCAAGCCTCGCTGAACCTCGCCGGTGCGGCGATTCCACATCCAAATCTCCCCGGTCTCCGCGCCACGCGCACAAAAGGCGAGCGACTGACCGTCCGGCGACCAGACCGGGTCGAAGGCGCTGATGGCCGGATCGGAGGCATAGAGCACGCGCTCCGCGGCCGCATCGATCACCAGCACCTGCTGCCCGGAGCTGCGCCGCACGCTGTCGTCGGAATCCTCGCGCCCCGCGCGGTTCCAATGCCGTTCAAATCCCTCCAGCCGGCGGAGCGTGACCGCCACCAGGGCGCCGTCCGGGGAAAACCGCTGGCCCGCGGGCGCCTGCCGCTGCAATTCGTCCCGGATGTCCAGCGGCCGCGCCCACGCGGCCGCCAGACCGCATCCCACCAGGATCCCTCCCGCCATCACCAGCCGGATTTGTTTATTCATCGGGTGGAGACAGTGGCAGGAAGAAAGCCGCGCGGGCTACTCAGAAGTGCCGGCGCAGGGAAACGTAGACGAACCGGCCGCGGGCGTCGTTGAAAAGACTGTAACCCTGACCGCTGCCGACGTACGGCGGAAGCTCGTTGAACACATTGTTCGCGCCGAGCGTAACTCGCGTGTTGGCGAGCAGGCTACCACAGAAACCCGGCCGCGTCGCGCGACCGAATTGCCAGCTGTAGTTGACGTCGAATTCCGTGGACTGCTTCACATGCGTGCCGCCCTGCACCACATCGGTGCCGGCCGCGGCGCGGTAGTGCGGGAGATACCGCGCGGCCACCGTGAGCGCGTACTGGCTCCGGGTGTAGGTCGCGCTGGCGTTCGCGCGGAAGCGCAGCGGCGCCGCGGTCGATCCGAGGGGATTGCCGGCGAATTCCGCGGCCGGTGACGTGGGGGTCGTCTGCCGCTCGAAGGATTCCACATAGGTGCCCTGCGCCCGCACGGTCAGGTCGCCTTGCAGCACGCCGAAGCCGTATTCGGCGGCGAAATCCACGCCCTGCGTGGACAGCTTCGTGAAGTTCATGGCGCGGCGGTCGACCTCGATCAGGACGCCCCGGCGGCCCGCGGCAACATCCGCTGGCGTCGGCGCGGCGCGCACCAGGCGGCCGGCGGGCAGGAAATCCTCGTTCTCGAACAGCGACGCCAGCGTCGGCGTGTCGATGATCTGGTTATCCTTTTTGATTTGAAACCAATCGAGCGAGAGCCGCAGCCGGCGCAGCGCCTTGGGCATGAAGATGACGCCACCCGTGTAGGAGACGGATTCCTCCGCCACCAGGTCGGGGTTGCCGCCGCTTCTCTGCGTCACGGTCACGGACTCGTTGGCGCGGTTGGCGTCCGTGACGAGCGTTTGGCTGACGAACAACGGGAACACGAGGCTGCTCAGGTCGGGCGGCGTGTAGCCGGTCGCGTACGACACGCGGAACTGCACGGATTCGACCGGGGCGAACTTGAGCGCGACCTGTTCGTTGGTGGCGGCGCCGAAGTCGCTATAGTCCTCATAGCGGATCGCGGCCGACACATCGAACAGCGGCACGGGGGACTTTTCGTCGCCGCGGCCGAGCGTGATCGGCAGGTTGAACTCCGCGTAACCCGCGGCGACGCTGCGGCCGCTCGGCGGCTGCGCCGAGCTGAGCGCGATCTGGCCGCTGGCGGGAAAGCGATAGACCGTCGTGATCTTCGTCGTTTCTTCGTCCCGGTATTCGAGACCCGTGGACAGGTTCAGCTTGCCCCAGCTGAACTCCTTCACAGGCCCGTTCAGGCGGAGGGCGCCGGACAGCATGTCGTAGTGCTTGTTGCGGATGTCGTCCGTGAGCACGCGATCGAGGATCTCCTGGCGGTTGCGATAACCCGTGGAAAAATCGGCGAAGGGATTGTAGGCGCGGTTCGGGTCGGTCTCCTTGAGCGGCGAGAGGCCGGTGGCGGAATAAGTGTCCTGCTGCAGGCCGAGACTGCGGTTCGCATACACGGCTGCGTCGTGCCGCGCTTCATAGATGACATCGGCCATGTATTTCCAGCCGCCGGGCAGCTCGCCGTTCGCGCCCACCACCCAGCGCTGGGTCTTGGTCTTGCTGTACAGGCCGTAGCCGCCGACGTCGTCGAAAAAGTTGGTCACCGAGACCGCGCGGCCGAAGGGATTGAATGGATTGTTGGCCGGCACGCTGAGCGTCAGTGCGGAGTCCGCCTGGCTGTAGGCTTCGTTCTGGTTGAAGTTCAGTTCCGCGAAAACGTTGAGATTCGCGAACAGCTTGCGGTTCGCCATCACCTGGAAACTGAGCAGCTCCTTTTCCGGACGGACATAAATGGCGTCACCAATCTTCGCGTAGTCCGCGATGTTATAGGTGCCGACGGTGCCGGTGAAATCGGCGAGCGTCGCCGGCCGGTTCAGGCCCACGGGAATGGCGGCGAACAACGCACCGGTGCCGAGCAAGGGCGTGGTCGCGCGGACATTTCCCGGATAGCCATTGGGCGGGGTCGTGGAATTCAGAATCGTCGCCGGCGTCAGCGCCAGCGTCCGGGCGCGGAGCTCGCGCAGGTAGCCGCGGTCGCGATCCTGCATCGCGTTGTCCTTCTGCCAGCCGCCGGAAATGCTGAGATTGGTGCGGCCGTCGCGGGTGGAGTATCCGGAGGCGAAGTTGACGGCGGAGTGCGCCGCGTCACCGCTCGTGGTGTTGCCGTATTTCACGCTGACCTCGCTGCCGCGATAGTCATTGCGCAGGACGACATTGATGACACCCCCGATGGCGGAACCGCCATAGACGGCCGAGGCGGAATAGGGCATGATCTCGATGCGCTCGATGGCGGCCAGCGGCATGGAATTGAGGTCGAACTGCACTTGGCCGTACTGACCGCCATAACCCGGCGCCGTGCGGCGGCCGTTGATCAGGATCAACGTGCTGTTCTGGCCGACGCCGCGGAAATTGATCGACGCCTTCTGGCGGTTTTCCTGGCCGGGCGCGGCCGTTTCCGGACGCGATTCCGTGTCGAAGGACATCTGGCGGGCAATGTCGGCGAAGCTGGTTGCCCCGCTGCGCTCGATGGCGGCGCGGTCGATGATCACGTAGGGTCGCGGACCGTCCACGGAGCGCGGCTGGTCCACGTTGATCGGGCGGAAGGTTTCGCCGCTGACGACATAGGTGTCGAGTTCGACAGCCTTGGTCTTGCCTGCCTCCGCCACCGGGGCCGGGACGGAGGATTGCGCGCGAGCCGCAAGGGTGAAAATCAGGGCGCTGGCCGACAGCACCGCCAAGGTGCGGGCCGGGAGGAGTGGGAACAGGGACATGGCGATGACGGTGGTGGTTTGAGAGGTGACGGGTCGCGGGGCTTCAGCCCATCTGAACCCGTCCATCCTAGATGACCGGACCCGCCCACGCATCCGACTTAAGTCGGAACATTTCGGCGCGAACAGGCCAGCCTTTACGCCGGCTGCTTTCCCGCCAAGCCTGCGGAGATGAAGCGGCCATCGACCAAGCCCGTCCCCGGCGACCCGTCTCTGCCCGGCGCGGCCCTGATGGAACCGCTGCTCGCACTCAGCGGGGCCACCGAGCTGACGCGGTTATGGCGCGGCGTCGTGCGGTTGCTGCAGATCGCCGCACCTCACCATACCGCGTTCATGTGGTGCGATTACTTCGACTTTACCAAGAGCTCCAAATCGACCCTGGTGTTCGAGCACCCGCGCCATGCCCGGCCCACCGACTACTGGGAGGGCCGGCGGAAACACCACCTGACGGCGGGCTATCTGCAGACCCATGCCGGATTGAAGCTTTATCGCATGACGGATGTCGTGCCACTCGAGCAGACGCGCCGGTCGACATTCTACCAGCTCTACATGCAGCCCGAGGGCTGGGAGTTCGCCGCCACCCTCGCCTTCTGGCATGACAACCAGCTCCGCGCCTGCGTCGCCCTTTACCGGACCGGCGGGCAGAGCAACTTCACTTCCGCGGAGATGGAACGACTGGCCGGCCTGCACGCCTTTATCGAGACACCGCTCTTCCGCCTCCTCGACCAACAGCCGTCCCAGGCGATGCACCAGGTGCTGGAGGAATTTCTGCAGGGCCTGCCCGTGGGCCTGTTGTTGCTCAATTGGGATCTGCAACCCGTGTTCATCAACCAGGAGGGATACGACCTGGCCCTGGCGTGGAACCGGGGAGTCGACGTGGCGCGCACCCTCAACAGCCGCAAATCCTTCGAACTCCCGGCCGCCTTCGTGGAAACCTGCGAGGCCATCAAACACCGCTGGTTGGAAACGCTGGTGCCCGGCCAGCCGCCGCCCGGGCGGATTGTGCAGCGGGTGGCGCATGACGGCAACGCCGCCTGGCACGCGTTGGTCATGACCCAGACCGTGCACAGCGTATCGCCCTCGCGTCCCAGTTTTCTGGTGCGCTTCCACCGGCTGCCGGCCAGTGGCGTCGCGACTAATCCCAGCGAGCGGCAGATCGAACTCTTCGACCAGCTCTCGCCCAGCGAGCGTGAGATCGCCCGGCTGGTCGTCGCAGGGCACAGCAACGCGGAGATCGCCGGGCGCCTGCACAAGGAGGTTTCCACCGTGAAGACCCAGCTGACCTCCATCTTCACCAAGTTAAACGTCAAGAATCGCGCCCGCCTCACCGCGCTCCTCCAAGGCTAAAGTATTCCGAGACCGCCATCCTGCCTGTCCTGGAGGAGCTTGCTTGCAAGCGATCAGGACGTTCACTCCGACCGAACGCCTCCGCGGAATCCGTTCCAAACCAGTTTCTGCCCAGCCGGAGCCGGACCCGACAGCAAAGGATTTCCGCCAGCCTTCCTTCAATAAATCTCGCAGACCGCGGTCCCGCCATCCCGCACGGTGGCGCGGTACATGCCCAGGCTGTTGAACGGCATGGTCAGATTACCCCGCCGGTCGAGGGCTACCAGGCCGCCGCGTCCCCCGAGGTGGGTGAGCTTTTGGACCAGCGAGCAGTGCGCGGCATCCATCAGAGTCTTGCCGCCGTACGCCATCTGCGCGGCGATGTCGTAGGCGAGGACCGTGCGCATGAACCATTCTCCGTGCCCCGTGGCGGAAACGGCGCAGGTCTCGTTGTCGGCATAGGTGCCCGCGCCAATCACCGGAGCATCGCCGATCCGGCCTGGATGCTTGCCCGTCATCCCCCCGGTGGAGGTCGCGGCCGCGAGATTGCCCTGGCGGTCCAGCGCGACCGCGCCGACCGTGCCAAACGTGGGCTCCTCCAGTTCAAGCGGCACCGGCTGCGACTGGCTGCCGAACCCGCCACTGAGGGCAAGCTGCGCCTGTACAAAGCTCAGGTAACTGCGACGGTAAGGGGTGATGAAATAATCGGGGGGCACCATCTCGAGGCCCCGGGCCTTCGCAAAATCCTCCGCGCCGCGGCCGCCGAGAAACACGTGACAGGATTCCTCGAGCAGCAGCCGCGCCAGTTTCACCGGATTGCGCACCAACCGCACCTGGGCCACCGCGCCCGCGCGCCGGTTGGCGCCATCCATGATCGCCGCATCCAACTCGGGCATGCCCGCCGAGGTCAGGGCCGCACCGCAGCCGGCATTGAAAAGCGGGTCGTCCTCCAGGCGCACCACCACCGCTTCGACGGCATCAAGCGACGTGCCGCCGTCGCGCAGGATGGCGTGCCCCAAACCCAGGGCCTCCAGCAGCGACCGGCGGTAGGTGGACTCCCGTTCGGGCGTCATGTCGTTCCGGGACAAAACCGCGGCGCCGCCATGCAGGGCCAAGACATACGCTGGCGTGGGGGAAGAACTCATGAAGGGGTCGGCCCGGCGATGCACCGGCGGCAGACATGACCGAAGCCTAACCAAAAGCGCCCGCGCCTGAATCCGACCAAAGTCGTAAAGCGGATCCAATATCGCCGAATCGGATGGGATCCGATTTCAGGCCGGCCGGACTCGGATTCCCGCGACGACGGTCGGAATTCCGCAATCGGCCCCCCCAAAAAAAAGGCGCCCCGCTCTCGCGGGACGCCTTTGAAGGGGTTTCGACTGGAGAAGAATTACTCCTTCTTGGACGCCTCGTCGAAGATGTCGCCGAGGTTCGTCAGGTCCGAAGCGCCGGAGCTCTTCGAGAACTGGTCGTAGGTCGCCGTCTCCTGCGCGAGTTGCTCGGCGGAGTAGTTGGCGGCCTTGATCGAGAGGCCGATGCGGCGCTGCTCGCGGTCGATCTTGATGACGCGGGCGGTGACTTCCTGGCCGGGCTTGAGCACGTCCTTGATCTTGTCCACGCGGTCTTCCTGGATCTGCGAGATGTGCACGAGGCCGTCGATGCCGTCCTTGAGCTCCACGAAGGCGCCGAAGGTCGTGACCTTGGAGATCACGCCCGGGACGACGTCGCCGATACGGAAGAAGGAATCGATGTCGGTCCACGGATCCGTCGCGAGCTGCTTCATGCCGAGGCTGATGCGCTGCTGGTTCGGATCGACGTCGAGGACGATGGCGTCCACTTCGTCGCCCTTCTTGAGCATTTCGGACGGGTGGTTGATCTTGCGGGTCCAGGACATGTCGGAGACATGCACCATGCCGTCGATGCCTTCCTCGAGTTCGACGAAGGCGCCGTAGGTGGTCATGTTGCGGACCTTGCCGCGGACGCGGGCGCCCACCGGGTAGTTGTGGCGGACCATGTCCCACGGGTTCGGCTCCAGCTGGCGGAGGCCGAGCGAGATCTTCTGCTCTTCCTTCTGGATGCCGAGGACGACCGCATCGAGCTCCTGGCCGACCTTGAGCAGCTCGGAGGGTTTGCTGATGCGCTTGGTCCAGGACATCTCGGTGATGTGGACGAGACCCTCGACGCCCGGCTCGAGTTCGATGAACGCGCCGTACGGGACGAGATTGACGACCTTGCCGTGGATCTTGGAACCGACCGGGAACTTGTGGTCGATGTTGTCCCACGGGTTGTTCTTGGTCTGCTTGAGGCCGAGCGACACGCGCTCTTTCTCGCGGTTGATGTCGATGATCATCACCTCGATCTCCTCGCCCTGCTTCAGCAGCTCGGACGGGTGGCCGATGCGGCCCCAGCTCATGTCGGTGATGTGCAGCAGGCCGTCCATGCCGTCGAGGTCGATGAACGCACCGAAGTCGGTGATGTTCTTGACGACGCCCTTGCGGACCTGGCCCGGCTGGAGCTTCTCGAGGAGGTCGCGGCGCTTGTTGATGCGCTGTTCCTCGATGAGCTCGCGGCGCGACAGGACGATGTTCTGGCGCTCGTGATTGATTTTGAGGACCTTGAAGTCGTAGGTCTGGCCGACGTACTGATCGAGGTTCTTCGGGGGCTGGATGTCGATGTGCGACGCCGGCAGGAAGGAGTCGACGCCGATCGAGACGATCAGGCCGCCCTTGACCTTGGCCTTGACGCGGCCGGGGACCACGGAGCCCTCCTGACACTTAACGAGGATGTTCTCCCAGTTCTTCTTCTGTTGGGCCTGCTCGTAGGAGAGGATGGGATTGCCTTCCTTGTCCTCGAGCTTCTCGAGGATGACCTCGATGGTGGAGCCGATCTGGAGCTCGCCGAGATCGGAGAACTCATTGGCCGGGATGACGCCTTCCGCTTTGCCGCCGATGTCGACGACGACTTCGTTGGCGCGGATTTCGGTGATGACGCCCGAGACGATCGTACCTTCCTTCAGCTTGTCGAAGGAGCTCTGGGCGAGCAGGTCTTGCATTAACGAACTCATATTAACTGTAGTGTCGGAACGTCGGCCGCTTACTTCAGGGCGTCCGGCTTCCGGCGTGGATCCTTGCGGATCCGATGGTTGAGGGTTGGACTGTCGGACAAACCGGTGGAAGTGTCGCGGCAACACCGGCTTGACTTAAGAACGCCGCGGAAAGTTCAAAGTCCCAGACCCCTCCGCCTCCGGCAAGAGGAAATTTCCATTTTCCGGTGGGAAGGGTTTTATCCCCCGACGGATGCAGTGCCACGCTTGTGTCGGGGTGTAAAACCCCTCCCACCCCATATCCGCGACAGAACCGCAAATCGCTTGTAGACAAGCTCCTGCAAATCGGGACGACGCTATTTCTGGGCTGGTCGGACGCTCCGCTGTTCTTCCAGGACCTGCTGCAGCGTGGCGAAATAGAGCTGGAAGAAACCATGCTCGCGCATCGTCTGCTGGCTGGTGCCACCGGCGTTCCGGCTTTCGACCTGCTCGGTGACCGTCATCTCCACCTCGGTTCGACCAGGCCCCATGTCGCTGAAGTGAAGTTTCGCCGTGAGCTGACGCGAGTCCGCGAACGCTGCGCTGGAATGAATTTGGCTGTATGCCTCGATGTCGCCGCTCTTGCGCGAACGCGAAGCGCGGAAGTCCAAACGCTTGAACGCCTGCAACGCCGCCGCGCTCACCGTCGGCTGGTCGGCATTGAACACCTGGCGCTTGGGCTCCACGGGCCCGAACCGATCGGTGACGGATTCGCAGCCGGTCAAAGTCAGCGCAACCGAAACTAAGAAACAAATTTTGATGAAGTTCATATTCCTGAAGCCGTCATTCTGAGCCGTGCGAATCCAGAGGCATCCGATCACACGTCCGCCCTCTGCTGGATCCTTCGCTGCGCTCAGGATGACGATGGGCGGTGGACGACATGGCTAGAGTGCGGGGAACGGTAACGCCAAAATGGACGGGAAAGACGCCTCCTACGCCGGCTGCTGCTGCGAGATGCAGTGCAGCGTGCCGAGTCCCCAGATCAGCTCGTAGCAATCGATCGGGATGATCTCCCGGCCGCGGAAACAATCGCCGAGGATTTCGCAGACTTCCGCATCGCGCTTCTTCTGCCGGAACTGCGGCACGAGCACCGCGCCGTTGATGATGAGGAAATTCGCGTAGCTCGCCGGCACCTGCTGGCCTTTGAAACCAAATGGCTTCGGCATCGGCAGCTTGACGATGTCGAACTTCTTTCCCTTCAGCGTCCGCATGGACTTCAACCGGTCCAAGACATCCTCGAGCAGCTTGTGGTTCGGATCGCGCTTGTTCGACTCCACCACGGTCACAAAACCGTCCGGCTTGTAGAAGCGCGTGATGTCGTCGATGTGGCCGTCGGTGTCGTCGCCGACGATCCCCTCGCCCACCCACAAAACCTTCTTCACCCCGAGATAATCCTGCAAATTCCGCTCGATCGCCTCGCGCGTGAGCTCCGGGTTGCGATTCTTGTTCAACAGGCACTGCTCGCTCGTGAGCAACAGGCCCTCGCCGTTCACGTCGATCGAACCGCCTTCGAGCACCATGTCGTTCTCGAAGCGCCGCATCCCGAGTTTCTTCGCGATGCTCGGCGGGATCTGGTTGTCCAAATCGTACGGCGGATACTTCCCGCCCCACGCGTTGTGCACCCAGTCGGTCACGGCGACTTCGCCGCTCCGGTCGTTGCGCACAAAAATCGGACCGTGGTCGCGGCACCAGGCGTCGTTCGTCGGGTGATTGTAGAAAGTTACCCTCGCCATGTCCGCACCGGCTTCCTCGCACAACCGCTTCGCGCGCGGCTGCAGTCGGGCGGCGCAGTTGATCCGCACCGCCTCAAAGCGGCTGATCTGCGCTACGATGCCGGCGAACACGCCCGGAATCGGTCGGAACTGGCCGGGCCACGTGGCCAGGTTATGCGGCCATGACAACCAAATGGCGCTCTGCGGCTCCCACTCCGCCGGCATGCGAAAGCCGAGGGCAGTGGGGGTTTGAAGGGTCTTGGATCTGAGCATTGAGACTTTTGTAGGGGCGTCGCTTGACGACGCCGCGCGGGCGTCGTCAAGCGACGCCCCTACGGTTCAATCGATGAACCGCTTCGTGATGTCCCCGTACGCGTCGATGCGGCGGTCCCGCAGGAACGGCCAGTGCGTGCGCGTGACGTCCACCTTCCCGAGGTCCACCGGCACGAGGAGGATCTCCTCCTTGTTGGAGCTGGCCTTGGCGAGGATCTGGCCGCTGGTGCCCGCGACGAAACTCTGGCCCCAGAACTCCAGCCCGTCACCGCCGATCGGTTGCTCGAGACCGATGCGATTCACCGCGGCCACGTAACAGCCGTTGGCCACGGCGTGGCCCTGGTGGCTGATCTGCCACGCGCCGTGCTGGTGCGTGCCGTACTCGGCCTTCTCCTTGGGATGCCAGCCGATCGCGGTCGGATAGAAAAGAATCTCGGCGCCCTGCAGCGCCGTGAGACGCGCGCCTTCCGGATACCATTGGTCCCAGCAAATCAGCACGCCGATCTTGCCGTACTTCGTCTGCCACGCCTTGAAGCCGGTGTCGCCGGGCGTGAAATAAAATTTCTCGTAGAACAGCGGGTCGTCCGGAATGTGCATTTTCCGGTAGATGCCGAGCAGCTTGCCGTCGGCATCGATGATCACCGCGGTGTTGTGATAAAGGCCGGACGAACGCTTTTCGAAGAGCGACGCGACAATGACCACCTGGTACTTCTTCGCGATTTTCTGGAACGCCACGGTGCTCGGCCCCGGGATCGGCTCGGCCAGCTTGAAGTAGTCGTGGTTCTCGCTCTGGCAGAAATACTGCGACCGGAAGAGCTCCTGCGTGCAGATGATCTTGGCTCCCTTTTTCGCCGCCTGCTCGGTCAGCGAAAGGGTTTTCTTAAGGTTTTCCGCCGGCGAGGCGGAACAGGCGTGTTGCAGCAGCCCCAGGGTTACTTTCATCAACACGAGCGAACTCCTCCCGCCCGGAATTACAAGAAATCTCTGAGCCGCAAGCGTCTGCGAGAGCCTCGAACTAGGCTTTGACAACCCGCCGGGTAATTGTAAAAGCATCGCCCAGACACACACCCCCACACACCTATGTGCGCTGAACCTCGCCCCCTGATCGTCGTCGTCGAAGACGAGGAAGAGCTCTCGAAGCTCATCTGCCAACACCTCGAGGAGGCCGGCATGAACGTCCAGGCCTACAACCGCACCGCCCCCGCGCTGCGGTTCCTCCAGCACAATTTCGCGAACCTCATCCTGCTCGATGTCAACCTGCCCGACGGCAATGGCTTCGACCTCCTGCAGCAGATCAAGGAGCAGGACATCAACACCCCGGCGATTTTCCTGACCGCCAACTCGCAGGACCAGGACAAGGTCCGGGGCCTGAACCTCGGCGGCGACGATTACGTCACCAAACCCTTCAGCTACACAGAACTCGTCGCGCGCATCAATGCCGTCCTCCGCCGCGCCGAGGGCAAGACCGACTTCAACGTCACCAAGAACGTCCGCACGACCGATGGTCCGTTCGAATTTCTGGGCGTCAAGGTGCACCCGGACCGCCTCGAGTTGGAATTCCCCAACGGCACGACGCTTAAAACCGGCCGCAAGGAACTCGGCATCCTCGCCTACCTGCACGCGCACGTCGGCGTCGTCATCACCCGCAAGGAGCTGATCCATTCCGTCTGGGGCATCCACGCCGACATCCGCAGCCGCTCGCTCGACCAGTACATCGTCAAGGTCCGCGCCGCCTTCGAGAAGAACGGCCTGTCCCTCGATTGCTTCAAGACCGTCCACGGCATCGGTTACATCTTCGAGCCCCCCGCTAAATGAAAATCAGCAATCCCGTCGCAGCGAATTCGACCCCGCCCATGGCCGTACCCATGAACAAGCAAGCCGCCATGCAGGACATCATTGCCCGGGTCGGACGGGACAAGGCGATCGACTTGGTCATGGCGGCCTACAATACCGAACTCACCACCACGCTGCTCAACCGGCTGGAGGACGGTAAATCCAAGATGATCGGCGCCTACAAGCGCCGCGACCACCTGGAAGCCGCGCTCAAGCGCGTGCTGGAAGTGTGCGAACTGGCGAAGGTCTGAGGTAGGTCCGGTCTTCGACCGGACCGGGCCAGTCGCAGGCAGGCCCCACTTCAAAACAACTCGCTCTGCCCCGTGTAGCGCTGCCTGGCCTCGTTCAGGCTCGATTTCATTTCCAGCTTTTCGAGGAGCGCGAACAACTCGGCGGTCCTGGGCTCGGCGCGCTGCTCGATGCGCGGCAACGGTGATTCGGTCCGCAGGGTGGTCAGCTTCAGGTTCATGCGCAGGCGGTCCGCGTCGCGCCCGACGACCTCGCGGAAACGCTCGGGCTTCAACTGCGCGGCGTTGGCGATGATGCCCTCGAGCGTCGCGAACTCCGTGAACCATTTCACCGCGGTCTTCGGACCCACGCCGCTGACGCCGGGGATATTGTCCGACGTATCACCGATCAACGCCAGGTACTCGGCAATCTGCGCCGGCGGCACGCCAAATTTCTCCACGACGCCGGCCGGATCGATCAGGCGCCAACCGAGCTTCGGGTTCGCGGTCGGCGGCGGCAGGAGAATTTTGATCCGGTCATCGACGCACTGGGCGAAATCCTTGTCGGCGCTGACGATCAGCACCTCGTGCCCGGCCCTGGCCAGGGCGCGCGCTTCCGCCGCGAGCAGGTCGTCGGACTCCACGCCGTCGAGTTCCACGCCGACCAGGCCCATGGCGCGGGTGAGCTCCTTGATGACGGGGATCTGTTTTTCCAACGGCTCGGGCGTCTCCTTGCGCTGCGCCTTGTATTCCGGATGCAACGCCAGCCGGTCCTGCGAACCACCGAGATCGAAGAACACCACCATGGCGTCCGGCTTCTCCTGATCCTGAAGCCTCCACATGGTCTTGATCCACCCATGCAGCGCGCCGGTTGGAAACCCGTCGGACCGCGTCAGCTCCGGCATCCCGTAAAACGCCCGGAACGCCATGTTGTAGCCGTCGACCAAAAGCCATTTCGCCATCGCCCGAGCAAACCGCAAACCCGGGGCGCGTAAATCACTTTTGCGGGTTTGGTTCGAATGCAGGTTCGTCGCAAGCGACGCCCCTGCATTTTAACTCCCCTCTATGAAGAGGGGTGGCCGAAGGCCGGGGTGTGTAGGGAGCGACCGACTACATCGAGGGCTTCGCACAGTCCTGCACACCCCGCCCTGCGGGCAGCAGCCTTCGCCGGGCCTAGGCTGCCAAGCCCCTCTTCATCCGGAACCATTCAGTAGAAACCGCGAAGGACGCGAAGAAACGCGAAAGTCGCGAGTCAGACCTGATCCTCGGTGATGCCTTGCCGTACTCACTCTTGCGTGATCCCGGGCAAAATCAGGATTTTCCCGGTAGACCTTCGCGGACCTTCGCGCCCTTCGCGGTTCAATGCATCGTTCCGGCTTCATGGAGGGGATCCCGTCAGGTGGTCGCCGGTTTCCACACCGGCGAAATGCCGCGCCCACGGCGTCGGTAAGGAAACCGACGCCCACCTTGTCGGGGTATAAAACCCCTCCCACCCTAACACGTCCTCAACGCTTCCTCTTCCCTTCCTTCCCCGGCACAACCACCGGATGCTCGAACAGCGTGCCGCCGCCACCGACCGCGACCGTCTGGTTCTTCAATCCCCCGCCGGGCGTCACCAGGTTCGCCGTCACGAAGATCAGCAAGTTTCGCTTCTGCGTACTCTCCCCCTTCGAACGAAACAGCCGGCCCACGCCGGGCAGGTTGCCGAGCACCGGCACCTTGTCGCTCACCTGCTTCACGTCCTCGCGCGTCAGGCCGCCCATCACGAGCGTGGCGCCATCCCAGATCGTGACCCGCGTCGTGACTTCGCGCACGGCGAAGATCGGCTGATAGAAACCGGGCGGCACCGTGACGGTCGTGCCGCCCGAGATCGCCACGCTCGGCCCGCCGTACTCCACGAAACCCTCGAACTCCGTCACCTTCGGGTTGAGGTCGAGGCTGATGCTCGTGTCGTCCTCCTCCACGGTCGGCGTCACCTTCAACTCCACGCCGACGTTCCGCGTCGTGAATTCCTGCGGCGTGCCGGACGTGATCGACACGCCGGCCGAGCCGCCGCCCGACACGCTGCCGGTGCCGACCTGCGACTGGATTTGCCCGTACGACTGCGGATAGCGCAGCTCCTGCGCGACGGTGATCGTCGCCGGGTTGCCCGACAACACGGTGAGCCGCGGCGCGCTCAGCAGCTCTGTCCCGCTCCGCTGCGACAGCGCCCGGATCATCGCCTGCACCTCGAACTCGCCGACGATGCCGGCCACGGTCGCCAGCGGCCCGGCCGTGGTCCCGAGCATCACGCCGCCGGGAATCGCGGGCGCGGGCGTCGGGATCGTCAGGCCTTCATCCGGCTGGCCGGCCCCCGAGATGGAGATCAGTTGGGAACTCGTCGCGTTGCGGAACGCATCCGCCAGCGAACGGTTGATGCCGCCGCCCGTGGTGTACGTCGCCCGGGCGCCGCTGAGCTGCGTGGCCTTCGTCGCGAGGTTCCACTGCACCCCGAGTTCCTCGAGGGCGCCTTGCTGCACCTCCATGAACTTCGCCTCGATCTCCACCTGGCGCACGTCGCGATAACGCCCGAGGATGTGGCGGATGCGCTCGAGATTGCGCGGGGTCTGCGTCGCGATGAGCTGCGACCCGTCGAAGGCGAGCGAACTCCCCGCGACCGTTTCGAAGTCGACGCCGGCCTGTTGCAGGAAAGTGCGGATCGCGGGGCCCTCGCCGGCCGGCGCGGACGCAGGCGCGGCGGCGCCCGCGCCGCGTCCGGTCATGCGCAGAACCGCGGGCCGGGAAACGGGAAAACATTCCATGGCCAACGCCGCCTGGCCGACCGGGCGCACCACGACCGCATCCGCTTGGATCTCGTATTCATAGCCGGCTGAGTCCGTGACGAAATCCAGCACGCGCCGCAGCGAGAGATTTCGCAGGGAAACTGTCACCACCGGATCGACGTGCACCGGGTCCACCAGCACGATGTTCACTCCTTTCACGCCCTCCGCCGCATGGTCGAACTCGGCGGAGCTCAGGCTCAGCGTGTTCACCACCCGGTCCAGCTCGACGCCGTTGAAATTCACGCTAGGCAACACGATCGCATCGAGCTTGGCCGCCACCGGCGAGGGCGCGGCCTCACCGACGGCCGCAACGCGTTCCACGCCGATGTCGTCCCGCCGCTGCCACGCGCGATCCACCTCCGTCATCATCCGCTGGGTGCTGCGAACCCGCGCTCCCGACCCGGCTTCCCGGGCGATGCGCGCGAGAAAATACGCGGCGTCGGCATTGTCCGGCTCGGCGGCTTGCACCTGCCGGAATGTTTCCGCTGCCGCGACCGCATCTCCCGCCAGATACTGGGCACGGGCGCGCGCGGCGAGGTCGGCGTCAGCCGCGGAGCCGGAGTTGGCCCCGATCGCCAAAAGGCCAAGCCAGCAAAGGAACCGGTTCATGCAAAATCAGCGCGTGGCCGCGGCCACTCCTTGAACCGGACGCGCCCCGATCCCGTTCGCAAAAGCCGGCTGTTCGCCCGGAGGCGTCACCGGCGTCGGATGGAGCACACGAACCTCCGACGCCGGGACTCCGGGCCTCTGCCGGGCGATCGTAACCGCCGGCGGATTGACCTCGATCCGGTTGACCCGGTAGCTGGCAAAATCATCCGAGAAGTGGCCACCTTCCCCGACGAGATAGGGCGGCCGGTCCGACGCCGCCAACCGGAGCAGGGCGTGGCGTCGCGTGAGGGTTGGATGGCGGGTATCGAGCACCACCTCCTCGCCCGATTTCTCGTCGAGCAAGGTGGCCACCGCCATGGCCTCGTAGATCGCCGAGCCCTCCGCGTCGGTCGCCGGCTGCGTCGTGACTTCGAAGCTGCGCAGTTCGATCCCGAGTTCATCGAACCGATGCCCGCTCCGCGCCGCGCGGGTCCCGGGCTGGCCGGGCGTCACGAAAATGGCCAGGTACTCCCCGGGCCCGCCCAGATAGCCCGCCAGTTCCAAACGATAGGGCTCGGCTTTCACCGCCAGCAGCTCGATCCCGAAATCCGGTTCGCCTGCAGGGACATCCTTCACGGGTTGAACCACCGCGGCGTCGACCGGCACAGTCGACTCGGGCTCCTGGCTGACGATTGCCGGTATCGCGTGGCGCTCCGTTCGAACCGGTGCGCGGGCACCTTGGCGCGCCGGCTTCTTCAGGACCATCAACGCGGACAGTGGCAGCGCCACCAGCGCGAGCGCCGCGACCGCGAGTGCCAGCCGGCGGCGCTGCCGGGCCTGACGTTGCCGAAGCGGCGGCACGAGGTTGACCACGGCATGCCCCTCGCGGAGCTCCGCCGCCGCGGCCCCGGCGAGTTCCGCTATCGTAAGCGGCGTTTCCGGGTCGCCCACAGCCGGAGACATCTTGCATCCGCTCGCTAAGTCGAGCGGGCTCACGGGAAGATTCAGTCGCGCGCCCAGCGTCTCGGCCAGCCCGGCCAATTGCGCGCCGCCCCCCGCGAGATAAACGCGCGTCGGATCCTTGATCCCGCTCTGGCGTCGGAAAAACAGGAGCGTCCGCGTAAACTCCTGCGCGAGCCGGCCGGCCGTGATCTCGGCCGTCGCGATCGGCTCGCCCGCGAGCGGACGCGTCACCCCAAACGCGAACGTGCGCACGACAAAGCGCCCGTTCTCGACCAGCAGCAACGTGGTCGAGCAGGCCCCGATGTTCATGACCACGGACGGCTCCGCCGGTTGAGCGTGCACCATCCGGAAGGCCGCGAGCATCGCGAGGGACGCCGGCAGCACCCGCCGCGGCTCGAAGCCCGCCGCCCGTGCCGCGGCGCACAGCGGTTCCACTTTCCTCAGGTGCGCCGCCGCAAGCATCACTTCCAAGCCGGTCTCCTGTTCGGCCGCGATGACGCTGTCCCACACCAGTTCGCTCAAGGCGACGGGCAGGTTCTGCCCGGATTCGAAGTGAATGACCTTCGCCCGCTGCTCCGGTTTCACCCGCGGCACCTTGATGAACTTCGTGAGCACCGCATGCCCCGGCAGCACGAGCACGCACGGAGCGCCCCGGCCGAACCGGTCGCGCAGGTGGCGGAGCGCGATTTGCGTCTGGACCAGCCACTCGGGCCCAAACCCCGCCGACGCCGGGAAATTTTCCGCCAGGCACCGCTCGAGCCGCATCCGCCCGCGCCGCTGGCTGAACACCCCGAGGGCGGTGCGGCTGGCGCCGCAATCGATGATGATGGTTTTCCGGGAAAAAGGCACGGGAGTGGTTCCCGGCCCGCCGCAGGGAAGCTAGCAGAGCCGCCGCGCGTGCGCTCGCCTCATTTCCACCTTACATCAGGCGGCAGTTTGGGGGTCAGTGAAAAGGCCCGCCAAACGCTGACGCGTTCCGCTACCCGGTATTAAGTAGCCGAAGCCGTGAGCGTTTGGCTGCTGGTCTGGGGTCCCCTCTAGGAGAGGGGATCTCAGTCTGATCGGTGTAGGGCCCGCGCTTGCCGCGGGGCCGGAGGTTGCAGCCGCGTTCGCACAACGGCCCGCCGACAAGCGGCGGCCCTACCTTGATCCGCCGGTTTGTGGCGGGCCGACTTCAGGTCTCAGGTCTCAGGTTTTCCGCGGCGGTCAGACCGCCGCCACATCCTGCCGCCAGCGGCGGTACGCCGAGAAGTCGGTGGCCGTGCGATCGTAGATTTCCCGGCGACGCGCATATTCGGCATAATCCGTCACCCGCTCCGGCGTCCGCTTGCTGCTGACCAGAAAATCGGCTTCCGGCGGATAACAGGCCACGCTCACCTTCTCATAAAACTCCGCATCGGCGCGACCGGCCTGGTTCAACATCGCGGGTTCGATCCCCACGTTGCTCGGCGTCTCGGCCGACTGGTAACGCAGGTCCATGCTCCAGCGGATGTGGTCCGACGTGTTCGGCGTCGAGCAATGCGGCGTGCGGTTCGTCATGAACACCACGCCGCCGCGCGGACAGGCCGCCGTGACCGCCTTCTGCGGATCGTCGGGCAAATCCTCGTCCTTGATCACGAGGAACCCCGCATTCCCGCCCGTGTGGTGCTTCGCGACCTTGCCGCGATGCACGCGGGGCAGGATCTGCATGCAGCCGTTGGCGACGTTCGCATCCACCAGCGGCACCCAGCACGTGATGATCAGCTGCGTGTCGCAATGCTCCGCAAAATACCCGCTGTCCTGGTGCCAGGGCACAATGCCGCGGCCGGAATTCGGCAGCTTCGGCCGGATGCGGTAAACCGACGACGCCACGATCTCGTCGGTCGCCAGCAACGAGCCGACCGCGGTCACCAGCTTCGGGTGCGCGATGACGTCGAACAATTCCCGCGCGTGAAACCCGCCGCCGCGCAAACCCTCGAGATGACGGATGATCGCCTCGCCGTTTTCCTTCGAGTCCTGCTGGATCGCCGCGAGCCGCTGGTCGAACGCGAGTTCCTCGTGGAGATTCACCAGCTTGCCCTCGCGCTTCAGGTCCGCCGCCTTCCTCGCGATCTCGCGGTGCAGCGCCTGCCGCACGGGCTCGAGATCCGCCGGATCGAAGACGTCCGGCACGATCACAAAACCTTCATTCTTGAAAGACGCGCATTGTTCAGCGGACAGCGGCCGGGGTGAGCTCATGCCGAAATTGGTGGCGATTTTCCGCCGCCCTGCAACCGCCGACATGATGAATATTCACCGCCGCCATCGAAGGAGATGCCACGCCACGCAGCCGAATTCCCCTCTATGAAGAGGGGTGCCCGACAGGGCGGGGTGTGTAGGGAGCGTGCGAGCGCGTGATTGTTTTCGAACGTTCCTCCACACCCCGGCGCTGCGCGCCACCCCTCTTCATAGAGGGGACCTTTATACAATGCAGGGGCGGTGCCTGCCTGCCATAGCGTGGCGACGGCGCACAACGACTCGCCACGATGCTTGAAGTCGCCGCCGGATTGTCATGGGATGATCGCATGACCCCGAGCGCCGCGGAACTCCCCTCGCCTGCCACCCGCCCGACCGTGCTGGTCGAGCCCACCACGCGGCAGCGGCCGCGCAACGTGGACCTGATGAACGACTGGCAATACGTCGAGCGCAGCATCCACCGTCTCCTCGCCGCGTGGGGCCGCGACCTGCCTGAATGGGAAAACAAAAGCGCGCTGCATCGCCACATCTGGGACCAGGCCGAGTGCGTGCGCCGCCTGCGGGATCGCGTCGAACAATTTCCCGGCGGCAAGGCGGACGCCCCGGTTTCCGCGCGACTCGAACAACTCGCGAACGCCGTGCTGCTCGCGCCGTCGCTGCAGGACGCCCTCGACGGCATCTACGAACTCCTGCTCAAGACCCTCGTCGGCGCCTACGGCGAATACATCGTCAGCGTTCACCCGATCCACGACGCCCCGACCATCGCGCTCCTTCACGAGATCAACCAGATCAAGAGCCAGCAGTGGCTTTGGTACCGCGATTATCGGCGGCGCGTGCCGCACGTCACCGCTGCCGCCTACCGGGCCCGCGTCCAGGCGTTGCTCGACGAGTGCGGCCAGTTTCGCGCGCCGCTGCCGGTCGCCGCCGGCGCGGAGGCGCGGCCCGCGGGCGTCGCGACGGGTTTCCGCCTGAGCAAGTTCAGCGCGCGCAACGTCCCGATCCGCCCGCGCCAGCCGTTCATGGATTACGTGCGCGCCGACTTTGCGACGAACCTCGAGGCGCGCCGCCTGTTCTGGGGCTACGGTTACATGCTCGAGAAAAACCTGCCCGACGACCAACTGGCGTGGCTTTATTACGGACACTACATGCCGTGGGCCTGGCAGCACATCATCTCGCGGCATCTGTGGGATGAGTCCCGCCACGGCGACTCCGGGTACTCGCGGCTCCGCGACTTCGGCATCAGCCTCGAGGACGTCGGGTTCTCCGGTTACGACCAGGCGGCTCGCGAGGAGACGCTGCGCGCCGAGGCGCAGCGATTGGGGATCACGGTGGACGCAGCCTTCGCGCGGCAGATGGAATTGCTGGCGCCGTTCAAGGCCGAGCCGCTCACCAAGGCTCAGCTCTACGAAAACGTGTTCATGATCGGGCTTGTGGCCGAGACCGGCCACTTCGTCGTGAAGAACGAGGGCTACGTCGACTTCAAGGAAGGCCAGGACCTGCAGTCCGCCGAGATGATGCTCTTCGACATCATCGACGAGACCGCCCACGTCCAATACGCGCACGAGTGGCTGCCGCTGCTCGCGCAGCATGCCGGCATCGACAACACCGGCTACCGCGAGCGCGGCGTGAAGATCCGCGAGGAATCCCAGGCCCGCGCGATCGCCACCGCGACCGAACTCGACCGCAAGCTCCCGCGCACGCCCGGCGATCCGGTCTTCGATTTCTACCAGGAATTGCTGGCCAGGATCCGCGCCGCGTGCCCGCTGTCGAACGCCGCCACCTGCCCCCCAAGATCGCCGAAGCCGATGTAAGGTGAATGTAGGGCCGCCGCTTGTCGGCGGGCCGTTCCGCGCACGCAGCCCGGCCCCGCGACAAGCCCGGCCCCGCGACAAGCGCGGGCCCTCCATTCCGTGATCCCCTCTATGAAGAGGGGTGGCGCGCAGCGACGGGGTGTGTTGGGGACGCTCGAACATTCCACCGCGCTCGTACGCCCCCTACACACCCCGCCCTCTCGGGCACCCCTCTTCATAGAGGGGACCATGAAAACAGCCGCCCTACCTCTTTTTCTTCCCTGTCTGTTTTCGCTTCGTCGCTCCCTTCGGCCCCCATTCATTGTCATTGTCCGCCGCGATCCGTGCCATCGACCGCCGCGTGACGACCGACGCGTCTTCCTGCCGCGCCGACAAGGGCTTCATCGCCTGGCCTCCTTTGATGATGAGCCACACAGGCTTCTTCTCCTCGCTGCGGATGCGGAAAATGTGCCACTCGCCTTTCAGCTTCCTTCCGTGGAGCCGGAGCTTGAGATCCCCCTTCTGGAAATTCCCTCCGACGATCTCATACGTGCCCTGGTCCCACACCATCACCGTCCCGCCGCCGTACTGGCCCTGGGGAATCGTGCCTTCGAAATCGATGTAGTCCACCGGGTGGTCCTCCACTTCGAAGGCCGAGCGCTTCACGCCGAGCTCGTACGGCAGTCCTTTCGGCACCGCCCACGATTTCAAGGTGCCGCCCATCTCCAGGCGAAAATCGAAATGCAGGTGACTCGCCGCGTGCTTCTGGATCACGAAGCGCCGCACCTTGCCGTCGCCCGCCGGCGCCATCTCGGCGGCCGGCTCGGCCGTTTTCGTGAAATCGCGCTTGGCGGCATAACGCTTCAACGAACCGGACGCCTCTTTCGGCGAGGCCGCGGACGCCTTGGCCGCGCCGAGGTTCATGAAACCTTCGGGGAGTTTCTGCTTCAGCTTCAAGACCGGGGCGAACAGGTCGCCGATCTTCGCCACGCGCTTCAACGTCTCCGCCGGCGTGAAGTACAACCGATCCGCATCCTCGGCGCGCGCCGCCGATTTCAATTCGCTCCATTCAACCGGCACCGAGATGAACGGCTCGTCCTTTTTCGCGCGCATCGAATACACGCTCACCGTCGTCTTCGACTGCACGTTCTGCGACCAGTCGATCATCACCTTCCCCTTGCGCAGCACCTTCGGCATCTCGCTCACGATCAGGCCGGGATGCGCGCGCGCAAGGTGCTCGGCGACGGTCTTGGCGAAGGGCGTCGTCACTTCATAGGTCACCGGGCGATTGAGCGGCACATACAACTGAATGCCCTTCGAGCCGGAAACCTTGGGAAACGCCTGGAGCCCGAGTTTCCCGAGCACGTCCTTCAGGAGAAACGCGACCTCGATGCACGTGAGGATATTCGAGCCTTCGCCCGGATCCAGATCGAACGCCACGTGTGTCGGCCGGTCGATGTGGGGGACCTTGTGGAGGAACGGATGAAACTCGATCGACCCGAGATTGGCGCACCAGGCGAGCGTCTGGGCATTGTTGATGAGGATGTAGTGGATGTTCCCTTCGTGCTTCCGGCGCGGCACGGGAAACGTCTCGATCCATTCCGGGGCGTGCGCCGGGGCGTTCTTCTCGTAAAAGCTCTCACCCTTGGCCCCCTCCGGAAACCGGATGAGTGTCACGGGCCGGTCCCGGAGATGCGGCAGCATGACCTTCGCAATGCCAACGTAATAGTGAAGCATGTCCCCCTTGGTAAATCCGCTGGGGAAATAGCGTTTTTCCGGATGGGAAAAGGTAACCGGACGTTTCGTGGCCATGCTCCTTGGACCCGAAAACCTGGGTACGCGCTCAAAAAAAAATGGAGGGTCGCGCTCGCTTGCCTCGCCATAGCCTTGGCGACGGCGGGTCAGACGGCTGGCGCGGACCCCAGCGGTCTCACGACCGCTGCTACTTTCCGGATCCGAACCCCAAACCCCGGCCCCGCGACAAGCGCGGGCCCTACATTCTGAGATCTCCTCTATGGGGAGGGGAATCCTGAATTTCAGGTCTCAGGTTTCAGGTCTCAGGTTTTCGAGAATGCTCAGGTCTCAGGTTTTCCCGCGCCGTCAGGCGCGCGCCCATGCGCGGCCCAGCTCGTGCCGCAGCACGACCGCATCCGTCCAGGCCGGCGGCAGGCCGGAAATGTTGTAGCCCGCGCCGCCGGGCGCGTAGGGCCCGAGTTCCGGACAGGCGAACATCGTCTTGTCCTTGTTCGCGCGCGCCTTTTTCCAAACCCGCATGAAGGCCTCGACGAAGGGCAGGTAACTCTTCACCTCGGGCGACAGCCCGCCCTTGTACGTGACGGGCACCTGGCAGTGGTGGCCGTTGAACGGACGGAAATGCGCCTGCTCGCTGTGCTGCACGAGCTCCGGACGCTCGAGCAGCCGCTCGATGTAGTTGTCGGGATTCAGGTGCTTCACGCTCGCGATGTGCGAGAAATCGAAGTTCATCTTGATGAGCCGGCCCGTCGCCTTCTCATAACGGTCGGCGATCTCGTAGGTCTTCTCGGGCGTCTCGGTGCACGTGTCGCGGTGCACTTCGAGCGAAACGATCACCCCGCCGATCTTCTCCGCGTCGCGCTCGAGCTGGATCCAATGCTTCGCCGCCACCGCCGGCGGCGTGTCGTGGTCGTCGAGCTGCACATTGATGTGCACCGCGCCGGCCTCCTTCTGGGCCTTGATGAGCCGGGGAAAGTCCCTGGGATTCTGCGTGGAGATGAACCCGAGCAGGTGGTGCAGCTCGAATTTTTCCGCGAGGCGACGGTGCTCAGGCGTGAGCGCGGTCGTGATGCCGTCGAAACCGGCCGCGGCGATGGCCTTGATTTTCCGTTCGAGGGACCACTCGGTGGCGGCCGACGGGTGACGCTGGAGAGTCCAAAGGTTCGCGATGTGGGCGATGTGAGGCATGGCGGAATTGGGTTGGATTGGAGTGACGAGACTCCACCTCAGACTTTAACCCATGAAGTTCAAGCCTCCGCTGCTTCAGCAGGACCCGATTTTTTGGCCACGGATTTCACGGATAGCACGGATCAATTCTCTCATCCATCATCTTGCGCGTAGCGAAGGATGACGAAGCCGGGCATTCATCCGTGCTATCCGTGAAATCCGTGGTTAAAAATGGCTTGGTCTGAATTCGTGTTAATTCGTGCCATTCGCGGGCAAATCCTTTTCATGCCGTTCACCCATGGCCTCCGTCCTGCCCTACAAGATCAGCGTCCTGGTCTTCATCGAAAACGCCGCCGGCGAGCAACTGCTCCTGCTCCGCGCCAAGCAGCCGAATCTCGGCGTCTGGACGCCCATCGGGGGAAAACTGGAAATGGCGACGGGGGAATCCCCCTTCGAGTGCGCGGTCCGCGAGACCGAGGAGGAGACCGGCCTCGTCATCACCTCCGAGCAACTGCACCTGTTCGCGATGATCGCCGAGAAGGCCTACGCGGGGAACACGCACTGGCTGATGTTTCTTTTCCGCTGCAAGGTGCCGATCGGCTTGTTGCCGCCGGATATCGCCGAGGGCAAATTCGCGTTCTTCTCCCGCGAACAGATCGACAGCCTGCCGATTCCCGAAACCGACAAGACCGCGCTCTGGCCGATCTTCGATCAATACCACGACGGCTTCGTCGCCCTGAAGGCCGACTGCGCGAGATCGCCGATCCAGATCACGATCGAACAGATCACGCAAAGCAAAGACCTGAGGCCGGAAAGCTGAGCGGGAAACTTGGAGACCTGAATCCGCCGGAATGTAGGGCCGCCGCTTGCCGGCGAGCCGTCGCGGCGCACATGCCCAACGTTACCACGGTGTGAGGAAGCTTACTGGTCCGGGAGGTCTAGATCCCAAAAGTAGCAGCCGTCGTCAGACGGCTGGCGCCCACCCCGGCGGTCTCACGACCGCTGCTGCTTCCGCACGCGAACCTCAAACCCGGCCCCGCGACAAGCGCGGGCCCTACACCCGATCAGTTTGAGATCCCCTCTATGAAGAGGGGTGGCGCGCAGCGCCGGGGTGTGTAGGAACGTTCGAAAGCAATCACGCGCTCGCACGCTCCCTACACACCCCACCCTTCGGGCACCCCTCTTCATAGAGGGGAATCCGGAATTTCAGGTCTCAGGTTTCAGGTCTCAGGTTTTCGAAATATCCGGTCTCCTTGTCCGCCATCGGCCCGGCGACGGCGGAAAGTTTTCTCGCCGCGCATGCGGCGCGCCCGCGCCGCACTTTTCCCTTGTGTTCAGCTCCACGTGGCCAAGAACTAATTCCTCCGACCAGAGATTGCTTCAAACTCAAACTATTTCCCTGTGACCAAGAAAACGCCGCCCTCCAAAAAGCCCGAAGTCGCTGGCTATAATGCCCGTCAGGCTCCCATCAACGCGAAGCTCGGAAACGACGAACTGATCGCCCTTTACCGCGATATGGTGCGCATCCGCCGCTTCGAGGAACGCTGCCTCCGCAGCTACCAGCAGGGCAAGATCGGCGGCTTCCTCCACCTCTACATCGGCCAGGAGTCCATCGCGGTCGGAGTCGTGTCCGTCATGGACAAGAACGACCACATCATCACCGCCTACCGCGATCACGGTCACGGCCTCGCCGTCGGCATGGGCATGAACGAGATGATGGCCGAAAACTACGGCAAGTACACCGGCTGCTCCAAGGGCAAGGGCGGCTCGATGCACTACTTCGATCCTTCCCGCAATTTCTGGGGCGGCCATGGCATCGTCGGCGGCCAGATCCCGCTCGGCACCGGCCTCGCCTACGCGCTGAAATACAAGGGCATCAAGGGCTGCGCGCTCGCGTTCATGGGCGACGGCGCCGTCAACCAGGGCGCCGTCCACGAGGCCTACAACCTCGCGGCCCTCATGTCGCTCCCGGTCATCTTCGTCATCGAGAACAACGGTTACTCGATGGGCACCTCCCAGGAGCGCTCCTCCGCCGGCCCGAGCCTCGCGCAGCGCGCCGAGGGTTATGGCATGAACTGGGACATCATCGAGAACGGCCACGACGTGCTCGAGGTCCGCGACAAGGTCGCCGCCGCCATCAAGCTCGCCCACGAGAAGTCCCTCCCGAGCATCCTCGAGATCCGCACCTACCGCTACCGCGGCCACTCCGTCGCCGATCCGGACACCACGTACCGCGACAAGCAGGAGATCGAGGAATACAAGGCCAACAAGGACCCGCTCATGGTGTTCCAGAACGCCCTGCTCGCCGAGAAGGTCCTCACCGACGAAATCGTGACGAAGATCGACGAGGCCGCGCGCGCCGAGGCCGAGACCTCCGCGCAGTTCGCCGAGGCGAGCCCCTTCCCGACCGTCGAGGACATCCAGAAGGACGTCTATTGGGAGGCCGACAATCCCGCCGACCGCAAATCCCAGGGCACGCTCTTCTTCAACTGACGCCAAGCAATGTTCATCGTTCATCGTTCACTGTTCATTTCATATCGGACGGCCGCTGGCTCGAAATTGCCAATGAACATTGAAAACTGAAAATTGAACATTCCGTAACCCACTCTCAGCTCCAGACTCTCAGCTCTCAACTTTTCCGAAAATGCCCGTCATCACCTACCGCGAAGCCCTCCGGCACGCCATGTCCGAGGAAATCGAACGCGACCCGAACGTCGTCCTCATGGGCGAGGAAGTCGCCCAGTTTAACGGCGCCTACAAGATCTCCGAAGGCATGCTGGCCAAGTACGGTCCGAAGCGCATCGTCGACACCCCGATCTCCGAGGCCGGCTTCATCGGCATGGGCGTCGGCGCCGCCATGCTGGGCCTGCGCCCGGTCATGGAACTGATGTTCTTCAGCTTCTACACCGTCGCCTTCGACCAGATCTTCAACAACGCGGCCAACATCCGCTACATGTCCGGCGGCCTCATCAACTGCCCGATCGTCCTCCGCGGCCCCGCCAACGGCGGCACCAACGTCGGCGCCACCCACTCCCACACGCCCGAGTCCATCGCGGCCTACCACCCGGGCATCAAGGTCGTCGTGCCGTCCAACGCCTACGACGCCAAGGGCCTCATGAAGTCGGCCATCCGCGACAACGACCCCGTCATGTTCATGGAAAACACGCTCCTCTACGGCGAGTCGATGGAAGTGCCGGACGGCGAGTACCTCATCCCGCTCGGCAAGGCCAACATCCTCCGCGAGGGCAAGGACCTCTCGATCATCGGCCACGGCCGCGCGATCCAGCTGGCGCTCAAGGCCGCCGACCTTCTCAAGGAAAAGCACAACATCAGCGCCGAGGTCGTCGATCTCCGCTCGATCCGCCCGCTTGACGAGGAGACGATCCTGAACTCTGTCCGGAAGACCAACCGCGCCCTCTACGTGGAGGAATCCAAGCCGTTCTGCTCCGTCGGCGCCATGGTGGCCGCGATCATCCAGGAAAAAGCCTTCGATCACCTCGACGGCCCGGTCAAGCGCCTCAACTCCATCGACGCCCCGGCCATCTACTCGATGCCCCTCGAAAAAATCCAGCTCCCGAACGTCGACCGCATCTACGCCGCCGCGCTCGATACGCTGAAGTAAACCATCGTTCATCGTTCAATGTTCATTTTCCGTCTCGACCGCCCGGCGGCTCGAAATTGCCAATGAACGATGAAAATTGAAAAATGAACGATCACTCGCACGACCGCTCTCAGCTCTAAGCTCTCAACTCTCAACTTCTCCGAAATATGGCCGACATCATCGATATGCCCAAACTCAGCGACACCATGACGGTGGGCACGCTGGTCAAGTGGCTCAAAAAGGAAGGCGACGCCGTCAAGGCCGGCGACATGCTCGCCGAGGTCGAGACCGACAAGGCGACGATGGAGCTCGAGTCGTTCTTCACCGGCACGCTGATCAAGATCTTCGCCCAGCCCGGCTCGCAGGTCGCCATCGGCGCGCCGCTCTGCGCCATCGGCAAGCCGGGTGAGACCGTCGCCGCGCCCGCCGGCGCCGCGCCGGCTGCCCAGAAGACAGACAACGGAGGACAGAAGGCCGACGACGGAAAGCAATCCGCGGCCGCTTCTCCGAATGTAGGGTCGCCGCTCGCCGGCGGGCCGGCCGCGCCAGCGGCACCTTCCCAAGTAGCTGCGGTGGTAACACCGCAGGCCCCTTCGCCGGTGGCAGCACCACAGGACGAACCTTCCCATAGCCCGCAGGGCGACGGCGGGCGCCTCAAGATTTCCCCGCTGGCGCGCAAAATCGCCGCCGACCAAAAAATCGACGCCGCACGCCTCACCGGCTCCGGCCCCGGCGGCCGCATCGTCAAGGCCGACGTCCTGGCGGCCGCCGCCGACCCGTCCAAGCTCAAGGCTGCCGGCGCCAAGCCGGCCGGTACCGATTCAGGTCTCAGGTCTCAGGTTTCAGGTTTTCAGCGGGGTCCGGTTCAGCAGGACCGGACCGTCCCGGTGTCCACCATGCGCGGCGTCATCGCCAAGCGCATGGTCGAGTCGACCACGACCATCCCCTACATCTACCTCGACATCGAGATCGACGCCGAACCGCTGCTCGCGATCCGCGCGCAGCTCAACACCGGCCTCGAGAAGGAGGGCGTGAAGCTCTCCGTAAACGATTTCGTATTGAAGGCGACCGCCGAGGCCCTGCGCCGCGTGCCAGCCGTCAACAGCTCGTGGGAGGGCAACCAAATCCGCTATCACGGCGCCGCGCACATCGCGTTTGCCGTGGCCCTTGAGGACGGACTCATCACCCCGGTCG
This sequence comes from uncultured Oleiharenicola sp., assembly GCA_964515595.1. Lineage (GTDB taxonomy): Bacteria > Verrucomicrobiota > Verrucomicrobiia > Opitutales > Opitutaceae > Lacunisphaera. The sequence continues at coordinate 26,552 of CAZEUN010000014.1, read as the reverse complement.
TCCGCGACTGTCATTTGAAGAGCGTCTTCCAGATCAGCACCGAGGCCAAGGCGCTCGGCAAAAAGGCGAAGGAGAAGAAGCTCGCGCCGAATGATTACACCGGCGGCACCTTCTGTGTTTCCAATCTCGGCATGATGGGCATCCCGAAGTTCACCGCGATCATCAACCCGCCGAACTCCGCGATCCTCGCCGTCGGCACCACGGTGGCGAAGCCGGTCGTGAAGAACGGCCAGATCGTCCCCGGCCAGACGATGACGGTGACCCTCAGCTGCGATCACCGCGTCTTCGACGGCGCCGTCGGCGCGCAGTACCTCGGCGCCCTGAAGGACATCCTGGAGAAGCCGGCCCTGCTGCTCGTCTGAGCGATCAACCGATCCGAAGTCAAAGGCGCCGCATTCGCGGCGCCTTTTTTGTTCGGTGGAGAGCCGGTCTCCCGACCGGCCCGGGATAGAGTGCGAGATCCCCTCTATGAAGACGGGTGGCGCGCAGCGACGGGGTGTGTAGGGGTTGGCATGCGCAGGCCTGAGCGCAATCGTCCGTCGCTGACCAAACGCTCACGCGTTCGGCTACCCGACTCCGTAGCTGAACGCGTGAGCGTTGGGCTCCTGCAATTGGATAGAGTTCGATGATCCCCTCTATGAAGAGGGGATCTTGGAGGCACCCGCATGGCGACAAACCCAGCGGGCTCACGACCGCGGCACCTTCCAAACGCCGGGGCCGCCACCTCCGCTCCACTTCAGCTTTCAGCTTTCAAGTTTCAGCTTTCTGCGACAGTTTCCTGCCGCGTGGCCTACTCCCACACGATCAACCCCACCAAGCGGATCATCATCCAGCGCTTTGACGGCACGCTTTCCCTGTCCGCGGTTTACCAGGGCACCGAGCAACTCTGGGCCGACCCGAAGTATGACCGCAACTTCAACGGCATCACCGACCTCTCCCACTCCGTCGTCAGCGGCACCGTCGAGGACGTCCGCGCGCTGAGCCGCTTCGTTTCCAGCCGCGACCAGGCCAGCACCGGCCGCTGGGCGGTCGTCACCAACGACCCGAAGATCACCGCCTTCGTGCTGGTCTTCTCCCGCCTCCTCACGCGCCCCTCGCTCAGCGTCTTCTCCACCTGGACCGCCGCCAGCGCCTTCATGCAGGTGGAAGGCCCGCCGCCGGCGTAGGCGGCAGACCGGGATCCCCTCTATGAAGAGGGGTGGCGCGCAGCGACGGGGTGTGTAGAAAACGCCCAAAGACCTCAAAGGGTCGCGCCAATCCCCCACACACCCCACCCTTCCGGGCACCCCTCTTCATAGAGGGGATCTCGAAACCTCTGCGCTCTCAGCGACCTCGGTGTGAAAATGCCTTTCGTCTGACTCAGGTCTCAGGTTTCAGGTCTCAGGTTTTCGGAGCTCCTCACCCTTCCCCCCCCCGCTCCCTATACACCCCGCCCCTCGGGCACCCCTCTTCGTAGAGGGGATCAAAATAGCGGCTGGCGCCAGCGGTCTCACGACCGCGGCTCCTTCTCGATCCACTCTGGCACGTTTCGATTCAAGGATTTTTTTTGCGCCTTTTGCGCCTTCTGTGGCCAACCGGCCGACCCCAACGTTCATTTTTCATCGTTCACTGTTCATCGTTCATATCGGCCGGTTCCGAAATGGCCAATGAACATTGAACAATGAACGATGAACATTCCAAAGGCTTTAGCTTTCAGCGCGCCGCTTCCATGAGCGCCATGCCTCAGAAAGTAGCAGCCGTCGTCCGACGGCTGGCGCCAGCGGTTTCACAACCGCGACTACTTTTCGATCCACTCCGGCACATTTCGATTCAAGGATTTTTTTGCGCCTTTTGTGGCTTCTGCGGCCAACCGACTCGACCCCACTGTTCATTTTTCATTGTTCACTGTTCATCGTTCATATCGGCCGCTCCGAAATAACCAATGCACATTGAAAAATGAACAATGTACATTGGCTGTCCTCCATTGAAACCCCGCCTCCCAAGTGGAGGGCCCAGCTCCCGCTGGGCCCGGGTGCGAAACCGATATCATGCCCGCGGTCCAGCGGGAGCTGAACCCTCCACCCACCCATCGAACCTTGGTCCGAAATGGCCAAGGAACATTGAAAAATGAACAATGAACATTGAGGCTCCGCCCTGTGCCTGCGTTGACAGCACGCACGCGATGCTTCTATTTCCTTCGCATGACCGCCACCCTCCTCATTAAGCAACTCAAGGCGCTCCCCGCGCGGGAGAGGCGGAAGGTTTATCGGTATGTTTTTGAAACGGGAACGCCGAACCCGGTCACCCGGCGTGCCCTGCAAGAAGACGTTTCACGTGCGACCCGGTTCAACTCGGTTGAGGGCCTTTTGAAGGACCTCAAGCGATGACCCGCCAGCTGGTTTCCACCTCGCAATTCAAACGCGACTATCGAAAGCGAATCCTGTCGCCGAAAGCCGAGTCGGCCCTGACCGATGTGCTGGACCGGCTGCTTACCGGAACGCCCCTGGAGTCGCGGCACCATGACCATCCCCTCAAGGGCGCCTTTTCGGGAGTACGCGACTGTCATGTGATGCCCGATCTGCTCCTGCTTTACCAAATCTCGGGCAATCAAATAATCCTTCGGCGCCTCGGTACCCACAGCGACCTGTTCGGCTGAAAGGCCGCCTGTTTCCGAACCGAATGGAAGGCCGCCGCTTGCCGGCGGGCCCGGTTGTATGCCTCAGAAAGCAGCAGCCGGCGTCAGACGGCTGGCGCCAGCGGTCTCACGACCGCGGCTACTTCTCGATCCACTCTGGCACGTTTCGATTCAAGGACTTTCTTGCGCCTTTTGTGCCTTCTGCGGCCAACCGACCCGACCCCACTGTTCATTTTTCATTGTTCACTGTTCATCGTTCATCTCGGAAATCGGCCGGCTCCGAAATGGCCAATGAACATTGAACAATGAACGATGAACATTCCAAAGGCTTTAGCTTTCAGCGCGACGTCTCCCATCCGCCTCCAAGAGCGCGCCATGCCTCAGAAAGTAGCAGCCGTCGTCAGACGGCTGGCGCCAGCGGTCTCACGACCGCGGCTACTTTTCGATCCACTCCGGCACATTTCGATTCAAGGACTTTCTTGCGCCTTTTGTGCCTTCTGCGGCCAACCGGCCCGACCCCAACGTTCATTTTTCATTGTTCACTGTTCATCGTTCATATCGGAATCTGGCCGGCTCCGAAATATCCAATGCACATTGAAAAATGAACAATGAACATTGGCTGTCCTCCATTGAAACCCCGCCTCTCAAGTGGAGGGCCCAGCTCCCGCTGGGCCGGGGTGCGAAAGCAATATCATGCCCGCAGTCCAGCGGGAGCTGAACCCTCCCCCCGCCCATCGAACCTTGGTCCGAAATGGCCAATGCACATTGAAAAATGAACAATGAACATTGGCTGTCCGCCATTTGAGCCCTACCCCTCCGCCCGCTTCCGCGCGTCCGCCTCCATGAGCGCCTTTAACCCATCCAGCGTCGCCTTGGCCTTGGCTTTCGCGGCCGGCAGGTCGGCGGCGCCCTTCACGGGTTCCTGCGCGAAGAGATAGAACTTCATCTTCGGCTCCGTGCCGCTGCCGCGCGCGGCGAAGGAATAGCCGTTCGCGAGCGTGACGAGATACAAATCCTGCGCCGGGATCAGCTCGTTATCGGCATCATGGAACTTCTCGCGGCCGAAATCCTGGAAACGCGTCACCTTCGTATCGCCAAATGCCGTCGGCGGCGACGACCGGTACGTGTCGAGGATGCGCTTGATCTTCGCCGCCCCGCTCGCGCCTTCGTAGTAAATATTGATCACGCCCTCGAGGAAGAAGCCGTACTTCAAATAAATCTCGTCGAGGTACTCCGGCACGGTCAGCCCGCGCGACTTCACCCACGCCGCGAGTTCGGCGAACATCAGGCAGGCCGCGTTGCCGTCCTTGTCGCGCAACAGGTCGTTCGGCAGGTAGCCGTAACTCTCCTCGGTGCCGAAGAGATAGAACGTGCTGTGCTGCTGCAACAGCGCCGCGCGCTCCCGGAACGGGGTGGCGTCGTAGTTGAAGCCGGGCCCCCTCGCCTTCACCAACCGCTCCTCCCACGTGCGCATCTTGCCGGCGATCCATTTGAAACCGGTGAGCGTGTTGATGACCTTCACGCCATGGCCCCGGCCGATGGCGTCCTGCAGCGGGGTGGTGACAAACGTCTTCACGATCGCGGCCGATTGCGTGCCGGCCGACGGGATCCAGCCGAGCTCCTTGTACTTCGCGATCCGGTAATCCGCCAGCAGCGCGCCGACCTGGTTGCCGGTCAGCAATTCCATCCGGCCGGCCTTGTTCCGCACCGCCGCGCCCATGCGGTCGTCGTCGGGATCCGTCGCCATCACGAGGTCCTGCCCGCCCTTCTCCGCCAGCGCCACCGCCATCGCGAGCGCCTCGGCGTTCTCGGGGTTGGGCGACTTCACCGTCGGGAAACGCGGGTCGAAGGCCAGCTGCTCCGGCACGGGCGTCACGTTGACCCCGGCCTGCTTCAGCAACGGCAGCGACGAGACCGCGCCGACGCCGTGGATGTTCGTGAACACCACATTGAGCGAGGTCTTCTTAAGCACCGTCGGGTCGAGCAGGGCCTGCGCCGCCGCGGCGAGGTAGGCGTCGTCAGCCTCTTTCCCGAGCGTCGTGACCTTCGACACGTCCTTCCGGAGAAATTCATGCACCGCCGACAGCGGCACCGCATCGACCTCCGCGATGATGCCCTTGTCGTGCGGCGGCGTCACCTGCGCGCCGTCGGTGAAGTACGCCTTGAAACCATTGTCGTGCGGCGGATTGTGGCTCGCGGTGATGACGACGCCCGTGTGCGCCTTCAGATGGCGCACGGAAAAACTCAGCTGCGGCGTCGAGCGCGGCCCGTCGAAGATGAACGCCTCGCCGCCGAGACGCGTCCAGGTCGAGGCCGCCAGTTCGCAGAAGTGACGCGAAAAATGCCGGACGTCGTGCGCGATCACGATCTTCGGTTTCGCGGGGTTTTGCTGCGTCGCGAGGTACCGGCTGATATAGCGGTGCAAACCGATGACGGCCCGCGTGAGCGTGAACTCATTGAGCAGATTGCTGCCGACGTTCGCGTGCTCCGGGCTGCCGAGCGCGGACAGCGTGCCGGTCTCGGCCCTGGCCGCCACCCGGCCGATGGTGCGCCCGCGCATGCCGCCGGTGCCGAATTCGAGATAGCGGTAGAAGCGGTCGTTGAGCTCGCTCCATTCGCCGCGCGCGATGAGTTCGTTGAGGCTCGCCTGCGCCCACTCCGGCAGCCCGGCCTTGAGCCAGGCATTGAGATTGTCAGCGGCGCTGGTGAGCAATTTGCCATCCCGGACGGCGGCGGTGATCTGGTCGGTACTCATAATGGAAGACCTGAAACCTGAAACCTGAAACCTGAAAAGGAAATGCCGAAAATGTGGTTTGAGATCCCCTCTTGAGAGGGGTGTGTAAGGGACGCGCGAAAACCCAGAAAGGTCCCAACAATTCCCTACACACCCCGTCGCTGCGCGCCACCCCTCTTCATAGAGGGGATCTTTGAAACCCCGCCTCGCGCGTGGAGGGCCCAGCTCCCGCTGGGCCGTGGTGCGAAACCGATATCATACTCGCGGTCCAGCGGGAGCTGAACCCTCCACGCCCCCATCGAGCCCAGTCCGATATGACCATTGAACATTGAAAAATGAACCATGAACATTGGCTGGCTCTACTCCATTGAAACCCCGCCTCGCGCGTGGAGGGCCCAGCTCCCGCTGGGCCGTGGTGCGAA
>CAZEUN010000014.1:0-20682 GCA_964515595.1 uncultured Oleiharenicola sp. | reverse complement strand
ATATGACCATTGAACATTGAAAAATGAACCATGAACATTGGCTGGCTCTACTCCAAGTAGAGCCCCTCCCCCACCACCGGCTTCACCGGCAAACTCTTCCAGCGTTCCGCGAACGTCTCCGCATCATACCCAAACAACGGGGACACCTCCACCGTCGCCTGGGGCCTGCCGGTCGCATCGGTCTCCACCGGCGCGCCGACCGCCTTGAACCAGCGCGCGAATTGGCGGAGTTGGTCGTCGCGCGACGTCTGCGGCGAATCCACGCCCTCGGCGTTCTTCACCGGACTGAAATCATCCTGGCGCGCCGTCTCGATCACGACCGAGTTCCGCGCAAACGGCAAAGCATCGAAAACGAACATCTCAAACTTCACGCCGTTCGCCTTCTCGGGTTTCAAGGTATTTCCCTTCTCGTCGACCGTTTGGATTTTCTTATCGGCGCGATGAAAGGGGAGCGCTGGGGCGGCGCCGGCCGCCGGGAAAACCTGAGACCTGAAACCTGAAACCTGAGTTGAAGGCAGCGAAGACCTTGGATCGAAACCTTCAGGTTTCCGGTTTCCGGTTTCCTTGTCCGCCGTAGCCGTGGCGAAGGCGGAAGGTTTTCCCGCGACCGACGGTTCGCCCCCCGCCATGCGCACGGCAAAATCACGATCGATAATATGAATGGCGATACTGCCGGCGCCAAATTTGAGCGAACCGTCAGCCGCCGTTTCCTTCTGCATGCTCATCGGCATGTCGCTGTACTCGATCACGACGACCCTGCCGTCCTGCAGGCAGAAGTGGCCGACCTTCTCCTCGGGGTACGCCTTCACGACCATCTTGCTCGACATCTCCGACTTCGCCAGAAGGTGAAAGCCGATGAACGCCGGGTCGATGCAACGCACGATCGGGTTGTCGACCTGGAAGTAACTGATCGTGTCGATGCCCTCGCGCGCCATCAGGTCGAGCGCGCCGCTGCGGTGCAGCGCCCGCAGCGAGCCACCATGGCCGTCCGGGCTCAGCGCGAGCGACGCCTTCGTCTCGAGCAGGATCTTCCCGTCGAACCCCACCGCCGGCATCCGGCCCTGCCGGAAGAAATGCACGCGGCTTTTCTCCAGGCCGAAGAACTTGTTCGCCGCGAAAAATTGTTCCGTCTGCTCGTGGTTCGCGTGGCTGGTCATGATGAACCAGTGCAGCGGCCTGCCGTAGCGCAGTCCCGCGGCCCTGATCTTCTCGGCGAACACCTGGAAGAGCGGCTTTTTCTTCAGCGGCGTGACGGCGAAGGTGCCCTTGGGTCCGTCGTAACCGAGGCGCGTCCCCTGCCCGCCCGCGACCGTGAACGCCGCCACGCGCCCCGCGCGCAACGCCGCCTCGCCGGCGGCCTTGGCCGCGGCCCATTGCTTCGCGTCGCCGCCGTTCTCCGGGAGACGCTCGACCGGGGCCGGCGCGAGACCATTCAGGTTCGCCGCCGCCCCGCCCTTTTGAAAGACCAGCGACTGGTTCAGCCGGTCGACCTCCGCGAGATCGATCTCCGCCGCCTGCGCCGCGAGCGCGTCGCGCTCGGCCGGCGAGAGTGAATCCCAATGGGCAAAAACCTGGCCTTGCCCCGCGGCGCGGTACGAGCTGATCAATTGTTCAATGTTCATCGTTCAATGTTCATTTTTCATATCAGAGGGTGCCTTTCGGACCTGCTCTGAACGGTCTACCGACCATCAGCGGGCCGAAGTGGTCCCTCCATTTCACGATGAACACTGAAAATTGAACCGTGAACAATACGCATTTTCAATGCCGGCCGTTTTTCCGGGCGGTCTGCACGGAAGAGTTCAGCATTTTGGCCAGTTGCTGGCATTCGCCCAGGACATCCTCAACGAGTGCTTCGGCGAGCAGGTGGGCTCGGATGATCATTTTGAGCCAAATCTTGGTCTCGTTCATTTCCTTCAACGCGATGTCCAGCTTATGGACAAAGTCCGCGCGGCTCTCTGCTCCACGCGCCTCTCCGTAGTGAGGAGCGGGCGCCGTTCCCGATCGCAGCATTTGTTGCCCCACGTGGCGCCCGGCGTAGGTATCCGGCAGTCGACCAGCGAGAACAATGATCCTCACCGCGAAATCAATCAGTCGGTCTTCAAAGCTGTCAGCATTTTCCTGATTCATGGGTCGTATGGGATGAGTTACGGCCCGCCTCACCATCCATCCGAGATTGTTCCGGGTTCATTTTTCAATGTTCATTTTTCATCTCAGACCGGGCGACCCAACGGCCCGAAATTGCCAATGAACATTGAACAATGAAAACTGAACATTGCTCCGCTACTTCCTCTCCTCTTCAAACCGAAACACAAATTCCTCGCTCTTCGAGTACTTGAGCCGCTCGCGGATCAGGCGCTCGATGAGCACGGGGTCGTGGCGCAGCTGGTCGAGGTATTTTTCCTGCGCGGCCAGCTTCGCCTCGGTTTCCGCCAGGCGCTGGCGGTTATGGTTCTCCTGCGCGCGCAGCACGGTGATCTCCCGGTGCATCTGCACGAAGAAACTCACCCCCCACAGCAGCACCGCCGCGAAGGCGGCGCCAAACACGCCCAGGATGAGCTTGTTGAGATTCAAGGAGATTGGAGACGCCTTATCGTTCATTTTTCAGTGTTCATTGTTCATCGATCATTTCGATCAATGAGATCCGGCCAACCCGAATTAACACCCCACCTCGCGCGCCCGCTCCGGCCATTCGTTCCCGGGCACGATATTGCCAATGAACATTGAACGATGAACATTGAACAATCCCCTTGCTGCTTTGGTATCGATCCGTGTTCATCCGTGTAATTTGTTCCTGCCGCTGTCCGGGGGGGAGCACCCGCCGATGAAGCCGAGATTTGATTCACGCACGGCATTTTCACAGAAGGAAACGAAGGGAAGCTACTTCGTTACCTCCGTTACCTTCTGTGGAAAAGTCTGGGAGTTTGTTCGGTGTGCATCTCATCCAGTTTCTGTGTCTTTTGTGCTTTTTGTAGCCATCCTGCTTTGCCTCGATCCGTGTTCATCCGTGTGATTTGTTCCTGCCGCTGCCCAGGGCCACCCGTTTGGAAGTCGAGATTTGATTCACAGACATCATTTTCACAGAAGGAAACGAAGTGAACGAAGGGAAGTCACTTCGTTACCTCCGTTACCTTCTGTAGAAAAGTCCGGGAGTTTGTTCGGTGTGCATCTCATCCAGTTTCTGTGCCTTTTGTGCTTTTTGTGGCCATCCTGCTTTTGCCTCGATCCGTGTAATTCGCGGCAAAACTGCCTTGCTTGCACTGATTTCAGCAACGTTTTTCAAAGGGTATTCACGCGGTTTTTGCGTGCATTTTTCCTTGGTCCCCCGTTACTTACCCGTGCGATGTACCAAAGCTACTACGGATTCACGGAGATGCCGTTCCACATCACTCCGGACCCGAAGTTCCTCTACCTCAGCGCCACCCACCAGGAGGCCCTCCAGCACCTCAAGTACGGCGTGCAGGAGAAAAAAGGCTTCATCGTCCTCATCGGCGAGGTCGGCTGCGGCAAGACCACCCTCTGCCGGAAGTTCCTGAACGAACTCGACCCGAACCACTACGACTCCGCCCTCGTCCTCAACCCGCGCGTCACCGAGACGCAGATGCTGAAGGCGATCCTCACCGAACTCGGCGAACCCAACCTCGCGCGCAGCAAGAACGACCTCGTCGCGCAGATGAACCAGCTGCTGCTCGACCGCATCGCCAAGGGCCGCGAGATCGTCCTCATCATCGACGAGGCCCAGAACCTTTCCTTCGAGGTCTTCGAGCAGGTGCGCCTCCTCTCCAACCTCGAGACCGACAAGCAGAAACTCCTGCAGATCGTCCTGATGGGCCAGACCGAGCTCAAGGACCGCCTCGCCGCCGAGGAACTCCGCCAGCTCCGCCAGCGCATCCTGGTGCATTACGAGCTCCGGCCGTTCACGCGCGAGGAGATGGACCGCTACATCAACCACCGCCTAACGGTCTCCGGCAGCATGGGCCGCCCGCACTTCACGAACTGGGCGCTGAAAAAAATCTACAAGTCCAGCCGCGGAATCCCGCGCATCATCAACAATCTTTGCGACAAGTCCCTCCTCAGCGCCTTCATCCGGGAATCCGACGAAGTGAACTACTGGGACGCAAGGCGAGCGGCGAAAGACCTCGAGAAACTCACGGACTGAGTTTTCGAAAACCTGAGACCTGAAATCTGAGACCTGAACTGTTTACGAAAATCGGTGAGTCCTTTTAGCCGCATGAACCTGGAAACAACCAGTGGAGGGCCCAGCTCCAGCTGGGCCGTGCCTTTCCCCTCCAGGTTTCAGGTCTCAGGTCTCAGGTTTTCCCAAGCCGGTCTCAGGTTTTCTCAAGTCGGCCTTCGGCGTTTTGCATTATCTCCTTCAGGTTTCAGGTCTCAGGTCTCAGGTTTTCTCAAGCAATGAGCCTCATCAACGACGCCCTCAAAAAGGCCCAGAAGCAACGCACGGGGGAAGCCCCGACGCTCGCCTCGATGCCTGGCGTCGGCGGCGAATCCGCCCACCGCATCGCGCGGCGCGCCAAGCCCACCGGCTTCAACACGATGATGGCCCGCGCCGGCATGGCCGGCGGCGCAGTCCTCCTCCTCGCGGTCGGAGCCTTCTTCGTGCTGCGGGGAAAACCTGAAACCGGAAACCTGAAACCTGAACGCCAATCTACTGCCTCCCAACCTGGAGGGTCGCCGCTCGTCCTGCCCTCCGTAGCCTCCGGCGAAGGACGGGGCGGCGGGCCGTCCGCGTCCAGCGCGGGTCCCACCTCCTCCGTCACGGCTCCTCCGTCCCCGGTCGCCAGCCCCCCGTCCTCCGCTCCCGCGCCCGTCACCTTCACGCTCAAAACCGATCCGGTCGTTGTCGCCGAGAAAGCGGAGGTTAAGGAACAGAAGACCACCAGTGTCCCGGCGGAGATTCACTCGCCGTCCCCTGTCGTCCGTGCTCCGTCGCCTGAGGTCCCGGCTGCGCCGGCGGCGAAGCTCGAGCCCCGCGCCATCACCTACATTGAAAACCTGAAGGTCGCCGGCATCCGCGCCTCGGCGACCGACGCGAAGGTCCTGATGAACGACCGCGTCTACCGCATCGGCAGCACGGTCGAAGCCGAGATGGGCCTGAAGCTGGTGGACATCACCGCGAACTCCCTGACCTTCGAGGACGACCGCGGCGGCCGCTACACGCGGGTGTTCTAACGGCCAAAAGCGCGGGCCGCCATGCGTGGCCGCACCCGTGAGCGTTTGGCTCTTCAGGATCGAGACCCCCTCTCGAGAGGGGTGGCACGCAGCGACGGGGGTGTAAGGAACATGCGCGGGCGTTGACGCGATCACACGTCGCTCAACACCGCCCGGCCTTCGGGCCGCAGCCCGTCGTCAGGCCTGCGGCTGCCAAAGCCCCTCTCGAGAGAGTATCCTGGGCGGCGCGGCCGGCACTTTTGCTTAATAAGCAAAAGTGCCTCAGCGAACGGCTGGCTTCGGCCCGGGACTATCCAGACGGCTCTGAGGGAAACCAGACCGTCCGCCTCCTCAGCGCGACCACTCGCCGTTCACCAGCCGGCGCAGGCCGAGGGGGTTGGCGTCCTGCAATTCCGGCGGGAGCAATCCGTCGGCGAATCCCTGGTAACAAATCAGCCGCGCCCAGCGGGTCAGCGCGCGCGTGCCGACGGAGGTGCTGCGGCCGCCGTCGCTCGTCGAGGGATACGGCCCGCCGTGCACGATCGCGTGGCTGACCTCGAGCCCCGTCGGATAACCGTTGAGAATCAATCGCCCGGCCTTCGCGGCGAGGAGGTCCACGAGCGGTCCCTGATCCCCCGCCTCGGTGGCGCCAGCGTGCACCGTCGCGGTCAGCGTGCCTTCCAACGCCCGGGCCACCGCCAGCATCCCGGCGCGGTCGTCACACCAGATCACGAGCGAACTCGGTCCGAAAATTTCCTCGGACAGCGCGTGGTTGCCAAGGAATTCCTTCGCGCCGGTCTCGAACCAGATCGGCGCCGCGCTGCAGAGCGACGTGGCATTGCCCTGGGCCAGCACCCTGACGCCGGGCTGGTGGCCGCGGGCCGTGGTGTTCGCGACGAAATTCTTCCGGATGCCCGGCGTGAGCATCACGCCCTCGAGCGTCGCGGTGAGCCGCGCGGCCATGTCCTTTACGAACTGCGCCGCCGCGGGCGAGCGCTGCAGGATGATCAGGCCCGGGTTGGTGCAAAACTGGCCGACGCCGACGGTGGACGAGGCATACAGGCCCTCGATGAGGCCGGCGGCCCGTTCGGCGATGGCGCCCGGCAAAATGAAAACGGGATTCACGCTGCCCATCTCCGCGTAAACGGGAATGGGCTCGGGCCGCGCCGCGGCCAAATCCGTCAGCGCCCGGCCGCCCTTCACCGAACCCGTGAAGCCCACGGCCTTGACCTCAGGGTGTTTCACGAGCGCCTGGCCGACTTCGAAGCCGGCGTCGAACAGCAGGGAAAACGTGCCCTCGGGCAGCCCGGCTTCGCGCACGGCATGAAGGATCAGGCGGCCGACCATCTCGCTCGTGCCCGGGTGAGCGGAATGGGCCTTCACGATCACCGGGCAACCGGCCGCGAAGGCGGACGCCACGTCGCCGCCGGCCACCGAGTAAGCGAAGGGAAAATTGCTCGAACCGAACACCACCACCGGGCCGATCGCGCGGAGCATCGAGCGATGATCCGGCTTCGGCAACGGCTTGCGATCCGGCTGGGCCGTCTCGAGGCGGGCATCGAGCCAATCGCCGGTTTGCGCCGCGGCACCGTACAGCCGGAGCTGGCCGGCGGTGCGGGTCACCTCACCCTTCAACCGGGCTTCCGGCAGGCCGGTTTCCTGCATGGCGCGCGCGACGAGATCGGCCGACTTGGCCTCCAGCTTGTCCGCGATGGAAATGAGGAACTTGTTCCGATCCGCGCCGGTCAGCTTCGCCCAAGCGGGCGCCGCGGCCACGGCCAGCTGGACGGCACGATCGACGTCCTCCGGTGCGGCCGACAGGAACGTCGGCTCGAGCGCGGCATTCTTTGCAGGATCAAAAGCCTTGAACGTGGCGCCGCCCAGCCCGCTGGATCCGAAGCCGATGAGTGAGCCGCCGTCTGGTTTCATGGTGGTTTGAGGGTCAGTCTGAATGGTGAAGGATCCAGTACGAGTATTGCTCCCGCGGGCGAGGCTGGATTCTTCGCCGCGCCCGGAATGACAGGTGGATTAGAGTTTTGGCATTCCCGCCCGTGCCTTGGCGAGCACGGCCTGGGTCAATTCAAGGTCAACTCCCGCCAAAGGCAACCGCGGCGGGCGCACGTGCGGCGTCCCCCGCCCCAACTCCGTCTGCACCCATTTGATGTGCTGCACGAATTTCGGGACGGTATCGAGACGCAGCAACGGCAGGAACCATTCGTACAGGGCCGCCGCGCGGAGTTTGTCGCCCCGGCTGGCGTAATCGAACAGCGCCACCGATTCCTCCGGGAAGGCGTTGACCAGGCCCGCGATCCAGCCGGTGGCGCCGGCGTAGATTCCCTCGACGATCGCGTCGTCCATGCCGACAAGGATCTCCAGCCGCCGGCCGACCGCGGCGCGGATCGCGGTCACGCGGCGGGTATCCCCGCTGGATTCCTTCACCGCTTGGAAGTGGGGATGCTCGCGCGCCAGCTCCGCGATGTGTTCCGGCAGAAAATCGGTCTTATACGCCGGCGGGTTGTTGTAGAGCATGCAGGAAAGCCTCGTCGCCGCGATCACCGCGCCGACATACGCCTTCATCTCCCGCCAGTCGGACGAATAAACATACGGCGGCAGCACCATCAGGCCCTGCGCGCCCGCCTGCTCGCCCGCGCGGGCCAGCGCCGTCGCCTCCGCCGTGCTGAGCGAGGCGATGCCGAGCACCACCGGCACGCGCGCGCCGACCGCCGCCACCGCGGTGCGGACGACGGCGATTTTCTCCTCGAAGGTCAGCGTCTGCGCCTCACCCAGCGAGCCGCCGCACACGATGCCGGTGCAGCCGCTGTCGATCATCCACCGGCAATGCGCCGCGAAGGCATCATGATCGACCGAGAGGTCGGCCTTGAGATTGGTCGTGACCGCGGGGAGGACACCTTTCCAGTTCATGGGGTATGGAGATTAAAATTTCTTAACCGCGAAGGGCGCGAAGAGCCGAGAAGGATTAAAGTCAGGATAAATTTTCGCGCCTCTTCGCGTCCTTCGCGGTTTAAAGAATGGTCAGGCGAAACGGTTTGGATTCAGCAGGCGGAGATCCACCGATGGTTTCCTTCCGGCCAGCACCTCCGCGATCAGCAGGCCCGAGATCGGCGCGAGCGTCAGGCCGAGCATGGCGTGGCCGCTGGCCGTGGACAGGTTGGCGTAGCGGCCGAGGCGGCCGATGTACGGCAGGCCGTCCGGCGACACCGGCCGGTAACCGAACCACGGCTTGATGCCCGCGAAGTCGGCGTCGGTCAGTTCCGGCAGGAAGGCCTTGGCGCCGGCGATGATCTGCTCGACGCGCTCGGGCCGCACGCGGTCGTGGTGACCGGCGATCTCCATCGTGCCGCCGAAGCGCAGTTTTTCCCCCATGGGCGTGACGGCGACGCGGCGCTCCGTGAGAATCATCGGCGTCTTCAACTGCAGGCGCGGGCGGTCCATCGTCAGGCTGTAACCCTTCCCCGCCTGCATCGGCAGACGGATGCCCAGGCCGTGGACCATCGCGGGCGACCAGGAGCCGCCCGTCAGCACGTATTCATCGGCGACGAGATCGCCCGCCGTCGTCGACACGCCCGCGATGCGGCCGCCCTCGGCGCGCCAGCCGTATACGCTGGTGTTCCAACGAAACTTCACGCCCATCTCCTTCAGCAGTCCGGTCAACGCCGGCACGAACAGGCGCGGCGACACGTGCGCGTCGATGGGAAAATAAATTGCGCCCGCCACCTTCAACTTCGCCCCCGGCTCGATGGCGGCGACCTGCGGGGCGTTGAGGACCTTCGCCTCGATGCCTACCTCGTTGCACAGCGCGGCGAGTCCGTGCGTGTATTTGTCGAGGGTCTCCTGGGTCTGGCAGACATTCATCAATCCCGCCTGCTTCAGTTCGAAAGTGTCCCCGGTGATCTCCGAAAGCTCCACGAAGAGCCGGCGTCCGCCGAGGCAGAGGTCCCGCAGGACCGGCGCGGACCGGCGGCGATGTTCCTCGGTGCAATGCCGGGCAAACAGCCAGCCCCAGCGGATGAGGTCGCTGTCGAGGCGCGGCTTGATATAAAACGGGCTGCGCGAACTCATCATCCACTTCAGGCCCTTCCACACCATGCCCGGCGCGGAGATCGGCTCCACGTGGCTCGGCGAGACGTAGCCCGCGCTCCCGTGCGCGCAGGAATCGGCGCCCTCGGCGTTGCGTTCGATCACCGTGACCTGCCAGCCCTCGCGGGCCAGGTAGTACGCGGTACTCAGGCCGAGCACGCCGCCACCGCAGATGATGACTGATTTGGAACTACGCATAATTAAACCTGCAGGGTCGCCGCTTGTCGGCGGACGTATCGGTGGTGGGAGGGGTTTTACACCCCGACGAGGTGGAGGCCACCTTCGCGGTCGGGGTGTAAAACCCCTCCCACCCAAAGCCCGGTTCGCCGGCGAGTGGCGATCCGACAGGATTCAAAAGGCTCATCGTATCCCCCACATGAAGGGATCCGCCGGATCCAACAGGAGGGTGGTCTCGGCGGTCAGGTGTGCGGTGCCGGTGATCGTCGGCACGATCTTGTCGCCCTGCTTGCGGTATTTCGCGCGGAAGGTGCTGCCGACGATGCTCTCCTGCACCCACTCGACGCCGGGGGCCAGCTTGTTGTCGGCGGCCAGGCACGCGAGTTTGGCGCTCGTGCCGGTGCCGCAGGGCGAGCGGTCGTAGGCGGAGCCGGGACACAAAACGAAACTGCGGCTGCTCACGCCGGGCGTCGGCGACGGCCCGAACAACTCCACGTGGTCCACCTCGGGGAAACCGGTGTCGGCGACGGCTTGGCGGACGCGCGCGCAGTATTGGGTCAGCTGGGCGACATTCGCCAGCTCGAGCTTTTGCTCGTGCTGTTCGATCAGGCAAAACCAGTTGCCACCCCAGGCGAGGTCGCACGGGACATTGCCGATGCCCGGTAGGTAGAGCTCCAGGTCGTGCTGCTTGCGGTAGCTCGGGACGTTGTCGAAGGTGACCTCGCCGTTCGCCCCCAGCACCGCCGCGATGTAGCCCGCGGGCGTGTCGATGCGCACGAGGCCGGGCTGCACGAGGCCGGCGTGGGCCAGCGCGACGATCGCGCCGATGAGGCCATGGCCGCACATGCCCAGGTAACCGACGTTGTTGAAGAAGATCAGGCCGAAGTGGCAGGCCTTGTCATGCGGTTCGACGAGCAAGGCGCCGACGAACACATCGGAACCGCGCGGCTCGCCCACGATCGCGGTGCGGAAATTGTCATGCTTCTCGCGAAACACCTTCACCCGATCGCCCAAGGGGCCGGTGCCGAGGTCCGGACCGCCCGCAAGCACCAGGCGGGTGGGCTCACCGCCGGTGTGGGTGTCGAGGATTTTGATGGAAGTGAAAGCCGGCATCGCGAGCCGCCACCATCGCCCGGCCGCGCGACGGAGAAAAGCCAAATGTAGGGCCGGGGCAGGCGATCGGAAAGGAGCAGCGATCGGGAGACCGCTGGGCGGGCGCGCCAGCGATCTGAAAACCTGAGACCTGAAACCTGAGACCTGAGTTCAAACTTGGAGAACCGCCAAACGCTCACGCGTTCAGCTACGGAATGCGGTAGCCGAACGCGTGAGCGTTTGGCCAGGTGCGAAGCCGCGCCATCCAAAGATCCCCTCTCGAGAGGGGTGCCCGAAGGGCGGGGTGTGTTGATTGATGCATGACCTCGCGTGCGCCCGCGCACGATCCCTACACACCCCGGCCTGCGGCCAGCAACCTTCGCCTAGGCTACGGCTCCCAAGCCCCTCTTCATCCGGAACGATGCAATTGAACCGCGAAGGACGCGAAGGTCCGCGAAGGTATACCGGGAAAATCCTGATTTTGCCCGAGATCACGAAAGAGTGAGTACGGCAAGGCATCACCGAGGATCAGGTCTGACTCGCGATTTTCGCGTTTCTTCGCGTCCTTCGCGGTTTCTACTGCATGATTCGGCTTCATAGAGGGGATCTACATAACGCGCCAAACGCTCACGCGTTCAGCTACCCCGCGGCGATTAGCCGCGCCCCGAAACCAAAACTGGAGCCGATTAGGCGGAGGGCTCTTCCAAGTGCAGCCGGTAGGCGGAGCATTCGTGGTTAAGCCTTCCGGAATTTATGGGTTTGAAGACGCTCCCTGGCGCGGCTCCTCCATTGGAAATAAAAGCAAATGAAGGGCTCAAAGGAGCAGCGGTGATGGCACCGCGAGGCATCGCCAGCCGTCTGACGACGGCTGCTACTTTAGCTCCGTCGCCGCTTGTCGGTAGGCCGCTTGTCGGCGACCCTCCAAAAGAAAAAGCCGGCTCCCTAGCGGGAGCCGGCTTGAAACGGTTGGCGGTCGGGTCGCTTAGACGGCGCTGTCGCCGTGCTCGTCGGTGCGGATGCGAATGACATCCTCCAGCGGGAGCACGAAGATCTTGCCGTCGCCGATCTTGCCGGTCTTGGCGGCGCCGGTGATGGCGGCGATGACCTTGCCGGCGATGTCGTCGGCCACGGCAATCTCGATCTTCACCTTGGGCAGGAAGTCCACGGTGTATTCGCTGCCGCGGTAGATCTCGGTGTGACCCTTCTGGCGGCCGAACCCCTTGACCTCGGTGACCGTCATGCCCTCGATGCCCACGGCGCCGAGCGCCTCCTTAACCTCGTCGAGCTTGAACGGTTTGATGATGGCGATGATGAGTTTCATGGTAGGTGGTATTTAGGGGTTAGCCAATGTAGCCTTCCTCGCCGTGGTCGGTGATGTCCAGACCCTGCTGTTCGGCTTCCGGGGTCGGGCGCAGGCCGATGACGGCCTTGACGAAGTAGGCGATGATCACGGTCGCGACGATCGAAAGGGCCAGCGTCACGGCGACGGCCTTGAGCTGCTCGACGAGGAGCCCCTTGATGAGCGGCTCGATGCCCGGGTTGACCGTCGGGGTCGCCAGGACGCCGGTGAGGATCGCCCCCAGCGTGCCGCCGACCGCGTGGACGCCGAAGGTGTCGAGGGCGTCGTCGTACTTGAACATCGCCTTGAGCTTGGTGCAGGCCAGGAAGGGCACGATGCCGGCGAACACGCCGATGATGACGGAGCCCGTGGCGTCCACGAAACCCGCGGCGGGCGTGATGACGACGAGGCCGGCGACGATGCCGGAGCAGAAGCCGAGCACCGAGGCGTGGCCGCGGGTGATTTTCTCGATCATGCCCCAGGTGAACCCGGCGATGGCCGCGGCCAGCGTGGTGGTCATGAAGGCGTTGGCGGCGATGCCGTCGGCGCCGCCGGCCGAGCCGGCGTTGAAGCCGTACCAGCCGACGTAGAGCATGCCGGTGCCGACCATGCACAGCACCATGCTGTGCGGAGCCATCTTCTCCTTACCGAAACCGATGCGGGGCCCGAGGATCAGACAGAGCACCAGGGCGGACCAACCGGAGGACATGTGCACCACGGTGCCGCCCGCGAAGTCGATCGCCTTGATCGTGCCCGCCGCGCCGGCCATGAAGCCGCCGCCCCACACCATGTGGGCCAGCGGGAAATAGACCGCGAACATCCACAGCGTGACGAAGAGCAGCACGGCGCTGAACTTCATGCGTTCGGCGATCGCGCCGACGATGAGGGCCGGCGTGATGATCGCGAACGTCAGCTGGAACATCGCGAAGACGTTCTGCGACACCCACGGCAGCGTGCCGGTCGCGCTGGTCACTCCCTTGAGGAAAACATTGTCCAGGCCGCCGATGAAGGCATTGCCCGGGGCGAAGGAGAGACTGAAGCCCACGGACCACCACAGGATGGTGACGAGCCCCGTGATGCCCAGACACTGGGCCAGCACCGAGAGCACGTTCTTCTTGCGCACCAGGCCGCCGTAGAACAACGCCAGACCGGGCAGCGTCATGAAAAGCACGAGGGCCGTGCTGGTCATCAACCACGCGTTGTGGCCGGGTCCGGGCACGCCGGTGAGGCTTTTGGCGGGCGCGGTGTTGTTGACGTAGGCCTCGAGCGCCGCGATGCGCTCATCCGCCGTGGGAGCGGCGGCGGGGGCATCTTCAGCGCGGGCGGACAACCCAAACGCCATGGCAAACAAGGCCGCGGCGAGGGTGAGCAAACGAAGGGTTCGGTGTAATGAGGTGTGGTTCATGGACCAGACCCCTAGAGCAAGTCCGATGCCATGAGCGTAATTCACCCCAACAAAGCCGGGAATCGGTCCGTGTCATAGCAGCTCCCGCGGGCGCCGTTCCCCTCGATGAGGCGTGGTTTGTTTGCAAGTGGCAGCGGTGGTAACACCGCTGGTCATTCGCCAGCCGTCGAACGAGGCTGCTACTCTGGCTCCATCCGCCCCTGCAGGGCCGACGCTTGTCGGCGGGCCGTCGTGCACTCGCGGCACGGCCCCCCCGGCAAGCGAGGGCCCTCCACACAAAAAAGCCGGCCCTTTCGGACCGGCGGAAATTACTCTGAGCTCTCAGCTCTTCGCTCTTCGCTTCCTCAAACCGCCGACTCGCCGTGCTCGTCGGTGCGGATGCGGATCACATCGTCCACGGGGGAGATGAACACCTTGCCGTCGCCGATCTTGCCGGTCTTGGCGGCGTTCACGATCGCGGTGACGACCTTGTCCTTGATGTCGTCGCTGACGACGATCTCGATCTTGGCCTTGGGCAGGAAGTCGACGGTGTATTCGCTGCCGCGGTAAACCTCGGTGTGGCCCTTCTGCCGGCCGAAGCCCTTGACCTCGGTGACGGTCATCCCCTCGACGCCGACGGCGGTGAGCGCCTCCTTAACGGCCTCGAGTTTGAACGGCTTGATGATGGCGGTGATGAGTTTCATGGGGAATAAAAGGTGTGGACAAGAGGCTCCTGCGAATGAGCGGTTAGGGCAATACTTGTTTCAAAATCCAGTTTCATAGGGGCGTCGCTTGACGACGCCCTCGACGACCGCGCGGGCGTCGTCAAGCGACGCCCCTACCGGAGCCTCTGCCCTACTGCTGCGGAATGACGGTCTGGATGTGCAGCTCCTTGAGCTGCTTCGCCGTGACCGGCGTCGGGCTCTGGGCCATGAGGTCCTGGGCCTTCTGCGTCTTGGGAAAGGCGATGACGTCCCGAATGCTCGTCGTGCCGCAGAGCAGCGCGCACATGCGGTCGAGGCCGAAGGCGATGCCACCGTGCGGCGGGGCGCCGTAAGTGAAGGCCTTGAGCATGTAGCCGAAACGGCTCTCGACCACGTCGGCCGGGATCTTCAGCACGTCCTCAAACACCTTCTTCTGCACCGTGGGCTGGTGGATGCGGATCGAACCGCCGCCGAGCTCCATGCCGTTCAGCACGACGTCGTAATGCTGGCCGCGCACGGCCTTCGGGTCGGTGTCGAGCAGGCCCGTGTCCTCGACGACCGGCGCCGTGAACGGGTGGTGCGTGGCCGCGTAGCTGCCCTTCTCCTCGTCGTAGGACATGAGCGGAAAATCGACGACCCAGAGGAAATTCCACTGGTCGGCGCGCAACGTCATCTTGCCGCGCTTCACCAGCAACTGCGCAGCCTCGAGCCGGGTGCGGCCGAGGATCGCGCAGGCGCGCTCCCAGGGGGCGGCGGCGAAGAAGATGATGTCGCCGTTCTCGATGTTGAGGCGCTTCGTCAGCTCGGCCTTCTCGGCGTCGGTGAAGAACTTCACGATCGGCGACTTCCACTCGCCGTTCTCGACCTTGATGAAGGCGAGGCCCTTCGCGCCGAGCGATTTCGCGACTTCCTCGAGCGCGCCGATCTCACCCTGCGTGATGTCGGCGAGGCCCTTCGCATTGAAGGCCTTCACCGAACCGTGCGCGGCCACCGTCGAGGCGAACACCTTGAAGTTGGAGGTCTTGAAGAGCTCGCTGAAGTCCACCAGCTCCATCGCGAAACGCGTGTCGGGCTTGTCGACGCCGTAGCGGTTCATGGCGTCCTTGTAGGCGAGGCGCGGGAACGGCGTCGGCAGGTCGTGGTTGAGCACGTCCTTCCACACCTTCTTCAGCATGCCCTCGAAGAGCGCGTAGATGCCCTCGCGATCGATGAACGACACCTCGACGTCGATCTGCGTGAACTCCATCTGGCGGTCGGCGCGCAGGTCCTCGTCGCGGAAGCAGCGGGCGATCTGGAAATACTTCTCCACGCCGGCCACCATGAGGATCTGCTTGAACTGCTGCGGCGACTGCGAGAGCGCGTAGAACTGGCCGGCATGGATGCGCGACGGCACCAGGTATTCGCGCGCGCCCTCGGGCGTGCTTTTGAAGAGCGCCGGCGTCTCGACCTCGTAAAAACCCTGGGAGTCGAAGTAGTCGCGGACGGACTTCGTCGCGCGGTGGCGCACGGCGAGGTTCTTGCGCATCTTCGGACGGCGCAGGTCGAGGTAACGGTAGGTCAGGCGCAGGTCCTCGTTGACCTTGTCGCCGCCGGCGTCGGTCAGCGGGAACGGCGGCGTGTCGGCAATGTTGTGCACCACGAGTTCCGTCGCATCGATTTCGATCTCACCGGTCGGCAGGTTCTTGTTCACCATGGCGTCCGGGCGATGCTCGACCTTGCCGGTGATGCCGATGACGGATTCCGCCTTCAACTGCGCGGCCTGTTCCCGCAGGGCGGAGTCGAACTTCACCTGGGTGACGCCCTCGCGGTCGCGGAGGTCGACGAAGATGATGCCGCCGTGGTCGCGGACGGAGTCAACCCAGCCGGCGAGCGAGACCGTGGCGCCGAGGTTGGCCTTGGTGAGTTGGGCGCAATGATGGGTGCGTTTCATGGATACTGAGGGTCCAGCTAAGCCGAGCGCCCCACCCCGGAGCAAACAGAATTTGAGAGGATGACACTGAGGATTTTAACCACTGATGCTCCGCCTACCGGCTGCGCTTGGAAGTGCCCTCCGCCTAATCGGCTCCGGTTTAGGTTCCGGGGCGCGGCTAATCGCCGCGGAGACTAAGCCCCAGTGGTAGTCGGCGATCAGCCGACCCCCGAAGCCCACGGCGGCGCCGATTAGGCGAAGCAGATTCTGTAGCGCAGCCGGTAGGCGGAGCATTCGTGGTTACACATTCCGGTATTGGGAGATCCGTGGTCGCATCATTTTGTGCTGGGCGACAATCCCGCCGGCCCCCTAGCTAATCCTCGTGCCAGTCATCAAAGCCAACAGCCTGCGCGACCTGAAGAACCGCGTGAACATCCACGACGTCGTCGTGCGGGTGGTGGCCCTGAAAAAGGCGGGCGGCGGGCGCTTCAAGGGACTTTGCCCCTTCCATTCCGAGAAGACGCCGTCGTTCAATGTCTCGGCCGACAAGGGATTCTACAAATGCTTCGGCTGTGGCAAGGCGGGCGACGTCATCAATTTCGTGATGGAGACCGAGGGCCTGCAGTTCACCGAGGCGGTCGAGGCCATCGCGCAGCGGTTCGGCGTGGCGCTCGAATACGAGGAAGGCTCCGGCGGGCCGTCGAAGGAGACGCGCTCGTTGCGCCAGGAAATCTTCGACATCCACGACCTCGCGACGGATTACTACCGGCAGGCGTTCCTCGCCCCGACGCCGCACGGCGCCTTCATCCGCGAGTATTGGGAGCAGAACCGGAAGTTCACCGCGGAACTCGGCGACGAATTTAAGATCGGTTTCGCGCCGCCGGAGGATTCCGGCCTCGGCGCCGCGCTGCTGAAGCGGAAGTTCACGGAGGACGCGCTGCGTCAGTGCGGTTTGTTTTTCATCCGCGAGGGCGTGGTGCCGACGCTCGGGGCGCTGCGGCCGCGCTTCCGCGGGCGGCTGATGATCCCGATTCGCGATCACCAGGGCCGCGTCGTGGCGTTCACCGCGCGACAGCTCGAGCTGACGCCGCCGGACGACCCGGCGCGCGAGGCGAAGTACGTCAACTCCCCCGAGACGCCCATCTTCACGAAGAGCAACCTGCTCTTCAACCTGGACCGCGCGCGCTCGCACGCCGGCGACGGCCATCCCTTCGTCCTCGTCGAGGGCCAGCTCGACGCGCTGCGCTGCTGGAGCGTCGGCCTGCAGACCGCGATCGCGCCGCAGGGCACGTCGATCACCGAGGGGCAACTCGCCCTGCTCCGTCGTTATCATTCGCAGGTGGAATGTTTCTTCGACAGCGACAGCGCCGGGCAGAAGGCCGCGCTGCGTTTCCTGCCGATGGCGCTGAAGGCGGGCCTCGAGGTGCGCTTCCTCATGCTCGCGGGCGCGGAGAAACTCGATCCGGACCTGCTGTTTCTCGAGAAGGGACTCGCCGCCTACGAGGAAGTGAAGCGCGGCTCGCTCTCGGCGATGCAATTCGCCTGCCGTTCGGTCCTGCCCAATCCCGCGACGGCCTCGGCGGAACAGAAATCCCGCGCCGCGGCGGAACTCTTCGCGATCATCGTGCAGACCGACTCGGATGTGACGCGCACCTCCTTCCTGAGTGAGATCGCCGGCTTTCTGCGCGTGGCGCCCGGTTCGCTCGAACGCGACCTCCGCGCGTTCCAGGCGCGGCAAAGCGGCGGGCGCTTCGCCAATCCGAATGCGGCCCCCGCCCCGCAGCCCGCCCAGGTGGTCGATGCCCACGGCCGCGCGACCGAGGCTCACCTGCTTTTTCTCTGTCTGCACCACGAGCCGCTGCTGATGGCCCTCGCCACGCAACTGCCGCACGAATGGATCGACACTTCGCACGCGCCCGGAAGCCTCCTCGATCGCATCCTCGCCGAGGCCGCGCACAACGGCTGGAACGGCCGGGAAAGCCTCGAACAACTCATTGAGACAGAAGAAGAAAAGACGCTGGTGGCCTCGCTGATGTTTGAAGCGCCGGCGGACGACGATTTGGCGAAGATCGCCAACGAAGGAATGCGCTCGTTGCAGCGTCGTTTTCTCGAGCCGCGTCAGAGGCAAATAGAACTTGAAATAGCCAATAAAGGCACGGATGTTGAATCTGACTTACTTTCCCTCTTGAAACAGCGCACTGAAATCACCCGACAGCTCCGCCATCCGCCGAAGCTGTTGCTGGGTTCCTAAAGTCACTTTTTCGCGCCGCTGTTTGACCGTAACTCATCACGGGATACCTAATTTACGTTATGCCGAGCAAATCCAAGCCCGCCGCCTCCAAAAAGTCCCTGAAGGACCACGGTCACACGAAATCGCACCACAACGAGCCGGCGAAAACGCACCACGAACCCGCGGCCAAAACCGCCCCCGCGCACCCGCATCCCGCGCCCGCCGGCAAGCACCCGGAACCGACCAAGAACAGCGCGCCGCTCGCGGCCGCCGCCGATGCCACCAAGGAATTCAAGGAGAAGGCGCTCGAGAACCTGTCCGGCGACCTGAACGACAAGATCCGTTACCTGATCCGGCTTTCCAAGGAGCAGGGCTACCTGACCTACGCCGACATCAACGAGGCGTTGCCGGAGTCGGTGGACAATCCCGAGGACATCGAGAACGTCATCTCCGTCCTGCAAAACCTCGAGATCGACATTCTCGATCCGCAGGAAGTCGAGGGCTACAAGCAGCGCCAGGAAGAGGCCGAGGAAGAGGAATCCCGCACGTCGAACAACGACATCCTCGACGACCCGGTCCGCATGTATCTCAAGCAGATGGGCCAGGTCCCGCTGCTCACCCGCGAACAGGAAGTCGAGATTTCGAAGCGCATTGAAAACGCCGAGATCAACGCCCTCGCCGCGCTCTTCGCCCTCGGGCCGGTCGGCAAGCACCTCGCCGATCTCGGCGAGAAACTGATCCTCCGCACCGAGCGCTTCGACCGCCTCGTCATCGACAAGAAGATCGAGAGCCGCGAAGTCTACTTCAAGAACCTCGACAAGCTCGTCAAGACGACGCGCGACAACGACGCGATCGCCACCGAGGCCTGGGCCGACGCCCAGAAGGCCCGCGACGAGAAGGCCCGCAAGAACGCGATGATCCGCTTCAAGAAGCGCGACAACGTCCTCCGCGCCGCCTACGTCAAATACTACTTCAAACTGAAGGTCTTCGAGGACTTCCTGATCGAGCTCCGCCCGAAGATCCACGAGGTCGAGAAGGCGCTGCACGACCTGCACCGCGCCAAGCACCCGAAATCCAAGAAGGACACGACGATCGACGTCCGCGTCGTGAACCAGAAGCTCAAGCAGCTCGAGGTCGAGATGCGCATCACGCCGGCCGGTCTCGTCGAGACCCTCAAGACCGCCCGCGGCTTCATCCGCGACGCCCACAAGGCGAAGACCGAGATGGTGGAGGCCAACCTGCGCCTCGTGATCTCGATCGCGAAGAAGTACACGAACCGCGGCCTCTCCTTCCTCGACCTGATCCAGGAGGGCAACATGGGCCTGATGAAGGCCGTCGAGAAATTCGAATACCGCCGCGGCTACAAGTTCTCCACCTACGCCACGTGGTGGATCCGCCAGGCCATCACCCGCTCCATCGCCGACCAGGCGCGCACCATCCGCATCCCGGTCCACATGATCGAGACGTTGAACAAGGTGATGCAGGTCCAGAAGCAGCTCCTCCAGGAATTCGGCCACGAGCCGACGCCGGAGGAGGTGGCGGAGGAGATGAACCTGCCCGTCGAGCGCGTGCAGCAGATCATGAAGATGGCGCAGCAGCCCATCTCGCTCCAGTCGCCCGTCGGCGACGGCGACGACACCAGTTTCGGCGACTTCATCGAGGACAAGTCCGCGGACAACCCGTACGACATGACCGCGTTCTCGCTCCTCCGCGAAAAGATCATGGACGTGCTCGACTCGCTCACCGAGCGCGAGCGCCGCGTGCTCACGCTGCGCTTCGGCCTGGTGGACGGCTACAGCCGCACGCTCGAGGAGGTCGGCAAGCAGTTCAAGGTCACCCGCGAGCGCATCCGCCAGATCGAGGCCAAGGCGCTCCGCAAGATGCGCCACCCGACGCGCATCCGCCAGTTGCACGGCTTCTTCGACGCCGAGCAGATCGACAACCCGCAGAACCTGCTCAAGAAGCCGCCGATGATTCCGCCCCAGTTCATCAAGCAGGGCGGCCCGCTCGGCAAGGCGCTGTTCCCTCAGGACTGAAACTTCTTTGGTCCTTTACTCGTCTCCCGCGAAAACTAACCTCCCGCCATGTCCTTCTCCGCCCTCCCGTTCCTCGCCATCGCCGGCATTGGTACCACGGAATTGATCATCATTCTCTTTATCGTGCTGCTCCTGTTCGGCGGCGCCAAGCTGCCCGCCTTGGCCAAGGGCCTGGGCCAGTCGATCAAGGAATTCAAAAACGCCGCGAAGGACGACCAGCCCGAGGACAAGAAGCCCGACGTGAGCCCGAAGTCAGGCAACAACTGAGGTTGGATTTCCATCGTATTTCCAAGCCGCGTCGCAGGACGCGGCTTTTTTTGTGGATTGGCATCCGAAAGTAGCAGCCGTCGTCAGACGGCTGGCGCGCGGCCTGCCATCGGCAATTTCCCAACCGATCCCTTCTTGATCGCCGCTTCATAAAGCCGCCAAAACGTATCCCAATAACCTTCCTCCAACGGGCGGAGATCAGGATAACCCGGCACGACGCAACCCGTGTAATACCATTTATCTTTCAAAAATATAATAACTAAGAGGCCACCCAAGGAAA
>CAZEUN010000013.1:0-155256 GCA_964515595.1 uncultured Oleiharenicola sp. | reverse complement strand
CGCGGACCTTCGCGCCCTTCGCGGTTCAATTGCATCGTTCCGGCTTCATAGAGGGATCTCAATGCGAAAGGCCGGTCGGGAGACCGGCCCTCCAATAAAGCAGCTCAAGTCACCAGCCTCGCCTTCTGCTTGGCCGCGAGCACGCGCTCGCAACTCTCGTCGATGCGCGATGGCGCCAGCCGGCCGGATGCCACGGCGCGTTCCAAAATGCCGGCGGCCTTGGCGGTGATGTCGGGATCGTAGCTGAGGTTGTTGCCGAGACAGAGCACGTCGATGCCGGCGTTGATGGCCTCGGGCAGCGAATTCTCGAGACCGTACTGGCTGGAGATGGCTTTCATCTCCATGTCGTCGCTCAGGATCAGGCCGCGGTAGCCGAGCTTCTCGCGGAGCAGGCCGGTGATGACGCGCCGCGAAAGCGTGGCGGGCCGGTCGGGGTCGAGCTTCGCGTTGAAGACGTGCGCGCTCATGATCACGTCGCACAGATCCGCGGCGATCAGGCGTTGGAACGGGATCAGTTCCTTCTCATGCCAGGTGGCGGTGACGTCCACGAGACCGAGGTGCGTGTCGCCGGTGGCGCTGCCATGGCCTGGAAAATGTTTGGGACAGGTGAGCACGCGGTGCGCGCGATGCGCCTTCACGAATTCTCCCGCGTGCCGAGCGACCGCTTCCGGGTCGCTCGAGAAGCTGCGGCCCTTGCCCTTGATGATTGGATTGTCCGGGTGCGCATCGAGGTCGACGACCGGCGCCAGATTCAAGTTCAGGCCGACGCCGGCCAGGATTTGCGCGGTGGCGGCGGCATGACGATAGGTCTCGGCCACGTCGTTCATTTTCCCCAGCTCCTCATGGGAAATACTCGGCGGGAAACCATAGGCGGGTTTGAGCCGGTTCACGCGGCCGCCCTCCTGGTCGATGGAGGTCAGCAGCGGAATCCGGGATTGGCCCTGCAGGTGGGCGAGGAGCGCCTTCACCTGCGCGGGCGACTCGATGTTGCGGCGGCCCGGCTTGCCCGAGTCGATGGTGCTCGTCATGTCGTGGTCGAACAGGATGACGCCGCCGACACCGTGCTCGCGGATGTCGCGGTCGATGAGTTGGCAATCCGCAGCGGTGGCTCCACGAAAGCCCACCATCAGCAACTGGCCGATTTTTTCGCGGAGGGTCATGGGTGGGTCGACGGGTCGATTGCGTGCAACGTCCTCGAAGGCATCATCGGTTTCTTTCCCGGCATCCTGAGCCCTGCGAAGGATCCAAGCGGAGACACGATTACTGAAACGGCTCGCGCATACCCCCTTGGATCCTTCGCCCGGCTCAGGATGACGGCTTTTGGAATCATGTTTAAATTCGACGGCCTTTGCTCCGGCGTGCGCTTAAGCCTTGGAAAGTCGCTTCACCGCACCAATGCCCGGCCGGTCGTTGAGGGTCACCTTGCCGTCGACGACCGTGACGCCATCGAAGAGGTCGTTGGCGATCAGCAACGCGCCGTCGAGGTCGGCCCAGTCGACGAGGGGCGACAGTTGCGCGGCGGCGGAGATGGCGCAGGAAGTCTCGGTCATGCAGCCGAGCATCACCTTCAGCTCAAGCGCGCGCGCGAGGCCGATCATGGCGCGGGCCTCGCGGAGGCCGGTGCACTTCATGAGCTTGATGTTGATGCCGTCGAAGACGCCGCGCAGTTTGGCCACGTCGGCGAGCCGCTGACAGCTTTCGTCGGCGATGAGGGGCAGGGGACTGCGCTCTTTCAACCAGGCGGTGTCGTCGAGCTGCGCCTTGGGCATCGGCTGCTCGATGAAGAGCACGTTCTGAGTGGCGAGCCATTCGATCTTCTTCACGGCCTCCTCGCGATCCGCCCAGCCCTGGTTCGCGTCGACCGTGATCGGCGTATCGGTCACCGAGCGGATGGTCTCGATCATCATGCGGTCGGTGTCGCGTCCGAGCTTCACCTTGATGATCTTGTAAGGCGCGGCCTCGCGCGTTTTCTGGCGGACCACCTCGGCGGTATCGAGGCCGATGGTGAAGGAAGTGACGGGCGTCTTCGCGGGATTGAGGCCCCAGATCCGGTGCCAGGGCACGTTCAATTTCTTGCCGATCCAGTCATGCAGCGCGATGTCGACCGCGGCCTTCGCGGCGGTGTTCCCCGGGGCGAGCGCGTCGACGGCCGGGAGGATTTCCTCCAACTGAAACGGATCGGGAAAACGCGCGAGATCCACCTTCGCCAGGAACGCCGCGGCGGTTGCCTGGGTTTCCCCGAGGTAGGGCGGCATGGCGGCCTCGCCGTAGCCCGTGACGCCATCCTGCTCGATCTCCACGATCACGGCCGGCGTGGTGGTGCGGGAATTGTTCGCGATAGTGAACGCGTGCCGGAGCTCGAGGGTGTAGGGATAGTGGCAGAGTTTCATGTAGCCGGGCAGGGAATTTCGAAGCGCGCAGTCTGGGGGCGCGCCGGGGTGGATGCAATGTCCGGGTTCGGCGTCGGGGTGGCCGATGGCCCCACTTTGAATCCGCTGTCACCTCCGTTCCGCGCCGCCGGAGCTTGGCGGAAGGGGAGGGATTCGAACCCCCGGAACCTTGCGGTTCAGCGGTTTTCAAGACCGCCGCGATAGACCACTCTGCCACCCTTCCAATCCAAGGCGCCCAAATTGCGGGCTTGGCGGTTGAGGTCAACGGCACAGATGAACGGCCGTGGTCTGTTTTGCCCTGTCATCGTGAGCGCCGCAGCCGGCTGTGGCGTTCCTTTCCTTCGACCGGCTCGGGGCCCTGCGCATGTCGCAGCAGTCCGCGGGATTGCTTGGTTGCGAACTCGCTGGGGGATGCTCCCGCATGAAACATGCGGAAAGGAGGCGGAACGCTCAAATCAACCGCCCTCCCGCCACATCGCCAGCAAAGCGCGCACTTCGTTCAACTGATCCGGCCCGCGCAAGGCGGCGAGCGATCGTTCCATGTCGGCCAGCGCGAGGTCGAGTTCATGCAGTTCTGAGGGACTGTCGGTCCACCGTGCGGGGGGAAAGAGTCCGGTCCCCCGGGAGAGCGCGTGGTAGCGCGGGTCCTGCGGCAATCGAAAAAGCTCCAGCTCGAGATCCTGCGCCTGCTCGCGCAGCGCCCGGTTAAAAACAGCCAGTTTGTCCTCGGTCAGATGGCGGGCATCGGCCTCCTCCCGGTGCAACCACTCCAGTTCCAGACGCAGCAAGGTGTGCAAATCGCCGGCCCGATGCGCGGCGATAAGCTCCTGCATGAGGGCGACTTTGCGCGCGCGCTCGGCCGGATTCGGCTCGAGATCAGGATGCAGCACCTTGGCCAATTGCTTGTAGATTGATCCGATGGTCTTCTGCCGCAATTCGGCGGCAGCCTGTTTCCGGGCTTCCCCGGCCTGCTGTCGTTTGTTTCGCGCGGGCGAAGCTGCTTGGGCGCGGGCTGGCCCGCCGTCGGACGCGCTGGCTCCATGCAGTTTTTCTGCCAGTTTGGCGGCGATGTCGGCTTCATCCATGTCCGGTTCAAGATCGGACAGGTCGATATCCACCCCCAGGTCCTCGAACATTCCCTCCATCGTTTCGCGATCGGCAGCGAAATGGCGCGCCATCGCCGCCTCAAAACTCACCCCGTGCAGTTGCTCATAGAGCGTCCGCAAATCCTCCGCGACGAGCCCGCCTTCGGCGGCCGCGATTTCGTCCAACTGCATGGCGAGCAGATCGCGCAGGGCCCGGCGGTCGCGCTGGCCCTTGAGGCCCCGGCCCTCAAGCAAAGGTGCGAGTGCCCGCACGAGATCGGTCTGCAGGGCGGCCTGGCGGCGGAGGCGCGGATGAATTTCACGCGCAAAGTGAGCGAGCGTGGCATCGAGTCGGCGGGTCTCGCGGTCGAGTTTGGCGCGGAGTTTTTCGATCCTGGATACCAAGCGGTTGAAGGCCTGCTGTGCCTTGGTGAGCACCCGCCCTGATTTCGTTGTCAGCACCAGCTTCGCGGACCCAAGTTTCGCAGGCTCAGGCGACTGGTCGAATAGTCC
Source organism: uncultured Oleiharenicola sp. (assembly GCA_964515595.1). GTDB lineage: Bacteria > Verrucomicrobiota > Verrucomicrobiia > Opitutales > Opitutaceae > Lacunisphaera. The sequence continues at coordinate 151,268 of CAZEUN010000013.1, read as the reverse complement.
GGGTTGAGACTCGCTCATCGTGAGAAGCATCCACCAAAATCAACCCCGGGAAACGGTCAACCAGAAGCGGATGAATTCCGGCCGTAAGTTTGAGACGCCGGGCCAGGGAGTGGCAGGTCCGCGCTCAGCGCACACCGCGCAGTTGAATTCGCGGCCGCGATTGCCTGGTTGCCGGGCAGGCGGTCGGGAATCGCGAATACCTCAAGCGAGCAATGAGACGGTGCCAACTCTCCGAAGTGATTTGGCTCGATTCCTGACCCGACGTGTTCGGCTCGGTCGTTCGGCCGGGCCTTGGAGTTGGGAAGCACATGCCGGCAACGCTTGCGGAGTCCTTCGGAGAACGGCCTAATGCCAAGGTTCCAATGACACGCCCTCCTTCGCCATCGAACTCCGCGTCCTGGCTGCCCGAAGCCGGCCGGCGGTTGCTGGTGGGGTGGCCGGTTAAATTGTTGGGGACGGCGCTCGGCATGACCGCGTTTTTTGCGGCGTACTTCTGGCTGCTCAAGCATCCGCTGCGCGCGGTCACCTTCATGCCGCTCACGGGAGTGGACCGCGCGATCGGGATCCAGCCGGTGACGTTGCCACTGTACTTGTCGTTGTGGCTGTACGTGGCGCTGGCCCCGGCGTTGCTGGTCGCCCGGCGGGAGTTGGTTGCGATCGGGCTGGCGTGGGTGGCGTTGAGCACGGTCGGGCTGGGGATTTTTTTGCTTTGGCCCACGGCGGTGCCCGCGCTGGGCGTCGATTGGTCGGAGTATCCTTCACTCCGCTTTCTCAAGGCCGCGGACGCGGCGGGGAACGCCTGCCCCTCGTTGCATGTGGCGTTCGCCGTATTTTCAGCCGCGAGCATGGCGCGGTCCTTGCGGCAGTTGGGCGCCGGCGCGGTGGCGCGGAGCGTGAACGCGTTGTGGTGCCTCGGAATCGTCTATTCGACGATCGCGACGGGCCAGCATGTGTTCGTCGACGTGGTGGCGGGGGCGGCGTTGGGCGGGGTGGTGGCGGCGATCCATGCCCGATGGCTTGCCCGGCCGTAGCCGAACGCGTGAGCGTTTGGCGGTTTTGGCACTCCTCAGAACCAAACGCTCACGCGTTCGGCTACACCAGCGTTCGGCTACAGCAGTTGGCCCGGCTCGGGCACGACGCACCGGTAGCCGAGTTCATCCAGACGCTCGAGCACGCGGCGGATGGCCAGGACGCGCACGGCGCCCGGCATGCGCGGGCCTTCATGCAGCAGGAGGATTGCGCCGGGTGCGAGGCCGGCCAGCGCGCGCCGGGCGACGGCGTCGGCATCGCCGAGCCAGTGCTCAAGGCCGCGGGCGCTCCAGCCGACGGCGGTCAGGCCGCGCTGCCGCAAGGCCCGCGCCAGCCAGGGATTCTTGATGCCCACCGGAGGACGGAACCGCGTGGGCGTGATTCCGGCGCCTCGCAGCGCGGCCGACGCATCATCGAGTTCGCGCGCGACGCGGCCCGGCAGCGCGCACCAGAAGGTGGCGACGGGATGGGTGTGCGTGTGGTGCGCCACCTCGTGACCGCCTTCGACAATGGCCCGGACCAAGGCGGGATGCGCGGCGGCGTTCTCGCCGATCACGAAGAAAGTCGCCTTCGCTCGATGGGTCGCGAGAAGTGCCAGCAAGCGGGGCGTGTCCTCCGGGTCCGGCCCGTCGTCGATGGTCAGCCAGATTTCAGGCCGGGTGGTGGCAAACCGCCGGTGCATCCGCAGCAACCCCTGCGCGCCGGGGGCGAACACATGGTAGGCGAACAGGAGGTCGGGTCCGAACCAAAGCGATAGAAAGATACCGGGCTCGCTCCAACCGACCATCAGCGCGGCCACCTTGCCGGCAAGGTTGATGGTCAAAAGAGGCCACATGGCAGGCGTGCCCTTAGCGGGCGATGAATGTATCCGGGTTCATCCGTGTAATCCGCGGCGAATTGTCAGCTTCTCAAAATGCCCACGAGTAACCCGCGGTGAAGCCCAGCGCGTCGATGCCCGGGTTCGGGTCGGTTTGGCCGCCGTTCGACATGTGCTGGTACATGATGCCGACGCTGAAACGGCGATCTTTCGCCGTCACGTGCTCGATGCCGCCGCGGATAAACCAGTTGAAGGTGAAGTCCTGGCCCTGGCCGCCGCGCACCCCGCGCGAGTCGATCACCCCGAGCCCGCCGCCGGAGCCGGCGAACAGCGACCACTGGCCGCTCGGGTCCCACCACTCGATCGAAGGCGACCCCGAGAAGCCGACGTAGTGCGTTTCCGGTCCCTGTTGCACCCACGTGCCGATCAACGTCAGCCGGTGCCGGATCATGATTCGCGAACCGTCGGCGAAACCGTGCCCGATGAATTCCTTGGAACGCCAGGACAGTTGCGTCGGCACCAGCCGGTAGGAGAGGGGCGTCAGGCTGCCGACTTCCCACAGGACGCCGGTCTCGACATTGAGCGCGCTGGTTTCCCACGGACGCAAGGGGAGCGACTCCGCGGCCGGACTGGAAAGCGTCAGCGCGACGCCGAGAAGCGAGAACTTGAGAAAGCGGCGCATGGGCGACAGCGGTGCCGCCAGCGTGGATTGCCCGGACGGCGCGTCAATGAGCATACGCGGGTGTAGGGGCGTCGCTTGACGACGCCCGCGGGCGCCGTTCCGCGTGGCGACCTGCATTGCGCTGAACCTCTTTGACGCCGGGCAAATTCCCGGCGCATACTCACCCCTTCATGGACCCTGTCATCCCCACCCGGAAATTTCGCTGGAAGGCGAAGCACACCCTGCTGGCCGCCGTCGCGGCCGGGCTCGCGGTGGGTGGGGGCATTGTCGTGATGCGGACGAGCGTCGTCGGCGCGCTGAACGCGGCGATCCTGGCCTTGAGGGAGGCGGGTCCGGTGGTCTTTTTTGCCGGGATGGCGATCCTGCCGGCGGCGGGATTTCCGCTGGCGGCATTCACGCTGGCGGCGGGCCCCGTGTTCGGCCCGACGATGGGGAGCGGCTGGGTCATCGGGTGCTCGCTCGCGGCCGTGCTCGTCAACCTGCTCCTCACCTACTGGCTGGCGAACCGCGCGCTCCGGCCGGTCGTGAGCCGGTTGCTCGACTATTTCGAGATTCGCCTGCCGGAAAGTCCGCCCGGTGGGGCCTGGCAACTGGTGCTGATCGTGCGCCTGACGCCCGGGCCGCCATATTGGCTGCAAAGTTATTTGCTGGGACTCATGCGGGTGCCGGTGGGACCCTACCTCGTGGTTTCGTTGTCCGTGATGGCGGGGTTCATCGTGGCCCTGGTCTGCGGCGGCGAGGCGATCATGAACGGCAACGGGCGCCTGGCCCTCACCGCCGTCGCCGCGCTGGCCGTCAGCATCGCCGTGTCGCAACTGCTCCGGCAGCGCGCCGCGCGACGCATGGCCCTCGCGACCGTCCGGGAATAAATTACCCTGTGCCCCTCTCCCTGCCAACCCCCTGACCATGTCCCGCGCCACCGCCGATTTTCCGCCGCTTCGCATCATGCTGGGAGGGGACGCGCGCGGGATCTTCGATGCGGGCCTGCCGGTGCTCGCCGGCGACACGGAGGAAAACCTCTTTGGAAAAGCGCAGCCGGCGGGAGCCTTCGGGCCGCTCGCGTTGTTTTCGTCCGGCGACTGGTGGCTCGGCGCGGCCCGGGTGCCGCTGACCGGGGGGCTGGAGCAGGCGTCCTTCGAGCTCTACCGGCACATTTTTTCCGCCGCCCAGGGCCGCCACCTGGTGCGCATTTGGAACTACGTGCCGGCGATCAATGAGACGGGTCCCGGCGGCCTGGAAAACTACCGTGTGTTTTGCCGCGGCCGTTCGCTCGCGTTTGAGCAGCACTATGGCACGGGTTTCAAGATGCTGCTGCCGTCCGCCTCGGCCGTGGGCAGCAAGGCGGGCTGGCTGACCGTGGCCTTCGCCGCGGCGAACGGCCAGCCCCGGCACGTCGAGAATCCGCTGCAGGTCCCGGCCTACGATTATCCCTCGGAGCACGGGCCGCGCGCGCCGAGCTTTGCCCGGGCGACAGCGGTGGCCGGCGTGAGTCCCGCGGCGATTTTCATCTCGGGCACCGCGGCGATCCGCGGCCACGCCACCGTGGCGCCGGACAGCCTGCGCCCACAGCTCGATTGCGCACTCGAAAACCTCCAGGCGATTTCCGCCGCGTGCGGCTTGGGCTCTTCCTTGGGTGCCGGGACCGGTGGCCAGCGTCATTTTAAAATCTACGTCCGCCATGCCGCGGACCAACCGGTCGTCGCCGCCATCCTGCAGGAGCGATTGCTTCTGGACACCGACCGCGTCTCCTACGTGCACGCCGACATCTGCCGCAGCGCGCTTCTTGTGGAAATCGAGGCATCGCTGTTCGGGGTGAACGGGGTTCCCTGATGGGATGTCCGGTCTTGGTCCCCGCTTGGAAGCCGGAACCATTCAGGAGAAACCGCGAAGGACGCGAAGAAGCGCGAAAATCGCGAGTCAGACCTGATCCTCGGTGCTGCCTTGCCGTAGTCACTCTTTCGTGATCCTGGGCAAAATCAGAATTTTCCCGGCGGCCCTTCGCGCCCTTCGCGGTTTAATTGCACCGTTCCGGCTTCATGGAGGGGATTCCACCCACGATCACCCGATCATGGCCTGCATCGCCTTGGTATCGGGCTTTCCCCGCGCGGTGAGGGGCAGGGATGGGACGACGATCAGCTTCTTGGGGATTTTCCACGGCGCCGTGTCGGTTTGCAGCGCGACGCGCACGTCCGCAGTCGTGAATGTACCGGCGACAACGGCGCCCAGCGTTGGCTCCGCGCCCGAAGTAGTCCCCACCCATGTCTCGCGCACACCGGGCAGCCGGCGCAGGCGGTCGGCCACTTCCGTGAGGTTCACCCGTCGGCCGGCGATCTTCACGGTGGTGCCGCGGCGACCCAAGAGGGTGGCCTGCCCGCGCCGGTCCAGGGCGACGCGATCCGGCATGATCCATGCGCCGTGTTGGCCAGCGCGTCGCCGGTTGCCGAGGGTGACGACCGCGGCACTGCTCACCTGCAGGCGCTGGCCGGTCAGGGCAACCAGGCGGACGCCGCGCAAGGCGCGGCCCACCTGACCGGTAAGCGTCGTCGTGCCGGTGCGGTCGTACGTGATCCCGCCGGTCTCGCTGGAGCCATAGAAGCCGTGCACGTGCTGGCCGAACCTCGCGGCGAAATCACGCGCCACTTCGGGTGGCAACGGCGCGCCCGCGGAAATCGCCAGACGCAGGCCGGGCAGTTTCACCCCGGACGCCGCGAGTGAACGCCACATCGCCGGCACGCCGGGGAACACCGTGGGTCGCCACCGGTTGAAATCGGACGCGATCGCGTGGGGCAGAGGCGCGCTGCCACAAACCACCGGCACGCCGAAGGCGATGAGCGGAAGCGTCAGGTTGCCGAGCCCATAGGAGTGACCGAAGGGGATCAGCGCATAGTTCCGGTCGCGGGCGCGAATGCCCATGGTCGACGTCACTTGCCGCGCGTCGGCCAGCAACTGTCGATCGGTGAACACGAGCGCCCGCGGCTGTCCGGTGGTGCCCGACGTCAGCTTGATCAGCGAAATCGCCGGATCGCGAAAGCGCCGGGCTGACGGCAGCAACTCGAGGCGGCTGCCGTTCCACCACGCGCCGGCCCGGAGCGCCGCGGCCTGCCGCCGCTGGGCGGCCGGTGGCTCCGCCGCGTCGAGGGGGACCGCGACCGCGCCGGCCTTGAGCAGGCCGAGGAAAATTTCGAACCACAGGGGTCCATTGGGAATGGCAAAGACCACGGCCCGGCCGCGCACGCTCTGGAGATCGGCCGCGTGCCGCTCGCACCAGGCGTTGGCGCGCTGGTCGAGTTCCGCGAAGGAAACGGGCGGACCGCCGTCTGACGGTGTCACCGCGGATTGCTTCCCAAACTTGCGCAGAGTCCGGGCCCAGGCCGACAGGAGGGCCGGTCTGTGACCGGCCTCGCGCCCGCCGCGGGCGCCCGTCCCGGGCCGGTCGCAGACCGGCCCTCCTTTGGACGCGCGGCTCATGGCTTTCTCCCGAGCGCGGCGAGGTGCTCGAATTCGATCACGAGGAGGGCGACGACCACCATCATTGCCACCGTGGAGCCGAGCGCGCGGACGACCGGGATGCCGGAGATGGCCAGCACGCCGAACGAGGCCGCGGTGGTGAAGGCCGACATGCGCACCGAGACCGGCGGCGCCTCACGACGGTAGGCGGACGTGGCCGAGAAGATCGAGTAGTTGTGGGTGAGGCACACGCCGAGAAATGCGCCGAGGAGGTGAAACAGATTCAGCGGGTGGCCGATCCACCCGAACACACCGAACAGTCCGAGGCACGCGCCGCACGGAATCGCGAAGATCCGCGCGCCGTCGCGCCAGCCGTAGGTGAGAAACACGCCGGCCCCGACAATCGCGAGACCGGTCAGGCTGAGCCACAGCGCGGACTGGCGGTAGCGACTGAAAAGGTGGTTGAGCGTTTGCAGCTGGCCCGCGCTGATGGTGTGCGTGTCGGCCGGGGGCGGCGCCGCCGGCGCATCCCGGACGAGCGTCACAAACCAGCTGAGCGGCCGTCCCGTGTGCAGCAGCAGCCCCGCGGGCCCGGTGAGCTTGCCCGGCAACCCGGCGAGCGCGGTTTCGAAATCGGCGGTCTGCGCCTTGCTGGCGTATTGCGCCAAGGTGTCGAAGAAGGCCGAAAACTCGGCCACGTCGAAACCGATCGCGACCAGGGCCTCGCGGAGATGGCCCGCGAATTCCGGGTGCTCGTGGACGAACCGGACCGCGGTGGCATGAGCGCGGGCGGTCGGCACGACGGCGCCCAGGCCCACGCTCGACGGATTCGCTTCCTTGCCCGCGCCGAGCCAGGCTTCGAGTTTTTCGAGCGAATCGCGCGCTGCCGCCACGCTGGCGCCATAAGTCAGGTAAACCGTGCGGTTCTCCTGTTCGCCGAACAGCGCGGTGATGCGCGCGTGCTCGCGCTTGAGGGCGGGCGAGGGAATCTCCAGATCGCGGATGTCGTCGCGCCAGTGCAATAATGCGAGTCCCGGCAGCGCGGCGATCCACAGCACGATCAACGCGCGGCGCAACTGGCGGCGAAGCCCGGGCGGGACCGCGCCGCCGCCGCGGAAGGCGCGCGCCTCGAGGAACGGATTTTTGACGGTGGAGAAATAAATCACCGCGGCGCCGAGGGCGGACAAGAGGCCCGCGCCGACAAACACCCCGAGTTGGCGGATGAACGGCAGCTCCGAAAAAAGCAGGAGCGAGAAACCGGCGACGGTGGTGAGACAGCTCGCGAGGAGCGGTTTGGCGAGCCGGCGAACCTTGGCCCAGTAGTCCTCGCCGGGCCCCGCCGGTGGCTGCATGAAGAGATAGAAACCATAGTCGATCGCGACGCCGGTGAGCAGCGAACCGATGACAAAGACCAGGACGTGCAATCGATCGAACGCGAGCGTGGCGCCCACCCAGGCGCCGAGGATTGAAAGCAGCACGACGGGCAGCAGGTGCAGGCCGCGGTAGGCGCTGCGGATGAAGGTGAACGCCACGGCCAGCACGGCGGCCAGCGAGAGCGCGTTGAGCCAGGTGACTTCGCGTTCGATGCGCGCCCGGCTGGCCGCGGCGAAGCGATTCACGCCGGTGTAAGCCGCGCCAAAGGTCGGAAAGTCCGATTGCGTTGTGCGGATCGCCCGCTCGATCGCGGCGAAGACCGGGGCCTGGCCCGCTTCGCTGAGCGGCGAGGCGGCCAGGCGCGCCCATACCAACGCGGGGCGGGTGGACGTCGCCGCCGCGGGCTGCACGAGCGCAAGGCCGCCTTTGAGGCGCTCGACGGCGCCGGGCATCAGCAGGAGGGGATCCGCGGGAATGAGATCCTGGAAGGCGAGCGCCTCCGGGGTGTTGAGAAAGCGGCTGAGCGACGCGGCCGCGTCCTTGGCCAGCCAGCCGGGGAAGTCCGCATCGGCGCCGCCCGCTTGCGCATGCGCGGCCCGGCGTTCCTGCAGCCAGATCGGAAAGAGGAGCGTGAAACGCTGATCAAACAGCTCGCGGCCGATGCTGTCGCGCACGGCCGGATCATTCAGATCCACCACCTGGTCGAAGCCCGGTTCCTGCCGCAGGGCGTCCGTGAAACGCGTCACCGCCCCGGCCGGCGCCGGCTGACCGTTCGCCGTGAGCTCGAAAAACATCGTGCGCGCCTCGGCCTGGCTGGCGAGCGACCGGACGAGCGTCAGTTCCGGCGCCCGCTCGTCGGCGGGGATGAGGTCGAGGACATCGGTGGAAATCTTCGAGGCATAGTCGAGCCGCGCCAGCCACGCGCCGCCCAGCAGCGCCGCCAGGAGCAGGACGCCCCAGCCGAGAAGTTGGCGGCGACGGAAGGTCATGGGATCGGCTGTCTGCCCTGAGTGGGAGGGGTTTTATACTCCGAGGGAATTGGCGCCGCCATCGCTGTCGGGGTGTCAAATCCCTCCCACCTCAAGCCCGGCCCTGCACTATATATACCGCTCATCGGAAATACTTCCTCAGCTCTTCCGCGGTAAACGCGGCGGGTGGCCGCGGCGGCGCGATGAGGATTTCGATGACCTGCTTGGCGGAGCGGCGGAGTTCGATCCGGCGGATCGTGGCCAGCTGGCCCGTCACGGTGATCCGGCCGATGCCCCGGCGCAGGGCGTCGGTGCGGGGCACGAGGGCGAGCGTCCAGTCATCGCCGGCGCGCTGGCCGTAGAGTTCGAAATCGTTTTCCAGCGCCGCGAACTCGAAGCGGAGGATGTGACGCAGCGCATCGTTGGCCGCGGCCGCACGCGGGTCGGCGGGCGCGATTTTCTCCCCGGCGGGCGCGCGCAGGAGCATGCCTTGCGAATCGAGAATGACGGTCCGGTCCTCCGGGACGGTGTAGTGCAGGCTCAGGCCGAGAGAGGGGGACACGCGCACCTCACCCTGCAGTTCCACGGGATCGCGGCGGAAGGGAAACTGGCGCCGCTCGGTGAAATCCGCCGCCGTGTCGGGCCGGCGGGCGAACGCCTCCATCAAGTCGTTCCAGGACGGCGCGCCCGCGGGCAGGCGATGCTCCGGGTTGACCAGCGGGTCGGCCTCGGCCGCCGGCAAACGCCCGGCAACCACGCCCAGCAGCAGGAGCGCGACCGCCACCCGGTGCCACTGGCGGCGGTGCCGGAGCAGCGCGGGCCAGCGCCGGAAGAGCAGTTCGACGATGAGGCGGGTATGCATCCAGACGAGCGTGGCATTGTCGCGCAGGTAATGGAAATGCGAAACACCGCCCTCGGCGCGGGAGAAATAGCGGACCGGGGCGGAAAGATTCACCGGCGGCACGCCCGCCCAGACGAGGCGCACGGCGGCCTCGGTGTCGAAATCGTAGCGCCGCCCGCCGCGGCGCGGGCCGAGGACATCGATCAGCGGGGCCAGGGGGTACACGCGAAAGCCGAACAACGGGTCGGCGACGCCCGCGCCGAGCAGTTCAAGGTGGACGAGCCCGACGCTGAGTTTCCGGCCGTGCAAGCGTTCGGCGGGGATGTTGGCGGGGAAAATCGGGCGGCCGAGGACCAGCGCCTGCGGCTGCCGGGCCGAAGCCGTCATGAACTCCGCGATGCTGCCGGCCGGGTGCTGGCCATCGGCGTCCATCACCAGCGCGTGCGTGAACCCGCGGGCAGCGGCCGCGCGCGCTCCGGCGAGGACGGCCGCGCCCTTGCCGGAATTTTCGGGGAGGACCAGCACGGTGAGCGACGGGTCCGCCTTCGCGAGGTCATGCAAGGCCCGCTCGCTGCCGTCGGTGCTGCCGTCGACCACCACCAGCACGGGCTGCCAAACGCGCAACACCTCTGCCACGACCTCGCGCAGCCGCGGACCGGTGTTGTAGGTCGGCAGAATGACGAGGTGGGTGGCGGAAGCGCTCATGCGCGATCAGGGGACGGTTGCCCCAAAGGTTGGCCGGAGCCGGCGGGCGGGCAAGCGGCGTCATCGGATGGATCGGCGCGAAACCACGCCTCGATCCCGGTCGCAACCTGGGCAATGGGCGCGTTGCCGTCCGCAGTGACGAGGGGGCCCGCGGTCACCTCGATGTAGGCGGGGAAGCGCGGCAGGCGCCACGGCGCGCAGCCCTTGGTCAGGACATTCGAGGTGGTGACAATCCGCACGAGTTGGATGGGCGCCTGCGCGCGCCGGGCGATCAGGACGAAGCCCGGCTTGAAGGGGAGTAAGGTGCCGTTCGCCGGCTGTCGGGTGCCTTCGGGGAAAATGACGAGGAAATGGCCGGCGGAGATTTTTTCGGCGGCGGCGCGGACGGCGTCATGTCCGAGGTCGCTGGCCAGATAACCGGCCCGGCGCGCGGCGGCGCCGAGGACCGGGTTGCGCCGGATCGCCGGCTTGAAGAGGCACACCGCCTCGGGGATGCGCGCCAGCAGGCAGGTGATGTCGATCAGCGAAATGTGATTCGCCGCCAGCACCACGCGTCCGGCCGGGATCCGGTCGAAGCCGTGGTAACGCACGTGCACCAGGTGCAGAGCCGCGCACAGCCAGTGGAATAACGCGAAGTGACGGTGGATCAGCCGTTGGAAAAAGCGTTCCACCCGATCCGATGCGGGAAGCCAGGCGAAGAGCAGGCTCAACAGGCTCAGCTCCAGCCCGCCGAGCGCGAACAGCGTCAGCATGAAGTAATAGGCGGGAAGCTGATAAACCGAACGGAGCGACACGGGTGTTGATACGGAATACGAACCAATCGGATTTAACAGAAGGGAACGGAGGGAACGAAGAAAGGGAAAGCAGGAGCCTTCGTTTCCTCCGTTCCCTTCTGTCGAATCTGATTCATTTCTGCGGTTCGATGGATTGAGGGGAAGAAAGTTGAACCAGAGAAGGGATGAGCCTGCACCAGGATTTCCAATAGCAATAAACGGGAAGCTGATAAACCGAACGGAGCGACACGGATTTTGGTACAGAATACGAACCAATCGGATTTAACAGAAGGGAACGGAGGGAACGAAGAAAGGGAAAGCAGGAGCCTTCGTTTCCTCCGTTCCCTTCTGTCGAATCTGATTCATTTCTGCGGTTCGATGGATTGAGGGGAAGAAAGTTGAACCAGAGAAGGGATGAGCCTGCACCAGGATTTCCAATAGCAATAAACGGGAAGCTGATAAACCGAACGGAGCGACACGGATTTTGGTACAGAATACGAACCAATCGGATTTAACAGAAGGGAACGGAGGGAACGAAGAAAGGGAAAGCAGGAGCCTTCGTTTCCTCCGTTCCCTTCTGTCGAACCTGATTCATTTTTGCGGTTCGATGGGATTGAGGGGGAGAAAGTTGAACCAGAGAAAGGGATGGGCTCGAACCAGGCTTTCCAATTGGTGCAGGACCGCCTGGAAGTGCAGGCGCGCGGCCTCGGTGTTCGCGCGGCGGCCCGCCGCCGGGTCCGGCGTGAAGACCGGAGAGGAGTGGATGATCATGCCGTGGTTATGGTTGTCCGGCACGGCGAGGCAGAAGACGACGGGGCGGTCGAACAGCACGGCGAGGTGGTAGATGGCAAAGGGAAAGAGCCGGCGTGCGCCGAGGAAGTCGAACGCCTCATTGCGCATCGAGCCGCCCAGTCGGTCGCATTTCAGCGCGAGCGATTCCCCGGCTTCCAGCGCGGCCTTCAGGTCGAAGAGGATGTTGGCCGGATCGTTGACCCACAGGAACGAGACCTTGTCGCCATAACGTTCGCCCAACAGGCGGGTGTCGGTGGCGCCGCCGATGCGCAGGCGGAGGATCGACACGCGGCGGCCGCGGTCGCTCAGGAGAAAGCCCAGCAGGTCCGAGTAGCCGAAATGAAAGGCGCCGAAGAGGGCCGGCCGGCCGGAGGCAATCAGCGCTTCGAATGCCCTGGAATTTTCCGGCGCCAGGGTGCGCGGCAAGGGCACGCCGCGGCCCGTGCGGAGCTTGAGCATCAGGAAATCCGCGAACGCGAAAAAATGCCGCCAGATCTCGACGACGGAGGGCGGACGGCCCAGCACGAGGGTGAGGTAGGTGCGCGAGTGCGCGCGTTGCGCCGGCATGCAGGCGACCCCGATCCAGGTGCCTGCCATGAGCAGCGGCCGGAAAAACCAACGCGGCCACCCGCGTTCCGCCCACAGCAGGAAGCCATAGCCCCAGCTTGGTCCGGGGTTGCGCAGGGGGGCGGGGGGCGCACTCATTCGAAATCCGGGAGGAATGCTTTCCCGTTTCTAAAAGGTGCAGCGGTGGTCACACCGCTGGCCAGCCGTGTGACCACGGCTGCCACTTTGGAATGAGCAGCGTGAATCGATCGCATGGTTCAGCTCCACTCCAGGGTCCACGTGCCGCCGGCGCCGGTCCAGCGCTGTGGCTGCCGGGCCGCGATGGCCTCGGTGAAATTCTCCAACGTGGGGCCGGCCTCATCGGCCACGGCGCCCGGCGTGAACGCGAGACGTCCGGCTGCGCCGGCTGGCTCGCGCGTCAGCACGAGCGCAAACGCGAACGCCCGCGCGGAGGCCACGCCGTGTTCCAGCAACCAGGTGCCGCGTTCCTCGCCGCCCGCGATCGCCACGCGCGGAGCCGATTCCAGGAGCGCGGTCAGCAACGCCTGCTCGACGAGCCGGCGCCGGCCCGCCAGCGGCCAGAGGCGGGCAATCGGCTGCTGGCGTCCGATCAACACCTGCTGCACGCCGCCCGGATGGATCGAGGTCTGGAAAAGCAGGGGACTGGCGGACGGAAAGCTCTGCAGAAAATCCTCCAAGGCGCGGGTCTCGGCGTAGGAGGACGCATAGACGAGGGCGTCGTCCGGCCCGAGCGCGGCCTCCTCCAGCACCGAGCCCAGCAGCAGGCCGAGATGCGTCATCCGCCGCAGCGTGGTGCGCGGAAATTTTTCCGCCAGCCGCACCCGCGCGCCCGCGGCGACTTCATCGCCCGCGGGCAGCTCCGTCCGGACATACTGGATGTAGCGCTCAAGCATGGCGGAGCGAAATGGGTTCACTGCATGAATGGAGGGCCGGCGCTTGTCGCCGGGCCGTCGGGCGCACGCGTGACGGTCCGCCGACAAGCGGCGGCTCTCCATTCAAGGCATGAGCCAAGCTATTCATGCGTCAGAAGCATCGCCGCGTGCGCGCCGCCAAAGGCGTTGCTGGTCAGGATGGCGCCGTCGAAACCCGCGCTGTCGAATGGTGCGAGCGCCACGGCGTCGGTGACCGTGGGCGCGGCCGCGCCCACGGTTCCGGGAATCCTTCCGCCGGGCGCGCGCAGGGCGGCGAGGGCCACGGCGAGTTCCACGAGCCCGCAGCTGCCGAGCGTGTGCCCCAGGCTGCCTTTCCAGCCGGTGAGCGGGGCGCCGGGAAACTGGCGGGCGATCACCTCGGCTTCCAGGCGGCCCGCCTCGAGCGTGCCGGTGCCATGGCCCTTGACCCAGAGGCGGCGTCCGGCGGCCGCGGCGCCGATCGCCGCCGCGCAGGCGGCGAAGCCCGCGCCATCCGGCTGGTTGCCGGTGAAGTGAAACATTTCATTGTGCAGCGCGTGAGCCGCGAGTTGGAACGGGGCGGCGTCGCGTGACAGCACCGCGAACGCCGCGCCGTCGCCCAGCCCGATCGAACCGGTCTCGCGTTTCACATAGGGCGCGGGCATGCCGCCATTCAGAATCTTCAGGCTGTGGAAGCCGCCGGCGACAAACGGGCTCACGAAATCAAACGAGAACACCAGCACGCGGTCTGCGAGTCCCGCGTGCAGCAGGCGCGCGGCGTGCGCGAGGCCGAGGTGCGCCGTGACGCACGCATGGGAGAAGACGTGCACGTGCTCGCCCCAGCCGAGCTCGGCCCGGAGCATCTCCACCGTGGTGAAGGGCGTGCCGTGGGCGAGGTGACGGGCCTCGTGGTCGCGGGTGTAGGCGTAGAGGCTGCCGACGCCGAAGTTGCTGCTCGTGACGATCACGGGCGTGCGCGCGGCTCCCCAATCGGCCGCCGGGATGCGGGCGACCAGGCGTTGCACGGCCGGGAGCCAGCGTGGCGGCAGCGTTTCGTCCATCGGCCCCAGCAGGGCGAGCGGCACGGGGTCGCCGCCGTCGCGACCGAGCACCGGCGTCAACCCGAGCGCGCGCCGGCCCGCCACCAGGGCGGCGGCGGTGGCGGCGGCGTCGCCGAAGGGCGTGAGGCAGTCACACGCCGCGAGGCCCGCGGAAAGTTGCTCGACCGGGGCGGGCATGCGGTGCGCGCTCAGGCGCGGAGCGATTGCGCCCGGAGGTATGTGGCGAGCGTGTTGACGGTGGCGAGGGCCTGACGCGATTCCTCGCTGCTGCCGATCTTCACCTTGAACTCGCGCTCGATCGCCAGGACGATTTCCAGCGCATCGACGGAATCGAGGCCGAAGCGGGGCGATCCGATCAAGGGTTCGTCGTCCGGAATATCGTCCGGGCGGACGCCATCGAGCTTGAGCGTGGCGATGATCAAATTTTTAAGACGGAGCGTGAGGGGATCGGACATGAGAAATCAGGTGGGCCGGCGGAGCAGGTGGCAGACGTTGCTGCCGCCGAAACCGCTGCTGTTGTTGAGCACGAGGCCCGGGGGCTCGTCAAGCGAGGTGCGCGGGAGGTCGAGGCCGGCGCAAACCGGGTCGGGTTCCGCCAGGTGCGCGGCGCCGGGGATGAAGCCCTCGTCGATCGCCAGGGTGCAAAAGGCCGCCTCCATCGCGCCCGCGAGGGACAGGCCGTGGCCGGTGAGGGCCTTGGTGCTGCTGATGCGCGGCCGGGCGCCTTGGTCGGTGAAGATGGCCTTCAAGGCGAGCGCTTCGGAGCGGTCGCCGGCGGGGGTCGAGGTGGCGTGGGCGTTGACGTAGCCGACGGCGGCGGAGGCGACTTGCGCATCGGCCAGCGTGCGACGCATCGCTTCCCGCAATCCCGCGCCTTCCGGGTGGGAGGCGGCGACGCTGTGGCCGTCGCCCGCCTGGCCCCAGCCGGCCAGCTCCGCCTGGATGCGGGCGCCGCGCTCACGGGCGAGGCCGGCTTCCTCCACGACCAGCGCAACGGCGCCGCCGGTGCCCACGAAGCCGTCGCGCCGCCGGTCGAACGGCCGCGACGTCGTGTTCGGATCGGGATTGGTCGAAAGCGCGCGCAGGCTGGAAAAGGAAATGACGCTCTCGGCGGTCATGTCCTCCGCGCCCACCACCAGCATCCGGCGCTGGCGGCCCAGGCGGATCTCATCCATCGCATAGCCGAGGGCGTGGCTGGAGGAGGCGCACGCGGAGACGAAGCCGCAGACCGCGCCCGAGATTTTATAGTGCGCGGCGAGGTTGAAATTCAGCGTGCCCGCGATCGATGAGACGATGCCCATCGGGTTGCCGCGCTCGCCGCGCGTGTCGTGCATCTGCGCGAGGAAACTCCCGAGCATGAAGGGCGAGCCGGCGGAGGCGCAGAACAAGCCGGTGGCGCCATCGCCCAGCTGCGCGACGTCGAGGCCGGCCTCCGCCAGCGCTTGTTGGAGCGCACACACCGCGTACACGCCATGCGGCGCGAGGCCGCGGATGAGTTCGCGATCGACGTGAAATTGATCCGGCCACCGCCAGTCGCGCCAGTTGGGCGAAGGGAACGCAAAGCCCTTGACGGTCCCGGCGACCTTGACGGTCAGGTGGGGGTTGCCGAAGAACTCGACCGGTTCGAACCCATGGCGCAACTCGCGCAGGTGGCGGCTGACCGTGGCGCGGTCGTGGCCGATGCTGGTGACGAAGCCTAGTCCGGTGATGACGGGCAGGAACGGCATGCAGGCGACCGGAAGGTCAGCGCGCGCCGCGGACGGCGAGTTTCGCGCGGATGAAACCCCGCAAGTCGTCGAGGGTGCGCACCTGCATGATCTCGTCGTTTGTGATGTTGATGCCGAAGAGATCCTCCGTGAAGAACACCACCTCGGTGATCGCCAGCGAGTCGAAGCCCAGTTCGTCGATCAGGCGCGTGCTCCCCGGCATCCGCGCCAGCGGCGTGGCCGGCGTCCGGGGAATGAAGTCCTCCAGGATGGCCAGGACCAGCGGGTCCACGGCGGCGGGATCGCCGCCCGCCTGGAATTGCTGGAAGGCGGCGCGGGCCTCCGCGGGGAGGTGCTTGATGCGGTCGGCCGTTTCATGGGCGAGACCCGGATTGGCGGCGGGGATTTTCATGGAGCAGAGGCGGGCTTGGCCGCCGTGTATTCGCTGAACAAACCGAGCAGGAGACGGCGCTTCACATCCACCAAGCCGGCGGCGCGCAAGGCGTCCAGGACCGCCGCCGGCGGCACACAGGCGTCCATCGTCTCCCAATAATAATGCATCATGTCGCGGGCATCCCGGCTGCGGGTGAAAAGGCGGGTGAGGGCGGGATAGACATGACGGAAATAAAGGCGGAAGCAAAATCCCGACAGGCGGCCGGCGGGCTTGGTGACTTCCATGATCAACAATTTCCCGCCGGGCTTCAACACCCGGCAATATTCGCGGAAGGGCGCCTCCAGGCTCGTGACGTGCCGCAACGCATACCCCATGGTGAGGAAGTCAAACGAGTTCGCGGGGAAGGGCATTTGCTCCGCGCGGCCCAGCACGAACGTGGCGGGCAGTTTGGCCTTCGCCACCTCCAGCATCCCCGCGCTGGGATCGAGGCAGGTGATGGTGCTCGCGCCGCCGAGGATTTTCGCCGCCGCGACGGCCACGAGTCCGGTGCCGCAGGCCACATCGAGCAGGCGGTAGCCCGGCTTGAGGCCATTCTGCTTCAGGGCCCAATGCCGGTACGCGGCGCCGCTGCGCAGAAAACCCCAGTCCACGACGGCGTCGTAATGTTTGGCGCCCCGGTCAAAGAGCCCGTTGACGAACGCGGGCTTGGCCTCCGGTGTCGCATAGTGCGTGGCCAGCGTGGGATGGGGCTGCATTGAGGAAGGTTGTCGCAAAACGCCGGGTGGACACCAGCCGAAACCCGGCACGGGGTAACCACCCCATGGTCAGGCGGCGTTCAGGACGTGCGGTTGCGCAGGCCGCCCGCGCCGACGATCACGGCGACGATTCCCCCGAGCAGCATCCAGACGGTTTCGTCCGTCGGCGATCCCGTGAAGAAGCGCGTGACGCGGCCCCCGAGGGAGTCGTTGGCGCTGACGCCGTAGATAATGAGGGCAATGCCGCCGATGAGCAGCGCGAGTGAAATGATTTTGTTCATGATGGGAATCCTGCTGAATTGGGGGAACGGTTCGGGAAATCAGGTGTGGCGGTCTCGGGAGACATGCCGGTGCGCGGGCGCCGGCATGCCGGCCGCCTGCGCGGGGCACGGCGGGCGGCGGGCGCCCCGGCCTTGAGCCGGGAGGGGCAGGCGCTCGGCCGGGCGGACGAGCGCCTGGCGGCCGATGGTCGGGACTTTGCGTTGGGCGCACATGGGAGGGAGGCGATTTTGCGCGAGGGCGCGACGGTGGAAAAAAGCGCGGCCGCCCGAAGGCGGCCACGCGGGGAATTCAATTTTGGAAGCCGGCCGTTCAGCCCTTCACGGTCATGTTGTTGCTGACGGAGTTCACGCCGCGGACATCCTTGGCAAGCTTCGTGACGAGGGATTTCTCGGCATCGGAGCCGGCTTCACCCGTGACGAGGACGACGCCGTCGGAGGTGACGACCTTGGTCTTGACGGCGCTCGTACCCTTGTGGGTGAGCAGCGCGTACTTGACCTGGCTGGTGATGGAGGCGTCATCGATCTTCTCGCCCATCGTCGCCTTGTCGGTGATGACGAGGTCGTTCTTCACGCTCTTCACGCCGTCGATCTCGCCGGCATAGATGCCGGTCAGTTCCTTCTGGGCGGCGTTGCCGGCGTTGCCGGTCAGCAGGGCGTGGCCTTCGCGGACCTCGACCTTGGTGCTGGTGGCGCTGACGTTGCCCTTGACGAGCAGGCGGCTGCGGATCTTGAAGGCCATCCAGGCGTCGGACTTCTCCGGGTAGGTCGGCTCGACCTTGATTTCGTTGCGCACGCTGATGACGCCCGGGAGATTTTCCACGGTGTCCGCGGCGAGGGTCCGGTCATCCTTGTCCTGCACCGTGCCGGAGAGCGTGACGACGCCATCTTGGGCTTTCACCTTCACGTGATCCTCGAGGACCATGCGATAGTTGTAGGAGGCTTTGGCGGCCTCTTCGATCTTGCGATCGGTGGCGGGGGAAGCGAGCAGGGCGATCGGACCGGCAATGCAGGCGAGGAGGGCGGACAGGTTTTTGATTTTCATAATCTGAAGACAGAGGATACGCGGAGCGCGTCCGCGGGGATATGAGGTGTTGCCCACCCCCGGGGATGGCCCCTAAAACGCAAAAACCCCTGCCGGTCGGGCAGGGGTCGAATCCTTGCGGAGACAGGGTTTAGAAGGTGATGGACACCCCGGCGCGCCACTCGTTGAGCACGCGGGTCGTGCCGCCGCTCTGGGATGTCAGGTCGGCATAGAGGCGGGCGCGGGGCCCGAGCACCACGTCGAGACCGGCGCTGTAAAGGGCGCTGTCGCGCGGGGCGCGGCGGGTGGCGACGGCGTAGTTGACGCTTCCGAACGAGGCGTTGATGGCGCGCGAATCGTTGGAGAATTCGTGGAGCCAGGAAGCGCGGACGTGGGGTTCGAAGATGCCGAGGGTCGCGCGGGCCTCGAGGCCGGCCTGCGACCGGAAGGAGCGGGCGGATTGGCTGCCGACCGTGGCGCTGAACGCACCGGCATCGGCCTCCGTGAAGCCATTGCTCGACCAGCGGCTCAGGAGCAGGCCGCCGAAGGGCGACACGGTGAGGACACCGGCATTGAAGTGCCGGCCGACGGTCATGCCGGCCATCCACTGGTGGCCCCGCGTGGACGACGTGGCGACGGCGGCCGTGCCCGGGAACTGGATGACGCGCGTGGAATCGTACTGGTTGAAACCGTACGCGAGGAGGCCTTCCGCAAAGAGCGGGCCGTCCGCCCAGCCGGCGCGCAGGCCGAGGGTCTTTTCCTTCACGCTGGTGTTGCTGCCGGTCGAGCCGAGACCGGAGGTCGTCTTGCCGAAGGCGAAGTAGGCGCCGAGCGTGGTGGTGGCGTTGACGGCGTGGTTGCCGCCGACGAGGCCGGTGCTGTTGGTGTAGCGACTGGAGCCGACGTCAAGGTTGGCGCGGGAGCGGCCGCGGCGCTGGCCGGCCTCGAAGTAGTATTCGTCATGGCCTTGCACCGCGCGGTCGTCGCGCAGGAGGCGATCGGCGAGCGAGGTGGCATTCGCGAAGGCGAAGTCGGACCAGACCTGGTAGCCTTGGGGCGAGAGGGCGTTGAGCGACGCCGGGAACTGTCCCGCCTGGGGCAGCGTGTTCAGGGCGGCGGTCTGCACCGGAGTGGCCTGGGCGGCGGCGGCGACGGCCTGCTGGTTGGGCGTCACGGCGAAACCGGCGAAGGGCAGCTGGGTGAACGTGACGGAGGCGCTGGTCGGCGAGTAGGTCACGTTGGTGCCGGTGGCGGCGCTGTTGGCGACGAAGCCCGTGAGGGTGCCGAAAGTGCCGGTCACGCCACCCGTGGCGGTGAGGAAGGTGAAGGTCCGGCCGATCGGGTTGTAGCCGCCAAGGGTGTCGACCTGCAGGGTGCCGGCGAGGGCCGCGGGGCCGGAGATCAGCAACTGGTCAAACGACGTGGCCGAGGCGATCTCGATGACGAGCTTGCCGGTCGACGACTGCGTGTAGCCGCCGACGACATTGATCGTGCCGGGCGAGTTGCCGGGGCTGACCGTGCCGTTGTTGATGAAGTTGCCCGTGACGACGCCACTGCCGCCGAGGAGCGCGCCGAGCGAGACCGTGGTCCGGCCGAGACCGGTGCTGAACATGAGCGAGCCGGCCTCGACCTCAACCGCGGAGGTGGTCGTGTTGGCGAGCGTGAGCACGCCCGCACCCTGCTTGCGAAGGGTGCCGCCGCCCGTGACGGTGCCGTTGAAGGTGGCGTTGGTCGGCTGGTTGAAAACCAGCGTGCTGTTGTTGTTCAGGACGACGCCCCGGCCGGCCGGAAGGCTGGCGACGGTGGCGACGAGGGAGCCGGCATTAACCACGGTGCCGCCCGTGTAGGTGTTCGCGCCGGTAACGGTGAGGGCACCGGTGTTGAATTTCACGACCGCGCCGGATCCGGAGATCACGCCGCCGAAGGAGCTGGCGGTGGGCTGGTCGAAGTTCAGCGTGCTGCCGTTCAGCACGACTGCCTGGTTCGCAGGCAGGGAGGCGGCGCTGGCAATCAGCGCGCCATTGTTGACGATGGTGCCGCCGGTGTGGGTGTTGGCTCCGGTGAGGGTCACGGTCGCGGTGTTGATCGTCAGGGAGGCGGCGGAAGCGCCATCGCGAGCCGCGCCATCAAGCGTCAGCGTGGTCGTCGGGTAGTCCGTGCCCGGGACGAGGACGATGCCCGAGGGGCCGGGCGTGAACGCGCCGGTGGAGCTGAGGATCACGTTGCCGGTGTAGACGACCGGGGTCGGGACGACGGGCGGGACGACGACGGGCGGGACCACCGGCACGACGACGACCGGCGGTACGACCGGCGGAATCACGGGAGCAACGATCGGAACGAGCTGGCCCAGGCCATTGTACATCAGGCCGCCGTCGTAGTCGCCGCCGCCGGGACCACCAAGGGGGTTGATGCTGCCGGGTCCGGCAAAGGAGACGCCGGCCAGCGCCAGGGCGCGGGTGCCGCCGTTGCCCAAGGTACTGGTGATGCCGGTAAAGGAAATGCTGGTGCCCGCGAGATAGTTGCCCGCGATGATGTTGTTGTCGCCGATATTGATCGCCGTGCCGGCGTTCCAGTAGAGGCCGTTGTCACTGCCACCGTTGGTGCCGAGGTTGATGAAGGTCACCGCGGAGTTGACGGCCGTGGTGAGGCTGGTGGCGATGTTGAACACCCACGCCACGCCGTTCTGGAAATTGGCATTGAGGACCACCGTGCCCGTCTGGGTGGCGGCGCCGCCAAACGTGTAGACGCCGGCGCCGAGGGGAGCCAGCGTACCGAGGTCAAGGTTGCTCAGGATGTTGGCCGGCACGATCGGCATGGCGTAGAGCGCGTTCTTGGCCGTGATGAGGTCGGCGCGGGCCTGGCCCGTGACGCCGCCCGTCGCGACGATCGTGGCGGGCGATCCACCGAGCGTGATGCCCGAGACCACCGCGGGTGGAAACCCGGTGATGTTGGACGTCGCGCCGGGGGAAAGGCCGACGTACCCGTTGACGATCGCGTTGGGGCCGGGGCCGCCCACGCTGATCGCGGTGCCGCCGAGGACGGCAAATTCGGAAGTGGAAAGCAGGACCTGGGTGTAGCCGGGTGCCGCGAGGCCAAGGAGCACGGCTAGCGCCGCCAGAGGTTGGTGCAGTCTTTTCATGTTCATCCGCGCAGGATACGCGTTTTCGAGGGAGGCTTATATAAGTAGAAACCCACTCACGCTGAACGGCCCTGCCGGCGCTCGAGGGGATGGCTTCGGTGCTGGTGAATGACATGGGTGATCCGGTTTACGCGGGTTTCGATGCCACGCCCCGCAACCTGAGAATACCCCATGGTCAGCGCGGGGGCAGACCGCGAGGATGCCCGACATGATTAATTGGATTTTCCCTTCAGCCCGGTGTCCCAGGCGCGCAACGCGCGCCCGCCTCTGTAACCATGGCCCGAATTCTCCTGATCGAGGAGGATGACGCGGTTCGCAGGGTCATGCAGCTCATGCTGGTCCACCTGGGGCACACCGTGGTCGAGGAGGGGGCGGAGAGGAGGGCCCCGAGCTTTTTCGCTCTGTCACCGCCGACCTCGTGATTACCGATATGGCATGGTGATGCCGGTGGTCGGTCGACTCGCGGTTGTGCAGAGGGCGCGGGAGCTGAGGCCGGACGTGAAAATTATCGCAATGTCAGGCGGCAGCCACTCCGGCGCGGGTGCCTGCCTGCGGGCGGCCCGGGCGGCCGGCGCCTCGGCGGTGTTGAAAAGCCATTCGTGACCGCCGACCTGGCGGCCATGATTCGGGAGTTGCTGCCGGGGTTCAAGCGGGCGAAGAGGCCCGCGTGAGCGAGTGGGCCGCGGCCACCGCGCCGGGGCAATTTGCGGCGGTCAGGATGATGGCCGGTCGGTCGGTTCCCCCTGAATGATCGTCAACTGCACGCTGCTTTCGATGATGCCGCTCGCGATGGCATAGCGGGTGAGGCTCGCGGTTTCATGGATGTCGAGCTTGTCCATGAGGTGTTGACGGTGCTTTTCCACCGTCTTGATGCTGATGCCAAGATCCAGGGCGATCTGCTTGTTGGCCGAGCCCTCGGCGACCATCTGCAGTACTTCGGATTCGCGCGCCGTCAGTTTGCGCCCGTTGGATTTGACCAGGCCGTTCCGGTCGCGCGGTTTGCCGGCGCCGCCCGGCAGGCGCTTGGTGATGGAGGCGCTGAAATAAGTGCGGCCGGCCGCCACCTCGCGGATCGCCTTCGTCAGGATTTCGGCGGAGGTTTGCTTTTCAACGAAGCCCGCCACGCCGGCCTCGGTCATGCGCTCGACATAGGCGTCGTCGCTATGGGCGGACAGGATGAGGATCCTGGCGGCGGGATTGGCGGTGAGGATCTGCCGGGTCGCCTGCAGCCCGTTGAGCACGGGCATGGCGATGTCCATCAGGATGACGTCAGGCTTCAGCGTGTGCGCCAGCGCGACGGCCTCGCGGCCCGTGCGGGCCTCGCCGAGGATGCGAAAGTGTCCGTCGACCTTCAAGAGACCGCAGAGTCCCTGGCGCACAATGGCATGATCCTCGGCAAGCAGGACGGTGATGAGGGGAGCGGTAGTCATTTGGTTTGATCGGGATTGAAGGGAATCTCGGTGCGGATGGTGGTGCCGCGGCCGGGGGCGGACTCGATGGTCAGCCGGCCGCCGACCATTTCGATGCGTTCCTGCATGCCGAGCAGGCCGAGCCGTTTGCGGTTTTTCGCGAGGAGGGTCTGGCGGACCGCGAACGACTTGCCGTTGTCGGCAATCTCCATCCGGACCGCGCCGGGGATGCGGGTAATGTCCAACCGGACCTCGGTGGCCTGCGCATGGCGCACGACGTTGGTGAGCGCCTCCTGCGCGACGCGGAACAGGACCGTGCGATTTTTCTCCGTCATGGACTCCACGCCCCCGAAGGCGGTCAGGTGGATCTTGATCTTATTTCGCGCCGCGAGGCTCTTGCTATAAGTGTGCAGGGCCGGGATGAGGCCGAGGTCGTCCAGCACGGCGGGCCGCAATTCGCGGGCGAACTGGTGCACGGCGTTGACGGAATTTTCCACCAGCCGCTGGGTGCGGGCAATTTTTGACTTCAGGTTGTGCAGGCCTTCCGAGGTTCCCTTCGTCAGCGCCGCGAGCTCGACGTTGATCCCGACCAGGGTTTGCACGACGTGGTCGTGAAGCTCGCGGCTGATCTCCTTTCGTTCCTCTTCCTGGGCCGAAATGATCTGCCGGGTGAGCAGCTGCAGTTTTTTCTGCATCACCTGGGACTCCAGAAAGAGAGTTTGGTAGTGTTCGCGGCCCCGCCGGATGGTTGCCTGGCCCGCGACCCGGCGGGCGACTTCGTTCTCGAGGCGGCGGTTGCCGCGCGCGAGGGCGGCGGTGTGCGCCCGCAGGGTCGCGTTGCGCTGCTGCAAATGGGCGAGGTTGGTGCGGGTGGCGCGCTGGGCGGCTTCGAGGGGAATCAATACCTCGGTGAAAAAGGCGCCGGCCTGCTTCAGGCGGCCGTTGCTCGTCCGGGCGAAGTCAAACGCCGGCGCGAGGGCGAGCACGGCCTGTTCGTGCATGATGGCCACGTCGAGGCTCGCGAGCCCGCGCGCCAGGGCGGAGCGCCCGAGGCTTTCCGCGCGGGCGGATTTGCCCGGTCCCCGGCGGCCGAGGTGGGCGCGGAGCGCGGCCAGGTAGCGCAGCGCGAGCCGCGCGCGCGCGGCCTTTCTCAATTGAGCCCGCCCTGCCGTCTGCCGAAGTGGATTGTTCAAACTGCTCCCGGTTGCCGAGGTTGCACGGGCAGTGAATCGTCGAAGCGGCGAAGCATCCGTCTGACCGGAGAGTAGCATCGCCCCATTGCGCATGGCGATAAGGTAATACCCTACCGCGTCCGATTGATGGGCGCCCCCGGGCGGGCTTGATCCGGGCCGGTTCACGCGGCGGCGGGTCCCGGCGCGGACCGCGCCGGCTCAAAGCAGGCCAGGGAAAGGGACTGGTTGCGCAGCTCGGGATGGGCCCGGTCGAGCAGGCGGCGCAGGGCGACGCGCGCGCGGCCAATCCGGCTTTTCGCCGTGCCAATCCGGATGCCGAGCACCCGGGCAATGTGGTCGTAGGAGTGTTGCTGCACGCCGCGCAGCGTGAGGATTTCCCGCTGGGCGGAGGACAGCCGCGCCATGCAAACCGTGAGCATGCCGGCGAACTCGTTCCGGCAGGCTTCCTCCACCGCCGTGGGATTCCCGCTCGGGATCAGGCTGGCCAGCGTGGATTCGTTCGTGTCGCTGACGACCGCGTCGAGCGACTGGGTCGCGTGTCGGCGGCGGCGGAAAAAATACCAGTGGCGGTTGTGGGAAAGGTTGAGCGCGATGCGGTGCAGCCAGGCGGACAACGACGACTCGCCCCGGAAGGTGGCGAGGCCGCGATGGGCGCGGATGAAGGTGTCCTGCACGATCTCCTCCGCGTCCGCGTGGTTGCCGAGCCGCCGGAGCGCCACGTTCAACATCCGGCCGCGGTAGCGGGTCATGATTTCCAGGAAGGCCAGCTCGTCGCCGGTGTTGAACAGGCGCACCAGGCCCGCGTCATGGAGGGCGGCCACGCGGGCCAGCGCCGTGCGGGCTGCGCAGGCGTCGGCGTGGACGGAAGAGGCGGGGCGGGAGGAAATGCGTGGTGCGACCATAACCCCAGCCTACCGGTTTCCCCGTGCGGCGAAAATGGGGTCTAACGCGAACGTCACGGACCCGGCGGCGTGCGCAGGGCCCGGACGCCGCGCAGGATGCCGGTGATGACGGTCAGCCAGCGCATCGCCGTGCCGGCCGGACGCATGGCCGGGCGGTGCAGCAGCAGGCCGAGCGGCACGGCGGCGAACTGGATCCAAGGCCCGGCCCGGCGCCAGAGGCCGAGCGCGCGGTCGAGCCACGCGAAGGGTTGCGCGAGGCGGGTCGCGGCGACGGCGCATTCGTGGCGACGCCCGGTGATGCGCCGCTGCAGCGCCCGTTTGTGGAGCGCGAGGCGGTTCAGGTCGCGGGCCGGATACATGCGCGGTCCTCCCCGAGTTCGTGCAAGGTGGCCGCGAAGGGTTTTGGCTGGCGGGCGAGGTAACGGCGGAACGTGACGATGATCGTCCCGAGGGCGGTGCCGTAGAAGAGCGTCAGGCCGCCCAGGGCCGCGAGCCGGAGGCTCGCCGGGCAGAAATAGACCAGCGTGAGGCTGGCGAACGCGAGGGTCATGATGCCGGTGAAAACCGCCGCGCTGATCCAGAGGAAGGTCTGGATCAGGCGGAATTTCTCCTCCTGCAATTCGAGGGAGAGCAGTTCTAGCCGGTCCTGCAGGCTGGCAACGAGGCCATCCCCGAGCGCCCGGAACGAGGCCAGAAAACCCGAGGGGGCGGGGGATTCCATGACGGCGGTTATTGCGAGCTCCGGCGTCCGACGAGGACGCCGACCAGCAGGCCCACGCCGGCGGCGATCGCAATCGACTGGTAGGGATGGGCGCGGATCGCCTCGTCGGTGTATTTCGCGCCGGCCGTGACGTTCTGCTTCGCGCTCTGGTAGAATTCGCCGACGCGTTCCTGCGCGGCGGCATAGCGGGTGCGGAGCGCTTCCAGGGCGTCGCCCGTGTGTTCTGACGCGGCGGCGCCCATCATTTTTTCGGCCTCGAGCACGAGGGTGCGGAGATCATTGAGCAGGGCCTCGGGGGTCTGCGGGTCGGAGGCATTGTGGCGGTTTTTCATAAGAGTGGCGGGATTGGTTGCGGCGGAGAGGGCAAAGCGGGCCGGGTCGGGAACCCCGGCCGGACCTTACCGGATCGGCCGGCGCGGCGCCATGGGGTGTTCAAGGCACATGAATCAGGTGGACCAAAACGTGATGAAGAACAGCGCGCACTGGTAGGCCTGCAGCGCCAGCAGGAGCGCGGCGCTCATCAACCCGGCTTTGACGGCGGCGATCGGCCAGGCTTCCACGACAAACACGGTCCGCACCGCGCGAAGCAGGTACAGCGACATCAGCCCCAGGCTGCCGGCCAGGATGGCCCGGCTGACCGCGATCGCGGACGGGAAGATGTGCAGACGCCCCAGCAGGAAAATGGCGAGGTGGGTGAGGGCGAGGATTCCGCAGAGCATCAGCAGCCAGAACGCGCCGAAGTGCAGGGAGAACGTGAGGTGCGCGGAAAGATTCCGGCGCTGGCGCCAATGGAACGCGATCACCGCGAGGGAGAAGACCGGCACCACGAGGACGACCAGCGAGCTGGCGAGGGTGATGGCGGCCGGATTGAAAACGGCGGCGTAGGCTTCCAGCGTGATGCCCCGCAGGGCCAGGCGCGGAGCGACCAGCGACTCGACGATCGCATGGTGCCAGGTGTAGTGCAGCTGCGTGTTGAGATCGGTGGTGAGGGTGTTCGAACCGATGAGCGGGTGAAGCAGGAAGAAGACGAGATTCGCGAGCAGGAAGATCTGCAGCGGCGGGAGGTATGGCTTGCGCTTGCCGCGAAGGTAGTCGGCCGTGAGCCGGCCCGGGTGGGCGATCAGGACGCGCAGGGTCAGGAGCGCCTTCCCGTCCGCGTGGGTGGCCGCTTCGATGAGGTGGCCCAGCAAATGTTTCAGCATGTGGTCGGAGCGGGCGGGTCGCTTCTCGCCGCAGTGCGCGCAGAAATTGCCCCCGAGGGGCCGGGCGCAAGTCGGGCAGGGAGCAGGGTTCATCGGCAATAAAAAAGGCCGCCAGGAACTGGCGGCCTCTGCGAAGGGAGGGTCATGGACCACTCAGGTCTTCATGATGTTGCGGCCGGCCGGGCGGTTCTTGATGAGACCCTTGCCGCCCTTGGATTTTGCGGCGCGATTCTTGGCCGCCGTCATGCGGCCGCCTCTGGTTTTCTTGGACATGATGTTTTCTTTGCTGATGGGTGGATGTGCCTGTTTCGGGGCCCATCGTGCCCGGAACCGCCGGATTGCGATATAAGGTGAAACCCGCCGTGTGTGCCCGCGCCGGCCGCCGCCGCCCGTTTCAGCGCGGCGGCCGCCGAACGCTGCCGCCGTAGATCGCCAGGAGAATGATCACGCCCTTGAAGACCTTCTGCATGTAGGGCGAGACGCCCATCAGGTTCAGGCCGTTGTTCAGCATGCCCAGCGTAAGGGCGCCGATCAGGGTGCCGATCATCGTGCCGCGTCCGCCCATGATGCTCGCGCCGCCGAGCACGACGGCGGCGATGGCGTCCAATTCATATCCCACGCCCGCGTTCGGCTGGCCGGACATCAGGCGGGACGAAAGCACAATGCCGGCGATCGCCGCGGTCGCGCCGCTGAAGGTGTAGGCCAGCAGGCGGTGGTGGTTGACGGCGACCCCGGAATACCGCGCCGCTTCCTCGTTGCCGCCGATGGCGTAGAAATAGCGGCCGATGATCGTATAGCGCATCACCACGGTTCCCGCGACGACGACCGCCAGCATGATGAGGGTGGGGCCGGGGATGCCGGCGAAGCGGCCTTGTCCGAGAACACCGAACGATGCCGGCAGCCCCGATTGCGGGTAGCCGCCGGTGTAGAGCAACACGAGGCCCCGGGAAATTTCCATCGTGGCCAGGGTGACAATGATGGCCGGGAGGCGCGCGTAGGCGACCAGGACGCCGTTCAGCACGCCAAAAAGCAGGCCGACCCCCAGGCCGAGCGCCACGGCCACCGGCACGGGAACGCCCGCCAGCATCGCGCCGGCCGCCATCGTCATGCTCGCGGTCATGACCGCGCCCACGGAAAGATCGATGCCGCCGGTGATGATCACGAAGGTCATGCCGCTGGCGATCACCGCGTTGATCGACACCTGCCGCCCGATGTTGCTGAAGTTTTCCCACGAGAGAAAACGATCGCTGAGCAGCGTCATGGCCGCGGTCAGCACGATCAGCGCGGCCACCGAGAACACCTCCGGATGGGCCGCGCTCCACGCGCGCCAGCGGGCCCCGCGGCTTTGTCCGGGATCTACCAAGAGAAGCCCCGCGCGTTTTCGTGGGTCAGCAACTTCACATCCAGGGGAATCTGGGCGGGGACGCTGGCGCCCCAGTGTTTGGCAAGCGCGATGCCGAGCGCGATGCGGACCTGGTCGCGCGGGAATTGCGCGACCGTGGCCTTGAACGGGCCGCCGGCGACGATGGCGTCGACGACTTCCGCAAGACCATCGACGCTCACGAGGGCCACGTCGCGCCCCGAGGCCTTGATCGCGGCCAGCGCGCCGAGGGCGCCGCCGTCGTTGACGCTGAAGATGCCCTTGAGATCGGGATGCGATTGCAGGAGATTTTCCGTGACGCCCATCGCGACGCTCCGTTCCTGCCGGCCGTTCTGGGTGTCGACGAGCTTGATGCCCGGATGACGGGCGATCCCGTCCTTGAAACCGCGCACGCGCTCGAGGATCGGCACGACCGGAATGCCGTCGAGGATCGCGACGGGGCCCTGGCCGCCGAGCGATTGCGCGAGCGCTTCGCCCGCCAGCACGCCGGCGTCGTAGTTTTTTGAACCCACGAAGGAATCGATGGGACCGTTGGCCTGGGCATCCAGGGCGACGACGACCACGCCCTTTTGTTTGGCCATGCGCACCGCACTCTCGATTCCGACGGAATCCGTGGGGTTGAGCAGGATGATATCAACGCCCTTCTGCACGAGATCCTCGATGTCGCTGGTTTGCTTGGTCACGTCGTGGCGCGCATCGGTGATATATAATTCCGCGCCGAGGGATTTGCCGGCTTCGTCGAAGGCCGCCTTCATCGCGGCGAAGTAGGGATTGTCGAGTTCCTGGAACGAGATGCCGATGCGGAGGGGGCGCGGCGCATTCGCGGCCACGCCGGCGCCCGGGCTGGATTGTTTGGAGCAACTGGCCGCCAGCAAGGCGAGCGTGGCGAGACCGAGGGTAAGCACTGCCCGAAGGCATGAACGAGGGGTGGCATGCATGATGAGTTGGGGTAAGGACTGGAAAAACTACGGCCGGCCGTTGGGGACGACGGGTTGCCGGGATGATTCGACGGCTTCGCGATAGGCCGCGAGTTCGGCGGATCGCTGCGCCGCGGACCAGCCGGCGCTTTCCTCCATCCATGCGGCGACCTGCTCCGCCTTCGCGTCGGCGTCGCGGTAATAGTAATGCCAGCCGCTGCGGCGGATCATGACGTCCGCCAGCGTGACGGCCCATTCCTCGGTCAGGTAATGGAGCACGGCTTCCCGGCTGAACGCCGGTGGCAGGATGCCGCTGAATTTCACCGCGTCGCCCGCCGGCAGGAGGGGCTCGCTGGCGGTCTGGCAACGCACGGCGGGGCGGCCGAGGTCCTTCATCAGCCGGTCGACCGTCTGCTCGGCCATGAGCCGATACGTGGTGAGTTTGCCGCCCGTCACGTCCCACCAGCCGGGCTGAGGGGAAATGATCTGGTGGGCGCGCGAAATGTCCGACGGCGAACCATCCGGGTTGGCGACCAGCGGGCGCAACCCCGCCCAGGAGCTGATCACGTCGGCTTCGCCGAGCGCGAGGTGGGGAAACGATTCGCGGACGGTGCGCAGGACGTAGCTCACGTCGGTCGGGTCCACGCGGACGTCCTCCGGCGCGGCCCAATAATCCGTGTCGGTCGTCCCGACGATCACGCGCTCGCCCCACGGGATGAGGAAGAGAATGCGTTTGCCCTCGGTGATCACGACGGCGTCGGTCACCGGCAGGGACCGGCGGTCGACCACGAGGTGAATGCCCTTGCTGAGCCGGAGCTTCACGTTGCTATGGGGAATCTGCTGAGCCCACGGCCCGGTGGCGTTGACGATCGTGCGCGCCTGGACGGTGAACACCTCGCCGGTCAGCACGTCCTCCAACTCGCAGCGCCAGACCGCGTCCGCGCGCTGCGCGTCGCGGAAGCGGACGTAGTTGGCCAACGCCGCGCCCGCGGCGGCCGCGGAGCGCAGGGTGTCGAGCACGAGCCGCGCGTCGCTGGTGAGGGCGTCGAAGTAGCGCACCGCGCCGAGGAGCCCGGCGGGATTCAGCGCCGGCAGCGCGTGGAGCGTCTCGGCCCGCGAAAATCCCCGCGACGGCTGGAAGTTCCGCCCGTTGCAGAGCAGGTCGTAGAGTTTGACGCCCACGCGCAACTGCCAGAGCGGGCGTCCACCCTGCTGGTAGGCGGGGAACATGAAACCGAGCGGATCCGCCAGGTGGGGCGCGATGGCGCGGATGGTTTTCTTTTCGAGGCTGGCCTCGCGCACGAGCCCGATGCGGCCCTGCTCGAGGTAGCGGAGGCCGCCATGCAGCAGGCGGCTGGAGCGGCTGCTGGTGCCGAAGGCGAAGTCGCGCTGGTCCACGAGGCCGGTGCGCAGGCCACGCATCGCCGCGTCGCGGGCGACCCCGCTGCCGGTGATGCCGCCGCCGATGATCAGTACATCGAGGACTTGCGCGCTGAGCTGGCGGCGGGTGTGGAGACGCGGGGGGGTGGAGGCAGCAATCATGAGGACGTGGCCGCGCGGGCGGCGGCGAGGCGGGTGCCGAATTCGGCGAGATCGGCGACAACGAGGTCCGGCGCGCGATCGGCGGCCGCGGCGTCGGCCGCCGTGGCTTCCCCGCTGAGCACCAGCACGCCCAGGGCGCCGGCCCGTTGGGCCATGCGGATGTCCGTGTAGATGCGATCGCCGACCATGGCGACTTGGGCCGGCTGGAGCCCGTGCCGCGCGAGGATGCCGTCGAGCATCGACGGGTCGGGTTTGCCGAGGACGATGTCCGGCGCGCGGCCGGTGGCCTTGGTGAGCGCCGCGCAGATCGAACCGCAGTCGACGAGCACCGTCGGTTGATCGGTGGGACAGACGGCGTCCGGGTTGGTGGCGACGAATGATTTTCCCTGCTGGATCCACCACGCGGCGCGGCAGAGTCGCGCGTAGGTCAGCGTCAGGTCAAAGCCCACCACCACCGCATCCGGTTCGTCGCGCGGGTCGTCCGCGGTGAGCACAAAGCCCGCGCCGCTGAACTCCGCGAGCATGCTGGCGGTGCCGAGCGCGAACAGCCGCTTCGCCGCGGGTTGCTTCCGCCGCAAATAATCGATCGTGGCCTGGGCGGACGTGTGGAGTTCGTCGGCCGTGGCCGGCAGGCCCATCTTGTGGAGATGCGCGAGGTAATCCGGCACGCTCTTCGACGGATTGTTGGTCAGAAACGAGTAGCCGATCCCGAGGGTTCGCAGTTGGGCGAGGAAGGGCAGGGTGCACGCGAAGAGCGTGCCGCCCTTGTAGATGGTGCCGTCCATGTCGAGCGCGACATGGCGGATCCGGGAGAGCGAAGCGGAATTGGCAGGACCGGCGGCGGCCGGCGCGGACAAGGCACACATGGGCAAATCAGGTTGGGCGGCACTCCCGGCCGCGGGCGGGTGAGACGACGGACGGCATGGCGTCGGGTCTCAGTTGGACGGGGCCCACGCGCCGCCCGGACCGAACAGGGTGGCCAGGCAATCGTCGAGCACCTGGGCGCGCACCGCGAGATCCAGCACCGTGAACCGGCGGCGGATGAAATAGGCGCGATGAAAGGCGCGGCGCAGGGCGGTCCGCGTGAGGCCGATCGCTTCGGGTTCGCTTGGTGCGCCCACGAGGTCGAGCCGGCGCTTGAGTTCCGCCTGGGGCAACAGCTGGGCGCGCAAGCGGGTGCGCAAGCCGGGCCAGACGGCTCTCAACCGGTTCAGCTGCGACCGGAGTTCGGCCGCGGACGGATGCTTGGCGAGGGTTTCCTTGACGGCGGTGTCCACGAAATCCTCGCCCGCAAACAGGGCGCGCACTTCGGCTTCGACCGTTGGCGAGTCAGGCCAGCGGGCGCAGCAGCGTTCCACGTCGAGGGTTTCGAGGGGCAGGTCGAGCAGGACCTCATAGAGCGAGGTGATCGCGAGCGTCGCGACCCCGACCTTGAAACCGTGGGAAGGCGTCATGCCTTCGTGGACGTGGTGTTCCATGTCCCACAGGTGGCTGAACTGGTGTTCGGCCCCGGAGGCCGGACGGCTCGTCTTGGACCACTGCATGGCGAATCCGCCGAGCATAAGTCCCTCGGTCAGCGCGGCGATCGCCGCGGCGTGGCCGGCGCGGGCCTGGGCCGGGTGCGCGAGGGCATCGCGCAGGCCGCCCTGCACAATGCTCCAGGCCCGCGGCTCGAGCGGCTCGAGGCCGAGCGCATCCGCGAGCAGCCAGTCGGCGCCCGCGGTGATCTTGGCCTGGAGGTCGGCATAGCCCGACGCCGTCATTTCGGCCGGGGCGTGCCGGATCAGGTCGGTGTCGGCCACCACGGCGCGCGGCGCGGGACAGTTGAAGGTTTGCTTCGCGCCGCGGTAGGTGATCGATGCGCCAAAGGCGGTGTAGCCGTCCATCGACGCGGCGGTGGCCACGCACATGTACGGCCGCTCCACGCGGTGGGCGGCCAGCTTCACGAGGTCGTTGATCGTGCCCGAGCCGACGGCGACGGGAATGACGCGGTGCTGGTTGAATGCCGTGACGAGCCTTTCGACAAAGCGGTGCTCGGCGTAAAGGTCCGGATCGGCGAACACAAAGGGCGGCAAGGTCGCCAGGCCCGCGTCCGCGAGCTGGCGGTGAATGGCTTCACCCGCGAGCCGGAAGGTGGTGGTATCGGCGACCACCCACGCGGTCTGGCCCGGGAATTGCGCGCGGAAAATCTCGGCGGTCCGCGGGATCACGCCGGCGCCCATGCAAAGCTCCTTCGTCTCGGCCGCCGAAGCCAGGGCCTCCCTCAAGGTGAGTCGCGCGGGCGGGATCCCGGGCGGGCTGGTCAAATCGGGTGAGGAAAGGGAAGGGAGCGGCGAGGCCGCCTGGCTGTTCATGGGCAAGGTTCGAGTGAGGCTAAAGAGGTGCGGATTGAAAAAAGGGGGCTCAGGGAGTCGCCGCGCAGCGGCCAGCGTAGTACGCCTTGATCTCGCGCAGGGCGATATCGGGATGATCCGTGGCAAAGGACATCACGCCGAGGTCAAGAAGTTGACCATAAACCTGCGGCTCCGCCGAGTAGGGAAACGTTTGGAAGAGGACGCCATGGGTGCGCAGGTCCGCGCCAACCTCGCGGAGGAACGCATTGGGCAAACGAAACGGGTTGTCGGCCGGGCTGGGGTCGGCCGGGGGCGCCCAGGAATCGCTCGTGATCTTCGGGTAAACGTGGATTTGCACCTGGGTGACGCCGGCAAATTTTTCCGCGCGCAGGGCCGTGAGGTCCCGGCTGAGCTCCGCCTGGTTGCCATGCATCCAGAGCAGCGTGGCGGATTCCGGGACGATCGCTTTCCAGGCGCGCAACTGGGCGACGTGGCGGGACGCGAGGACGATCTGCCGCTCGAGGCCGTACCTGCGGACCTCTTCGGCGAGGCGCGGGAAGTCGATGCTCTTGACGTCCATGTAGAGATGGCGCTCCTGGTGACCGCGCATCAGTTCGAAGACGGCGGACATGGGCAGGACATGGCGCCCCTTGAACTGCTCGCCCCGCCAGGAGCCGACGTCGAGTTTGGCCAGCTCAGCGTAAGTCAGATCCTTGACACCCTTCTTCTTGAGACCCGGCGGCGCATCCTTGACCACCCGGCTGAAGTCATTGTCGTGAAACGGCACGATGACGCCGTCTCGCGTCATGCGCAGGTCCGACTCCGGGTAGAGCCCCATGCGCCAGGCCAGTTGGAATGCCTCCAGGGTGTTCTCTTCCGCCAGATTCCCGACGCCGCGGTGCCCCTGGATGATGATCTGCTCCGCCGGCTGGTGGTCGGTGACATTCCAGCCGGTGGCGGGGTCCGCCGCCAGCAGCGTGACGGGCAGGAGCCAGAAAAGGAGGGAGCGGTGGGCAGGCATGGCGGGCGGGCCCGGTTCAGGCCGCGGGCGCGGCGGGGCGGGGGGCGGCCCGCCGCTGGTTGGAATAAATATACCGCATAGACATTAATGAGTGTTACGGGTGGAGGGCTTTTGATGTCAAGCAACGAGCGCGTGACACCGCCGGCGGGACCGGCGCGAGCGTGACGATTGCGCGACGACGGGTGGAACGGCGGGAAGGCACTTGACACCAGCGGGTGAGTTTGAGCTTCTTGTATCGCGATTCTGAATAAATATTCAAGACCGTCACCTCGACCCAACCTGATCCACCCCTGCATGAAGACCCTGAACTGTTCTTTGCTCTCCCGATGGCTCGCCGGCGCGGCCATCCTGCTGTCCGCTTCCGTTGCCGCTTTCGCGCAAACCACCCCGCGGAATCCGGCGTCACCTAGCTCCGCCAATGCGGATGACGTCGTGAAGCTGGAGACCTTCCAGGTCACCGGCACCGCGTTGCGCAGCCAAGAGGAGGTGGAGAACCGCCGCGTGGCGCTGAATGTCGCGGACACGCTGACGATGGACGAACTGGGCAACCTGGCGGACGAGAACCTGGCCGACGCGCTGATCCGCCTGCCAGGCATCAGCACGATGCAGACGCTCTACGGGGAGCAGGAGGCCTCCTACGTTTCCGTGCGCGGCATCCCGGCGGACCTGAGCTACACCTCGTTCGACGGCATGACGATGTTTTCGACGGCCAACGACGGCGACGGGCTGCGCCGCGTGGACCTGAACCTGATTCCCACGCAGATTTCGCGCACGACGCGCGTGTACAAGAGCTTCACCGCCGACCTCGACGCCGGCGCCATCGGCGGCGTCACGAACATCGAGCCCTACAGCGCGCTCAAGGACAAGCGCACGGCGAACATCCGTCTGCAACTCACCGGCGAAACCGGCGAGGGCAAATACATCGCCCCCTTCAACAGCCGCGGCGGCCATTACAAGAACCGGCCGATTTCCGGGGCCATGTCGGCCTTGTACGTGAATCGTTTCGGCCGCGACGGCCGCTTCGGCGTCGTCCTCAGCGGCATCTACCGCCAGCGGGACTACAGCTATACGAAGACCAATCCCAACGGCCGCATCTTCTACACCTCCACCGGCGCGACCGCGGCAGCCGATCTTTCGAATTGGGACAACAAGCAGCCGTTCCCGACGCTCTACCGCCCCATGGACTACACCAAGTATTCCGAGAGCATGGGCGGCTCGGCCAAGTTCGAGTACCGCATTTCCCCGACCTGGTCGGTGTCGCTGCTCGGCTTCGGCTACAAGAAATTCGAGGACCAGAACCTCAACATGTTCTTCCTCGAGACCTTCACCGCCCTGACCCGCCCCAGCGACGCCGTGGGCCGTCTCAAGGTCGGCCGCAACCGTTCCGTCTACAGCTACGACCGCTTCCAGCAGGAAACCCGCGGCCTCATTTTCAAGGCCGAGGGGAAGCTCTCCGCCGATTCCTCGCTCGAGATCCGCGCCGGGCTCAATCACAACGAATTCTACGACCGGGACGAGACCGCCACCTTCCTGTACAGCCCGCCGGCCTCCTTCATCACGTTCGACTACACCAACGGCCTCTTCCCCAAGGTCACCGTCGAGAACGTGGACCCGATGATCACGGTCTCGAACTACCGGCTGAGCTCGGCCCCGATCAACGTCGTCGACTCCAACGTCGACTCCAAGCAGGCCAAGATCGACTACAAGAAGAACTACTTCGCCGACAGCACCGGCTTCGGCTTTACGACGGGCGCTGATTTCCGCGAGACGGAAGCTCATCGCGACAGCACCGTCACCAACTACACCAACAACAGCGCCCCGCTGACCGGCATCGGCTTCGTGCCTGACTTCCAGTCGGTGAACTACGCCTATCCGGTGGTGTGGGTCGACTACGACAAATTCCAGCAGACCGTGGTGCCGACCCTGGTTGTCAACCAGACCACCAGTAACAACGATTCCTGGTCGGGCGATTACTTCTACAAGGAACAGCTGTTCGCGGCGTACGTCTCCGCCAAGTACGGCTGGAAAAAGACCAGCCTCGTTGCGGGCGTGCGCTACGACAAGGTGGACTACCATGCGCGTTCCCCGCTCGCGACGGGCACCGGCACGTACAACGGGACGTTCACGCCATCCGGCGGCACCTGGGAAAACGTGCTGCCTTCCACCATCCTGACCCATTACTTCACCCCGCGCCTGCGCGTCAAAGCTGCCTTCAGCAAGTCGCTCGGCCGCCCGCAGTTTGGCGAGATCGCGCAGGCCGTGGTGCGCAACGACCAGAACCTCACCATCACGCGCGGCAACCCGAACCTGAAGCCGCGGCGTTCCGACAACTACGACCTCGCGCTGGAATATTTCTTCAACAAGGAAGGCATGGTGTCGGTGAGCGGGTTCACCAAGAACATCAAGGACGACATCTACACGCAGACCGTCGAGGAGACGATCGACGGCCTGACCTACGCGGCGACCGAGCCGTTCAATTCCTCCAGTTCCAAGATGAAGGGCGTGGAAATCGCGCTGACGCACAACGCGATTCCGGGCCTGCCCGGCTTCCTGGAAAAGAGCCTGGGCGTCGCGCTCAACTACACGAAGCTCTGGGGCGAGATGGATTATCTCTCCGGCGGCACCACCTACGTGCACCTGGACTCGCTCCAGTACCAGCCCGACTACATGGCCAACGCGACGGTGTTCTACCAGCTGCCGCGCAAGAAGGGTGAAATCCGCGTCTCCTACAATTGGAAGGGCAAGAGCCCGATCTCCCTCGGCCTCTATCCCTGGACCACCTACTGGCTGCGCGAGTCCGAGCGCCTCGACATCGGCGCCCGCTATTCGCTGACCAAGAACTTCATCCTGAAGCTGCAGGTGAGCAATCTGACCGGCCAGGGCGTCAAGCAGGGCTACCTCGCCCCTTATGCGCAGAACCGGTATGAGATGAACCAGGACCGGACTTACTCGCTGGATCTCATCTACAAGTTCTGAGCGGAACCGTGGCCGCCGCGACACAGTTCGCGCGGCCGTTGTACCCCGAGGCAAGAGAACCCTTTCGTGGCCGGCGCTTCACGCGTCCGGCCATTTTTTATTGTCCTGATTTGACCTGTCGCCGCGAGCGCGACGCTTCCCGCCATGGCAAATGGAGGACACCACCGCAGAGACCGCCGGTCGCGTCCGCTTAGAGCGTTTTAAATTAAAGTATAGCCGATCAGAACGTATGTTTCCCCGCTGCCGTCATTCTGAGCCATGCGAATCCAAGCGGATGTGCGCATTCCCTTGGATCCTTCGCCCGGCTCAGGATGACGGTGGCGGGAATGATCCGTCTTTCTCAACCGAGAGCCGGCTACGAATTTCTTTTAAATGCTCTCTCCTGCGGACTGGGACCGCCCGCGCCTATTTCTTCCGGGCCTTCGCTTTCGATGGCGGGACGGGGGCCGTGGCCGCGAGCAGCGCGGCGGCACCCGTTTCATCAATGATCAGACCCTTGAGCAGCTTGCCGCGGATGGCGGCGGCGATGGCGACGGACCGGTCGTTGCCGGAGACCACGCCGATCACTTGGGGAATCCTCCGCAGTTGTTCCGCCTCGACGCTCATCACCTGGTCCCGCCAGACGGTGGCGCACTCCGCGCCGTTGCGATCGAAGAAGCGGCCACAGATCTCGCCGATGGCCCCGGCCTCGCGGAGTTCGGCGATCGCGTCCGGCCCGAGGGCCCCGCGTTCCACGAACACGGAGTTCTCGAGCGTGCCCAGGCCGACGATCGCCACCTGGGCCCGGTCGAGGTGTTCATGGACCGACCGCACCTGCGGCAGCCGCAGCAGGGCGTCGCGCGTGCGCTTCTCGGCGATGTAGGCGGGGGCGTTGAGGGCGAGGAAGCTGCCGCCGAGGCGTTGCGCGACGACGCGGCCGATTTCCTGCGCGTCGAACGAGCTGACATTGGAATCGACGCTGCCCATGGCCTGCACGACGGTGAGCGCCTTGTTGCGCGGCTCCGGCAGGTGGTGCACGAGTTCATAAATGGTGCGGCCGCCCGCCAGCGCGACGATGTCCCCGGGCTTGATCAACGCATTCAGCGCGTCCGACGCGAAGTGACCGACCGCCTTCCGCAGGTCG
Source organism: uncultured Oleiharenicola sp. (assembly GCA_964515595.1). GTDB lineage: Bacteria > Verrucomicrobiota > Verrucomicrobiia > Opitutales > Opitutaceae > Lacunisphaera. The sequence continues at coordinate 113,285 of CAZEUN010000013.1, read as the reverse complement.
GTGTCCGCGAGTCCCTCGAAAGCCTTGATCACGATCACCGTGGACAGGCGCAGCCGCGCCCGCAGTTGCGCCTCCAGCTCGGTGTGGCGGGGTTCGTAGTCGGCCACCGTGATCCGGACGATGCCGCGCTCGCGCGCCAGCGCCAGCAGCCGCGAAACCTTGGCTTGCGAAACCTTGACGAATTTGGCCACCTCGCTCTGGCCCAGGCCGTCGATGTAATACAGCCGGGCAGCCAGCCGAAGCCGGTCTTCAGAATATAAATTCGGCATAAGGATTAATTTGTTACAGTCGCGGCCGGACCCGGTGTCAAGACGGGAGCCCGGCCGGGCCGGGGTGGGGCGCAGTCAGCGCGCGGGCGCGGGCGCCCCGGGGGGAAGGCTCTTGACAGCGGCTCCGGGCGTCCATTCTGATGTTATTGGCATGCAGAATAAATATTCCAGCTCCCGGAAGCGCCGCGGTCCCCGCGTGGTTCCGGTAATCCTGGCGGGGGTGCTGGCGGTCGCGCCCGCCACCCTGGGCGCCTGGAGCCGGAAGTCCCACGGCGCCCTGGCGGCGGCGGCGGTGCCGGCCGCGCCGGCTTTCGAGGCTTATGCGGCGAAGCATGGGCTGGTCCCCGCGGTCGTGCAGGGCGTGCAGGATGCGGACAACGAATCCGAAAAGGTTTTCACGGCGGATCTGGAGAAATCGCATCCGGGCATCCGCATGATCACGGGCGACGACCCGACCAAGGTGCAGCACACCTCGCCAGTGCTGGCCCATTATCTGCCGGACGACACGCGCCTGCATAATGCGCTCGCGTGCCTCAAGATCGCCCGCGGACTCCGGTTGGCGGCGGTCACGGAAGCGGACCATCGCGCCGCGATGCGGATCTTCGCCGATGGCCTGCACCTGGTGCAGGATTATTTTGCGCATTTGAACGCGCCGGGGCTGGGGCGGACCGGGTTTTCCCACGGGGTCGGCAACCTGATCGACACCGACGGCGATGGAAAGCCGGACACGCCGGCCGGCAAGGTGGTCGACAATGTGAACTGGGACTGCCACTCGGACGCGGGCAATGACCTGGTCCCGGTTCATCTCCGGGTGATCAATTATTTTTATTCGCCCTTCTGGCACAAGTACGCGGCCAAGGAGGATTCCTGGCGCTACCAGGCGGCGCTGCATGCCGGGATTGAGTATCTGGAGTGTTATCTTGCGGAGGAGGGACTGGCCCGGTTCACGAAAGTGCTGGCGGACGGATATGTCACGCAGGGGGGCAAGCGGACCTACTTGGATTTGATCACCCACCTGGCCGCTGATAACACGGATCCCGCCTGCCGGCTGTCGGGCGAGTGGCAGTCCGCCGCGGCGCCGGGCACCTTCATGGCCGATTATGCGCTCGCCACCGTGAAGGACGCGACGACCGCGGCGGCGTGGTCCGTCACCATTCCGCTCACCAGTCACTACGACATTTATCTGCGGTGGCCGGAACAATCCCAACTGACTTCCGCGGCGAATGTAACCGTCCGGTCTGGTCAGGAGTCTCGGCAGCAGTCGGTGAACCAGCGGATCAATGGCCGTCGCTGGAACAGCCTGGGCCGTTTTGCTTTGGTGAAGGACGAGAAAATCGCCGTCACCCTGACGGCGCGCCCGGGACAGCAAATCGCCGCCGACGCCGTGTTGTTGGTCCGCGTGCCAGACTGAGCCTCCTTTTCCAAGCCCCAACCCGACCCCGATCCCATCGACCATGTGTTCCCCGACTCTCCGTTCCGCGGATTTCTTTTTTCCCCAAGCCAAGCGAGGCTTCCTCGTCGCGCTGCTCAGCCTGGCGGCGTGCGCTTCCCTGGCGGCGGCCCCGCGGTCGCTGCTGCTGATCTCCATCGATGGACTGCGTCCGGACTACATCTCGAAGGCCGGCGAGCACGGTCTCAAAATCCCCGCGCTGCGCGCCCTCTATGAGAAAGGGGTGCATGCCGAGGGCGTCCGCGGCGTGCTGCCGACCGCGACCTATCCCAGCCACACCAGCATCATCACCGGCGTGGCGCCGGCCGCGCACGGCATCATTTCCAATCATCCCTTCGGTGTTGAGATCGAGGGATTGGATGTCTGGTACTATTACTCGGAAGACCTCCAGGCGCCCACGCTGTGGGATGCCGCCGCCGCAGCGGGCCGGACGGTCGGCAATGTCAGCTGGCCGGTCAGCGTCGGCGCCCCCGCGATCAACTACAACGTCCCGGAATTCGCCCTCACCCGCACCGACGAGGATCTCAAACTCACCCGCGGGGCGTCGACGCCGGGTTTGATGCGCGAGCTGGCGGTCAAGGCCGGTGATTATATTACCGACAACAAGCAGGCGGTCGCCCGCGACTGGGCGCGGGCCCGCTATGCCCTCGAAATCATCCGGCTGAAGAAGCCGGGATTCCTGACCGTTCATTTTGCCGCGACGGATCACTTCCAGCACCGGCTCGGGCCGTTCCATCCCACGGTCAATGCCGCCTTGGAGGAAATCGACCAGATGATCGGGCAACTCGTCGCGGAGATGCGGCGGGCCGATCCGTCGGCCGCGGTCTGCATTGTGTCGGACCACGGTTTTTCCGCCGTCGACCGCCTTTGCTATCTCGACGCGGCGTTCGTGAAGGCCGGCCTCATCACGCTCAAGTCGAAGGGCAAGAGCGTGGCGGAGGCGGGGATCGCCAAGTGGGTGGCGCAGACGTGGTCCACGGGCGGCTCCGCGGCCGTCGTGTTGAAGAATCCCGGCGATGCGGCCGCCTACGCGAAGGTGAAGGCTTTTCTCACCGAACTCGCGGCTAACCCGGACAACGGCATCGTCCGGATCCTGGAAGGGGCGCAAATCCAGGCGATGGGCGGCGCCGCGACGGCGCAGTTCTGGGTCGACATGCGTCCTGGTTTTCAAATTCATCCCGCGTTGGATGCGCCGGCGGCGGCGCCTGCCATCACCGCCGCCGTGTCGGCCCGGGGCGCGCATGGTTACACGCCTGATCATGCGGAAATGTATTCCACCTTCGTCCTGGCCGGGGAGGGCATTCGGGAAGGGCAGGATCTGGCGGTCATCGACATGCGCAGCATCGCCCCGACGCTGGCCCGGGTGATGGAGATTCCCTTCCCGGCACACGAGTCGCCGGCAGTCGACGTTTTTAACCCCACCCGCCGCTGATGGCGGGTGACAGCTTGACATCAACGGGCAGGGCTTGTCCTCTGTGTATGTTGATTCGGAATAAATATTCAGATCATAGACAACCCCAGCCTCCTTTTCCGTCCTCCGATGCCCAAATCCAGCTTCATCCCCGCGAGCTTGTGGCTGTCCCTGTTGCTGGCTGGCGTGATGCCGGCGTGGGGCGTGTCGCTACCCGGCCACGCCGAGCCGGGGGCACCGGCGCCAGAAGCCAGTCGGAAACTTGAGATTAAGCGGCCCGTCGAGCGTCCGCTGGCCGACTTGGCCCGGCGCTACGACCTGGTCGTGTATGGCGCCACTCCGGGCGGCCTGGCTTGCGCGGTGCGGGCGGCCCGCGAAGGCCTCTCCGTCCTCCTGGTGGAGCACTCGCAGCACCTGGGTGGAATGTTCAGCAGCGGGCTGAGCGTGATGGACACATTGTACGCGGGCGCGCGTTCGCCGCTCTACGACGAGTTCCGCCGCGGCCTCCATGATTACTACCGGACGACTTACGGCCCGGACTCACCACAATTCGCGGCGAGCCGTCCCGGTCACCCGAAGACCTATTTCGAAGCCCGGGTGGCCGAGCATTTGGCGGGCGAAATGATCCTACGGGAGCCCGGGATCACGGTCGTCATGGGTTATTATCCCGTCAAAGCCGCGCGCGAGGGCGCCATGGTCCGCGAGATCACCTTCCGGGAAAAGCACGGGACGCGCACGTTCGTGGCGACGGCCGGCATCTTCGCCGATTGTTCCTATGAGGCCGACCTCGCGGTGGCGGCAGGGGCACGCTACCGGGTAGGCCGGGAAGGTCGCGACGAATTCCAGGAGGAGCATGCCGGCCGGATCTTCCTCCGCAAGCTCCCGACGTTTCCGCCGACCGGCGTCGATCCGGCGATCATCGCGGAGTACAAGACGCTGAATCTTTTTCATTACGACCGTTGGTTTGAAATCGTGCGGCCGGAAAGCACCGGCATCGGCGACCGGCAGGTGCAGACCTATAACATCCGCGCCGTGCTGACCACCAATCCCGCCAATCGCGACATCCCGGATCAGCCGCCGCCCGGCTACGACCCGGCGGTTTCGCGCGAGATCTGGAGCCAGAAGCCACCTTACTCGCAGCTGCTGGGACCGCTCCCGAACCAAAAGTATCTCTGGAACATGCCGGAGGTGATCGGGCCCCAGAACGATTATCCGGACGGCGACTGGGCTGTGCGCGAAAATGTGGTCGAACTCCACCGCCGCGCCACCGCCGGCATGCTCTATTTTCTACAGAACGATCCGTCCGTCCCCGCGGAGGTGCGGGAGCAGTGGCGGAACCTGGGTTTCGCGCGCGACGAATTCGGCGAATCGGGCCATCTACCGTCCGAGGTCTACGCCCGCGAGACGCGTCGGGTGATGGGCCGCGCGATCTTTACCGAGAACGACGTGCGCCTGCGGGATGGGCTGGCCCGTTCCCCGGTGCACCCCGACAGCATCGGCGTCACCGAGTGGTTTGTTGATTCCCACGCCAGTGGCACCGAGCGGGTGCGGGACAGCATTTACGAGGGCGAGATCTATTTGAATTACATCAGCCATCCCGGCCAGGTGCCCTACCGCACAATCCTGCCCGAAGGTTTCGACAATCTCCTGGTACCGGTCTGCCTCTCCGCGACCCACGTGGGGTGGGGCGCCATCCGCCTCGAGCCGACCTGGATGAGTCTCGGGGAATCCGCGGCCCACGCAGCGGTGTTGGCGGTGGAGGCGGGCGTGGCGCCCGCGCGCATCGATCCCGACCAACTCGTCCGTCGGCTGGCGGAACACCGCATCCTGATTTCGTTTTTCAACGACGTCGCGCTTGACGCCGCGGAGGCATGGGTGCCGGCGGTGCAATATTTCGGCACGCAGGGTTTCTTCGGCTCCTACAATGCGCGGCCGCTTGAGGGTGTCACCGCCCCGGTGGCCCGGGCGTGGGCCACGGCCGCCGCCGAGTGGCTGGCGGGCCGGCCCGCGGACCTGGCGGAGCGTTCCCGCCGCATGCTCGCCGCCGAACGGAGTCCCGGCCCCGTCGTCACCACCGAGGAGTTTTTGGAAACCCTTTCACGGGAGCTGGCCGGCCTGCCGGCCGCGCCCGCGTTGGCCGATCTTCGCGCTGAAGCGGGGCTGCTCCTGAAGCGGCCGTTATCCCGCGGGGTCGCCTGCCGGCAGCTTCTTGGACTTCGCAACCACCCCGCGGAGGCCGCCCGAAAATAACTTTCATCGCACGGCCCTCGTGGCCGCCGCACCTGAAACCAACCCAACCCTGCTGACTGAAGTTACCCACCACCCCTGCCATGAATCCCCAAAGACTGTATTCGCTACCTCTCGCCGCGGCGTTCCTGCTGACGGCTTCCCTGCGTGGCCAGACGGCGCCCTCGGCCAACGAGACGATTGAACTCTCCAAGTTTGAAGTCTCGGCCAAGGCGAACCGCGGCTATGTGACCACCTCCTCCATGTCCGCCTCGCGCATCGCGGTGCCCATCACCGAGCTGCCGGCGTCCGTTGTGGTCATTAATGAAAAGCTCATTGCCGACACTGTGGCGGTTGAGTTGCGGGATACGCTGAGCCTGGTCAGCGGCATCCAGCAAAGCGCGCCGCCCCAGGGCTCCAATGAAATCTCCATGCGCGGCTACACCATGGTGGGCGCACAGCGCGATGGCGTCACCGACTACCTCATGTCGACTGGTTCCGAAGCCAGCGGCGGCTTCGACTATGCTCTCGCCGAGCGCCTCGAAATCGTGAAAGGCCCGTCCGGCGTACTCTACGGCGCGCACAACCCGGGCGGCATCCTGAACATCGTCAGCAAGCGCCCGCTCTATCAGCCGCAGACCAAGATCACGGCGATGATCGGGTCGTATGAATCCTACCGCGCGGAACTCGACACCTCGAACTTCTTCGACGCCGGCCATCGCTTCGGCTACCGTCTGGTCGGCGTCCGCGCCGATACCGATAGCGTGGTGCACGACCGCCCCCAAAAAGGCGACGGGCTGCTCGCCCTCAATCCCAGCCTCTCGTTCCGCTCGAAGAACGGATGGTACGTGTGGCTCTGGTCCGCGATCATGCGGGATCACATGAAGAAGGCGACCTACGGCACGCCGGCCCTGCCGACCGATGCGGGTTTCAGTTTTCCGGCGAACCCCTCGAAGAACGGCGCGCCGCTCTATGAGGTCGCTTACAACCACATCCTGACGAACCTGCAGTTTGTCGATTCCGACATCTACGAGCTCGGGGTGAGCAAGAATTTCGACCTGGGTCCGGTGCGGATCGACATGCGTCTCCTTGGGCGTGACTTCCACAGCAGCGGCGAGCAGGCCAGCCGTATCCGCGGTGTCGACGCCTTCGACATGATGTTCGACGGGAACGGCAAGCTCATCGGCACCGATTTCCGCGCCATCCCCTTTGACGCGGCGCACAACAAGGTCGCCCAGATGGGGCGCGCCGCCGTGCGGTACGACTACAATCCTTTCGATACCCGGGGCCAGCTGGGCTCCGCTGACTTCAACCTCAGCTTCAACGTCGGCCCCGTCCGCAGCCAGCTGCTCGTGTACGGCACCACTGGTCACCGGGAAAACCTGACGAACGTGTCCAATTACGACGTCCGCAACAGCGCGACGCTCAGCTCGATGGGTTTCCCGACGATCGATGGCAAGGTGGTCGTGCTCTTCTGGCCCAAGCCGGCCTTCGTTCCGACGGTCCAGCAGATGATCCAGATGTCCGACACCCGCACCATCGGCCGCGACACGCTCAACAAGATCGACGACTCCAGCTACGGTGCGATCGAGCGCCTCTCGTTCTTCAACGACCGCATCTTCCTGGTGGGTGGCTACCGTCACGACAAGCAGGATAGCAAGACCATCGCCTATAACACCAACGGCACGGTGTTCTCGACAACGCCGAACAAAGATTCCATCAACACGCATTCGCTCGCTGCGCTGGCCAAGGTTTACAAGGGCGAGAAGGGCGAAGCGTCGGTGTTCATCAACTCCAACCAGACGTTCATCCCGGTCACGACCATCGATCGCCGTCTGGCGACCTTCGGCCAGAAATACCCGAACCGCATCGCGAAGAACGATGAATTTGGCGTGAAGCTCGACATGCTGAGCAGCCGTTTGGTCACGACGCTGTCGGTCTTCAAAACGACCGAGACCAACGTGCTCCTGACCGAGAACGACGAGACGGGCTCGATCACCGGCACGCCCTCCACGTTCTACCAGACCCCGATCGGGACCCGCACAACCAAGGGGTGGGAAGCGGACGTGAACTTCACGCCGGCCAAGGATTGGGAGGTCATCCTGGCGTATTCGAAGGTCGATCCCCGCCTCGAGACGGGCAACTACGCGCAGAAAATCGCGTTCAATACATCCACCGCGGCGCTGCGTTACGAATTCAGCAGCGGGCCGGTCAAGGGCCTGTCCGCGATGTGGCAGTACAATCGCTGGGGGAAAAGCGCGCTCAGCAGTCGCTCCTATTGGATCATTCCGGGCGGCGACGTCCACACGCTGCTCCTCGGCTACCAGATCAACCGAAACTGGACGGCGCGTCTTCGCGTGGAAAACATCCTCAACCAGCGCAGCGTTTATCCCAGCACCAATGAGACTGCGTTGGATATCACGCGGGATCGCAATTACCGCCTCGCAGTGACCTATGCTTTCTGAGTCCGGAGCAGGCCACGTTTCGTTTCGTCCGGCGCCCCCTCCCCGGGGGTGGCGCCGGGCGATGGGCATCTGGCTCGGGATGTTCGTGGCGGCCGCTGGCCTCGCCGGCTTGGCGAAAGATGGCACGGGCCGGCCGGCGACGTCGAACCGATTGAACGTGTTGTTCATTGCGGTGGACGACTTGCGGCCGGAACTGGGCTGCTATGGCGCGGCGCCGGTTCGCAGTCCGAACATCGATGCGCTGGCGCGCTCCGGCGCCTTGTTCGACCGGGCGTATTGCCAGTTCCCCCTCTGCGCGCCGACCCGGGCCAGCCTGCTCACCGGCACCCGGCCTGACACCACACGCGTCCATGACCTCTACACTGATTTCCGCGTCGCCCTGCCGCAGGTCCAGACTCTGCCACAACTCTTCAAGGACCACGGTTACTACACCGATCGGTTCGGAAAGATTTTCCATCTCGATGATGTGGCTTCCTGGGCGCCTCCGCGTCCCTTGGAGAAATTCGGCCCGGGTGAGCCGGCGAAGCGCGCGCCTTATTCGGACGAGGCTTTGAATGAGGCGGGTTGGAAAAAATTCGATGCCGCCAGGGCGGCGGGACTGACCGGCATGGCGCTGGAGCGGTCCCAGCGCGGGCCGGCGTGGGAAATTGCGACGGCACCGGAGGAAACGCTGCCGGATTACAAGATCGCCAGCCAGGGCATTGCGGCGCTCCAGGCGATGAAGGCGAAGGGGCAGCCCTTTTTCCTCGCCGTGGGTTTCCTGAAACCGCACCTGCCGTTTGTTGCCCCGCGCCGCTATTGGGAAATGTATGACCGGAACTCGATCCCGGTCGCGGAAAACACCCGGCCTCCCGCCCATGCATCGCAAGCACTGGGCGACGGCGTGGAATTCTATACTTACACCGATGTGCCCGCCGATCGCCCGGTCCCCGACGCGTATGCGCAGGGCGCGCGGCAGGGTTATTATGCGTGCGTCAGTTTCGTCGACGCGCAGATCGGGCGCGTGCTCGATGAACTCGACCGGCTGGGGCTGCGGGAAAATACCATCGTGGTCTTCTGGGGCGATCATGGCTTCAAGCTCGGCGAACATGGCGGGTGGGGGAAACTGACCGATTTCGAACTCGATGCACGGATCCCGCTCATCATCCGGGCGCCCGGGCACGGCGCCGGCGTGAAGGTGACCGGCCTGGTCGAAGCCGTGGACATTTATCCCACGCTGGCCGAATTGGCCGGGCTGCCCCGGCCCGGCCATTTGGAAGGAGACAGCTTGGTACCCCTGCTCGACGCCCCGGGGCGCGTTTGGAAGCCAGCGGTTTTCACGCAGTGCCGGCGCGACGGCGAGGACTGGACCGGCTATTCGATCCGCACTGAACACTACCGCCTGACTCGTTGGGTCAGGTCGGGCGACGCGGATCTCCTCGAACTTTACGACCATCAGGCCGATCCGGCGGAAAATACGAATTTGGCTGGTGTGCCGGCGTTGGCTGCGGTCCAGCGGGAGCTGATCGCCCAATTGCAGGCGGGCTGGCGAGCCGCGCGTCCCCCGCGTTGAAGCCATGTTCCTGCTTTCCATCCCTGTCTTTCGTTCGCACCGTCGACTCCTCATGACGTTCGCGCTTCCATTCACGCCCGGCCGGTAATCCCATGTTCAATCTTTCCCCTCTTCGCCGGCGCTGGTTCATCCTGGTCATCATTTTCGGCGCGATCGTGCTGAATTACATCGACCGCCAGATCCTCTCGATCCTGAAGCCCACCCTGAAGCAGGAGTTCGGTTTCGACGACCGCGGCTATGCGTTTCTCGTGAATATGTTCACGGTCGGCTACGCGGTGATGTACCCGGTGTCGGGCTGGCTGGTGGATCGCGTCGGGCCGCGGATCGTCATGTTGACCGGCATCTTCACCTGGTCCGCCGCCTGTTTCAGCGCGGGGCTGACGCGTTCCTTCGGGGCGTTTGCGCTGTCCCGCGGCGTCCTCGGACTGGCCGAGCCGACCGCGATTCCCGCGCAGCTGCGCGTGGTGACCACGTGGTTTCCCGGTTCGCTGCGGGCCACCGCCAACAGCATTTGCGTCGCGGGCGGCACCTTCGGGGCGATCATCGCGCCGCCGCTCGTGGCGTGGCTGGCGCTCAATTTCAACTGGCACAGCGCGTTCATCATCCCCGGCCTGCTGGGCGTGGTGGTCGCGGTTCTCTGGCGGTGGATTTACCGCGATCCCCCGCCGGAAATCCTGGCCGAGTCGGGCGCACTCGACCGCGAGGGCCGGGAGGTGCCCGCGTTCGCATGGGGGCAGCTGTGGCGCACCCGGACGCTGTGGGCGATCCTGCTGATCCGTTTCATCAGCGATCCGGTTTGGTATTTCTGCCTCTTCTGGCTGCCCGGCTACCTGCAGGAGAATTCGGGCCTCAGCCTGGCGCAGGTCGGCATGGTCGGCTGGATCCCGTTCCTGGCCGCGGATCTCGGGGGCATCGCCAGCGCGGCGTGGTCCGACCGCATGGTGAAGCGCGGGACGCCGCCGCTCCTCGCGCGCAAGCGCATGCTCACCGCGGTGGCCTGCCTGGCGCCGCTCTGCGTGCTGACGCCGCACTTCCCGCACCCGGCGGCGACGCTCGCGATCTTCAGCCTCGTCGCCATCGCGTGCCTCAGCTGGCTGTTCAGCCTGAGCGTCGTGATCGCGGAATCCTTCCCCGCGCGCAACGCCGCCAGCGTGCTGGGCATCGCGGGCGGCTTTGGCGCCGCCGGCGCGGCGGTGTTCAACACCTTCGTCGGCGAGATGATGTCCAGCCTTGGCCCGGGGCGCGTCTTCGCCGCCATGGCCCTCATGCATCCGATCGCCGTTGCCATCCTCTGGACCATGGTGCGCCCGGAGAAACCCCGCACCGAAACTGGCAAATAGGCCCGCCGTGGTTTTGTTCATCGCTTCCCTTTCCCTATCATGAAAGTCACTTCCCCCTCCTCCATCCATGAACCCGCCCGCTCCGTTCCGGTGCGCGCCGAATACGACGTCCTCGTCGTCGGCGGCGGCCCGTCCGGCCTCACCACCGCACTGGCCGCGGCCGAAGACGGCCTGAAGGTCGGGCTCATCGAGAGCCGCAGCTTCGTCGGCGGCAACATGACCATCGGCCTGCCGGTGCTCGGTTTCCTCGGCCAGAAAAAGAACCAGATCATCAAGGGCATCCCACAAAAGTTCATCGACCGCCTCCGCCAGGTGAACGGCGCGAGCGAGCACCGCTGGTGCCCGTTGCACATGGGCATCACCCTGGTCGAGCCCGAGGCCGTGAAGAACGTGGCCTTGGAGATGCTCCTCGAGGCGAAGGTCGACGTGACCTTTCACCTGTCCTGCGCGGGCGTCATCATGGACGGCGACACCATTCGCGGCGTCATCACCGAAAGCAAAAGCGGCCGCGAGGCCATCCTCGGCAAGATCGTCGTGGATTGCACGGGCGACGCCGATGTCGCCTACCGCGCGGGCGTGCCGTGCGAGAAGGGCAACAAGGAGAACGGGGGCATGCAGCCGCCCACGCTGATGTTCTGCCTCGGCGGCGTGGACACGGAAAAACTGCGCATGAGCATTGCGACGCAGACGCGCACCTACCTGACGGATTTCATCCCCGCGGAGTATTTCGGCCAGAACAACCAGTTCATCGTGGTCGGCCTGCGCGAGCTCATCGCCAAGGCGCGCGCGGAGCGCGGGCTCAACATCCCGAACGAGCGCACGATCATCATCACCGGCCTCCGCGAAGGCGAGGTGTGGATCAACATGACGCGCGTGGCCGGCACGGACGCCACCGACGTGCGCAGCCTGTCGCACGGCGAGATTGAAGCCCGCGGCCAGATCAAGGACATCCACACCTACCTGAAGAATTATGTGCCGGGCTTCGAGAAGTGCTACTTCACGAAGACCGCGCCGTTCCTCGGCATTCGCGAGACGCGCCGCATCGTCGGCCACTACATGATGACGCAGGAGGATGTGCTCGGCTGCCGGCATTTCGAGGACAGCATCGCGGTCGCCAGCTACCCGATCGACATCCATCGCCCCGGCGACGAGGGCTGCACGCTCATCTGGTGCGGTGACTGCTACGATATTCCGTTCCGTTCGCTCCTGCCGCAGAAAGTGAAGAATCTGATCGTGGCCGGCCGCTGCATCTCGACCACGCACGAGGCGATGGGGGCGATCCGCGTGATGGCCACCTGCATGGCGATGGGCGAGGCCGCGGGCCGCGCCGCCAAGCAGGCCGTCCGCGCCGGCATCGCACCCGACCAGGTCGACGTGAAGAAACTACAGGCCGAGCTTCGGGAGCGCGGCGCCTATCTGCGCGAACCGCAGGCAGCGGGCGCCGGCGTTTGACGCTCATAACCGTGACCGCCGCGCCGACCTTCGTCCCAGCGAAGGCCTTCGCGGCGGCTCCGCCTGTCCCGGCGCGATCGATCCCCAACCAAAACCCGTTATGCCGAAACTCACTCGTTCCGATTTTTCCGTGTCCACCGTCGCGGCGCGGCCCGCCATCGCGCGCGGCCTGAAGCTGCTTTCGATCGCGGGTCTGCTGCTGGCGGGAGCGGCCCTGCGGGCCGAGGAGAAAGCCGGGGCGCCGGCGGAGATCACGGCGATGACTTACAACATCCTCTACGATTCCCCGAAATGGGGGCCGGAGCAGGATTGGACGCTGCGCCGGCCCGCGATGGAGGCGCTGTTGCGGCGGCACGCCCCCGAATTGATCGGCTTCCAGGAAGTGCGACGCGGCCAACTCGGAGAGCTGCAGGCGATGCTGCCGGAGTATGGCTTCGTGGGTAATGTGCCCGGACAGGATCCGGGCGCCGAATTTCCCTGGCTGATGGTCCCCGTATTTTTCCGGCTGGATCGGATGGAGGCAATCGACACCGGCATCGCCTGGCTGACAGGTACCGATGCAGCGGGCCGGCCGCAGATTGGCTGGCCGGACTTGGGGAACACGGTCCGGCCCTATTACGCGGTGTGGGTGAAATTCAGCCACAAGCCGACGGGGAAGGTCTTCTATTATGTGAACCTGCATTTGCCGCCGTTTAAGCCGGCCTTGCGCGAGCGGGCGGCGGTCGAGGTGAAGCGTCTGCTGGCCGGCCTGGCTCCGGGCCTTCCGGTCATCGTGGCGGGCGATTTCAACTCCGACGACGAACCGGGGATCAGGGCGATCCTCGCGACGGGGCTGCGCGATGCGCGGCAGATCAGCCGGGAGCCGGCCCAAGGTCCCGTTGCGACCCTCGTCAAAACCCCGAAATGCATCGATCACTTCCTGGTGAACGCGCAGGTCGAGGTCGGGGCCTTCGCCACGCTCGATGAAAAATTCAACGGCCGTTATCCCTCGGACCATTGGCCGGTGCGGGTGAAACTGCGCCTTAACTGAACCGGGTGTTTCGCGCCCTTACCTCCCGACCATGCCTTCGACTACCCGCCGCCAGTTCGTCCAGCGCACCGCCGCGCTGCTGCCCCTCGCGTTCACCAGCCGTCTGGCCGCGGAAAAGACGGTCACCCCGACTTCCGAAATCGGCGCGCTGCCGCGCGGGGTGGAGCACCTCCCATCAACGCCGTTCGATGCGCCCGCCGGCTCGTGGAGTCTCGTCGCCATTCCCGACACGCAGCACGACGCGGCGTTTTATCCCGAGGTGATGCAGCGCCAGATGGAATGGATTGCCGCACACAAGGAGAGCCACCAAATCAAAATGGCTCTGCACGAAGGCGACGTGACCGACGACAACAGTCCGCGGCAGTGGGGCCGGGTGCGCAAATCCATGGACGCGCTCAAGGGCGCCCGGGTCCCGTATTCGCTCACGACGGGCAACCACGACTTCGATCCGGTCAATGGCAAGCTCGTGAACCGCGGCACGAAGCTGAACGATTTCTTCAAGGAAGCGGATTACGGCGATAGCCCGGCATTTGGCCTGCACGCGCCCGGCCGTTTGGAAAACAGTTGGCATGAATTCGACTCGTCCTGGGGGAAAATACTCGTTCTCTCGCTGGAGTTTGGTCCGCCCAAGGAAGTGCTCGCGTGGGCGCGCCGGATCATCGCGGAACGGAAGCCGAGGCGGACCATCCTGCTCACACACGCCTATCTGTGTTCCGATGGCAGTCGTTACGATTTTGACGCGAAGGGCCCCAGCCAGTCTGCCAGCCCGCGCGGCTATGACATTCCCGGCATCACGGACGGGGAAATTGTCTGGCGGGAACTCGTCTCGCAGGAAGACACCATTCGCCTGGTCGTCTGTGGCCACACCATCGGCAATGGGGCCGGCTATCTCGCCAGTCGCAATGTCGCCGGCAACACCTGCCACCAAGTCATGGCCAACTACCAGATGCAGGTGCGTCCGGCACGCGGGTATGGCAGCGGCGGTTTCCTGTTGTTGATGCGTTTCTTCCCGGATGGGAAAACGGTCAGCTTCAAGACCTACTCACCCTTCTATAACCTGTGGCTGAACGGCCCGGCGCAGGACTTTTCCGTCGATCTCAGTTAGGCATTGATCGTTTGCACGATCGCGTTGGCCGGGCATGTCCCGCCTGCGGGGCGGTTTCGCTTCAATGGGACGGTTTACCCACCGGGAAACGGGTCAAGGAGGTTGAAATTGGCTGGCTCTTCCGGGTCGGAGGACTAGCGGTGGGGGCACGTCGCGTCGGGCCAGGTGGCGGTTTCACCCATGGCTCTCAAAACGAATCAGGTCGCGGAAATGCAGGGACTGTACGGTCCCTTCACGCTCACGGAGCGGGTGGTGCAGAAGATCTGGCTGCGCGCGGATTTTGACCGCTCGCAACTGACGCTGGTGGACGGGCGCAAATTGGAGATCCGCACGGTCGGCGTGTGGAATCTGCTCGGGGGCCCGGATTTCCGCGGCGCGCGCCTCGCCATCGACGGACAGGCCCTGACCGGTGACATCGAGGTGCACTTCCACGTCGCCGACTGGCGGGCGCATCAGCACGAGGCCGACCCGGCGTATGCGAACGTGGCGTTGCATGTCGTGATGTTTCCGCCGGAGCCCGCCGAGCGGCCGGCGCGGCGCGGTGACGGCGCGGAGATCCCGACGCTGGTGCTGCTGCCGCATTTGCATCGCGATTTGGAGGAGTACGCCTCGGACGATGCGCTTGAAGTGATCACGGCGCGCGATGCGTGGGAGAAATTTGCCGGCCTGGCGGCGACGCCCCCGGCCGAGTTGCCGGGCCGGTTGCGCCGGAAAGCGGCGGAGCGCTGGCGACAGAAGGTGCGCTTCGCGAAGCTGCGGATCGAGCGGGTGGGGTGGGCGGCGGCGGCGCACTGCACGGCGCTCGAGATCCTCGGCTACCGGTTCAATCGCCCCGCGATGCTCACGGTGGCGATGCGCTATCCACTTGAGATGTGGACGCCCGACCTCGATGTCGCGCACGTGTACGAAGCCAGCGGCGCCGCATGGCAGGCGCAGGGCGTGCGGCCCGCGAACCAGCCGCGCACGCGGTTGCGGCAGTACCAGGCGTGGGCGGTCGCGTGTCCCGGCTGGCCGGACCGTTTGCTGCAGATGGCCGTCACCTTGCCGGACGGCGGTCTGGAGGCGATGCCGACCAAGGTTGCGCGCGAGGCCTTTGGGCTAAGCCGGCTGCGGGAGCGCTTTGCGCGTGATCTCACCGGGAGCAGCGTCGGGGGCACCCGGTTTGACACCTTGGTCTGCGATGGTTTCCTTCCGCTGGTCGCCGCGCACGCGGGCCGGGACGCCGCCATGGTTTGGTTTCACTGGGCCTTGGGCGATGTGCCGGACCAGGTGCGCGCGGCCCTGCCCAGGCTCGGGGTGGCGGGTCGCGGCGCGCCGCCGCTCTGCCACGGCTGGGCCCAGGGTTTGTTGGGCTGGCTTCTGGAAGGCGAGGCGCATGCAAGTCGCTGAACCAGAGAAATCTGGCCGGGGGCTTGACAAGACTGAAAGCCCTTTCATAACTTTGACCCCCTATAACTAGTTCACTTTCTAAAAGGTGGGCCCTCGGGTCCGCCTTTTTTTTCCTCATTAATCCAAACACACCATGAGCAGCGAAATCCTGTCCGTCCTCGAATACATGGAGAAGGAGAAGGGCATTCCCCGTGCCGACATGATCTCCACCATTGTCAACGCGATCAAGACCGCGGCCTTGAAGGGTGTGAACTCGGGCCAGGAGCTCAAGATCGAGATCAACCCTAAGAACGGCCAGCTGAACGCGTGGTCGCTGCTCAAGGTGGTCGACTCCGTGGCGGATCCGAAGCTGCAAATCCACGTGGAAAAGGCGCAGGTCTTCAAGGCCGGCGCCGTGGTCGGCGACACGATTGAACGGGAAATCGATCCTTCCTATCTTGGCCGCATTGCCGCGCAGACCGCCCGCCAGGCGATCATGCAGCGCCTGCGCGCCTTTGAGAAGGAACGCATCTACGACGACTTCAAGGATTCCGTGGGCGACATCGTGAGCGGCACCGTCCGCCGCCGTGAGCGCAACGACCTCTTCATCGACCTCGGCAAGGCCGAGGCCGTGATGCCGGGCAAGGAGCAGGTCCCGGGCGAGGAATACGCCCCGGGCGAGCGCATCCGCTGCATCCTGCTCGAAATCGAGAACAGCAGCCGCGGTCCCGAGATCATCCTCAGCCGCGCCAGCCCCAAGTTTGTCCGCCGCCTGTTCGAGCTCGAGGTCACCGAGATCGCCGACGGCACCGTCAAGATCGAGGCCTTCGCCCGCGAGCCGGGTTACCGCACCAAGATCGCCGTCACCAGCACCGACCCGAAGGTCGACCCGGTGGGCGCCTGCGTCGGCGCCCGCGGCGCGCGCGTGAAGAGCATCGTGCGCGAGCTCGGCGGCGAGAAGATCGACATCATCCCGTACCACGCCGATACGAAGGAAATGCTCATCGAGGCGCTCAAGCCGGCCGTGCCGCGCGAGATCATCCTCGACGAGAAAAACAAGCGCATGCTCGTCCGCGTGGTGAACGACGACCTCGCCGTCGCCATCGGCCGCAAGGGCCAGAACGCCCGCCTGACGTCCCGCCTGGTGGGCTGGCGCCTGGACATCGAGGAGTTCAAGGTCGTCACCGCCGACCCGCGCGCGCAGGCCATCAGCCTTTTCGTCAACACCTACGGCTTCGACAAGGCCGTGGCCGAGCGCCTGGTGGCGAACGGCATCAACTCGCCCGCCGCCTTCGAGGGCGTCGAGGCGTCCGATCTTGTCGGCTTCGGTTTCACTGAGGAAGAGGCCGCCGGGCTCATCGCCAAGGTTTCCGGTTCCTGAAACGCTGACTAACACCCGCCACACTTACTGAATGAGTTCCCGCATCCACGAGATCGCCAAGCAATACAACGTTGAGCCCAAGGAAATGCTTTCCTGGCTCAAGGAGCAGGGCTTTGTCGCGGCGGATACCAAGTCGGTGTCGAGCACGGTCAGCAAGATTTACTACGACGAGATCGCGAAGAAGTACGCGAAGCCCGTGGAGGTGGCGCCCGCCGCCGCCCCGGCGCCGGTCGCCGTGCCCGAGGTCACAATCAAGCTGCCGGCCGGGGTTTTCGTGAAGTCGGTCGCGGACATCGCCCGCGAGAAGGAGGAAGCCGCCAAGGCCGCCGCGGCCGCCCGCGCCGCCGCCATGCCGGCCGCGCCGGCGCCGGCGCCCGCGCCCGCCGCTCCCGCGGCGGCCCCCAAGCTGCCGCCGCCTCCGCCGAGCTTCAAAACGCCGCCGGCCCCCGCGCCGATGGCCCCGCGTTACGCGCCTTCGTCGCCGGCCCCGTTGCCGCCGCGCGCCGCGACGCCGTCCCCGGCTTACGCGCCGCGTCCGGCCCCGGTCGTGCCGCCGCCGATGAACAAGGCGCCGAACGCGCTGCCGCCGATGCCCGCGGCGCGTCCGTCCGTGCCGTCGCCCCAGATCCCGAAGCCGGCCCCGCTGTCGACCGCTCCGGCGGCCCCGTCCGCGAGCAACATCACCGTGACCGAGGAGGGCGGCGTCAAAATCATCCATCTCAAGCCGCCGATCATCGTCCGCGAGTTCGCCGTGGCCCTCGGCCTCAAGCCGTTCAAGCTGATCTCCGAGCTCATGGAGATGAGCATCTTCGCGTCGATGAACCAGTCGATCGACGAGGCCGTCGCGACCAAGGTCGGCGAGAAGCATGGCTTCCTGCTCGACATCAAGCACCGCGGCGAGGCCGCGGCGCCGGCGATCACGCCGGAGAAGGCCAAGATCAACAAGGAGGAGAAGGCGCGCGAGGAGGACATCAAGAACCTCGCCCCGCGTCCCCCGGTCGTCGTCATTCTCGGCCACGTCGACCACGGCAAGACCTCCCTGCTCGACGCCATCCGCAAGGCGAACGTCGCGGCCGGCGAGGCCGGCGGCATCACGCAGCACATCGGCGCGTACCAGGTCGAACACAACGGCCGCAAGGTCACTTTCCTCGACACGCCGGGTCACGCCGCGTTCACCAAGATGCGCGCGCGCGGCGCCTCCGTCACCGACATCGCGGTCCTCGTGGTCGCGGCGGATGACGGTTTCATGCCGCAGACCGACGAGGCCCTGCAGCACGCCAAGGATGCGAAGGTCGCGCTCATGGTTGCCGTCAACAAGATGGACGTGAAGGGTGCCAACCTCGACCGCGTGAAGCAGCAGATGCAGGAGCGCCAGATCGCGCCCGAGGACTGGGGTGGGGAGACCGTCACCGTGCCGGTCGCCGCCATCAAGAACCAGGGTATCTCCGAGCTGCTCGACATGATTCTCCTCCAGGCCGACGTGCTGGAGCTCAAGGCCAACCCGAAGGCCGAGGCCAGCGGTGTGGTCATCGAGTCGCAGGTCGACGTCGGCCGCGGCCCGCTCGCCACCGTCATCGTGCAGCGCGGCACGCTCCGCGTGGGCGACGCCCTCGTGTGCGGCCCGCATTACGCGAAGGTCCGCGCCATGTTCGACGACCAGGGCAACACCATCAAGGAAGCCCCGCCGGCGATGCCCGTACGCGTCATCGGGTGGTCCGGCTCGCCTGATTCCGGTTCCAAGTTCATCACCGTCAAGAATGCCCGCGAGGCCGAGCGCCTCGCCGAGGAGGCGGAGGACCTGCTCAAGAAGACCACGGTCACCTCCGACGCGGTGCCGAAGGATGTTTCCATCGACGCCCTGTTCGCGAACATCGCCGCCACCACGGCCAAGGTCCTGCGCGTCGTGCTCAAGTCCGACGTGTTCGGCTCGCTCGAGGCCGTCAAGAACGTGCTCGAGGGCATCAAGAGCACCAAGGTGTCGCTCGACATCGTCGCGGCCGACGTCGGCGTGATCAGCAAGAACGACGTCCTCATGGCCAGCACCGGCAAGGCCGTCATCATCGGTTTCAACACCAAGCAGGAGAACGGCGTCACCGCCCTGGCCAAGCACCACGGCGTCACGATCGAGAGCTTCGAGATCATCTATGAGCTCGGCGATCGCGTGAAGGAGCTCATGGCCGACCTGCTCGACCCGGATCTCAAGGAAAACAAGCTCGGCGGCGCCGAGGTGCGCCAGGTGTTCCCGGTGGCCAAGGGCTTCGTCGCCGGCTGTCTGGTCACCGAGGGCAAGATCAACCGCGGCGTCCAGGCCCGCGTGCGCCGCGGCAAGGAATCCGTGTACGAAGGCAAGATCGGCACGCTGCGTCGCTTCAAGGACGACGCCAACGAGGTGCGCGCCGGCCTCGAGTGCGGCATCCGGCTCGACGGCTTCGACGGCTACCAGCCGGGCGACAAGATCGAGTGCTTCGAGGTCCAGAAGGTCCGCGCTTCGCTGTAACTTGCGATTTTAGATTCTCGATTTTCGATTGCCGGAAACCCTCCGACCGCCAGAAATCGAGAATCGGGAACCGGGCATTGAAAATCTCATGAGCAGCAACCGTCTTCTCCGCGTCAACGAGCTCCTGCAGCGCGAGGTCAGCGCGCATCTCCGCAAGAAGCACGGGGCCGAGACGGTGGGCATCACCATCACCAGCGTCGAGATCACCGGCGACCTGCGCGAGGCCAAGGTTTACTATTCCGTCCTCGGCCCGGAGGCGGACGCCGCCAAGGCCGGCAAGTGGCTCGTGAAGCACCGCGACGAGATCCGCGAGATGCTCGCGAAGAACGTCATCATCCGGCACGTGCCGCTGCTCGCCTTTGTGCACGACAACCACGCCCCCCGCACGCTGCGCGTGGAAACCCTGCTGGGGGAGATCGATCGCGAAACCAAGTCCACGTGAAGCCGTATTACCCGCAGTTCGCCGCGGCGTTTGCCACGCTCCTCCGGGAGCTGCAGGGCCGGCGCGTCGTGGTGATCGGCCACCAGCGGCCGGACGGGGACTGCATCGGTTCGCAGGTGGCGCTGTGCCGCGTCCTGCGGAGCCAGGGCATCGACGCCGTCGGCATGAATCCGGACAAGGTGCCGCGCCGCATCCGGTTTCTCGTCGGCGACACGCCGTTCTTCCTGCGCGACGAATTGAAGCCCGACGGACGGCTCGCGCTCTTCACCGACTGCGCCGACCACGGCCGGGCGGGGGACCGGGTGCGCGAGCTCTACCCGGAACCGTTCGGGTGCTTCGACCACCACCTGTCGAACCATGGGTTCGCCAGACATAATTTCGTGGATACGGCGTCGGCCGCGACCGCGGAGGTGCTGACGGGGCTGTTCCTGGACGCCGGCCTGCCGATCGACCGCACGACGGCGCAGGCGCTCTACACGGGGATCATGACCGATACCGGCCAGTTCCGCTTCGCCTCGACCTCCGTGCGCGTCTTTTCGCTGTCGGCCGAGCTGGTGGCGCGCGGCGCCGAGCCCTCGCTGGCCGGCCAGGAACTCTACGAGCGCGAGTCCTTCGGGAAGCTCAAGCTGCTGCAGACGTACATCGGCTCGTTGAAGCTCGAGTGCGGCGGCCGGGCCTGCATCGGCGTGCTGCGCAACGGGATTTTCGAGGAGATCGGCGCGTCGGTGGAGGACACCGAGGGGCTGGTCGACTACGCCCGCTCGATCGAGGGCGTGGAGATCGGCGTGCTCATCGAGGAGCGCCCGGGCATCATCAAGGCCAGCCTCCGCGCCAAGCACGGCGGGCTGCGCATGGACACGCTCGCCGCCCAGTTCAACGGCGGCGGCCACGCGATGGCCGCGGGCCTGAACTGCCAGGCCACGCTCGGCGAATTTTATCCGAAACTGGTCGCCGCGCTGAACCAGCGCCTGGCGGAGGTTGACGCCAAGTAGACGGACCGCGGTCGGGCTGCCCATTTATCCGAACTTATGGTTTTATATTCCCATTGCAGGAGCCTGTTCGCAGGCGATTCCTCCCTTGATCCGTGGGCGGGCATTTCGAACTGCCTGCCGGCCGGCCCCTGCAATCCGAACGCCGCATGAGCCTCCAACAGGTCAAGGAACTCGAGGGAGTCTTGCTCGTGGACAAGCCGAAGGGGCTGACGTCGCACGACGTGGTTTATCACCTGCGCCGCAAGCTGCAGATGAAGAAGATCGGCCATGCCGGCACGCTCGACCCGATGGCGACGGGGCTGCTGGTGATGTTGATCGGCAAGGCGACGCGCATTTCCCAATACCTGATGAGCACCGACAAGGTGTACGAGGGCGAGGCCACGCTGGGCGTCGTCACGGACTCGCAGGACGCCGAGGGCGAGATGATGGAGACGCGCCCGGTGCCCGAGCTGACGGAGGCCCAGGTGCGCACGGTCATGAAGACTTTTCTCGGCGACCAGTACCAGACGCCCCCGATGCACTCCGCGATCAAGGTGGATGGCGTGAAGCTCTACCAACTGGCGCGCAAGGGCGAGGTCGTGGAGCGCGAGCCGCGCTTCATTCGCGTGTCGGCGTTCAACCTGCTTTCGTTTGCGTTGCCGAAGCTGACGTTCGACCTCCACTGCACGAAGGGCACCTACGTGCGCACGATCGCGCACGACCTCGGGCAGAAGCTCGGCTGCGGCGCGCACCTCTCGGCCCTGCGCCGCACGGCCAGCGGGAAGTTCACCATCGCGCAATGCCTGCCGCTGGAGGAAATCGAGAAACTCAGCCTGCCGGAAATCGAGAAGCGCCTGATCCCGGTGTTTGAAGCGGCGCCGCGGGTGGCGCAGTGAGCAATCAGGGGCAACTTTTCCCCGATGCCAAACGCCGGCACCTTTTTCGTTAGAGTCGTTCTTATTGTAGGAGCTTGCTTGCAGGCGATTCCGGACGCACCCCAGCGGATGGCGCGGCGAATCGCGGGCAAGCAAGTTCCTGCAATTTGATCCAGTCATGACCGCCCTGCTCCAATTCGATTCCCTTGATCGCGCGGCTTTGCCCGCGCAACCCCTGCACCTGGCCATCGGCATGTTCGACGGCGTGCACCTGGGGCACAAGTCGGTGATCGACTCCGCCATTCATTCCGCGCGCCGCAGCGGCGGGCTCGCGGGCGTGCTGACCTTCTGGCCGCACCCGAGCGTCCTGTTTCGCCCGGACAACCCGACGCGGCTGATCATGTCGCCCGCGATGAAGCGCCGGGTGCTGGGCGGGCTCGGCGTCGATTTCCTGATCGAGCAGAATTTCTCGCGCGAGTTCGCCGGGATCGATGCGGGCGCGTTCGTCGCGTTTTTGCGGAAGTGCCTCCCGCAGCTCGCCGCCCTCTACGTCGGCGAGAACTGGCGCTTCGGCCGCGACCGGGCGGGCGATGTGCACACCCTGGTCGCGGAAGGCCGCCAGGTCGGTCTCGAGGTGTACAGCGCCCCGCGGCTCAACCACAACGGCGCGCCCATCAGCAGCTCGCGCATCCGGGAGCTGCTGGCCGGCGGTTCGATCGCGGAGGCGAATGCGCTGCTGGGCTATTCGTATTGCTCCGAGGGGGTGGTGGAGCGGGGCCGCCAGCTCGGCCGCACCATCGGTTTTCCGACCCTGAACGTGGCGTGGGAGCCCGAGCTGAAGCCGGCCTACGGCGTGTACGCGGTCGAGGTGCTGACGACGCAAAAGCGGCCCTTGAAGGGCGTGGCGAACTACGGGCTGCGTCCCACCGTGGAGCAGACGACCCGGCCCCTGCTGGAGGTCCACCTCCTGGAGACCTCGAGCCTCACGTACGGCGACAAATTGACGGTGAACTGGCTCCATTTTCTCCGCCCTGAAACCAAGTTCGGCAGCATGGAAGAGCTCCGGCGGCAGATCGAAAAAGACCGGCAGAGCGCGCTGAGGTTTTTCCAGAAGTAGGGCCGGCCGCTCATTCGCGGCGGAGGTTTTTCGTTAGCGCGGGTAATGAACCGGAACAGCCGCGCTGCATACCGCGGCGGTCATCCGGGTGCGCTTGCGCAATCGGGGAACATATCGTATAACGATATTATGAAAGCGGCGATATTCCGGGCCCGGGAGGGGCGCACGAGCCGGCTGCGCCGCGATCCTGCGGTCTGGTGCCAGCAACATCCGGGGAGTCGCGCATGAACCCGGCGCCCCATCGTTTCGCTTTTTGTTGTCCCCCGGCGGGCGCAAGGCGGACCGGTGGCGGCGGGATTGGGGTCCGGGCCTTCGGGGATATGCGCCGCACAGGCTTGGGCGCCGGTGGACGGTCTGGCGACGGCGCGACCGGAGTGCGGATCATTCGTCCGGTCGGACCCTGCGGGCCGACGACGAGGGCGGCCGCGCGGCGCGAATCCGGAACCGCGGTGGCCTCACCGGGCGGTCCCGGGAGGAGCACGAACCGGTCAGAGACGCTTTATGAATGCTGCAACCCCACCTCTGAATGCGTCGTCCACGCCGGCGGGCACCCTGCTCACCGGGCTAGCGGCCTCGTCGGGCCTGGCCCGTGGCGAGGCTTACGTGTGCCCGGGCGATGACCGGGTTTCGGTCCCGCGCCGGTCGATCGCAGCCGCGGAGGTGTCCGCGGAACTGAGCCGCCTGGAGCAGGCCATGGCGGCGGTCGAGGCCGACCTCGCCGCCTTGCGGAACGAGACCCGGCGAACGCTGGGCGCTGACGCGGCGGCAATCTTCGAGGCGCAGGCGTGCATGTTGCGTGACCCGGCGCTGTTCCGCACGGCGGTGAGGTGCTGTGAGAGTCAGGAAATCAACATCGAGGCTGCCTGGAGCGACACGGCCGAAGCGTTCGACCGGGCGTTCGGGCGGCTCGGGAACCCGGCGATCCGTGAGCGCGCGGCCGATTTGCGCGACGTCACCCGGCGGCTCCTGGACCGCTTGCAGGGATTCACGGCGTCGACCACGCCGCATTTTCCACGGGGATGCATCCTCGTCGTCCAGGAATTGCTGCCCTCTCTCGCCGCGAGGCTCGACCGGGCGGCCATCCAGGGAATCGTCGCGGAGCGGGGCGGGCCGACGGCCCATGCCGTCATCCTCGCGCGGGCGCTCGGCATCCCGACGCTGCTTTATGTGGAGGAGGCGACGCGGAAAATCGCGACGGGCGACCCCCTGATTCTGGATGCGCTGGCCGGGCGGCTGTTCATTCATCCGTCGGCGGTCGTGGAACGCGAATACCGGCGGCATGAAGCCGCCCTCGTCGAGCATCGCGCCTTGCTGAAGGAAATGCTGCACCTGCCGGCGGAAACCCGGGACGGCGTGAAGATCAAGCTGGGTGCCAACATCGGCAAGGTGGCTGACGCGGCGTTTGCGACCGAGGTGAATGCCGCCGGCGTCGGCCTGTATCGCACGGAATTTGTCTTCGTGGTGGAGGACCACCTTCCGACCGAGGACGAACAATATCAGACCTACCGGCGAACCGCGGAAGCCCTCGGGGATCGCGAGCTGGTTATTCGCGCGCTGGATGTCGGCAGCGACAAGCTCCTGCCTTATCTGCCGCTGCCGGCGGAGCCAAATCCCTCGCTTGGCCAGCGCGGGACACGGCTGCTCCTCAGGCATCCCGAGGTGCTTATTCCGCAATTGCGGGCGGTGCTCCGTCTCAGCGCCACGCATCGCGTCGCGCTCCTGTTTCCGATGATCGGCGGGGTCGACGAAATCCTGGCCGCGAAGGCCGGGTTGGCGGTGGCGCAGGCGCAACTGCGGGCGGAGCACGTGCCGTTCGATCCCGGCCTGCGGATCGGCGCCATGATCGAGACGCCCGCGGCGGTCCTGACCGCCCGGAGCATCGCCCAGGAGGTGGATTTTCTGAGCATCGGGACCAACGATCTCACCCAATATCTCCTCGCGAGCGACCGGGGCAGCCACGTGATGGCCAGTTACTACGAGCCCCTGCATCCCGCCGTGATGGGGAGCATCAAGGCGGTCGTCGATGCCGGCGCCGCCGAGGGGCGGGAGGTTTCGGTGTGCGGCGAGATGGCGGGCAACCCCGCCTACACGGAGCTTCTGGTCGGGCTGGGCGTGCGCTCGCTCAGCGTGGCGCCAGGCGAGTTGTTGGAGGTCAAACGCGTCATTCGCACCGTGACGACCGTCAGCGCGCGGCAAGTGGCCGGGTGCGTCCTCGCGGCACGAACGACCGCCGCGGTGAAAGCGTGTCTCGCCGCCCGGGCCAAGGTTCCGGGGATCGCGGCATCCGCTCCCGATCGCTCCGCGCGGTCCCCTGTCGCGGCGGAAGAGGCCAGCGAAGGGCACGCGCTGTCTGCCAGGCGTGACCTCGTGGGCGCCCAACTCCTGGTCCCCGTTTCAAAATGAAAACCATCCTTGCGCCCATCGATTTCTCCCCTGGCACGAGAACCGTCATCGCCAGGGCCCTGACGCTGGCCCGCGCGATGCGAGGACGGCTCGTTCTGCTACATGTCATTCAACCCCGCCCCGTGGCCGTGGAAGGGCCGGACTGGGGGCAAACCACCGCCGGGATTGTGCCGGCGGTCGCGGGCTATGCCGATCCAGAGTCTGCGTGCATTGACGGCCCACCTCTTGAGGATGAAATCACCGTCTCCATGCTGTATGCGGTGGGGATCTCCGGTCCCGCCATTCTGGCCCGGGCCAGGGAACTCTCCGCCGATTACATCGTCATGGGGCTGCACGATCATGGGGCGCTTCACGACCTGACGGCGGGCAGCACGACCCGCCGCGTGCTGCAAACGGCGACGTGTCCCGTTCTCGTTATTCCTCCCGGCGTGGCGATTGCCAGCCGGCGGGCCCCGTTGGAACAGGCCCCGGCCGCCGTCGGCGACCCGAGTCCGGCCTCACCGGCCCCGGTGCAACGCACGGCGAACACCCGTTCAGCAACCATCAACCCCCGTACGTCATGAACCACTATGCAAACCCGCTTTACGGCTGGAAACTCGGCGCCCGCGATGGCGGGATCGGACGCATCAAGGACATCTACTTCGACGACATCCATTGGGCCATTCGCTATGTCGTGGCCGACACCGGCTCATGGTTGTCCAGCCGGCTGGTCCTGCTTTCGCCGAGGACATTTGAACGCTCCAAGGCGGGCGACGATACCCTGCAGGTGAAGCTCACGCGGAAGGAGATCGAGAACAGCCCATCGATTGAAACGCATCGCCCGGTTTCGCGGCAATACGAGGCCGAGTATTACCAGTATTACGGGTGGCCTGTTTATTGGGTGGGCGATGGCTGCAGTGGGCTGGGTGGCTTTTCCGGAGGACCGCCCGTACCCGCCAGCGACGGTTCCCGCCATCACGGTCACAACCAGCGCGACGATGTTCATCTCCGGAGCACCCGGGCCGTGACCGGCTATCACGTGCAGACTCCGGGCGGCTTGGTGGGCCGGGTGAAAGATTTCGTGATCGACGACGAGACATGGTCGATCCCGGGCGTCCTCGTCGAAACCGGCACCTGGTTTTCCGGCCGGGAGGTCGTGCTTTCCCCGCGGTTGATCACCGGGATAAGCTACGAACAATCCACCGTGTATAGTGAGATCACGCAGGAGGCCATGCAGCGGCTGCCGAAGGCCCCGCCAACTCGGACTCGGGGTGAGTAATACCAATCGCCTCTGCGTTCCTTTGGAGGGCACAGCTCCAGCTGCGCCGCGAACGTGATATCGCGGGCGCGCGCCGGCCCAGCCGGAGCTGGGCCCTCCACCGGAACGGCGAACCTCGGCCTTTGCGGCCTTGGTGTCAAAGCCCCGGGCGCTTGGTCCCCGCTCCGGCGCTAACAGGTCATGCCCTTGCCTTCGCCGCCGAAGATTTTCAGGCGGTCGTCCTCCGTGGTTTTGCGCACCCCGGCCGGCGCGTAATGAAACTGGAGCGCGCGGCGCCGGCTTGACGACGAATTGTGCGGCGTGCCGTGGGGAAGCAGCCCGTCGAAGAAAAGCAGGCCGCCCGGCGGCAGGGGCGCGGCGACCGATCGCTGGCCGAGGGTGACGTTGTCGCAAATCTGCCAGTCGCGGCGCTTGAAATGCACAATGGGTCCTTCGCGGTGACGCCCGGGCAGGAGTTGCATGCAACCGTTGGCGATAGTGGCCTCGTCGAGCGCGATCCAGACGCCGGCGATGGGGGTGCCGAGCGGGTAATCGAAGTACGCGTGGTCCTGATGCCAGGGTTTCTCGCGTCCGAGGTGCGGCGGCTTCACCAGTGCCATGTCCTGGAACATCTCAATCTCCGGGCTTCCAAGCAGGGTGCGCACGGTGCGGAGCAGCCGCGGGTGTTCGGACAACGCCTTCAGGCGCGCGTCGTAACCGGTGAATTTCCAGATCTTGCGCACCGCGTCCTGACACTGTTCCGGGTCGAGTCGGGGCAGCAAATCCTTCGCGGCGGCTTCGAAGGTGATGCCGGTGAAGGCGGGATTTCTCCCGGCGATCAGGTCGACGAGACCGTCGAGCGCGGCGGCGACCTCCCCGGGCGCGAATGCCTGCTTCACCGCCAGGTAGCCATGATCGCGGTAGAACTGGATTTCCGCCGGTCCGATGTCCTCCAGCGTTGGCACCTGCCGCGCCAGTCCGCCCGGTTGGTAGAGTTCGGGCGCATGCAATTCCGAGCCCGGGTCGAAATCGCCAAGGGCATCGGGAAAGGGGCGGGGGACGGTGGGGGGCGGGTTCATGCGGCCGGCAATGTAGCAAAAAGGGGGCGAAAAAACCATTCAGCGGTCCGCTTAAATTTTGGACTAATCCGCTTTTCCCGCCGCCCGCGCATGCGTTTGACCGAGGGAGGCCCGGAACCGGGTGGGTGGCTGTCCGGCATGCCGGCGGAACTGGCGGGAAAAGAAAAAGACATCGGTGTACCCCAACGTCTCGGCGATCTGGCTGACCGTGAGGCCGGTCTGGGCCAGCAGCTCCCGCGCCCGGGCCAGACGGGCGGCGATGATGAAATCCTGCGGCCGGCTGCCGGTGATCTGCGCGAAGATCCGCGAAAAATGGTCGACGCTGTAGCCGGCCTGCCGCGCGAGCTGGGCGATGGCGTGGGGATGCCCGGCATTCCCGCGGATCTCCGCGGCGAGCTGATGGATGACTTCCCGGTGATGGCGCGCGGTGCCACCGGCCACCGGCGTTTCCGCCAGGCAGCGGGCCTCGCGCTCGAGTTCGCCCAGCAGCGAACCGAAGAGACTGGCCGCGGAGCTTTGGGCGGCGGGCGTCGCGGTGGCGCGCAACCGGATGATCCGCCGGACCATCGCCTCCACGAAGGGGACGTCGGCCGCCTGCAACGTCTCGAAGGGTGGCCGGAAACCCGCCGGGCGATTGGCCAGCTTGAAATGGATGCAGCTGACGGTGAGCGGACGGGCAGGATCGTGGCTCGCTTCATAGTGGCCGCCCGGTCGCATCCAGACGCAGACGCCCGGCTGGAGAACAATCCGTGCGGTATCCGTCTGCATTGTGCCGCGGCCTTTCTCCACGAACCAGAGGTCATAGTCGCGCAACTGGGCCGCCCACTGCGGACCAAGGTGCCAGCTTGGTTCGCAACGCACGCGACTGCAAACAGGCGAAAGGCGGACGCGATAGGTCGGGGTCATGGCTGGGAAAAGCGGGGCGCATCCGCCGCAGGCCGGCCCGCGCAGTTCGTCGACCCGTGATTCATCGCGCCCGGCTCATCATTGCCTGGAAGATCGCCTCGGTGGCAGCCTGATCCGCGGCCGAGGCCGTGAGTTGTACCTTGCGGACCGCCTGCGACGCGAGTTCCTTGATGTCGCTTGGACGCCGGCTGTCGCCGGTCGCCGATAGGAAATGATCAAGCCAGCGTTTGCCGTAATGCGTGTGGATCAGTTCATCGGCCCAGTCGAAATCCATGTCATGCGAACTCAGCCGGTCGCCCAATTCCCGGAACAGCTTGGTTCGCTCCGGCTTGGTGTGGATGTAGGTGGTCTCGAAGAAAAAGATGATGCCAAGGCGGATCAAAGGGTCCGCGTCCGCGCCCGCGGCGTAGGAAAAGTTGTCGAGCGGGATTTCCCCGTCCGCATAACCCCAGGCCCGCAACCGTTCGTAGCCCATCCGGCAGTGCCGGATCTCATCGTAGCACCACCGGGCCGCGTCCAGCAGGAATTCCGCCGGCGCCTCGGGGGCGAGGTCGTGGAGACAGGCGGCCGCCATTTCCGCCGCCCAGACTTCGTTCACGTGGTGGACCCCTTGGCGGACCTGCAACTGGCGGCCCGAGCCGGCAGGGCCCGGCGTGTGACGGTCCGGCCAGGCGAACCTCACCAGGCGAAAACGGGGGTCGCGCTGACCGAGCCGGTCGATGGCGAAGGAGCGGCCAAGTCGGGCCAGGTGCGCCGGCGCGGGCGGCACCGTTGCCTCGGCGGAAAAGAACGCGTGGAACGGGCAGGCGGCGAGAGCCTCTGCAAAACCGGCCCGCCATTCAGCTGCTGAGGCCGCGAGGGTTGGGAAAGCCTGCTCGGCCATCGCCTGCAGTTCCTGCAGGCGCGTGATCTGCCGGTCGAGCACCTGGATGGCGTGACTCAGGAAAAAGACCGTGGGGCCGTCGTCGAGGGCATCCGCGCATTCGAGGTAGGTTTGAAAGAGGCCGCGAACGAAGGGTTTCAGGACGCGACTTAGCACGGACGTGAACGCCAGCGCATGAGGCGCGTCGCCCATCGCTTTAAACCACTCGAGCAGCTTCACGTTGTCGTCGATCTCGAGGCGGCGCTCGGGATAGCGCAATTCCAGGACGCGTTCGCGCAATTCGTGGGTGACGCGCGAATCCTGCCACATCACTTCCGGCAGCAGCAGCTTGGTTTCCCAATGCGCGATGGCCGGAAACCACCCGGCTTCCAGCCGGATGATTTCACGTTGCAGGAAATAGAAACGCTTCAGCACGGCCGCCGAATCCGAGACCATGAGGGAGAAGCGGGCGGCCACGTGGGGCGATTGGGGCAGAAGCGGTGAGGTTTCGTTCATGAACGGGAATTTGGGAAAGGTTGGCGCTGGAGGACAGGATGCGGAGCCGTGGACGTCTCAGGGTTTCGCTGCGTTCGGCTTGGGTGAATAGGTGTAGGTGCGACCTTCGAAACGGATTTCCACCGCGGGATTCCGCAGCAGTTTGATCATCTCGGCGCCCGCGAGCAGCGTCGGGCCGTAGCTGTGCAGCGCGGCAAAATGCGTGGGGCGGTGGTAGTAGTAGACGGGGTCGCTCGCGTAGTTGGTCGCCACAACGCCGCCTTCGATGCGTCCGGACCAGTCGATTTTCGAACTCAGCGCGCACCAGCCGGCCTGCGCGATCGGCCCGTAGATGGTCGGACTGATCCAGCCTTGGTTGATGGCGTGGGCAATCGCGTACGTGAACATGGCCGTCGCGGAGGTTTCGTGGAACGAATCGGGGCGGTCCAGCAACTGGTGCCAGAAGCCGGCGCCCGACTGGTACTGGGCGGCGCCGCGCAACGCCGCGCGCAGTTGTTTCAGCACCGGCTCATGGCCGGGGTGGTCCCGGGGCAGCACGTCGAGCAGGTCGCACATCGCGAGCACCGTCCAGCCCATGCCTCGCCCCCAGTAGAAATGAGGGGCATCCGGATGATTGGAACTCCAGCCATGGGTATAGAGACCATTCTGCGGGTTGAAGAGCCGCGTGGAGAAACCGAGGGTGTTGCGCACGGCGTCGTCGAACCAGGCGCGTTCGCCGGTCAGGCGGCCCAGCTCCGCGAGGGCGGGCACGCCCATGTAGAAATCGTCGGCCCAGACCGATTCCGGCTGCGGGTGCACGCGGGCGAGCGTGCCGTCGGCCAGGCGGAACTGGCGCTGCCCGATCCAGTCGGCCCACGGCTTGATGA
The DNA here is from genome assembly GCA_964515595.1 of uncultured Oleiharenicola sp. Taxonomy (GTDB): domain Bacteria; phylum Verrucomicrobiota; class Verrucomicrobiia; order Opitutales; family Opitutaceae; genus Lacunisphaera. Next base: position 82,465 of record CAZEUN010000013.1, on the reverse strand, counting down.
CGTCCTGCAGGTCGGGCCCCACGCCGGCGAGCTGCGCCCGGATCAAGGCGGCGCACATCGCGCCGCAATCATCGAGTTTATCGGGCGCAATCACCTTGAAGAAATCGCCGCGCTGCACGCCGTGCTTTTCGCCGATGGCGCGGAAATACGGCAGGCGTTCGTGGATGAAATGGAGCCGGCGGCCGACGAATTCGTTGAAACGCGCGTCGCCGGTCACCCGGGCCGCGGTCAGCATGCCGGAATAAACCACGGCCATCTCATAGGAAATCAGGCCGTTGCCCGCCTTGCCGCCGTCGGCGGTGGCGTGCGGATTGAGCGTGGTGAAATCCGTAATGGCGGCGCCGGTCTCGCGATCGACGATGCGTTGCGGGGACACGGACTCCAGATACTCCCGGACCTGGCCGAGTTGCCGGGTGATTTCCGCGACGGTCGGCTGCTGGTAGGGAATCGGGTAGGTGCCTTCGCCGAGGTCGGCCGGGTTTTTGGCGTCGCGATTGCGGTAGGAGCCTTCGCCCAAAGCGAGGCCGGTGGAAAGGGCGCCCAGGAGCAGCGTGAAGGCAATCTGTTTAACGTTCATGAGGAGAAGCGAGCGCGTCGAGACGCTGGCGCGCGATTGCCAGCGCCCGGGTGATTTCAGGAAGGTGATCCGCCGCGGCGTGCTGGCGCGCAAAGGGCTCGAAGGCGTCGAGCATCCGCCGGGCTTCCTCGAGCGAATGCGCCACCCGCGCGCCCCGGCCGCCGACGTTCACATAGACCGGGCTGGTGTGCGCAAAACGGAGCCGCGACGGAATCTCGCCGCCCAGGTTGCTGTCCTGGCGGTAGCGGGCCAGGTCCGCGTCGGCGAGGGTGATTTCCTCGGCGACCGCCAGCGCGGCAATCCAGCCGCCTGCCGGGAGGTCGAGCGTGGTCTCGAGTTCGTTGGCGCGGCCGTGGGCGACGGTTTCGCCGTTCACGATGATGCTCACGGAGCGCAGGCGATCGGGCGTGAGCGCGCGCACGCGCACCCGGGCCCGGCCACCGGACGCGGGCAGCTCGAGCGTGTCGCCCGGGGCGAGCGTATCGTTCACCGTGAGGAAGAGCATCGGGCCGTTGGTCACGAAATTGCGGCCGGCCCGCCAGTCCTCGAGAAACGCCTGCGCAGTCGCGGGGGGCGCGGCGCGCACGTAGCTGCGGTTGTAGCCGGCGGGATTGGATTTCACGCCGGTGGCGGAGCCGGCGCCGGCCGCGAGTCGGAGGCCGCAGTTGAGCAGGCGATAGTACGATTCGGTGACCAGGCGCAGCATGCCTTCGTCGGTATCGGGATACAGGGGCAGGCCGGCGGCACCGAGCGGGTTGGAATAACGGGCGCGCGGCATCACCTTGTGGCGCTGAAAGAGGTTGTCGTTGAGGTTCACGACGTCGACGAGCCCGAGCAGGGCGTCGACCAGCACTTCCGGCGACCAGCCGCCCTGGTAGCAGAGCAAGGCGCCGCGTTCGCGGGCGGCCCGGGCGAACGCGACGTTGGCGCGACCGGGTTCCCATGCGACTGGCAGCGGCTCGCGGAGACCGACGCAGTAAAGCGCGCCCCACGCGTTTTCCACCTCGGCATCGTACGCGGTGAAGCGGGGCGATGCGGCGACTTCCGGGGCCGGTAGCGGCCGCCGGGGGCCGTTCCACCAGAAAAGCGAGGAGCCGATGTCGAGGTTCTCCGCGGCGAGCCAGCCGGGCAGGACGTTCGCGTCGAGATGCAGGTGGTTTTCCCCCGAGGTGTACCCGAGGGCGGAAAGATCGATCCAGCGGGTGAGCCGCGTCGTATGGCTCGTGCGGCCTTGCGCGGAGATCGTGGCGGTGGCCGGGACATATTCCGGGCCGCGTTCCACCCGGAGGCGGTATTCCCCTGCGGGGACGTCGAGGCGGGCCAGGCCATCGCAGGCGAACCAGGTGTCGGGTCCGATATTGGCCGTGAGCGCGGCGGGCGGGAGGTGCGACCGGTTGGCGGCGTCCAGCACGAGCACGCGGGCCGGCAGGGGGCGGTCCTGCTCGTCCCGAATGGCGAGGTGCAACTGGACAATCTCCGCGCCGACGGAAAACGGAGCCAGCCCGGAACACAGGAAGCCGGCCAGGCGGAGGAGGGTGGACCAAAGCGGGCGCGACATGGTGCGTCCGCTGACGTTCAAAGCGCCCGACGGCGCGGCAACCGTATTGAGCCAGCATTTTCCGTCAGCGCACGGACCGTGGTGCGGGACGCAACCAGGAAAGCGGGCGCTACAGTATTTTCAGCAAAGTCGTAGCCGTTTTAATTTTCAGAGCACCGGATTGTTCCCGAGACCGTCATCCTGCCTGCCCGCCTTAGGCTCGGCGGCAGCGGGAGCCGGGCGATCCAAGGGAATGCGCTCATTTACTTGGATTCTTCGCGGGGCTCAGAATGACGACAGCGGTAATTGGCACGGGTTTGATCGGATACACCTTAATTTAAAACGCGCTAACCTTTGAATTCAAAAGCCGGGCAGCCGCGGACGCCGGGCGAAAGCGCGAGCAGCGAACCGGCGAGCGGTTGCCCGGCGGCCTCGGCCGCGGTAAGCTCACAGCGGGCGCTGGTGACGTAGAGCGTGTCGAGTTTCTCGCCGCCGAATGCGCACGAGGTCACCAGCGAGACGGGCAGCGGATATTTCGCCACGATGGTGCCGCGCCGCGGATCGCAGCGCACCACGGCACCACCGCCCCAGAGCGCGACCCACAGCAGACCCTCGCAATCGATGGTCATGCCATCGGGATATCCCAGGTCGGCGGCCAGTTCGACCACGGTCCGGCGGTTTTGCAGCGTGGCCGTGGCGAGGTCATAATCGAAGGCGTCGATCCGGCGCGTGGGCGTGTCGATGTAGTAGAGGGTGCTGCCGCCCGCGTCCCAACAAAGCCCGTTGGAAATGGAAACGCCCTCGAGCAGTCGGCGGGGGACGTGGCCGGCCTCGAGCACATAGAGCGCGGCGGCGTTGGGCGTGCCTTGCAGGGAAATGCTGCCGGCGAGGAACCGCCCGTGCGGATCGCATTTTCCGTCATTGAAGCGTGTGAGGAGCGAGTCGTGGCCGGGAGCCGTCACGATGGCGGATAAATTTTCCGTGACCGGATCGAAGCGGGCGAAGCCTTCGCGCAGGGCGAGATGCAGCGCGCCATCCGCGCGCGGCACCACCGTGCCGACATACGAGGGCAGCTGATGGGTGTGGTTCTTGCCGGTGACTGGATCGAAGCGGTGGACTGCGCAGCCGAGGATATCGACCCAGAGAAGCTCACGCCGTCGCGAGGACCAGAGGGCGCCTTCGGCGAGCGATGGCGTGGTTGAAAGGACGACTTCGAAAGACATGCAGAAAGGGCGGGGCGGAAGTGCGACGTGGCGGATGCTTCAGGGAATGGGCGCCTTTTCAATCCAAACGCCCGGGTCGGCTGTCAATCGACCAGCATATTCCGTCATCCCGCGATTTGGGCTGGGGGATGCGCCGCGCCCCTGTCGTCATCGCAGCGGGCGCACCGCCTCTTGGGATCCAGCCTGCTCACCCGTGTTCAAAACGTGAAATCCTGCTTTCGTCCGTCTGCCGCTTCCAAGTCCTCGTTGTCGTCCTTTGAATCGATAAGATTCCTCGGTCTCTGCCTGCTCATCGTCCTCGCCTGCGGATGCCTTGGCGCCCAGACCGCCGGGCAGTCCGGCGTCGATTTGGAGGTGGCTCCCGGCGAACTGCAAGCGGTGCCCAGCTTCGAGGCCTGCAGTTATTATTTTCGGGTCGCGGAAACCAGCCACCGCCCGCCCTTCGCGGTCGAGTTTCGCGCCCAGGGCGACGCGGCGTGGCGGCGCGCCTTTTCGCCCGTGTCGGATCAGCCGGCGGGCATCTGGAAGGGCAGCCTCTTCCAACTCGAGGAGGCTCGCGCGTGGCAGGTGCGCGTGATCGACGCCGCCGGGATGGAGGTCATCGCCCCGGTTGATTTCCGCACGTGGACGAGCCGGCCGCGGATCGCCAAGACCATCGATCTCAGCACGGTGCCCGGGGCGGAACGGGGTTTGGTTGTCACCGACCAGGGCACGCCGGACGGCTGGATCAAATACACGGCGCCCCGCGGCTGGAAATTGGCGCGCCCCAGCGATCCGGCGGATTCGCAGCCGGGTGCGATCACGGTGCGCAACGCGCGGTATATCCTGCTCGAGAATCTTACCGTCGTGGGCGGTTCCCGTCATGGCGTGAGCATCGAGGATTCCGAGGCGGTGCGCGTCCTTAACTGCGACATCTCCGGCTGGGGCCGCACGGGCGTGCAGCAATCCACCAACGACGAGAAGCGCGGCAAATACGCCGATGCGACCGGCACGCTCATCAACCTCGATGCCGGTGTGGCCATCCTGCGCAGCCGCAACACGGTGGTGGAGCGCAGTTATATCCACGATCCCCGTGGTCGCGCGAACTCCTGGCAGTATTCCCATCCTGCCGGTCCGACCGCGGTGCTCGCGCACACCACGGCCGGCGGCACCGTCGTGCGCTGGAACGATTTTATCGGCAGCGACGAGCATCGGTGGAATGATGTCATCGAAAGCGCGAGCAACCGTTCGCCCACCGGGGGCTTTTACCGCGACAGCGACATCAGCGGCAATTTCCTGGCCTTCGGCAACGACGACGGCACGGAACTCGAGGGTGGCGGCATGAACGTGCGGTTCTACGGCAACAAGGTGGAGGGCACGCTTTGCGGCGTCAGCGCCGGGCCCGCGCTGCTCGGGCCGCAATTCATCTTCGGGAACCTGTTTGCCAACCTCGGCGACGAAACCGGCCTCACGCTGATGTTTTTCAAGAACAGCCACGCCGTGCCGCAATCGGGCAAGCGCCATTTCATCAACAACACCCTTTATGGGATCGCGAGCATCTATGGGAGCTACGGCAAGCCCGCGGGCCACGAGCGGCTCGGGTTCATGCGCAACAATGTCTTCGTCGCGAACGCCGGCCGCCTGCCGGGCGAGCAGTCGCGGCGCGATGACTTCGACGGAGACCAGTTCTGGCTCGCGGAGGACGGCGCCGCTTCCGCCGCCTACTTCGCCGGGCTGAGGCAGATCGGCCAGGAAACCCACGGCGTCGTGGCGCGGTCCGGATTTGTCGATGCCGCCGCCGGGGATTTCCGGCTCGCGGTGACGAGTGCCGGACGTGACGCGGCGCTCGAGGTCCCGGGCCTGGTGCCGGCGGGGGCGCATCGCGGGGCGTTTGCGACCGAGGCGACGGAAGTGCCCTTCCGGCCGCTGGCGCTCCAAGCGGTGCCCCGACAGCTCAATTTTCCGGCGCCCTCCCCGGTGTCGGGCGCCGGCGACGCCTTGATGCGCACGGTTACCGTGACGCTGCCCGCCGACGCGGCGGCGCCGATGTCGTTTGAGATCCGCCAGAATGCCGCGTTCACCTGGTTCCACGTCACGCCCGCGGCCGGCACGGTGTCACCGGGAGGATCGGTCACGCTGTCGGTCACGGTGGATGCGTCGAAACTCCAAGGCCGGCCGATGTTCAAGGGAGCCTTCCTGGTGCGGACGGCGGTCGGATTGTCGCGGCCGGTCAGCGTCTACGCGGCGGCGGATTTTTCCGAGGACCTGCGGCCGCCGGGCGCGCCGAACTCCGTCTTTGTCGAGGTGGCGGCGTTGCCCGGGGTGGCGTCGCGGGTGCGCCCCACGGATCAGTCCGGGGTTCGCGGCGGACGTTATGCGGAGTTCACCGGGAAAGGGGATGAGCCGGCCCTGCGTGCGGAGTTCACGGTTCCTCGCGCGGGCAACTATGCCGTGATGCTGCGCTGCGCAATCGACGGTGAAGGGGGAAAGGCCCGCCGTTTCGGATTAGCGCTGGATGGTGGAGCCGTCGAGCAGGTCCGGATCGACGACGATTACCAGTGGAACGCCGGAGCGACGCATTTCCGCGCCGTTTACCTGCACGCGCTCGGCGAGCTTGCGGCGGGACGGCATGAGCTGCGGCTGACGGTCGCGGATGCGATCAAACTCAATGAGATCATCATCACCGAAACCCCGGCGCCGTTCCTCGCGGATGGCCGGCAGGAGGCGGTCCGCTGAGCATGATTTCTCCCAGGATCCTCCGGTGGGGTTGCGCGGTGGCGGCGGTGGTCACGTCGCTGGGGGGCGTGCTGCCGGCGCCACGGGCGACGAGCCGCAATGGCGAATTCCAGTTCAGCCTCACGTTTGACAATCGCGGGGTCGACGGGCTGCCGGCCCACGATTGCACCGCCTACCTGTGGATTCCGCCGGACGCGGAGCGGGTGCGTGGGCTCGTCGTGACCCAGCAGAATGTTGGCGAGCAGCGCTTCACCGAGCATCCGGCGATCCGCGAAGCGTGTGCGCGGAACGGCTTCGCCATCCTGTGGTGCCATCCCGCGATCGACATCCGGTTTGAGCATCGCCGGGAGGACGCGGTGCACCTGCTCGAGGAGGTCATCGCGAAGCTCGGCGGGATTTCCGGTTACCCTGAAATGGCAGCTGCGCCCTGGATCACGTTCGGGCATTCCACCACGGCGACCTTTGCCCGCACGTTGGCAGAGGCGCGGCCGGCCCGGACCATCGCCATTATTTCGGCCAAGGGCGGGGTGATGCTGCCCGTGACGGGGTCCATTCCCGGTATTTATTCCGGCGGACATTTTCCGGAATGGCGCCAGCCGACGCATGACTGGACCAAGCAAGGCCAGTCGCTGCCCAATCTGGTCAAAATCCGCGACGAACTGCGCACCCGCTGGCGGCCCGTTTCCTATGTGGAGGAGTTCGGTGGCGGGCACTTCGATTACACGGAGCGTTACCTGGAGTTTCTCGCGCGGTATATCGACAAGGCGGTGGCGGCGCGGCTGAACGCCGATGGCACGCTGCGCGCGATTCGCGAGGACGAAGGCGTGGTGGTCGACCTGCGTCCGCCCCTGCCGACCCCGCCGCTCACGATCACGCCCTTGGCCGATGCCACCGGGGAATTGAGGAACGCGCCATGGTTTTTCGACCGCGAGATCGCGGCGGCGGCGGTGGCACTGTGGGACGACGGCGAGTGGAGCCGCCGAAACCAGCTGGTGGCGTTCGCCAATCTCGACGGATCGCCCGCGACGTTCGCAAAATCCGGGATCGTCGATCCCGTGCCCTACGAACTCGCCCCCGACGGGGTCACGATCACCCGGATCGAGACCACGTTTCTCGACCGTTTGCCGGACAATTTCACGCAAGCGGGCCTGCCGCTCACGCGCGCCACGACCGGCGAAAGCACCGTCGAACCGGTGTCCGGCATCTTCGCGATCCGCGACGGGGTCAAGCGCATCGAACTCAACCGCGGTTATCCCGACACCCCCAATTTCATCGCGGTGCGGCATCCGGGCGATGCCGTCCATCGGCCTTCGTTGCAGCCCGGTCGTTTCGTGCCGCCGGTCTTCGCCGGGCGGGCGCAACGCATCGCTTTCGAACGGATCGGAGAGCTGGCAGCGGGGACAAAATTTGTTTCCCTGCGGGCGACTTCCGACGCCGGACTGACGGTTCGCTTTTTTGTGAAAAGCGGACCGGCCAAAGTCGTGGGTGACCGGTTGGAGATCCTGCCCTTGCCGCCGCGCACCCGCGGCCCCGTGCCCATCACGGTGGTCGCTTGGCAACTGGGAAGCAGGTCGCCGGCAATCCAGGCTGCGCAACTCGTTGAGCAGACCTTTTTACTCAAGCAATAGGAGCGCGAGCAGGGGGACGGACAAAAGGGAAACTCAGGGTCCGCCCAAGGGATATTTTATTTTGTTTGACGAAATATATAGTTCGCATTGTGAAACGTGTGACCGGTTTGCCGCGTCATCTGGCTCATGCCGTTACCCTCCCTTTCCCCCAGCGCCGATCCGTCGTTCCAGGTTGCGACGGCGGGACCTTCGTTGCGAGAGATCGTGAGGGACGCACGGGGCCCGCGTTTTCCGTCTGCGTCGCCGCGGGTGCGCCTTGCCGATCGCAACGGTGAAGCGGTCGAACGTGCGCTTGGTTGGATTCGGGCTCACGTGTCCTCCCGCCAACCGCTGGCGCAGTTGTCGGACTTTCTCGGGGTGTCGCCAGCGACGGTGCAGCGGATGTTTCGAAAGCAACTGGGGACCACGGTCATGAAAAGCGTCGCGGAGACGCGCCTGCGCGAAGCGGCGCGCATGCTGGTCCACGATGGCGCCAGCATCAAGGAGGTGGCGTACCACCTCGGCTACCGGCATCCGCATGATTTCAGCCGCGCATTTCGGAAAAACACCGGCATGTTGCCGTCGCGCTGGGAGGCGTCGATCGAGGGTGGCGCGGTATCGCGGGGGCGGGGGGCAAATCGCGCCGCGCGGGTGGCGACGCATTTCTGACCATGGCGCGCCCGTTCAACATTGGCTTTGTCGGCCTCGGATTCGGGGCCCGCGTGGCCCAGGCCCTGGCTTCCGGCGCGGCGCGGGAATGGTTCACCGTGGCCGCCGGCTGCGATCCGGATGATGTCCGGCGGGAGGAATTTTGCCGCCAGCACGGCGTGAAGGGATATGCGTCGCTGGATGCGTTGCTCGCGGATCCCGACATCCCGGTGATTGGACTTTTCAGCGGCCCGGGAGGACGGGCCGGATTGCTGAGCCGGATCGTGCGGGCCGGCAAGGATGTGATGACCACGAAGCCCTTCGAGCTCGATCCGGTGGCGGCCCGCCAGGTATTGGCCGAGGCGCGCGAGAGGGGGCGCACGATCTATCTTAATTCCCCGCCACCGCGGCCGCCGGAGTATTTGCAGCAGATTCGCCGCTGGCAGGAGGAATTTGCGCTGGGCCGGCCGGTGAGCTGCCGCGCGGAAATGCAGGTGTCCTACCGCGAGCAGGCCGACGGACGCTGGTTCGACGACCCCGCGTTGTGTCCGCTGGCGCCGGTCTTTCGGATCGGCATCTATTCGCTGAACGACTTGATCCAGCTTTTCGGCGAGGTTTCGACGGTGCAGGTTCTCTCGAGCCGGCTTTTCACCGGGCGGCCGACGCCCGACAACGCCCAACTTGGCCTGCGGTTCGCGTCCGGCGTCCTCGGTTCGGTGCATGCGAGCTTCTGCGTGGACAACGGCCAGCACTACGCCAACGCGCTCACCTTGAATTTCGAGCGCGGGACAATTTTCCGCAACGTGTTCCCGGTCGACTACGGCGAGGCGGAGAATTCCTCCCGGCTTTCGCTGGTGGCGACGCGCCCCGGTGGCGAAATGCTGCGGCGGGAATGGAACTCGCCCGAGGTTTCGGGCAGTTATCCGTGGGAGGCATTTCATGACGCCCTCACCGGCTGCGCGCGTCTGGAAATGCCGGCGGATGAAATTGTCCGTGCGGTCGAGGTGATCGCGGCCATGATCCGGGCGGAACGCAGTGGCGCCAGCGAACAGGTGCGCCTCAACCCATCCCCCGGTTCCCTTTGATATGATGAAAACACCCCTCCGCTTCCTCGCCGGCGCCGCTTTGGTGCTCGCCCTTTCCACGGCCGCCCGCGCGGCCTATGACTTCGGCTCCTGGCCGGCCGGCAGCTCGCCGCAGGACGTCGGCAAGCGCGTGGCCGAACGGTTCACCCAGCGCGACTACCGGCTGCTGCGCACCGACGTGATTCATTACGTTGAAACCTGCACGTGGTACGGCGCGCTCTCGTTCGCGCGGCTGACCAAGGACGACAAGCTGCAGACCCGCCTGATCGAGCGCTTCCAGCCGCTCTTCGGCGACAAGGCGAAGCACATCCCGCCGCCGGAGAACGTCGACTATGCCGTCTTCGGCTCCCTCCCGCTCGAGCTCTACATCCTGACCAAGGACGACCGCTACCTGAAGCTCGGCCTCAGCCTGGCCGACCAGCAGTGGACCACGCCCGCCGACCGGTCCAAGCTCGATGCCGAGGCCCGCGAGGCCGTCGCCAAGGGCCTCAGCTGGCACACCCGTTTCTGGATCGATGACATGTACATGATCACGATGCTGCAGACGCAGGCCTACCGCGCGACCGGCGACCGGAAGTACCTCGACCGCGCCGCGGAGGAGGCAGTGGCTTATCTCGAAAAACTGCAGCAGCCGAACGGCCTGTTTTTCCATGCCCCCGACGTCCCGTTTTTCTGGGGCCGTGGCGACGGCTGGTTCGCGGCCGGCATGTCCGAGTTGCTCCGCGCGTTGCCGGAGAACCACAAGCATCGCCCCGCCATTCTCGCCAGCTACCGCAAGATGATGGCCGCGCTCCTCAAGCACCAGGATGCCGACGGCATGTGGCACCAGCTGATCGATGACCCGGCCTCGTGGCCGGAGACCTCCAGCACCGGGATGTTCACCTTCGCCTTCATCACCGGCGTGAAATACGGCTGGCTCGACGGCGAGACCTATGGCCCCGCCGCCCGCAAGGGCTGGCTCGCGCTGCTCAAGTACCTCGAGCCGAACGGCGACATCCGCGAGGTGTGCGAGGGCACGAACAAGAAAAACGAGCGCGAGTATTATCTCGATCGCAACCGCATCACCGGCGACCTGCACGGCCAGGCGCCGATGCTGTGGTGCGCGTCCGCTTTCCTTGGCCTGTAAGCGGCCCCGCTCGCGCCGGCAGCCCCGTCATGACAATCCACCCCCGCTTCCTGCTCACCGCCGCCCTGCTGGGCGGCGGCGCGGCCGGCCGGGCGGCTTCGACTCCGGCCGATTCCGAAACCTTCGTGTTCAATCTCCTGCCCAACTCGCTTTCGAAGACCCCGCTGCTCGGCATGACGGTGTTCACGGAAATGACGCCGTATGGCCGCACGTTGCCGGCGCCCTCGGCCGCCGCGCCGGTTCCTTTTGCGGCGCATGATCTGGGACAGCACTCCCGGGGCGACCTGATGGGGGAGCGCGCGGTGCCTGCGCCGGAGGCGTTGCGCACGACGATGTTTGCCGCCCTTGCGGTCAATGGATTCCAGCCCGCCGTGGCCGGTCAGCGGCCCGCGCTCGTGTTGTTTTATTACTGGGGCTCCTATCACAGCATGGACTCGGAAATGATCCGGCTTTTCCCCGAGATGCACATGCGGCAGGTGCTGGAGCGGGCGGCGCTCGTGGGCGGCAGCGCCTACCGGCAAAAAATCGCGGCGGAAATCGAAGCCGGCGCCACCTTTGTCGATCGCACCGGCCGGCGGGGTGACTGGTGGGACCAGATTTACGACGGCATTTATTTCGTGGTCGTCTCCGCCTACGATCCCGCCGAACTCGCGGCCGGGCGCCGGCGGCTGGCGTGGCGGACGACCCTGACGGTTACAACCGATGGCGTCTCGCCCCTCGACGCCGTGCCCCCGCTCGTCGCCGCGGCGGGCAACTATTTTGGCCGGGAAACGCTCGAGCCCGTGACGATCACCCGGCGCACGCGCCGCGGGACGGTGACGCTGGGTCCGCTGAAAATCCTGCCCAACTCCGATCCGGAGCCCCACGATCGAAATTGATCCCATGCTTTCTTCCCGAAATTTCTCACCCCGATGCCGTTCTTTCAGCCTGCTGCTGGCGGCGTTGACGCTGGTCGCGATTCTCCGCGGCGAGGCGCCGCGCGAATTCCTCGAGGGAACCGGCTCCGGCTGGCGGTTGCGCGCGCCTGGCGCGACGCTCGAGTTGGCCCGGGACTCCTGGCGACTGCGGCTGGCGGGCGCGGATGGACGTGAGCGCATGGCCGACGCGGCGGCGCCGGCCTTTCGGATCAACGGCGAATGGATCGGCATCGCCCGTATCACCGGCGCCAGTCCGGAGGGGGCGGGCGCCCGCTTGCAGCTGACCCTCGCCAACGGCATAGCGGCGGAAGGCCGGGTCCGGCCCTTTGGCGCCCATGGCTTCAAGCTCACGTTGCGCGTCGCGGGCGCGACGGTGACCGACGTGCGCGGCGTCCTCGGCCTTGACCCCGTCGAGGAGCTCTACGGTTTTGGCGAAATGTGGAACGGCCGCGTCGCGCAGCGCGGGCAGGCCTTCACGCTCTGGGACCAGGGCGGCACCCCCGACGAATGCGCCTACATGCCCTACTATGTGTCCACGCGGAACTACGCCTGGGCGCTCAATTATGGCGGCAAGGTGTTCATCGACGCGGGCCAGCGTCGCGCCGACCAGCTGGTCTTCGAGGCCCCGGCTTCGGAAATCGAGATGATGCTGGTGGCCGGCAGCAGCATCGCCTCGACCGTGCAAAATTTCTTCACCGAGATGGGCTTGCCGCAGGCGCCGCCGCGCTGGTCCTATCAACCCTGGTTCTGGCTCATGTCCGATCCCGACCAGCCCGCCGGTTCCATCGACACGCTGAAGGGACACCATTCGCTGGCGATGGTCGACAAACTGCACGCCCTGTCCATTCCGGTTGGGGTCACCTGGTTCGAGCCGCCGTGGCAGGATGCGCGCAATTCGTTCATCCCGAATCCGGCCTTCAGCGCTGACTTTGCGGGTTTGGTAAAGCAACTCGGCGACAAGGGGGTCCGCGCGCTCGCCTGGACGGTTCCCTACACGACGAACACGTCCTCGAACTGGGCGGAAGCCGTGGCCCGCGGTTACCTCGTGAAAAAGCCGGCGGCGACCGGCGCGGACCAGGCGGTGAAAATTTCGACCTCGGGCGAACTGGACGGGAAATACTACAACGCGATCGACTACTTCAACCCGGACGCCTTCGCCTGGTGGGGACAGCAGGTTGCGACCAGTCTCGCGACCGGCATCCGCGGGTTCAAACTCGACGCCGGCCAGGATCTGCCCGCGGACGCACTCCTCCACGGCAGCCGGCGGGGTGCCGACGTGCACAATTCCTACGCGACGGAATACAACCGGGTCTTTTTCGCCGCGCTAAAAAAGCAGTATGGCGACGATTTCCTGATGGTGCCGCGCGCGGCGTGGCTCGGATCGTCCGCCTTCACCAATTTCAAATGGCCGGGCGATCTCGCCGGAAGCTTCGCGAACAACGGTCTGCCTTCATCGGTGTATTCGACGCTCTCGCTCGCGTTTTCCGGCTATCCGTTTGTCTCGACCGACATCGGCGGCTTCGAGACCCGGCCCGCGCCCGAACACGTCTGGCTGCGCTGGGCGCAGTTCGGCGCGATGCTGCCGGGCATGCAGACGCTGCACATGCCCTGGTGGTACTCGCCGGAAGCGGTGGCGCATTTCCGTTTCCTCGCATGGTTGCACACGGATCTCACGCCCCTGTGGATGACGCTGGCCCGCGAAGCCGCCGCCACCGCGGCGCCGGTGTGCCGCCCGCTGGTCTGGGCCCACCAGGATGACGTCAGGACCTGGCGCGTGGACGATCAATTTCTCGTCGGGACGTCGCTGCTGGTGGCGCCTTTGCTGAACGCCAATCCGGACCGCAAGGTGTATCTACCGGCGGGGACCTGGTACGATTTCTGGGACAACGCCGAGACCTTCCGGGGGCCCGCCGAGGTCACCTGGTTCAAGGGTTGGTTCGTGCAGGACAAGTTTCCCCTCTACATCCGCGAAGGGGCGATCATTCCGCTGGAAGTCACGAACGACGCGAGCGGCTTCGGCTGGGCCGAGTCGGCCGGTTACGTGACGCTCGCGATGTGGCCCCGGGTCCGGGGCGAGAGCGAGTTTGTGCTGCACGACACCGAGGGCCCGGTGCGGATCGGCTGCCGTTGGAATCAGAACGACGAGGTGAAGCTCCAGTGGTCCGCCACGCGACGGAATCATTTGCTGCGGGTGCACCTCGCGACGAACACGCCGGAAGCCGTGAGTGCGCGCGGCGGGGAACTGGCCAAGTTCGCGACGCTCGCTGCATTCCGCGCCGGCGGCGAAGGCTGGTTCTTCGACGCCCCGGCCAGAAAACTTTGGGTCCGCAAGCTCAACCAGGGCGCGGACGAAACCATTACGTTGCACCTCAGCCCACCCAACCCGGCCTCATGACCAATCTTTATTCCATGAAACCATCCCCCCGCATCCCGCGCCGTTCCATCCCGGCGAAGTTCATGTCGCTCCTCCGTGCCGGCGCGGTCGCGCTGCTGCTGACGGGCGCCGCGGAACTCGCCGCCCAGCCGGCGGGTTTCGAGATCGTGAGTCAGCGCGCGCCCAAGGCGGTGGTGGTGATTCCCGACCAGGCCAAGGCCACGGTGAAATACGCGGCGGAGGAACTGGTGTATCACGTGGAGAAGGCGACCGGCGTGAAGTTGCCGGTGGTGGCCGAAAGCGACGTCAAACCCTCCGAACGCACCCGCATTTATCTCGGCGAAACCCGGGCGGCCCGGGCTGCCGGCATCGAGCCGGCCCGGTTGCCGGTGGAAACCTCGGTCCTGCGCACCTCGGCGGGCACGCTGTTCATCGCCGGCCGCGACGCCAGCGATGCGCCGCTGGCCACGACGCCCCCCTTCGGTGCATTCAATGCCTCGGCGGGCACGTTGTTCGGCGTTTATGAATGGCTCGAGCGCGATCTCGGCGTCCGCTGGCTCTGGCCGGGGGAGCTCGGCACCTTCGTGCCGAAGCGGGAGACCCTGGCGGTCAGCTCGTTTGACGAGACGTTCGCGCCGCGGATGTTCCAGCGCAATGTGCGCCCCGGCTCGTTCCCCCTCGAAAATCCCGCGCTCGGCTTCACCCCGAAGGCGCGCGAGGAGTATCAGCGGGAGCAGTCGGTTTTCCTGCGCCGCAACCGCATGGGCCGCGGCCAGCAGCTGGGCTACGGCCACGCCTTCACCGACTGGTGGGAAAAATACGGCGCGGAGCATCCCGAATGGTTCCAGCTCGTGAAGGGCAAGCGCGGACCGGTGAAGCCCGGCGACCGGTTTTCGATGTGCGTCTCCGATCCCGGCCTGCACCGCAAGATCGTCGACCTCTGGCTGGCAAAGGGGAAGGGCACCGCGGAAAGCCTGCCGCCCTCGATCAATGTCGTGGAAAACGATTTCCTCGGGTCCTGCGAATGCGAGCACTGCCGCGCGTGGGACGGGCCGGAGCCGGCGGATGCGATGAAATTCTACGCGCCGAACTTCAAGGTGTATGGCACGCGGTTCACCTCCGACCGCTACGCCCGGTTCGCCCTCGCGGTGCAGCAGCTCGCGGCGGTCCACCGGCCCGACGTGAAGGTCGTGGGTTACGTTTATTTCAACTACTTCCAGGCGCCGACCTCCGGCGTGAAGCTGAACAAGAACATCGTGCTCGGTTTCTGTCCCTCGGCGGGGTGGTATCCGCGCCTCGATGACGAGGACCAGTGGTACCGGGCGCAGTGGCAGGGCTGGCAGGACACGGGGGCCACGGTCTTCGCCCGCACGAATTACTTCCTCGATGGTTACGCGATGCCCTTCATCTTCGCGCACCAGTTTGCGAAGGACTTCCAATACATGGCGCAGCACGGCCTGGCGGCGACCGACTTCGATTCGCTGACGGGGCAGTGGGCCACGCAGGGCACGACGCTTTACCTGCTGATGCGCCTCCACACGCATCCCGACGCCAAGGTGGAGGACCTGCTGGCGGAATACTATGCCGGCTTCGGCCCCGCCGCGGCGGCTGTGAAGGCCTATTTCGATCACTACGAGGACTACACGATGAACAACCGGAAGATGGTCATGGATATTTTCTATGATCGCGTCGCGCTGCGCTGGCGGAGCTGGGCGAAGGCCACGCACCGGGTGTTTCCGCCGGAAAGTTTCCTCGAGGGCGAGCGCCTGCTGGCGAAGGCGGCGGAGGCCGCGGCGGGCGACGCCGAGTCGCTCGCGCGCGTGAAGTTTTTGCAGGTCGGCCTCGCGCATGCGAAATTGTGCGCGGCGGCGTCCGCCCAGCTCACCACCGCGGATCCGGCGTCCACCCCGGAACGCGGCAAGGCCGCGCTCGAGGAACTGCTGCGCTTCCGGCGGGCCCACGAGCGCGAATGGTTCGGCAATCTCGCCCACAGCGCGTGGGTGGAGGAAGTCAGCTGGAAGCTTTCGCAGGAAACGAAGCAGGAGCCCGAATACTATCCCTGAGCCCGTGACGTCCACTCCCATGAAATCCCGACTGATCCTCCTCTCCGCGCTGCTCGCCGGCGCCACCTTTGCCGCGGAAAATCCCCCCGCGGCGCTCCGGGCGGAAGCGCTGGCCGGACTCAAGCAGGCGGTGCGCTTTTATACCGGGAACGTCTCCTCCCATGGCGGCTACACTTATTATTACAGTCTCGACCTGAAGCAGGCGTGGGGCGAGGGCGTCGCGACGCGCAACCAGATCTGGACCGAGCCGCCGGGGACGCCCTCGGTGGGCATCGCGTTTCTCAAGGCCTACGAGGCGACCGGCGATCTGGAGTATCTCCTCGCGGCGACCAACGCCGGCATGGCGCTCGTTTACGGCCAGTTGCAATCCGGCGGCTGGGCGCAGACGATCGACTTCGATCCGGAGGGGACGCGCACCGAGCAGTATCGCAATGGCCGGGGCAAGGGTCCGAATCATTCCTCGCTCGACGACAACCAGACGCAGTCCGCGATCAAGTTTCTCGTCCTGCTCGACCAGGCGCTGGAATTCAAAAATCCGGTGGTGCACGAGGCGGTCGGCTATGCCCTCGACGGGCTGCTCGGCGCGCAGTTCGCGAACGGCGCCTTTCCGCAGGGGTGGGAAAAGCCGGCGACGGTCCAGCCGGTGCTCAAGGCCAGTTACCCGAAGGAGTGGCTGCGCGTGTGGCCCAACGAGGACTATTCCAAATACTACACGCTGAACGACGGCCTGCCCAATTCGATGTCCAGCACGCTGCTCGCCGTGCATGAGGTCTACCACGACCAGCGTTCGCGCGCGGCGTTGATCCGGCTCGCCGATTTCCTCCTGCTCGCGCAGATGCCCGACCCGCAGCCAGCGTGGTGCCAGCAGTATGATTTCAACATGCAGCCGACGTGGGCGCGCAAATTCGAGCCGCCGGCGATCTGCGGCCTGGAGTCGGAGGACGCGGTGCGGGCGCTCCTGCGCGTGTTTCGCCTCACCGGCGACCGCAAATACCTTGAGGCCGTCCGCCGCGCGCTCCCTTACCTCAAGAGCTGCCAGCTCCCCGACGGTCGCATGGCCCGTTATTACGAGCTGCACACCAACAAGCCCCTGTACATGAACCGTCCGCCGGGCGTGGGCAGCCGGTCCTCGGCGCCGGGCTACTATACCTTCACCTACGACGACACGAACCTGCCGTCGCATTATGGTTGGAAGCAACCGACCGCGATCGACGCGCTCATGGCCGAGTTCGCCTTTCTGGACCGGGACGCCGCACCCGCGCCGCCGGACCAGATGTCCCGCTTCACGCCGGGCGGGAAGCTGACCTCGGAGCAACTCGCGGCGCCGCCGGCGCCCGGCAGCAAGGAATTTCCGGCGCTGGAGGAGCGGGTTCGCCAGATTCTCGGAGCGTTGGATGCGAAGGGCCGCTGGGTCGGCGTGGTCGTTCCGGGCTCCCGCCTCGTCGGCCAGCCGGACTTCCCGCTAGGCTTCCGCTACATCGGCAGCGACACGTTCAACTGGAATGTGCAGACGCTCAGCGACTATCTCCTGGCCACGCGGCCGGACTAGCCGAAGGCGCCGTTGTGATTCCGATCGCATGAAACTGATCCGTCCCATCCTCCGGTTGCTCCCCCTCGCTTTGGTCCTGGGGGCCGGAATCCGCGCGGCCGCCGAACCGGCCGGACTGACGCTGGTCACCGGCGGCCGGCCGGGTGCGGTGGTGGTCATCCCCGACGAGGCGACCGCGGTGGCGCGCTATGCCGCGGAGGAATTGGTCGCGCATGTGGCGAAGGCCACGGGGGCGACGTTGAAGATCGTGAACGAAACGGAGGCACCCCCGGAACCGCTGGTGCGGATCTACCTCGGGCCCACGCGCGCCGCACGGGCCGCCGGCCTGAGGGTCGACCGGCTTGCTCCGGAAACGTTTGTGCGCCGGACCGTGGGATCCGCGTTATTTATCGCGGGCGGCGACGCCCCCGGCGACCCGCTTGAGCCCGGCACATTTGCCGGCACGCTGTTCGGGGTTTATGAATTCCTCGAGCGGGAGCTCGGGGTGCGCTGGGTGTGGCCCGGTGACCTGGGAACCTACGTGCCCAAGCGCGCGGTTGTCGTGGTCGGGGCCGTGGATGAAACCATCGCGCCGTATTTTCTTCAGCGCAATGTGCGGGGCGGCCTGACCTTCACCGGCCGGCACGCCGCGCTCGGTTTTTCCCCTCCGGCTGCCGCGGACTATGCGCGCGCGCAGGCGGTTTTCCTGCGCCGGCATCGGATGGGCAGGAGCGAGCGCCTGTCCTACCACCACGCCTTCACGGATTGGTGGGCGAAATACGGCCAGGCGCACCCCGAGTGGTTTCAACTCGTCGACGGCCGGCGCGGCCCCACCAAACCGGGGGCGGTTTATTCCATGTGCGTTTCGAATCCGGACCTGCACCGGGAAATCGTCGCGCAATGGCAGCGCCAGCGGGAGGCGGACCCCCGGAACGCGACGCATTTCCTCAACGTCGCGGAAAACGGCACGATCGGCTGGTGCGAGTGCGCCAACTGTCGCGCCTGGGATGGCCCGACGCCGGCGGACTTCCTCGACCATTATCCGCCGCAATCGAAAATGGCGCTCACGGGGGGCCGGTGCGTGAGCGACCGTTACGCGCGCTTCTGGCTGGCGGTGCAGAAGCTGGCCGAGCAGATCGACCCGGAGGTGACGGTCGTCGCGTACAACTACTTCAATTACTTCTATTACCCGTCACCCGCGATCAAACTGAACGCGCGCATTCTCGTGGGCTCGTATCCGTCCTCCGGCTGGTACCCGCGGTCGGCCGGGGAGAACGCCTGGTTCCAGCGCCAATGGGCTGGTTGGCGCGCGACCGGCGCACGGTTGTTCTCCCGGGGAAATTACTGCCTCGATGGCTATGCCATGCCGCATCTCTACGCGCACCAGTTTGCGGATGAATTCAAGGACCAGGTGCGCAACGGGATGGTCGCGACCGACTACGACGCCCTGACCGGCCAGTGGGCGGTGCAGGGGCCGAATCTTTACCTGCTCATGCGCCTGCAAAGCCGGCCCGACGCCGCGGCCGACGACCTGCTGGCGGAATATTACTCGGCGTTCGGGGCGGGCGCGCCGCAGGTGAAGGCGGCTTTCGACTACTGGGAGCGCTATACGGCGGAAAATATCGGCCGGGCCGGCGCGATCTTCGCGGACAATACGTCCCGCTGGCGCGCTTACGCCAAGGCGGCGCACGTGATCTTTCCGGAGGCATGCTTCGCGCCGGCGGAGGCCCTGCTGGCGCAAGCCGCGGTCGCGACGGCGGATGACGCCGGGGCGCTGGCCCGGGTTCGTTTCCTGCAAGCCGGCCTGACGCACGCGCGGCTGTGTTCGCGGGTGTCCTCCTTGCTGACCGTCATCGATCCGGCGTCCACGCCCGAACGTGGACGCGCGGCGCTCGCCGAGCTGGTCGCGTTCCGTCGCCTCCACGAGCGGGAATGGATCGGCAACCTCAATCACAGTGCCTGGACCGAGGACTCCGCCTGGCTTCTGCCCGCGGACCTTTAATTTAGCCTTCAAACCCGTTACCCATGAAAATCCAACTCGCAGATAGCTTTCCCCGATTCCTTCACCGGCTGGGCCGCCGCGCCGTGCCCGGCGTGCTGGCCCTGGCCGCCGTGGTGTCCGTCCCGGCCGCGGAATCGTCCGCGGCGCTCCGACAGGAAGCGCTGGCCGCGATGAAAAACGCCGCCACTTTCTACCGCACCAAGGTCGCGTTGCACGGCGGCTACACGTATTTCACCTCCCTCGACCTGAAGCAGCACTGGGGGGAAGGCGAGGGGACGCCGGACCAGCTCTGGGTGGAACCGCCGGGCACGCCGTCGGTCGGGCTCGCCTACCTGGGCGCCTACCGCGCGACCGGCGACCAGTACTACCTCGATGCGGCGCGCGAGACCGGCGTCGCGCTCGCCTATGGCCAGCTCAAGTCCGGCGGCTGGCGGCAGACGATCGATTTCAATCCCAAGGGCAAGCACGTCGGGCTCTACCGCAATGGCCAGGGCAGCGGCCCGAACCACTCGTCGCTCGATGATGACCAGACGCAATCGGCCATTATTTTCATGGCGCAATTGGACAAGGCGCTTGAGTTCAAAGACCCCGCGATCCACGACTCCGCGACGTTCGCGCTCTCGTCGCTCCTGACCGCCCAGTTCCCGAACGGCGGTTTCCCGCAGGGGTGGAGCGAGCCGGTGGCCGCGAAGCCGGTGCTGAAGGCGAGCTACCCGAAGAACTGGCCGCGGCTCTGGCCGCACGAGCCCTACCATATCTACTACACGCTCAACGACGGGCTGGTCGGCACGGTTTCCAACGCCTTGCTGGTGGCCATCGAGAGCTATCACGACGACCGCTACCGGCAGGCGCTGGCGAAGCTCGGCGATTTCCTGATCCTGGCGCAGATGCCGGACCCGCAGCCCGCGTGGTGCCAGCAGTATGATTTCAACATGCAGCCGACGTGGGCGCGCAAATTCGAGCCGCCGGCGGTCTGCGGCCTGGAATCCGAGGATGCGATCCGCACGCTGATGAAGGTTTACCGCGCCACCGGCGACAAAAAATACCTCGAGCCGATCCCGCGCGCGCTGGCCTACCTGAAAACCTGCGTGCTGCCCGACGGGCGCATGGCCCGTTATCGGGAGCTGGAGACCAACCGGCCGCTTTACATGACGCGCAAGCCCGGGGTCAGCGGCAATTCCAACGCACCCGGCTATTATGATTTTTCCTATGAGGACACCAATCTGCCGAAGCATTACGGTTGGAAGCAGCCGACGGCGATCAAGGAGCTCGCCGAGGAGTTTGCCGAGCTGCAGTCGGGCGCCGGGAAGGCGGCCCGCACGGAGGAGAGGTTCACGAAGGACGGGAAGCTGATCGCGGTACTCCGGTCTGAAGCTCCCGGCTCAACCCCCGAATCGCTGGCCGCGCTGGCGAAGGAAGTCCGTGCGATCATCCAGGCGCAGGACAAGGAAGGCCGGTGGGTGGACGAGGTTCAGGCGGGCCAGCGACTGGTCGGCCAGCCGGATTTCAAGGTGGGTTTCCGTTTCATCGGCAGCCATACCTTCAACTACAACATGGAAATTCTGAGCCACTACCTCGCCGCCACCGCTGGCCGGTAACCGGATTTGGTTCCCATGAAGCCACCCGCTTTTCGTCAACTCCTTCGCGCGGCGAGCGTGCTCGTCGCGGCGCTCTGCAGTGCCGGTCCCGCGCGGGCCGCGGCGGAGCGGCCGCCCAACATCCTGCTCATTCTGGCCGACGATCTCGGCTGGAACCAGGTCGGCTTCAACGGCAGCCGCTTTTATGCGACGCCCCACCTCGACCGGCTGGCGGCCGAGGGCATGCGTTTCACCGATGCTTACGCCGCGGCGCCGGTGTGCTCGCCGACGCGCGCGGCGCTGATGACCGGCCAGCATCCGGCCCGGCTGCGACTCACCAATTTCATTCCCGGCAACCCGTATCCCTGGGCGCGGTTGCGGCAGCCCGCCTGGCAGGCGTTTCTCCCCTTGGAAAAAACGACCCTGCCGGAGCTGCTGGCGGCCGGCGGCTATGCGACGGCCTTGGTGGGCAAATGGCATTTGGCGAAAGCCTATCTGCCGCCGGACAGCGTGGAGCACGGACCCGACCGGCAGGGATTTCAGGAGACATTCATCACGCACAAGCCGGACAAGACCAACGACCCGGAGAATGACGCGCATAACGTCGAGAAGATCACGCAACGCGTGCTGCAGTTTCTCGCCCAGCCGCGCGACCGGCCCTTCTTCCTCGAGGTGGCCCATAATTCCATTCACATGGACATCATGGAGCGGCGGGCCCTGGTGGAAAAATACCGGGCGAAGCCGGGGAGTGACCGGCCGGAAAACAATGCGGTGATCGCCGCGATGATGGAGACACTCGACGCGAGCGTCGGCCGCATCCTCGCCGAGCTCGATGCGCGCGGCCTGCGGGAAAACACGATTGTCATTTTCTATTCGGACAACGGCGGGCTCGCCCAGAATGCGGCGCAAACGCCGTTCCGCGGCGGCAAGGCGCAGCTCTATGAAGGCGGTCTCCGGGTGCCCTTGCTCATCCGGTGGCCGGGCGTGATTGCCGCCGGCCGCACCGAGTCCACGCCGGTGACAACGATGGACTTTCTGCCGACATTGCTCGAGGCCGCGGGTTTGAAACCGCCCGCCGGCCTCGTCCTCGACGGAGTCAGCCGCGGGCCTTTGCTGCGCGGGCAGCCGATGCCGGCGCCCGCGGCGCTTTTCTGGCACTACCCGCACTACCACCCGGCGGGTAACGGCCCGTCCGGCGCGGTGCGGGCGGGCGACTGGAAGCTCATCGAGTTCTTCGAGCGCCCCGTGGCCGGGGTGGGGCCGGCGCCCGCGCTTTACAATCTGCGTCAGGACCCGGCGGAAACGACCGACCTGGCCGCGAGTCACCCGGACAAGGTGAAGGAACTTTTGGTCTCCCTGCAAAACTGGCGGACCAGCGTCGGGGCGCAGATGCCGGAAATTAATTCCGACTACGACGCCGCCCGCGCCAGCCGGCTGGACGAGACCGCCACCCATTGAGGGCGGGCCCCGCCAGTCCCTCCTTCAACTCCGCCATGCGTTCCTGCTTCCACCTGCTTTGCGCCCTGCTGTTGCTGGCCTCGAGCCCGCTGTTCGCCGCGGAACCGGCGCCGGGCGCGCGGCCGAACATCGTGCTCATTGTCTCGGACGACCATGGCCTCGATGCGCTCGGCTGCTACGGCAACCCGGTGATCCGCACGCCGAACCTCGATGCGCTGGCGGCGGACGGGACCCGCTTCACGAACGCCTTTTGCACGACGGCCAGTTGCAGTCCGTCCCGCGCGGTGATCCTCACCGGCCAGCAAAACCACCGCAACGGCACCTACGGCCTGCAGCACGATGAACATCACTTCCAGTCGTTCGACTCGGTGAAGAGCCTGCCGGTGCGCCTCGCCGAGGCGGGGTACCGGACGGCGCGCATCGGAAAATTTCACGTCGCGCCGGAAGCGGTGTTCGCCTTTCAAACGGTGCTGTCCGCCGGTGCCGCCAATGACCCGGCCACCCTCGGCCGAAGCCCGGTCGAAATGGCGGAGCGGGCGCGGGCCGTGATTGCGGCCCAGGACGCGCGGCCGTTTTTCCTCTATTTCGCGACGGACGACCCGCATCGGGCCAACGCGGTGCTGCCGGATGGCAAGCCGACCTTCGACACCTATCCGGCGCCGAACCGCTTTGGCAACCGCCCGGCCGGCTACCCCGGCGTGCAACCGGTGACGTACCGGCCGGAGGAGGTGCGCGTGCCGCCATTCCTGCCCGACAATCCGGTGACGCGTGCGGAGCTGGCGGAATATTACCAGGCGGTCTCCCGGCTGGATCAGGGCGTGGGCCGGCTGATCGCGATCCTCAAGGAAACCGGCCACTATGAGAACACGCTGATCGTTTATATCTCGGACAACGGCATGGCGTTTCCGGGGGCCAAGACCACGTTGTATGAGCCGGGCATGAAGCTGCCCTGCATTGTGCGGAGTCCGGGACGTCAGCATCCGGGCGGCACGCAGGCGGCGATGATCTCGTGGGCGGACCTCACGCCGACCTTGTTGGAAGTCGCCGGCGTGCCGGCGTCCCCGGCGGCCTTCGACGGCCGCTCGTTTCGCGCGGGTCTCGATGGCGGGGCGCTGCCCGGGTGGGACGAGGTGTTTGCCTCGCACACCTTTCACCAAGTCACGATGTATTACCCGATGCGCGTGGTGCGGACGAGAGACTACAAGCTGATCCATAATCTGGCGCACCCGCTGACGTTCCCGTTCGCGCGCGATCTGATCGAATCGCCCACGTGGATCAGCGTGGTGAAAGCGGGCGGAGCCACCTTCGGCGAGCGGAAGATTGCCGATTTCCTGCACCGGCCGGAATTCGAGCTCTACGATCTGGCGCGCGATCCCGGCGAGCTTCACAATCTCGCGGATGACCCGGCGCAGCAGGCACGGAAACAGGAGCTCATCGCCAGGCTGCGGGCGTTCCAGGCGGCGACGAAGGATCCGTGGATGCACAAATGGATTTATGAATAAACCGGGGTTGTCTCGCCTTCTCCGCGTCGCCGCCGAGCCCGGACTGCTCTGGCTGGCGTTCGCCGCCTCGTCCACGCAGGCAGCTGTCTATATGGCCGACGGGGCGAAGGCCGGGGAAGTCACGCAAACGTCCGCCACCATCTGGACCCGTCTGACACGGCACCCGGAGATGAATTCACCGGGCATTCCCTTTCCCAAGGTGCAGGCGGACCCGAAGGACGTCGTGATTCCGCCGGGGAAGACCGCCTACGAGGCGAACGCGCTCCGGGTGAGTGCGCCGATTGCGGAGGCGCGGCAGCTCGCGGGCCACCGGTTGGACGAGATGGCGGGCGCCGTGCCGGGTGCCGACGGAGAGGTGCGCGTGGTGTATTGGCCGGCCGGAGAGCGGGAGGCGACGGCACGTCACACCGCCCGGCTCCCCGTGGCCGACGCGGCTGATTTTACGCGTCAGTTCCAGTTGGATGAACTGCGCCCGGGAACTCGTTACCAATACCGGGTGGAAGGATTTGATCCCGGGGCGATCGCGCCGAGCACGACGTGTGACGGCAGCTTCACCACGGCGCCGGCCGTGGACGCCCCTGCGCGCGTCAGTTTCACCATGGCCAATTGCCAGGATTACGACCGGCGCGACGACCCGGTGAACGGGCACAAAATCTATGCGGCGATGAGCCGCCTCCGGCCGGATTTCTTCGTGCATGGCGGCGACGTCGAATACTACGACAAACCGACGCCGCTGGCCACCAGCCTGCCGCTCGCGCGCTTCAAGCTGAACCGCATCTTCGCGCTGCCGTATCAGCGGGCGTTCCACGCGCAGACGGGCAACTACTTCATGAAGGATGACCACGACACGCTGAAGGACGATGCGTGGGCCGGCCAGGTTTACGGTGAACTCACCTGGGCGCAGGGTCTCGCCCTGTTTCGCGAGCAGACGCCGGCCGGGCCAAAACCTTACCGCACGATCCGCTGGGGCAAGGACCTGCAGATCTGGCTGGTGGAAGGGCGCGAATTCCGCAGCCCGAATGATGCGCCGGACGGCCCGGAAAAAAGCATCTGGGGCGCCGAGCAGAAGCGCTGGTTTTTCGAGACGGTCAGGGCCTCGGACGCCACCTTCCGCGTCCTGATCAGCCCGACGCCGCTGGAGGGGCCGGACCGGGAAGGAAAGGGCGACAACCACGCGAACCGCGCCTTTGCCCGCGAAGGACGGGAACTGCGCGACTTCATTGCCTCCGAGAAAAACATGATCGTGCTCTGCGGCGACCGCCACTGGCAGTACCTCTCGGTCGACCCGGTGACGGGCCTGCGGGAATATTGCTGCGGGCCGAGTTCGGACGCGCATGCCAGCGGCTTCAGCGAGGCGGAACGCACGCCGGCCCACCGCTACCTGAAAATCAAGGGCGGGTTCCTCTCGGTGCAGGTCGAGCGGGTGGCCGGCCAGCCGCGCATGGTGCTGCAGCACCGTGGCGTGGACGGAGAAATCAATTATGAAGACATCCTTTCCGCGCACTAGGCTGATCCGGCGCGCGTGGCCTGCGCTGATCGCGTTGTTTTTTCCGCTCGGCGCCGCCGCGGCCGAGCCGGCCGCCCGCGAAGGGGCCGCGCTGCGCGATGCGCTCGTGCAGGAAGCGGCGCAGCCGGTCAAGCCGGCGTGGCGGCCGATGCTGCTGAACCTCGCCGAACTGCACGGCCGGAGCATCCTGCCCGCGCGGGGTCACTTCCCGTACCCGTACCAAACGATCGGGCCGGGCTACCAGGACGGACGCATCTTCGGTCACATTGACCTGACGCACGAGCGCCTCGACACGGTGCGAGCGCGGCCGGACCACGTGCGCAACCAGATCCGCAACGAACTCGCGGGGCAGCAGGCCGACGGATTGATCCCCGGGATCATCTGGTTCGAGGCGGACGGGAAGCCGACTTGGAAAAACTTCAAGGGCTTCCCGCCGATCTGGGTCGTTTCCGCCGAAGCCTATGTCGATCTCACGGACGACAAGCCGTTCCTGCGCGAATGCCTGGGCGCGCTGCAGCGCCAGATCGGCTGGTTCGAGGCCAAGCGGGCATTGCCGGGCGGAGGTTTCTACTACCTCGACCAGGTCGAGGACACGTGGGAGAGCGGCATGGACGAGGGCGTGCGCTATAGTCCCCGGCCGGCCAGGCTTTCGGCGGCGGTGGACGCCTGCGCCCATCTTTTCATGCTCTACGACCACGCCGCGCGGTGGAGCGTCCGCCTCGGGGAACCCGCGGATGCCTGGCAGCGGAAGGCGGACGCGCTGCGGGATTTCATCCGCACGGAGCTATGGGACGAGTCGACAGGTTTCTTCTACGACCAGTGGACGGTGCGGGATCCAGCCCACCGGGCGCTGGCGTTCGAGGGCATGTGGCCGGTCGTGGTCGGGGCGGCCACGCCGGAGCAGGCGCGGCGGGTGATTGATGAGCACCTGATGAATCCAAAGGAGTTTTTCACGCCGCATCCGATCGCCACGGTCGCCATATCCGATCCGCGTTTCGAGCTGCGGATGTGGCGCGGGCCGGCTTGGAACTGCATGACTTACTGGGCGGCCCGCGCCTGTCAGCGCTATGGTCGCGCCGAGGCGGCGCACCGGTTGCTCGAGCAGGCATTGGATGCCACGGCGGTGCAGTTCGAGCGCACGGGCGCCATTTGGGAATTCTATCACCCGCTCGGCGGCGACCAGAAGGAACTGCAACGGAAGCCGACCGCGCGAAACGAGCCCTGCCGCGACTATCTCGGGCACAACCCGCTTTTTGCGATGGCGGACCTGTGGCGACGGACCGGCGAGATGGCGCCCGCATTCGATCCGCCGCCGGACAGCGGCGGACAATCAACCGGCGTGGTCGCGCGCCTGCCCGTTTTTCTGGACCGCTTGAAGCAGCGGACCACACACCCGTGGTCGTGGACCTCGGGCAATTTCACCGATTTCAACGCATGGCGGCAGTTGGGGCGCGACCGGGTGCGGACGGCGTTCCAGAAGCCGCCGCCGGTCGCGCCCTGGGCCGCCCGCGTGGTGGCCGAGGAAGACCGCGGCAATTATGTGGTGCGCAAAATCGCCTTCAACGTGACGGCCGACAGCCGGGTGTTTGCGCTCATGACCGTGCCGAAGGGGCCGGGGCCCTTTCCCGCGGTGTTGCTCCTGCACGATCACGGCGCGCGGTTCGACATCGGCAAGGAAAAGGTGATCCGCCCCCTGGCCGGCGAGTCCGCCAAACTCGCGTCCGCCCGGGAGTGGGCGGACAAGTATTACGGCGGCCAGTTTCCCGGGGACGAACTGGCGAAGCGCGGGTATGTGTGTTTTTCGATCGATGCGCTCAACTGGTCCGATCGCGGGGGCGGGGGCTTCGAGGGCCAGCAATCCCTGGCCTCGAACCTCATGCATTTCGGGATGTCGCTCGCGGGACTGGTGGCGTGGGAGGATTTGCGCACGGCCGATTTCCTGGCGGCGCAACCGGAGGTGGATTCCCGGCGCATCGCGGCGGTGGGCCTGTCCTACGGTTCGTTCCGCGCGTGGCAGGTGGCGGCGATGTCGGACCGCATCATGGCAGGGGCGGGCATTTGCTGGATGGGGGAGATGAAGAGCCTGATGACCGCCGGCAACAATCACACCCAGTCGAATTCGGTGTTCGCCATGCTGCACCCCGGCTTGTTCGCCGAATTGGATTATCCGGACGTGGCCAGCCTGGCGTGCCCGAAGCCCATGCTTTTTTTCAATGGCCGCCAGGATCCGCTGTTCCCGCTCGATGGCGTCGAGGGAGCCTACGCAAAAATGCGGTCGGTGTGGACGTCACAGGGCGCCTCCGACCGGCTCGTGACCAAGCTGTGGAACGCCGGGCACCTGTTTAATGCCGCGATGCAGGCCGAGGTTTTTGACTGGCTCGACGAGGTCACGCAGGTGAAGCCACCCGCGAAATAACCGCCGGGCCGCGCCCCCCAATCAGGTGCTCCCGGCCGCTTCGCGTCAGCGGGCGAGAATCGCGATGGCGTAGATCCAGGGATACGCCGCGCCGAATTTCTGCAGGCGGACGGTCAGCGTGCCCCCGGGACCGGCCGGAAGATCCCGCCCATGGAAACCGTTCTCATCGTAGCGGACGTCCTCGGCGTGATCGTCGAGAATCAGGCGGAAGCCCGCCGACTTGGCCGGTTCCCCGCGGATGATGAGACGGGCGGGTCGGTTCGCGGGCACGGCCAGCACGCATTCGATGAAGCCGTTGGGAAAGACGCGATTGCCGACAATACGCGCGGGCCGCCCGTCGTGCAGCGCCGCGTGGCTGGCATGCATATAGCGGTGGACGCGGTAGTCGTGCGTGATCGAGCCACACAGGACGAAATCGACCAGACCGGGCGTCGCCTGCCACGCCGCGCGTTCCGCCCACTCGGCTTGGAACTCGCCGTCCAGCAGTTGCAGGATGCGCCAGAGCGGCCGGGCGTAAGTGTCCTTGATGCAGTCGCGCCACTGGGCCGGTTCACCGTATTCGTGCTGGGCGTCGGCCCGGGCCGCCGCCGCCTCACCGGGCGCGAGCTGCAGCGTCACGCCGAGGCACTGTTCGAAGTCGGGTTTGGCTGCCTCGAGTGCGCGGGTCAGCGCGGGATGATCGGCGCGGACCTGCTCCATGTCCTCGAAATAGGCGCAGAGGGCGCGGCACCCGTGGCGGATGAGCCCGGTGACCACCACGGCGTTGGCCCACGCGGTCTCGGCCAGACGAAATTCGGACGCCGTCAGGCAGGTCTCCAGCAGACGCAGGGCCGCGAGGCTCTCGCCGGCGATTTGCACCGCCTCGTCTTTTTCGCGGAGCAGCGCCGCGCGGTCGGGAGTGGTTTTATCGGTCAGGATGCCCCACATGCCCCGGTGCCGGCTGAGGCTGGTGCGGGGCTGGAAAACGGAGAGGATCCCGCAGGCCTTGATCCACCGCAGCTCGGCGTGGAGGGGGAAGGCGTGGAAGATGACGTGGCCGTCGATGAAGTGGGTCTTCTTCACCATCCCGATGCCCGCTTGCATCACGGCGGTCATTTCCGCCGGGCAGGCGGCCCAGCGGGCCTGCGCCCATTCGCGCCAGATGTCGCCGGCGGTGACGGCGGGATCGTGCAGGGCGCGATCGAAGGCGAGGAGATTGATGGCCTGGGTCGAATCGAAGGTCGCGTGGCCGATGCGATCCACCCGGATCACGTGACGCGTGGCGTGGCGCAACTGCGCGTACCGCACGGACTCGATCACCCGCGCCGGATCGGCCGCGGGCAGATAGCCGGCACCGAGGAACTCGCCGATGGAATCGTACTCGGCGCCCAAGCCGTGCGGAGGCGCCGCCTCAAGGAACGGGTTGAATTCGAGAAACGGGCTGAAGTCGTAGGGCGTGATCTTGGTTTCGATCTCGAAGGTGAGCCCCGGCGCGACCTGCCGGGCGCCCGCGATGATATCGCGGTAGTCCTGCGCGATGGACCCAAAGCTTCGGAGGATGAAACGCTTGTTCATCCGCTGAAGTTCCGTGGCGAAGGTGGTGACCACATCGCGAACCACGAGGGCGGGGGGATAGCGTTCCGGGTCGGAGTTGTGGATGACGGAAAAATCCGACTCGGTCACGGTGAGGACGATGCCGTCGACCTCGGGCACGTTTTCAAAAAACTCGCGCAGCTTCGCGCGCAGCAGCGCATGGTAGGCCTCGCCGCGGAGATTGAACTCGCCGTTCTCATCCAGCAGGCCGGGCACGGACTCGACAATGGCTCGTGGGACCATGACCTCGCGATGCCACCAGTAGAACGGCCGCCCGGACTCGTGGGCCAGCCGCGCCACCTCCCGGAGTTCCCGGGTGTTTTCCGCGATGTCCGCCGTCCGGAGATGACGGGCCGCTTCCGGGTAGTCGCGAAAACGGATGCAGCCCTCGAGTCCCCCGAGCGAGGAGTGCGCATCGCCGCAGGCCTCGAAGCTGTCCACCCGGTAGGCGGCGGCCGCCGCGACCACCGTGCGCATGTAGGCCGCGGTGGGGCGGGCCGGGTGGAGGATCGACCAGGTGATTTCGGGCCGGGAAGACGGGGCGTGGCTCATGGGGGCAATCGGGGGCTTACGGCGCCACGGCGATCAACAGCAGCCAGAGCAGGCCGATGATCGCGGCGGTCACGGCGCAACAGATCAGGAAGCCGATGGCGTCCACCCGGTCCCACCGCGTGAGTTCGAAGGACGAGCGCGAGCCAAACAGCTTGGTGTGGTCGAAGCGGTTGGGCTGACGGACGGTTTCTGCCATCGCGGCCGCCTCAAGCTCGGGCGTGGCGCCGACCGGGGTTTTCATTTTCCCGAAGAATTGATCGACGCGGGCACGCTCCGGCGGGCGTGTCATCAAGCTGACCACGAAGACCAGGACCAGCGGCAGCAGGGCGTCGACGAAGAAGCGCCCGGCGAGCCGGCCGCTCGGGGAAAGCGCGACGGTATCGATGCCGATCGCTTCCAGCACCAGCAGCTCGGTATGCAGGCGCCCGCGGCCCTCGAGGGCGCTCGACTGATCCTCGGGGTTGGTGCGCACGACCGACTCGAAGAACACCGCGGTGGGCCGCCCCGCGGGATCGACCGTGCGGGCGACGAGCGTGGGGTGGCTGGTGATGGCGGGAATGTGCGACGCCACCATCGGAAAGACGATGTTCACGAAAGCGGAGCCCAGCACGGCGGTCCACACCGCGGCGACGCTGACCCGGCGCCAGAGGAACATGAGCAGCAGCGAGGCGCCGAACGGCACGTTGATCGTCATCGCGAACTGGAGGACGGTGTACACGTTGGACATCTGCGTGGACACCACGACGCCGAGCACGAGCACGGCCACGAGCGTCCAGCGGCCGGCGCGCACCAGGTCCCCGTCGGTCGCCTGCGGGCGGAAGCCGCGGTAGATGTTGTGGGCGAACAGCGCGGAAACCGCCATGGCCTTCGCGGCGATGGTGGACATGTTGGAGGCGATGATGCCGGCGAACATCAGGCCGAGCAGGCCCGGGCCGAGCAGCTGGCGCGACATGGTGCCCCACACCATGTCCGCGTCAGCGAGCGCTTCGGTGCCCGAATAGAGCGCGATCGCGATGAGCCCGCAAAAGGCCCAGGTAATGGTCACGAGCCGCTTGCCGAACGTGCCGGAGACGACGCCGAAGCGTGCGGCGAACTCGTTTTTCGCCGAGCCGGCGATCGTCATGTTGCCCGGCATGGCGTGGGTCTGCATCAACGTGGCGAGAAAGATCGCCGCGATGGTCCACCCGGTGAACTGCGAGGTGCCGGTGCCGCTGCCGAAAAGCGCGAATGCCTCCGGCGGCAGGACTGAGCCCAGCCGGTCCCAGCCGCCGGCCGCGGCGATGCCGGCGGGAATCAGGATGATGGAGAAAATGATGATGAGGATGCCCTGGAAAGCCTCGGCCAGCGCGGTGGCCGCCATGCCCCCCATGACAATGTAGGCGCCGATCGTCACCGTATAGATGATATAGAAGGGCCACGGCTGCAGCGCCGTGACGAAATTGCGGAGTTCCCCGCGCGCGAGGCGCTCGCGCAGCACGGTGAGGCGTTCGCGATCCTCGACCGGCAGTTCGTTTTGCCGGGAGCGGGCCTCCATCGTCATGAGTTCGCGGTAGCCCTCGACGGATTGCCGCTCCGGGACCGTCCAGGAACTCTCGGTCTTGGTCACGAGCGCGGAGGAAATCTTGTAGGACACCAGGTTGCCGAACGCCATCGTCACGGCGACCGCCGAGATGATCGTGAAGGTCGCGTAGAACACGGAGAGCCCGTTGCTGCCAAGGCGGTCCTTGAAGACGTCCCCGGTGGTCGTGAGCCGCACGCGGCGATACCAGGGATACATGAACCAGTAATAGGGATTCAGGAAGATCATCTGGAAACCCAGCCAGATGCCGGAGATGCCCTGTTGATACACGACGCTCGCGGTGCTGACCGCATCGCTCGCGGCGGCGGAATTCCCGAAGTTGAGGAAGAACTGGTAAAGGCGGCCGAGTTTCCGGCCGGCGAGAAAGAAGCTGTCGCCGGTGGTGACCCCTTTCGACGCGATGCGGCCGAGGAACAGCACGATGGCGAAGTAGGCGAGAACCACGGCCCAATCGAGGAAGTGAAAACCGGTCATTGAAACGAAGGAGAAGGGTGGGAAGGTTGCGCCCATGAGGGGCGGATTTCGGCCGAACGGACCACCGGTGTGTCCGCGGCGGAAACGGAGCAGATTCGAAAATGGCCGTCAATCAAAGTATTTTGATTGACGAAACAAACAGTTCGTATTGTGAAACGGACAGCACCAGCGAATGTTTTCCAATTGCCACTTCCAAGGTCCGGTTGGCGAACGGGTCCCCGCGGGCCACTTCGCGTTCGCGAAACCCCGTTCCGCCGCGCGCGGGGGACGGAAAACCGGCTTGGAAACACCGTTTCTCGAGAGGACGGACCGGTCCGGGGTTGCCGCGATAATTTCAAGATTTGTTAGGGGCGGCTTCCTGCGAGGCCGCACGGGGAGGGGCGCCGTGGGGGCGTTCCTCCCTTTTCTTTTCACCGCGCCAGACTCGCCGCAACCGAAGGTCCGCCTGGGTCTGGCTGGATTGAGATCGCGGAGTTTTTCTATTTTGTTTGACGAAACGACCAGTTCGTATTGTGAAACGGCTGCGCTGACATTCCGCCTGTTTCCCGAGCCCCACTTTCGAAACCTGAATCCCTGTTGGCAATAGTCCGAACGACCGATCCCCAAGCTTCAACCCTGATGCACGCATGAACCCACCCTCCCGTTCCAAGTTACCTCTTCGCTGGCTGGCCTTGTTGCCGGCATTGGCCTGTCTCCACGCTCCACTCGCCGCCCAGACGGCCCCGGCGGCTTCCGCCACCCGCCAGTCCGCGGACGCAGACGCTGCGAAAGCCCGGGAGGAGAAAAAGGCGATCGACGGTGCCAGCAAGGATGCCTCCGCGGCGACCCCGGCTGATCCGGAGGTATTGGCCCTCTCGCCATTCGAAGTGCGCGACGACAGCACGGGTTATTATGCTTCCAACACGATGTCCGGCACCCGCGTGAACTCGCGGCTCGAGGATCTCGGTTCGTCCATCTCCGTCATCACGAAGGAGCAGATGGCGGATTTTGGCATGCTGGACATCAACGACGTGTTTGCCTACGAGGCGAGCACCGAGGGATCCGGCAACTACACGGACTTCGCCTTCAACCAGAGCGCGCAGCCGCAGGATAATCTCCAGTCCAACCCGAACAACGCGAACCGCGTGCGCGGCCTGAGCAGCGCCAACGTCGCCTACGGTGGTTTCGAAACGAGCCGCCGCATGCCGATCGATCCCATCATCACCGGTTCGATCGAAATCAGTCGCGGGCCCAATTCCAACCTCTTCGGCCTCGGCTCCGCCTCGGGCACGGTCAATACGGTCCCCGTGGCCGCGAACCTCCGCCGCAACCGCTCCCAACTGCAATTGCGCGCGGACAGCTACGGCGACCTTTCCGGCCAGCCGAGCCTGCGCGAGTCGCTGGACATCAACCGGGTGCTCATCAAGGACAAGCTCGCCTTTCGTTTCAGCCAGGTGGCGTCGAAGACCGAGTTCACCCGCCAACCGGCCGGCGTGAACATGCAGCGCTACAACGGCATGGTTAAATACAGCCCCTTCAAACGCACCACCATCAGCGGCACCTTCCTCTATTTTCACCAGTCAGGCGTCCGCCCCAACAGCATCACGCCGCGCGACGCGGTGACGCCGTGGATTGACGCGGGATCGCCGACGTGGGACCCGTTGACGAACACGGCCTACATCAACGGTTCACCCGTGACGCGCACCGGCGCCCCGACCACCGCCCTGGGCGGCGGCATCCCGACGATCAACAACGCGGCGGTGTTCAACAGCGGCTTCCAGACGACCGGCCGCGGCACGTCCTTCTTGTACATCGAACCCACGGGCCCGGCGTTTTGGACCGCGCCGCGCGGCACGACGTCGACCGACGCCCTGCTCAGGACCACGGCCACGAACAATCAGGCCGGCTTCAACTACGCGCTCCTGTCCCCGCAGACCCTGCGCCGCACGCAGCCGCTCTGGTCCTCGGACGCGGCCGTCAGCAGCAAGGACATCTACGACTGGTCGTCGATCAACTCCGCGTCGATGAACCGCTTTGACGAGACCGTGCGGACCTCGTTGATCTCGATCGAGCAGATCTTCATCGATACCCGCCGCCAGGTGCTGGCCGCCCAGGTCGGCTGGTTCCGCGAGGATTCCCCGACTTATTTCCGCGATTTCGCGGCGGGCAGCGCAGGCAGCACCTACCTGATGATCGATCCCAATCGCCGCCGGCTCGATGGCACGGCGAATCCGTACTACCTCCGGCCTTATTTCGGCGTGTCGGAAGTCAACGTGATCAATCAGCCGCTGCTCAACGACACTTACCGCGGGCAGCTCGCCTACCGCCTCGATCTCAGCAACGAAAAGGGCTGGCTGCGCTGGCTCGGCACGCACCAGTTCAGCGGTTACAGCGAATACAAGAAGAGCCAGATCCGCTCCTATTATTACCAGCTGGCCATGCTGGACGATCACAGCTGGCTCACCGCCGGCACGCCGCGCGCCAATAGCGTGGCCCTGCCCGGTGACACGCTGCCCCAGGACCAGCAGTCCCCGACCGGCAGCCGCAGCTTCCGGTTCTACCTGGTGGGCGACAACAATGGCTACGACATCGACTACGCGCCTTACAACGGCTCGCTCGAGGGCACCTACAATTACACCTGGGGCAACTTTGCCGCAGGCCAGTCGGTCAACGAGCCCACGCAAATGGGCCTCGCGGCCAGCGTGAACGGCACCGGTGGCGCGCAAAACTCGCTGAAGATCCAGCGCTCCCACGGCGCCGTCCTGCAGAGCCACTTCCTGAAGGGCCGCTTCGTGACCACGTTCGGCTTCCGCCGGGACGAGATCCTCACCAAGGCGGGCATCAACGCGCGTTTGTTGCCTGACGGCAAGTCCCACGACTTCGAATGGGACAAGCAGTGGGCGGCCGGCAATTACAAGGAAAACCAGGGTGACACCAAGACCATGGGCGCCGTCCTGAAGATCACCCGCTGGCTGAGCATCCACGGCAACAAGTCGGACAGCTTCCTGCCGGCCGACAACGCCATCGACCTGCACGGCCGGTTCCTGCCGAATCCGCAGGGCAAGGGCGAGGACTACGGCATCTCGCTGCAGCTCTTCGACGGCAAGGTTCACATCCGTGCCAACCAGTTCAAGGTCCTGACCGAGAACGACCGCAGCGGCAATTCCTCCACGCTCGCCACGCGCGCGGTGAAGATGGACGTGTTCGACGGCCAGCCGGCCCGCGCCTTCTCGCTCGATGTGCGGACGCGCCAGTGGCTCCAGGCCACGCAGCCCGGCCTGTCCGGCGCCGCGCTCGACGCCGCGGTCGCCGCGGAAATGAAGATGGATCCCGCGATCCTCGCGACCCTGCAGAACAGCGTGAATTTCGGCGGGTTGCCGATCGCCGCCGCGCAGGACGCGCAGAGCAAGGGCCGCGAGCTCGAGATTTTCTACAACCCGACGAACTACTGGACCATCAAGGCCAACGTCACGGAGAATGAAACCATCCAGGCGGCCGTCGCGCAGGACCTGCTGGATTATCTCGACGAGCGCATGCCGCTGTGGACGACCATCGTCGACAAGCAGACCAACGCCCTCTGGTTCACGAGCAGCTACGATGCGGCGCAGACGCCGCAGGCGTACATGCCGGCGCAGGTCACCACCGCGCTCAGCATCGCGCAGCAGACCGCCGGCAAGTCGCTGCCGCAGATTCGCAAATACCGCGCCAACCTGAGCACGAACTTCTACCTGCGCGGCATCACGGATCATCGCTTCCTCAAGAAGATCAACATCGGCGGCGCCATTCGCTGGGAGGACAAGGGCGCGATCGGTTATTATGGCGTGCAGCAGCTGCCGGCCATCATCACCCAGCTCGACCGCGACCGGCCCATCTGGGCCAAGGGCAACACCTACGTTGACCTGCTCGCGGCCTATCGCACCAAGCTCAAGAGCAAGATCGGCCTGACGGTGCAGCTGAACGTGCGCAACGTGCAGGAAGACGGCCGCCTCCAGGCGGTGAGCGCCTATCCGGACGGCACGCCGAATGCCTACCGCATCGTCGACCCGCGCCAGTTCATCCTCACGACGACGTTTGATTTCTGATCAACGGTCGCGTCACGACCGGCGAATTCATTCACGAGGGGCACGCAAGTGCCCCTCTTTTTTTGTCGATTCCGCCTGGACGCAGAAAACTGCGTTGCGCCGCGAGCGGCGCGCAGGAGGGCGGGCCGGCGGCGGCCGCGTCAGGTGCCCGCCGTCACGTCGGCGCGGCGCGAGCCGGCGGCGTGTTCCTTGCGGAAATCCAGCAGCACTTGAATGAGATCCTCGCGCCGGTTGGCGGGGAAGCGGTGGATCGGGACCGAGACGCTGACTGCGGCCAGCGGTTCGCCCAATTCGATCAAGGGGATTGCCATGCACGTGACGCCGGAAACGGTCTCCTCCTCCTCCAGCGCCCAGCCGCGCGCGCGGGTCGCGGCGAATTCGGCCTCGAGCTTCTCCCGCATTCCCTTGCGCTTGGCCGCGGGCTCGAGGGCCACCGCCTTGGCGATGAGGCGGGTGCGCTGCACCTCCGGCAGATAAGCCGCGACCGCGCGGCCCAGGGCGGTGGTATAAAAGGCATCGCGGGCCCCGGGCTTCACGATCGACCGCAATGCCTGGGTCGTCTCCAGCACGTGGGCGTAGCGGACATACACTCCCTCGAGCACACCGAGGTTGATCGTCTCGTCGAACTCGTCGTGGAGCCGCTTCATCAGCGGTTCGGCCCGGCTGCGCAGCGCTTCGTCACGGCCATACTCCCTCAGGGACTGCAGGCGTTCCGACAGGCCGTAGGTGCCGCGTTCCTCGACCTGGTCGACGTACCCGAGGTCGCGCAGGCTCCGCAGAATGCGAAAAGTGCTCGGTTTTGGCTGCCGGCATTCCTCGGAAAGCTCCGCCAGGCTGAGCGGTCGACCCGTGCGCGCCAGCACTTCGAGGATCGAAAAAGCTTTGTCTAACACCGCAATGGCCATGGCGTATTTCTGTGAGAAACGCGCGTTTCGTCAAACGAAATGGCGGGTTAAACCGCGGCCGGCGGCGCTCCCGAGGGCCGCGCGGCGGCCAGCTTCACCGGCGTCCATTCGTCGCGTTGATGGAAGGAAGGAGCGGACAGCGGGGCCGTCGACGAGAGGAGGGGCGCGGAGGCACCGGAGGCGTAGTCGTAACGGCAAACCGCGGTGCGCAGGGAAATGCCGGGGGCGAATTCAGTCAGGCCCAGGATCGAGGCCGGGATGATTACACGGACGTGCCACCGGCCGTCCGTGCGCCGGACCGCGGTCGACACCCAGGCGGGATCCCCGACCATGAATTGCTCCAGCCGGCATTCCCCGCGCCGGACCGCGGCGATGGCGCCGGGAGGAAACCGGAGCTGCAGCCGCTGGTTCTCGGGGGTGACATGAATCTCCACGTAATGCGGGCCGCCGGTGGCTTCGACGAAAATTTCGCAGACGTCACCGAGTTCCCACGTGGGCTCATTGAGCTTCCGGGCCGCGTTTCGAAAGGTGGCGCCGAGGAGCACCACGTCGTAGACGAGATGGGTGGCCAACCAGCCGGCCCGGGCCCAGCCAGGTTGAAAGCCTGGGACGGGACCCGCGCTTGCCCACGATTGCTGCAGGGGGCGCCAGCCCTCGGCCTGTCCGGCTGGATCCGGCCAATGGGTTTCGGCCGGAAGCGATTCAAGCGGGGGAATGGTCCAGTCCGGCCCGACGGTTTTCGAACCGCTCATTGGGTGCGCCCGCGGGCATCCACCGGCCAGGTGGCGACCAGGGCTTTCCGGCTTTCATGCACCACGACCGTATCCGTGAGATTCACCACGGTGCAAACATGGGCGGGCGTGAACCAGAGACGATCCCCCACGCTGAGCGCGTCCACATCGGCGCCGCGCACATAACCATGTTCCTCGTTCACCCGCTTCACGACGAGATCGCGGCCATCCGCGACCTGGGCGAAAACGGAGTCGGGGGTCCGGTCGGAGGAAAATGTTTTCGAACCCGCATCGATCAACGCCAGCCCGGGTTCGGGCTTGTCCACCACGGTGGCCAGCACGTGCAGCGCAATGGCGTCGGGCGACATCACCTTCGATCCGGTCGAGAGGGCGAGGTCGCCGAAGACGTAGGCGCCCGGACGCACGGCCTGCACGCGGCCGGCACTTTGCCTCGCGATCGCTTCCGCGGTCACGCTGCAACCGGGCCACAGGGCCAGGCCCGGATCGATGGCATCGCGCCAGGCGCAAAGCCGGTCCACCAACTCGCGGGTTTGCCGCGCGGCCTCGGCCGGCGCCGTCGCATAGAAATGTCCCTCGTGGGTGTAGAAACCGCGCAACTCCAATTGCGGCGCGCGCGCGATCTGGCCGGCCAGGCGCTGGGCGGCCTCCGGACTGCGAACGCCCTCCCGTCCCAGGCCGCTGTCGAGAGCCATCATCACGGAAATTTTTTTTCCCGCCGCGCGCGCCAGCGCGGTCAAGGGACCGAGTTGCGCTTCACTGGTCACCGCGACGCGAAAATCCGCGGTTCGCTCGACGAGCGCGGCGAGCCGGGGTGCCTGGCGCGGATCGACGAGGCCGTGGGCGATGAACAGGCTTTGCACCCCCGAGGGCAGCATGGCCTCGGCTTCGCCCAACTTGGCGCACGTCAGCCCCCGCGCCCCGGCGGCGAGTTGCATGCGGGCGATCGGCACGAGCTTGTGGGTCTTGATGTGGGGCCGCAGTTCGACGCCCGCGGCATCACAAACCGCCTGCATCGCGCCGATGTTCCGGGCCAGGCGTGTCTGATCCACCAGCACGGCGGGCGTCAACAGCTCGTCCACGAGGGT
The DNA here is from genome assembly GCA_964515595.1 of uncultured Oleiharenicola sp. Classification (GTDB taxonomy): domain Bacteria; phylum Verrucomicrobiota; class Verrucomicrobiia; order Opitutales; family Opitutaceae; genus Lacunisphaera. The sequence goes on along the minus strand of CAZEUN010000013.1, from coordinate 43,623 downwards.
CGGGGATTTCATGGCGTCACATTTTTCCGACCTGGCCGACAGTCAATCCGCCGTCGACCACGAGAATCTGCCCCGTCACATAGGCGGCCGCGGGGGAAAGCAGGAACGTCACCGCCCCGGTGCAATCCTCCGGCGTGCCCAGACGGCCGAGGAGGATTTTCTTTTCATAATGCCGCCGGCGCTCGGGCAGGGCGTCGAGAATGGGTGAGGTCAGGCCGGTCCGGATCAGCCCGGGCGCGATGCCGTTGACCCGGATGTGCTGGGGGGCGAGGTCGACCGCCAGCGCCCGGATCATCATCACCAGCGCTCCCTTCGATATGTCGTAAACGCTGCAGCCCTCCTCGGGCTGGAAGCCGTTCGTGGACGACGTGAACACGATGGCGCCCGGGCGCTGGCGGGCCACGAGGGCCCGGGCGAAGCTTTGGGCGACGAAATAAGCGGCGCGGACGTTCAGGTTCAGGGTGCGTTCCCACTGGCCGAGCCCGACGTCGAGGAAGGCGCCATCGGAAGCCATGCCGGCGTTGCAGACGAGCAGGTCGAGTTCCGGCCGGGCGGCGAACGCGGCGGCGATCAGCTTGTCCGGGGTCGCGGGATCGAACAGGTCGGCGGCGAGGTAGGTCGCGCCGGCCGGCATCGCGGCCGGCGGGGCCTGATCCTCACCATGGAAAATCGTTTTGGCCCCCGCGGCTTGCAACGCGGTGGCAATCGCGTGACCGATGCCGCGCGACGAGCCAGTCACCAGGGCCGCGCTAGGCGCGAGTGAGAACGGTGTCATCTTTGAGTTTGAGCAGCGCCAGCAGATTGTCGTGGGCGATGGCCTGTTGGATTTTCTCGGGGAGCGAGCGCAGGCACGCAATCTCTTCCTCGTAGGTGCAGCGCAGGGAAATCATCCCGGACTCCCCCTGGCCGACGAAGCTTTCGAACGGGGTGTCCGAACCCCAGATCAACTTGGTCGGGTAGGCGTCCGCCAGGGCGCGCAGCACCGCGGCGGGATTCCGGTAGTCGGCGGCAAACCGCCGGGCCGGTTCGGCGACGAAGCCGAGTTCCCGGGCGGCGCCCTGGCAATGGATGATGTGAGCCGAGCAATCGAACCAGGTATTGGGCAGTTCCGCGACCCGGTCGAGGTACGCCCGGTCGAAGCGGCAGGAGTGGGCGAGACAGAAACGGTTGCGCGGCGAGGCTTCCGCGATGCGGAGCAGCAGGCCGGCCTCCGACCACGGATCGTTGGCCACCACGCTGGAATGAATCAGGAAGGGCAGATCGAGTTCCTCCGCGAGTTCGAGAAACGCCCGGCCCGTCGTCAGCAGCGCGCCCGCGTCCGCCTGGATCATCGTGGCCTGGATCTTCAATCCGTGAAAAGGAAACCGGCGGTGCAATTCGCGGAGGAATTTTACCTGGGCGGCGGGTTCACGTTCCGGGTCGAGCATCGCAAACGGAATGGTCAGGCGGCCCAAATCGGGAAACTGCTCGTAGATCTCGCGGAGCATGCGCTCGTTTTCGAACGCGTAGGGAATCTTCTCGGGTCCGCCGGGCAGCAATTTTCCGGCCCGCATCGCCGACGGGTCGAACCAGGCGTTCGCGACCATCGGGAACACCACCCAGCGGTCCACCCCATGCCGGCGACCTTCGGTCACCAAGGCATTCAAGTCCTGCGCATAGGGATAAAATCCGTTCAGGTAAAAATACAGGTCGGCCCCGAGGTGGTTGTGGCTGTCGATCAACATGGTGCGGAGGGGAAATCCAGCGGTTCGCGGACTTCGATCAGGACATCTAGGTAAATATTCACCGCGAACAAGTATTTTGTTTGACGAAATGCTCAGTTCGCATTGTGAAACGGAGTGGAAGCGGTGAATGGCCCGATTGGCAGGCGCCCCTGACGTTCCCGCGCCCCTTTTTTTCACAATGTCCTACACCTTTTCCCGTTCCGCCGAGCTGTTCCAGCGTGCGCAAAAAAGCATCGCTGCCGGGGTTAACAGCGGCATCCGTAAACTTGAAGTGCCGGTGCCCCTCTATTTCGTGCGCGGCAGCGGCCCGAATCTCTGGGATGTCGACGGCAACCACTACCTGGATTTCCAACTCGGGCAGGGGGCGCTGCTGTATGGCCACGCTCCTGCCGGACTGGCGGAGGAACTGGGGGCCCAGGCGAAACTCGGCCTGCATTGGGCCGCGCAGAGCGAGTTGGAACCGGAAGTGGCGGAACGCCTGCAGGCGATGATTCCGTCGGCGGAATTGGTGCGCTTCAGCAACTCGGCCACGGAGGTGGCGCTGTCGGCTTTTCGCGTGGCGCGCGCGGCCACCGGCCGTCCGCTGATCCTGCGCTTCGAGGGGCACTACCATGGCTGGAGCGATGAAGGCCTGCCGGGGTTTGCCAATCCCGTGGGGGAGTGGGGGCCGGACGAGCAGCCGGTGGCGCGGCACCCGAGCAAGGGCGTGATTCCGGAGGTCCTGGAAAAATTCGTCGTGGCGCGCTGGAACGATCCCGAGCATCTCCGCCGGCGCGTCGCGGAATTTTCGGGCCGGATCGCGGCGATCGTTTTCGAGCCGGTGTTGTGCAACACCTGCTGCATCGCGCCGGCGGCGAATTTAATGGCCACGATTCGCGAACTCTGTGATCGAGAGGGCATGCTGATGATTGCCGATGAAACCATCACGGGTTTCCGTTTCGGGGCGGCCGGCGCACAGGGCTATTATGGTTTCAAGCCGGACCTCACCATCCTCGGCAAGGCGATCGCCAGCGGCACGCCGTTCGCCGCGCTGGCGGGCACCCGCACCGCGATGCAGCCGATTTTGTCCGGCGAAGTGGTCCACGCGGGCACGATGAATGCGAATCCCCTCTGCCTCGTCGCCGCCCGCTGGTCGCTCGACCAGGTGCTTTCGTTCGGCTCCCGGCATCCCGAGTCCATCCAGCAACTCGGCCGCCAGCTGATGGCGGGCCTGGCCGTGCTGGCGAAAAAATTCGACCTCCCGCTGCGGCCGCAGGGGCCGGGGCTGGTCTTCCACACGGTGATGCTCAAGGCGGGCGCGGCCGAGGGGGCGATCGTCGACTACCGCGACTACACGCGCCGGCACGATGCGCCGCGCTGGGCCCATTTGCGGCGTTGTCTGCTGGAGGAGGGCGTCCGCGCCATCGAGCGGGGGCTCTGGTCGATCAGCCTCACGCACACGCCGGCCGACATCGACGAAGCGCTCCGCCGGGCGGAGGTGGGCATGCGCCGCCACGCCGAAACCTGGACTGCCGCCGGAAAATAAGCGGCTCGCCGGATGAAAAAACCGCGGGTGCTTTTCGCCGGGTTGTTCCAGGAAACGAACGGCTTCGTCGGCGAGCCGACGCGCTGGGCGGACTTCAAGGTCTTTCGCGGGCGGGAAATCTTTTCCCGGCGTCACGATGGCTCGGTCACCGACGGCTTCCTCGCCGAGGCGGAGCGATCCGGCTTCACGGTCGTGCCCGCCCTCGATGCCTGGGCGCTGCCCGGCGGGAAGGTGGCGGACGCGGCTTTCGAGCAGTACTGGCGCGAATTCGAAACGGCGGCGCGCCCCGCGCTGGCGGATGGCCTCGAGGCGATTTTCCTGGTCCTGCACGGAGCCATGGCGACACCGGGCCATGACGACGCGGAGGGAGAGTTGCTCCGCCGGATCCGCGCGCTGCCGGGCGGCCTCCATTTGCCGGTTTTCGGCGTGCTCGATCTCCACGCGAACGTCACGCCGCAGATGTGCCGGCTCGCCAACGGCCTGCTGGCCTACCGCGAGAACCCGCACACCGATGCGAAACAAACCGGCGAGCGCGCGACGCAGCTGCTTGCACGGTGCCTCGCCGGCGGACGCGTGCCGCAGATGACCTGGGGCCGGCCGCCCATCGTGTGGGCGCCGCCGGGTACGGGTACGCAATCCGATCCGATGAAGTCATTGGGTGAGTTTGCCCGCCGCATCGAGGCCGCCACGCCGGAGATTTGGGCGTATAATGTCGCGGCGGGCTTTTCCTTCACCGACATGCCGGAAACGGGCATGTCGCTGAGCGTGATCTCCGTGGCGCCGGCGGCCACGGACCTGACGGTGCTGGAGGCCGGAGCCCGGCTGGCTTGGGAACTGCGAACAAAGGGGAACGCGGTTTATCCGCCGGCGGACGACGTGGTCGGCCGGTTCGTGCAGACTTCGCGGACCCCGGCGCACGCGGGACCGGTTTTATTTGTCGAACCCGCCGACAACATCGGCGCCGGTGCGGCCGGCGACGGCACCGGATTGCTGCGCGCCTTCCTGAAGCACCAGGTCTCCCCGGCCCTGGTCGTGATCAACGATCCCCAGGCCGTCGCGGCCCTGGCCGCCGCGAACGCGGGCGATACCGCTCGCCTGGCCATCGGTGGACGCGGCTCAACCATGGACATGGGCCCGGTGGATGTGGAAGTGACGCTCATTTCGCGGAGCGACGGCCGTTTTGCGCTCGAGGATCCCCACAGCCATCTCGCGGCCATGAGCGGCCTGCACTATGAGATGGGGCCGTGTGCAGTCGTGCGGAGCGCGGGTGTCACCGTGCTGCTGACCAGCCGGAAGACCCCGCCGTTCGATCTCGGGCAATTGCGCAGCCAGGGGATTGAGCCGCGCGAATTTGCCTGCATCGGCGTGAAAGCCGCGATCGCGCACAAGCGCGCGTATGACCCGATCGCGAGCGACTCATACTATGTGACGACACCGGGACCGTGCACCAGCGACCTCGCCGCATTGCCTTGGGAAAAAATCCGGCGCCCGGTCTGGCCGCTCGATCCCATGGAAAGTTTCACCTGCCAATTCTCATGAAAACTCCGCTGACCTATCCCCAAGCCCCCGACACCCCGGTGTCGCATTTGCCGTTCAGTCCCGCCGTGCGCTGCGGCAACCTGATTTTCGTTTCCGGGCAGGCCTCGGTCGATGCGGCGGGAAAAATCATTCCCGACACCTTCGAGGGCGAATTCCGGCGCTCCGTGGAAAATCTGCGCAAGGTGCTGGCGGCGGCGGGCAGCGACCTGCGCCATGTGATCCAGACGCGCAACTACGTCCGGGATGACGCGAACCTCGCGCGCTACAACGAACTTTACCGGGAGTATTTTCCCGCGCCGGCGCCCGCCCGCACGACGATCACGAACTGCCTGCCGGTGGCCCTGCATTACGAAATCGAGTGCATCGCCGTCGCGCGGGAGGACGCTTCGTGAGCCGGCCCTGGGTGGCTCGCGTGGCGGCGATGGTCCTCGGGGGCGCCGCGCTGCTTCCGAAGGCGCCGGCGGCGGTCGCGGCGCAGGACGTGACGACCTGGAACGCCACCGCGCAGGAGGTTTACGACACCGGCTTCGCGCGGCAGCTGCAGCGCTCGGGGGAAAGCGGCGTCGGGCTTTTCCGCCATGTCCTGGTTGAAAACGATGCGGCCGGCGGCGGCCGCAGCGACAAGGGGCCTTCGTCCGTCGCCGTGTGGGGCGGGGTGCACGCCCGGAAAATCCTGACGCTCGATGATCCGCGGACCGCGGGCGCGGAGCTTTATGTGTTCCCGCAGCAAAAGCTGCAGCATCCGCTCACGGTGACAATCAACGGCCACGCCACGGAAATCGCGCCCGGGCCGCGGCGGGTCGTGGAATCGGTCCGCTGGCTCGCCTTCCCGGTGGAGTGGTTGAAGGCCGGCGAGAACGTCATCGAGCTTGCCTGCCCCGCGGCCACCACCGACGCCGAGGGTTGGCGGCTGAACGTGGCGCGCGCGGATGAATTCGCGACCGGGGGCGGAGACCCCGCGCCGGTGGGCCGGACCTCGTTCCTGTCCCGCGATGGCGGCAAGTCCTGGCAGGCCGGCGGCGGTCTGCCGGATGGAATGGCGGCGGAGTTTTCCGTCCGCCTCAGCTTGAAGCGTTACGTCGCCACCGGCGAACTGGAAACTCCCGTGATCGATTTGTGGAAGGGCGGGGCAGGGGAATTCATCGCGCGCCAGCGGACCCTGCGGAAACTGGAAATTTCCGGCCAGGCCGCGGTGCCGGCCGGCACGCGCGTCACGTATTTTCTGCGCAAGGGCATCCATCCGGGGCCGCGGGTGGACGGCTGGGAACCTTATCAAAAGATCGGCGACGGCGCGGAACTCGCGGCGGTGTTTGCCGGGGGCGACTTCAACCGCCGTTACCTGCAACTGAAGGCGGAACTCGCGACGACCGACCCGCGGACCTCGCCGGTGCTGGCCTCGCTCGGCGTGCGCGCGGAGTTCAGCGAGACTTTTCCGATTCCGGCGCACGCCGCGTTGCGGGTGGTGGAACTGGCCAACCCGCCCGTGCGTTATTCCTCGCTCGGCTGGGCTTGGGAGGCCCTGGACCGGCCTGAATTCGCCGTGCTGCGGGAGCAGGAGAATCTCGACGACGTCGTGCGCGGCGCGCGCACCGAGTTTGAAGCGCTGGTGCGATTGCGCGATTACGCCAAGAAACGCTGGGAGTGGACGCATCCGGCCGGCGATTTCCCCGCATGGGACGCGCTGTCGATTGTCGCCCGGGTCAACCGCGGCGGCGGCGGGGGCATGTGCATCCAGCAAAATCTTTTCCTGGTCGGCCTCTGCCAGGCGATGGGCTGGCAGGGCCGGCTGGTCGCGCTCGACTCGCACGAGGTCGCGGAAGTCTGGAGCAACGACTACGGCAAGTGGGTGTATCTCGACGCGTACTTTCCCAATCACTGCCTGTGCGATCCGGTGACAGGGGAGCCGCTCAACATGCTCGAGGTGCATGAGCGTTATCTGGATTATTTTCACGCCGACCGCCCCATCGACTGGGCGAAGGACAATCGCATCGATCAGGCGGTGATCGACGCGCGCCCGGACCAGCCGCGGGTCGTCAGCAGCTCGCTCGACTATGCGAACCACGAAAATTATCGCTACACCGGCTTCATCGAATCGCGGGTGCTGCGCATGGTGCCGCGCTCGAACTTTTTGGAACAACCGACGCCGCGTCCGCTGAACCACGCCGCGGGCGGCTATTATTGGAACGGGTACGTCGGCTGGTATGACGCGCGCACGCCGATCAAGGGCCAGTATGCCCGCTATACGGATCGCGCCCGCGACCTCTGGCCGGACCTCAACACCGTGCACGTGACGGCCTCGCAAGGTCCGGGGAATGACCGCCTCTTCCTCGAGTTTGAAACCTACACGCCCGGATTCAGCCATTACGAGGTGCGCGACTCGGCGGGCGTGTGGAAGAAAACCGCGGACCGCTGGACCTGGTTGCTCGCGCCGGGGAGGAATCCCCTCGAAGTCCGCGCGGTGAACCAACGGGGCGTCGGAGGGAAGCCGGCGCGGATCGTCATCAATCGCCTGCTCATGCCCGAAACCGGCTGGAAGGCCCCGGCCTCTGCGGGCAAATGAATCTTATGAAAACCCTGCGCCGGCGGCTCGCGTTCCTGTTCGTTTTCGCCCTCGCGGCGTGCTTCGCGTCACCGTTACGCGCGCTCGATCCGGTGCCGGCGCACGCGACGGCCCGCCGGGCCACCATCCAGGTGGTCGTGGCGCCGGATCGGCCGGACTGGACCTACGCCTTGGGCGACGCGGCGAATTTCCGCGTGCGCGTGCTCGCGGACGATGCCGAACTCAACGGGGTGGAATTGCGCGTGAAGCTGGGCCCGGAAGGCTTCGAGAAGACGCTTCCGCCGCAAGCCCTGCGTCCGGACCTGGTGATCAGCGGCGGCTCGATGCGCGAGCCGGGATTTCTGCGCTGCATCGTGGAGGCCACGGTGGATGGAAAAACCTATCGTGGTCTGGCCACGGCGGGATTTGCCCCGGAGAAAATCAAGCCGACGCAGACCGAGCCGGCGGACTTCGACGCGTATTGGAAAAAGGGCCTCGAGGAGCTGGCCACGGTGCCGATGGAGGCGGAAACGACCTTGCTGCCGGAGTCCTGCACGTCCGACGTGGACGTTTTCCACGTAAGCTTCCGCACGATCGGTTCGCCGGGCCCGGTAGGCGGCGCGCCGCGGATTTTCGGGATTCTCTGCGTCCCGAAGGCGCCCGGCAAATATCCCGCGTTGCTGCGGGTTCCCGGCGCCGGCGTGCGGCGCTACACGGGCCAGGTGGAGCTGGCCGCGGCCGGGGCGATCACGCTCGAGATTGGCATCCACGGCATTCCGGTCACTTACCCGCAGCCGTTCTATGAGCTGCTGCGGTACGGGGCGCTGCGGGACTATCCCCTGTTCCTGCTCGATGATCCGCAGAACTATTACTATCGGCGGGTGATCCTGGGTTGCGTGCGCGCGGTCGACTTCCTCGCCAAGCAACCCGCCTACGACGGCAAAACCATGGTGGTGCAGGGCGGGAGCCAGGGCGGTTTCCTGGCCGTCGCCACCGCGGCGCTCGCGCCCCGCGTGAACATGATCGCGGTTGGCTATCCGGCCTATTCCGACGTCACCGGCTACCTCCATGGCCGCGCGGGCGGCTGGCCGCACGTCTTTCGGGCTGAAAAGGACGGTGCTCAAAGCCGGCACGCGACGCCGGAAAAAATCGCGACGACCCGTTATTACGACACCGTCAACTTTGCCCGCCGCGTGCGCGTGCCCAGTGTCTTCATGCTCGGGTACAATGATGAAGTCTGCCCGCCCACCTCGATGTATGCGGCCTACAACACGATCGCCGGGCCGAAGAAAATGATTCTGACGCTGAAAACCGGCCACCCGCCGATTCCCGAAGGGGACGCGCTCCTGCGCGAGGAAGTGCTGGCGGCATTGGGGCTGGGCAAATAATTACGATGAGCATGCTCCGTCTCCTTTGGTGCGCGTTGTTGGTGGGTGCCGCGACCCTGTCGGTCCGCGCGGAAAGACCGAATGTCATCCTCATTCTCGCCGATGATCTCGGCTACGGTGATATCGGCCCGTTTGGGCAAAAGCGCATCGCGACCCCCGCACTTGACCAGCTGGCCGGCGAAGGGACGGTTTTCACGGACGTGTACGCCGCGGCGCCGGTCTGTGCGCCGTCGCGATGCGCGCTCCTGACCGGCCTGCACACCGGTCATGCCCGCGTGCGCGGCAACGCCGGGGATCGGCCGCGCCAGCCGCCGGCGCTGGCGTTGCAACCGGAGGACGTGACGCTGGCGCAGCTTTTCCGGCGCGCGAACTACGTCACCGGAGCCGTGGGAAAATGGGGCCTGGGCGACGCCGGACCGGAGGCTTCCGGGATGCCGACGCGCCAGGGATTCGATTCATTTTTCGGTTATCTCAATCAGACGCACGCGCACAATTCCTACCCCTCGTTCCTCTGGCGGAACGAGGCAAGAATCCGGCTGCCCAACGAGGTTCCCCAAGAGGGCCCGCTCGGCACGGGGGTCTCGAGCAATCGCGCGGTCTTCGCCGAGGATTTGTTCATCCAGGAGACGCTCGATTTTATCCGGACCAACCGCGACCGGCCCTTCTTCCTGTATTTTGCGCCGACCCTGCCGCATGCGAACAACGAGTCGTTGCCGGTCGGCATGGAAATTCCCGCGCTGGGCGAATACGCCGCGCGCGACTGGCCGGAGGCCGAAAAGCGCTTCGCGGCCGTGGTGACCCGGCTGGACGCCGACGTCGGGCGGATGCTGGCATTGTTGCGTGAGCTGAACCTCGACCAAAACACCGTCGTCATTTTCACCTCGGACAACGGGGCGCATCGCGAAGGCGGCCATGATCCGGATTTTTTCCAATCGAGCGGACCGCTGCGCGGGATCAAACGCGATCTTTCGGAGGGCGGCATCCGGGTGCCGGCGATCGTGCGCTGGCCCGGTCAGTCGCCCGCCGGCAGCCGCGAGGCGACGCCCTGGGGGCTGGTCGATTTATTCGCCACGTTCGCCGATCTGGCTGGCGTGGCGGCGCCGCCCAACGACGGGGCCAGCGTGCTCCCGCTGTGGAGAGGCCGGCGCCAACCGGCGCTGGAGGAACGCCCGCTCTATTGGGAATTTTATGAGCGCGGCTTCCAGCAGGCCGGACGGATCGGCCGGTGGAAGGCGATCAAGCCCTCGGCCGACGGCGCGATGGAACTTTATGATCTTTCGTCGGACCTGTTCGAAAAACGAAACGTCGCCGCCGGACATCCGCAGCTCGTGGAGCGCTTTGAAGCCCTGTTTGCCGCCGAGCATACACCTTCACCATTCTGGCTGAAAGGGAACGCCAAGTAAGGTACTCCTTTCCGCAGGCGTCGCCCTCCTTTCGTCCTGCCCGCCCGTACCTTTGCGAAATCATCGGATACCTCGGTTTCCGAGATCGGATTTGCCTTGGATTCTAAAAAAATAAAACCCTGCAACCTTCTGGTTTGCAGGGTTTAAAATGGCGGGATGGACGAGACTCGAACTCGCGACCTTCTGCGTGACAGGCAGACGCTCTAACCAACTGAGCTACCACCCCGTGAGACGGGAAAGAGGCCGAAAAGTAGAATCCGAGAAGGGGGTGTCAAGCGCCCTTTGGAAGGATTTATGAAAGGAGCCGGCCGGGCCTCACGTTGCCTAGTCCGTAGTGTTGGGTGGTCAGTTCAGCCGCTGCCGGGAGGGTGTATTCCCGGCAGCGGCCTTGAGCCGGGATTGAAAGTGCGGACGCGTCACGGCCCGCCGGCCAGCGGCGGCTCTACATTTTTTTGATGACTCCCGCCCAAAGCGCGGCCTCCTCCGGTGAACCGTGCTCCGCGAGCCTTCGGGCGATCACTTCGAGACTGGGTTCCTCCACCGCATGCTTCGGGTCCGCCGGGAATTCCGGGCGGACGGCGCGCGCGATCGCCCAGCAGGCCCAGGTGCGCCAGCGGCGTTGCTCGCGGCGCGGCTCGTTCATGCGATCGGCGAGGTGTTGGAAATGCACGCGCGGATTGCCGATGAAGACATCGGGCGGAGTGTGCTTGAGCAGCCACGCCATGGCCTCGTAGGGCAGGGGCCACTGGCGCAACTCGTCCTCGTGGCCGCGGACGTCCGACAGCAGGGCCCGGTCGAGCTTGAGGATGGCGCGGGCGGCCTGGCCGCGCTGCCAGAGGTATTGGGCGTAGGTCAGCGCGGTGAGATAGAATTCCGCGTCGCGCTCATCCCCGTGGGCCGTGAGCGCGCGGGCATCCATGGTGACGGGCGCCGGCGGCAGGTGGGGGCAGGGTGGGAACGCAGGAGGAAAAGGCATCGTGAAATCGAAAAGCGGGAATCGGGAATCTGGAAAATTGAGTCAATCCGGACGGTTTGGCGATTTCCGGATTCGCGGTGAGCGATTTTAGTTTTCAAGGTTTCCGCCGGTTCGAAGGTTTAACTTGGCGGCCGGGGCGGCTTCGGCGCATAAAGACGGCCTGCAAACGGACGTCGCACCCTCCATCAACGAAGTCACCGGCTGGCGTCGCGCCCTGCTGTGGCTGGTGGCGCTGGTGCTGCGGCTCTGGGTGCGCACGCTGCGGATCGAGGCCGACGCCGCCACGCTGGCGAACCTGACGTGGTCCGAGCAACCGGCCGCCATCGTGCTCTGGCACAACCGGCTCTTTTTGTCCTCCGCGTTTTTCCGCCGCTATCGTTTCAAGCGGGCCGTCTATGGCCTGGTGAGCGCGAGCAAGGACGGGGCCTGGCTCGCGGCGTTCTATCGCCTGCTCGGCATCGTGCCGGTGCGCGGTTCCAGCAGCAATTTCGGCCGCGAGGCGGCCAAGGTGCTCATCGAGAAGATGCGCGAGGGGCATGACGTCGGCATCACGCCCGACGGCCCGCGCGGCCCGCTCTACACGGTCGAGCCCGGCGTGCTGGTGGTGACGCGTCGGAACCATGCCCCGATGGTGCTCCTCGGCGCCGAGTTCACCCGCGCCTGGCGGCTGAAGAGCTGGGACCGGTTGTACATCCCCTGGCCATTCTCACGCGTGAAGATGCACAGCCGGGTGCTCCCGGCCGTGAAGGCGGACGGCTCGAAATTGGATGCGGACGACGTGCGCGCCGCGTTGCTCGCGGTGAACCCGGACCTGTCGGACTAGGCTAGGCAACCCGGAGCCGAACGCGTGCCATTCGCAGACGACCTTCCCCAGGGGGGCAGCTCGGGGGTGCATCGAACGTGGCCAGGAGGTGGCGCTGCGACCAACCAAACGCTCACGCGTTCGGCTACAAGCGGGTGGGGGCGCCCCGACGCCGCTTGATTTCCTCAGAATCCCGGCGTGATCGTCACGCTCTGGCCTGGGGACACCACGTAATCCTCGCCGCTGCTCCACGAGAGATCGTTCACCAGGACCTTGAACACGACCGGCTTGGCCGCGTTCTTCACGCTGATGGTCCAAAGACCGGTGCCCACGCAATCCATGGGAATGCCGCGGTCCCAACTCAGCCCGGGGCCGGCGCCGCGCAGGAAGAGCAGGTTGCCGAAGCCGATGTCGATCTGGGCGGAGATGAACGTGACCGGCGGCTCGCCGGTCTTTTTCTTGGCCGGTGCGGCCAGGGTCTTGGCGGCCTTGACGGCTTTCACGGCGACTTTGGCCGCGGCTTTCGCGACGGGCTTGGCGACAGCCTTGGCGGCGGCGACGGTCTTCTTGGTGGTCTTTTTCATGGTTGGTTTCTGTTTTAAGTTAAAGGCGGAGGATTGTCTTTCGCCCTGCGCGAGCGGACGGCAACAGCAATTTCAGAGCCAAAGTGACCGCCACGTTAAATCGCGGTGGGGGAGGGGGTAGCAGGGCAGGAAAATTTTGGTTTACTCCGGCCGAACCGTGCTTCAATTAAGCCGTTCCACTTTTGGGGCAGTAGCTCAGTTGATAGAGCGCGTCGTTCGCAACGACGAGGTCGTCGGTTTGATCCCGATCTGCTCCACCAACCTTCGCCGTAGCAATGCGGAGGTGAAGGTTGCCCTCCGAAGCCTTGGCGCAGGAGGGCCTTCACTCCCGCCGGCGAGTCAGGCTACGGTTGGCACGGCCAGCCAGTAAGACGGTATTCTGACGCAAACTCAGAATGCCCTTGGCGAAGGCTGCCGCGCCGTAGGACGGAGGCGGGCTTCGGCGCCACCGTGCGCCGGGAGAGGAGAGCGGGCCGAATCACGTGAACGATTTTGCCTATGTCTATATTCTGGAATCGCTGGCCCCGCTGGGCGGCTTCCACGTTGGTTTAACCGGGAATCTTTCTGCGCGGCTTATGCGAATATCTCAAATCCCCATCGGGGAAGCACCCGAGACGGGGCGTGTCCCCCGTAGCGCCGAAGGAGCGACGCAAGGCCGTCCCCCCGACTTGTCAGCCAAAGCCTTGGCGACGGCTGAAGCTTCAGCGAAGCGGGGCCGTGCCACCCGAAGCTTCAGCGAAGGGTGGCGTCCCCAGCGTGACTCGAACACGCGACCGTCGGTTTAGAAAACCGATGCTCTATCCAGCTGAGCTATGAGGACAATCCCGGGCAGCTAGATGAAGGCTCTTTGCCGGGAATGCAGCATTTTTCAGGGGGCGGGTTTTTGACCACGGATTACACGGATGGCGCGGATCAAGGCGGGAAATACCTGTCAGGGAGTGATTTTTCGGCTCCCTCCAAATCCGTGTTCATCTGCGCAATCCGTGGTTAAAAGTGTCCGGATTTCGGGGCGAAAAGGGCTTGCGTAGGGCTGGGCCATGGGTCTTCTTCGCCCTTCCGATGAATCATCGGGCTGTAGCGTAGTCTGGTAGCGCGCTTGCATGGGGTGCAAGAGGTCGTGAGTTCGAATCTCACCAGCCCGACCATTTTCCCCGCATCGTTCGTAGAGCGATGGATGATTAATAATGGGTTCGCGGTGTTATTGTTTGTCCACCTGTTCCTCCATTAAACCCGCGATTTCCGGGGAAATGAAATGGAGCGCATGGCCTTCATACGTTGCGTGGACTCCCGCCGGGCTGAGAAGGAAGTTGCGGTTTAGCCGTCGCCACCGCGAACCGTAGGCCGCCAATTCACCCTCGAATTCACCGAATGTCCAAGCCCGTGGTCGCTGAAGGGTGACCGCCGCCAGTCGGAGATCAGGTAGCAGGAAGACGGCTTCGATCTGCAGATCGGGGCGGCGATATTCCCGCACCGCAAAACGCCCTGTCACCACGACCGTCGCCCCGGCCTGTCGGAATTCGTAGGCAGAAGCAGACCGGGTCGACTCCGGCAGGCCATAGAGGTTATTGAAGTAGGCGGTCGATTTTTCGAAATCTCCCGCGGCGGCCGGGAGCAGCAGGGCAAAACCGAGCAGCCAGCCCGACCCACGGAAGTGCCTTCGAAAAGCCGGGGGCACGTGCGGAAATCGGGCGATTTGTGGAGCAAGCATGACAGACATGGAGACAAGGGATTCCGAGAATCGATCCTGCAAAGCCCGGGTTGAAATTTGCCCGGAACCTCTGCCTAATTTGTGTGCATGACTCCCGCCGATGCGCAGAAACGGATCGCCGAACTCCACGCGGAGGTGGCCCGCCATGCGGAGCTGTATTACCGGCAGGCCAAGCCGGAGATTTCCGACCGCGAGTATGACAAGCTGGAGCGGGAACTGGCGGACTTGGAGAAACAGTTTCCGCAGTTCACGCTGAAGGGCACGCAGACGGCGAAGGTCGGCGACGACCGGGCGGAGGGGTTTCAAACCTACCGGCACCGGCAGCCGATGCAGAGTCTCGACAACACTTACTCGGAGGACGAATACCGCGCCTTTCATCAACGCCTGGTGAAGCAGTTCGAGCGCGAGGCGCTGGCGTACGTCGTGGAGCCCAAGATCGACGGCCTGGCCGTGAGCGTGACCTACGAGAAGGGAAAGCTCACGCGCGCCGTCACGCGCGGGAATGGCGAGGAAGGCGATGACATCACGGTCAACGCGAAGACCATCTATTCGCTCCCGCACACGCTGAAGGCGGACAACCACCACCCGTTCCCCGACTTTGTTGAAATCCGCGGCGAAATCTATCTCACCACCGGCGAATTCCAGCGCATCAACAAGGAGCGCGAGGAGGCGGGCGAGGCGGTCTACGCCAATCCGCGCAATCTCGCCGCCGGCACGATCAAGCAACTCGACTCGCGCGAGGTCGCGCGGCGCAAGCTGGAGATTGTCCTCTATGGCATCGGCTACTGCGAGCCGCCGGTCGTCGAGGCCCACAGCGAATTCCTCGAGCTCGTGAAACGCTGGGGCCTGCCCACGGTGGAGAAATACTGGACCGCGGACGGTATCGATGAGGCTTGGAAGGCGGTCGGCGAACTGGACCGCATGCGGCACGATTTTGCGTACGGCACCGATGGGGCCGTGACCAAGCTCGATTCATTCGGCCTGCGTCGCGCCGCGGGCAGCACCAGCAAGGCGCCCCGCTGGGCGATCGCCTACAAGTTCGAGCCGGAGCGCGCCGAGACGAAAATCAACGCGATCACGATCCAGGTCGGTCGCACCGGCGTGCTCACGCCGGTCGCGGAGCTCGAGCCGGTGATTCTTTCCGGAACGACGGTGCAGCGCGCCACGCTGCACAACAAGGATGAGATCGAGCGGAAGGACATCCGCATCGGCGACTACGTGCTCGTCGAGAAGGCCGGCGAGGTGATTCCCGCGGTCATCGAGGTGAATACGAAGCGCCGCGCGCCGGAATGCGTGCCCTACCAGTTTCCCGAGAAGTGCCCGGAATGCGGCACGCCGGTGGTCCAACTCGAGGGCGAGGTGGCTTTGCGCTGTCCGAATTACGAATGTCCGGTGCAGGTGCGGCGGCGGCTGAGTCATTTCGTTTCCAAGGCCTGCCTGGACATCGACGGGCTCGGCGTTGCGATGGTGGACGAACTCGTGACGAAGGGGTGGGTGAAGGGCCTGGCCGACATCTACCAACTCAAGCGCGAGGATCTGCTCACCCTCGGCAAGAGCGTGGAAAAATCCACGGACAATCTCTTGGCGGCGATCGAGGCCAGCAAGCAGCGCGAGTTGTGGCGCGTCATTCACGGGCTCGGCATTCCCCACGTCGGCGTCGCCGCAGCCAAGGATCTGGCGAGTCATTTCCGCAGCTTGGAGAAGCTGATGAATGCCACGACGGATCATTTCATTGCGAACAAGGAGAGCGTCATTGCCGGCATCGGCTCGACGATGGCCGCGGCGATCACCGGTTTTTTCCAGGATCCGCGCAATCGCGCCACCGCGGAGGCCTTGCTCCAGGCCGGCCTGCAGCCGCAGGTGCCGGTGCAGACCGCCACCAGCAGCCTGTTTGCCGGCAAGACCTTCGTGCTCACGGGCACGCTGCCGTCGATGTCGCGCGAGGAAGCCTCGGCGAAAATCGAGGCCGCCGGCGGCAAGGTCAGCGGCAGCGTGAGCAAGAAGACGAGCTACGTCCTCGCGGGCGCCGAGGCCGGTTCCAAACTCGAGAAGGCGAAGGAGCTGGGCGTCGCGGTGATCGACGAGACGGGCTTTCTCAAGCTGCTGGAGGGGAGTTAACCGCGGGGGTTCCCCCGGAAAGCGCGGCAAGCGGGCACGCTACACACCCCCGTCTCGCTGGCGCGAGTCGACCCCTCTTCATAGAGGGGATTCCATGCCATCCCCGCCGGCTGAAGTCCCCTATAGAGCCGGAACGATTCAGTAGAAACCGCGAAGGACGCGAAGAAACGCGAAGATCGCGAGTCAGGCCTGATCCTCGGTGATGCCTTGCCGTACTCACTCTTTCGTGATCCCGGGCAAAATCAGGATTTTCCCGGTATACCTTCGCGGACCTTCGCGCCCTTCGCGGTTCAATTGCATCGTTCCGGATGAAGAGGGGCTTGGCGGAGGCTGCTGCCCAAAGGGCGGGGTGTGTAGGGATCGTCGGGGTATAAAACCCCTCCCACCGGCACCTTCCCACCGAAACCCTCCCGCCAGGACGCGCCTTCCTTAATACCCCTGCCGCTGCAATTGCGCCTGCAGCTCACGCTGGAAGGCCTGCACGTCGGGGGCGCTGGGCTGGTAGCCCTTTTGCGGGGTCTCCAGCATCAGGCGGCCCATCTGGTCGAGCGCCCACTTGCCGCTCACGCCATCGCTGAAAGTCACAGTGCCGCTGACCATGAAGCCGGGGCGGACGATGCGGTCGAGGTCGACGGAGATCTGGCCGGCTCCCGCCGGCTCGGCGGGATAATCGTCGGCGCCTTCCTGCATTTCGTCGGGCGGCAAATCATCGGTTTCCTCGATCCCGTCGGGCGCCATGCCGACCTTCTCCTTCAATTGGTCGATCAGGCCCTTCTTCTCGGGCGGGCGGGACGGGGCTCCGACCGGCGCCGGCGTCTTGCTGACGTCCGACGTGTCGACCTTCGGCGCGGCGTCCTTCAGGGCGAGGTCGAGGTCATCGACCAGGAACCGCACGTCGCGGTAGGTCATCGAGACCTTGAACTGCTCGGCGAGCTTCTTTTGGACCGCGGAGAGATTGTCGCCGGCCGCGACCCAGGTGGCGACCGCTTGCTTTTGTTCGGGAGAAAGGGACATGGGAAGGAGCTGAGAGATAAGAGCTGGGAGCTGAGAGTCAAACCGGGCGATTGCAGCGTATCGGTGGAGGGCCGGTCTCCGCACCGGCCATGGTCGGTCAGAAGACCGACCCTCCAGAAAAACAAAAGGCCCGGCAGGAAGCCGGGCCAGGAGGGATGTGTTGGGAGCTGGCCTTATTTCGCCAATTGCGTCTTCAGGAAATCCACGCTGCCGCGGACGGAATCGTCCTGGTCCATCATGTTCTCGACGGTCTTCACCGCGTGGATGACGGTGCCGTGGTCGCGGCCGCCGAAGGCCTCGCCGATTTCCTGGAGGGAGTGGCGGGTGAGCTGGCGGCAGAGATACATGGCGATCTGGCGGGGAAACGCGATCGCGTTGGGCCGGCGCTTGCTCGTCATGTCCGAGTGGCGGATCTGGTAATGGTCGGCGACGCGCTTCTGGATGCCCTCAATGTTGAGGCGATTCTGGGCCTCCTCCATCAGCACGTCCTTCAGCAGGTGCTCGGCGGTGGCGAGGTCGAGGGCCTTGCCCGTGAGCGCGGCGTAGCTGGAAATCTTGATCAGGGCGCCCTCGAGGCGGCGGATATTCTTCGAGATGTGCTGCGCCATGAAATCGACGACCGCGGGCGGCAGGTCGATCTTCAGGGTGGCGGCCTTCGTCTTCAGGATGGCGACGCGGGTCTCGAAATCGGGCGACTGGATGTCGGCGGACAGGCCCCACTGGAAACGGGAAACCAAACGCGCCTCGAGCGTGGCGATCTCCGTGACGGGGCGGTCGCTCGAGAGGATGATCTGCTTCTGCGATTCGAAGAGATCGTTGAAGGTGTGGAAGAACTCCTCCTGGATGCGCTCCTTGCCGGCGAGGAACTGGATGTCGTCGATCAGCAGGACGTCCACGCTGCGGTAACGCTGCCGGAACTTCGTCAGGGCGTTCTCCTGGATGGCGTGGATGTACTCGTTGGTGAACTTCTCGGTCGAAAGATAGGCGACCTTGGCCTCCGGGTTGCGCTGGAGGATGCTGTGCCCGATGGCGTGCATCAGGTGGGTCTTGCCGAGACCGGTGGCGCCGTGGAGGAAAAGGGGATTGTAGGCCTGCGCGGGGGCCTGGGCGACGGCGAGGGCCGCGGCGTGGGCGAGCTGGTTGTTGGGGCCGACGACGAAGTTCTCGAACGTGTTGCGCGGGTTGAGCGAGCTGGCGGCGGCCATGCGCTCGTCGTAGCGCAGCGGGCGCTTTGCGGCGGGCCGGCCCTTCGGCTCGACGGCCGGCAGGCGCGAGGCCGCGGTCGCGGGACCTTGGTCCATCTTCTTCAGCGTGACGTGCACCATGCGGCCGGCGGCCAGGCGCAGGCGCTGCGAGATCAAATCGAGGTAGTTGTCGTGAATCCAGATCGCCGCGAAATCGTTCGGGACGCCCAGCGTCAGCGAGTCCTCGGCGGTCTCGACGCAGCGGATGGGCTCAAACCACATGGCGAACACATCCTCGGGAAACAGTCCCTTGAGGTCGCATTTGACGGTTTCCCAGAGGCTGGTCTGGAGGACGGAGTGGGGCATGACAGGCAGAGAAATGACGGGATTATTAACATCCCAGCTAAAGCCCCGGTTCAGCAACTCCGAATCGTCCTGTCGTGCGCGTCTACTCGGAGGGAAAGGGGGATCAGGCCGTCACTCATCCGGCAGATTGTGAACTGCGGGGTAAAGTGACTAATGGCCAGTGTCTAAGGAAGCCCTGGACGAGTCGGTGCACGGAGTGCGCTGCGGAGTTGGCAAAGAGCGGTCGCTGAGAACGACGTTTAAAAATTACTTTGCGAGTAACGTGAATCAAAAAATGCGTTTCAATAGCAACTTTCCGACATGTTGTTCACACTCCAGGCACTGATAACTTTTCCCATTTTGGTGTTGCGATAGCGCGACCCAGCCCGGGGCTCGATTTCCCCTCGGAAACCGAATTTTTCGCGCATCGTCGATTTGGCGGGGAGATGTTCCGCGAAGTTTTTTCGCGAGTTCACCGGTGAACCGGCATGGAATTTTTTTAAGGACATCGATGGAGGGCCGCCGCTCGCCGGCGGGCCATGCGGCGCTCGCGGCTTCAGCCCCGGCCCCGCGGCAAGCGCGGGCCCTACACCCAGAAAAGTAGCAGCCGTCGTGAGACGGCTGGCCCGTGTGCGGACGCGTTGAGTCGTCGCCAGCCGTCTGACGACGGCTGCTACCTTTGATTTCGATCGAGACTTTTGTTTCGGTTCGCCTGTTGGGCCGCCGCTGGTCGGCGGGCCGTGCGGCGCTCGCGGCTTCAAGCCCGGCTCCGCGGCAAGCGCGGGCCCTACACTCAGAAAGTGGCAGCCGTCGTGAGACGGCTGGTCCGTGTGCGGACGCGTTGAGTCGTCGCCAGCCGTCTGACGACGGTTGCTACCTTTGATTTCGATCGAGACTTTTGTTTCGGTTCGCCTGTAGGGCCGCCGCTGGTCGGCGGGCCGTGCGGCGACCGCGGCTTCGAGCCCGGCCCCGCGGCGAGCGCGGGCGCTACACCCAGAAAAGTAGCAGCCGTCGTGAGACGGCTGGCCCGTGTGCGCACGCGTTGAGTCGTCGCCAGCCGTCTGACGACGGTTGCTCCTTTCGATCCCGGTTCGTTCGATTTCGATCGAGCCCTTCGCTTTCGATCGCACGGCGATCTTCCCTGCGGAAATCAGGCATTCGCCAGCTGCCCTCCTACGCCAAGGCTTCCGCCGTCGCCAAGCCTATGGCGGAGAAGACGGAGGGCAAATTTCGCTCACTCGGTGAGCGAAATTTGATGCGCTTCGGGATCCGCCCATTTGCCGTGCTCGCGGATCAGGGCGATCAGGCGGGCGTCGGCTTCGGCTTGGGGGATGTTGTATTGGACGCAGTTTTTGCCGACGTAGAGGTTGATCTTGCCCGGGGCGCCGCCGACGTAACCAAAATCCGCGTCGGCCATCTCGCCCGGGCCGTTCACGATGCAGCCCATGATGGCGATTTTTACGCCCTTCAGGTGACCGGTCTGGGCGCGAATCCGCTGGGTCGTCGTCTGCAGGTCAAAAAGCGTCCGACCACAACTGGGGCACGCCACAAACTCCGTCTTCGAAATCCGCGCCCCGGCGCCTTGGAGCACGTTGTAGGTCAGTTTCGTGGCGCGAGCTGCGTCCGTCTCGGTCTCGATGCTGACCAGATCGCCCACGCCATCGCACAGGAGGCTGCCGGTCAGGAAACTGGCCTCCAGCAGCTTGGAAAGGAAACTGTTGTCGCCCTGGACCGCCGTGCCCGGCGTGTTGCGAATCCAGATGGGCGCGCGGGAACCGGCGGCCTTGAGGTGCTCCAGCAGCCGCCGGTAGGCGCCAATGGCGTGGGCGGCGATGGCCGTGCCTCTCCGGGCGGACAAGGTGAAGACCAGGCGATCGTCGCCGAGCTGACGGATCACCGACTCGTACGGCCAGAAATTTTCCGGCTCGATCTCAATCGCGAGGGAGTAACCCAGCCCGCGCACGACCTCGGCAAACGCGGTCAACCGGTCGGCTTCCCCCGTGTCGAAGCGGCGCACGAGCAGGAGGGGGAATTTGAAATTCGAAATCGCGGATTTGAGCTCCGCTGGCGTGAGCGCGGGCGCCAGTTCCAAGGCCAGGAATTGAACCGGATGATCGGGGCTGGCTCCCGCCACGGCGGGCATGAAGCCCGCCCGACAGGCTTCGATCTCGGCCACGGAACCGACCGGCACCAGCAAACCTTCCGCCGGCGTATCCTTCAACCGGGGTCCGCTGAGCGCCTGGGTGGCATCGGCGAGTCCCGCCAGCGTGGTGCGCACGATGACCCGCGGGGGTTGCTCAGGCCCGACCGGGCATTTGTCCGAAAATTTCAGGACGGCGGTCTCGCGGCGGGTAAAATGATACGGGTCGATCGAATCGCTCAGGAGCAACTCCGAACGTAGACCAGCGAACGTCGAACTTTGAACTTCCGATGAAGAGTTCGGGCGTTCGGCGTTCGGGGTTGGCCACAGGCTAATCGCCTTGTCCGCAATGGCCCGCGCCACCGGGATCTCGTAAACGGAGTCCTCGGTCAGCGACACGCGGATCGTGTCGCCCAAGCCGTCCAGGAGCAGGCTGCCGATGCCGATCGCGCTCTTGATGCGGCCGTCCTCGCCGTCGCCCGCCTCGGTGACGCCGAGATGCAGCGGATAATGCATGTCCTCCTGCGCCATGCGCTCCACGAGCAGCCGGTAGGCCTGGATCATGACCTTCGGGTTGCTGGCCTTCATCGACAGGATGATGTCGTGATAGCGGTGGCTGCGCGCGATGCGGAGAAATTCCAGGGCGCTCTCCACCATGCCGAGCGGCGTGTCGCCGTAACGGTTCATGATGCGGTCGGACAGCGAACCATGATTGGTGCCGATGCGCATGGCGCGGCCCAGTTCCTTGGATCGCCGCACGAGCGGCGAAAACGCCTCGTGCAGGCGCTGGAGCTCGGACTCGTAGTCGGCGTCCGTGTATTCCTTGACCGCGAATTTCTTTTTGTCCGCGTAGTTGCCCGGATTCACGCGGACCTTCTCCACGTGCTCGACCGCTTCCATCGCGGCGGAGGGCAGGAAATGGATGTCCGCCACCAGCGGCACGTGACCGAAACCCGCGGCGGAAAATTGCGTGCGGATCTCCCGCAGGCATTTCGCCGCGGCCACATTGGGCGCGGTGATGCGCACGATCTCGCAGCCGACCTCGGCCAGGGCGATGGACTGTTTCACCGTCGCGGCCACATCCTGCGTGTCGCTCGTCGTCATCGACTGGATGCGCACCGGGTTGGCGCCGCCCACGCCGACGCCCCCGACTTTCACCTCAACGGTGCGGCGGCGAAGCGTATGGTAGCGGGACGCGCAGTAGGACATGGGTTAATGTTCAATTTTCATCGTTCATCGTTCAATGTTCATTTCGGAGATGACCAACGAACAATGAACATTGAACAACGAAAAATGAACAATGCCTACGGCTTGGCCGGTTCCGCGGACTTGGCCGGCGCCGCCGGGGCCGTCACGGCCGGCCGGTCATCCCAGCGGTACTTGATCGCGCGCCGGATGTCATTGTAGCTCACGTAAACGATCAGGCCGATCAGCATGACGAAGCACGCCGCGACGGCATTCTGCATGAGATTTGGATTCAGCGGTTTGCCGCGCAGCTTCGCGAGCGTCGCAAAGGCGATGTGGCCGCCGTCGAGCACGGGGATCGGCAGCAAATTGAAAATGGCCAGGGAGACGTTGATCGTGATCAGGAAGGCGAGGGCCGGGATCAGCCCGAAGGTCGCCGCCTGCTGCAGGTTGTCGACGATGCCGACGATGCCGCTCATGTGGCGCACGCCGATGTCGGACTTGCGGTTCAGCAAGCTGGCCAGCGTCTGGTAGGCCTGGCTCATCGCTTCGCCGATCTGCGCAAACGGCGAGGGATGAATCGTGACGGTCTCGATCCGCCAGACCACGCCGATCAGGAAGGCGGTCTGGCCCTCGATGGTTTGCTGGCGGGGTTGGAGGGAGGCGCGGACCTCCTTGCCGTCGCGTTGGATGGTCAGGACGCTCGGCTCCGAATTTTTCTTTTGGAAATGGTCGCGCAGTTCGTCCCGGCGGGTGAGCAGTTTGCCGTCGACCGCCAGGATGCGATCCCCCGCGAGCAGCCCCGCCTGCGCGGCGGCCGAGTCCGGGCTGACCTTGTCGACGACGAGGTCGGTTCGCGGCGAGATGCCGATGGTCCGGAAGCCTTCGCTGCCCGTCAGGACGGGGAGGACCTGGCGGGTTTGCAGCACGCCGTCGCGTTCGAAGGTCACGCTCACCGCGCGGTGCCCGGCGGCATCCACCTGGGAACCCAGCACGATCGCGGTGAAGATTTCCTGGTAGTTGGTGACGGCGTTGCCGTCGATTTTGCGAATGACGTCCCCGGCTTGCAGCCCGGCGGCGGCGGCGGGGCCGGGCACGGACTTGCCTTCGCTGTTCTGGATCTCGCGGGTGACCTCGCCGATCTCGGTGCGATTCAGTTCCGCCGGCACATTGATGCCCAGGCTCCAGACCACCGTGCCGAGCAGGAGGGCGAAAAGCAGGTTCGCTGCCGGGCCCGCGGCCGCGACCAGCACCTTGGAACGGTAGTCGGCGGGCGGGAGATTCCGCGCTTCCTCCGGCAGGTCGCCTTCGAAGGAGCCGAGTTCGGAAAGCTGCGGCACCATCACGTAGGCGCCGATCGGCAGCCAGCACACGCAGTATTCCACGCCGCGCCATTTCCAGCTGAAAATCGGTTTGCCGATGCCGAAGATCGAGAAGCGCGGGACGGCCAGTTTCCGCCACCGGGCCACCAGGAAGTGTCCCAATTCGTGCACGAAGATGGACACAGTGACGAGGCCGACGGCGAGGAGAAGCTGGAGCATGAGTGCAGTAAATTATTTGAAGGACGCGAGATGCGCCGTGGCGATGCCGCGGGCGTCCCGATCCACGGCCATCACTTGATCGAGCGTGGTGGGGTCGATCAAATTAACCGTGGCCAGAGTGTGTTCAATAATCCGGGGAATCGCAAGATAGGGGACCTGATTTTGCAGGAAAGCCGCCACCGCCACCTCATTGGCCGCGTTGAACACCGCCGGGGCGGCTCCGCCGGTCGCCATCGCCTCCCGGGCGAGCCGCAGGCAGGGATAACGGGTTTCGTCCGCCGGGCGGAAATCCAGCGACAGCGCCTTGTCGAGCGGAAGGGGCGCGTCCGTGCCGGCGGGCGCGCGCTCGGGGTAGAGCAGCGCGTGCTGGATGGGAAACGTCATCGAAGGCGGGCAAAGCTGCGCGAGCATCCCGCCATCGGTGAATTCCACGAGGCAGTGCACGATGCTTTGGGCATGCAGCACCGCGTGGCATTGTTCGGCGCGCAGCCCGAAAAGACACTGCGCCTCGATGAGTTCGAGGCCCTTGTTGGCCAGCGTGGCCGAGTCGACTGTGATCTTCGGGCCCATCGCCCAGTTCGGGTGCTTGAGCGCGTCGGCGGGCGTCACTTGGGACAACTTCTCGATCGGCCAGTCACGGAACGCGCCGCCCGAGGCCGTGAGGACGAGCCGGCGGACACTCGTCGCGGGATGGCCCTCGAGGCATTGGAAAACGGCGTTGTGTTCGCTGTCCACCGGCAGCAACCGGCTCCCGCTGGCTCGGGCGGCGTCCATCACGAACTTCCCGGCGAGCACGAGGATTTCCTTGGACGCGAGGGCGATGGTTTTCCTGGCCGCGATGGCGGCGAGCGTGGGTTCCAGCGCGGTGGTGCCCACCACCGCGACGAGGATGACGTCCGCCTCGGGCAGGGTGGCGAGTTCGCGCAAGCCATCGGCGCCGCCATGAAAGAGGGTGCCGGCCGGAAAAGCTCCGCCCCGGCGCGCATCGGCCAGGGCCGTGGGATCGTAGAGCCCCACGTGGCGCACGCCGAATTGCTGTGCGATCTCCGCCAGCCGGGCATGCCGGCCATGGGCGGCGATGCCGACGAGTTCCAGGCGGTCGCGGTGGGCCGCGATCACCCGCAGGGTGCTTTCGCCAATGGAACCGGTGGCGCCGAGGAGCACGACGCGCTTTTTTGTGGGGACGGACATTCTCGAATGGGAGGGGCTTTATGCCCGGACAATATCCCCTGAGCCAAGAACGAAGTCGGCGCCCCGGATGATCGGCCAGATCCGTATCTGTAGGGTCGCCGCTCGTCGGCGGACCGTGCCACCGCAGAAACCTCATTCCGCGAGGAACGAAAGGCACGGAATCCAGCGCTTCCGTCGCCTAGTTGGCATCGATTCTGTTCGCTGCTCAAAAGCGTGACGGTCCGCCGACGAGCGGCGACCCTACATTGAGAAAGGAACGCTGCGCCGCACCTCCTAATCCAAAAATAAAAAGATGAAATACGCGACCGGCGCTGTCAGCAGCAGGCTGTCCGTCAGGTCGAAGGCGCCGCCGATGCCGGGGATGAGCTGGCCGGCGTCCTTGATGTCGGCGCGGCGCTTGACGGCGGACTCGATCAAATCGGACACGATCGTGATGACAGCCAGCGGCAGCGCGATGAGCGCGGCGATGGCGGGCGTCAGGCTGACGGGCAGGCGTTCGGAAAGGAAAAACGCAATCGCCGCGCCGATGCCGGCGGAAACGAGCACGCCGCCGACCGCGCCTTCCCAGGTTTTCTTCGGGCTGATGCTCGGGCACATCTTATGTTTCCCGATGGCCAGTCCGGTCAGCAGCGCGCCGACATCGC
This sequence comes from uncultured Oleiharenicola sp., assembly GCA_964515595.1. Lineage (GTDB taxonomy): Bacteria > Verrucomicrobiota > Verrucomicrobiia > Opitutales > Opitutaceae > Lacunisphaera. The sequence continues at coordinate 18,073 of CAZEUN010000013.1, read as the reverse complement.
AACACTTGGATACCGCCACGACCCACACGCAGAGCGTGAGATTCTCGGTGCTGTCGGCATCGCGCATGAGGATGCGGACGAGGAAGTGCAGCATGTAGGGGATGTAGATCAACCCGCCGACGGTGGCGCCGATGGTTTCGACGCGGTTGCTCGGATCGCGCTCGCGCAACACCCGGATGCAGCTCAGGAGCAAACTCGCAACGAGCAGGCCGGCCGGGAGGCTGGCCGCGACTTCGGGCTCGTTCGTAAACCAGGCGAGGTAGTACGGCCCGGCGAGCATGAGCGCGGCGATGGTCAGGCCCATGTAATGAAACGGACGCGCCCCCATCTTGGAAACCAGCGTGTAGAATTCGTGGAGCGTCAGCACGCCCAGCAGCGTGGCCATGACGACGGCCGCATGCGCGCCGAACGCGTACAAGCTGCCAATGATCACGGTCCAGAGAGTGACGGTGCTGAGGATGCGTTTAAGCACGGAGACTAGGGGGTTGGGGGACGTTGATGACACACCCCGTCCTTCGGGCACCCCTCTCTCGAGGGGATTTTCGCTTGGGCGGAACAGGATCCCCTCGAGAGAGGGGTGGCGCTTGCCCACCGAAGCCTTGGCGAAGGCGGGCGCAGCGACGGGGTGTGTTGCCTTGGCATCTGAAATTTATTTCGCGCCGCCTTTCACCTGTTCCGTCGTCAGGCCGTACCGGCGCTCGCGGCGGCTGTATTCATCGATCGCGGCCTGCAGGTCGGCCTTGCCAAAGTCAGGCCACAACACCGGGGTGAAGACCATCTCGGCATAGGCGCATTGCAGGAGGAGGAAGTTGCTCACGCGGGTTTCGCCGGAGGTGCGGACGAGGAGGTCCGGGTCCGGCAATCCCTTAGTGTATAGGTAGCCGCTAAAACGTTCCCAGGAATTGTCGTCCAACCGCTCCGTGCCGGCCTGGACCGCCGCCGCGTAAGCCTTCGCCGCTTCCGCCACCTCCGTGCGGGCGCCGTAATTGAGCGCGAGGACCAGGTTCCAGTCCTCGAAATGCTTCGTGGCTTCCTTTACGCGCTCGAGCTCGCGCTGCACATTCGGCGGCAGGGCGTCCGTGCGGCCGATCGTGTGCAGGCGCACCTTTTCCTTGATGAGGTTGTTGAGCTCGCGCTTGAGGAAGTAGTCCAGCAGGCCCATGAGCCCGGACACCTCGTCGGTGGGCCGCTTCCAATTCTCGACCGAGAAGGCATAAAGGGTGATGTACCGGATGCCGATCTCGCGGGCGGCGTCGACCACCGTGCGAACGGTCTCGACGCCCCGGCGGTGACCCTCGAGGCGCGGGAGGCCCCGCTGCTTGGCCCAGCGACCGTTGCCGTCCATGATGATGGCGACGTGTTGCGGGATCGAGGCGGGAGACGGCATGCGAGGCGGCGATTTAGGTCGGCGCCGGGGGATTTGACAAGCCGGGGATAAGCGGAACCTGAAGACATTTTTTCAGCCGCAAGAGAACGCAAGGAGCACAAAGAACGTTTCCCAACGGGAACGAGCGATTCCTTGCGCTCTTTGCGTTCCTTCGCGGCTCGCTTGCATTTCGGCGTCGCCGCCGCAGATTGACGGCATGGCGACCAAACCCCTGCCCAAGACCAAGATTGCCGCGGCGCTCGAGTCCCTGCCGGGTTGGGAATTCAAGCGCGACGCCCTCGCAAAGGAATTCACGTTTGGCAGCTTCAAGGAGGCATTGTCCTTCATGGTCCGCGTCGGCTTCGAGGCCGAGGCCATGAACCATCACCCGGACTGGACCAACGTCTACAACCGCGTCGCCCTCCGCTTGAACACGCACGACGCCGGCGGCAAGGTCACGACGAAGGACGTCGAGCTCGCGAGGAAAATCGAGTCGCTGGCCTGGGTGGATTGAGGCAGACCGGAATTCGTAGGGGAGCCGCCTGACGGCGCTCGGTCGGGCGTCGTCAAGCAACGCCCCTACACGTCGACTTCAAAACACCCGCACAAAGGACCGCGGGCCCGCATCGACGGCCGTGACCGTCTCCTCCAGCGGATGCGTGCCAATCAGTTTCCCGGTCGCATCGAATTCGCCGAGCAGGCGAGCATCTGCAAGCGGCACGAAAAATCGTTGGGCGTCGGAATCATAACCCAGCGAAATGGGCGTCACGGGCGCGGTGAATGTCACGTAATACGTGACATTCCCCCGGGAATCGACCGCGCCCACCCGCGCGGGCGCGTGGCCGTCGAGGACCAGTAGGCGCTGGTTTTTCTGGTCATACGCCAGGCCGGCCGGCGGGCCGTCCAAACCGACGAGGTCGATTCGCCGGACGAATTCGCCGAACAAGGTCAGTTCGACGACCGCGCGTCCGTCGGGGTGGATGGCGAACAGGTGACGGTCGCTGGAGCGGATCGCGAGGTCCGCGGGCGCCTCGGTGAGCAGGTCGGGCGCGAGCGGCATGTTGCGCAGGATTTTGCCGGATGGCCGTTCGATCACGCGGATCACTCCCGTCGGGGCGACGCGCACGAAGAGATGGTCGGTGTTGAAGTCGTAAGCCAGGCCCAGCGCCTTTTCACCCGGCTGCAGGAGGCCATCAATCGAAGTGGCCGGCGGGCCGAGGTCGTGGATCGCCGGGCCGGCGGCCGTGGTCAGGTAAACGTGATTGGGCCCCGGCGCCGCGCACCCGCCCAGGAGGACGGCGGACACGACCGCCAGCGGCAGGAGGCGCGGCTTTCGGGTTGTCTCGCGGGCGCCGCGGCGCGTTAGTGGAGCCATCCGGTCATCCCATCACCCGGGCCGGCCGCGTAAACCCCAATCTCCTGCCGCATCATGATGCTCCCTGTCCTGAAACGCATGCTGCTGGCGGCTTTTCTGGCCGGGATCGGGATGTCCGCCGCCGCGCAGCCTTTTGCCGGCTCGCCGTTCAGGCCCGCGGTGGCGGCGACGCTCGGGGAGGGGAGGAAACCGGCCGGGGGCGGCGCCAACCAGCTGGCGCTGCTCGGTCAGGGCTACGACGCGCTGCTCCTGCGCGTGCACCTCATCCGCCAGGCGAAGACCTCGATTGAAATCCAGACCTTCATCTGGACGAACGACGAAAGCGGGCGCCTCGTGATGTGCGAGTTGATCGACGCGGCGCGCCGCGGCGTGCATGTGAGGATCATCGCGGACCACATGGTGTCCGCGCAGGACCCGGCGACCGCGGCCTTCCTGGCCACCGTCCATCCCAACCTCGAGGTCAAACACTACCGCCCGGCCATGGACCGGATGAAACCCTCGATGCTCGACAACGCGCTGGCGACGCTCGCGTCGTTTCGCGGGACGAACCAGCGGATGCACAACAAGCTGATGGTCTTCGACCGCGCCATCATGATCACCGGCGGGCGCAACATCGAGAACACCTATTTCGATTTTTCGCCGGAGCTGAATTTCCACGACCGCGACGTGCTGGCGGTGGGTCCGGTGGCGCAGAGCGCGGCGGCGTCATTCGAGGAATACTGGAAGTACAAGTATGTCGTGCCCAGCGCGGCCCTGACCGACGTGGCGGCGCTCCTGGCCAGCGGCAACTATCCGCGTTACGCGACGCGCGCGGATTTCGGCTTCGAGGGCTATTTCGGCGGGCTGGAGCGCGCGGCGGACGACGGCGCGGTCATCGCCGCCCGGTTTGTCAGCCGCCTGAAGCCGGTGGCCAAGGCCACCTTCATCGCGGACATTCCCGGGAAATCCCGCGGGTTCTTTTCGCGCACCGCGCGCATCACCCGCGAACTGCGCGGCGCGCTGGAGCAGGCGCGGGCGTCCGTGGTGATGCAGACGCCCTACCTGGTGTTGAGTCCCGCGGCCCGTGACCTGATGCGGGAAATGCAGGACAAGCATCCCGGCCTCCGCATCCGGATTTCGTCGAACAGCTTCGCGTCCACCGACAACCTGCTCGCCTATTCGGCCAACTACCGCCTGCGCAGCCGGTACGTGGAGGACCTGAACCTGCAGGTCCACGAGTTCATGCCCCGGCCCGCCGCGCTGACCGAGCTGTTCCCGCAATTCCCGCTCATGGCCGAACGCGCCGCCGGGCGGATCAAGGCCGGCCTGCAAGCGCGCCAGCCGTTCCTGTGCCTGCACGCCAAGTCGCTGGTGGTGGATGGGCGCCTGGCGTTTGTCGGTTCCTACAACCTCGACCCGCGTTCCGAGGCGCTCAACACCGAGGTCGGCCTGCTGGTGGAGGACGAGGCGTTTGCGCGCGAACTCGAGGGCGACATCACCCGCGACATGCGCGCGGAAAACAGCTGGGTGATTGCGCGCCGCAATATTCCGCTCGGGCTCGATGTGGTCAACGGGCTGGTCGACGGCCTCCTTTCGCTGAGCCCGGTCGACGTCTGGCCGATCAAGAACACGAGCAGCTTTGAACTGCGTCCCGGCGCGGCGGAAGTATCGCCGGCCGACCCGGCCTTTTACCGCAATTACCGCGATGCCGGCCCGTTCCCCGGGGCGGAGGGCACGCTGAGCAACAAGGAAATTCTTACCCGGCTCTACAAGGTCTTCGGGTCGCCGCTGACGCCGGTGTTGTAGAATTCCCGATTGTAGCTGAACGCGTAAGCGTGTGGCCCGTTCGAGGCCGCTTGGCCAACCCCTCGCGGGTTCAGCGACCAAGCCTGGTGTCCGGATTTTGGCAGGAAACCGTTTGCGCATCCCGCGCGCATTCATAGCCTCCCCGCCATGAGTGATTTTGCCCCCGCCGCCGAAGTTGCCGCCACCCGTGAGGCGCTGGACCGCCTCAAGGCGAACATGCGCCAGACCATCAAGGGCAAGGACGACGTGATCGAGCAGGCGCTCGTGTGCCTGCTGGGCGCCGGCCATCTGCTGATCGAGGACCTGCCGGGCGTCGGCAAGACGACGCTGGCCTATTCGCTCGCGCGGTCCATGGACTGCGCCTTCTCGCGCATCCAGTTCACCAGCGACCTCCTGCCCACGGACGTGACGGGCGTGTCGATTTACGACGAGACGGTGAAGGAGTTCATTTTCAAACCCGGCCCGGTGTTCGCCAACGTGGTGCTGGCCGACGAAATCAACCGCGCCACGCCCAAGACGCAGTCCGCGCTGCTCGAGGTGATGGACCGCAGCAAGGTGACGGTCGATGGCGAGGCGCACCCGGTCGGTTCGCCGTTCATGGTGGTGGCCACGCAAAACCCGGTGGACTACGAGGGCACGTTCCCGCTCCCGGAAAGCCAGATGGATCGCTTCCTGATGCGCCTGCAGATGGGCTACCCGCAGCCGAACGATGAGCTCGCGATCCTGCGCTCCCCGCGGCTGGGTTACGATGCCATCGCGCTGAACCCGGTCGTCACGCGCTCCGATGTGCTGCGCATGCAGGCGCTGGCGGGCAAGGTGTTCGTGGAGGACAGCGTGCTCGATTACATTCTCAAGATCATCACGGCCACGCGCACCGAGGCGGAGTTCAAGTCCGGCGTCAGCGTGCGCGGCGGCCTCGCGCTGCGCATCGCGGCCCAGGCCCGCGCGCTGGTGAACGGCCGCGATTTCGTCGTGCCCGAGGATGTCCAGCTGATGGCCGGACCCGTGCTCGCGCACCGGCTGTCGCTCGCGCGCCAGACGTCCGACGCGCTCGAGGAGCGCCGCACCGTGTTGGCGACGCTGAAGCGGATTATTGGGGCGGTCCAGGTGCCGGAGTGACCTCCGGCAAATTTCAAAGGCCAAACGCCAAATCCCAAATAAATCCAATGCCGAGCCGGGAGGTTTTCATTTGTTTGGCGTTTGGCTTTTGTGATTTGGAAGTTTGCTGCGCGAGGAAAACGACGTGAATTCGGAAATGACTCAACCGAGCGCCCTCTGGCACGGCCCCGGCGCGCCCGACCAGCGCCGCCGCGTGTTTTCCTGGCAGACGCTGGTCTGGTCCCTCGTGTTCCCGCCGAAGCGGCACCGCATTTCCCTCACGGTGCCGGGCCTGTTCCTCACCATCCTGGCAGTGGGGATCGGGACGGCCGCCTACAACACGGCGAGCAACATCCTGTTCATCACGCTCTCGCTCCTGCTCGCGTGCCTGCTGCTCAGCGGCCTCCTGTCGTGGTTCAATTTCATGGGCACCTGCTGGCGCGTGACGCCGCCGGGGCCGTGGCGGGTGGGGCACGACGCGCTCGTCACGGTTGAAATCGAGAACCGCAAGAGCTGGCTGCCGAGTTACAGCCTGTGGTTTGAACTGGCCACGCAGCCGCGCCACGTGCCGCCGCCGGACAAGCCGGAGAAGGACATGAAAATGCGCGAGATCCTCGCCGCCGCGGAAAAGCATATCACGCGCGGCCAGGTTTTCCTGCGTGAGCGCTTGGAGCCCCGGGGCGCCGCCAGCCTCGACTGGGGCGTGAAACCGACGCGGCGCGGGGAGGCGGTGGTGGAACTCGGCGCCGTGGGTTCATTGTTCCCCTTTGGTTTCCTGCGGAAAAACATCGGCACCGCGCTCAAGCACACGGTGCTGGTCTGGCCCGCGCAGGTGGAATACCAGTGGACCGGCGCCGTGTCGGACTTCGCGGGCGCATCCGGCCAGCGCACGGCGCGCGCCGGCACGGGCGACGATCTGCTCGCCCTGCGCAAATACGCGCGCGGCGATTCGCACCGCTTGATCCATTGGAAGGCGAGTGCGCGGCTGGGCCAGTTGATGATCCGGCAGTTCGCGGCGGAGAGCCACGACGGGTACGTCCTCCGCCTCGACACCCCGGCGACGGTGTGGACGCGGCCCGAGCAGTTCGAACTGCTCTGCAGTTTCGCCGGCACGCTCGCCGAGGATCTTTATTCGAGCGGGCGCCTGCGGGGCGTCATCGTCAATGGCGGGCCGTTGATCGAGACGCGTCGCGTGCGGGATATGGAGGGAGTGCTGGATCAGCTGGCCCTGTTGCAACCGGCCGAGGGGGGGCCGGGCCTCGGGGTGGGCTCGGGGGGCGCGCGTCCGGAGGCCGCGCCCAATCGCAATGTCATCACTTTCGCGCCCGAAGGAGCGCGGGGAGTCACCGCTTATGTCGACGGCCGTCAAACTGCGTCAGCTTAACCTCGACGAGTTGCGCTGCCTGAAATGGCTGCTCGGCGGCGTGATGGCGCTCATCTCGCTGTGGACGGTGTTTTTTCTCGATGTCGAGGCGCTCAGCCTGGTCGCCATCGCCGGCGGGGCCATCCTCGCGGCGGTGATCTGGCCGCAGCTCCCCGGGCGCGTGCCGCCGCTGGTCTGGAAACTCGCCGTGCCCGCGATCATCGTCGCGATGGGCGCGGATTTTTATTACAGTCCCGACACGCTCCCCGTCCTGATCCGCCTCGCGATCCTGCTGGTGCTTTACCGGGCGGTGACCTACCGGCGCAAACGCGAGGACCTGCAGCTCATTGTGCTCAGCATGTTCCTCGTGGTGGTGGCCGGCGTGCTGACCGTCTCGATCGGCTTCGCCTTCCTCCTCCTGTTGTTCACGGCCTGCGGCCTCGGCTTTTTGTTTGTGATCACGCTGATCGATGCGTCGGAGCCCGGGACGGCGCGGACGCCGGAAGCCGAGACCGCGTGGACGCGGCTTGGCTGGCCCCGGTTTTTCCGCCGGCTCCGCGGCGTGGCCGACTGGCGGCTGCTCACGTTTGCGGCGACGCTGTTCACGGCGGTCGTGGTCATGTCCGGCGTCCTCTTCCTCATCATCCCGCGCTTCGAGCTCGCGACGGGATTCTTCCTCGACCGCTACATCACGCGCAAGAGCCGCACGGGTTTCACCGACATGGTGAAGTTCGGCGACGTCACCGAGCTCATCCGCGATGAAAGCGTGGCGATGCGCGTGGATCTGAGCGACTCGTCGGGTCTGCGCGAGGCGCCCTACTGGCGGCTGGTCGTGCTCGATGAATACACGCCGGAGGGTTTCCGCGTTTCCAGCCGGATGAAGGGACTGCTCCTTCGTTCGCAACAGGTGAGGCAGGTCCTCCGCGGCCGGACGAGCGGTGACAGTCGCGGCGAGCCGGTGGGTGGCGTCTGGACATTCTACATGGAGCCCGGCGTCAGCCGCTATTTGCCCTTACCCGGCAGTTTTGCGAATTTACGCCTCCGCGATTCGGTGCCGCTGCAGACCACGTTTATGCAGAATCGCAGTCCGGACGGGCCCGAGGGGTTTGTCGAAGGCAGCCGGATCGTGGCGTTGCGCACGGAGGCGATGACGATGACAGCGTTCCAACTCGACGGTGTATCCCTGGGCGGAACGATTCCGGACGCGGCCTTTGCCCGCCTGTTGCGCGGCTGGCGGGAAGGCGCGGAGGCTGTCCGCAGCGACCGCCTGTATGATGCGCGGATCATGCTCAACGGGCCGGCGGGAGCAGCGAACGACGCCGTTTTGCGCAAGGTGCTCGGGGAAATCACGGGTGGCGCGCAGTTATCCGCGGCCGATTTCACCCGCCGGGCGATTGAGTGGCTGCAGTCGCGCCACGCCTACGCGCTCTCGGCCCGCCTGCCGGCGGGCCCGGGCAAGGACGACATCGTGCGCTGGCTCGATTCCAACGAGCCGGGCTTTTGTGAATATTTCGCCGCGAGCTTTACCGTGCTGGCCCGGGCCGCGGGGCATCCGACCCGCGTAGTTGCCGGCTTCCGCGGCGGCGTGCTGAACGCCTTCGAGAACTATTACATGGTCCGCAACTCCGACGCGCACGCCTGGGTGGAAATCTACGACGGCAAGTCCGCCTGGGTGCGGGCGGACCCGACCCTCGGGCTGTCTGCATCGGCCGTGCAGGCCGCGGCGGCGGCGGTGCAGCAGGCGCAGGACAGCAGCTGGTCCGCGCGCCTGGACAGCCTGCGGGTCCTCTGGTACCGCCGGATCGTCAACTTCGACTCGCGCGCGCAGGTGCAGATGCTCGACCAGGTGAAGACGTTCACGACCGATTCCAGCGCGGCGCTGCGGACGCGATTTGAAGACTTCTCCAAGCGGTTGAAAGCCTGGTTGACGCAGCCCTGGGATGCGGCCCGCGTGGGTCGCCTGGTCGGGTTGTGCGCGGGCGCGCTCGCGCTCGCCTGGCTGCTGGTCCGGCTCCTCCACTGGGGTTGGCTGCGCTGGCGCAACTGGCGGCGTCCGCAATCGATCGACCCCGTGCGGCTTCAAGCCGGCCGGCAGCTCGCGCGCTTGCGCGAAGCGGTGACGCGGAGGACGGAGGAGGAAGGGCGGAAGGCGGAAGGCAGGCCACAGACGGCAGCGGACGGAGGACAGTTCGCCGCGGTGGTTGGCGAGTTGCAGCGGTTGCGTTATGGTCCGCGCGAGACCTGGCCGGAGCCGCGCGGCGTGTTCAGGCGCGCAAAGCTGGCGAGGAAAACGGCGAGGGGATAGGGTGCGCTCGAGCGCATCAACGCCGTGCGGGATTTCGTGTGCATCCCCCTACACACCCCGGCCTGCGGGCAGCAACCTTCGCCGGGCCTACGGCTGCCAAGCCCCTCTTCATAGAGGGGAGTTCAAATCGTGGACGCCTGGTCCCCTCTTCATCCGGAACCATTCAGTCGAAACCGCGAAGGACGCGAAGAAACGCGAAGATCGCGAGTCAGACCTGATTCTCGGTGATGCCCTGCCTTACTCACTCTTTCGTGATCCGGGGCAAAATCAGAATTTTCCCGGTAGACCTTCGCGGACCTTCGCGCCCTTCGCGGTTCAATTGCATCGTTCCGGCTTCATAGAGGGGAATCAATCCATCCTATCGGCGAGGAACGGAGCCGGCACTTTCCCTTTCTGCCTCACTTAAGGCGGCCGAAACGCCCCCTCACTCCATCTTGAAATTCACCGGCGCGGGTGCGGCGGGGCGCTCGCGCTGGGCTTTCCAGGCTTGCAGGACGGCGTTGGCGACGGGGCCGGCGTGGACGCCGCCGCCGAAATTTTCCCCTTCGTCGCCCTCGAGGGCCACGGCGATGGCGATTCGCGGATCCTCGGCCGGGGCGAAACACACCAGCCAGGCGATTTCGATTTTTCCCTTCTGCGCCGTGCCTGACTTGGCGGCCCCCGTCAGGCCCTCGACCTTGGCGAGCCGCCCGGTGCCGATCTGGTAGCATTGCTTCATGCCTTCCAGGATCGCGTTGTATTCCGAAGGGGGCAGGCCGATCGAATCCGTGTGCAGGGGCGGACGCTTCGCGTCATGGAGCAGCGTGGGATGGGTCTCCGTCTCGCCGCGGGCGAAGGACGCCACCATGCAGACGGCCTGCAGCGGCGTGATCAGGGTGTCGCCCTGGCCGATGGAAATGTTGGCGGTGTCGCCGCCGCGCCAGATGCCGTCGGGCAGATTGGCGGAGCGCCAGCTGGCCTTGCGCCATTCCGGATCGGCGACGCGCGGATTTTTGAACTCGCCGGGCAATTCGATGCCGGTCGGGTGATTGAAGCCGAAGCGCTTGGCCTCGGCGGCCAGAAATTGCGGGGTGGTATCCAGGCCCTGGCGGATGAAGAAGACATTGCACGATTGGGAGATGGCCTTGATGAGGTCCACGTTGCCGTGGACGGTGCGATGGGCGCACGGAAACTGGCGGTCGCCGACCATGATATAGCCCGGGCAATCCACCCGCGTGACCCCGGGCTCGATGACCCCCGCGCGCAGTCCGGCGATCGAAGTGATGATCTTGAAGGTGGATCCGGGGGGATATTGCCCCTGGATCGCGCGGTTCACCCAGACCCCGCTTTTCCCGAGGTCCTGCTCGGGTTCAAGGTTGGGCCGCCGTGTCAGCGGGTTGAAATCCGGCTTCGAGACCATCACGAGCACCTCGCCCGTGCGGATGTCGAGGGCCACGGCCGACCCCATCTGACCTTCCATCGCCGTCTCGGCCGCTTGCTGCAGTTCCAGGTCGAGGCTCGTGTTGAGATTCATGCCCTGCTTGGGCAGGCGCTGCTCCTTCGGTTTGCCGGGCACCTTGTAGCCCGCGGGGTCGACGAGGTAAATCATGCCGCCGGCCTGGCCCTGCAACTGTTCGTCGAACGTCGCCTCGAGTCCCCAGCGGCCCACCGTGCCCTTCATCTTGAAAGTGCGCAGGTCGTCATCGCCGAAATCCTCGGCCTCGGGATCATTGTTGTTGCCGATGTAGCCCAGAGCGTGGGCGGCGAGGGATCCGAAGGGATAGTCGCGGACGCTGGTCGCGTTGACCTGCACCGGGGAATCGACCGGCAGGCGCTCGATCAGGCGCGCGTATTCATTGGGCGTGAGTTCGCCGATCAGTTCGTAGGGCAGCAACAACTGCTGCACGATGTGCTTCTCGAGATCCGCGGAGCGAATCACCTCATGGCGTCCCAAGATCGTGTTGATGCGATCCAGGTAACGCTGGGCGACGGACGCGCGCGCGATCCGGCTGATCTGGTCGCTGGTCGGCCGCTCGCCGGCGGGCAGCTGGCTGTAGTTGGCCTTGACGATCTTGAATTCCGAACGGAACTGCGCGCGGATCTGCGGATCGGCGAGATCGAGCACGACGGAAAAGCGCGCGCGATTGCCGACGAGGAGGTTGCCATTCCGGTCGTAGAGATTCCCCCGGGCGCCCGGCACGATCACCCGGCGCTGGTTTTGTTCCTTCTCCCGGTCGCTGTAGCGCACGCTTTGCAGGATCTGCCGGTAGGCCATGCCGGCCGTCAGCACCCCGAGCAGCGTCAGGACGATCCCGTGGAACACGAAGAGCCGCGGATTGCGGGCGCTGTGGGTTTCGATGGTGCGGCTCATGGCGGGCAGAAAGCTCCCAGCACCAAGTTCCAACCTCCGGAGAAACTCCAATCAGAAATGAGAAATTTGCCGATCACGGTCCGCGGTTTGGAGCTTGGAGGTTGGAGCTTCCACTCACAGGTTCAACCGCCGGCCCGTTTCCGGATGCACGGCCACGAGTTCCATCGCGCGGTCCTGCAGCGCGAGGAACCAAGGGGTGACCACCGCGAGCAGCAGTTGCGACGCGAGCAGGTCCACAAACAGCCGCAGCCAGGCGGAGCCGGGCCGGGGGTTGGCGCCGGCCAGGAGGAAGGAGAGGGCGATGAACAGGAACAGGTTGGCGAACATCGCCACGACGATGCCGAACACCGCGCCTTCGCGGGGGAAGCGCCGGCGGCCATAGATGAGCGTCGCATGCACGAGGCCGAGCAACAGCATGCTGGTGCCGTAGGGGACGGGCGCCGCCGCGTCCACCATCAGGCCGGTGAGCAGCACGGCGACGAGTCCATGGCGGTAGTCGAGCCGGAGCGCGGCATAGACCACGAAGAGCCCGCCGATGTAGCAGTGCAGGGCCAGGCCGGCCAGGTAATGGTTCATCACCCCCAGCAGCCACCACAGCAGCAGGTTCGCGAGGAAAACAATCAGCCAGCGCGGGTCGTAGCGGCGCATCAGAGCTCCTCGGGGTTCACCCGCCCCCGCGGCAAAGCAGTGGCGGCGCGGCCAGGCGGCACGGGCTTCATAGTTGTTCGGGGTCCAGGGGGACCAACACCGTGACTTCGGTCAGCGAGCCCAGGCGCTCGTCGAGCGACACTTCACCCGTCTTGAAAAGCCCGTCGGCGCCCAGTTCGAGCGTGATGATGTCGCCGATGATGAGCCCGGGCGGGAACACCCCGCCCAAGCCGGACGTGACGAGCCGCCGGGGCGCGGTCTTGCTGGCGGAAATTTCAATGGGCACGAACTCGACGATGCCCCGCGGCGAGGAGAATGCGTCGTTCAGGCCGCCCTGGTAGCTGATCGGCTTGTTGTCGCCGGACACGGTCGCCGCGACGCGGAAGGTCGGGCTCGTGACCAGGTCGACGATGGCGGTGTAGCGGTGCACTTCGATGACCTTGCCCACGATGCCGCCGGCGAAGATCACCGGCGCGCCGACGGGGAGGCCGTAGTTCCGGCCCTTGCGGATGATGATGTGCGACCACCACCCGTTGAAATCGCGTTTCGCCACGCGGGCGGGCTCGTAGCGGAAGGCGGGCATCGCCGGCAGCTTCAAGAGATTCTCCAGGCGCAGGATCTCGGCCTCGAGCGCCTTGTTTTGCTGCACGCTGAACTCGTACTGGGCGATGAGCCCCGCCACCTGCTTGCCGGCCACGAGCAGTTCGTCCTTCGAGTGCAGCCGGTTCGACCAGAAGGTCTGCAGGTCCTGCACGTAGGAATCGGCGACAATGAGCGGCGCCTGGATGGCAAAAAAATTGGCCCGCGCGAAGGTCTTCACCGCCAGCGGCAGCATCAGCCATCCGAGGAGGATGACTCCCAGGGTGACGAAGGGACGGGCGTGATCGAAGCGTTTGGGGAGCACGGGAAAGTCGGTGGCGGAGGTTATGGCGCGGGCGGACACACCCCGGCGCGGCGCGCCACCCCTCTTGAGCCGGAACCATTCAGTAGAAACCGCGAAGGACGCGAAGAAACGCGAAAATCGCGAGTCAGACCTGATCCTCGGTGATGCCCTGCCTTACTCACTCTTTCGTGATCCGGGGCAAAATCAGAATTTTCCCGGTAGACCTTCGCGGACCTTCGCGCCCTTCGCGGTTCAATTGCATCGTTCCGGCTTGAGAGGGGATCAAAATACGCGCCGGCCAGGATCCCTGCTGGAGAGGGGCTTGGCAACCGTGGGCCCGGCGAAGGCTGCTGCCCGCGGCGCGGGGTGGGGAGCGGGGCGTCCATCGGCGTGAAACGCCTCACGCTCAGAAGTCCGCGGCGATGCGGTGGAGCTCGTCGATGTTGGTCAGGAACACGCCGGTGCCGTTGGCCACGGCGGAGAGCGGGTCGTCGGACACGGTGACCGGCAGGCCGGTCTTCTCGGAGAGCAATTTGTCGATGCCGCGGATGAGCGAGCCGCCGCCGGCCATCACGAAGCCGCGGTCGACGAGGTCGGCGGAAAGTTCCGGCGGGCAGCGTTCGAGGGCGGCGCGGACGGCCTCGACGATGGCGCCGACGGTGTCGGCCATCGCCTCGCGGATTTCCTGGGAAGTGATGTGGATCGTCTTGGGCAGTCCGGCGACGGAATCGCGCCCCTTGACCTCCATGGCCAGCTCGGTGTCGAGCGGGTAGGCGGAGCCGATGGTCACCTTGATTTCTTCCGCCGTGCGCTCGCCGATGAGCAGGTTGTACGCCCGCTTCATGTAGTTGATGATCGCGAGGTCGAACTCGTCGCCTGCGACGCGGATGGACTTGGAAAACACGATGCCGGACAGCGAGATGATCGCGATCTCCGTGGTGCCGCCGCCGATGTCGACGATCATGTTGGCGGCCGGTTCGTCGACCGGGAGGCCGACGCCGAGGGCGGCCGCCATGGGCTCGAGGATCGTGATGACCTCGCGGGCGCCGGCGTGGGTGGCGGATTCCTTCACGGCGCGCTTCTCGACCTCCGTGATGCCGGAGGGGATGGCGACGACCACGCGGGGCGACACGACCTTGGAATTGTTGTGCACCTTCTTGATGAAGTAGCGAAGCATCGCCTCGGTGATGTCGAAATCGGCAATGACGCCGTCCTTCATCGGGCGGATGGCCGTGATGTTGCCGGGGGTGCGGCCGAGCATCTTTTTCGCCTCATCGCCCACGGCGAGGACCTTGCGCGTGCTGGTGTGCACCGCGACGACCGACGGCTCACGGAGCACGATGCCCTTGTCCTTCACATAGACGAGGGTGTTGGCCGTGCCCAAGTCGATGCCGATGTCGTTGGAGAAAAGTCCCAGCAGTTGGTTGAACATTGTGGCGGTGGCGGGGGGTTGAAGAATACAAGTCGGCCGCCCGCGAAATTGTCAAAAGCAAACTCGCTGGCAAAAAACGATTTAGGCCATGGGCCGGGGGCGGCCGGCAGGCCCGGGAAAACCTGAAACCTGAGACCGGAAACCTGGGGAAAAGAACGGTCCTTTCGGCCCCTTCATTTTAAAAATGCCGGCGTGGGGAAACGGCCGGGATGGCGGACCGGGATTTCTTTGTGCAGGGGCGTCCGGCGGGACGGTTTCTGTCCGGGGAAGATCGTGATCCTCATCGACGCGGTTTCCCGGCGCCAAGCCGAAGCTCGCCAGCATCCGGGCTGGGCGCGACGAATGGCTTGAGGAGGCTGCGCCGAATTCACGGCCGTCGTTTCCGGAGCCGGAGGTGCGCAAGCGGTACCGGTCCCGCCGGCCGGCGCCCGTCTTGGAAATTAAGCATTCCGTCGAGGCGGAGGCTTGACGGCACCGGAGGAAGCGGCGTCTTAAAGGCCGCACACGACCCCATGCACGGAATCGATTTTATCAAGGATCTGGCAGTGGTGATGCTGGTCGCGGGCCTGGTCGGTTGGGGCTGCCACCGCATCGGGTTGTCGGTCGTCGTGGGCTTCCTGGCCGCGGGGTTTGTCATCGGTCCGCATACGCCCCCGTTCTCGCTCGTGCGTGAGGAGAGCATCGAGACGCTGGCGCAGGTCGGCCTCATCTTCCTGATGTTCTCGATCGGCATGGGCCTGAGCCTCCGGAAACTGCGGCGGCTGGGGTTGTCCCTCGTGCTGGCGACGTTTACGGGCGCCCTGATCATGTATTTCCTGACGCGCGCCCTGGGCGGGGTGATCGGGCTCACTCCGGTGGAGACGGCGTTCCTGGCCGCGATGCTCATGGTGTCCAGCTCGGCCATCATCAACAAGGTCCTGCTTGAGGTCGGAGCCACCCACGAGAAATTCGGCCAACTGGCCATGGGCATCTCCGTGCTCGAGGACATCGTCGCGATCGTGATGCTGACCGTGCTGAGTTCCTTCGCGTCGCTCGGCGGCGCCAAGGCTTCGCTGGGCTCCACCCTGGCCATGCTGGGCGAGTTTATCGTGCTGGCCGGCATCGGCGGCATGCTCGTCGTGCCGTGGCTGCTGAAGAAGATGAGCCATTCCGCCGGCGAGGAGCTGCCGACCATCCTGGTGGCCGGGCTGCTCTTCGTGATGGCCTACCTCGCGGACCGGGCGGGATTCTCGCTGGCCCTCGGCGCGTTCATGCTCGGCGCGATCGTGGCGGAGACGCCGCACAAGACGCAGGTCGGCCGCGCGTTCGAGGGCATGCGCGATGTTTTCAGCGCCGTGTTCTTCGTGTCCATCGGCATGCTCATCGACCCGCGGGCCGTGGCCAGTTCCTGGCTGATGATCCTCGGGGTGGGGGCGTTCGTGCTGGTGGCCCGGCCGATCGCGGTGAGCGCCGGGCAGTTGTTGATCGGCAACCCCACGCGTGACGCGCTGCGCGTCGGCCTGTCGGTGACTCCCCTGGGCGAATTTTCCTTCATCATCGCCCAGATGGGCGTGGTCGCGGGCGTGATCCCCGCGAAGTACCAGGCGCTGGCGGTCGGCGTGTCGCTGATCACGACGCTGGTCGGCCCGCTGCTGACCAGGCGTTCCGATGTCATCAGCAGTTGGATCGCCTCCCGGCAGCCGCAGTGGCTCGCCGATTGGGAGGAATATTACCGGCGCTGGCTGGAGAAGCTCCAGCAACGCGAGCGCAAGAGCATCCTCTGGCAGATGAGTAAGAAACGCTTCATCCAGATTGCGGTGGAGATGCTGCTCGTCACGGGCCTGCTGGTGTTTTCCGAGCAGGCCTTCGACCTGGTGCGCGATTACCTGCCCGTGGACCGCACGTTCCCGCGGGGCGCGGAGATCCTTTTCTGGAGCGGGCTCGGCCTGCTCGCGCTCGCCCCGCTCATCGCCATCTGGCGCAATATCTCGGCGGTGGCGTTGCTTTACGCGCAGGTCAGCACCCAAGGCCACGAGCGGGCGGCCAAGCTGGCGCCGGTGGTCGAGGCGGGCTTGAAGGGCGTGGCCGCCCTGTTGCTCCTGCTGTGGCTGGGCGCGATCCTGCCGGTGAGCGGGGTGGTGCGCTGGCTGCCGATCCTGGCGCTGGGAATCCTTGCGATCGGATTCTTCGTGCTGCGCCGGCGGCTGATCTACTGGCATAGCATGCTGGAGGTCGAACTCGACGTCATGCTGAACCAGGGCGACCAGAAGTTCACCGGCACAACGGCGCCGTGGATGGCGGCGCACACCGACTGGAATCTGTCGCTCGGCGACTGCATCCTGCCGGATTTGGCCGACGCGCGCGGTCGCACGCTCGGCGATCTGGGCCTGCGCACGAAATTCGGCTGCACCGTCGCGGGCGTGGAGCGTCAGGGCGTGATGGTCGGCAATCCCACCGGGGACATGATCCTGTATCCGCGCGACAAGGTCCTGTTGCTCGGCGATCCGAAGCAGGTCGCGGCGGGCAAGGAATTCCTGATGGAGGCCTCGGGCGTTTCCGCGGCCTCGAACTTCGATGAGGTACGCATGGAGGCGGTGGAGCTGCCGCCCGGTTGCGGCCTGCATGGGCAGACCCTGGCGGAGGTGGCGCTCGGCCGCGTTTACGGCCTGCAGGTGGCGGGCATCCGCCGCGCCGGCCGGCGGATCCTGAATCCCGGCGCCGAGGAAAAACTTTTCTGCGGCGACGAAGTCCTGGTGCTCGGCAGCCCCGACCAGATCGCGATCTTCAAGGCCAGCCTCCGGAACGAGGGCGGGGCGAGGCCGTATCCGCCGTAGGGGGACTGATGGGCAGGGTGTAGGGCCGCCGCTTGCCGGCGGGCCGTGCCTTAGGTTGAAAGTAGCAGCGGTGGTAACACCGCTGGCGCACGCGATGAAATGATGAAAACAGCCGCTTGACCTGCGACGACCGGTTTTAAGCGTTTCGCGCGTGGAATGTGCCGGAAAAATACGTCCTGATGATTTTTTGCCGCGTTTGTCGGCGGAAGCTTACCGCGGGCGGGCCGTGGTGTTTTGGACGCATACCGTGGACCAACGCGGCACCGGTTGGCTGGATGGGCGATTTTGCGCATCGTTCCGGGAGATTGTCCTGCATGCGGCCATACGGGAAAATCTGTTCTGCCCAATCTACACGCTGATGCCCGATCATTTGCATCTCGTCTGGATGGGAGTGGGCGAAGACTCCGATCAACGGCTGGCGGCACGTTTTCTGCGGTCTTTTCTCGCGAGTCAGCTCACGCCGCACAAATGGCAGCATCAACCCCATGATCGCGTGTTGCGTGAGGAGGAACGAAAACAAAAGGCTTTGATGGCGATGGCGGATTACATTGCGGCAAACCCGGTGAGAGCCGGCTTGGTCGAAACGCCGGGGAGTTGGAGTTATACCATTTATCTTTCAAAAGTATAATAACCTCGCCTTGGAGGCACGAGATGG
>CAZEUN010000012.1:0-172866 GCA_964515595.1 uncultured Oleiharenicola sp. | reverse complement strand
GGGTGGCCTCTTAGTTATTATATTTTTGAAAGATAAATGGTATTACACCCCGACAAGAAATCCACGCATCCGAAAGTCGGGGTATAAAACCCCTCCCACCCCATATCGCCTCAAGCCGCCGCCGGCCCCAGACACCTCACCGCCATGTCCCGCAGCACCGCTTCCTGCTCGTTGGGGCGGCGGATGATTTCCTCGAAGGCGCGGATGAACTCCTGCTGGTTGTCGATCAGGCGCCGCAGCGCCGGCAGTTTGCCGGTGCCGGTGAGCTTGCCGACATACCACTGGTTCTGGGTGAACAAATTGTAGGCGCTCTTCTCGGCATCGCCGCCGAAGTGCCGGGCGTACGCGCCTTGCGCGCGGGCCCAGGCTGATTTGTCGAAACCGTACGGCCCCGGGGCGCGAAGGTCGCCGGCATCCAGCAGCACGCGCACCTGGATCAGGATGCGGTTGCGGTTCTGCAATGCGCTCAGGACCGGACGGGCGTCGTTGCCGTTGAAGAAGTGTTGCTGCAGCGCGGCCAGCGTGCCGGGCAGATCGCCGGCGAAGAAGCGCTCGGCCGACGCGAAGAAATCGCCCTCGGCAAAATTCGGCGTGAGCTCGTCGATGTGGGCTTCCGTGATCGTGCCGCCCGCCCCCTCCTTCGCGGAAGCCTCGGCGGGCCCGCCCGCAAAAGTCGCCAGCTTGCGCACCTCCTCGGTGAGCAGGCGGGTGTTCGGGCCGACCTTCGACAGCAGCAGCTCGAGCGCACCCGGAGCAAACGACACGCCACTCCCGCGGGCCTCGGCCATCGCCACGCCCGCGAGCGCCTCGCCGGCGGATTCGCCGTCGCCGCCGGCCAGCGTGAAGTCGCCGTGCGCCTCGCACCATTTCGGAAAGGAGCGGCGGCGATCGACGGGCGCGGCCGTGATGACCACGGTGACTTCCCCGGGATTCACCTTCTCCAGCAATTCCTGCAAGGCCTCGACCTGCTTCAGCGTGCCCTCGGCGCGGCCGGTCACGGTGTCGGCGAGGAAGTTCAGGTCCTTGAACCATACGACGCGCTTGCCGCCGAACATCGGGACGGTCTGCACGGCGTCGCGGAAGCGATTCACCGCGGTCTCGACCTCGTCGACGTTATTGGCGAACCCGCTGACGATCTCGCGGGCAAAGTCATCCGCGCCGGCCTCCTTGGCCGCTTCCTCGAAGCGTTCCTTGCCGAGCCGGTTCGCGATGAAGTCATCCGGCCCGCAGAAGATCGCGAAATTTTTGGTGGCGGCGGGCATGGGCCGGAATTTGCCCACGAATCGCGCGAAAGCGCACGAAAAATTTTCCACCCCCTTGTAGGGGCGTCGCTTGACGGCGCCCGCGGGCGTCGGCAAGCGACGCCCCTACATTTTCAAAGCGAACGAAATACGCACTCCCTTCAATTCGCCAATTGCGTCACCGCGCGGCGCGATTCGGCCACGACTTCGCGGCGGAGCCAGTCGATCGCGGCGGTCACCGCGCGTTCCTTCACGGCGCAGCGCGGGCCGGGCCAGGTGAGCTTCTTGCTCCAGTCGCCGCCGGGGGCGTGCAGGCCGATGTAAATGGTCCCGACCGGATTGTCGCCCGAGCCGCCGGTCGGGCCCGCGAAACCCGTGATGGCCACGCCATAGTCGGCGCCGAGCTGCTCCGCGACGCCGGTCGCCATCGCCACGGCGCATTCCGCGCTCACGGCGCCGTGTTGCGACAACAGGCACTCCGGGCAGTCGAGCAGCAGCATCTTCGAATCGTTGCTGTAGGAAACGATGCCGCCCTGGAAAAACTTCGAGGCGCCGCACACGTCGGTGAACGAGTTGGCCAGCAGGCCGCCCGTGCAGGACTCGGCGACGGCGAGCGTGCGGCCCTGCGCGCGCAGCTCGTCGGCGACGACCTTCACCATGCTGTCGTGACCGAAGCAGACAAAGTCATCGCCGAGCAGGACCGCGCACTCCGCCGCGAGCGCCCGCAGCGCCGCCATCGAATAGCGGCCGTCCGGCGAGCTGATGCGGCAATCCACCTGGCCGAGGTGCGCACAGAACGCGATGCCGAGGCCGGGGTGCCGGTCGAAGAGCGGCTGGAATTTCGTCTCGAGCGCGGACTCGCCCACGCCGGCGGTGCGGATCTGGATGTAGGCCTCGCTCTCGGAGAGCAGGCCGCGCGCCGCGAGCCGCGGGATCACCTGGTCCGTAAACATCGGGCGCAGCTCGTTCGGCGGACCGGGGAGCATGACGAGCACCTTGCCATCCTGCTCGACCCAGAGACCCGGTGCGGTGCCGTTGGCATTGGGCAACACGTCGCTGCGCTCGAACTTGTAGGCTTGCTTGAGATTGTTGGCGGTCGGGACGCGATTGAATTTTGCGAAGCGTTCCGTGATCGCCCGCTCGATCGCGGGATCGAACACCAGTTGCTGGCCCAGCGCCTGGGCGAGCACATCACGCGTGCGGTCGTCGCAGGTCGGCCCAAGCCCGCCGGTGGTGATGATCACATCGGCCTTCGCCCAGCTCTCGCGGAACTGCGCGGCGATGACGTCCGCC
Source organism: uncultured Oleiharenicola sp. (assembly GCA_964515595.1). Lineage (GTDB taxonomy): Bacteria > Verrucomicrobiota > Verrucomicrobiia > Opitutales > Opitutaceae > Lacunisphaera. Next base: position 170,332 of record CAZEUN010000012.1, on the reverse strand, counting down.
TCGTCACTGATCGTCACGTTGCGCGCAAGTTGCACGCCGCGGCGGCCCAGCTCGCCGCCGATCCAGGTCAGGTGGCCGTTCGCCGTCAGGCCGAGCAACAACTCATCGCCCAGGGTGAGCAATTCGTAGCGGGGCGCGGGGCCCGCCGCTCGCGGATGGGACGGTTCGAAGGTAGCCATACTGTGTGTGGGGCCGCAACCTACCTCGTTTTTCTTAAAATGCCAGCCGGCTGATGCTCCCCGGCTGCCCCCCTTGAAATCGCGCCCGTTCCGGTGGGCGCGCCCGCCGGCGGGCGATTCGCGGCACCCGCCAACGGATCACGTTGCATCGCCCGCCGGCAGACGCCTACAGTTGAATCGTCACCCCTTTTGATTCTGGTGAAACCCTTCGCCTCCGCGTGGCCACGTATTCCGACCTCCTCAAAGAAAAAATCCGGGCGCTCCCGGACACGCCGGGCGTGTACCTGATGAAGGACCGGCTGGGCCGCATCATCTACGTGGGCAAGGCGAAGAGCCTCCGCAAGCGCGTCTCCACCTACTTCCAGGCCGGCCGCGAGCGGGCGCTGCGCCACCAGCCCAAGATCCGCACGTTGATCGAGATGATCGAGGACTTTGAAATCCTCGAGGTGAAGTCCGAGCCCGAGGCGCTGCTGCTCGAGGGCAAGCTGATCAAGCAGTGGCGGCCGAAATACAACACCGACTTCACCGACGACAAGCGCTTCCTCCTTGTCCGCATCGACCTCGAGGCCGAGCTGCCGCGCTTCGTGCTCACGCGGTTTAAAAAGGACACGCGCTCCCGCTATTTCGGGCCGTTCGCGCATTCCGGGCTGCTGCGCAAGACGCTCGCGAGCATGCGCCAGAAGTTCGGCGTGCTCCTCGCCGACACGAGCCCGCGCAGGATCGCGCCCGACACGTGGCAGCTCTACGACGACGTGCGCGCCGAGCTCTACGGCTGGCCCAACACCGTCACGACGGAGGAATACCGCGCGCGCGTCGTGCAGGCCTGCGATTTTCTCGATGGCAAGAGCCGCGAGTGGCTGACGTCGCTGCGCGACGAGATGCGCGCGCGCGCCGCGAAACAGGAGTTCGAGAAAGCCGCCGAGCTGCGTGACGTCGTGCAGGCGCTGCAGCAAACCCTTTCGCGCACGAAGAAGTTCACCCGGGATCTCACCCGGCTGCAGCCGAACCAGGCCGGGCTCACCGAGCTGCAATCGGCCCTCGGCCTCGAGTCGCCGCCGGTGCACATGGAGTGCTTCGACATCTCGCACATCAGCGGGACGTTCGTGGTGGCCTCGATGGTGCACTTCACCCACGGCCGGCCCGACAAGGCGCAGTACCGGCGCTTTTCCATCAAGAGCTTCATCGGCAACGACGATTTCCGCGCGATGGAGGAAGTGGTCTCGCGCCGCTACCGCCGGCTGATCGAGGAACAGAAACAGTTTCCCGACCTCATCGTGATCGACGGCGGCCGCGGCCAGGTCGCGGCGGCGCTCAAGGCCTTCGTCGGGCTCGCCTGCATGCCGCCGGCCATGATCGGCCTGGCGAAGAAAGCCGAGACGATCATCTTTCCGGATGAGCGCAAACCGCTGAACCTGCCGCTCGGCAATCCCGGCCTCGGCCTGCTGCAGCGCCTGCGCGACGAGGCCCATCGTTTCGCCAACACCTACAACGCCGACCTGCGCTCGCGGAAAATCAAGGAGAGCATCCTCGATGACTTCCCGGGCCTCGGTGAGAAAAGAAAGGCCACGCTGCTCCTGCATTTCGGTTCCATCGAGAAGCTGCGGAGCGCCTCCGTGGAACAGATCGCGGACGTACCGGGCTTCGGCGACAAATTCGCCGAACAGCTGCACGCCTTTCTGCATGAAGTCCGGCCGACGGGCATCACGCCGGATTGAATTGGGTGGGAAGGGTTTTACACCCCGACAAAAATGTCAGCCCCCGGGGGTCGGGGTATAAAACCCCTCCCACTCAGAAATGGCCTCACCCCCGCAGGCGCACGATAAATTCCATCACCCGGTCCGGCAGCAGCCATTTCAGGAAAAGGAAAACCTTCGCGTGGAACGGGCCGCTGTAGCGCGGCGCGGAGTGACCGGCGGTCAGGGCCTTCTCCACCAGGCGCGCGATGTCGTCCGGCGTGCCGGCGATGCGGCGGAGCCGGTCGTAGCCGACCCGAAAGCCCTTGAGGTAGCGCGCGTACGCACCGGCGTGGTCGAGGACCCCGGCGGAGGCGGCGTTGGCGGCGTCCACAAACTCCGTGAGGATAAAACCCGGGCGGATCAGGCTCACCTGGACGCCGAACGGCTTGAGTTCGCCGCGCAAGCCGTCGGTGATCGCCTCGAGCGCGTGCTTCGTGGAGTCGTAGATGCTCGACAACGGCCGCGCGATTTTGCCGGCGACGGAGCCGATGTTGACGATCCGTCCGGAGCGTCGTTCGCGCATTTCCGGCAGCACCAGCTGCGTCAGCGCGATCAACGAAAACACGTTCGTCTCGAAATTTTTCCGGATGGCTTCGACCGGCACCACTTCCACCGGCCCCCGCGTGCCGTAGCCGGCGTTGTTAACCAAGCCGTCGATGCGCCCGAATTTCGCACGCGTCGCGGCGACCAGCCTCTCCCGATCCGCCGCGCTCGTGATGTCGCCCGCCACCGCGAGCACCTGCGCTCCGGTCGGATCCAACTCGCGCGCCAGCGCCTCGAGCCGGTCCGGCCGGCGCGCCGACAAAACCACCTTCGCACCCGCGCGGGCAAGGCGGCGGGCCGTCGCCCCGCCGATGCCGGAGGAGGCGCCCGTGACGATGATTACCTGACCGGCAAGCGCTGGCATGGTCAGTCCGGCGTCCGGCGCGGCGCCCGGGCACCTTTGCTTAATAAGCAAAAGTGCCCGCCGGCGGAGCAGCGTGGGCGAACGGGGGTTTTCACTGGGAGTCGAAAATCTGCACGCGGCTCCAGTAGGTTTTGAACTTCTCGATAAACGCCAGGTGCAGCGGATCGGCCTGGTAGGCGTCGTGCGCGGCGACATCGCGGCACTGCACGATCAAGGCGACATCGTAGCTGCGCTCGACCACGGGACGGTCGCCGGTCGGAGCGGGGACGCCGACATCGGTTTTCAGCACGCTCTTGATGCCGGCGAGCGACTCGACGCCCCGGCGAAATTCCGCGCGTTGCTCCGCGGTGAGTTCGGGTTTGAGCCAGAAATAAACGTTATGAAAAAGCATGGCCCGGGAAACCAACACGACCCCGCGGAGCGAGGCAAATGCCGAGTGCGACGGCCGATCATCATCCAAGGCGATTGGGATCAGGGTGTGCCTTCAACCCCACCCATCCGGGCATGACTGCATTGCGTGCTGAACACACCTGGGTGCTGCGCGCCACCCCTCTCAAGCCGGAACGATGCAATTGAACCGCGAAGGGCGCGAAGCTCCGCGAAGGTCTACCGGGAAAATTCTGATTTTGCCCCGGATCACGAAAGAGTGAGTAAGGCAGGGCATCACCGAGGATCAGGTCTGACTCGCGATTTTCGCGTTTCTTCGCGTCCTTCGCGGTTTCCACTGAATGGTTCCGGCTCAAGAGGGGCTTGGAAACCATAGGCCCGGCGAGGCTGCTGCCCGCAGGGCGGGGTGTGTCGCCCGGGACGATTGCCACGTAACGCAGGAGTGCCAGGGTGCAGCCCACGAAACCGCGCTCCTCGCCGGGACAAGCTTTGCACGGTCTGCGAGGGGTTTTACGAGTTGTTGATTGTTTCAGCCGCGCGCGGCGCCAAGCTTCGCCTAAGATTCCGGAACCTAGCTCGTGTTAACGCCACTTCCTTCCCCTTCCATGAACTCATCCCGTCTGCTCCCGGCCGTCCTCGGTCTGCTCTCCTCGGTCCTCCTGCTCAACGCCGCCCCGGTTAACTCCGCGATTTCCGCCGTCACCGTCTACACCGACCGCGCGGTCGTCACCCGCTCCGCCTCGGTGGAACTGCCCGGCGGCACGACCGAACTCGTGTTCGCGAATCTGCCGCAGGCGTTGAACGAGCGCTCGCTCCAGGTGAGCGGCCGCGGCACCGCGCAGGCGCTCATCCTCGACGTCACCGCGAAGCAGACCTACGTCGACTTCACGCCCAACGCCCGCGTGAAGGAACTCGAGGACCAGTTGAAGGCGCTGGCGAAACAGCTGCGCGGCATCGACGACCGCGGCAACCTGTTGAACACGCAGCAGGCCATGCTCGACCGGATGGAAGCCGCCCTCTTTGCGCCGCCGACCAAGGACGTCCCCCGGCCCGACCTCAATCAGTTCACGAGCTCGCTGAATTATCTCACGGAGCAAAAGTCCAGGCTCGTGACGGAGCGTGCCGCGCTCGACGACCAGCGCGAGGAGTTGCAGAACCGGATCAACACCGCGCAAAACCAGCTCAATGAGCTGCGCGGCACCGGCGGCCGGGCGTTCAAGACCGTCACGGTGCGCGTGTCCGCCCCGCAGGCCGGTTCGCTCGAGGTCGCACTTTCGTACACCGTCCCGGGCGCCAGCTGGGCCCCCAGCTACGACGCCCGCGTGCTCAGCAGCGAGCGCACGGTGGCGCTCGGCTATTTCGGCATCGTGCGCCAGAGCACGGGGGAGGACTGGAAGGACGTGGCCCTCACGCTTTCGACCGCGCGCCCCGGCCTGGGCGGCGCCGCGCCGGTGCTGACCGTGTGGAATGTCGACGTGTTCAACCCCATCGCCCTGCGCGCGCGGGTCGACGCCGAGAGCCGTCGGGAAATGTCCATGAAGTCGGCGATGCCCGCACCCGCCGCGGTCAACATGCAAACCTTCACCACGAACGCCGCCGGCGACATCGCCGCCCCCGAGGAAAAGGACGCCCTGATGGCCAGTGCCACGATCGAAGCCGGGGCGACGAGCGCCTCGTTCAAGATCGGCAGCACCGCCAGCGTGCCGAGCGACAACTCGCCCCAGAAGGTGCCGATCACCAGCGCCAACCTGAAGGCCGCGCCCGAATACCTCACGGTTCCGAAACGGCTCGCGACCGCCTACCTCACCGCGAAGGTCGTCAATTCGTCCGACTTCCCGCTGCTGGCCGGCGCCATGAACGTGTTTCTCGACGGCACCTTTGTCGCCACCAGCGCCCTGCGCACGGTGATGTCGGGCGAGAAGTTCGACCTCGCGCTCGGCGCCGACGAGGGGATCAGCGTGAAGCACAAGCGCGTGAACAAGTTCACCGAGGACACCGGCCTCACGAATTCCGGCAAGCGCATCACTTACGAATACCTCATCACGATCCAGAACAACAAGAAGACCGCCGAGCGCGTGATCGTCGCCGACCAGATTCCCCTTTCGCGCAACGAGAAGGTCGTGGTGCGCCAGGTGATGCCGGGCGCCGGCGAGTTGAAGCCGACCGACGAGGGCTCGCTCAAGTGGACGCTCGACCTCAAGCCCGGCGAGAAGCGCGAGCTGCCGGTGAAGTTCACGATCGATTATCCGAACGACGTGAACGTGACCGGGCTCGAGTCGTAAGGGTGGCGCCGGGTTGGGAGGTCGTCGTCGATTTTCCGACACACCCCGCCCAGCCGGGCAGCAGCCGGAACAAGGAACAATGCAGTGGCGGTAGGGGCGCCGCTTGACGGCGCCCGGGCGTCGTCAAGCGACGCCCCTCCATCAAACGGTTTGGCTGCTTCCGTCGAATGCCTACGGCCACTGCCTGGTTCGGGATGAAGACGGGTGGCGCGATTTCCCCCAACAGTTTTGACTTCGCCGCACACGCCCGGAGGATGCCGCACCGATGGCGTCTTCAGTCCTCCTCGTCGACAACGGCTCGCTCGAGCCGGCGGCCACGCTCGCCCTGCGCGAGCTGGCGCAACGGCTGGGCGCCCGGATCGGCGGGGCGGTCGCACCGGTTTCCCTGCTCCATTCCTCGGCCATCGCTCCTGCTGCGCTCGACGGCCAACCGGCGGAAATTCTTTTTCCCGCCCTGGAACGCCGGCTCGCCGCCGGAAAAAACGACTTTCTCATGCTGCCGTTGTTCTTCGGCCCCAGCCGCGCGCTGACCGAATACCTGCCCGAAAACATCGCGCGGCTGCAGCAGAAGTTTCCCGCCCTGCGCCTGCGGGTCGCGGCGCCGCTGCATGCTCCCGGCGATGACCGGCTCGCGCGGATTCTCGCCGATCACGTGCACGCCGAATTGGCAGCGCCCGGCCAACCGCGCGTGGTCGTTGTCGACCACGGCAGCCCGGTGGCCGCGGTCACGGAGGTCCGCAACGACCTCGCGCAACAATTGGCCCGGCTGCTCGACGGACGCGTCGCCGCCGTGGCGCCCGCCAGCATGGAGCGCCGCCCCGGGCCCGCATTCGATTTCTGCAATCCGTTGCTCGCCGATTTGCTCGCCACGCCGCCGTGGAATGCCGGGCGGGTCGTCATCGCGATGCAGTTCCTGCTGCCCGGGCGGCATGCCGGACGGGATGGCGACGTGGCGGAAATCTGCCGGCGCGCCCGGGAGTCGCACCCGGGTTTGCACACGGTGATGACGCGGCTCGTGGCGGAGCATCCGCTGCTGGTGGAGATTTTGGCGGATCGATGGCGGGCGATCCGATCCTGAATGGAGGGCCGCCGCTTGTCGGCGGGCCGCGCCGCAGGCGCCTGACGGCCCCGCGACAAGCGCGGGCCCTCCATCATGAGATCAGGCTTTCTCCGCCCGCGCGGCCAACGCCGGGACCTGCGTCGCGAAATCCGAGAACCGCACGACCTCGCCGACCACGACGAGCGCGGGAGGCGTGATTTTTTCCGGCGCGATCGCCGCGGCGGCGCCGAGCGTGGTGAGCGTGATTTTCTGCGTGGGCTGCGTGGCCTCGCTGATGAGCGCCAGCGGCGTGTCGGCCTTCATGCCGTGTTGCGAGAGATTGTGGACGATCTCGGGCAGCCGGCGCACGCCCATGTAGAAGCAAAGTGTCGCGCGCAGCCGCGTGAGCGCGCTCCAGTCCAGGCCGCCGGTGTTCGCGGCGCATTGGTGCCCCGTGACAAAGACCACCGCGGACGAGCAGTCGCGATGCGTCAAGGGCAGCCCGAGCGACGCGGCCGCGGCCGTGGCCGCGGTCACGCCCGGCACGATCTCAAAGGGAATTCCCGCTCCCCGCAGCGCCTCGATCTCCTCGCCGGCGCGGCCGAAAATCATGGGATCGCCGCCTTTCAGCCGGACGACTTTTCGACCGGCGCTCCCCAGGGAAACCAGCAGCGTGTTAATCTCGGCCTGGGTCGCACTGTGATGCCCCGCCCGCTTGCCGACCGCGTGCTGCTCGCAGCCGGGCGGACAATGCTCCAGTAAATCCCGACTGGCCAAGTCATCATAAACCACCGCTTCCGCGCCTTGTAAAAGTCGGAGCCCGCGAAGGGTAATCAGGTCCGCCGCGCCCGGCCCGGCCCCGACAAGCCAGACGAAACCCGTTGTGGTGGATGAATTTGAATTCAACATAACTTCTTTAGTCAATATGACTTCGTTTCACCTTTATTCTTCGGGGGACAAGTGCAACTGTTCTCCACGTCATGTCCGAAAACACCGCCGCCCCGATCAGCAAGAACGAGCTCCTTAAACAGAGCACCCCCACCCTCGCCGGGCAGATTGCGGCGACGCTGGCCGATCCGGCGGCGGACAGGTTTTCCGAGGACGACACGCAGTTCACCAAATTCCACGGCATCTATCAACAGGATGACCGCGACCTCCGCAAGACGGCGAAGAAGTTCATCATGATGATCCGCAGCCGCATCCCGGGCGGCGTCATGACCGCGAAGCAGTGGATCGTGTTCGACGACCTCGCGACCCATTACGGCAACAACACCCTGCGCGTCACGACGCGCCAGTGCATCCAGTTCCACGGCGTCGTGAAGTCGGGCCTCGGCGCGCTCATCAAGAAGATCAACGAGTCCCTGCTTTCCACGCTCGCCGCGTGCGGCGACGTGAACCGCAACGTCACCGCCTCGCCGACGCCGGCCACGACCAAGGCGCGCGAGGAGGTTTATGCGGACGCATTGCGCACGGCGCTCGCGCTGGCGCCCGTCACGCCGGCCTACCACGCCATCTGGATCGACAACGTGCAGCTGAACCTCGAGGACGCGGCGAACAAGAATTTCAACGACCCGCTCTACGGGCAGACGTACCTGCCGCGCAAATTCAAGATCAGCTTCGTCGTGCCGCCGGTGAACGACATGGATCTCTTCACCAACGACCTTGGCTTCATCGCGATCGTCGAGAACCACAAGCTCGTCGGGTACAACGTCGCGGTCGGCGGCGGCATGGGCCGCAGCCATGGCAACGTGCAGACCTTCCCGCGCCTGGCCGACGTGATCGGCTTCGTGGCGCCCGAGAACGTCATCGCCGTCGCCCGCGCGGTGCTCACGACGTTCCGCGACTTCGGCGACCGCGTGAACCGCAAGCACGCGCGCTTCAAGTACGTCGTCGAGGAACGCGGCGTCGATTTCATCCGCAACGAGATCAGCCGGCGCGCCGGCCTGAGCGTGGCGCCCGCGCGCGCCTATGAATTCACCACGACCGGCGATCTCTACGGCTGGCACCGCGCGGTCGATGGCTCGCAGTTCCTCACGCTTTTCGTCGAGACCGGCCGCATCAAGGACGTTCCCGGCCACACGTTGAAGACGGCGCTGCGCCAGGTGGCCGAGAAATTCCCGCACCTCGAGTTCCGTCTGTCGGCCAACCAGAACGTGATCCTGGCCAACGTGCCGGACGCCGACCGTCCGCGCATCGACGCCCTGCTCGCCACGCACGGCGTGAAGGTGGAGAACCAGACGTCGGTGCTGCACGCGGCCTCGATGGCCTGCCCCGCGCTGCCGACCTGCGGCCTCGCGCTGGCGGAGTCGGAGCGCATGTTGCCCGGCCTCATCGACCGCATTGAAAAACTCGGCGGCGAACTCGGCCTGGGCGGCGAGGAAATCATCATCCGCTCGACCGGCTGCCCCAACGGCTGCGCGCGGCCGTACATGGCCGAGATCGCCTTCGTCGGCAAGGCGCCGGGCCGTTACCAGCTGTGGCTCGGCGGCAACGCCGCCGGCACGCGCCTGAACCGCGTCTTCAAGGACACGGTGAAGGATCCCGAGATCGAGGCCGAGCTGCGGCCGCTGCTCACGCGCTGGCGGGACGAGCGCCTGCCCGGCGAGCGCTTCGGGGATTTTTGTTCGCGGATTGTGTTGCCCGAACAAATCAAAGCGGGGGCGGCAGGGGATGCCGCTCCCGCCCCAATCTCCGTCTGACCATGCATTCCACCGCCGCCCTCACCCGTTGGAACGCCGAGCTCCGCGCCAGGTCGCCGCTCGAGATCGTGCGCTGGGCCGTCGCCCAGGCCGCCGGCCGCGCCATCGTCTCCACCAACTTCCGGCCCTACGAGGCCGCGATCCTGCACGTGGCGACGCGCGTGCAGGCCGACATCCCGGTGCTGTGGGTCGACCATGGCTACAACCGCCCGGCCACCTACCTGCACGCGGAGGCGCTGCGCACGCAACTCGGGCTGAACCTGAAGGCCTACCTGCCGAAACTCACGCCGGCGCATCGCGACGCCGTTTACGGCCCGATCCCGACGACCGAGGACGAGGCCGGCCTCAAGAAGTTCAGCGCCCTGATGAAACTCGAGCCGTTCCAGCGCGGCATGCGGGAACTCGCGCCGACCGTCTGGCTGACCGCGCTGCGCAAGGTGCAAAACCCGAACCGCGCGGGCCTCGACATCGTGTCGCTCGACGAAAATTTCGGCGCGCTCAAGGTCAGTCCGTTCTTCCACGCGAGCGATGCCGACCTCGAGGCCTACCTCGCGCTGCACCAGTTGCCCAACCAGTGGGACTATTTCGATCCCGCGAAGGCCGACGAAAAGCGCGAGTGCGGTTTGCACGCGGCCTGGGGCAAACAGGCGGTCAACCCGTAACCACCGCCGCCGCATCCTCCTTTTCGCGCCCGCACGGCGCGCCGCTCCTTCATCGTCCATGCCGACCAGCTACCATCTCGACCACCTGCAACACCTCGAAACCGAGGCGATCCACATCATGCGTGAGGTCGCGGGCGAGTTCGAGCGTCCCGCCCTGCTGTTCTCGGGCGGCAAGGATTCGATCTGTCTCCTGCGCCTCGCCGAAAAGGCGTTCCGGCCCGCGGATATCCCGATGCCGTTCCTCAACGTCGAGACGGGCCATGAGTTTCCCGAGCTGATCGATTTCCGCGACCGCCGCGCCAGGCAGCTCGGCGCCCGCCTGATCGTCCGCACCGTCGACCAGGCGATTGCGAACGGCAGCGCCGTGCCGGCGCCCGGCGAAGTGAGCCGCAACAAGCTGCAGATTCCCGTGCTCCTCGGCGCGATCGAAGAATTCCGCTTCGACTGCGCCATCGGCGGCGCCCGGCGCGACGAGGAGAAGGCGCGCGCGAAGGAGCGCTTTTTCAGTTTCCGCGACAGCTTTGGCCAGTGGGACCCGAAGAACCAGCGCCCGGAGATCTGGAATCTCTACAACGGCCGCCTCAACGCCGGCGAAAACATGCGCGTGTTTCCGCTGAGCAACTGGACCGAGATGGATGTGTGGGAATACATCCGCCAGGAGGAACTCGAGGTCCCGAGCATTTATTTCAGCCACACCCGCGAATGCTTCCGCCGCGGCGGCCAGTGGCTGCCGGTGCCGCCCGCGCACACCGACGCCACGAAGCCCGATCCCTACGCCGGCGCCCGGCCACGGCCGAACGAGCCGGTCAAGACGATGGTCTGCCGGGTCCGCACGATCGCCGACATGATCAGCACCGGCATGATCGAGAGCCCGGCCGATTCCGTGGACGACATCATCGGCGAGGTCGCCGCCGCGCGCGTGACCGAACGCGGCTCCCGCGCCGACGACAAGGCCTCCGAGGCCGCGATGGAAGACCGGAAGAAAGCGGGGTATTTCTAAATTTTTGCCCGCGATGACTTCCCAACACACCCCGGCGCTACGCGCCACCCCTCTCGAGAGGGGATCAACTTTCCCGAGGTCCCCTCTTGCGAGGGGCTTGGGAGCCGTAGGCTTGGCGCAGGCTGCTGCCCGAAGGGCGGGGGGTGTAAGCGATGACCGCCAGCCGGGGCTCGTAGCAAACTAATCATCACCTTCTCTCCCGCACCATGTCCGTGCTCGCCTCCCCTTCTCCTTCGTCCGCTCCGTCCGTCTCCACCGGCAGCTCACCCATTCCGGTCGAGATCCTCCGCTTCAACACCTGCGGCAGTGTCGACGACGGCAAATCCACGCTGATCGGCCGCCTGCTCTACGATTCGAAATCGCTGATGGAGGACCAGATCGAGGCGCTCGAGCGCTCGGCTGACATCACGGGCGGCGGCACCATCAATCTCGCCAACCTGACGGACGGCCTGCGCGCGGAACGCGAGCAAGGCATCACGATCGACGTCGCCTACCGCTACTTCGCCACGCCGCGGCGCAAGTTCATCATCGCGGACACTCCCGGCCACGTGCAGTACACGCGCAACATGGTGACGGGCGCGAGCAACGCCAACGTCTCCATCGTGCTGGTCGACGCCCGCCTCGGCGTGATCGAGCAAAGCCGCCGCCACACGGCCATCGCGTCGCTGCTGCGCATCCCGCACGTCGTCGTCGCGGTGAACAAGATGGACCTCGTTGGCTGGAGCGAGGCCCGCTTCAACGAAATCCGCGAGCAGTTCGAGGCCTTCCTCCCGCGCCTCGACCTGAAGGACGTCAAATTCATCCCGATCAGCGCGCTCAACGGCGACAACGTCGTCACACCTTCCGTCAACACCCCTTGGTACCCTGGCCCCACGCTGCTGGGCCACCTCGAGGGCGTGCACATCGGCAGCGACTGGAACCTGAACGGCTTCCGCCTGCCGGTGCAGTGGGTCAACCGCCCGAACAACCCGACCGACGCGCAGCTCCACGACTTCCGCGGCTACAGCGGACAGATCGCCGGCGGCATCGTGCGCACGGGGCAGCGGGTGCTCGTGATGCCGGCCGGCCTCGTGACGACCGTGAAGGAAATCTGGACCTATGACGGCAGCGTGCCGGAGGCATTCTGCCCGCAATCGGTGACGCTCGTGCTCGCCGAGGACATCGAAGCCGGCCGCGGCAGCATGATCATCGGCCTGGACAACCCCGCTGGCACCGGCACGGAATTGCACGCGAAGGTCTGCTGGATGCATCCCCGCGCACTCGAGCGCGGCAAAAAATATTTCCTCAAGCACACGACCAGCACGGTCCAGGCCGTGGTCACGGACATCGTGCACCGGCTCAACATCGAGACGCTCGATCCCGAGACCACGCCCCCCTCGCTCGCGATGAATGACCTCGGCGAGATCCGCGTCCGCGTGGCGAAACCGCTCTACTACGACAGCTATGCCGTCAACCGCCTGACCGGTTCGTTCATCCTGATCGAACAGGGCACGAATGCCACCGTCGCCGCGGGGATGTTGCTGCCGGCCCTCGAAGTCGTAAAACCGGAGAGCGGCGACTTCATGATCTGAGATATGATTGAACCGCGGAGACACAGAGGTCACAGAGATATACCCGTTTCCCATTCCTCCGCGTCTCTGTGCCTCTGGGTTTAATTTAAAGCCGCCCTTCATGAAGATCTCCGTCAAAGTCGACTACGCGTGCCGCGTCATGGCGGAGCTGGCGCGCCTGCACGGTTCGGGCGAACTCGCTCAGATCGAGCACCTCGCGAGGACGGAGGTGGTCCCGGCCAATTTCCTCGCGCAGATCCTCGGCAAGCTGCGCACCGGCGGGCTCATCACCAGCCGCCGCGGCAACCTCGGCGGCTACACGCTCGCGCGTCCGCCGGAGGACATCACCCTTTACGACATCATGATCGCGACCGAGGGCGAATGCCTCGGCCTGAGCGGCAACTTCGCCGGCCGCAGCGGGCGCCGTTTGAAACAAGTCTGGGAAGAGGTCCGCGCCAGCCTCGTCGAGAAGACGAAGGAGTACACCCTCGACCAGCTCGCCTCGAAGAATCCGACGGAGATGTATTATATCTGAGCCGGCTAATGCCTTTGGCCGCATTTTTCAGCAAAATCGTCGCCGCTTTAAGTTTCAGAAAGTCGGATTGTTGCCTTGGGCCCGGCGGCAGCTTTTACCCCAAGGCCGCCAAGGCCGGGGTTCACAGTTATGGTGGAGGGCCCAGCTCCGGCTGGGCCGGCGCGCGCCCCCGCTATCACGTTCGCGGCCCAGCCGGAGCTGGGCCCTCCAAAGAACGCAGAGAAATCCTCGGGCGTTTTAAATTAAAGTATAGCCGATCAAAACGCATGATTCCCCGCTGTCGTCATTTTGAGCCGTGCGAATCCAAGCGGAGGCTCGCATTTCCCTTGGATCGCACGGCTCCCGCCGCCGCCGAGCCTAAGGCGGGCAGGCAGGATGACGGTGGCGGAAATAATCCGTCTTTCTCGACCGGGAGCCGGCGACGAATTTATTTTAAATGCCCTGGTCCGGGGATCTTCTTCGCGGCCTTTGGGATCCTGGGGTAAAGGGCAGAAGCTTGAGGCAACTGGTATTAATTTAAAACGCTCCGGTTTGGCGTTCCGCGGCAGGGTCGCTTCCGCTCGCGGCCCGGGGGCAGGCACCGGCCCTTCCTTTTCAATCAGCGCGGACGCCTCAGCGGAAACATCCATTCGAGCACATCGCCCACGCGCGCCGACCAGGCGTGCTCGGAATGCTCCCCGCCGGGTACTTCGCGATAAGCCAGGTCCTCGCCCTCGCGCCAGCCTTTGCCAACCAGCGTGTCCTTAAACAACCGGATTCCTTCCCAGCCGGGTTCGGCGGTGCCCATGTCCACCCAGAGGCGCACGTCGGGTTTCTTGCGGAGCCTGGCAAAATCCTGGAAGGCCACGCGATTGTCCCACCAGATTGATGGTGAAAGCGCGGCGATGTGTCCGAACACCCGCGGATGCCACAGCGCCAGATAAAGCGAAACCAGCCCGCCCATCGACGAACCGATGACGGCCGTGTCGCGCGGGCCGGGCCGCGTCAGGTAATGCGCGTCGATGAAAGGCTTCAGTTCCTGCACGAGAAATTTGGCGTAGCGCTTCCCCTCGCCGGCGCTGCGCGTCTTCGCCCCATCCATGCCTTCCACCTCGGCGGCGGTGGGCGCGTATTCGTGCAGGCGATCGGCCCCGCTATTGTAGACGCCGACCATGATCGGCGCCACGAGGCGATGCGCGCGGATGAGATCGGTGGCGCGCTCCCCGGCGTGCCAGGCGTTGCCCATGAACGCCGTTTGGGCGTCGAAGATATTCTGGCCGTCCTGAAAATAAACCACCGGGTGCCGGCGCCCGCGGATCAGACCGTAGCCGGGCGGCAGCCACGCCACCACGTCGCGATAATTGCGCAGCCCGCGCGAATAAAACCGGCGGTGGAGGCGGAGCGGGGAATTGTTTTTGCGCGGACGCGGCATGGGTTCGGGCCTGCATGCCAGCGGCGGCCCCGGTTGAAGCCAAGCGGTTTTTGGAGGGTGGCACCCGGCCACCGGACGGGTGGCAAGACCGCCGCACGCCCACCAACCCGCCCCGGGGCCGGGTTCACCTCAATCGTGCATTGACCCGGCACGGTAATTGCGTGACAGCGGAGAGGCGCCGGTTCCCCGGCGTGGCACCATCCCCGCCATGAACGAACAACATGTCCGCTGGTACACGCGACACCTGAGCCGGGATTTCGACATGTTGGTCTTCGGCCACGGCGGCTGCCCGGTCATTCTGTTTCCGACCTCGCTGGGCCGGTATTACCAGAACAAGGACTTCGGGCTGGTGGGCTCCGTCGCCCACCTCCTCGATGCCGGGAAGATAAAAATCTACTGCCCGGACGGCATCGACGAGCAGAGCTGGTACAACAAATCCATCGCGCCCGCCGATCGCGTGCGCACGCACCTCGCCTACGAAAACGTGATCCTGAACGATGTGCTGCCGCACGCCGTGCGCGAGACCGGCCATGGCCGGGTGGCGCTCGCCGGCGCCAGCTTCGGGGGCTACCATGCGGTGAATTTCGCGTTCCGGCACCCGGATCTCGTGAGTTACTGCATCAGCCTGAGCGGGTCCTTCGACATCCGGTCGTTCCTCGACGGTCACTACGACGACAACGCCTACTTCAACAATCCCGTGGATTACGTGCCCAACCTCAACGACCCCTGGTTCCTCGACCAGATCCGGCGCATGGGCATCGTGCTCGGCACCGGCGATCGCGACGGCTGCCGCGACCGGAACATCCATCTCTCCCAGCTGCTGAACGCGAAGGGCATCCCGCATTTCCTCGACGACCGCAAATGGTGCGGACACGATTGGAACTACTGGCGGGACATGTTCCCGCACTACGCGTCTTTGATTCATTCCTAGACTGATTATTCCGCCCCTGATCGGGCGACTGCACCCACCGGAGCCCGCGCCCACCGCCCAAAGCATCCCCCCATGAAAAAAATCGGCATCCTGCACGGCAAAGAGCGCAGTTTCCCCGCGGCGCTCATCGAACGAATCAACGCAATGCAGGAACCCGGCATCACCGCCGAGGACGTCCTGATCAACCAGGTCCGCCAGGGCGAACCGACGCCCTACGCCGTCATTCTCGACCGCATCTCGCAGGACGTGCCGTTCTACCGCGCCTACCTCAAGAACGCCGCGCTGAACGGCACCGCGGTGGTCAACAATCCCTTCTGGTGGTCGGCCGACGAGAAGTTTTTCAACAATTGCCTCGCGACCAAGCTGGGCGTCGCCGTGCCGAAGACCGTGATTTTGCCTTCGAAGGAAATGCCGGCGGACTGCAGCGCCGAGTCCTTTGCCAACCTGGCCTTCCCGCTCGATTGGGACGGCATCTTTGACTACATCGGCTGGCCCGCGTACTTCAAACCGCACTCCGGCGGCGGCTGGAAAAACGTCTACAAGGTCCGCGACCGGGACGAGTTCTTCAAGGCCTACGCCGAGACCGGCCAGCTCGTGATGTTGCTGCAGTCGGAGGTGCACTTCGAGGACTACTACCGCTGCTACTGCATCGGCGGCACGGATGTCCGCATCATGCCCTACGAGCCGCGCAACGCCCCCCACCTGCGCTACGTGGTCGACCGGCCGCCGGGCTCGAAGGAACTGCTCGCGCGCATTGAGCGCGACGTCCTCACGCTCAACCACGCGCTCGGCTACGAATTCAACACGGTGGAATTCGGCGTCAGCGGCGGCGTGCCGTACGCGATCGACTTCTGCAACCCGGCGCCCGACGCCGACCGGAGATCCGTCGGCGAGAAAAACTTCGCGTGGGTCGTCGACGCGGCCGCGAAGATGCTCGTGCGCAAGGCCAAGGCCCACCACCCGGCGCAAAACAACACCCTCTGGGGCGGCTACGTGCAGGGCGCGGTCAGGACGGGCCAGCCGGCCGCGCTGCCGAGGAAAAAATGAGTACCCGTTCGTCCGCACCCCGCTCCTTGGTCGGGGCGTCCCTCGCGGACGCCCGCGGGCGCCGTCAAGCGGCGCCCCCACCCCGCAATTTTGGAGGGCCCGTCTCCTGACGGACCGCGGCCCAGCTGAAGCGGGGCCACCCACCCACCCACCACCCCACGCATGCCCGCCAAAAAGAAGCCCAAGTTCACGATCGGGATCGAGGAGGAGTTTCAGATCGTCGACCCGGTCTCGCGCGAGTTGAAGTCGCACATCGAGGAGATCATCGAGGGCGGCAGGATGATCCTCAAGGAGCGCGTGCGGCCCGAACTCCACCAGTCGGTCGTCGAGATCGGGACCGACATCTGCGAGGACATGGTTTGCGCGCGCCGGTCCGTGACCGGCCTCCGGAGCGATCTCGCCAAGCTCGCCCGCTCGCAGAACCTCGCCATCGCCGCGGCCGGCACGCACCCGTTCTCGCACTGGGTCGACCAGAAGATCTCGCCCGGCGAACGCTACGCCGGCGTGATCAACGATCTCCAGCAGGTCGCCCGGGCCAACCTCATCTTCGGCCTCCACGTGCACGTCGGCATGCCGGACCGCGAGACGGCCATCCAGTTGCAGAACACGGCGCGGTATTTCCTGCCGCACATCTTCGCGCTCTCGACCAACTCGCCCTTCTGGGTCGGCCGCAACACCGGCTTCGCGTCCTACCGGCTGCAGATCTTCCAGCGCTTCCCGCGCACCGGCATCCCGGACCTTTTCGAATCGGTCGAGGAGTTCGACGGCTACGTCAACCTGCTCATCAAGACCGGCTGCATCGACAACGCGAAAAAGATCTGGTGGGACATCCGCCTGCACCCGCTTTTCCACACGCTCGAGTTCCGCGTGTGCGACATTCCGATGCGCGTCGACGAGACCATCTGCCTCGCCGCCATCATGCAGGCCGTCATCGCCAAGCTCCACAAGCTGCACCGGCAGAACATGGGTTTCCGCACCTACCGGGCCCGCCTGATCAACGAAAACCGCTGGCGTGCGTCGCGCTACGGCATCAACGGCAAGATGATCGATTTCGGAAAATCCGAGGAGGTGCCGACCCGCGACCTCATCAACGAGCTGCTCGAATTCATTGATGACGTGGTGGATGAACTCGGCTCGCGCAACGAGATCAACTACGTGCAGGAAATCCTGAGGAACGGCACCGGCGCCGACCGGCAGGTAGAGGTCTACAACCGGACGAAGGACCTCAAGGCCGTGGTCGACTACATCATTTCCGAAACGCATCACGGCCTTGAGCTCTGACCTTGCGCCTTCGCCCAGTCGTTCGGCTTCTGGCCCAAACGGCTCGTGATTATGAAAAGGCCTGCGAATGCGAGAAAGATTCACAAACCCGCCGGACCCGGACTCTAATCCGCGGTCTATCGTGCCAACCGACCGGTCCTCCGCCTTCCGCCCGCTGTCCTCCGCTGCAATGCCTCATACGTCCTCCCTGCCCGCCACGTTCGATCCCGCCCTCGCCCCCGGGGCCGCCAACGCCATTCACGTCTGCCTGAAGCTGCAGTCGAACGAGCGGATGACCCTCATCACCGACCGGGCCAGCGCCGAGATCGCCGCCGCGCTCGTGTTTGAGATCGAGAAGACCGGCGCCGATTACCAGGTGTTCGTGCTCGAGGAATACGGCGCCCGCCCGCATCGCGACATGCCCCCGGCCGTGCTCGCCGACCTCGCGAAGTCCCAGGTCTCCCTCTACGCCTGCGTCACCCAGACGGGCGAGCTGCGCACGCGCATGCAGATGATGGACGTCATCAACCCGCGCCATATCCGGCACGGCCACATGGTGAACATCAACCGGCAGATCATGGTCGAAGGCATGCGCGCCGACTTCCTCGAGGTCGACCGCCTCTCGCAGAAGCTCATCGAGAAATGCCGCCGCGCCAGGCGCGTGACCTGCCGGACCGCCGCCGGCACCGACTACGTGGCCGAGCTTTCCCCGAAGCTGAACTGGGTGAAGACGTCCGGCCTGATCTCGCCCGCGAAGTGGGGCAACCTGCCGGGCGGAGAGATCTTCACCTCGCCCTTCAATTCCAACGGCCGCTTCGTCGTGGACGGCGTCGTCGGCGACTACCTCTGCCAGAAATACGGCGACCTCGGCGCGACGCCGCTGACGATCGACATCAAGGACAACCGGATCGCGAAGCTCGCCTGCAAAAACAAGGAGCTGCTGCGGGAGTTCGACGCCTACTGCCACACGGACGAGAACTCGGACCGCGTGGGCGAATTCGCCATCGGCACGAACCTCGCCTGCACGCGCATCATCGGCCACATCCTGCAGGACGAGAAACTGCCCGGCATCCACATTGCGTTCGGCCACCCCTATTCCGAGCACACCGGCCAGAAGTGGAAAAGCACGACCCACATCGACTGCGTCGGCCGCCACTTCGACATCTGGTTGGACGAAGAGCAGGTGATGGCGAAGGGGAAGTTTTTGATCTGAACGACGCCGCGGGTTAACGCGTTTTTTTATCCACGGATTTCACGGATGAATACGAATAAGCTGATTCATCCCGAGATCAGCGAGGCCATCATTGGCTCCTCAATGAAGGTGTTGAACACGCTCAGGCCTGGACTGGATGAAAAGGCCTACGAGAACTCGCTCGTGATCGAACTGCGCAAGCGCGGGCACAAAGTCGACCAACAGCAAAGGTTTGAAGTTCGCTACGAGGGCCAGCTTGTCGATATTCTAGTCCCTGATCTTGTCGTCGACGACCTGGTGATTGCGGATCCAAAGGTGGTGGAGGACTTCACCCCAACTCACCTCGCCCAGATGCAAGGCTACCTGACCATTACTCAACTTCGACTCGCCATCCTTATCAATTTCAAGTTCGCCGACCTTCGCTGGAAGCGCGTCATCCGATAGATCCGTTTCAATCCGTCCGATCCGTGGTCAAAAACCGTCCGATGGCGTCAGCGCGTCAGAAATTGGAACACTTGGTCAATCATCCCGGGCAGGCCTTCATGGCCGAAGTCCGGGTAGATGATCACGTCCTTCCTTGACGTGATCCGGTTGTACGCGGCGAACTGCGTGCTCGGCGGACAAATGGGGTCCATCAGGCTCGTGAACATCAGCACCTCCGCCTTGATCCGCGGCGCCAGGTGCTGGCAGTCGATGTAGCCGAGCTTTGTGAAGATCGCGTCCTCGCGCTCGTGCCGCGGGTCGAACATCCGGAAGAAATAAGTGAGTTCGAAATACGCCTCCTTCGCCTGGTCCATTTCCCACACGCGCCGGTAATCGCAGAGGAACGGGAACACCGGCGCGCAGCGCCGGATCCGCGGCTCGAGCGCCGCGCACGCCAGCGCCAGCGCGCCGCCCTGTGACTGGCCATGGGCGCTCACGCGGGCTGCGTCGATTTCGGCGAAGCCCATCACGACCCGCGCCAGTTGCACGGTGTCCAAAAAAATCTGCCGGTAGGCGAGCTTGTCGGGATTCGCATCATCGAGCCCGCGCACGATGTGGCCGCGCAGCGTGGTGCCCTGGACGCCGCCGGGATCTTGGGATTTCCCGCCCTGGCCGCGGACATCCATCGCGGCGAGCGCGCACCCCGACGCGGGCCAGCCGAGCTTGTCGAACCAGTCGCCGCTGTGGCCCGAGTAACCATGAAACTGCAGGAGCGCCGGATGCGGGCCCTTGGTTTTCGGCCGGAGATATTTCGCGTAGATCCGCGCCCCGCCGACGCCGGTGAACCAGAGGTCGAAGCAGTCGGCGCCGGGCGCGGAGAATGCCGCGGGCCTGAGTTCGGGTTGGGGATCCACCGTGTCGAGTTCCGCCAGCGCGCGCTGCCAATAGTCGTCGAAATCAGCCGGGCGGGGGTTTCTCCCGGCGTAGCGCCGGAGTTCGGGCAGGGGCAGGTCGATCAGGGGCATGGGAGGATGACCGCAGCGTGCGGGGAAAACCCCGCGTGGCGAATCGTTTTCATGCCGGCCGCGCGGCGCGGGGTTGCGTCCGGGCCCCGTCCCCGTTTGCTTTCCGGACGGTTCCCATGATTCCCTCCCTTCGCCAGCGTTACAACGCCGCGTTCACCGGATCACGCTACCAGGCCTTCACGGCGGAGCTGAACAAGTCGATGTACTGGCCGGTGGATTTTCGCGTGGCGGAGTCGCCGCTGTTTTTGGACGAGGACACGACGCGCGCCCTGATCGCCGCCTCCACCGACATCGTGGGGCAGCTGGCGCAGCCCGCCTTCCGCGCGCACGCCACGACCGCCCTTCCGCCCGGGCTCGAAGTCCCGCGGGAGACCGCCTGGCCGCATTTCCTCTGCGTGGATTTCGCGCTGTGTCACGACGCCGCGGGCCGGGTGGTGCCGCAGCTGATCGAGCTCCAGGGTTTCCCGACGGTGGCCTGCTGGCAGGCGCTGCTGACCGCGACTTATCGCAAACACTTCCCGGAGATTCCGCGGGAGTTCACCCCGTACTTCGGCGGCACCGCGGATTCGACCCCGGAGGATCAGGAGTCGCGCTACCTCTCCGACTACCGCAGCGCCATTCTGGGTGGGTGCCTGCCGGAGAACACCGTCCTGCTGGAAATCACCCCGGAGCAACAGAAGACGCGCATCGATTTCGCCTGCACCCACGCGTTCCTCAGCATCAAGCCGCTGTGCGTCACGAAGGTCCTCAAGCGCGGCCGGCAATTGTTCTATGGCTCCGGCGGACGCGAGGTGCGCATCGAGCGGATTTTCAACCGCGTGATCTTCGACGAGCTCCTGCGCAAAAATCCGCCGATGAAGTTCAGCTTCTTCGAGGACCTCGACGTGCAGTGGGCCGGCCACCCCAACTGGTACTACCGCATCAGCAAGCACACGTTGCCTTATCTCAGGGGCCCATTCGTCCCCGACTGCCGTTTCGTCTCGGAGTTTATGGTGGGAGGGGTTTTACACCCCGACTCCGTGCCGGCCGATCTCGAAAACTACGTCCTGAAACCGCTCTATTCCTTCGCCGGCCTCGGCGTCGACATCGCCCCAACGCGCGAAAAAATCATGGCGGTCGAAAAACCCGCGGAGTGGCTGCTGCAGCGCAAGGTCACCTATGCGCCGGTGATGCAGACCCCCGATGGCCCGGCCAAGGCCGAGGTGCGCCTGATCTACGCCGGCGACGGCACCGGGATGCCCGCCCTCGTCAACCAGCTCGTGCGCCTGACCAAGGGCGCGATGCACGGCGTGGATTTCAACCAGGGCCGCACCTGGGTCGGCGCGAGCGCGGGCTTCCACGCGCCGCTTTGAGCGACCCAACATGTCACGTAATACGTGACATCTGCGGAGGCCCGCGCCCCTTCGGGCGGGCGTGCAGATCCCGGCACTTCGCGACAGGGCGGGTATATAAAAACGCAAAGAGCCGCGGTGCACCCCTGCACCGCGGCTCATATGCACACACTCTGCCTTGCAGGCAGAAATCGATTAGAAGCGGAAGTTCGTGCCGACCGTGAACGCGTTGTTCTGGTCGTCGTCACGCGAGATGCCCGCCGTCACGGACCACTGGCTGTCGATCCAGTAGTTGGCCTTCACGCCGTAGGTCCACGTGCCGCTGCCCGCGAGGTCCGGGGCATCCGCGTAGCCGACGGTCGGGGTGACGGTGAACGCGGGAGCGAGTTGGAACTCCGCGCCGACGCCGACGCCCCACACGAAGGAATTATCCTTCACGCCCGCAAACCGCTGCCAGGCGAAACCGGCGCTGGCCTCGACGAACGGCTTGCCCCAGCTGTAGTGGTTGCTGAAGGCGCGCAGGCCGGCGAGGAGGGCATGCTGGGTCGCGCGATTGCCGGCGATCTCGCCGGTCCGTGTGTAGTCATAGCTGAAAATCCCATCCAGGCCCGCGTTGAGCGGCTGGTTGAAACCGAAGGTGTAGTCATCCGCATGCGCCGGCGCATCGAGATCGATGTAGGTGTACGTCAGGTTGGCGTACTGCTGCCCGAGCAGGCCCTGCCCGGCCGGCGTCGTGGACTGCAGCGGCTCGCTGGAGATCGGCACATCCGCGCGCGCAAAAGCCGCGAGGCCCAGGGCCGCCGCGGCGGAGAGGATGAATTTTTTGAAGAGCTTGGACTGGTTCATGGTAGGTTTGGTTTGTTTGGTCGCCCCGCGCACCGAGCACCCGGGGATGCCCAAGAGAACACGCACTTGCCGCGGGTGTTCCACGGCCCCCGAACTTCGCGGGCTTAAACATTTTTTTCAGGAACCGCGCCGCCATGACGCTGTCGGCCCGGCCCGCCGGTGGGGGGTTCCGCTGCTTGCCATGGGGCAATTCGGAAGTAGCTTCTGTGTCCCATGAAAGTTCTCCGCTTCATTATGCTATCCGCCCTGCTCTCCTTCTTTGCCAGACTCGG
Source organism: uncultured Oleiharenicola sp. (assembly GCA_964515595.1). Lineage (GTDB taxonomy): Bacteria > Verrucomicrobiota > Verrucomicrobiia > Opitutales > Opitutaceae > Lacunisphaera. The sequence goes on along the minus strand of CAZEUN010000012.1, from coordinate 147,618 downwards.
CGCCGAACCCCTCAAGGTCGGCGACGCGGCCCCGGTTCTCTCGGCCAAAACTGATGACGGTTCCACCCTCAACCTCGGCGAGGTGTACAAGGCCAACGACTACACGCTCGTCTGGTTCTACCCGAAGGCGCTCACCGGCGGTTGCACCAAACAGGGTTGCTCGCTGCGCGATGCGGCCGAGGACCTGAAGAAGAAAGGCGTCGCCGTCGTCGGCGTCAGCGTCGACCCGATCGAGAAGCAAAAGGAATTCAAGGAAGTGAATCATTTCCCGTTTCCCCTGCTGTCCGATCCCGACAAGGCCGTCATCAAGGCCTTCGGCCAGAACGGCGTCGGCCCGATGGCGGCGCGCGAGGCCTACCTCGTCGACCGCAGCGGCAAGGTCGTCTACCACGACGAGAAGCAAACCGATCAGCAGGCCGAGAAGGTGCTGGAGTTTTTGCGCAGCAAGTAAGTCTCCGGTTTTTAAATTCAGGACAAGGCGGGTCGTCGACCCGCCTTTTTTATGCAGGGCCCGCGCTCGCCGCGGGGCCGTGCCGCATAAAGAGCTTCGTCGCGGTTGAACTCACCGGCACGGATCCAACGGCCACGCTGGGGGAAGCGTTGATCCCCGGTCATCCTCGGATTGAAAGCGCGACGGCCCGCCGGCGAGCGGCGGCCCTACATTTTAATAACCCTACAGTTCGCTGTCATCCACCTTCGCCAGCACCTCCGCGCGCGGATCGAGGCGCGCGCGCTCGATCCAGTCCTGGAAAAGCTTCATCTGCCCGAGCCACTCGGGCGGGAGCGGCGCCGCCACCAGGTCGATCACGCGCCACTCGCCCGTCTCGTCGACCACCACGTTGCGGTCATGCGTGTCGGCCACGAGCCAGGGCTCGCCATCGAGGAACGCCAGCCGCGGGTGATCGCGGTCGGCGCGCAGGAAGCGCGACGGGATCGGGATGAGCCGCTCGGGATCGAGTCCGGAAACATCGGTCTTCTCCGGCAGCATGCGTCCGAAGGTTTGTTTTGCAACGAGGATGCCCTCCGGCGTGATGCCGACAATCTCGGTGGGAATGCCGAACTGGTGCGTGAGCCGCAGTTTTTCGAACAGCATGCGGTAGTTGCCCGGCACGGCGGTGGCCTCGAGCAAGCCCTCCTCGCCGCGGCGAAAGGCGAAGGTCGCGCCGACATCGCCGCCCTCGCGGAACAGAAAGAACTTATAAACCGAGTGCCGGTCATCGACGAACGCCAGCGCCTCCACCCCGCCGCCGATGCGGCGCAGGTGCGCGCTGTCGACCTCGAACGGGTCCTCGGCTTCCGAACTGAACCCAAAGGTCTCGAACGGCACCAGTGGCAGCGTGCGGCGGAACTCGCGGATGGCGGCGCCAAGCGCGGCCCATTCGCCGCCGGTCATCTCCAGCAGGCCTACTTCGTCTTCTTCGGCGAGGACGAGAGTGCGGTCTTTATCTGTTTCGATAGCGCATTGGGCTGCTTTTTCGCCCAGCTGATCGAGCGCCCGAAGTCGTTGCCGGTGACCGTCCAGAACAGCGGCCCATCCTTCCGCGCCGGGGAGGCGGGCGCCTTCGAGGAAGGTTTCTCGGCCGGTGAAGGGGTCTTTTTGCTGCATGAGTCGGGCACGCGCCGAAGGTTTGGCTGACACCTCGGGAACGCAAAAACTATTTGCACGCAACTTGTTCCCACCGGCCAGGGGTGGCGAGTTCACAAGGGTTGTCCTCGCGGGCCTCCGGCGCCGCCTGGGAATCACGAGGCGAGGGAACGTTTGCGTCCGCGCTGGGTGCCTCGCAATCCCGCGGAACTTTATAACGCCCGCAAGCTTGCCGGGGCTCTTCCTTTTACCCAAAAACCTCTCGCTTGACAGCCCCGGGTTCCCCCGGCGAGTCTGACCCTCTTTTTGCCATAAATCTATGAAGCCTACATTCCGCCCGCATCGCAAGAAACGCGCCCGCAAGATCGGTTTCCGCGCCCGCAAGGCCACCCGCGGTGGCCGCAAGGTCCTCGCCTCCCGTCGTCGCAAGGGTCGCAAGCGGCTGACGGTCGTCTGAGCATGCATCTCCGCGCCGGGCAACGCCTGCGGCGCAATGCCGATTTCGGCGCCGTTCGCGAGCGGGGCCGCCGCGTGGATTGCGGTGCTTTTCTCCTGACGTGGGCCCCCCGCCCGGGCGCCGAACCCACCGCCGTCGCGCGGGTGGGCGTCGTGGCTTCCCGGGCCTCCGTGGGCAACGCCGTCCACCGCAACCGCGCCAAGCGCCGCCTTCGCGCGATTTTCCGGAAAAACCAGGCCCTCGTCCCCGCGGGCCTCGATCTCATCCTCACCGCCCGCGCCGCGCTCCTTCATCTGGAGTTCGCCGAGGTGGAGCAAAGATTTACCGCCGCCTGCCGCAAATTGGCTCCCAATCCACCCAATGGCTGATCCTTTCAACCCCGTCGTTCGGAGCGTAGCGAAGAATCCAGCGCCTGCCGCTGGATCCTTCGCTGCGCTGAGGATGGCGGTTGCGTGGATCAGCCGCGTTCCCTTGCGCGCCGCCACGCTGCTCATCTGGGTTTACCAGAAGACGGTTTCCCCGGCGCTGGTCGTGCTCGATCCCACCGGCGGTTGCCGCTTCGCGCCGACCTGCTCCCATTACGCCCGCGGCGCCCTGGAGGAACACGGCCTGCTGCCCGGCAGCTGGCTGACCGTTTGCCGGCTTGCGAAATGCGGCCCGTGGCATCCGGGTGGCGAGGATCCGGTGCCCAGCCGCAAGCCGCGGTGCACGGCCGTCCGCCCCGATTCATCCTTCGTCCCTCACCGCTCGTCCCTTTCCTAATGGATAAAAAGAATACCGCAATCGGGGTGCTCCTCCTCGTCGCCGCCATGGCGAGCTTCTGGTTCAGCTCCCGCTACGCGCCGCAACAGCCGGTCCGTCCGCCTGCGACCGCCTCGAGCGGCATCAACCCGCTGGCTGCCAACCAGGCCGGCCCGACCGGCCCCGCGAGCTCGCCGGCCGACGCCACGCTGACGGCCTCGCCCGCCGCCACAATGGCCCCCGCGGAATTCGTCACCCTCGCGAACGAGTTCGTTTCCGTGAAGTTCACGAACCACGGCGGCGCCATCGACTCCATCGCCCTGCTCAAGCGGGCCGCGCACCTCGACCGGGACGGCAAGCCCTCGGCGGAACGCTACACGCTGAACTCCCCGCAGGCCGCGCCGGCGTTGAGCCTGACGGACTTCCCCGGCGCCGACCGGAATGTCGCCTACACGCTCGTGTCGCAGACCGCGACCGAGGTCGTTTACCGCGCCGTCGCCCACAACCTCGAGGTCACGCGCCGCTACTCGCTCGCCAAGGCCCCCGGCCTCGACGACTACCAGCTGCGCCACGAGACCACGTTCCGCAATCTCTCGGAAGCCCCGCTCGCGCTGCCGAAGGCCTCGTTCAACCTCGGCACGGCCGCGCCGCTCAGCGAGACGGACACCGGCATTTATCTCAACGTCGGCTACTACGACGGCGACGATGCCACGTTCGTGCAACGCGACACCCTGGCGAGCTCCGGCATGTTCAGTTCCGCGCCGCCGCCGGCTTTCCTCGACAAGCCCGCCGCCATCCAGTGGGCCGCGGTGAAAAACCAGTTCTTCGCGATGCTGCTCACGCCCGACCAGCCCGGCACCGGCGTCCGCATCGAGCGCGTGAAGGTCGACCCGCTGCTGCCGGCGGACAACCGCCTGGCCTATGGCCTCACCGCGTACGCGCAGTTCGACCTCAAGCCGCTGGCCGCGGGCGCGAGCACGACCTTCGGGGCGACCTATTTCGCGGGCCCGAAGGAATACAAGCGCCTGGCCAACTCCGATGTCTTCAAGCACCGCGAGGAAAAGGTCATGCAGTTCAGCAGCGGCATCGGGAAGATCTTCTTCTCGGGCTTCTTTGCCCCGCTGCTGCTCACGATCCTCACCTGGGTCCATTCCCTGGTGCCGAGCTGGGGCCTCGCGATCGTCATCACGACGCTGCTGCTCAAGATCGTCTTCCTGCCGCTCACGCTGGCGGCGTCCCGCTCCGCCAAGCGCATGGCGAAACTCCAGCCGCACATGGCCTCCATGCGCGAGAAGTACAAGGACAACCCCCAGAAGATGCAGGCCGAGACGCTGCGCCTGTTCAAGGAGAACAAGGTCAACCCGGTCGGCGGCTGCATCCCGATCCTGATCACGATCCCGTTCTTCATCGGTTTCTTCTCGATGCTCCAGAGCGCGTCCGAACTGCGCTTCGCCTCGTTCCTGTGGGCGCATGACCTTTCCGCACCGGACACGATCTATTCCTTCGGCACGGTCACGCTGCCGCTGCTCGGCCTGACGCACCTCAACGTCAACATCATGCCGCTGTTGATGGGCGCCACGATGATCTTCCAGATGCGGCTGACGCCGACGCCGTCGACGGACCCGGCCCAGCAGATGATGTTCAAGATCATGCCGTGGATCTTCACGCTCTTCTGTTATAACTTCGCGTCCGGCCTCGCGCTGTACTCGACCATCAACGGCCTGTTCACCATCGGCCAGCAGATGATCATCAACCGCATGCCCGAGCCCGACCTGCCGATCAATACCACGCCCGGCAAACCCGGCGCCCCCGGCGGGATGAAAAACGTGACGCCCCCGAAGAAGAAAAAGTAAGTTTCAAACCCGGCGGACACGCCGGGTTTTTCTTTGCGGCCTCCGGAACACACCCCGGAGTTGCTTGCCCACCTCTCTCTGGGGCTGGAATCATTCAGTAGAAACCGCGAAGGACGCGAAGAAACGCGAAAATCACGAGTCAGACATGATCCTCGGTGATGCCTTGCCGTACTCATTATTTCGTGATCCCGAGAAAAATCAGAATTTTCCCGGTAGTCCTTCGCGGACCTTCGCGCCCTTCGCGGTTCAATTGCATCATTCCGGCTCGAGAGGGGCTTGGAAGCCGTAAGCCCGGCGAAGGCTGCTGCCAAAGGGCGGAGTGTGTTGTTCGAGCGCGAAGCGCCCCCCTCACGGCTCCATCTTCGCCCCGTCCTTCACCCACGCGGCGAGCACCGCGCGTTCCTGGTCCGTCATCTTCGTCAGGTTGCCGAGCGGCATGATGCGCGTGACCACCACCTGCTGGTAGAGCCGCGGCGCGTTTTGCACGAGATCGCCCGGCGTATGCAACAGCACGCCCGCCGGGGGTTGCGGGTAACCCGGGAAAGTCGGCTGCGGCGAATGACACTGCACACAGTGCTGACCGACGATCGCGCGCACGCGGTTGAAGGTCACGGGACCCTCGACCGGCGGCAGGGGGACGACCCGGGGCTGCGTCCACCACGCCACCCCCGCGAGCAGCCCCGCGGCGAGCGCCGGGTATTGCCACGCATAAACGCCCTTGTGCTTGCGGTTGAAGAAATGCCGGATGCACACCCCCGCGGCGATCATGAGGATCAGGATCGCCCAGTTGTACGCATGCGCGTACGTGGAGGCGTAGTGGTTGCTGATCATGATGAACAGCACCGGGAGCGTGAAGTAGTTGTTGTGGACGCTGCGCTGCTTCGCGCGCCTGCCGTCGTTCGGGTTCGGCGCCTGCCCGGCGCGCATCGCGGCCACCATCCGCTTCTGCCCGGGGATGATGATGAAAAACACATTGGCGGCCATGATCGTGCCGATCGCGGTGCCGACGTGGATGAACATCGCGCGCCCACCGAGCAGCCGCGCCAAGCCCCACGCCAGGGCGCCGATCAGGATAAACACCACGAGGCCCAGCAGGCCTTCGCGTTTGCCGAGCGGCGAGCGGCAGAGCAGGTCATAGACCATCCAGGAGCCCGCCATGCTCGCGGCCCCGACGCCCACGGCCTGGAGCGGCGTCAGCGCCATCACGTTGGCGTCGATCATCATCGTCCCGGCCTTCAACCAGTACACGAGCACGAGCAGCGCCGTGCCGGAGAGCCAGGTGGTGTACGCCTCCCACTTGAACCAATGCAGCTTGTCCGGCAGCGCGGCGGGGGCGACGAGGTACTTCTGCGGGTTATAGAAACCGCCGCCGTGGACCGCCCAGAGTTCGCCGCCGACGCCCTTCTTCGCGGCATCGGAGCCCGGCTCCGGCGCATCGAGGCTGTTGTCGAGCCAGATGAAATAAAACGACGATCCGATCCACGCCACCCCCGCGATGATGTGCAGCCAGCGCACCAGCATGCTGAGGAACTCCAGGTAATGCGCGTCCATGGGGTGGATGGAATCCAAGCAGCCGCCACGCCGGTGGCAACGGTGATTCGGGCTCCTACCGGCGCTCCCGGTTTGGGCCCGGTATATCCCATGTAGGGTCGCCGCTCGTCGGCGGACCGTGCCGCCGCTTTACGTCCATGCCGGCTTGATTCTGAGGCACGGAATTTCATCCCACGCCAAGCGTCTTCGATTGGCTAAGGAGCGCGCATTGCCCGCGCGACGGTCCGCCGACAAGCGGCGACCCTACACCCGCAGGGGCGCACCTGGATGCATCTCAACGATCCCAGCCCAGTAATCGCGCGGCCTGCACCACACACACGCAGTCCTCGCCGTCCTCGGTGTGCAACCAATGGAGGTCGAGTTCGGGGAACGCGCGGTCCATCGCCGCGCGCAGCCCGCCGACTTCGATCACCACGATGCCGTGCGGTTGCAGGCGATCGCGCGACTGGCGGAGCAGCTTGCGGATGATCTCAAGCCCGTCCTTCCCGCCGTCCAGCGCCATCACCGGCTCCTGCTTGAACTCCTCGGGCAACCCGCGCAGCTCGCGCGTGGGCACGTAGGGGGGATTCGACAGGATCAAATCGTACTTCACCGGCGGCACCGCATCGAACACATCGGAGCGGAACAGCTTCACGCGCCGGGCGAGGGCGTGCGCCGCGATGTTGATCTCCGCCACCGCAGCCGCATCGGGCGAAAGCTCGATCGCATCGACTTTCGCCCCCGCAAACTGGTGCGCCAGCAAAATGGCCAGGCAGCCCGAACCGGTGCACACGTCGACCGCGCGCTTCACGGGCTGGTTCGCCGGCAGCCAGTGCGGGATTTGTTCGGGCAGCAGCTCGAGGAAATACGAGCGCGGGATGATGACGCGCTCGTCCACATAAAACCGGTGCTCGCCGAGAAACGCCTCGCGCGTCAGGTAGGCCGCGGGCACGTGCTCCTGGATGCGACGGCGGAAGACCTCCGTGACGCGCGCGGTTTCCTCCGCGCTCAGCTTGCGCCGCAACACCGCCGGCTTGCTGTCCAGCGGGAGGCCGAGGGTCCGCAGCAAAAGGTAGAGCGCCTCGTCATGCGCGGTCGTGGCGACCTGGCCGAGCGCCACCCCGTGTTGGGCGTACAACGCCTCAGCCCGCGCCAGCCAGTCACCCAGCGTCACGGGAGATGGATCTCGGCGGGCCATCGGTTATTTCTTCTCCGCCGGCGCGACGGTGTGCTCGTGGTTGAAAATGTGGTCGGCGCAATAGCACTCGTCATTGGCGCACTTCGAACAATACCGGAAATCCATCTGCGGATCGCTCCGGTCGGTCTTGCCGCACACCACGCAGCGGTGCCGCGGCTCATCCTCGTCCTTCTGGAACGCCGCGCGACGCACCTGCTGCCGCATGTGTTGCCGGCCGGTCTTCATCCGTTGCACGATCGCGCCGGTGAAAAAGAGCAGGAAGTTGCCGGTCGCCGCGAGCACCGCCAGCCGGATGCTCCAGTCGCCGGTCACAAACTCGAACCCGAAGGTCAGCCACATGAAGAGCGCAAACCACTTGATCTTCACCGGCAGGATGAAAAAGACGTAGAGCTCGAAATCCGGATTCAGGAAGGCGAACGCGAGGAAGACCGACACCGCAAAGAACCCGTAGCTCACCGGATACGCCGGCGTCAGGAAGCCGGCCGCGACGGTCAGCACCCAGCCCAGCAGGAAGAACAGGTTGAAGCGAAACGCGCCCCAGTGGTTCTCCAGTGCCTGGCTGATCATGTAGAAGAAATACCACGTGATCGCGAGGAACAGGGCCTGCGTCATGGTCAGCTGCCCGTACGTGGGCGGCACGAGCACGAAGCTGAAGAGGCGCCACCATTCGCCCTCCAGCACGAGCGCCGGCCAGAGCATGATCCGCCGCACGTCGAAGGGCGTCAACAGGGACAGGCTGAAGAACAACACCTGCCCGCCGATCAGGTACAGCGCCAGGTTGGGCAGCGCGTAGCGGCCCAGGGCGCGCTCGAGGCGGTGGAAAAGACCCATGTCCCCTACTTTGCGTCGGTCTTCGCGAGCGAGTCGAGCAAAGTTTGTTTCTGCTTCGCGAGCGTCATCTCCGTCACGCCGTCGAGCAACGCGCGCGCCTCGGCGGCCTTGCCCTGCTTGATCAACACGTTCGCCTGGTGCAGGCGCAGCGTCTGGTGCTCCAGCGGTGTCTCCACGCCGGCATCGAGCTTGCGCCAGGCGGCGAGCGCCGCGTCCCACTGCGGCGTTTCCAAGTCGTAGTAGGCCTCGGCCGCGCGATAAGCGTAGGCGAAGTTGGCCGGCGCGAGTTCCGCCGCGCGGAGGAAGGCCTGCAGCATCGCCTTGTCCAGCGCCGGACGCGTGAACTGGCCGGTCTTGATGAACTCGTCGCGGCCTTCCGTGAGCAGTTTGCCAAGGTGGTAATGATACAGCGCCTGCTTCGGCTCGAGATCGATGGCGGACATGATCCACGGCAACGCCTCGACGAGCTTGCCGTCCTCGGCGAGGAAGCGCCCGATTTCATTTTTAACCACCGGGATCTCGGCATCGAGTTTGTTGGCCTTGAGCAGGATTCCCACGGCCTGGCGCGTCATGCCGACCTGCCCGAGCAACATGCCGTAGGCGACATACGCCGGCGCGAAGTCCGGGCTTTTCTGGATCAACACATCGTAACTGTTGATCACGGACTGCAGATCGCCGCGCAGGCCGGCCACATCCAGGTTGTCGCCGTCCTTGTCCGCCCGCGCGAGGATGTCGCGCTGGCGGCCGACGATTTCCTTGAGGGTTTTCTCCGCCATCGTCTCCGCGCGGGCCGGCTGGTCGGCGGCGCCCAGCGGCGGCGCCAGCACGAGCGCCATGAACAGTCCCGCGACCAACAGGCGGGTGGTATGAAAACGTTGCATGCGGCTACGACATGATCCGCGCCGGATCGTTCAAGGCTTTACCGGAATTCTTATGCTGGGCGTCAGCAGCATTCATAACCCTGTGAATCCATGTTGTAACCCGATTGCAACGTGCATCGTGGCACTGGCCCTGCTATCCTCGGTCCGTCAGTCGGATCATTGCTTTCTTGGAACTCCCCCAAAACGAGTTCTTTGACTTCGGTTGGAGCCCGCGCGAGGCCGCGGGTCTTTTCGACCGGGACGATGTGTATCCGTTTGGTAGCTGAACGCGTAAGCGTTTGGCGCTTTCGAGACAGCCCGGCGCCCAGGCGTCCGGCTACTGCCCCCAAGCAGACTTTTGCCGGCCCCGGCATTTTTAACCGGTGCCGGCGAAACGGGATCCTGGCCTGCGGTCATTTCGGCCGGTGGTCGGATTCTGTCCCAAACAGAAAAACAACCTCCGCCTTACCGCGGAGATATGAACATGAACACAAAGTCCAAACTAGCCCTCAGCCTCGGTCTGCTCGTGGCTCCCCTCGCCCTCGTGGCGAAGACGCCCGAGAAGGCCTATGTCGAGTCCTACCATGGCCGCACGGACATCCCGGCGCCCATCGCGGTCGTTTCGCCCGTGGTGGAGCCGAAGTTCGCCGGTCAGGTGGTCACCCTCCAGTTCGTCGTTGATGCGACGGGCAAGCCGACGTCCATCACGTCGGTCACGCCCGGCCTCGATGCCGAACTGGTGGCCGTGGTCACGTCCGCCGTCGAGCAGTGGAAATTCTCCCCTGCCCAGGTGAACGGAGCCCCGGTCGCCCGGAAAGTCGTCCTGCCGGTGAACATTGTCGACAGCTTCGACAATGCCGCCGTCGCGATGAAGTAACCAACCAGTAAACAGCAAACAACCAAGGCCGTCCCCCGCGCAAGCGGGGGGCGGCCTTGTCATTGCCGGGCTTCACGTCCGACGTAGCCGAACGCGTGCCGCCGCCCCCGGGCACTCATCGCCCGAAGGCCGCTTCCTTTTTCCGGCCGAGCAGGCGCTTGAAATCGAAGTTCACGCGCAATTTTGCGCCGGCGCCGATGTCGTAGCCGTCCTTGCCATGGCTGAGCTTCAGGCTGAACCCAAGCAGCCACTTGCCCTTGGCGCCAAACGTGTATCGCGCCGGGACCACCCACACAAAACCCGGCCGCACCATGAGGAGGTCGCGACGGAGATCGCGCAAAGGCTGCTCCGAGTCGTAGGAGGCCTCGAGCGTGTAGGTGATCGTCCCGCGCTCATAAAGAAAGCCCGCGGATAAACCGAGATTGTCGTCGTCGAGCTGGTTCTTGCCGAGGACGCCAGGCGTCGACGTGCGGGAGACGTCCTCGAAATTGACGCCCCAGAACACCCGCCAGGCGGGATGGCTTTCCAGCTGGTGCGAAAAAGTGACAAAGGGCGTGACGTGCTTCAGTCCATCGGTGACCTCCGGCGGGGGCGCGCCAATCGGCCGGCTCCAATCGAGGCCGACGGCGGTTTCCCAACCCAGGTGCCAGGGATCGCCGAGTTTATATTTGGTGCCGAGGTGCAGGCCGGAGAAACCCTTCTCCTGGAAAAAACCCTGGTCGCGCAGGCCGTGCGAAAAATACGCGTCCGCCTCCGTGGTCACTTCCCATCGCGTCGTCAGGCCGTAGCGCACGCCCACCGCGGTTCGCAAATGCGACTCCTCCCAAAGGTCGCCGAGATGCGGGTGGACGATCAGCCGGAGGGAATTTTTCTTTTCCGTGCGCGGCAGCGCACTGTCGAAAACGCCGCGAATCTGGAGGTCGTCGTCCGTGGCCGCGGGTTTCGCCGCCGGCTCATCGGCCCGGGCCGCCAGCAGGGCGAGGCCAAACCCCGCCCAACGGAGCGGGAAGCGCGCAAGGGGCGTATTCAAGGGTTGGTGGCAACCTTGCGACCGGCCGCCTGGACCTGCCCCAGCGCGGAATAGCGTTTGAACTCGTCGGTGGTCAGTTCGCGATAAAGCCCGTGCTTGAACATGTAACTGGCCGCCTCGTAGAAACCGATCGCCTCCGTCAGGTCATACTCCGCCGGTTGCTGCGCGGTCTGCGTCCGCGCCTTCAAGTCGTAATGATACGCCGTCGCCCCGCGCTGCGGGCTGAGGACGACAAAATTGCCGTTCTCCAGGTGCCCGAGTTTCTGGTAACTCCCGATGAGCGCGTGCGCCTCGGCCGGGTCGATCTTGCGCACATCATGCCCGAAAAACCGGCTCGGGTAGCTCCAGTTGAGCAGGCCCAGGAGCGTGGGCGCGTAGTCCATCTGGCTGGTGAGGGTCCGGATGTGCCCCGGCGCCACGTGGCCGCCGGGCGAGTAAATGATCAGCGGGATATGGTAATTCTGCACGGGCAGCTCGGTGCGCCCGGCGCTGGAGGCGCAGTGGTCCGCCACGATCACGAAGACCGTGTTCTTGAACCAGGGCTTCGTGGCGGCATCCCGCAGGAACTTGCCGACGGCGTAATCCGTGTACTTCACCGCGCCGGCCCGCCCGGAGATTTTTGACGGCAGGTCGATGCGGCCCTCGGGGAACGTGTAGGGCCGGTGATTCGACGTCGTCATCACGAAATAGTGGAACGGCTTCCCCGTGCCGGCGCTGGCGTCGGCCTCGCGCAGCGTCCACCGGAAGAGGTCCTCGTCGCACACGCCCCACACGTTGGCGAAGGTGATGTCCTCCTTCGGCACCCCCGTGCGGTCGATCACGCGGTAGCCGTTGTGACCGAAAAAATAGTTCATGTTGTCGAAGTAGCCGAAGCCGCCGTAGATGAACGCGGTGTCGTAACCCTTCGCGCGGAAAACCGAGCCGAGCGAGAACAGGTTCTCGTTGCGCGGGCGCTTGACGAGCGAGCGGCCCGGCGTGGGCGGCACGGCGAGCGTGAGCGCCTCCATCCCGCGGTCCGTGCGAGTGCCGGTGGCGTAGAAATTGTCGAACACCAGGCTCCGCCCCGCGATCTCCGCGAGGTTGGGCGTGAGGTTGGAGGCGCGGTTGAAAATGCTGAGGAAATCCGCGCTGAGGCTCTCGACCGTGATCTGGATGACGTTGGGCCGGAGTTCCGGGCCCTCGTTGTGCACATACCGCAGCGTGTCGAGTTCGCCGGGGCGCAGCAGCGTCGAGCCGTCCTCCACGAGTTCGTCGTTCAGCGCCTTGAACGACGCCACCGGCGTGCGGGTCTGGTAGAACTGCTCGTAATCGAGCTCGTTGTTGCGGAACGCGGCGAAGAGCGACCAGAGGCCGTCCTTCGCGAGCTCGCGATTGAAGTTGTTGCGGAACGCGGGCAGCAGGTTCTCCCCCATGGCCAGCCCGAAGAGCAGGATGCCGGCGAACCAGACGCTGCCGGCGGCGAGCCTCGTCTTGAACGGCTCCTGCGCCGCCGCCTGCGCCCAGCGCCGCGGATAACCGGTGCGCCAGCAGAGCCAGTAAATAACCGCCGCCGCCGCCGCGAGTCCGACAAAAATCACCGGGAGGTTGTAGGATTCGCGGATGTTGCCGATCACCTCGGTCGTGTAGACGAGGTAGTCGACCGCGATGAAATTGAACCGGACGCCAAACTCGTCCCAGAACACCCATTCGGCCACCGCGCCGAACAGCAACAGATAGATGACCAGAAAGCCGACGCCGTGCGCGAGCCATTGCTCCCACGGACGCTTGAACCAGCCGCCCGGCAGAAAGGTCAGCAGAAACAACAACGGCAGCGACGCCCAGCCCGCGGCCCCCAGATCATAGAGCAGGCCCCAGCCGAAAGCGGCCACGAGGCTGAGCGTCCACGTGACGTCGGACGCCGCCTTGACCAGCAACACCACGCGGGTGAGGAACGACAGCGCCAGGAAAACCCCGAAGAACACCAGCAGGCCGCCGTGGCGCCGCGTGAGCTGACGTGAAAAAAAGCGGCGGACCGGACCTTTGGTGGTGTTCAAGGCGAGGGGGAAAGCATGCGCTCGGCCAAGGGTAAGACTGGCCTCAGCTGTTTTCGTTCATTTTGACGGGGTGACGCGAGGCAAAATGCCTCCAGATGAAGCTGATCCCCAGGACAGCGGCGGCCCCCGCGGCCGGCAGGAGCGACCATTCGTTCCGCGTTTCCGCGAAGCCGATGCCCAGCGCCGATCCGATCCATCCGGCAATCGCATACACCCAGGCGGCCAGGGCCGGACGGGCGCATTGCGCCGGGTAGAAGACAAGAGCCGTGGAATAGGCCGACACGCCGGCGATGTAACCAAGGCCGGCCACGGCGTTCCCCTGACGGGTCGTGGCAAACCAAACCGCGGCCGCCACCACCGCGGCGCCGCCGGCCAAAGCGACTGGTCCGAGCCGCCGCCGGTCCAGCGCCCAACCCGCCAACGCCGCCGCGCCGAAATGAGTGCCGGCGTTCAACCAGGGCTGGATGTTCCCACCCCAAAGTGCCTGTCGGAGCGGCGCGTCGTGCTGGATGAAATAGAACAACGCGCTGTCGAGGCCGACCAGCGCGAGGAAGATGGCGATCCAGCGCGCAACCCCGGCCGCGGAATAATCCACCGCCGGCAGGGGCTTCGGCCGAAATTGCGGCCGCAAACCCAGCGCGCCCACCGCCCCGAGCGCGACCGCCCCGAGCGCGATCATCGCCTGCAGGCGGGCGCTGGCCCCGAAAATTCCCGGCAGGTTGCAAAACCCGTACGCCAACCCGGTGCCCGCGCCGATAATCAGCCCGAGATTTCGTCCACCGACCGCCGGATAAAGGAGGCCAGCAAGCGTGACCGTCGCCAGGCCCGCGCCCAAACCCGTCAGCGCGGCCGCGACAAGGAAGCCGGCGGCTCCCCGCGCAGCCAGCGCACACCCGACGGCCAGCGCGCAGCAGGCCAGGCCAATTCCCAGCCAGCGGCGGCCCGCCAGGGGACCCAAGCCTCCCGCCGCCAAAATGCTGCCGGCGATTCCCGCCGCTCCCATGCTTGCCATGAGCGGGCGCACCATTTCCCGGCTGTCGCCCAACACGTCCTGCACGGCGTGCAGGAAACCGAACTGCGCGAAAATCAAAAAATACGCGTACACCGCGGCGACCGTGAGCACGGCAGCCAGGAGCGTTTTCCGATCCGGTTGATGGGTGGGCGGCGCCATGCAGGTCCCTTATGACGCACCAAGTTGCGCAGTCCCACCCCCGCCGCGACAGGAAAATACTTGCGCCACCCCGGGCCCGCCCCCATCAAAGCGGCCCTCAATCGAATGGTTCTCAACCACCATCATCACCACGTGAACTAGCCTTCCCTCCGCGGGAAGGCCTGGAGCGCCTTTTCCGTGGCAGATGGAACCCAATTTCCAAAACCCCGGCAGGTGCTTACCGCCGGGGTTTTTCTTTGCCCCGGTTTCAGGCCGCCCCCGGTGACTCGCGCCGTTCGCGCCTCGTCTCGCCAACGCCTTCACTTTCACTCTCACTTTCCCTTTCACTCCGACCGCCATGCCTCCCATCACCATCCCGAAAGACCGCCTCCGTCTGGCCATCCAGAAAAGCGGCCGGCTCTCCACCGACTCACTCGACCTGCTGAAAAACTGCGGCATCCGCGTGAAGTCGCCGAAGGAGAAGCTGCTCCTGCACGCCGAGAATTTCCCGATCGATATCCTGTTTGTCCGTGACGACGACATCCCGCAGCTCGTCATGGACGGCGTGTGCGACCTCGGCATCGTCGGCACCAACGTCCTCGAGGAGGCCGCCCTCCAGCGCCGCACCGACGGCGCGTCCGGCGGCTACTTTGTCGAGCGCTCGCTCGATTTCGGCGCCTGCCGCCTGGCGGTCGCGCTGCCCGAGGAGAAGGCCTACGCCGGCGTGAAGGACCTGCAGGGCCTGCGCATCGCCACCTCCTACCCGAACCTCACCAAACGCTGGCTCGATGACCAGAAGATCAAGGCCGAGGTCGTCACGTTGAGCGGCTCGGTGGAAATCGCCCCGCGGCTCGGCCTCGCCGACATCATCTGCGACCTCGTCTCCAGCGGCTCGACCCTCGAGGCGAACAAACTCCGCGCCGTCGAAACCATTTTCAAAAGCACCGCCGCGCTCATCCGCAACACCCGCGAGCTGAACGCCGAGAAGGCCCACGCGCTGGAAATCGTCCTCCGCCGCCTCGACGGCGTGCAGAAGGCCGCCGACACGAAGTACATCATGCTCCACGCCCCCAAGGCCTCGCTCGAGCAGATCAAGAAGCTCCTGCCGGGCTCGGAGAACCCCACCGTCCTGCCGCTCGCCGGCGACGACACGAAGGTCGCGCTGCACGCCGTGTGCGCGGAATCCGTCTTCTGGGAAACCATGGAGTCCCTCAAGCAAGCCGGCGCCAGCAGCATCCTCGTGCTGCCGATTGAAAAGATGATGCTTTGATTTTGGCGGGAGGGGCTTCACCCCCCGACCGCTTCGCTCCCATGCAAACCCTCACCTGGAAAAAACTCCCCGCCCCCGCCCGCCGCGCTGCGCTCCAGCGCCCGGCGCAAACGGCGCAGAAGCGGACCGCCGTGATCGTCGCCGGCATCCTCGCGCTCGTGCGGCGGCGCGGTGACCAGGCCCTGCGCCAGCTGACGGCCAGGCTCGACGGGGTGAAACTTTCCTCGCTCCGCGTGAGCCCGGCGGAGTTCGCCGCCGCGGAAAAGGCGCTGAGCCCGGCCGATCGCGCCGCCCTGCGCCGCGCCCACGCCAATATCCGGAAATTCCACCTCGCCCAGCGCCCGCAGCCGGTGCGGGTCGAAACCACGCGGGGCATCGTGTGCGAAAAGGTTTTCCGCCCCATCGAGCGCGTCGGCCTCTACGTGCCGGGCGGCAGCGCGCCGCTGTTTTCCACCGCGCTCATGCTCGGCGTGCCCGCGCAGATCGCCGGCAATCCGGTGCGCGCGCTCTGCACCCCGCCGGGCCGCGACGGCCGCGTCAACCCGTGGATCCTGTGCGCCGCGCGCCTGTGCGGCATCACCGACGTTTTCAAACTCGGCGGCGCCCAGGCCATCGCCGCCCTGGCCTACGGCACCGCGACCGTGCCGAAATGCGACAAGCTCTTCGGCCCGGGCAACAGCTTCGTCACCGAGGCGAAGCTCCAGGTCTCGCGCGATGCCGCCGCCATCGATCTCCCGGCGGGTCCTTCCGAAGTGATGGTTATCGCCGATGACACCGCCGATCCGGCCTTCGTCGCCGCCGACCTTCTTTCGCAGGCCGAGCACGGCCCGGATTCCCAGGTCATGCTGGTGACCTTTTCGAAATTCTTCGCCGACCGCGTGGCGGACGAAATCACCCGCCAGCTCGCGCTCCTGCCGCGCGGCGCCATTGCCGGGGCCGCGCTGGAAAAGAGCCGCGCCCTCGTCGCCGCCTCGCGGGCCGAAGCGGTCGAAATCGCCAACCGTTACGCGCCCGAGCACCTCATCCTCCAGGTCGACCAGCCGCGCGCCCTGCTCGCCCGGATCACGACCGCAGGGTCCGTGTTCCTCGGCCGGTGGACGCCCGAATCGCTCGGCGACTACGCGAGCGGCACCAATCATGTTCTGCCGACCTACGGCTGGGCGCGCGCCTGCAGCGGCCTGGGCCTGGCGGACTTCCAGCGCTCGATGACCGTCCAGGAAGCCAGTCCGGACGGCCTGCGCCGCCTCGGCGGGGTGGTCGAACGCCTGGCCACCGCCGAAAATCTGATTGCGCACCGGCGCGCCGTGACGGTGCGATTGAAAAAACTAGCCCGATGAACGCCGTCGATCACGTCCTCAAGCTCGTCCGCCCCGACATCCTCGCGCTGTCGGCCTACAGCTCCGCGCGCAAGGAATCGAAAGGCGGCCGCGTGTGGCTCGATGCGAACGAGAACCCCCAGACCCCGTCGGCCGCGAAGCCGTTGCTCAACCGCTACCCGGAACCGCAACCGGCCGAACTCGTCGCCCAACTCGCGACGCTCTACGGCGTGCAGCCCGCGCAGTGCCTGGTCACCCGCGGATCCGACGAAGGCATCGACCTGCTCCTCCGCACTTTTTGCCGCGCCGGCCAGGACGCGATCCTCTTCACGCCGCCGACCTATGGCATGTACGTCGTCGCCGCCGGCATCCAGGGAGCGCGCTGCGTCACCGTGCCGCTGGTCCGCGAGAAGAACTTCGCCCTGGATGTTGAAGCCGTGCTCAAGGCGGCCGGTCCGGAAGTGAAACTCGTCTTCCTGTGCTCGCCCAACAATCCGACCGGCGGCCTGCTCGAGCGCCCGGCGGTGATGACGGTGGCCAAGGCGCTCGCCACCCGCGCGGTCGTGGTGATCGACGAGGCCTACGTGGATTTCTCCGGCCAGCCGAGCCTGGCGGCGGAAATTGCGACCAATCCCAATCTCGTCGTCCTCCGCACGCTTTCAAAGGCGTTCGGCCTCGCCGGCGCGCGCGTGGGCACGACCATCGCCGACCCCGCGATCATCGCGGTGCTGCAGAAAGTCATCGCCCCCTACCCGGTCCCGTCGCCGGTGTTGCAAGCCGCCCTGGCCGCCCTGACTCCCGCCGGCCTCGCCGCCGCGCGCGAATCGGTCGCCACCCTCGTCGCGGAACGCGCCCAACTCGCGGCCGCGCTGCCGAAACTCGCCGCGGTGAAACGCGTCTGGCCGAGCGACGCCAACTACCTGCTCGTGGAGGTCGCCGATTCCGCCAAGGCCATGACCGCGGGCCGCGCCGCCGGGGTCATCTGGCGCGACCGCGGCAAGGACATCCCCAATTCCATCCGCATCACCGTCGGCACCGCCGCGGAAAACCAAGCCACCCTGGAGGTCTTGTCCCGTGTTTAAAAACGGTGCGGCCTTCCGTCCTGGGTGGGAGGGGTTTTATACCCCGACCCAACGGCTGCGCACCTCGCGTGTCGGGGTATAAAACCCCTCCCACCCTGCAGAACCTGCCATGAAGAAAATCCTGTTCATCGACCGCGACGGCACGCTCATCACCGAGCCGTTCGACCAGCAGATCGACCGCCTCGACAAGTTCGCGCTCGAGCCCGACTGCGTGCCGGCCCTCCTCCGTCTCCGCGACGCGGGCTGGACGTTCGTCATGGTCACCAACCAGGACGGACTTGGCACGCCGAGCTTCCGCGAGGAGGAGTTTCGTCCGCTGCAAAAACTGTTGATCGACATCCTTTCGTCGCAGGGCATCGCCTTCGAAGCCGTCCGCGTGTGCCCGCACACGCCGGCCGACAAGTGCGACTGCCGCAAGCCGAAGCTCGGCCTGCTGATGGATTACGTGAAGGATGTGTCCTGGTCGCGCGACCAGTCCGCCGTCATCGGTGACCGCGAAACCGACCTCACCCTGGCGCAAAATCTCGGCATCCGCGGCGTCCGCTACAACCAGCAGGCCCTGGGCTGGACGGAAATCGCGCGCCAATTCGTCGATGCCCCGCGCCGCGCCACCATCGTGCGCAACACCAAGGAAACGAAGATCACCGTCTCCGTCGACCTCGACACGCCCGGCGCGGCGCAGTTGTCCACCGGCCTCGGTTTCTTCGACCACATGCTCGAGCAGATCGCGAAGAACGCCGCGATCGGCCTGGCGATCAAATGCGACGGCGATCTCGAAATCGACGAGCACCACACGATCGAGGACGTCGGCATCGCCCTCGGCCAGGCGCTGAAGCAGGCGCTCGGCGACAAGCGCGGCGTGGGCCGCTATGGTTTCGTGCTGCCCATGGACGAGGCGCAGGCGCAGGTCGCCCTCGACCTGAGCGGCCGCGCCTACTTCACGTTCGATGGCAAGTTCCCGCGCGAATTCGTCGGCGAGATGCCGACCGAACTCGTCGCGCACTTCTTCCGTTCCGTCAGCGACTCCCTGCTCGCCACCTTGCAGATGAGCGTGAAGGGCGACAACGCACACCACATGGTCGAGACGCTCTTCAAGGGTTTCGGCCGCGCGCTCCGCCCCGCCATCGCCAGGGGCGCCGGAACGGACATCCCTTCCACGAAGGGCACCCTTTGAGCTTTCAAAGGCCAAACGTCCAAATGCCAAAGAAACCTCCATTTTCAAAAGCCACACCGAATACCCAGACTACCCGCCTCGGGTTTGTTTGGCGTTTGGCTTTTGGCGGTTGGCCTTTCGCGCCGACCGAAGGGAGGTGCGCATGTTAGCCATCGTCGACAGCGGCGGCGCCAACATCGCCTCGGTGCGCTTCGCGCTCGAGCGCCTGGGCGTGCAAAGCGAACTCACGGCCGACCCCGCGGTCATCCGCTCCGCCGGGCGCGTGATCCTGCCCGGCGTCGGCTCCGCGGCCGAGGGCATGAAGCGCCTGCACGCGAAGGGCCTGGTCGACTGCGTGCGCAGCCTCACCCAACCCGTCCTCGGCGTCTGCCTCGGCATGCAGCTCCTGTTCGAGTCCTCCGAGGAGGATGGCGGCGTGGAAACGCTCGGCGTGATTCCCGGCAAGGTCGCCCGGTTGCCCAGTTCCCCCGGCATCACGGTCCCGCACATGGGCTGGAACACGGTCACCACCGGTCGCGAACCGGGACTGCTCGACGGCATCGAGACGGAGGCGCGCTTCTATTTCGTGCACAGCTATGCCGCACCGGTGAATGCGTTCACGGTCGCGACCGCGACGCACGGCACGCCTTTCGCCGCCATCGTGCAGCGCGGCAACTTCTCCGGCGCCCAATTCCACCCCGAGCGCTCCGGCCCCGCCGGCGCCCGCCTGCTGCAGAATTTCGTGGAGGGGCGGGTATGATGCTTATGCCGTCACAAACACACCCCGTCGCTTCGCGCCACCCCTCTCAAGAGGGGATCCCGCGAAGCGCGTCCGTTGACCCCCTTTCGAGAGGAGTGCCCGGCAGGGCGGGGTGTGTTAAGGAGCCGCGCTCCACCCTATGATCATCTACCCCGCCATCGACCTCCGCGGCGGGCGCGTCGTGCGCCTCACCGAGGGAAAATTCGACCAGGAGAAATCCTACGGCGACGACCCGCTCGCGGTCGCACGGGATTTCGCCGCGGCCGGCGCCACGTGGCTGCATGTCGTCGACCTCGACGGCGCCAAGGACCCGGCGAAGCGCCAGACGGCGCTCGTGGAGAAAATCGCCCGCGGCAGCGGCCTGCGCATGCAGACGGGCGGCGGCATCCGCGACGAATCGCAAATCGCCGCGCTGCTCGCGGCCGGCGCGCAGCGCGTCATCGTGGGCAGCGTCGCCGTCAAGCAACCCGCGCTCGTGCGCGCGTGGCTGCAGAAGTTTGGTTCGGAAAAGATCATCCTGTCGCCCGACGTGCGGCTCGACGCCGGCGGCACGCCGCGGGTCGCCGCGGCCGGCTGGCAGGAAAGCACCGGCGTGGCGCTGGAGGAGTTCCTCCACGGCTTCCTCCCCGCGGGGCTCATGCACATCCTCTGCACCGACATCAGCCGCGACGGAAAACTGACCGGCCCGAATTCCGCGCTTTATGCCTCGCTCGTGAAGCAATTCCCGTCGTTGCACATCCAGGCGTCCGGCGGCGTTTCCTCCCTCGACGACCTGCGCGTCCTCCAAACCACCGGCAGCGCCGGCGCGATCGTCGGCCGCGCGCTCTACGAGAAAAAATTCACCCTGCAACAGGCCTTGACCTGTTAAAATTCCAAACGCCAAAGGTCCCAATGCCAAAGAAGCCTCAATCCCCTAAAACGAAACCCAATTTCGAAATTCCCCAGTTCGTGTTTGTTTGGAGTTTGGGATTTGGCGTTTGGAATTTTTAAAATGCTCGCCCGCCGCATCATCCCCTGCCTCGACGTCCGCGATGGCCGCGTCGTCAAGGGGACCCAGTTCCGCGACCACGAGGACGTCGGCGACATCATCGATCTCGCGCAGCGTTATCGCGACGAGGGCGCCGACGAGCTGGTGTTCTACGACATCACCGCGAGCAGCGACGGCCGCACGGTTTCCACGGAATGGGTCACCCGCGTGGCCCGCGTGCTCGACATCCCCTTCTGCGTCGCCGGCGGCATCCGCTCGCTCGACGGCGCGCGCGCCATCCTGCACGGCGGGGCCGACAAGATCTCGATCAACTCCCCCGCCCTGGAAAACCCCGCGTTAATCGGCGAACTCGCCGGCGAGTTCGGCTCGCAATGCGTGGTCGTCGGCATCGACAGCCGGCAGGAGGCGGGCGACTACTTCGTCAAGCAATACACCGGCGATCCCAACAAAACCCAGGCCACGCGCTGGCGGACCCTCGACTGGGCCCGCGAGGCGCAAAAACTGGGCGCCGGCGAGGTGGTCCTCAACTGCATGAACCAGGACGGCATGCGCCAGGGTTACGACCTTGCGCAGCTCAAGCTCGTGCGCGCCGTCCTCACCATTCCGCTGGTGGCGTCAGGCGGCGCCGGCACCATCGCGCATTTCTACGACGCCTTCCGCCTCGCCGGCGTGGACGGCGCGCTCGCGGCGTCCGTGTTCCACAAGGGCACCATCGCCATCCCCAAGCTGAAGGAACAGCTGATCGCCGACGGGATTTCGATCAGGCCTTGACGCGACAAAACAAACGATGCCGGGTAGGGCCAGTCTTCGACTGGCCCGGTCCGGTCAAAGACCGGACCTCCTTATGAAATTGCCTAAAATCGACTGGAAGAAAAACGCCGGCCTCGTCCCTGCCATCGTGCAGGACGCCGTGACGCTGCAGGTGCTGATGCTCGGCTACATGGATGCCGCGGCCCTGAAGCGGACATTGCGCACGAAAAAGGTCACGTTCTTCAGCCGCAGCAAGCAGCGCCTCTGGACCAAGGGCGAGTCGTCGAAAAATTTCCTGCACCTCGTGGACGTGAAGGTCGACTGCGACCACGACACGCTGCTCGTCACCGCGCGCCCCGACGGTCCGACGTGCCACCGCGGCACCGTCAGTTGCTTCGGTGATGAAGGCGCCACCGGCGTCGGCTTCCTCGGCCAGCTCGAGCAGACCATCGTCGACCGGATCAAGAGCGGCGACCGGAAGAGCTACACGGTGCGCCTCGCGAAGGAAGGCGTGGCCCGCGTCGCGCAGAAGGTCGGCGAGGAAGGCGTGGAAACCGCGCTCGCCGCGCTCAGCGCCAAAAACTCCGAATTCGCCGGCGAGGCCGCCGATCTCATTTATCACCTGATCGTCCTGCTGCGCGTGAAGAAGCTCTCGCTGGGCGACGCGATCGCGGTGCTGCAAAAGCGGCACGCCAAGTAAGTGTAGGGCCGCCGCTCGCCGGCGGGCCGTCGCGCTTTCGATGAGCGCCTCCCAAGAATCAACGCCCTCCTTGGCATGAACGAAAGACCCGTGCCTTTGGGTTTATCCGGCAAAGGCGGCTCCCGTTGCGGCACGGCCCCGCGACAAGCGCGGGCCCTACAACCGAGTCGCTGCGCGAATTTAAAGTAGCAGCCGTTGTCAAACGGCTGGCGCCAGCGGTCTGACGACCGCTGCTACCTTGGATTCGAACTGCCTGTCTTCATGCCCAACATGTAGGGCCGCCGCTCGCCGGCGGGCCGTCGCGCTTTCGATGAGCGCCTCCCAAGAATCAACGCCCTCCTTGGCATGAACGAAAGACCCGTGCCTTTGGGTTTATCCGGCAAAGGCGGCTCCCGTTGCGGCACGGCCCCGCGACAAGCGCGGGCCCTACAACCGAGTCGCTGCGCGAATTTAAAGTAGCAGCCGTTGTCAAACGGCTGGCGCCAGCGGTCTGACGACCGCTGCTACCTTGGATTCGAACTGCCTGTCTTCATGCCCAACATGTAGGGCCGCCGCTCGCCGGCGGGCCGTCGCGCTTTCGATGAGCGCCTCCCAAGAATCAACGCCCTCCTTGGCATGAACGAAAGACCCGTGCCTTTGGGTTTATCCCGCAAAGGCGGCTCCCACCGCGGCACGGCCCCGCGACGAGCGCGGGCCCTACAGTTCGATCTTTCCCCAGCGCACTTTCAGCAGGCGGTCGCATTGCTCGGCGAAACGCCGCTCGTGGGTCGCGAGCACCACGGCGATGCCGCGCGTCTGGACGAGGTGGCGCAACAGCGCGAAAACGGTGTCGCCGGTTTCCTCGTCCAGCGAACCCGTGGGCTCGTCCGCCAGCAGCAGCCGCGGCGAGTTCATCAGCGCGCGGCAGATCGCGGTGCGCTGGCGCTCGCCGCCGGAAATATCCTGGATGCGATGCTCCAGCCGGTGCGCGATGCCCACGGATTCGGCGAGTTCCTTGATGCGCTGGCGCGTCAGCGCGCCCGCGGTGCCATTCGCCAGCGCGGGCACCCGGAGATTTTCCGCGACCGTCAGGTCCGGAATGAGATTGTGCAGTTGGAACACGAAGCCCAAATGCCGCCGCCGCAGTTCGAGCCGGTTGGACTCGTTCCGCGGATCGAGCCCGCACACCGCAAGCTCGCCGCTGTCCGGCAGGTCCAGTCCGCCGAGCAGGTGCAACAACGTGCTCTTCCCCGAGCCCGACGCCCCCCACAGTGCCACCATCTCGCCGGCCCGCACCTCCAGCCCGACCCCGTCGAGCACGCGCACGCGACCGCCATCATACGTTTTGCGGAGCTCCCGCGCCTCCACCAACAATTCCGCGCTCATCGGCCGGCCCCCCGGAACATGTCACGTATTACGTGACATTCCCCCTGAAAGCGCCCGGTGGATGTCACGTAATACGTGACATGCGGGCGGGCCGGCGACGGGAGGGGCTCATTCATAACGCAGCGCCTCCGCGGGTTGGATTTTCGAGGCGAAGCGGGCGGGCCAGAGGGCGCCGAGGAGGGCGGTGACGAGGGCGGTGGCGGCGATGCCGGCGAGCATGCCGGGTTTCACGACGGCCTGGATGTAGCCGTTGAACTGCGGGGCGCGTTGCAGCGCGAACAGGGCGGCATACCCGAGCGCGAACCCGAGGGCCAGGCCCGCGGCGGCGATCAGGGCGGCTTCACCGAGGATCAAACCGGCCACCTGCCCGCGCGAGAATCCGCAGATGCGCAACACGGCGATCTCCCGGATGCGGCTGAAAACCGAAAGCAGCATCGTGTTGGCCACGCCCAGGCCGCCGAGGAAAAAGGCGCAGAGCCCGACCGCCCAGGCGGTGAAGTGCAGGATCCTGAACTGCGTGTAGCTTTGGTTGAATTCGCGGTTTTCCAGCGCCATCAGCCCCGGGTTGGCGGATTCGACGGCGCGCTTGAATTCCAAGCCGCGCGCCTGGTCCCTGAGTTTGACGGCCACGACGGACGCGACGCCCGCGCGGCTGAAGAAAGCCTGCGCCTCCTTGAGCGGCAGGAACACGCCGCCGTCCTCGAAGCCGTTTTCCGTCGAGAAAATGCCGGCGACGGTGAACTCGCCCTTGCCGATCGCAAGGCGCTGGCCCGCCTTCGCCTGGAGAAACCCGGCCGCGCGGGCGCCGAGCCAGATGCCTTCCGGCACGCGGCCGAAATCCTCGCGCGAGCCCGCCAGCCATTTGGCTTTCGCCAGCCGGGGATTGGACGGCTCCAAACCGAAACACGTGATGATCGGACGGTCCCCGGACGTCACGAGGCCAAACAACAGCGGCTCGGCCGACTCGACGTTGTCGAGGGCGCGCAAGGCGGCGGTTTTTTCATCCGGCACGCTGCTAAAGAACAGGTCCGAGACGTTCTTCTCGAAAACCAGGTAGTGCGAGTCCACCGCCAGGATGCGTTCGAACATGCCGATCGCGCCGTTCACGATCGACAGGATGGTGAGCATCGCCGCCACGCCGAAGCCGATGCCCGCGACGCCGATGAGGGCGCGCAGCTTGTGCCGGCGCAGATTGACGAAGACGAGCGCAAGGAAGCGCATAACCGCGCAGTGTTGGCGGGTTCAGGCGGGGTGCAAGCTTGGGGGCTGGGCGATTTGCATCGGATGTAGGGCCCGCGCTTGTCGCGGGGCCGTCGCGCTTTCGACGAACGCCGATTCAAGATCAACGTCCTTGATGACGTGACCGAAGCCCGTGCCTCCAGGTTCTTCCGGCCAGGAAACACCTGCCCATGGCGCGGCCCCGCGACGAGCGCGGGCCCTACAGTTACGGTGAGCTCGACGGCTTTTTCACCATCGCCCGCAGATGCAGGCCGGCCAGTTCACCGGTGTGGTAGTTGTGACATTGCAGGCAGCTCGAGCCGGCGAGTTGCGGCTGGTGGCAGGCCACGCACGAGTCCTTCGTGAGCGGGGCAAAGTTGCTGTGGAACACAGCCGGATCCCGGTTTGCCCCGAAGGCGTCGCCATACTTGGCCTTGGGATCCATCACGTGGCAGGTGCTGCATCCCTGCACTCCCATCAGGCTGAAGTGCGGCTCATGCTTGAAGGTCGTGAACGGCCGGCGATGCGGCTCCGGCCGGGACGTCCGCCAGTTCACCACCGTGGCGGGTCCCTTTCCGTCCACGGTATGGCACTTCACGCACAAGCCTGGCGCACCCGGCGCCGACAGTTGGGCGAAGATCGCCTGCGCCGCGGGTTCTTCGCTTCGCGCCGAAGCCCCCAACCAGGCGGAGAGGAACTCGTCCGCGTGCCCCTTCGGGCGATAGAAAACCGTGTAAGACTCGTCGCGCCGATACCAGCCTCCGTCGGCCACCCGGGCCTCGGCACTGTCATAGTTCAATGACGGGGCGGCGGGCCGCGACGCAGCGGCCTTGGTCGCACGCGGCGCCGGCTGCTCGCCTCGACGATAAGCGGCCACCTCGGGGAGCAGATTCGGCAGCCAGGCCTGTTGGGCGGCTTCCAACCCCTCAGCCGAGAATCCGCCCGCGCCACTGCCCTGGAGGGGGCCGGTTTCACCGTCCTCGATGCGCCGCAACATCACCTGCTGTCCCTGGGTCACCAGGTCCGCGATCAGGCCCTTCACGCTCCAGACCAGTCTCGCGGCCGCCGCTTTCTGCGCCGGGGTCGCCTTCGAAAGATCCGCCAGCCCGATGGCGCCGAGTTCGGTCAGGGCCTTCCGGGCGTCGGCATTGCCCTCGAGCAGCCAGCGCATGAAGGGCGTGAAGTCACCCCCGCCATGCTCGGGCCACTCGCCCACGGATTCCCCGGCGGCGTCGAGCGTCTTGACGTCAACTTCCGGCAGCCGCAGGAACGCCAGCCCTTTCGGGCCGGTCTGGCCGGCGCCCTTGATTTCGTCGGCGTGGCACTGCGCGCACGCCTGCGCAAAGCCGCGGACCAGCATCTTGCGGCCATCCGCCGCGGGTTCGTGGCAATGGGCACAGGAAGTGGGCGCGCTGCCGGCCAGTTCGGGAAAATATTTCTGCCAATGCGTCACGTGGTCGAAATTGAGGCGCGTGCGTCGCGTGGCGGGATAATTCGTGAAGGCGGGGTGGCCCGACCCGAAACTGGTGAATGGCGCCTGATGACACACCTGGCACTGCCGGTCGCTGAGTTGCTTGATGTTCGCCTCGCGGCCATGGTGTTCCTGGTGGCAGGTTGCGCAGGCGAGTTCGCGCGGGCCGCCCCCGGCGAGGGCGTGGGCCGCGCTCAACATCATGGGCGGAGGCGGCGCGTTGCCGTCGAGCTGGCGGGCCAGGGCGACCAGTTCAGCCGCCCTGACCCCGTGCGGGGAACTTCCGTGCGCGCCGAGATCGTGGCACTTGAGGCAAAGCTGGTTGCTCTCCGCCATCCGCCGGGGATCGCGGGTGCTCCGTGGAATGAATCCGGCGTCGACATGGCAGTCGGCGCAACGCTGGGCCGACATGGCATGCTGCGCGGTGACCGGGCCCGGGCTGGACCACGTCGTGCGCGTCCCGCCCCACACCGCGAGGATCGCAAGGCCGAGGGCGAGGAGCGTCGCGAGCCGCGTGAGCCGGCCGCGCTGGGCGCGCAGGCTGCGCACGGGAGTGCACGGCTGGACCGGGCAGCCGCACCCGCCGTCCGCCGCCGGGCCCGCCCCGCAGGCCCCGCCGAGCGAAATGGCGCGCGTGCAAACCCAGCGGTCGCCCTTGCGCGCGGGAATGCACTGGCCGGTGGCCCGACACTCGCCCTTTTTGCCCGGACCGAACACACAGGCACAACCCTCCGCCGCGCGGCCGCACGTCCACTCGTCCTGCGGACGGTCGTAAAGCTTGCGGTTGTGAATGATGCTTTGCAGCAGGCGGCGCATGGGGATCGGCGGTCAGAACCGGTGCGAGAAATGCAGGACCAGCCACACGTGGGCCGCGATGAAGACGAGCAGCACGTACGTCAGCGGGATGTGGACGAACAGCCACAGCTTCAACAGCCGCTGGCCGGCCAGTTGCACGTCGAGGTTGCGCTTGGCTTCGAGCAGGTCCGCGAGCGTGCGCGCGAGGCCTTCCTCGGATTCGTTCAGGTAGCGCCGCGTGGATTCCAGTTCCTGACGGACGCGATGGAATTCCGGGTCGTCCCCCGCCAGCGGCGCGAGCAAGGGCGGCACGCGCTGGAAATAACGGTGCAACACCCGCAGGTGAAAGTCCGGCAGCGTCGACGATTGGGTTTCGGTTTCCGCGCGGCGCACGACCTCGCGCGCCTCCTCGGCCAGCCGGTGGCGCAGCACCGGGATGCGCTGGTAGATCAGGCTTTCGCCCGAGCGCACCAGGCGCGGCGGCAGCCAGCGGCTCAACCAGAGTCCGAACGCGCCGCTCACCGCCACGGCGGCGAACGCCGCCGCCAGCAGTATCTCGAGCCGGCCCGCCGGGAGACGCGCGCCGGTGTGCAACAGGAACACGAAACAGGAAAGCCAGCCGATATAGATGTGCGCCTGCAACCACGTGCTCGCGCTGAACAGCGGGAGGAAGGGGAGTTTCTTGCGCGCGTTGAAAAACGTCAGCCCCAGCACGAGCGCCAGCAACAGCCAGCCGGAATAAACCGCGACCGGCAGCAGGGCATCGCGGCCCACCTGCGTCGCGAACGCCAGCACCACGGCAACCACGGTGGTGATTCCGGCCAGGAGAATGCGGCGGTCGGAGAAGGATTTCATCGCTTCAGCCAGGCGGCGAGTTCGGCGCCGGCGCGCATGTCGGTCCGCACGAGCGCATCATGGGGGCAGGCGTTCACGCACGCCGGCCCGGCCGGCTGCGCGATGCACAGGTCGCATTTCGTCGCGCGGCGGATTGGCGCGCCGGTGTCCTCGGTGACGATCGGCAGCCCCTCGTCGTCATGCAGCGCGACCATCTGGATCGTGCCGTAGGGGCAGCTGTTGGCGCACACGCTGCAGCCGATGCAGGTGTTGGGATCGATGCCGACGAGGCCGTCGATGTTCTCGCGATAAATCGCGCCCGTCGGACAGCCAATCATGCACACCGGATCGACGCAGTGCATGCAGGCGCTCGCCACCATCACGCCCTCCGCCTCGGGGCCCTGCCGGATGAAGCGCGGGTTGTTGTCATGCGTCGCGGCGCATGCCGTCACGCAATCGTCGCAGCGCGTGCAACGGTCCATGTCGATCAGCATCGTGGCGCGGCCGTTGATGAAACGCTGCGCCACCATGAATTCGAGCAGCTCGTCCTTCACGGCGGTGGCCGCGGGGAGCGTGAGGTCCGCCAGCTGCGCGGGGGTGAGCGCCGGCAGCACGGATTGCTCCAGCACCGCCGTGGGAATGAAAAGCAAGTCGACGTAGCCCAGCGCACGCAGGCTGGAGCGCAGCGGGACGGGCGGGCCCTTCCAGCCGGAGACGATTTCCTGCAGCCCGAACACCTGGCCCTTGCCCAGGTAGCTTTCGGTGCGCTCGCCGTGGTTGTAGCGCCGGCTGACGCGCGCAAAGCCGCTGCGCACGAGAAGAATTCCATTGGGGTAGTCGCCCTCGCGCACGATGAGCGGCTCCTTTTCCATCAGCTCCTTCGCGGTCGCGTCGCGCATGCGCTGGTAGGACGTGTGCCAGTCGAATTCGCCGTAGGTCTCGAACCGCGTGGCGTCGGCAATCTGTTGCAGCGTCACCTCGGAGAGGCTGCTGAGCAGCGGCGTTTCCGCGAGGTGGCGCTTGAGGCTGCGCTCGCGGTAGCGGCCGTCGACGCGCTCCTTCCAGGCCGGCGAGAATTTCCGGATCTCGCGCAAACCCTGCCAGCGGATTTCGAGGAGCAACGCCTCCCCCTCCGCGACGACGGTGGCGGTGCGCGGGGTGCGCCCGAGCGCGGCGATCTCGCCGAACAGCTCGCCCTCGCGCAAGGTGATGGTCCGGTCGGGCCCGAGCACGCCCGGCACATCCTGGAGGAAGATGCTCGCGTGGCCGCCCTGTCCGACGCGGAGGCCCGGCGGCGGGCCGTCGCGCGCGGCCTGCTCGGCGTAATGCGGACGCTTCAGCCAGCGCTTGAAGCTGCCCCACACGGACGGACGCAACGGCGGGCGGCGGCCGAGCAGTTCCGCGGGCGGCTCCTTGTGCAGCACCTTCACGGCGCCGTCCATGATCACGAACGCGGAGTGGCCGTAGTCACCGCGCCGCACGATGATCTCGCCGGGTTGGTATTGATGGAGGCGGGCGTCGTTGCGGATGATGCCCCGCAGCGGGATCGATGCCGGGAAACGCTCCGGCGAGGTCGAATAGAAAATCGGGTGCGTGAGGATGAGGTCGACGTCGGTCTCGCTCATTTCCGGATCGAACGGCTTGTCCCAGCGTTCCGGGCCGGCCTGGCGCGTCGCCTGCGCATACGGCGCCTGGGAACCGGGACGAAGGGGCGGGCGGCTGGTTGACTTGGCCATGGCGCTCAGGGTGTCCCGCCCGGTGGGCGGACCTTGCCGCACTCCGGCGGGGCGGTGACGGCCCGACGCCAGCCACGGCGAAGGACCTCGCGCGGAACCTGACCGGTGTGCTGGGTGAGAGGCGGATGCCGCATGGCCGGAGATTGATTGGCAGGAATCGCCGCCGCGGGGAACCTATTTTTTCCGTCGCGTCATTTCCGCCGTCCTGTCACCAACGTCGCCGTGCTGTCCCCCACTCCTGCATTCTGGACCTGGCTGGGCGCCGGCCTCATCGCCGTTGCGGTCGTCCGGGGTTTGCTCGGCCTGTGGGCTTCGTCCCGGCGTCGGCGGTTGCACGCACGGATGCATGCAGCCGAGTTCACCCGCCTCGCCGGGGAACTCGCGGCCGCGCGCGAGGCCCGGCAGAAACCCGCCGCGGAGGCGGCCCCGTGGAACGGATTCCGGCAGCTCGTCGTGCGCAAGCGGATCGAGGAATCGCCCCACGTGTGCTCGTTCCATCTCGCGGCGCACGACGGGAAACCGCTGCCGGCCTTCAAACCGGGCCAATACCTCACCTTCCGGCTGCCGGGGAGCGGACGCGAGGGCGGCCAGCTCGTGCGCTGCTACAGCCTCAGCGATCACCCGCACCAATCGCACTACCGCGTCACCATCAAGCGCGTCCTGCCCGCGCCTGGCGCGCCCGCCGGCGGGCTGGGCTCGACGCTGTTTCATGCGCAGATCAAGGAGAACGACGTCCTCGACGTGCGCGCCCCGTCGGGAAAGTTCTGCCTCGATCCGGCGGACCTGACGCCGGTTGTCCTCATCGGCGGCGGCATCGGCCTGACGCCGGTTTACAGCATGCTGGCTGCGCTCGTTCACCAGAAGAGCCGGCGGCCGGTCTGGTTTTTTTATGGGCTGCGTCACCGGCGCGAACACCTCTTCAAGGCCGAGCTCGACGCGATTGCCCGCGACCATCCGCACATCCGCATCCGGGTGTGCTATTCGCAACCGGACCCGACGGACCGGCTCGGCGAGGACTATCATGTCGCGGGCCGCATCACGCCCGAGCTGTTGCGGGCGGAGCTGCCTTCAAACGATTTTTCATTCTACTACTGCGGTCCCGGCGCAATGATGGAGGCGATGACCGCCGGGCTGAAGGCGTGGGGCGTGCCGGCGGAGCGGCTGCATTTCGAGGCGTTCGGTCCGCTGAGCGTGAAGCGCGCGGGCCCGGCCGGCGCGACCGTCCGTCATCAAGTCACGTTCCGGAAAACCGGCACGGCGCGACCGTGGGATGAATCGTGCGGCACGCTGCTCGATCTCGCCGAGCAGGCGGGCGTCGCGATCGCGTCCGGCTGCCGCACGGGCAACTGCGGGACCTGCCTGGTGGCGATGCCCGAGGGCGCGGTCACGTATGTGCAGACGCCCGGCACGCCGCCCGAGCCGCGCACCTGCCTGGCCTGCATCGCGCAGCCGAAGGGGGATTTGGTGTTGGAGGCGTAGCGCGAACCGGCTGGAGGGCCCAGCTCCCGCTGGGCCGGGTGGGCGTGAGCGATATCACGTTCGCGGTCCAGCGGGAGCTGGACCCTCCAATAACCGAAGGCCTGCTTCAGACAGGGATCCCATTTGACCAACAAAAAAGGCCCGCGGGTGCGGGCCTTGCTCGAGTGGATTTTGCGGCCGCGTTTACTTAGCCGCGACCGGCTCGACGCTGACGCGGATCACGCCGCGCCAGGACTGCGCGGAATAATCGGTGGCCTGGTCCATCGGGTACTGCTGGTCGAGGGCTTCCTTCACGCCCGGCGCGAACTTGCTCGGGTCGCCGTGGCAGGCGAGGCAGGACTTCGACACGGCGATCGGGCGATACACGCGCCATTCAACCGGTTTGCCTTCCTGCTCGATCTTCTGGACGAGCATCTTGGCGGCGGCGCCTTCGTCGGTCAGTTGGTCGGAAATCTTGAGGAGGGCCGCGCGGTCGGCGCCGTCCGGAGCGTTGGCGGGGTTGCGGATGTGCAGGCTGGTGCGCTTGACGGCGGTGATTTTCGGCGCGCCCTCGGGGGACTTGGGGAGGTCCAGGTTCTTGAGGTGAAGGACGGCGACGGCGAGCTGGGTATCCTTGGCGGCGAGTTCGCGGGTGGTTTCGTTCACCAGCTTCGTGCCGACCTGGTCGATCGCGTGGTAGCCGGCCTGGGCGATGTCCTTGACGGCGGATTCCGCCGGATCGACGAACGTGTAGACGGCTCCCTCGGCTTTCGTGCCGGCCGGAACCTTCGCGCTGTCGGTGTAGGTGATGCTCTTCGCGGCATCACTGGCGAACAAACCTGCCGTGAGCAAACCGGCCATCAACGCAACTCCGGGGACCAATTTCGTCGATTTCATGTGTGTGGGTGCGGGAACACCAGTGGGCGGCATCGGGATTGGCAAGCCTGCAATGCCGCGAAGGCGATCGCCGTGGGTGGCTGCACGCCATTCGAGGTGAAGCGCACTGACAGACTCCAGTGCGCTGGTTCAAGCGCGGGCGACGCAAGCGCCCTGGGGTCAGTGCGCGCCACCTTTGGTTACCTCACTTGGCCGGCAGCGGCTCGCCCGGCTCGCCGGTGAGCTTGAAACGCACCTGGACCTCGGGCTCGACGGTGAACAGGAGCGCCTTGCGGATCTTCTTCAGGCCCCAATGGCGGTAATCGAGCGTGACCTGGCCCTTGACGGTGTAGGCGTTGTCGACCTTCGTCACCTCGACGGGGAATTCGATGCGTTCCGTGACGCCGTGAAAGATCAGCCGGCCCGAGGCCTGGCCCTGGCCGTTCGGGGTGACCGCCAGGTTGCCGAGTTCGAAGCGTCCCTCGGGCGCGCCGCCGCCCAGCCATTCGATCATGTGGGCGTCGCGGTCGGTGTTGCCGGTCTTGAGGTCGGCGAACTTGAAGGCGAAGACCGCCGTCTTGATCTTCCCGGTGACGTCATCGACGACGACGCGGGCCTCGTAGGCATCGAGGTGCGCCGTGAAATTCTTGGTGGCGTCGACATCCACGTCGACGAACGTGCGGGCGCGGTCGATCTTGAGGGGACGTTCGGCGGCGAGCAAAATACAGGGCAGCAACAGCAGCGGGGTCAGCAGACGGAAGGCTTTCATGCGGGAGGGAGTGTGGATGTCGGGCCTCAGACCGCAAACCCGCGTTTGGGTGCCATGGGGGACCAAGGAGCGTCTTCAAACCCCGGAAGGTTAACCGCGAATGCCCCGCCTACCGGCTTCGCTTGATAGAGCCCTTCGCCTGATCGGCTCCGGCTTGGGTCCAGAGGGGCGGCTAACTAACACACCCCGGCGCTGCGCGCCACCCCTCTCGAGCCGGAACAACGCAATTGAACCGCGAAGGGCACGAAGGTCCGCGAAGGTCTACCGGGAAAATTCTGATTTTGCCCGGGATCACGAAAGAATGAGTACGGCAAGGCATCACCGAGGATCAGGCCTGACTCGTGTTTTTCGCGTTTCTTCGCGTCCTTCGCGGTTTCTACTGAATGGTTCCGGCTCGAGAGGGGATTAGCCGCAGGCTTGCCCCGGGCTCCGGGACGTTGCAATGTCCGGCCCGTCCCCATGGCCACCCCGCGGAAATCCGCCGACCAATGGTTCGCCGAGTATGGCGAGAGCCATCAGGACGACACCAACGAGCTCATCCACTGGATCTGCGTGCCGATCATCTGCTTTAGCGTCATGGGTTTGATCTGGTCGCTGCCCGTGCCGGCGCCGCTGGCGGCGGCGCTTCCCTGGTTCAACTGGCTGCACCCCGTGCTCCTTGCGGCGCTGGCCTTTTACTTCCGGCTGTCGGTGCCACTGGCGTTTGGCCTGCTCGCGTTCATTTCCGCGTGCTACTGCGTGATCGAGCTGGTGTTCATGCTGAGCCGGGTGCCCGCGTGGAAAATTTTCCTGGGCCTGTTCGTGCTGGCGTGGATCGGCCAGTTCATCGGCCACAAGATCGAGGGCCGGAAGCCGTCGTTCTTCAAGGACGTGGTTTTCCTCCTCATCGGCCCCGCGTGGCTGATGCACTTCATCTATAAGAAGCTGGATATCGCGTATTGAGGCTCTCTTCATCCGAAACGACCCCGCTGAAACCGCCGGGCCAAATCGGGAAAAAGAATCCGGACAGATCCGCAAACACGTCATCCTGAGCCGCGCGAAGGATCCAGCGGCGGGCGGACATATCAACGGTTGCCCTTGGATTCTTCGCGCGGCTCAGAATGACGGTAACCGATGGTCAACGCCGGTGGCTGCGATTTGTGAACCCCTCTCCGTTTCGTAAATCCAAACCATCGAACCCTACACACCCCGGCCTGCGGTCACCCCTCTTCATCCTGAACGATGCAATTGAACCGCGAAGGGCGCGAAGCTCCGCGAAGGTCTACCGGGAAAATTCTGATTTTGCCCCGGATCACGAAAGAGTGAATACGGCAGGGCATCACCGAGGATCAGGTCTGACTCGCGATCTTCGCGTTTCTTCGCGTCCTTCGCGGTTTCGACTGAATGGTTTCGGCTTCATAGAGGGGTCTCGCTTACGACGGGCCGCCGCCAAGTGGCGGCCCTGCATTTCCAACCGACTTCTGTTTTCTGTCCTCCGAACTCAACCCCGGCCGCCGCGCAGGAGCACGACATTCGCCAGGTCGTTCTTTTCGAACTCCGTCCAATACCGGTCCTCGATCTTCTTCAGGCGCTCGTCGCTGGACGGGCTGGGCTCCACGCCGGGCGTGTCCAGGGCGCGCTTCACCTGTTCACCGGCCTGGTCGCGGTCGGCAAGGCGGGTGACGAGCTCGTGCCAGAACACGTCGTTCTGGAATTCGCTCTGGATTTCGCGCACGCGCTCGTCCTCGGAAAGTTTCGGCGACGGCTGCAGGCTGCCGTCATCCATCGCCTCGACCAGATCCGCGCACCCGGCGTCGGTCGCGAGTTCCATCAGTTTCTGGTCGAGGTCGTAATAACGTTTCGCCGCGGCGGTGTCCTCTCCCTGGTAGCCGGTGACGGTCCACATGCCGAGGTGCACGAGTTCGAGGAGCTGGCGGTATTCCTTGGCGGTGAACGGCGCTTTCATGGCGCCACCCTTGCCCCGCGGGCCCGGCCCGCAAGAGCGAAGTGCGGCCGGGCTATCTCGGCGGCGCGCCCTCCCGGGCGGAGAAGCCGATGGGAATCTGCGTGCGCACGATCGCCGGCTTGCGGCCCTTCTTCGGCGGCTCGAAGCGCCAGGTGGCGATGGCCTGCACCGCGGCGTAACCGAACTCCGGCGCAGTGCTCGCAATGATGCGCGGCAGCTGCACGTCGCCGTTCTTGTCCACGTAGAACTCGATGGTGGCTTCACCCGGCTGACCCGCTTTCAACAGGGTCGATGGATAGACGGGCGGCCGCCGGGAACGCGGTTTCAACGGCTGGTCCAAGTCCTTGAGCGTGGCAATTTCGCCCGGGGATTTTTCCAGCAGGCGCAGGATCGCCCGGGCCTCGTCGCTGACCGGAACGTCGGCGCGACCGCCGGGTTTGAATTCATATTCGATCGCCAGGTTCGCAAAACTCGCGGTGCCGTCCTTCAGCCGGGCCGGGCTGAATTCCCAGCCGTCGATCATGGCCATGACCGCGGCGCCGAACCCGGGCGCCGTCGCCTCGCGGACCTGGGCATCGACCACGCGTCCATCCGGCCCGACGACATACGACACCCGGGCCTTTCCCGCGGTGCCGGCCTGCAACAACTCAAACGGGTACACCGGGAAGAGGGTCATCTTCGGCTGCGGCGGTTTTTCCCAACGGTATTCCGGCGGCAACTTCTCGTGGTCCTTGCCTTTCTTCACCTGCCAGAGCTCGAGGGTCCGTCCGCCGCCTGGATCGATGTTGAACTCGATGAGCTGGCGGACGGCGGTGTTGACCGGCCGGCCGTTCACTTCAGCCGGGCTGAAAATCCATTTCTCGATCGCGGTCAACGCCGGCCGTTCGAACCACGGGTTGTTCGACTCGATCACGTAAGCGTTCCGGACGCGGCCGGTTTTGTCGATGATGAATGAAACGGCCACGGAACCGGCCAGGCCCGCACGCGACATTTCATAGGGATATTGGGGCGGATCCTGTTTGATGCCACGCGGGCGTTTGCTGTTTGTAGGTAGCGCCCTGAGGTCCACGACGTTATCCAACTGCTCAGCCGGCAGCACGAGGGCGGACCCCAGGAAAAACGCCGCGAGCGAGAGCGAGGAAGCAAAGCGTGCTCTTTTCATAAATCAAAGAAGTCGGATCAATCGGTCGGCGCCTTGAAATCAACCGGGATGGTGACCTTCACATCCACCGGTTCGCCCTTGCGCAGGGGGCGCTCGAAAACCCACTGGCTGATCGCGGTCGCCGCTGCCCAGCCGAAATCCTCGTGGGTGGCGCTCTTGATGCGCGGACACCGCACCCGTCCGTCGCGATCGATGATGAATTCAATTTCCGCCTGCCCGTCCGGTTTTTCCGCGAGCAGCGTCCGCGGATAAACCGGAAACCCGCGCCAGAGCGGCGTCAGCCGCCGGTCCAGGCCCTTGGCCCCCGCGATGCCCGCGCCGCCCGGACGGAGCGCCGCCGCCACGCGACCGGTCGCGCCATCGTCGGGCGCCGGGAAGACCCACGTCACCGCCAGCCGGGCCGGCACCACTCCGGTGGCATCGCGGGCGGCCTGGAATCCCCAGGCCTCGATCGCGGCGCGGAGGGCCGCCGCGAACTCCGGCGCGCTGGATTCCTTGATGGTCACCTCGCGGACCGCCCCGCGCGCGTCCACTTCGAACTCGGCGGACGCGCTGCCGCCCTCGCCCGCCAGCAAGCGCTCGAAGGGATGCACGGGCTCGATCAACACAAAGGGCCCGGGCGGCGTCGCGCCCTCCGGCACGGACGGCACCGTGATCCGGCTGGCAGCCAGCGTGTCCGCGCGCTTCAGGCCGAATTCCCCGAAGGACATCGGCGCCTCCATGACCGTGGCCCGCGCCACCGGGCCCTGGTGCGCGGGCTCGAATTTCATTTTCTCCACGGCCCGCAGCGCGCTCTCGACAAACGCCGCATGCGACGCCCAGCGCACCTCGGGCGCCGTCGCCCGGCCCTGTTCGTCGATCACGAAGGCGAGGTCGACCCGCCCCGGCAGCTTGCGCGCCATGAGTTCGTCCGGATAATCGGGATCCACCGAATTCACGGCCCGGGCCGGGCTCGTCTTCAGGCCCTGGGGACGCAGGTGGTCCGGCGGCGAGATGGGCATGCGCTTCTGCTTGAGCTGCTCGAGCTCGAACCGCACCGGGACCACCATCGCGCTGCGCACCGCCTGGCCCTTCTCCGTCGCGGGCTCGAATTTCCAGCGGCGCACCGCCTGCAAGGCCGCCTCGTCGAAGGCGGGTTCCGTTGAATCCTTCACCGCCGCCGCCGACACGGTGCCGTCCGTCTCGACCACGAATTCCACGCGCACCTCCCCCTGCAAACGCGCCTTCGCCGCGGCGGGCGGATACGCGGGCTGCACCCAGTCGCGGAGCACGGCGTCGCCGTAAAGCTCCTCGGGGGCGGAGGGCTCCGCCGCGGCGGAATGAAACCAGGCGAGCGCGGCCAGCCCGCACCAAAGGAAACGGCAGGAACTAATCATGGGAGTGTGTGGCGGCCCGCGATCGAAACGCTGGGAGCTTGTGAAACCCTTGGCAAGCCGCCTCCCGCGAACAGGGCGCGGCGGCACCCTGCTCCGTGCGCCGTCAACCGTCAGGGCGCATTTCCCGTTGGGACGAAACCAATCGGAATCCTGACCCGAACATCCACCGCACGATTCTTGACCTTGGGAATCTGGTAATACCACTGGTTGATGGCGTTCATCGCCGCCCAGCCGAACTCCGGGCGCGACGCCGAGATCACCTCGGGCAGGACGGCCTGACCGGTACGCGTGACAATGAATTCGATTTCGGCTTCGCCGTTCACGCGCTCCTTTTCCAGCGCCCGCGGATATTGCGGGGCGACCTGATACAGCGGATGCAGGGGCTCATCCAACGCGCCTATTTCGACAAGCGCCTTGCCTCCCTTGCGCAGCTCCTTGAGGACGCGCTGTTCCTCCGAGGGGCGCCAGCCGCTTGATTTGAACTTCTCCTCCTGGGCGACCATGGATTTGGTGGGACGCCCGGACTTGCTCGCGGCCATGAAGCGCCAAGTTTCAACTGCCGCCAGCAGGGCCGCCCCGAACTCAGGCCGCGAAGCGGAGACAACTTCACCGCCAGCCACCCGCCCTTGCTCGTCGATCACGTAACGCACCCTCGCCTCCCCGGTCACGCCCTCCAGCTGCAATTTGCGCGAATATACCACCTCGGTGATCGCCAGGGCCCACGGCGGCAGGTCGTAATTATACTCCGGCGGAAGATCGGGCAAGCGGGCGGGAATCATGACGGGCAGAACCCCGACGTTGATGCCGGCTTGTTTGATCTGAAACCCGACCTCGTAGACCAGCGCCGATGCGACCGCCTTGCCCTTGTTATATCCCGGCGTGAATTTGCCGTCCGCGATGGCGCGCATTGCCGGGGGAATAAACGCGGGATGTGTTGCGAACAACACCTGGCTGCCGGTGAGCAGGCCGGCCGCATCCAGGGATAACCTCAATCGCACCACCCCCTGTAGGTTTTGACCGTTGTAGATCA
Source organism: uncultured Oleiharenicola sp. (assembly GCA_964515595.1). Lineage (GTDB taxonomy): Bacteria > Verrucomicrobiota > Verrucomicrobiia > Opitutales > Opitutaceae > Lacunisphaera. The sequence continues at coordinate 109,419 of CAZEUN010000012.1, read as the reverse complement.
AATGCTCGGGATACAACACCCGCGGAATCCAAGTCGCCTTGGGCGGTACTTCGAGTTTCCCTAATTCCAGCGGCGGCTGACCGGTTTGGGCCGAGGCGAAGCAGGCATACCACAACGACAGCAACAAGAGATCGGCCAAGCGGCGCATACGAAACGGTTTCACAAAATCCGTGGACCGGCAACCCGCGGTGAAACTTCCGGCTTACGGCGCTACTTGAAACTCGAAGCTCATTCCCATCCTCACCGAAACGGACTGGCCGTCCTTCAACCCCGGTTTGAACCTCCACTGGGAAACCGCGTGGGCGGCCGCATATCCAAACTCAACCTTTGTGCTGGAAATTATCCGGACCGCTTGGATGCGACCTTTTTCATCCACCACCCACTCGATCGTCGCCTCCCCCTTGGGACCGCGTTTTAATAAATTGAGCGGGTAAGTGGGCGCGATTGTCTGCACCACCACCGGAGGTTGGGTCACTTCCGCCTTGGCGTAAATTTTCAGCTCATGATCGGAGAGGCCCATCGCGTTCGCGCGCGTCAGCTCCGACACCGGCACATCCCCCGTGCCATCCGGAGAGAAAGTCTGCCGCAAGACCTCGATCCGCGACTGCGCTTTGCCTTGATCATTTATCATTGGTGCAAGCACGAGGGGTTCGACCTGCGCCAGAACCGCATTGCCCAGCTCGGGATCGCTCGCCTCCATCACCTCTGACTTGTACACACGGCCGTCGGTCCCGACCAAAAATGAAACCCTCGCATAACCGCCCTTGTTCTTGGCCAGCAGTTCTGCGGGGTAAACCGGTGGGATAAGCTGGCTGCGCCAGCGGAAAGCAGGCAACGGCACCAGCGTGACGGTCGGCTGCGCCTGTTCGCCTGCCGGCAATTTGAATTCGATGCAGATCCGCATCTTGCTCTCTTGAATTGGGGTGCCGCGCACCACCTCTAGTTGTTTAACCCGCCATTGAGGCAGAATCGCCAGAACCGCGTCTCGAAGAATGGGATTGGGATTTCCCAATACTTTCGCATTTCTCACGGACCCGTCCGCGTTAATCCCAAATCGGACTTCCACCTCTCCCTCAATGCCGGCGCGAACGGCATCTCCGGGGTATGGCGGCACCGGCTTTACTTCTCCCCCCTTCAGCGATGGGGACGATCCATGCGCCGACACCCCTTGGAAGACCATCATTAGGACCAACGCGGTTATCGTGCACCACGCGGACGGGCGGAATCGGAAAAAGGGCCGCATATCAGGATATGATCGAGGCGACCGGAATGGCGCAAGGACTCTATGTACCGGCCTTTAGCGGCGAGCCGCAGAGCTTACCCAGCCTTGACCAGCTCGCGGCGCCCGCCTTTGCTCGCCGGCTGCTCCCCACATCCAGTTGGGGGCGCTCCTTCCCACCATGTCCAACGCCGCCGAATCCAACCTCATGGAAGCCGTCGTGTCGCTCGCCAAGCGCCGCGGTTTCATCTACTCGTCCTCCGAAATCTACGGCGGCTTCAACGGCTTCTTCGACTACGGCCCACTGGGCTCCGAGTTGAAGAAGAACATCCGCGACTGCTGGTGGAACGACATGGTGCGCCGCCGCGACGACGTCGTCGGCCTCGAGTCCTCCATCATCATGCACCCGAAGGTCTGGGAGGCGTCCGGCCACGTCGCCGGCTTCACCGACCCGCTCGTCGACTGCAAGGTGAGCAAGCAGCGCTACCGCGCCGACCAGTTGTTCTTCGCCGCCGTCGTGATCGACGGCAAAACGGTGGGCTACGTGTCCGCGCTCGAGTCCGAGAAAACCGGCGAGGAACTCCAGGCCGCCGCCGAGGCGTTCAAGCGCAAGAAGGCGATCCAGGGCACGCTGGCGGCCGTGACGCCGAAGGACATGACCGAGGCGCAGGAAAGCGAGATCGCGCTCATCCCCTCCCCCGCCACCGGCGAGCCGGGCAGCCTGACCGCGCCGCGCTCGTTCAACATGATGTTCCAGACGAATGTCGGCGCGATGACCGATGCGTCGTCCGTCGCCTACCTGCGCCCCGAGACCGCACAGGGCATGTTCGTCGATTTCAAGAACGTGATCGACACCACGCGCGTGAAGCTGCCGTTCGGCATCGCGCAAATCGGCAAGTCGTTCCGCAACGAGATCACGCCGCGCAACTTCATCTTCCGCTCGCGCGAGTTCGAGCAGATGGAGATGGAGTATTTCATCCATGAGGACGCCGACTGGGCGAAGTCCCACGAGGACTGGATCACTTGGTGCGAAGACTGGCTGAAGAGCATCGGCCTGCCGGCGTCGCACCTCTCGCGCTACGCCCACCCGAAGGAGAAGCTCGCGTTCTACTCGAAGGGCACGGTCGACATCATGTTCAAGTATCCCTTCGGCGTGCAGGAACTGTGGGGCATCGCCGCCCGCGGCAACTACGACCTCGGCCAGCACGCGCTGGCCTCAGGCAAGCCGCAGGAAATGTTCGACGAGACGACGAAGAAGAAATTCGTGCCGCACGTCATCGAACCCGCCGTCGGCGTCGACCGCATCCTGCTCGCCGTGCTGTGCGCCGGTTATGCGGAGGAGGACGTCAAGGACGAGAAGGGCAACGTCGAGAAGCGCACCGTGCTGCGGTTCTCGCCGCGCATCGCGCCCGTCAAGGTCGCCGTGCTGCCGCTGCTGAAGAACAAGGAGCCGCTCACGAACCGCGCCCAGGCCCTCTACAAGAAGCTCCAGCGCCGCTATGCCGTGCAGTACGACGACGGCGGCGCCATCGGCAAGCGGTACCGCCGCCAGGACGAGGCCGGCACGCCGTGGTGCGTGACCATCGACTTCGACACGATCGAAAAGCCCGGCGACACCTTCACGCTCCGCGAGCGCGACTCGATGCAGCAGAAGCGCATCACGGAGGCCGAGCTGTTCGCGTTGCTTGAGGAGCACGTTTACTAACGGCGCTCCTGCCGGTCGGACTTCATGCCCGATGCGGTGGCGGCGCCGGGCGCAATCGGAGCGTCAGTTTCTCCCAAAATTTGCTGCCCAGGCAGGGGGCGTTTGGTCCCGCTCGGACAACCTGTGTTCATTTGTGTCCATCTGTAGTTTCCCAACTGAAAGAGTCCGGCTCAGATGAATTCCGGCAGGACGAAGCGGCCGGGGTCTTCCGGATGCTGGACCACCCACACCGGCTGCGTATTTTCATGCCGGCGTTTGAGTGCGGCGATGTGCCGGTCGTCGCGCTCCGTGTGCACCAGGGTGTTTCGATCGGGCAGTTGCAGGGTGACGTAGGCGCGGTTCCGGCGGCGTCCGATGGTCTCTTCCGTGACCTTTTTGATCTGCGCGCGGCGGGCCACGCCGTCACGCAGGAACGCCGCGATTTTCGGCTGGGTCCGGCGCTGGCGGATCATCGACCGGAGGGCCAGGAAGACGACCGGGACTCCCAGCAGCCGGAAAGCCCAGGGAAACCGGGACTGGCTGGCGCCCTCGATGCAGGCGATACGGGGGTCGTCGGGCAGGTAACGAACAGTCACCGGACTTCCCACCCCTCCGCTCAGGTGCCGGGCGTAACAAACGCCGCTCCTGGATTCTCCTTCCCGGGTCTTGAAACTGAATTCGTAGCGTTCCAGTCCGGCCTTGGCTCTGGATCGGGAAGACCGCCGGTCGTCCGCATTGCCGGCATGAAAATGCCATCCGGTGCGTTCCACCAACGTAATCTGTCCCTGCACGAGCGGCGAATTTTCATCCAATTTGAAATCGTCCGGCGCCGTGGGCGGAAACCAGAGGCTCAAAACGAGCAGCAATCCGGTCGCGAGGAAGAACCCGACCAAGCGAAATGGCGACGGATCTTCGAACTGATCCCTGATCCGCTGTTTCAATCCCGCCGGCAGCGATCCGCGCGGCGGCGGCTCTGACAGGAACGCGTCCATCTCGTCCGCCGGCACCGGGCTCATGCCGCCATCCTTGCCCGCGCCCGCGGAACGACAAGCCTGTTCATGCCCACCGCCTGACGCCGGCCGGCCAAGCCCTTGTTTCTCCCGCGCCATTGGCGCCGGTTTTTTATCCGGGAATGAAACGCAGCCTTGCATGAACGCGTCGGGCTGCGTTTCTGCTCTGGTTTTCCCCCATGAAAAACCGGCCTCCTTCCGTCCTCCCCGCGCATGGAGAATGAATGCGTCTTTTCCGACGACCGCCGGCATCGCTACACGCTGATCCACCGGCCGGACCCGCTCCTGGGCGGCGGACGGCTGCTCATGTGGATCGGGTTGAATCCGTCCACCGCGGACGAAAACCAGCTCGACCCCACCCTGCGCCGGATTCTCGGGTACACGCTGCGTGAAGGCTACGACGGCTTCATCATGACGAACCTCTTTGCGTGGCGCGCCACCTTGCCGGCGGACATGCGCGCGGCGCCGGATCCGGTCGGACCCGACAATGACCGGTGGCTCGTCGAGTGTGCGCGCCGCTGCGAAAAGGTGGTCGCGGCCTGGGGCAGCCACGGGTCGTTCCTAGGGCGCGATGTGCATACCTTGAATCTCCTCAAGTCCTTCGACCTCGTCTGCCTGGCCAGGAATGCCGATGGTGCGCCGGGACATCCCCTCTATCTCAAGAAGGATCTGCCGCTGGTAAGGTTTGATTGTCGCTAAGCAGAACTGGCGCTCGTAAACTCGTTGCCGGTTCACCGAACCGGCGCCGGGCGTCTTGACGGCGTTTGTGACCTGGCAATACTGAGCCGCGTGAAGGCCAACCTGAAAATCAAGGCGACCAAATCCGCTGCGGTCCGCAAAGGCGGTAAGCGGCCGAGTGGAAAGAAATCGTCGAGACCGGGTGGCTTTGCACCAGACCTCTGCGGAATTACAACGGGCCCAACGAACCTCTCCCTTCGGGAAGGCTTGACGCGGATCTGGTGCGCAGTGCGGTAAACAGATACTGGCCGATCATGGATATCGCAGACGGTTGCATCCTGCAACTGGCCGAACGCTATCCGCGGGCGAAAATCGTCACGATCGATCGGCGCGATTCTTGCATCTACCGGCGAAGCGCCGGATCAACGCTAAATCTAATTCATCCGTAATTCGGTGGGAGGTCTCGCGGCGGCATCGACGGGGTTTTTAATCCCTGGCGGGCAACCGATGATCCCGGCGGTGCGGGGGCCGGCAGCTTTCGGGAAGTTTGGTGGCGGGAAAATCCATGACCCATTCCTGGCGCTCGGCCGGGGTCGCATAAAAGCGCAGCCAGGTTTGCTCCTCATCGGAACCCGGATCCGCAAAGTCCCAGTGACACGCATCGTCAGGCGTGCGTGCGCTGTCGGGACATTCGACGGGCAAAACGTCCGTCCACAACTGCTGGTAGAGCTGCGCGTCATCCAGGTGATTGGTGTGATAAAGAAAAACCCGCGCGGCGGCCAGCGCGTGGATCAATCGCCACAGCTCCTGCTCCAGCCGGGACCCGGCCAGTTCGGCCGGCGGAATGAACGTTTGCCCCGCCCGGCGCAGCCAGTCGCGATGCGAGGAACGCGGCCCCGTCTCCCAAGCGACCACCCGTTCGAGAAAGGAAAGCTCGGCCTCGGAAACCTCCTCCCCCTCCGACCCTCCCACCAAGCCGCCCAGTTCCTCGATTTTTCTCCGCAGTTGGTCGCGACGGATCCGCCGATCGATGCCGTTCAACCGGGCGTTCAGGGGCCCATCAGGCGCGTCTGGGTTTGCGTTCATGGTTTTGGCCCGGCTTCGCCGTCCCCCGACTCGTTCCGCCATTTTTCCCCGCTTGTTTCCCCGTTGGCCGCAGGTTGCTCGTTCTCCTCGTCCGGAGTCATCACCCAGGCAGGTTCACCCACCACCTTGAGCTCGAAGGACGCGCTTTCGATCACGACCCGGCCGTTGCTCCCGCTGAACCATTCGAGATAGAGCGAATTTCCCCAGTGCCAGGGAAAAGGCTTCTCCGCCAAAAGGTATGATTTCACCTGGTGCCGGGGAATATCCGGCACCCTGACTTTGCGCGAGGCCGTGATGTCACCGGTCACACCGCTTTGCAGGCTCTTGAGTCCCGCCAGTTCCCCGGGTTGGGGCGCCGGATTGGTGAATTCGAAACACCGGCCGGCCAGGTCCTGCGCACAATTGCCCTGCAGCTCCAACAGCACCGGCTCCGCCCGGCCCTCGAACCAGATGCGCCCGGCCACCCGGCCGCGCGTGCGGTTGTCGATTTCCCCGCGGATGACCGCCTCGTCAATTCGCCATGCCATGGATTCACTGGGTTTATTTTCCGGCGGGCCTTGCCACTCCGGCAACTTCCGCCTCGATGGACACGAGCTGAGACGTTTCCGGCCGGTAGTCAGGCCTCGCGCTGTAATTTTTCCGTAAGAGGCCCGGCGATCGAATTTCCGCCACGACAAACGTCCGCCAGCCCGGCGGGGGTTCGCTGCGGCTGCCGCCGGAGACCTGCCAGCCGAGCATGGCCAGCCGGCCCTCGGTCACGTGACCCAGCGCGTGCGGCTCCACGACGCGCGGGTAGCCGTGGTATTTAAATTTAAGCAGCCGTCGTTCGGCCAGCGCTTGCCGGATTAATTTGTCCAAGGTCTCCCTGGACTGCTTGGACCCGAAAATCGAACCGCCGGCCGGGCCTTGCATCGCGAGCAACAGCCCGGCCGCGCCTGCGGCCCGCAGGAAGCTGCGCCGGTTCATAAACTGGCGGCGAGCTTGCGCGGTCCCGGCGCGGGGTCAAGAGTGCGCCCATGGACGCCTACGCTCGTGCCCGCGAGCTCATCGATGCAGCCCACCACGCCGACCCCAAACGCGCGCCCGATGGCCGCGCCGCGGAACTCATCTACGGCGAACGCGTGGAGTTCTGGGTCACGCGCCTCGTGCCGGACGCCCGCCCAGTCCTTAAATTGGCCGCGCGTTGCCAGCATCTCGAACGCTGGACCGTGCCACGCGCAACGTTTCCCGAGGGCAAGGCCGGCTATCTCAAATGGCGGCAGTCCCTTTATAAGAAGCAGGCCGACCGCGCGCGGGAGTTGTTGCTCGTGGCAGGCGTGCCGGCCGGCGAGGCGGAAGAGGCGGCCACGTGGGTGTCGAAGTCCGGCATCAAAACCAACGCGGGCTCCCAAGCCCTCGAGGACGCCGCGTGTCTCGTATTCCTCGAAAACGAAATCAGCAACTTCGCCGCGCAGCACGCCGAGTATCCGCGTGAAAAATTTGTGGATATCCTCCGGAAGACCTGGCGGAAGATGAGCCCCGGCGCACAACAGGCCGCGCTGGCGCTGGATTTGCCACCCGCAATCGGCGCGCTCGTGCGGGAAGCGGTGGGCGGAGCGGACTAACCGTTTTCTCCCCGTACCTGCCTTTGGTGGTGGGAGGGGTTTTATACCCCGACTCCCTCGCCAAAGCGCACTGGGTCAGTGAGCCCTCCTCTTTTCTGAAAGGAGCAGCGGTCGTCAGACCGCTGGCCGCCCCGCACGCCCGCGACAATCAGGCCGTAAGACCCCTCCGATAAATTTCGCGGAAGAGTGGCGCGCTTGCCACGTCGCGACGCCGGCTCTTTTATCGCGGGGCTTGTCCGCATCCCCCGCGCCCCTCACTCCCTCCGTCCCGCGTTGGAGCTGGCTCCTGCCGGCCACGGTGCTGCTGCTGGCGTTTCACTTCTCGCCACTGGGCCTGACGTTGGACCGGGCGTTTTTCGACGCCGCCAGCCGTCGCCCCCTGCGCGCGCCGACGCTGCCCGCGAACTCGGCCCTGGTGCTGGTCGATGACGCCACCATGACGGCAATGAACGAACAGGGCCTGCGCTGGCCCTTCCAACGCGCCGCGTTCGGCGGGTTGATCGCAGCCCTCGAACGCGCCGGCGCCGAGCGCATCCTGGTGGACTTCACGTTTCTCGATACCTCGGACTCGATGGAACAGGACCTGATGCTGGCCGCCACGGCGGCCGCGTCCCGCCGGACCGTGCTCGCGCGGGCCGGGGAAAAAGGGCCGGTCTTCTGGAGCGCCGAGTACGTCCGCGAGCATCCCGAATTCTTCCAAGTCCCGCGGACAGGCAACACGCTCCTCTTGGAAGATAGCGACGGGGTCGCCCGGCGGTACGAGGTCGCGGGCTCGCTGGCCGCGGCGGGATTCAAGGCACCGCCTACGGGTGGCGGCGGCCTGTTGCGCTGGTACGGCGGGCTCGAGCGCCTCAAGGCGCTCGGCGTGCCGGTCGTGCCCGCGGGCAATTTCATCCTGGAGGGCTTGCATACCGAGACCCGCCTGGCGGAGCAAACGCCGGATTTTTCTGCGGAAGGATTCGCGCGCGGGCTGGCGGCCGAGGCGCCGTTGCGCGGCGGCGTGTTCGATGCCGTGCGCGGCAAGGTCGTGTTCGTCGGCGCGAATGCCAGCGGCACCTTCGACGTGAAACCGCTGCCGATCGGCCGGATCGAGCCGGGCATTCTCCTGCACTGGACTGCGTGGGCCAATCTCGCGACGGCGGGCTTCATCACGGCGTTGCCGCGGTGGCTCGCGCTGCTCGCCGCGGTGGCGGCGGGCGCCGGCCTGGTCGGCGTGACCTCGCGGAAACGCGGCCTGGCCGCGCCTGCCCGGGTCGCCGTCCTTTTCGCCGCGCTGGGCCTGGCCGGCGCGTATGCGGCCCTAGCCTTCGGCTGGTTCCTGCCGCCGGCGACGCTCGTGGTGGCCTGCGGGCTGACCTTGCTCGGCATGGTGGCGGAACGCTACTGGCGCGAACAGGCTCGCAAGCGCGAGATCCAGGCCATGTTCGGCGCCTACGTGGACCCCGCGGTGGTGGCCGACCTCGTGCGCAACCCGGCGGCGCTCCGCCTCGGCGGCGAGCGACGCGTGGCGACCGTTTTCTTTTCCGACCTCGCCGGGTTCACCGATCTCTCCGAAAAACTGCGCGACGAGCCCGAGCGCATGGTCGAGGTGGTCAACGCGTATCTCGAGGACACGAGCGAGTGCCTTCATCAGGAGGGCGCTTACGTCGACAAATACATCGGCGACGCCGTGATGGCCGTGCTCGGCGTGCCCGCGGCGCACCCTGACCATGCGCTGGCCGCCTGCCGCGCCGCCCTCGCCACCCAGCGCGCGCTGGAAAAAATCAACACGCGCTACGCGGCGACCGGCGTGACGCTCTCCGTGCGCATCGGCCTCAACACCGGCGAGATGATTGTCGGCAATCTCGGTTCCTCGCGGAAAAAAAATTACACCGTGATGGGCGACGCCGTGAACCTGGCCTCGCGCCTCGAGGGGGCGAACAAGGAATTCGGCACCGGCATCCTGCTCGGCGAAACCACGGCCCGCGCGGTGGCCGGGCGCATGGCGACGCGTCCGCTCACGCGGCTGCGCGTGAAGGGCAAGCTGCAGGCGATCGAGGTGCACGAGCTCGTCGGCACGCCCGACACGCTCACGTACGCGCAGCGCGCCTTCCTCGACGCCTACCTGCCGGCGTACGCCGCGTTCACGCAGCGGCGTTTCGCGGAAGCCGCCGCGGATTTTAGCCGTGCACTGGCTGCGCGGCCGGACGACGCTGTCAGCGCCGAACTGCTCCGCCAGGCCCGGGAATTTTCCACCCAGCCGCCCCCCGCGGACTGGGAGCCGGTCCTCACCTTGCATTCCAAATGAACAAGTCCCTGCCCGCACTGCTGCTGCTGGGTGCCGCGGTCCCCCTGGCCGCCGCGCTCACTCCCGGCGGCACCGCCTACACCAAACGCGTTGAAACCAATCTGCTCGCGGAACCCGCGCCGCTCGCCGCCGTCAGCGCGCGCGTGCCCTTCGGCCGTCCCGTGAAAATCAACGAAGCCCGCGGCGCCTGGCTCAACGTGGCCGATGGCGCCAAGGCCGGCTGGGTCTTCGCCGGCAACCTGAGCGAAACCAAACCCGCTGAAGGCAAGGGCCTCGACGGCCTCGGCCTCCAGGCGAGCCAGACCTCCGCGACCGCGGCGGCGCGGCCGCTGACGCCGGCGGCGGACGATTACGCGGCCGCGCACAATCTCGGCAATGCCCGCGACGACCTGAACTGGCTGCTCGACCAGTGCCGCGCCATCACGCCGGCACAAGTAGACGCCTTCTTGAAGGAGCAGAAAAAGGGGGAGTACCAATGAACCCGCGCTTCCTGCTTGTCGTGGCGGCAGTCGTCGCCACCACCACCACGTCCCTCGCCATCGATTTCGGCGGCCTTGGGAAAGCCCTCAACGATCCGAGCAAACTCAAGTCGGGCCTCGATACCCTCAAGGACGCCGGCAAGGTGATCAAGGGCGTCGCCGGCATTGGACCCGAAGAGGAAAAAGTCATCGGCGATGCCGTCGCTCTGGAGATTGTCGGCAAATATGGCGGCCTCGTGCGCGATGAAGCCACCCTGCGGCGCGTCAACCTCGTCGGTCGCGGACTGGCCAGCTATTCGGATCGCCCGGAGCTGAACTGGCGTTTTGGCGTGCTGGCTTCCGATTCCATCAACGCCTTTTCGGCGCCCGATGGCTACGTGTTCATCACCCGCGGCCTTTATGCGCTGGCCGACAATGATGACGCGCTGGCCGCAATTCTCGGCCACGAGATTGCCCACATCACCGGCAAGCACGCACTCACCATCGTCGCGCGCAACGACGCGTTCAGCGCCGGCCTGAACCAGTTGGTCCAGCGCAGCGGGGAGACGCGCAAGCTCGACAGCCAGCTCAAGCAGGTGAACCTCGGCGCCGACCTGATCGTCAAGACGCTGCTCGAAAAAGGCTTCGATCCGCAGACGGAATTCGCCGCCGACCTCACGGGCCGGCAACTGGCGGCCACCACCGGCTACGCGCCGGGCGGGCTGCGGGCGGTCCTGATCCGTTTGCAAAGCACCTCCGCCGGCCGTAGCCAGCCTTTCTCCACCCACCCGCCGCTGGTTGAACGCATCAAGCGCCTGCCCGCGGACTCCGCCGGAGTCGCCGCTCCGGCGAGCCGGAAGTCGTCGGCCGCTACGCACGCGACCGACGATTCGCCGGCGGAGGAAAAAGCGGCGGCGGCCACCGAAATTGATGCCGACGATCGCGCCTTCGCCGAGGCGGCGGAGAAGCCGGTGAAGAAAAAGAGGGAGTAACGCATGGTGGAGCGCACTGACTCTAGTGCGCTTGGGTGCGTCCGCCTTCAAATCAGCGCCGGGCTCCAACATTTGTTATAAGTGGGCAATTTTCATCACCGGTCATCCTGCTTGCCCGCCTTAGGCTCGGCGGCGGCGGGAGCCGAGCGAAGATCCAAGGAAGGCGGACGCATCAGCGGATGCCCCTGGATCCTTCGCGCGGCTCAGGATGACGCCGGCGGAATTCGATCCCCGCTTTGGGCGTGGAGCGCCTCGCGTGAATCGAGGCTGATGCCCCGCCCTACTCCTTCCCCGGATCACCCGCCGGGGTCAGCGCCGTCGCGATCTTGCCGAGCGACTTTTCCATCTGCGCGGCCTCGGCGTCGGAAAGGTGCGCGGCGAAATACTTCGCGATGCCGGCGCGATAGACCGTCCACATTTTCCGGAGCATTTCCACGCCCTTGTCCGTCAACTGGGCGTGCTGCACGCGCCCATCGGAGGGACAGGCCTTCCGCTCGATGAGCTTTTCCTTTTCCAGCTTGTCCACCAGGCGCGTCAGCCCGCTCCGGCTGAGCAGGGCGCCGGCCGCGAGCTCGTTCATCCGCAGGTGCCGGCCCGGGGCGAGGTAAAGCTCATAAAGAGCGTCGTACCAGCTGAGGGACGGCAGGTCCGCCGCCGCGAGATCGGCCTCGATGGCGGCGTAGATCCGCCAGAACGACGGATAATACCGCCGCCAGGCCTGGAGATGTCCTTCGGGGAGATTGGGCTTCATGGAAGGAGAGGGAAAAGATTTTGGTTGCATATGCAACCAAATCTATTTGATTAGTTGTGTATGCAACTAAATTCCCTGTTCTCCTCCCTCGTCGCCACCAGCGACTCTTTCGCGCCGTTCTTCCTGCGGATGGCGCTCGGCGTGATGATCTTTCCCCACGGGGCCCAGAAGCTGCTCGGCTGGTTCGGCGGCCACGGTTTCAACGGCACGATGGGCTATTTCACCGGCACGGTCGGCACCCCGTGGGTGGTCGGCTTGCTGGTGATCCTCGGCGAGTTCTTCGGCGGCCTCATGCTGATCGCCGGCCTCGGCACGCGTTTCGCCGCGGCCAGCCTGGTCGTGATCATGCTCGGCGCCGCCTGGCAGCTGCGGGGCAATGGATTTTTCATGAACTGGTTCGGCAACCAGAAGGGCGAAGGCCTCGAGTTCTTCCTCCTGACGGTCGGCATCGGCCTCTCGCTGGCCGTCCTCGGCGGCGGCAAGTGGTCGCTCGACGCGCTGCTCCAGCGCTAACCGCGCCGGCAGATCACCGGCCACCCGGGCGACCTGCCACCCAATAGGTGACAGGTCGCCGGGTGGCTCGCCTTTTGGGGCGCGGGCATCAATCGTGCCCCCTTCCCATGGAAAAGATCACCCTCGCTGAAAAGTTCTCCAAGTTTTCGGCCCACTGGAGCCCGAAGATCGTCGCCGAACTCAACGGCCAGCTCGTGAAGTTCCAGGGGCCGTTCGTGTGGCACGCCCATGGGAATGAGGATGAATTGTTCTATGTGGTCCGCGGTTCGTTCCGGATGGAACTGCGGGACCGCGCGATCGAACTCCAGGCCGGCGACATGCTCGTCGTGCCCCGCGGCGTCGAACACCGGCCGGTCGCCGACCAGGAAGTGGAAGTCATGCTTTTCGAACCGGCCGCGACGGTGAATACCGGCAACGCGGGCGGCGATAAAACCGTGGCACGTCCGGACTGGATTTAGCGCGTGTCTTCACGATCTGAAACCTGTCAGCCTGAGTCTCGCGACGAATCCAAGCGTCTGCGCGCATTCCGCCCATTCCTTCGCTCCGCCAGAATGACCACCCTTGGTTTTCAAATGGCCCTTCGCCCCGGCCGGTTAGGTAAATTCCCGACTTTGATAACCGGAATTTTTTTACTTCCATGCGGGCATAACGGGTAACCAATCCGGGGCGTTTCGGTCTGCCTTCTCAATGCTTCGCTGGCTCAAGGTTGGTCTGGTTGTTTTTTTTCTCCTCGGAATCGCCGTGGCGACCCTGCCGTGGTGGATCGCCGTGGCGGCGAGGCCGGTGTTGGCGAAACAAGGCATCACCCTGGTGCATGCGGTCGCCCGGGACTTTCGGACGCTGCACATCGATGAGGCAAAACTGGTCAGCGGCGGGACGACCGTCGTGGTCCGTCAACTCGAACTCCCCTCGCCGTTGTTCTGGCTGCGTTCCTCCGGCCGCCGCGCTTCCGCGGGCACGTGGTCGGTCAACGTCCAGGCATCCCCCACGCCGACCCCGTCCGGCAGCCCCGGGATTACCGGCATGCCGGCCTTGCACACCCTGCTTCAAAAAATCGCCCGCGCCCTCGAGCACTGGCTGCCGCAGGCGACCGTGGGCGCAGGTGAAGTGCGCTGGCCGCGCGGTGGACTCACGCTCGGGGGCGCCACCTGGAAGCAGTCCGTGCTCACGGGACGCGACCTCGCCTACCTCGGGCAGACCGTCGATCTGACCATCGACGCCTCGGCTCCCGCCCAACTCGCGGTGGAGGCACGCGCGCCCCAAAACGACGCCACCGCGAAACTCGTCTGGCGCGACGCCCAGGTGACCGGCGTGGCCACGCTCTGGGGCCAGCCAATCAATCTCGATGCCACCTTTCCCGCGGTCGGCTGGTGGCCCGACGTCGGCAGCGCGCGCGCAGAAAATTGGAGCGTGCCGGCCGAGCGTGCGCATCTCGCAGCGCATTATGGTCCTCTCACGGGCCACGGGGAGGTCGCGTGGCGCGAGGGGAAATTCACCGCGTCCGTGCACGCCGATGCCCTCCCCCGGCCCGGGATCAAGGCGCCGCCGCTCAAGGCCCACCTCGAGGCCGGCGGCGATCTCGAAGGTGTCACGATTCGCACGCTCGAGGTGGATGCGCCTTTTGCCCAAGCCAGCTTGAGCGAAGCCATCACGGTCGCCTGGCGCGGAAAGACGATCGCCGAAACACCCGCGCAACTGCGCGTGGAGGCGGATCTCTCCAAGCAATCCTGGATCGATGCCCGCGGACGCCTGACCGGATCCGTGCGGGTGATCGCCGGCGGACGCCAGGAATTTTCGCTCACGCTCGAGGATGCGAGCCTCGCGGGTTTCGTCCTGCAACGCGCCCTCGCCCGCGGGCATTGGGACGGACGCCTGCTGGAACTCGATCCCCTGGAGGTGTGGCTCGATGAGTCCACCCATGCCCGCGTGACCGGCGGTCTCAACTGGGAGAATCGGCAATTGATCGGGGTAAAGTTTGAGGCGACTGCGAACCCGGCGGCATTTGCGCGCTGGCTGCCAGCCGGAACCACGTGGAATCAAGCCAGCGTAAAGGGAACGGCGGGCGGATCGCTCACGGCCCCGCAGCACGCGGGACAACTCAGAATGACCGCTGCGCACGCCGGGCCGTTGAAACCGTTCGACCTCGCCGCCACCTGGCAGGGCGCGGGACAAGTCATCGACAATTTTTCCGCCGACCTCGCCGCGGCGAAATCGGGTCTGCACGCGGCCGGCCGGGCCGACCAAGCCGGACTGTCGTTGCGTGAACTGGTTTTCACACCCGCGGGCGTCGAACAACTGTCGCTCGCCGCACCCGCGCGCATCGAGTGGTCGCCCGCGTGGCGCGCGGACGGCGTCCGCCTGCAGGGCCCGGTGGCCACGCTGGCACTCAACGTCGGCGTCGGCGCGGCGCGCTCATTTGAATTGTCGGCAGCCCACCTCGACAAGGAATGGATTCACGACTGGCTGGACCTGCGCGGCCCCACTTGGCGCGTGGAGCAAGTGGATCTCGCCGGCCGGATGACCGGGGACGTCCTCGACTTCAGGGGTTCCCTGCGCGGGGAAATCCACCTGCCCGGACGCGAGGTCTCGCGGGTGGTTCTCGCGGCCACCGGCGATCGCGCCGGGATCAAGCTCACCGAGTTGAAGATTTCCGAGGGGGGCGCCCTCCTGACCGATGCGAGCGGCCGCGTGGCGGCCAGATGGACGCTGGATGCGAACCAGCCCCTGCTCATCGACCGGGACGCGCCGCTGGAACTGCAGGCCCGCGTCCTCCCCGATTCGCCGCTGTGGGCGGCGCTGGGCGAGCCCGCCGGCATCAAGCTGGCGGGCGCGGCGGCGGGCGCGGCGGTGAAAGGCACGCTCGCGCACCCCGAAGGCGAGTTCCACCTCAACATAACCAGCCTGCAAGTCGCGCCCGGGAGCCGCTGGCGCGACCGCGTGCCGGACGTGGCCGGGCTCGCGCTGGCGGCGAGCGGCGATCGCGCGGAGATCCGCCTGGATTCTTTTGTCGCGAAGATCGAAGGGCAGGAAGTGCGGGCCCGCGGCCGGGTGCCCATGGCGGGTGACCGCTGGCGGCAACTCCTGGATGAGCCGGCGAAATTCAACTGGCGCGCAATCGAGGCGCGCGTCGAGGTCCCCGCGGGCGACCTCGCGGTGCTCGCGCGGCGGTTTCCCCAACTCCCCGCCGCCCGCGGCCTCCTGCACGCCGAGGTGGAGCTGGCGCCCGGCGGCAAACTCAGCGGGTCGCTGAGCCTTCGCGACGGGGCGACGCGTCCGCTGCCGGCGCTCGGGGTCATCCAGGAAATCACCGCCGAGATCCGTTTCTCCGACCGCACCGCGCGCGTCGAATCCTTCGCCGGCCGGCTCGGGGGCGAGCCGGTGCAGTTGCAAGGATCCGTGGAATTGCCACCGGGCGAGGAGCCGCGGCCCGACCTGCATTTGACGGGCAAAAATCTTCCCCTGGTGCGGCAGGCGGGGCTGCTCGTCCGCACCGACCTGGACCTCCATGCGGTGACGAAGGGCCGGCGCACGCAGATCACGGGCGTGGTAAACCTGCGGGACTGTCTGGTGCTGACGGATTTTTCGGACCTGTTTCCCACCGGCGTGCGCGGCGCCAGGCGGCAGCCGCCGTATTTTTCGGTCAGCGCCGAGCCGTTCGCCGACTGGGGCCTGGCGGTGGAAATCCGCGGCGCGTCGGCCGTGCGGATGCGCACGCCCTTCTTCACGGGCAACGCCTCGGCGCATTTCACGCTCGGCGGCAATCTCGGCGAACCGCGCGCCATCGGCGAGATCACGGTGGAGGAGGGCCGGGTGTTCTTTCCCTTCGCCACGTTCACCGTCGAAAACGGCGCCGTGCGGTTGAAGGCGGCGGATCCGTTCACTCCCGAGATCGCGCTCAACGCCATCTCGCGCCGGCACAACTACGAGCTCCGGCTCGAGGTCTCCGGCGCGCCCGAGTCGCCCGTGCTCGTGTTTTCCTCGAATCCCGCGCTCGAAGCCGGCCAGGTCTTGTTGATGGTCATGGCCGGCCAGATTCCGGCCAACGAAACCAACGGCACGCCGGGCCAGGGCGGGCTGCAGTTGACCCAGCTCGGCGCCTACCTCGGCCAGGGGATTTATCGCGGACTGGGCGGCACGGATGAAAACCGTTTGGAAATCGTGTCGGGCGAGCGCGTCTCCCGCCAGGGCCGCGAAACCTACGACATCGAATACAAGCTCGGCGAACACTGGTCGCTGGTGGGCGAATACGACGAGTTCGATAGCTACAACGCCGGTGTCAAATGGCGCGTGTACACCCAGGAGGCCCGTCGTGAGAAAAAATAACGCCCGGGGTTTCCTTCGTCGCGCCGCCGCCGCTGTCGTCGCGTGCCTGCTCGCGGCCGGCCTGGCGGCGGCGGAGATCAAGGTCGAGGGCCTGGGCTTCATCGGCAACCGGAAGGCGCGCAACAACCTCACCCTGCTCCTCGGCGAGCAGGCCAGGGGTGCGCTGTCGGCCGCGGCGATCGAGGACGCGACGTTGATCCTGTTTTCCCAACTCGCGGCGGACGGCTACCTGCAGGCGCGCATCCTCGTCGAGGCCAGCACCACCGACCGCGGGATCGTCCGCCAGCCGCTCAACGCCCGGTTGGACGAATCCTTGCCCCGGCCGTTGGAGGCCACGGCCGTGACGCTCGTCGTCGACCGCGGCCGCCGGCTGCAGCTCAAGCGCGTCGACTTCAAGGGACTCCAATCGCTGCGCGAGGACGATGCGCGCGCCTTTTTCCTCGGCGCCAACGCGCTGATTCCGGTTTCCTCGGCCCGGGTTTATTCGCCCGGGCGCGTGCAGCGCGGCATCTCGAACCTGCAGGAGGAGCTGCTGCAACAGGGCTACACCGAGGCGGCCGTGACCCTCGGCGCCGTGCAGCTCGACGAGCGGGCCGGCACCGCCGCCGTCGAAATCAACGTCTCCGAGGGATTGCCGTGGGTGGTGGGGGACCTGCGGATGGAGGTGGCGGACGGCAACCCTCCGCCGGAATTGAAACGCGCCGACGATGAACCCCGGTGGACCTCGGTGTGGCGGCAAAACCTGAGCGCGGAAATCCGGCGCTGGTATTATGAACGCGGTTTTCCGGACGTGCGCGTCCGGCTCGTGCCCGTCGTCGCCGCGCCGGCGAACGGCGTCCGCCGGGTGGACGTCACGGCGCGGATCATCCCCGGCCCGGCGGTCCGGCTGGGCGGCGTGCAATTCCGCGGCAACGACCACACGCGCGAGTCCATCCTGCGCCGGCTCGTCGACCTGCAGCCGGGCCAGCCGCTCAACCCGATCGCGCTCGACAACGCGCAGGCGCGCATGAGCCGGCTGGGGGCCTTCAGCGATCTGGACCTCCGCTACGAACCCACGACGGGGCCGGAGCGGGACGCCGTGTTCGTCCTGACGGAAGGCCGGCGGAAGGACGTGAACCTGCTCCTCGGTTACGGCAGCTATGAGCAACTCCGCGGCGGCGTGGAGATGAACAACTACAACGTCCTCGGCCGCGCCCACACGAGCAGCCTGAAGCTGGTGCAGTCGATGAAGGGCACGCAGGGCGAACATCTCTACACCGTCCCGGAAATATTCGGCACGACCATCGACGGGAGCGCGCGTGTGTTCGGGTTGCGTCGCGAGGAGCTTTCGTTCGTCCGCCAGGAATTCGGCGCGACCGTCTCGCTCCTGTGGCCGCTCGGCCGGTACGGCATCCTGACCACCGGGTACACGTTTCGCCGGCTCCGCAGCACGAACAACGAACTCGCCACCCGCGGGCAGGACGAGATCGAGGCCAACGCGGCGAGCGTGGACGTCGGCTGGCTGCTCGACCGGCGCGACAATCCGCTGACGCCGCGCCACGGTTACAAGCTGTTCGCGCAGGTGGAGGAGGCGAGCCGCTACCTCGGCGGACAGGTGGACTATCAGCGCCTGCTCCTGGACGCCTCCTATCACACGAGCTGGGGCCGCGGCCGCTGGATTCACCTCGGGGTCACGCACGGACTCATCACCACGCTCGGCTCGGAGGACGACCGCGATCTCCCCGTGAACGTGCGCTATTTCCCCGGCGGCGACGGATCCATCCGCGGTTACCGCCGCGGCGAGGCCGCGCCCCGCGCCGCCAACGGGCAGTTCGTCGGCGCCAAGACCTACCTGCAACTCAACGCGGAGTTGGAGCAGGCGCTGACCGGGCATTTTTCAATCGTGGCGTTTGCCGACGCGCTCGGCACCGCCGCGGAACTCGCCGACTACCCGTTCAACGACCGGCTTTATTCCGTTGGACTCGGGCTGCGCTACAACACGTTGATCGGTCCGCTGCGCCTGGAGTACGGCCGCAACCTCAACCCGCGCCCGCTCGACCCGAAAGGCACGCTGCAGATTTCGCTGGGGTTTCCGTTTTAGGTTTTCTGCAATTTATTCAACGCGCTCGGGTCGAATGATCCCGCTGAAGCCGCGATTGATCCACCGCTACCGTCATTCTGAGCCTGCGCGCAGGATGACGGGTGGGAGGAATTGTAGGGGCGTCGCTTGACGACGCCCGCGGGCGCCCGCGAAGGACGTCCCTCCAAAGCCACCCTTCACTTCGCCACCAGCACCGGAAACCCGTGTTTCCGCAGCGCGCGGTGGAGCTCGCGGATGTGCGCGTGGTCGCGCGTCTCGACGGTGCACACGGCGTTGACGGCCGAAACATCCGGCCCGCTGAAGGCGCGGTCGTGCTCGATGTCCTTGATGCTCGCGCCACCGGCCGCGACGACGCGGGTGAGTTCCGCGAGCCCGCCGGGGCGGTCGCTGATGACGGCGGTGAACCGCGTGAGGCGTCCGTCGTGAACCAGGCCCTTTTCAATCACGCGGCTGAGGATCGCAGGATCGATGTTTCCGCCGCAGACGATGAGCACGACTTTCTTTCCGCGCAGGCCCGGCAGCAGGCCGGCCATCAGCGCGGCGAGCGGCGCGGCGGCCGCACCCTCGACGACGGTTTTCTCAAGCTCGACCATGCGCAAAATCGCGAGCGCGATCCAGTCCTCCGAGACGCGCACGACCTGGTCGACGCGCGGGCGGGCGAGTTCAAAGGCGTTGCCGCCGACCTTCAGCACGGCCAGGCCGTCCGCGAGCGTCGCGCGCCGCGGGATGGTGACCGGGCGTTTCGCCTTCAACGCCGCGGTGAAGCTCGCGGTGGCGACGGATTCGACGCCGATGATCTTCACGCCCGGCTTGAGCGCCTTGATCGCGACCGCCAGGCCGGCGATCAGCCCGGCCCCGCCGATCGGGCAGACGATCGCGTCGATGTCGCGCACCTGCTCGAGGATTTCCAGCGCCATCGTGCCCTGGCCCGCGATGATCGCCGGATCGTCGAAGCCATGGATGTACGTGAGGCCCTCACGATCGACCAGCGTGTCCGCATGCGCCCGGGCCTCGGCAAAATCCCGGCCCGACACGATCACGCGTGCGCCGAGTTTCCGGCAGGTGCTCACCTTGATGAGCGGGGCGTAATCCGGCATGACCACGGTGACCGGCACGCGGAGCAGCCGGCCGTGATAGGCGAGGCCGAGCGCGTGGTTGCCGGCGGAGGCGGCGATCACCCCGCGTTTTTTCCGGGCGGCGTCGAGCTGGAGCAGCGCGTTGCGCGCGCCGCGTTCCTTGAACGAGCCGGTGCGCTGGAAGTTATCGAGTTTGCAGAAGACCCGGGCGCCGGTGATTTCGGAGAGCGGGATCGATTCCGGACAGGGAGAGACGATGACGCCCCCGGCGATGCGGCGGCGGGCGGCGCGGATGTCTGCAAGGGTGACGGACATGGGGAGGGTTTCGCGACAACGTAGGCGCAATCGCATCGCGGGCAAGCGTCCTCGCCGGGAGGCGGCGGCTTGATTCCTTTGCAGGAGGCGGCGCCCGCCATGACTTGGATCCGCTCCATGAAGCCGGAACCATGCAATTGAACCGCGAAGGGCGCGAAGGCCCGCGAAGGGCTGTCGGGAAAATTCTGACTTTGCCCGGAATCACGAAAGAGTGGGTACAGCAAGGCATCACCGGGGATCAGGTCTGACTCGCGATTTTCGCGTTTCTTCGCGTCCTTCGCGGTTTCCACTGAATGGTTCCGGATGAAGAGGGGTGGCGCGAAGCGACGGGGGGTGCAGGGAGCGTGCGAGCGCGACAAGGTGTTCGCGCATCCCTACACACCCCGCCCTGCGGGCACCCCTCTTCATAGAGGGGATCACCGAGTCGGACGGATCGGTACTACTTATCCTTCTTTTCCACCGCCGGCTTCTCGGATTTTTCCGCCTTCTTTTCTTTGGCCGGCGCATCGGCCATGAAGACCTTCAGGGCGTTTTCCCGCTCCGCATCGTTCAACTGGCCGTCGCCATCGGCATCGAACTTCTTCACCTGCTCGGCGCGGAATTTTTGCGCGGCAGCCCGCTCGGTGTCGTTGCGCTGGCCGTCCCCGTCCTGGTCGAAGCGCTTCAAAATCAAGGCGCGGAACTTCCCCTCGCCGCCGTTCCGCTGGACCATCTCGCGGGCTTTCTCGGCCTCGGCGCGCTCGGCGTCGTTGAGACGGCCGTCCCCATCCTTGTCGAAACGCCGCAGAATGTCCCTCCGCCGCTCCGCCTCGCTGCCATTGCCCCCTTCCTTCCGCATGGCGGCGTGCGCCGCCGCCTTCTCGTCGTCATCCAGCCGCCCGTCGCCGTTTTTGTCGTATTTCTGGATGTATTCCCGGTAGCCTGCCTTCATCGCCT
The DNA here is from genome assembly GCA_964515595.1 of uncultured Oleiharenicola sp. GTDB lineage: Bacteria > Verrucomicrobiota > Verrucomicrobiia > Opitutales > Opitutaceae > Lacunisphaera. The sequence goes on along the minus strand of CAZEUN010000012.1, from coordinate 88,407 downwards.
CCTTCGGGGACTCGGCCGGCTTCATTTCATTTTGGGCCAGGGCGGGAACCGGAAGCAGGGCGGCGGTCAACAGGAGCAGCGAAACAGAGCTGGTTTTCATGTCCGGGGAGATATAGGGGTGACGAAGCCTAGACAAGACGAGGAGCTCCCTCCACGGTTACGGCGCTGTCCCCACCCACCATGTACCAGGTTACCTTCTCCGACCAGAGCATGCGCGAGTTGAACAAACTCGACAAGCTGGCGCAGCTCGACGCGCTCGAACCGATCAGCAAGATCCGGCCCGCCGATCTCGCCCACCCGCGCGAGCCGCTGGGCAAGTTCCACCGCAGCGGCAAGGACTTCTACCGCCTGCGCGCGGGCGACTTCCGGTTCTATTTCGAAGTGCAGGGCGAGACGCTCCACACGCACTACATCCTCCACAAGGCCTCGCTGGAGGACGCGCTGTTCCGGATGAAACTCCCCGTGAGCGAAAAGCAATTGTTCGAGCAGGACTCGAAATTCTGGAAGTACCTCGAGAGCCTGACCAAGTAAACGCCGTCATGTCGGACCTCGAGCAGCGCAACAATCCGTACAACGTCACCCAGGCCAGCCGGATTTATTTCCTGCCGAACCTGATGACCGCGGGAAACCTTTTCTGCGGGTTCGCCGCGGTCATCAAATGCATCCAGGCGCGCCTGCTGACGGACGGCGGCGAATACCTGGCGCTGCACCCGAACCTCTCCTGGATCACGCTCTACACGCAGGCCGTGTGGCTGATCCTGGCGGCGGTCATCTTCGATTCGCTCGACGGGCGCCTGGCGCGCATGGGCGGGCGCACGTCGCTCTTCGGCGCGGAGTTCGACTCGCTGGCCGACGTGGTGTCCTTCGGCATGACGCCGGCGCTGATGGTGTTCTTCCTGATCCTCGCGCCGCGCGAGGACTACCAGTGGTTCCGCGAGCTCGGGTGGATCGTGGCGTTCATCTACCTGGTGTGCGGCGCGGTGCGCCTGGCACGCTTCAACGTCATCACGAACCCCCTGCTCCACCGCGCCGACTCCGAATCGAGCAAGGACTTCGTGGGCCTGCCCATTCCCGCCGCGGCCGGCACGGTCGCCTCGCTGGTGCTCCTGTTGCTCAACCTGGCGGCCAATGCGCGCGAGTTGCGCCAACTGACGCTCGCCCTGCCGCTGATCCTCATCCTCGTGTCCTTCCTGATGGTCAGCACCATCCGCTACCCGAGCTTCAAGCAGGTCAATTGGGAGACCAAGACGCGCTTCCGCACCTTCGTTTTCGTGCTGATCGGCATCGTGCTCGTCATCCGCCTCCAGGAGGTCGCCCTGTTCTTCCTTTTCCTCGGTTACATCGCGTACGGCCTCTTCGCCCACTACCAGCGCGGCGTTCGTCACGCCCAGATGCGGGCTCTTCGCAAGAAGGTTGTGAAGATGAAGCAGGGAAGTTCCGAATAACTTTTCGTTGTGAACAAGCCGGGGGTTATTCGCGGTTATTCAGGCCGGCTTCACAACGCGCCGGCGGCCCCTTTTCCCTCGGAAAACCCCGGGTTATCGGCATAAAAGGGCTACATAATAATACGGATACTTTTTCATTATTGTATCTCTCTCTAATCACCCTTTGTTAGTTACCGCACCACCCCGTCCAAACGCCGAATGAAATTCAAGATCAACCGCGACCACTTTAGCAACGGACTCGCCCAAGTCCTCAACGTCGTGGGTTCCAAAGCGGCCATGCCCATCCTGAGCAATGTGCTGATCGAGGCGGAAAAGGACCACATTTCGCTGACGACCACCAACCTGGACCTCGGCATCCGCTGCAAAATCAAGGCGGAGGTGAAGGAAGGCGGTTCGGTGACGCTTCCGGTCAAGCGCCTGGCCACGATCGTCCGCGAATTGCCGAACGTGGACGTCTCGTTCGACTCCACGGCCAGCCACCAGGTCAAGATCGCGTCCGGCGGCTCCAATTTCCGCATCATGGGCATCGGGGCCGAGGAGTTCCCGAAGCTGCCGGATTCCGGCGACGACAAGGCCTTCACGCTCGAACAGGTGGAGCTCGCCACGATGCTCAGCAACGTCTCGTACGCGCAGTCGTCGGACGAGACGCGCTACATCCTCAACGGCGTCTATTTCAACTTCAAGGACGGCAAGCTCGCGCTCGTGGCCACCGACGGCCGCCGCCTCGCGCTGGTGAGCAAGGAAATGCCCGTCCCGTCCGGCAGCGCCGGCGCCATCATCCTGCCGGCCAAGACCGTGGCCGAGCTCCTGCGCCTGCTGGGCAAGGGCGAGAAGCTCAAGATCGCGTTCAACGAGCGCCGCGCGGCGTTCCAGATCGAGACCGGCAAGGACGCCAGCGGCCTCACCGACAGCATTTTCCTGTTCTCGAAGGTGGTCGAGGGCAACTACCCGAACTACCAGCAGGTCATCCCGAAGGAGACGCACCAGCGCATCAAGCTCGAGCGCGAGCTGTTCCTGCAATGCGTGCATCGCGCCGCGCTCGTGACCTCCGAGAAATCCAACTCCGTCAAAATCAAGATTTCCGCCAACCTGCTCGAGATCACCGCGTCGTCACCCGACTTCGGCGAGTCGCACGAGTCGATGGCCATTTCCTACAGCGGCCCGGACCTGCAGGTGGCGTTCAACCCCCAGTTCGTCATGGACCCGCTCCGCGCCCTCACCAAGGACGAGGTGTTCTTCGAGCTGAAGGACGAGGTCAGCCCCGGCGTGTTCAAGACGCTCGAAAGCTTCGTGTGCGTCATCATGCCGGTGCGCCTGAGCTGAGGTTCTCCCGATGAATTTCAAGGTGGAGCGGCTTGCCCCCAAGACGCTTCCCGTGATGCGGACGTGGCCCGGCGCGTTGGGGGCGGCGCGCTCCACCCTTTGACCATGCCGGAAACAATCGCCTTGTTCCTGCTTCCGTCCGTCGCGGTCCTGCTCGCGCTGTTCTACGTCAATCTGCGCGTGGCGTCGCCCGTCCTCGCGATCCCGATTCGCTGGCTGCGCTGGATTTTGTTCGCGCTGTTTCTCGCGCAGACCAACGAGCAGTTCGCCTGGATCGACCGGCCCTTCTGGGCGGTGGCGGGCGCCGTGTTCCTGCTCTGGTTCCTGCTCGAGTCGGGTTTCAACTGGCTGAAGGTCAGCGCCATCAGCCTCAGCCCGATGCCGCTCTTCCCGCGTTACGTGGTGAACAGCAGCGGCGACGAATGGCCGACGCAGCGGCGCCTGCTGAAGGTGCGCGACTGGCTGCGCGACCACCGCTTCGTCCCCGTCCAGGCGTTGAAGGCCGAGCTGGGCGGCGGCGTGTGGCTGCGCACCTCGGTCTATCACAACCACGACGCCACGCTGCGGCTGCACGTGCTCTTCGTGCCGCAGGAAAACGGCGCGATCACCGTCTGCTTCAGCCTGGCCTCGCGCACCGAGGCGCGCCGGCGCTACGTGACGGACAATCTCTACATTCCGTTCGGCGGATTTTATCCGGAGAGCTGGCACGTCGAGCGCAGCCCGTGGCGCCGCAGCCTCGCGAAACTGGTGGCCCGCCACGAGGCGCGCGTCCGCCGCTCCGGCGAGGCCACGCTGGCGTGGGACGTCAGTCCCTTCGACGACATCAACCAGCAGCAGCAGCAGATGGAGATGATCAACACGCAGCTCGGTTACCTGCTGCCCCACGCCGAGCGCGAGGAATACGGCAAGATCACGCCGGAAGGACGTTTTCGAATCTGGAAGGAAGCCTGGCTGCTGGATTACCTCGGGATCGCGGGAAGGTACCAGTGATTCCACGCTGGCGGTATCGCGGCCGTTTTTTTGCGGGCCTACATTTCACCAGCCCCTGTCGTCATTCTGAGCGCAGCGAAGAATCCAAGCGGATGTTCGCGGCAAACTCGGGCTCCGCTTCCCTTGGATCCTTCGCTGGGCTCAGGATGACGGTAATGGGAATTGGAAGGGTTGTGGAGGATGTGAAGGCAGGCGCCGCCCCGTCAAACCCCGGTAAAGCCCGTCCCCCGGGCAAAAATATCTCGTCTCCCCGTCCTTTCCGGATAACCCGTAAGCCATGCTGCTGCTCGCCGTCACCGCGCTCGAAAAGATCCAGACGCTGCCGCCCGCCGTCTGGGGGAAGATCGGCATCGCGATCGCGGCGTTCATCCTGACGATCTTCCTGTTCCGGCGGGTGATGAAGATGAACAAGATCATCGCGGCCGTGATCGTGTTCGTGGTGGTCACCGTCGTGTTTTTTTCCTGGGTCTACAATCGCAACGAACCGAAGTTCCTGACCCCGATCGTGGAGCGCATCGCGCCGTTTTTCCCCAGCGCCGGCTCCTACGCCTCCAAGCAGCAGAGCGCCCCCAAACCCTGACCCGTCAACGGGCCGGGTTGTCCTGGATTGGGTGTAGGCGCTTGCTTGCAAGCGATTTGAACGCGGGTTGGCGAGCGGACGTGCCGATCGCTTGCAAGCAAGCTCCTGCATTCAACGAACGAAGATGATATTACACACATCCGCGTGAAAAACGGGTTGGTGTTTGGCCGGCGGGCCGCTACTTCTGCTGGTTCATATGGCCAAATCCCACTCTGACATCGGACTCATCGGTCTCGCCGTGATGGGTCAGAATCTTGCGCTCAACATCGCCGACCACGGCTTTCAGATTTCGGTCTACAATCGCACCACGGAAAAGACGGACAAGTTCGTCGCCGAGAACCCGAACACCCCCGGTGGGGTCGTCGGCACCAAGACCCTCCAGGAGTTTGCCGCGTCGCTCGCGAAGCCGCGCAAGGCCATCATCCTCGTCCAGGCCGGCAAGGCCACCGATGCCGTGATCGACGGACTCGTCGCGGTGTTCGAGGCGGGTGACATCATCATCGACGGCGGCAACGCGCTGTGGACGGACACGATCCGCCGCGAAAAAGCGCTCCGCGAAAAAGGCCTCCGCTTCATCGGTTCCGGCGTGTCCGGCGGCGAGGAAGGCGCGCGCTTCGGCCCGTCGCTCATGCCGGGCGGCGAGTTCGCCGCGTGGAAGGAATTGAAGCCGATCTGGGAAGCCGTCGCCGCGAAGGTCGACGCCAGGACCGGCAAGCCGATCCCCGGCGCCGCGCCCGGCAAGCCGGTTTCGGGCGGCGTGCCGTGCACGACCTACATCGGCGAGAACGGCGCGGGCCACTACGTGAAGATGGTCCACAACGGGATCGAGTACGGCGACATGCAGATGATCTGCGAGGCCTACTCCCTGATGTCCGGCCTGCTCGGCCTCAAGCCCGCCGAGATGGGTGAGATTTTCTCGGAATGGAACCGCGGTTCGCTCGACAGCTTCCTGATCGAGATCACGGCCGACATCCTCAAGCAGAAGGATCCGGTCGGGAAGAAGAAGGCGTTCGTGGACGTCGTCCTCGACACCGCCGGCCAGAAAGGCACGGGCAAGTGGACCTCGACCAACGCGCTCGACATGGGCGTGCCGGCGCCGACCATTGCCGAGGCCGTGTTTGCGCGCTGCATCTCCGCGATCAAGGAGGAGCGCGTCGCGGCCTCCAAGATTCTCAAGGGCCCGGGAAAAAAATACCGCGGTGCGAAGAAGGCGCTGATTCAGGCCATCCACGACGCGCTCTATTGCTCGAAGATCTGCTCGTACGCGCAGGGCTTCCAGCTCATGCGCACGGCCCAGCAGGAGTACGGCTGGAAGCTCAACTTCGGCGAGATCGCGCAGATCTTCCGCGGCGGCTGCATCATCCGCGCGGCGTTCCTGCAGAAGATCACCGAGGCCTACGCGCGCAACCCGAACCTCGCGAACCTGCTCCTCGACCCGTATTTCAACAAGACCGTGAAGCAGGCGCAGGCCAACTGGCGCAAGGTCGTGTCGCTCGCCGCCGAGTGCGGCGTGCCGGCCCCGACGTTCTTCTCGGCCCTCGCCTACTACGACAGCTACCGCTCGGCCCGCCTCCCGGCCAACCTGCTCCAGGCGCAGCGCGACTACTTCGGCGCGCACACCTACGAGCGCGTCGACCAGCCGCGCGGCAAGTTCTTCCACGTCGACTGGCCGGAGCCGACGCGCCCGCAGCTGCCGGCCTGAGGGCATTGAGGTGGAGCGCACTGACCTCAGTGCGCTGGTTTGGGAGCTAACGAAGCAAACGCACTGAGGCCAGTGCGTTCCAGCTCCAAGCTCCGGAGCGGGCGCCTTTTATTGAAAAGATTGAATAACCGCCTTCAGGGACCGTCCCAGCGCGCATGAATCTTCGGCGGTTCCTCCCGGTCCTTTGCGCATTAACGGCGGCGGTGACCGGGCTCGCCCAACCACCGGAGCGGCGGGACGATCGCAGTCGGGACCGCGACCAGGACCGGGATGACCGCCGCGGCCCGCGCGTGATCGTTTATCAGGATGCCGACTACCGCGGCGACAGCCGCGTGCTTTATCCCGGGGATTCATTCGAGGATCTTTCCAAGCTGACGTTCGAAAAAGGCGGCCGGATCAACGACCGCATCTCCTCGATCCGCGTCGAAGGCGGCGCCGAGATTTATGTGCATGCGGATCCGCGTTTTCGCGGTCCGGCGATGCGGTTGACGAACGACGTGCGCGACCTCACGGGCCGGTGGCTGCCCGGCAGCGTGTCGACGAGTTGGAACGACCGGATTTCCTCGCTGCGGGTGGAAGTGCGGCGGCGCGACGAACGCCGCGAGGAACCCGACGTGATCGTCAAGCGGGCGTACTTCGACTTGCTGGCGCGAGAGGTGGACCCCAAGGGACTCCGGGGTTATCGCAGCCTGATCATCGACCAAGGGTGGACCGAGGTGATGGTGCGCGAGGACATCCGGAACAGCGATGAATTCCGCCGCGAAGGCGCGGAGCGCATCGTCCGGCGCGCCTACCTCGACGTGCTGGGCCGCGAGGTCGATGCGAGCGGCCTGCAGACCTTCCGCACGAACCTGCTTGAGAAGAACTGGACCGAGGGCGACGTGCGCGACGCCCTACGCAAGAGCGACGAATACCGCCAGGGCCCCGGCCGGCGTTGAGCGACCTGGCCAGCGGTCTTGCGACCGCGGCTACTTTGAAAAGCAGCCTGGCGACGAACGCCGGGTCCCCTCGCCCAACATTTCGCCAATGGGTTATCAACCTACCCTCTTTTGACTTCAGGCGCTCCGGGGCCAGCGGTTGAGTAAGGGTGCATGAGCGGACTTCCCGAACGGCTGCGCGCCGCAACCCACACCCAACATCAACACATGGAGGCGGCCTTCGCGCTGCCGCGCACCCGGGAGGAGCATCGGCAGCGCACCGGGATGTTCCTCGGATTTCTCGAGCCGCTGGAGCGCCAGGTGACGAGAACCCTGGGCGAATCGCATCCCCTGACGGCCGGCCGCGCCAAGACCGGCTGGCTGCAGGACGACCTGCGGGCCCATGGGCTGAGCGACACGGCCATCGCCACCCTGCCGCGCTGCGCCGACCTGCCGGACGTGTCCACGCCGGAGCGGGCGCTCGGGGCGTTGTACGTGTTCGAAGGTGCCACGCTGGGCGGCCAGATCATTTCCAAGCACCTCGAGCAGGAACTCGGCTACGCCGGTGGCCAGGGCTACCGCTATTTCCAGGCTTACGGTCCGGAAACCGGCCGGCGCTGGCAGGCGTTTCGCGGCTTCCTCCAACAGCCGGAAGCTGCCGCGGCGGCGGACGACACCGTGGCCACGGCCGGGGAAACGTTTTCGAAATTGCAGGCCTGGATGGAACGCAACGCATGAACTCCCCGGCCCCGCAGGTCACCGATCTCACCAATTGCGATCGCGAGCCGATCCACACGCCCGGCAGCATCCAGCCCCACGGCTTCCTGCTGGTGCTCGATCCAGCCGCCGGTTGGAAAATCGCCGGCGCGAGCACGAATGCCCGCGACCATTTCTGGCGGGAGGCGACCAGCCTGATCGGCGCGGAGGCCTCCGCGGTCCTGGGCGAGGGCCTCGTCGCCAAGCTGGAGACCGCGCGGGCCCAGCCGGATTTTTCGCGGCGGCCGCTGCTCGTCGGCACGCATGCGGATGAAGGCGCGCCCGGCCGGCCTTTCACGCTCGTGGCGCACGCCAGCGGGGACCTGGTGATCCTGGAAGGCGAGCGGGCCGCCGTGACGCCACTGGAGATCGACCAGAATCTCCAGGCCTTCCTGGGCCGCCTGGCGGCCACCGAATCGTCCGATGAAATCCAGCGCCTGGCCGTGCACGAGATCCGGCGCGTGACGGGCTTCGACCGCTGCCTGCTCTACCAGTTCGACGCCGATTGGAACGGCACGGTGGTGGCGGAGGATCGCAACAACCACTTGCCGACGTATCTCAACCAGCGTTTTCCCGCCTCGGACATCCCGCGCCAGGCGCGCGAGCTCTATCTGCGCAACCGGGTGCGGCTCATCCCCACCAACACGTACACCCCGGTGCCGGTGCTGCTGAAAAACGGGGCGCGGGCCGTGGGCACGCTGGACCTCAGCCTGTCGGTGCTGCGCAGCGTTTCCCCGATCCACCTCGAATACATGCGCAACATGGGCACGGGCTCGTCCATGTCCGTCGCCGTCATGCGCGGCGGCGAATTATGGGGCCTGCTTTCCTGCCACAGCCGCGACGCCCGCCACATCCCGTTCGCGCTGCGCACCGAGTGCGACCTGCTGGCCCAGATCCTCTCGCTTCAACTTGCGGCGCGCGAGCGCAGCCGCGAGCTGTCCTATCGGATGGAGCTGTCCGGGGTCCTCACGCGCGTGCTGGCCGGCATGGCGCGGAGCAAGGATCCGTTCGCCGCCGCCGCGGGCGACGACCTGCTGCGGCTCGGCGCCGCGACCGGGGTCGCCTTGGTCAACGGCGATCAGGTCGTCTGCCACGGCCGCGCGCCGGCCGGGAAGGACGTGCTCGGGCTGGCCGCATGGTTCGCGGGGCAGGACAAGCTGATCGCGTTTTGGGACAGCCTCGTCGCGGCGCGACCCGATCAGCGGCTGCCGGAAGTCGCGGGCCTGCTGGCCATCCGGCTGCGCGCGCAACCGCTGGCGGCGATTCTCTGGTTCCGGCCCGAAATCATCGAGGTGGTCGAATGGGGCGGCGAACCGCGCAAGGCCATTGAGCGGGCCGGCGAAGGCCACACCCTGCATCCCCGCAAGAGTTTTGAGGTCTGGCGGGAAACGGTGCGCGACCGCGCCAAGCCGTGGGAACCCGAGGTGATCTCCGCGACCCGGGAACTTCGGGAAGCGGTCCGCGCGGTTATTTTGCAGGAGTGAGCGACGGGGAAATCGTTCTCCCGGCCATCGCTTGGGCCGATACGGTGCTCAGGTCGCCACCGCCTTGCCCAGCAGGCTGACGTTCCCCGGTTTCTCCCCCAGCACATCCTCGATGATGGCATCGAGCGCGGAAATGCTGACTGGCTTCGTCAGGTGATGCGCGAAGCCGGCCGCGCGGGACCGCGCGTGGTCTTCCTCCGTGCCATAACCGCTGAGCGCGATGCTGATAAGGCCGGGTTGTCTGGCGCGCAGTTCGGTGAGCAGCGAGTAGCCGTCGCCATCGGGCAGGCCGAGGTCGGAGATCACCAGGCGGTACCGCCCCTGGCGGAAGCGCTCGCGCGCCTCGCCGACGGAGCCGGCGGTGATCACTTCGAAATGCCGGCGGCTGAGCAGCGCGGCCAGGGTGTTGCGGGTGGATTCGTGGTCCTCCACCAGCAGGAGCCGCGGCCGCTGGCCGTTGGCCCCGCGACGGGACGCGGGGAGCCGGGTTTCGGTCGCCGAGTCGCGGGCGGCCGGCGTCGTGCCATCGGCCAGGGGCAGCTCAACGATGAACGTCGAGCCCTTGCCGGGACCTTCGCTGACGGCCCGGATGGAACCGTGGTGCTTTTCCAACAACTGCCGCGAGATGGCCAGGCCGAGGCCCAGGCCACCGCGGCGGCGCTCCACTTGCGAGAAAGGATCGAAGATCCGGCCGATGTCCGACTCGCGCAGGCCGATGCCGGTGTCGCGGACCTCGACGACAACGATCTTGTCGTCCTTGAGGGAGGTGCGGACGGTGACCGTGCCGCCGACCGGGGTGAACTTGATGGCGTTGATCAGGAGATTCCAGAACACCTGTTGCAGCCGCACGGCGTCGCCGGTCACGACGGCCCGCGCCGCTTCGGGCTCGAGCGTAATCGGGCCCGGCCGGCCCTCGACGGTGGAGGAGACGATGCGCACGGCGTCGGCCAGCACGGCGTGGAGGTCGAGCGGCTTCATCTCGAGGGTGAGCTTGCCGTGGGCGATGCGCGTCAGGTCGAGCAGGTCGTCGATCAGCTTCGCCTCGAGGCTGATGTTGTTGCGGATGGTCTCGAAGACGGAGCGGATCGGCGCGGGGACCTCGGGATTTTCCGCCCCGTCGCTCGCGAGCAGGAGCACCGGGTTGAGGGGCGTGCGCAGTTCATGCGAAAGCGCCGCGAGGAAATCGTCCTTGGCGCGCGAAGCGGCCAGGGCGGCGTTGCGCGCCTCCATCGCCTCGCACAGGACGCGGTTGTGCTCCTCGTCGGCGTGCTTGCGCTGCACCAGCAGCGCGATGGCGTCGGCCGAGAGGCTGATTTCCCGCAGCACGCGCGGTTCGGGCTTTTCCCGCAGCAAGACCCCGATGACGCCCAATACCCGCGACTCGAACATCAGGGGATGGCCGACGAACGACGTGATGCCCTCGCGGCGCGCCCAGGCCGGATCGCAGATCTCCGCGTCGGCCGCGACCTGGTGCGTCACATAGGAACGCTTGGTCGAGGCCACGGCGCCGATGCGGCCCTCGCCGACCATGATCTGGGCCTGCTGCGCGTTGAGGCTGGCGTACAGCCCGGCGCTCGCCTGAAGCCGGAGGGAGGCGTCTCCGTCGAACAACCAGATGCGCATGTGCGCCGCACCGGTGTGGTGCACGACGGTTTGCGCGAGCTGCTGCAGGATCGGCACCAGTTCGCCGCCGCGGGCAACTTCCACCGCGACCTCGGCGCGCAGCGTGGCGAGGCGCGCCTCCTTGGCCATGTTCTCCCCGGCCAGGCGGCTTTCCGTGATGTCGCGACAGACGGCGAGCAGCCGTTCCGGCCGGCCGGCGGCATCCGTGATGGGCCGGACGAGGACGTCCCACCACTTGACCGGCGTTTCGTCGCCGGCGGCGATGGCTTGGAACCGGCTTAAATCCCCGCCGAGCGCCGCCCGGCCCGCGGCCTCGGCGGCCGCGCGCGACTGGCCGGACCACAGCGAGGTCCAGTGCGCGCCCTTGTCGGCCCCCAGCCCGCCGGCCGCGCGGACTTTCTGCGCCCCGGCGTTGGCGAACAGCAGGCGGCCCGCGAGGTCGAGCACGAGGATGCAATCCGGCGTGCTTTCCAGGATGCGGTTGTTGAGTTCCTCGGCGTCGCGCAGCAAGCGCTCCGCCTGCCGGCGGGCCGTGATGTCGGTGTTGATCTCCAGGATGGCCCGCACGCGTTTCTGGTCGTCCAGGTGGACGACCCATTGGGCGGTGACGCAGAGCTCGGTGCCGTCCTTGCGGCGGTGGATCACCTCGCCTTCCCAGCGGCCTTCCTTCGCCAGCTTCGCCTGGATTTTTTCGAGCGGCTCGGAATAGTGCGCGCGCAGCAGCAGGTGGCTGGTCTGGCCCAGCGCCTCCTCCTTGCTGAAGCCGTAAAGCTGCTCCGCCCCGCGGTTCCAGAAGATGATCCGGTCCTTGGTCGAGCGGGCCAGCAGCGGGGCCAGTTCCACGAGGTCGGCCTGCTCGCGGAGACGCTGCTCGCTTTCGCGCAGCTCGGCGTTGCGGGTGGCGAGTTCCTCGTTGAGCGTCGTGAGTTCCTCGTTGGCGGACTCGAGCTCCTCGTTCGAGGTTTCCAATTCCTCGTTGAGGCTTTGCAGCTCCTCGTTCGAGGACTGCACCTCCTCGTTCGAGGCCTGGAGTTCCTCCATGGCGGTCTCATGCTGCTCGCGGACGTTGTCGAGGTGCTCGCGGGTTTCCACCAACTCCCGGCGCAGGGCGCCCAATTTGCGGCGGTCCCCCGGCGTGGCGGTGGCGACGCGGCCGCCGGCGGCGGGCTTGGGTGGCGGCGTGGTGATCGACTCGAAAACCACCAGGAAACCGCGGCTCTGCGGAGTGTGAAATGGCTGGACCTCGATGGCGATGGTCTGGCGGGGCGATTCGATGCCCTGGGCTTTTTCCCGCACGACCCGGTTGTGGAGCTGCGCCCGGCGCAGGGCGCGCTGCAGCGGCAGGACGATGTGGTCGCGCGCGAGCTTCAGGAGATTCAGCGAGGCCTTGCCGGTTGCCAGTTGGAGGAAGGGCTGAACCTTGCCGCGAAACTGGAGGATGTCCGCGTTTTCGTTCACCAGCACCGCGGCCGGCGAAAACTTGGCCAGGATGAGCCGGTCGGCATCGCGATAGATGTCGCTGGCGGCGGACTCCGCCGGCCGCTTGAGCAGCGGGACCGGCGCTGGCGGCAGGGCCACCGGCGGCAGGGGCCGCTCGCCGGGACGCAGGCCGGTCCCGCCCTTCTTTTGGTAGATTTTTTGGTTCTTGGTCGTGGCGGCGAAGGAGTTGCCGAACGAGCCGATCGACTCGGAGGAGCCGAGCACCAGGACCCCGTCCGGCTTCAGCGCATAATGAAAGTTGGGAATGATCCGCTGCTGCAGGGCAGGCTCGATGTAGATGAGCATGTTGCGGCAGCTGATCAGGTCGACGCGCGTGAACGGCGGGTCGGTCAGCAGGTTTTGCTGCGCGAAAATGACCATGTCGCGCAGCGGCTTCTGCACGCGGTAGGTGTCGCCCTCGCGGTGAAAGAAACGGGTGATGCGCGCGGCACTGAGGCCGGCGAGCTGCGGCTTGGTGTAGGTTGCGGCCCGGGCCTGTTCGAGGGAGCGCGGGTTGACGTCGGTCGCAAAAATCTGGATCGGCGGCCGCATCGGCAACTGGTCGGCGAACTCGATGAAGGCCATCGCGTACGTATAGGCTTCCTGGCCGGTGGAGCAGCCGGCGACCCAGATCCGCAGCGTTTCGCCGGCGGGCAGGTTTTTCGCGAGCTTGGGGAAGACCCGCCGCTTGAGGGTTTCGAAAACATTCGGGTTGCGGAAGAAACTGGTCACGCCGATCAGCAGGTCCTGGTGGAGGGCCTCGACCTCCGCGGGATTGTCGCGGAGCAGCTTCAGGTATTTTTCCAGGTCCTTCAGCTTGTGCACCGCCAGGCGGCGCGTCAGGCGGCGGCGGACCGTGTTGATGCGGTAGAGGCTGAAATCCACGCCGGTGGCGGTGCGCAGCACGAGGAAGAGATTGCGCAGCGTCTTGTCGGCGGGCGCCTTCGGCCAGTCCGCGGCCACGACGGGCGCGGGGCCCACGGGATGGAATTTCCGGGAGACATGGCCGCGGCGGTTGCGGGCGTTGGCGGCGGCGCGGCTTTTCTGGCGGGAGCCGGATTCACCGAGCCGGGCGATTTCCTGGGCGATCTTTTCGGGCGGCAGCACGAAGTCCACACAGCCGGCGCCAATGGCGCTGCGGGGCATGCTGTCGTACTTGGAGGAGCCCTCGTCCTGGGCGAAAGTCAGCCCGCCGGCATCCTTGATGGCCTTCAGGCCCTTGGCTCCGTCCGACCCGGCGCCGGACAGGATCACCCCGATCGCCTTCGCCCCCTGATCGGCTGCGAGGGATTTGAGGAAATGGTCGATGGTGCGCGACGGCGCGGCCTTCTTGTCGCGGGGCGAAAGCAGCAGGACGCCATCCTTGATCTCGAGGTCGCAGTTGGGTGGGATGACGTAGATCTGGTTCGCGACGACCCGCGTGTTATGGACGATCTCCTGGACCGGGAGGCTGGCGGAGCGCCCCAGCAATTCCGTGAGCAGGCTGCGGTGCGTCGGGTCCAGGTGTTGGACCAACACATAGGCGAGATCCCCGCCGGCCGGCAGATTGCGCACGAGCTCGGTGTAGGCTTCCAGGCCTCCGGCGGAGGCACCGATACCGACAATTTTTAGAGTTCGCTCCTTGGTGGCGGACGCGGGGGGGACGGATTCTGTCAATAGCATGGACCAATCAGAGACATTCGGTACGGGAACGGTTCATCAGGAAATTTCCGGAAGGCATTAAAAAATACGCCATTTACCTTCCTCAACCCTCTTGTTGGTAGGTTGTTACCCCATTGAGTGGAGCTTTCCCCGAACGAAATCCGACGCTGGGCGCGTCGGCACAGACAAAAAAGAGCCAACGTGAAAGGCCTGGATCGCGCGGGAATTTTCCGGGGAGCGGTCCGGCGGGATCAGCCGGAGGGGTTGAGGTCCAGCGTCACGGAAAACACGGTGCCGCCCGGTCCGGTCCGCACCAGGCGGAGATCGGCGCCGATTTCCAGGGCCAGAAGATGACTGATCGCGAGCCCGAGACCCGTGCCGCCTGCACGGCCGCTGCGGCCGGGTTCGAAGAGGCGGCCGAGGACCTCGTCGGGAATGCCGGCGCCCAGGTCGGCCACGGTGACGCGGAGTTGGTCCTGGACGATTTCCAGTGTCACGCGCACCTCCCCACCCGCCGGGCTGGCCTGGATGGCGTTCTCGATCAGGTTGCCCGCGATGAGGCAGAGCAGGTTGCCGCGGTTGCTGTCGATGCGCGCCGCGAAGCCTCCGGCGACGTCAAGCCTGACCCCGGCGGTTCGCGCCGCCGGCTGGTGCCGTTCGCGGAGGGTCGCGGCGAGGTCGTGGCCGCTGAGTTCGTAAGCGGTTTCCGAACTGCGCTCACCGAGCATGGTCACGGTCTCCTGGATCATGGCCTGGAGCCGCTCGGTGTAATCGGAGGCAATCTGCCAGTCCTCGGCGGAGTCCGGGGTGCCGCGCGTGGCGAGCACGGCGCGCAATCCCGCGACGGGGCCCTGCAGCCCGTGCAGCAGGTGGGATGTGATCTGCCCGAGCACGGAAGCCTTGGCGGCGAGCGAGAGTTCCAGGTTGGCGCGGATCAGGCGTTCGTTGCGCTCGGCGATGATCCGCTGCGCGTGCATGAGACCCCAGTAGGACGCACCGACGACGAGGAAAACCAACGCGCCGCCGATGCCGAGGGTGACGAAGGTCTGCACCGAGATCCGGCGGTCGATCACCGCGAGCTCCCCGGCCAGCGGGCGTGCATCGATGAAGTACTGGGCGACGCCCGCCAGTTGCGTGCGGCCTGCGCGGTGCAAGGGCAACAGCACCTCCAGCACCGGCGTGGGCGCATCGCCCGGCTGCGAGCCGGCGAAGATCGAGGACAGGTCGAAACGGGGGTGATAGCGGCTGATCGGCTTCAGCCGCGTGAGCTCGAGGTAATCGACCGGCGTCAGGTCGGCGAACGCCAGCGTGGTGGGCACGGCGCGCAGCGGGTTGCCGTCCGCGTCGAACACCGCCACGCCGAGCATGCCCGCCTGCTGGGCGCTCTTCAGCACCGCGAGCACCGTGTCGTTCTGCGTCGGCGTGCTGTCGGGAAAATCCCGCGCCTCCATGTCGCCGAGCTGGAGCACCGCCACCGGGTGCAAAACCGCGGCGTCGCGCTCGACGATCTTCTGGTGGATCTCCTGCGTCAGCTCCCGGCGGTAGTGCAGCAACAGCGCGGCGAAAATGGCCACGAGCACGCCGCCGGCCAGCAAGGCCACGGCGGCGGGGCGGGCGGAGAGCAACCGGGGCATGCCGACTTAAAACCGGGTATTCAGCGGGAGGTCGAGTTTCTCCACGGCGGCGCCGAACAGCAGCCGGCGTTGCGCGGCGGACAGGCCCGGCTGCAGCGTCGCGGTTTCATAGTCGCGGTAACGCTCCCACCGCTCCTGCTGGCTGAACGCATAGGCGTATTGCCGGAGGAGCTGGTCGATGGACTTGTTGCCGGGGCCGTTCACGGCGCCGGTGACGGCCTTCAGGACATCCAGGCGGAGAACCTCCTTGTCGCGCGTGAGCGCGAGGTAGCGGTCGTTCTGCGAGGAATTGAAGGACGCGAGGCCGGCGAGTGCCGCCTGGCGGCGCGCGTTGGTGTCCGCCGACGAGCGGCGGTTGCCGACAATCTGGATGGCCAGGCCCATGCCTTCGCGGACGTATTCGACGCGGTCCTCGGGAAACTCGCCGCGCAACTCCTCGAGCTTCGCCTGCATGAGGCGCTGCCAGTCGGCTTTCTGCGCGAGGTAGCTTGAAATGCGCGCCGCGAGTTCCGCCGGGAGCGGCAGCGCCGGCGGGCTGGCGGGATTCGGGAGCAGGGCCAGGCCTTCGCGGATTTCCTCCGCGAGTTGCTCCAGCGCGGCCAGCCGCCCCGCTTGCTGCTCGGCCAGCGCCTTGAGCACGGCGACCCGCTTGAAATCGAAAAGCGTGCGGTCCTGCTTGTAGAGCACGTCGCGAAGCTCGGCCTTCAGGGCCGCCTTCTGCGCCTGGTAAGCGACGACTTTCGTCGACAGCTCCGGCGGCAGGTTGATCGGGAGACGGATCCGCGCCATTTCCGGCGCGAAATAGAAAAACGGCCCGGGGGCATCGAGGGACATGTCGGCGCCGGGAGCCTGGAGCGAATCAGCGAGCTCCATCGCGAGCTCGCGCAGGAGGCGCCGCTGGGCCGGCGAGAGGCCGTCCTGGAAAAACGCGGCGCCCGTCATCACCTTGACCTCATCGGCCGTGGACTCCCAGCGCGTGTTGTCGCCGAGACGCCATTCGCGCGTGTTGTTCCAGTCGCTGCCGCTCTGGAAAAAACTACCGTTGACGAAGTTGTCGCGCAACTCCTCGGCGGTGGCCTCGAGCGAGGCGAGCGTGGGCGCCTGGAGGGCGGCAAACTCGGCGAGGGCCCGGCGGCGCGCGTCGGCGTCGGCGCTGCGCACGGAATCGATCCTGGTGCGGAGCGCCTCGAGCGCCGCGGCCCGCGCGGCGCGGTAGCCGTCCAGTTTCTCGCGCCGGCGCCGGTCGAGGTTCTCGCTGAACAGGAGCGGGCTGAGGGGCGCGTAGAAGGGTTCGTACACGTAGCTGGCGAGGACGGACGGCGGCGCGAATTTCGCGAGCGAGCCGCGGGTGAGGTTCACCGGAATCGGTTCGCCGATCGCGGGCGGCGCCGGCGGAAAATAAATCGGCCGGTGATAGGTGGTCACCGAATAATCCGAAAAATTCGGGCCGGAGAACCGGTTGACACCGTTGAGCCCGAAGCCGCCCCCGAAGGCACTGCCGTACGTCGTCACGTTGATCGTCGTGCTGCCGCGGTCCGTGTACGCGCTGGGGGGCGTCGGGGTCGGTGTGGTGCTCGTGTTATCGGGAGCGGCGAAGCCGATCACGGGCAACAACACGGCCAGCAGGCGCCAGTGCCGGGACAAAACGGGAAGGGTCGGAGTCATGGGAACGGGGGGGGTTGAAGTAAATGCCGGGTCCGGTTGGAAACGGCGGGCGGCGCACCTTTGCCGGAAGCGTGCCGGCGGGCGCGGCGATTGCGCGCGACGCGCCGGACCAATGGGTTGGGTTTTTTTCGAGGCAGGGCGGTTGCGTCGGGCGTCCGGAAAATGGGTTGGCTGCCACCAACGGCGACCGCTCTTTCGGTGGTCAGGAACCAGCGGGAGGCGGGGTGGATCGCGCCGAGGCGAGGCGGTAGCGCAGAAATTCGCGGGTGACGCCGAGCCGGCGCGCGGCGGCGGAAACGTTTTGATGCGTGTCGCGCAGGGCCTCGGCGACGAGCGCGTCAATCACCTGGTCGACGGCAAACCCGCTTTCCGGCAGGCGCCACGCGGGATTCCGCCAGGCGGCCGTCGCCGTCTCGCCGCGGGCCGTGCCGGGCGGCCCGAGGGTGGCGAGGTCGAGCGTGGGCCCGGCGGCGAAGATCACCGCGCGTTCGATCTCGTGCGCCAGTTCGCGGATGTTGCCGGGCCACGCGTGCGCCAGCAATCCGGCCTCGGCGGCGGGCGAGAACGTCAGCGCACCCAGCCGATGCTTCGCGGCGAGGCCGGCCAGCAGGTGGCGCGCGAGCGGCACGATGTCGCCGTTGCGTTCGCGGAGCGGCGGCAGGGTCACCTGCAGCAAATGCAGGCGGTGAAAGAGGTCCTCGCGGAATTTCCCCTCGCGCACGAGCGCGGCGAGCGGTTGGTTGCTGGCGGCGATGACGCGCACGTCGACGCGCAGCTCGCGCGCCCCGCCGAGGCGGCGGATCACGCCGTCCTCGATCGCGGTGAGCAGCTTCGCCTGCGTGCCGGCCGCGAGGGAGCCGATCTCGTCGAGGAAGAGCGTGCCGCCGTCGGCGGCCTCGAACAACCCGAGGCGGCCGCGCTTGGCGTCCGTGAACGCGCCGCGCTCATGGCCGAACAATTCCGACTCCGCGAGCGTCTCCGGCAGCGCCGCGCAATTGACCTGGATGAACGGCTGGTCCGCGCGCGGGCCGGCCGCGTGCAGCCAGCCGGCGAGGCGGCTCTTGCCCGTGCCGGTCTCGCCCTCGAGCAGGATGGGCGGCAGGCGTTGCTCGAGCCGCCGTTCCGCGGCGAGGATCGCCTCGAGGCGCGTCCGCAGCGGGCCGAGCGTCTCGCCGAAAAAGAACGCGGTGTCGGCCCGGGTGCGGTCGCGGTGCTCGTCGCGCCGCACCGACATCCGCTGGCTCCGGCCGCGCCGGAAGGCGAGCAGCACCTGCTCGAACTCGAAGGGCTTGGCCAGGTAGTCGCTCGCACCGAGCCGCATGGCCTCGACGGCATCCTTGATGCCGCCGAACGCCGTCATCACGACGACCGCGGTGTTCTCCGAAAAAAGTCCCGCGCGCAGCAGGTCGAGTCCCTCCGCATCCGGCAGGTGCAGGTCGATGAGCGCGTAATCGAAGCGGAGCGTCCCGAGCAACCGGCGCGCCTCGTCGACACGCCCGGCCTCGGTCACCTCGGCCCCGAGGCCGCGCAGGTAGGCTGCGAGCCGGCGACGCAGCGCGGCATCGTCCTCGAGCAGGAGCACATCGCAGCCTGGGGTGAGCGCGGCGTCGGGCGGCATGGCGCATCAATTCGCCGCAGGCCGCCCCGCTTTTCAATGCCAATCTGGTGGGGCGGGTCGGTGAGGCTCTTGAACAGGAACGAGGCAATTGAACCGCGAAGGGCGCGAAGGTCCGCGAAGGTATACCGGGAAAATCCTGATTTTGCCCGGGATCACGAAAGAGTGAGTACGGCAAGGCATCACCGAGGATCATGTCTGACTCGCGACTTTCGCGTTTCTTCGCGTCCTTCGCGGTTTCCACTGAATGGTTCCGGCTTGAAGAAGGATCAAACGGAGGGGCTGAATGTAGCCGCGGTCGCAAGACCGCTGGCGCCAGCCCATCGGCGGGCTCAGGGCCTTGAGCTTGTCGAAACGGCCCTCTGACGAGGGCTGCTGCTTTGGGCTCCTCTTACTGGCCGAGTAGGCGCGGGTTGCCGCCGGCGGCCACCTGGCCAGGGTTCCGTCATGCCCCGCTTCACTTGCCTGCTGCTTGCCACCTTGTTTGCGACCGTCCCGCTGGCGGCCGGTCCGATGAACGTCCTGTTCATCTCGATCGACGATCTTCGCACCGAGGTCGGTGCGTTTGGCAGCGCGCGGGCGCACACGCCGAACATCGATCGATTCGCGGCGCGCGCGGTGAAGTTCGACCGCGCGTACTGCCAGTATCCGCTGTGCAACCCGTCGCGTGCCTCGATCCTGACCGGACGTTACCCCAAGACGCTCGAGCTCTACGGCAACCGCGACTGGTTCGGCGCGTGGTATCCGGACCTCGTCAGCCTGCCGAAATATTTCAAGCAGCAGGGCTACACGACCGCCCGTTACGGGAAGATTTTCCACGGCGACCTCATCGACGATGCCGCGGCCTGGACCATCGGGGGCGTGCCCTGCCAGTTCACCGACCAGAAAAAGCCGGCGAGCTCCGTCGCGGCCACCGCCATTTCCGACGAGGAGGAGCGGCAGCGGATCGAGCGCATGATTGCGGCGGACGTCCGCCAGGCCCCGGGCTCCGACCGGTGGAAAGCCGTGGAGGATCCGGTGGAACTCGCGGCGCTCAAGGATACCCAGGACACCGACCAGACCATTGCCTTCCTGAAAAAATGGAAGCCCGCGGACGGGCCGTTCTTCATCGGGTTCGGGCAGGCCAAGCCGCACACGCCGCTGATCGCGCCGAAGGAGTACTTCGATCTCTACGATGGCGCGAAGATCGAGCTGCCCGTCGATTTCGCGCCCCGGCCGACGGTGCCCGCGGGTTTCCCGCGAGCCGCGATCCGCGCGATGAACGCGGACCTGTTCATCAAGCGGGAGGCGTCGCCCGACGAGGCGAAGCAGATGATCCGCGCGTACCTTGCCTGCGTTTCCTACATCGACGCGAATGTGGGCCGCGTGCTGGCGGCGCTGGAGGAAGCGCAGCTCGCGGAGCAAACGATCGTCGTGTTCTGGAGCGACCACGGCTACCAGCTCGGCGAGAAGGGAAAATGGTCCAAGGCCGGCTCGCTGTGGGAACAGGGGACGCGCGTGCCGCTCATCATTTACGACCCGCGCCGGAAGGGCAACGGGCAGGCGTCGCCGCGGGTGGTCGAGTTGATCGACCTCTACCCCACCCTGGTCGATCTGGCCGGGCTGCCCATGCCCGTGGGCCTGGACGGCCGCGATCTCAAGCCCTTGCTGGATCAACCGGCGGCCGCGTGGGACCATCCGGCGTACACGGTGTGGAACGAGCGCGGCCGCGGCATCACGGGCGTGGCCGTGAGGACGGAACGCTGGCGCTATGCGGAATTCTTCGGACCCGGTGCCGGGGCGTTTCTCACCGATCCCATCAACGACCCGCATGAGCTGACCAACCTGGTGAACGACCCGCGGCATGCCGACGTGGTAAAGCAGCTGTCAGCCCTCGCCCGGGAGCACGTGGCGGGTAAAACCGAGCCGACGGCGATGGTTTCGCCCTAATGTGGAGGGCCCGGCTCCCGCTGGGCCGGTGTGCGGGGGTGATGTCACGTTCGCGGCCCAGCGGGAGCTGGGCCCTCCACCAAGGCTGGAAAGCGGCCCATGGCGCAGCTTATGGGCCGCGCGAGCTCTGCTTAACATTGCGGGTATGCCCCGTCCGGCAGTTGCATCGTGTCACGATATATCCACCGTGGTGGGCATGATCGAGTCCAGCGTCATCCTTTTTGTCCTCCTGGTTTCCGGGGCCCTTTTCATCGGCGCCCGCCTGATGGCGCAGAATTCCCGGAAGAATCCGGCCGTGGAGCTCGCCCGCCTGCAGGAGTCGCTGGTGTGGCACGAGGAGCGGTTGCGCCAGGCCCAATTAAAGAACTGGGACCGCGACATGGTCGATCGCATCACGGCGCAGCTTGAGGAAACCCGGCAGCAGCTCGCGCGCGTGCATGCGGAGGCGGCGGGACGCACGGCGGGTTGATGGGGGCGGGGTGTGTTGTTTGATGACCGCTACGGCCCCGACGGCCGGGGGAGTGCGATGGCCGAGGTGACGGTGCCGCCGCGGTTGCGCTGTTGGTAGGCGGAGGCCACTTCGGCGCCGAGGAGCGTGGTGAGCTTTTCCAGGTAGTCCTTTCGCGCCGACATGAGCTGGCCCATGCGCTCCGCGGAGGGCGGCGTGTTGCCATTCAGGTTGGTCGAACGGGCGAGCGACATCATGGCCAGCTGGTATGCGCGGTCGATTTGCGTGAGCTGATAGGTCGTCGCGGGCGTGATGCCGGGATAACTGGCGGTGAAACGCGCGGCCTGCGCATAGCTGGAATCGGTTCCCTTGAGGTATTCGTAGAACCGGTCATCCGGCAACGCGGCGCGCACCTGCTCGTTCAATTTGTCCTGGGCGGCGGCGCGGGCCACCATCGCCTCCTGGCTGATCGCGCCACCCATGCGCACGGGATCGGCGTCATCATACGCCTTTTGGGCGCGGAACAACGCGGTGTATTCCTCCTCGTTGACGTCGAGGCCCTTCACGCTGTTCTGCACCCGGCTCGCGGCCTGGGAGGAACGCATCTCGTATTGCTCGAGTTCCGCCGGGGTGAGGATCGCGGCGAGCTCGGCCTTCTGTTCCTGCTCGGCCGCCGCCTGCGTGCTCATGATGCTTTGGAAGTCGCCGTTTTTGCGCTCGGCATAGAGCTTGGTGCGGAGATCGTTGATGTCGCGGTTGAGGTTCTCGATCCGGTCGATCTTGTCGTCCGACAACGGCCCATACCGGCGCTCGCGCGTCGCGGGATCCAGGGCCGCGGACGGGCGGGCATCGTCGCCCAGGAGATCGTTGTAGAGGTCGCGCTTGCGTGCGCCGAGTTCCTGCTGGGCGGCAAGGAATTCCGGGTTGGAGGAATTCTGTTTCCAAAAAGGCAGATGGTCCGTGGCCACGGAACCCACCTGCTCGCTGATCATCTGGTTCGCCACCGCGCGGATCACGGCCGGCGGGAAACCCGCGGCGCGGAGGTTGGCGACGAGGGTCCGGAGATTCCCACCGGGCTTCAGCGTCTGCCACACGGCGGGCGAGAGCGGGATGGAAGCCGATGGCGTCGCGGCGGCGGACACCGTGGTTACCGTGCCGGCCGGCGCCGCTGACTTCGCGACGGTGGTGGTGGGCGCGGTTTGGCTCGGACCGGCGGAACGCAGGGACATCACGGCGAGCACGGCATTGCCGGCCAGCGAAAGCGCCAACAGAAGGACAAGCGGAGTTTTCATGGGGAATTAAACCAACAGGCCCGGAAAAGATTCCTACGGGCGGCGCCGCGCCCGGGCAAGCTTCGTCAGGGTGCCGCGCGCGGACCTTGACAGGAGGCGTTTGTGCCGTATCGGTAACGCGACATGATCGCGTTTCTGCAACAGCCACACCGTCCGAGTCACGGGGCTCCGGGTATCTTCCCGGTGGCACCCGGTGCCGCGGCTGCTTGCGCCTGAGGTTTTAACCGACTGGCCGGAGCGCAGACGACGCGGACGCCGGGTTAAATCAAAAACAGGAATTTAATTCCTGCCGGACCGGGTCCAGTCCCGCGTTCCCCGTGATCGGAGGTCCGATCCCCCTCCGCCTTTGCGCGGATCATTCCGCCGCTCCCGGCTTGCGGCCCACTTCAGCTCGATCGTGTCATGAACCAGAGAAAATTTGGCCGCACCAGCCTGTCCGTATCCGAACTCTGCCTCGGGGCGATGCAGTTCGGCTGGCTGACCAGCAAGGAAACCTCCCACGCCGTCCTCGCCGCCTATCGCGCCGCCGGCGGCAACTTCATCCAGACCACCAGCGGCAGCCCCGGGGCCACCGGGACGGACTTCGGCCTTTCCGAGGAAATCGTGGGCGACTGGCTCCAGGCCAACCCGCGGGCGCGGGAAAGCCTCGTCATCTCCACCCGGATGAAATTTTCCCAAACGGCGTCCGGGCTCCGCCTGGATCCCAAGTACTCCGTCCGCCAGCAATGCGAGGAATCGCTGCGCCGGCTGCGCACGACGCATCTCGATCTCCTGGTTTGCGAATGGAGCGACGCCCTGCTGCCCGTGGACGACCTGCTCGGATGCGTGGACGACCTCGTCCGCGCCGGCAAGCTGCGCTACGTGGGCGCCGCCGGCTTCCCGGTCTGGCGCTTCATGGAGTCGCTGGGTCGCGCGGCCCGCCGCGGCGGGTGCCGCCTCGAGTCGTTGCAGGAGGACTATTCATTGCTCGAGCGCGCGCCGTTTGAACCGGACGCGATCGAACTAGCGCGGGACTATCGCGTCGCTCTCCTGGCCCAGTCGCCCCTCGCGGGCGGTTTCCTCACGGGCTTCCATCATCTGCCACCGCCGCACGAGACGGCGCGAACCCGGCGCTTGCGCGAACGCTACGGCAATGTGCGCGGCCACGCGGTGCTGGCCACCCTGGCCGACCTCGCGGTCGAACTCGGGGCCACCGTCTCCCAGGTCGCCCTCGCCTGGGTGCTGGCCCGGCCGGGCGTCACGGCGCCCCTGCTGGGTTTCCTCGCGCCCGAACAAGTGACGGAGGCCGCGGCCGCCACGCGGCTGGCGCTCGCGCCGGTCCACCTCGACCGGCTCGAAAACGCGACCCGCCGCCTGCCCGGCACCGTGGAGCATTCCTATGAACCAACCATCAATCCCTGAACCCCAAACCATCATCATGAACCCGTCATCCATCATCTATCTGTCCTCCTCCGACCATCGCCTGTTGAGCCAGTTGATTGCCGCCGTCGACAACCGTCACGGCAACGTCGACCGCCTGCGGTGTGAACTCACCCGCGCCGTCGTGCTCGATCCGACCGCGGTCCCGACCAACGCGGTCGGCATCAACAGCCGGGTCGAACTCGCCGATCTCGACACGGGCGAACGCGAATCGTACGTGCTGACGCTCCCCAGCGCCGCCGATCCCGAACAGCAGCGCATCTCCGTGCTCGCTCCCGTGGGCACGGCGCTGCTCGGTTATCGCGAGGGCGACGAAATCGAATGGCCCACGCCGGGCGGCCTCCGCCGCCTCAAGCTGCTGCGCGTCGTGCGCGACAGCGGGCTCACGGCGACGGTGGGTTGACCTCGAGCAGGCGGCTCTCGCCGAAATCCAGCGTGGCGAAATCCGCGCCCGCCACGGCGTGCGCCTGGCGGGCGGCCGCCAGTGCGCGCTCCGGTTCATCGATCGCCTCGTCCGTCAGGTTGAACGTGCCGAAATGCATGCCGATCGACTGGCGGGCGCCGAGGGCCAGGTGGGCGCGGACGGCCTCGTCGGGATTCACGTGCACGGGGGTCATGAACCACCGCGGCTCGTAGGCGCCGATGGGCAGCAGGGCGAGCCGCGGCGCCCCGAGGCGGGCGCGCACCTCGGCGAAGTGCGGGCCCCAGCCGGAATCGCCGGCGAAGTACACGAGCCCGAACGCGGTGCGCAGCATGAAGCCGCCCCACAGCGTCCGGCAGCGGTCCCACGGCGTGCGCGCGGCGAAATGCTGCGCGGGCGTGCCGATGGCCTCGAGGTCCGGCGCCGGGTGGTGCGATTGCCACCAGTCGAGCTCCGTCACGCGACCGACGCCGCGGGCCTCCAGCCACGCGCGGTTGCCGAGCATCGTCACGATCGCCGGCCGGTGCTGGCGCGCCAGCCAGCGCAGGGCCGCGAGATCGAGGTGATCGTAGTGGTTGTGACTGAGCAGGACGACATCGATGCGCGGCAGTTGGCCGAGCCGCAGGGCGGCGGGACGCGCCCGTTTCGGACCCAGCAGGCCGAAGGGACCGGCGTGAGTCGCGAAGACGGGGTCGGTCAGGATGTTCAGCCCCGGCAACTGGAGCAGGAACGTGGAGTGCCCGATGAACGTGACCGCGAGCTGCCCGGCGGGAATGCCCGCGGGCAGCGCGGGCGTCCGCGGCGCCGGCACCGATTTCGGCCAGGGCGTGTAGTTCCGGCGGACGAGGCGCTGATACCACCAACGCGGCAGTTGTGAAAACCCCGGGGCCTGCGGCTGCGCGCCCGGATTGAAAAAACGGGTGCCGTCGCAGTGGTCGCTGATCGGGAACGGTGGCATGGGGCGGTTTTAGGGGGGAGCCTGCGGCAGACGATGGGGACGCTCCCAAGTCAGCGCAGATTGGAATCGCCGGCAAGCAGGCTCCTCCCATCGATCCGCCCTACCCCAGTTTCCGCTTCGCCTGCGCCCAGTATTCCAGCAGCGCCAGGAAATCCTGCTCCTTGGTCTTGCTGTGGATGACGAAGTCGTAGGAGTTGCGTTCGGCGAGCTCGAGTTCGGCGCTTTGCAGGCGGCGCTCCAACTCCTCGGCGGTGACGGCGCCGCGACCCGCGAGCCGCTCGCGCAGCACGTCGAGCGAGTCGGGCGCGACGAAAATCGTGACCAGCCGCGATTTCAACAACGGGAGGTTCTGCGCGGCGGTGCGGATGCTGCGCACGCCCTGCACGTCGATGTTCATGACGAGGCTTGCGTGCGGCAGGCGGTCCAGCACGGCGGACTTCAAGGTGCCGTAGCGGTACTTGCGGTGGACCCAGGCCCACTCGAGAAAATCATCGGCGGCGAGGCGCGCGTCGAATTCCGCCTCGGAGAGGAAATGATAATCCCGTCCATGGACTTCATTCGGGCGCGGCGGGCGGGTCGTGGCGGTGATGACGCGTTCGAACCCCGGCACCTCGGTCACCAGCCGGTCACAGAGGGTGCTTTTGCCGACGCCAGCGGGGCCGGCCAGGATCAGCAGCACGGTCTTGGTCGGCGCAGCCATCAGTAGGTGAAGGCGGCGGCGGCGGTCGCCAGGCCGTAGGAAAGCAGGACGGCGCCGACCAGGCGCGGGCGCGACGGCCGTTGGAACAGCCATTCAAGGAGATCGCGCAGACGATAGGGCGCGGCGGCCAGGTAGAGCGACAGCGCGAGGCCGAGGTAAACGGCGGTCACCATGAGCAGCCGCTGCGGATGGCTGTACTCCATGTAGGCGGCATAGAGCAGCGGTTCGGCGGCGAGAAGCATCAGCACGCAGAGTCCGCGCACGGCCAGGAAGTCGGGGGTGTAAACGAACGCCAGCACGGCGAGCACGGCGAAGGCGATCATGACCGGCCCCGGCGTCTTGAAGAAAATCAGGTCGGATTCGTTCAACTGGGAGCAGCGCCACACGAACCAGGCCGCCCCGGCGCCGAAGAACAGCCAGGCGGCGCGGTTGGAACGCGGCAGGGCCTTCGCGGTCGAGGCCACCAGGGAATTGTTCGAAAGCAAAATGCCGCCGAGGAGGGCGAGGAACAGGCCGGGCAGGAGCGTGGCGAGGAACAGGGACATCAGGAGCGGAGAGTCTAGGGCTGAGAGCTGAGAGTCAAAGGCGGAGAAGCAAGCGCGCTGGACACTAGACTTTGGGCCCTGCGCCAGGGGCTTCCACTCCCGCCAGCTCGAGGGAGCCGTACAAGACAGCGGTCGAGGCGCGCTCGATTTTGACCGGGACGAGCTCGCCGACCAGCCGCGGGTCGGCGTCGAAGTGGACGATGCGGTTGCCGCGGGTGCGGCCCATGAACTTCAGGCCCTTCTTGTCCGGGCCTTCCACGAGCACTTCCTGCGTGGTGCCGAGCAGCGTCGCGTTGCGGCGGTTGGAATTGGCTTCCAGCAGGCCGAGCAGCGTCTGGTTGCGCGCTTCCTTCACCTCGTCGGAAATCTGGTCGCCGCGGTCCGCCGCCGGCGTGCCGCTCCGGATCGAGTACTTGAAGATGTAGGCCATGTCGTAGTTGCAGGCCTCGAACAGCTCGCGCGTCTGCTGGAAGTCCTCCTCGGTCTCGCCGGGGAAGCCGACGATGATGTCGGTCGAGAAATACATGTCCGGCCGCACCGCGCGCATCGCGGACACGATCTCGAAGTAACGCTCGCGCGAGTAGGGCCGGTTCATTTCCTTCAGGATCCGGTTCGACCCGGATTGCAGCGGCAGGTGCACGTATTCGCAGAGTTTTTCCAGGCGGCCGTAGGCCTGGATCAGGTCGTCCTTGAAACCGCGCGGATGGGGCGACGTGAACCGGATGCGCTTGATGCCGGGAATCGCGTTCACGCGCTCGAGCAATTGCACGAAGGGCGTCACGCCGCCGGTGTGCACGTAGTCCCGCCGCCCGTAGCTGGTGACGATCTGGCCGAGGAGCGTGATCTCCTTGACGCCGCGCTCCGCCAGCTGCGCGCATTCGCGCACGATGTCGTCCATCGGCCGCGACCGCTCGTCGCCGCGCGTCTTCGGCACGATGCAGAACGCGCAGTCCATGTTGCAGCCCTGCTGGATCGAGACGAAGGCCGAGACCTGCTTTTCCTCGAGGAGATGATCGCGGATGGTGTTCTGCGACCCCGCCTCCTCGGCGATGTCGACGATCGTCGAGCCGATCGGCGTGCCGGCGGCCTGGGCGGCGCGCAGGTTGTCGAGGTAGTCGGGCACCTGGTGGAATTTCTGCGTGCCGACGATGAGGTCGACGTCGGGCAGGCGGTCCAGCAGCTCGGCGCCGCGGTTTTGCGCCATGCACCCGAGGATCCCGAGGATGAAGTCGGGCTGTTTCTTTTTGCGGGCGGACAGGTACCCGGCCTTGCCGATGGCTTTTTGCTCCGCGGCGTCGCGGACGCTGCACGTGTTGAGCAGGAGGACGTCGCAATTGTCCTCCTCCGCCACGATCCGATAACCCCGGGCACGCAGCAGCGCCGCGACAGCCTCGCTGTCGCGCTCGTTCATCTGGCAACCGTAAGTTTTGATGTGGACGCGGTTCATGAATGCGAACGGACGCGGCGGGGCGAGCCCTTCGAAGCTTTAGCGAAGGAGTGGCAACCGTAAGTTTTGATGTGGACGCGGTTCATACCCCGGACTTGTCGCGCCGAAGCCCAAAGGGCGAAGGCGGATGGGTCTAACTACTCTCCCACCCCGCCCGGTCAACGCGGGAAAAAGCGGCCCCAGGAGGAGCTTGCTGGCAAGCGATCAGGCACAACCGGGCGCGAGTTCGCGTTCGGATCGCTTGTCATTTCGACAAGCTCAAGGCTCCGGGCCGGTCGAGGGACAGGTTTGGAGCCCTCGGACAGGAATCAGTCTGTTTTCCGCCGTCCAAGCGGGTTTACCCCGGCGGTTTTGTGGACCCTATTTGCGATTGATGCGTCGGGATTGAAATTCCAGTCCTGTTCCTCCCCCGACCAAGGTCTGAACTATGACGATGATCACGAGCAATAGGATTTCAAACTGCACCAAGGGTTATGAACGCTAGGATCCAAACAAAGGCACCTAGAGCTGCGCTACGCGGCGAACCCGCCGGTGACGCCAGCCGACCAGCCCCAGCGCGCCGAGGCCGGCGAAAGCGGCATACGTTGAGGGCTCGGGGATGGCGCTTTGGAACGTCACGCTGTAGGCCAAATCATAAGGGGCCCAGGTGGCCGTATTCCAAGTGAGATCATCCACGTTGGCTCCGCCCACACCCACGCCGCGAACGAGCGCGCCAGAAGTGAAAGAAGCGTTGGCATCGTTGTATCCGATATTCCCAGAGAGGATCTCGCCGGGAACATTAACACTCGTGGCATCAGCGACCAGAAGGTATTGTTTGGTTGGATCAAGGGCCAAGGCCCCGGTGTTAAACACTATCGGCTGAAGGCCTCCGAAGCTAAGGCTCGCCGGCGTTGCTTCCGTGTTGGAAACCCAAAGAGGAAGCCCAACCGTGTCGGAGCCGGTCCACTCCATGACGTAGGTTTGGAAATTAATCGGGACGCTGCCCGATGAAAAAAACAGCGTGAACGAGGTTAACTGGTTGTGGCTCGCGTCAGGGGTTTGAAACGTTTGCCCCCAAAGATCTCTGGCGAGGTTTCCAGAATTATTAACGAAGTTGACGATTCCGACCGGAGTCGGTGAACCGGTGGTGATAGCCTGGGCCCCGGCGGTTTGCGCCCCAATGAGACAGAGCACGCTGCCGAAGATGAAACCGTGAATCCACGGCGTAAAACGATTCATTAAGGCGTGACTGGAGCAGGGCGAAGGGATGGTTTTCATAGGACGGCAAACCGAATTTGGCCGAAGAGCGGCCTCGCATCGGATGCGCGGAATTATACCAAGAGCCTTAAGGGGCGACCATACGGGAGGGCACGCAGGTTGGCTGTGCCGCCCCCAAAAATGTAAAATGCATGGACGGCTTTCCCCGGGCTGATAGGGCTCTACGCGCAGATGCCAACCCACGTGGCAACTCCCGCCGACTGGCAGGCTGCCGCCCAATTGATCGGCGACGCCGCTGGCGCCGAATCGATGGATGCAATCATCGATGCGGTCTTGCGAGGAGGGCAGGACCTGTTCGAGGCCGAGATCGTTATCTTCGACCAGCTCGATCGGGACATGCGGCAGCTGGCATTTCAGATGTATCCCGCCCCGACTCCGGAATTAATCCGGCGGGCGCATCCGCCCTTTTTGACATTTCTGCATCAGCACCCCTTTCAACACGACTGGGTGCGGACCGTCGGCGAAGGCCGCGTGGGATTGCTTTCCGACCGGATCAGCGGCCGTGAATTTCGGCGCACGGATTTCTGGAACGAGGCCTTCATTCACCTGCGGGGCAAAAACCAGCTGATGATCGGGGGGGCCATCGATGCGGATCGCTATTGGAGTTTCAGTTTTCTCCGGCTGGGCAGTGACTTCGGTTCGCGCGACCGGGAACTCGGTCGGTTTTTGCAACCGCACCTCGGCCGGGTGTTGCAACGGCAGGAGCGGCGTGATCGCGGGACCCGGGCCGTGGCCACTCTCGATCAGGCCGGCGCGGCTTACTTGTTGGTGGATGCCCGCGGCCAGTTGCAGGAGGTTTCCCACCACGCCCGGGTTCTGCTCGCGAAATCCCATCCCGCATCGATGAAGGATCTCACGCACTTTGCCACGCAGTCGATCGGTCCCGGGGTCCGCACCGGAACTCTGGGAAATCTGCAGGCGGTGTGTTTCCGTCCGGCGGCTGCGGCGTCCGCGCTAATCATGCTGGGAGACAACACCACGGGGCCGAAAGGCGCGGCCGCCCGGGCCACTCCGCGGGAGGCGGAAATCCTGCACTGGCTGGGAGAGGGCAAGACGAACCCGGAAATTGGCCTGTTGCTGGGCGTGAGCCCGCGCACGGTGGAAAAGCATTGCGAGGGACTGTTCGCCAAACTGGGGGTGGAGAACCGACTGGCCGCGGCGTTGCTCGCCCGGCAGCGGCAGTAGATCGAACACGGTCCCGTGGGAATCAATCAGTCCGCCGCCGTCCCGGCACCTTCCCGCGGCGGTTGCTCGGGCCGTATTCGCGATTGATGCGCCAGGCTTTGAGCGAATCCCACGCCCAGACGCCGACCAGCGTCACCACGACGGTCGCCAGCAGGAGCAACAGCAATTCGATCCAGCCAAATTTCATGATCCAACCGGCAGCAAACGAAAAAAAGCCGGCGGTACAAACCGCCGGCTCTAGGGGAATCCCTGATTCGGAGAAACTCAGGCCTGGCGCAGGGCCGTCCGGCCCTGCCGGCGGCGCCACGCCGCGAGCCCGAGCGCGCCGAGGCCGGCGAGCACGGCATAGGTGGAGGGCTCGGGGATGGCGCTGCCAGCGATCTTGAGTTCACCGGCGGTGTAAAGGACCGAGGTGTCCCAAGTCAGGCCGCTGACCAGGGTCGGCAGGTTGACGGTGCCGAAGGATCCGGACGCGGAGGTGAAATCAAAGAGGTTGAACGTCGCGGCCGCGATCGGGGTGAAGCCATTGATGAAGGTGACATCCAGCGTGCCGCCGGTCGCGAAGAGGCCGTTGATATCGAGCGCATCGTAACCGGTGCCGCGCGACAGCCCGCCGATTTCCATCTGCAGCAAACCGGTGCCGCCCATCGTGAAGTCGCCGAGCGCGATGAGCGCGGGGCTGGCCCCCGGGGCGTAGGTGCCGGCGAGCATCAGGTCGCCGAGCGAGCCTGCGCCGGTGAGGGTGGCACCGCTGGCGATGGTGGTGAGGGCGCTGCTGGCGATCGACCCGGTGAGGTTCAGGGTGCCGGCGTTGATGGTCGTGTTGCCCGCGTAGGAGTTGGCGCCCGCGAGGGTCAGGGTGCCACTGCCATTCTTGGCCAGTGCGCCGGCGGTGCTGGTGGAGCCGTTCGCGATGATGCCGGAAAACACCAGTGAGCCGGTGTTGGCGAGGGTCAGCGTGCGATTAGTGGCGGAGTTGGAAAGATTGAAGGCGCCGCTGAAAGTGGTCGTGCCGGTGTTCGTGACGCTCAGCGTGTTGTTGCCCGCGTTCGTGGCCGCGCCGGTGAAGG
Organism: uncultured Oleiharenicola sp.; assembly: GCA_964515595.1. Classification (GTDB taxonomy): domain Bacteria; phylum Verrucomicrobiota; class Verrucomicrobiia; order Opitutales; family Opitutaceae; genus Lacunisphaera. The sequence goes on along the minus strand of CAZEUN010000012.1, from coordinate 56,882 downwards.
TCAGGTCGGACGTGCCGCCGAGCGTGGCGCCGGTGGTGAAGGTCACGGCATTCGCCAGGCTGCGGGCCCCGCCGGTGGCGCCGAGCGTGGCGCCTGCGCTGTTGATCGTCAGGGCGCCCGTGCCGAGGGCGTTGGTGGCGCCGAGCCAGAGGGTGCCGCCGCCCAGGGTCGTGGCGCCGGTGCGCGCGCTGGTCGCGTTGAGCGTCAGGGTGCCGGTGCCGGATTTCGTGAGCGCGCCCGCGCCGGTGGTGAAGGCGCCGAGCACCTCGGCGTCGCCCGCGCCGGTGAAAGTCAGGGACGAGGAACCGGCGAACGAGCCGAGCTCGACCCGGGCGCCGCTGGCGACGTTGAAGGTGCCGGCGCCGCTGACATCAGCAAACGCCACGGTGGCGGTGCCGCCGGTGACATTGGCGCCCTTCTGGATGGTGAGGGTGCCGGAGAGCGAGACGTTGCCCAGTTGTTGTTTCAAACCGGTGCCGGCGGTTGCCCGGTCGCTGGTCACCGTGCCGCTGTTGACCTGAACGTGGTTGGCGAAGTTCGTCGCCGTGTCGGTGGCGAGCTGCAGGGTCGAGGACTGGAGGGTGACGGAGCCCGAGCCCAAGGCCGTGGCATTCATCGCGCGCAGGGTGCCTCCGAGGACATAGGTCGCGCCGGTGCGGGTCGAGGCCGCGGTGAGGTCGAGCTGCCCCGCGCCCTGCTTGGTGAGGTTGCCGTTGCCGGAGAGGGTGCCGGTGAAGACGGTCTTGTCAGCGGTGGTGGCGGTGTTGTCGGCGACATCCAGGAAATAGTCGCCGGAATTGAGCGCCAGGCTGTTGGTGAAGGTCACGGCGTTGTCGGAGACGGTGGAGCCAAAATAGGCCCATTGGCCGTTGAACAGGCTGTACCAGTCGGTGCCGCCGGCGATCGAGACCGTCAGGGCGCCGCCATACGCGGCGAAGCCGCCGCCGCCGGCGCCGAACTGGAACTGGCCGGCGCCGGTGCCGAGCGTGCGCGCGAACGTCCCCTGGGTGGCGAGGACGCCGCCGTTGAGCACGAGGTTGGCGTTGCTGAGGGTGCCGGCGGCGCCAAGCGCGAGCGTGCCGCCATTGATGGAGGTGGCGCCGGTGTAGGTGCTGCCGGCGTTGAGGATCAGGGCGCCGGTACCGGTCTTGGTGAGAGCATAACCCGCCGCGCCCTGGCCGAGCGCACCGTTGAAGACGACGGGGCTGGAGCCGGTGACTTCGATCGTGCGCGAGGCCGTCATCGTGATCGCGCCGTTGAAAGTCGTGGTGCCGGAGGCGGTGAAGAAGGCGGTGTTGGCGAGGCTGACGGCGTTGTTGAAGGACGCCGCGCTGTTGGTGATGAGCGTGCCGCCGTTGAAAACCAAGGTGCCGGTGCCGAAACCATTGGTGTCGGCGAGGACCCGGCCGGCGGTGAGCGTGGTGGTGCCGCTGTAGGTGTTGTTGCCGGCGAGCACCCACCCGTAGGCGCCCGCGTGGTTGAGCGTGATGCCGCCGGTGCCGCTGATCAGGCCGACCAGGCGCGAATAGCCGTAGGTCGAGTTGCCGCTGAGCGTGAGCGTGTTCGCGCCGAGCGCGACGGAACTGCTGATCCAGAGGCCTCCCGTGCCATTGTCGAGGAACGTGCTGGCCGTCCCGAGCGCCAGGGCAACGTCCATGTCAACCGACCCGGCCGAATAGTTCCGGATGCCATAGGCACCCAGCGTGAGCACCGGGGTTCCGGCCGAATAGCTTACCCCACCGCCGCTGGAGGTTGCGGAAAACTCCAGCCCGGCGATGCTGCGGCTGGCGGCAAGCGCGGCGTGGTTCACGTTGCCGCTGGTGAAGAGCGCGTAGTTGGTCGCCGTGCTGTTGGCCGGCGCGGTCCCGCCCCAGTTCGAGCCCGTGGCGAAGTCGGCCCATTCAGAGCCCGACCAGGTCTTGGCGGTTTGCGCAAAGGAACTGGCGGCCGCGCAGGCGGCCGCCAGCAGGAAAGCATGACGGAAAAACTGGCCCATGCCGGATGAACCCAAAGGCAAACCGGTGGCACAAGCTGCCCGGCCTAGGGAAAATCCTGAATTTATTCCCGCGGGAGCTCAGGCTTTCGCCACGGTGCGCGCCGACCGGCGGCGCCAGAACGCGAGGCCCAGCGCGCCGAGGCCGGCGAGCGCGGCATAGGTGGAGGGCTCGGGGATGGCGGAGACGCTCATGTTGTCGGCGTAGACCGAACCGAGGGTAATCCCGGCGAGCATGTTGCTGTTGCCGAACACCCCGAAGTTGAAGCCGTTGTCGACGCTCGTGGCGGGATTGCCATTGTTCCACTGGCTCATGGGGAGAAAGGTCGCCACGGAGGTAAACGTGCTGCCATCGAGGCTGTAGGCCGCGCCGAGGGTCTGGGCGGTCGCATCCCACATCAGGCGGAGGATGACGTCGGTGTCGTTCGCGATGAAAGTGCTGCCGGTGCTGAAGCCGGTGCCCTCGGTGCGGATGGAAAGGCCCAGCTCATTGGAGTTCAGCATCAGCGCGGAGTAGCTGTTCGCGTCGTTGAACACCTCGAAACCGACGGAGGCGAACTCGCCGCTGCCGACGCTGATGTCGGTGACCTTGTTGGTCACACTCAGGGTCATGGCCCAGCTGGTGGCGAAGCTGGAGGCGGAAACGCTCGCGTCGGGCGTGCCATCGCTGTTCCACAGGAAATGCTGGTTGCCCGGCCCGCCGGGTTTCGTGAAATCCAGGCGGCTGTTCGTGAAGGTCAGGGAGCCGGTGGTGGCGCCGCCCAGACGATAGTCATAGTCCCATTTAGTCGAGGGACCGCTGTTGAAGTCGTCGGAACCGGCGAAGATCTGGGCGGAGGCGGGAACGGACAGCAGGCCGGTGAAGGCCAGGGCGAGGAGGAGCGTGGATTTTTTCATGGATGCGAGGGTGTGCAGATGCATTGCATCAGCGCGCAGCCGCGCTCAAGTCGCGCGAGGTGGGGAATTCCCTGAATTTTATCTTCGCGCGCGGGGCCAAACGCTCACGCGTTCAGCTACGGATTGAGTAGCCGAACGCGTGAGCGTTTGGCGATCCCCTCGATGAGGAGGGTGCCTGAAAGGCCGCTCGGCTGCTCCTTGGTCTTCCGTCGTTTTCAGTGGGAGGGGTTTTATACCCCGACGGGATGGATGCCGCCTTCGCGGTCGGGGTGTGAAACCCCTCCCACCAAGGTCCGACGTCCGGCCCCGCACAAGCGCGGATCGATTCGCGTTTGCGCATCGCCTGCACACCCCGGCGCTGCGCGCCACCCCTCTCGAGAGGGGATCTCTTTTTATCCTTCTACCGCGCCAGCCCCTGCTCCCTTACCCACAGCGCGGCGCGCGCGACGAGCGCGTTGGCGTGCGGGAGGTCGAGCTTGCCCTTGATGTTTTCGCGGTGGGATTCGATCGTCTTCACGCTGACGTTGAGCGCCGCGGCGATCTCCTGCGTGGAGCGGCCCTGGCCGAGTTGGATGAAAACCTGCAGCTCGCGTTCGCTCAACGTGGCGAATTCGTGCGCCACGGCCGGACTCCGCGACGGGCGGGCGGGCGTCACCGGCGAACGCAGCGCGGTCACGATCGCCGCCGGGCCCTCGAGTTTCGACACAAAGAAGTTGGCGCCGGCTTGCAACGCCTTGGGGCGATACACGGCCGCCTCGAGCATGGACAGCACGACAATGCGCAGGCCGGGCAGGTCGCTGCGCAACTCGCGCACCAGTTTCAGGCCGTCGTCATTCTGCAGCATCAGGTCGACCACGGCCGCATCGGGCTGCAGCCTGGCCGCGAGGGTGCGCGCGTTCGCGGCGTTTTCGGCTTCCGCGCACACCTCGAGGTCCGCCTCGCCTTTCAGCGCGGTCACCACGCCGGCACGAAACAACGGGTGGTCATCCACCACGAGCACGCGCAGTCTGGGCTTGGTTTCCATGGGCGCTGCCCAATGAGTGGAGAAAGCGGACGTCGACAAGCGGTAACTTGCGGGAAATCGTTGGTTCCCAGCCAGCGGCTGGGAGAATCACCTAGGGATTGCAGGGACGTCAGGCCGGTGGCGCATCGAGCAACGCGGCGCAGCGCCGCCACCAGTCGATCGCGTCGTTGGCGCGGCCGGCGGTCGCGGCTTCCTCGAGCCCCGTGCAGGCCGCGTACAAAGCGTCCGCCCCGATCACCAGCGCGCTGTTTCGGAGATAGTGGGCCGTCGCCCGCACCTGGGGCCAGTCCCCTGCCCGCACCGCCGCCGCGAGCACGGCCTTTTGCGCGGGGAGTTCGCGCGCAAAGGCGGCGAGCAGGCCCGGGTTCAACGACGCGGGTGGGTCGAACCGCGCGACGCGATCCGTCCGGACCACGGCCTGCCCCGCGATCGCGACCCACAGGTCGTCGAGCGGCACGGGTTTCACGATGAAATCGTTCATGCCGGCCGCGAGGGCGCGCGCCCGGTCGGCGACGCCGGCGTGGGCGCTGACGCCGATGATGCGAAGGTCAGGAGCCACGGCGCGCAAGCGGGGCACGAAATCGGCGCCGTCGCCATCCGGCAGGGCCAGGTCGAGGACCACCACGTCGGGAATTTCCTCCCGCAGGCGCGCCAGCGCCTCGGCGCCCGAACCGGCGGCCCGGCACCGCGCGCCGCGCTCGGTGAGCGAGGAGACGAACAGTTCGCGCACGAGCCGGTTGTCGTCCACGACGAGAACCCGGCGGACCGTTCGCGGGGAATGATCGATTGCGCCGGTCTGTGCCGGCGGGGACGTCAAGGGCGCCACCACCGTGGCGGTGAAACAGCTGCCGTTCCGTCCATCGCTTTCGAGGGTGATGGTGCCGCCCATGGCGTGGCACAGCGCGGCCGACAGCGCCAGCCCGAGGCCGGAGCCCTCCTTGTCCGCGGTTTGGGCGAGTCGCGAGAAGGGCGTGAACAGCCGCGCCTGTTGCGCCGGAGGGATGCCGGGACCGGTGTCGCGCACCGCCAGCCGGAGCGTCAGCGCGCCGGCGGCGGCCGGCTCCGCGTTCAAGGTGATCGTGACCGAACCGCGATCGGTGAACTTGAGCGCGTTGCCCGCGAGGTTGACCAGCACCTGGCGCAGACGGCCGTCGTCGAGCAGCAGCCAGGGCGGCACCTCCGCGCCGATCGCGCACTTGAGGGCGAGGTTTTTCGCGCGCGCCCGGGGCGTCAGGCTTTCGACGGTCTGGCGGACGATTTCCGCCGGGGCCGCCGGCCGCGGGGCGAGTTGGAACGAGCCGCTCTCCACCGCGCTCAAGTCGATCAGGTCGTTGACGAGGCGCGTCATCAACTCGCCTTGCTGGCGCAGCGCGTCGAGGCGCCCGCGGTGGGCCTCGCCGAGTTCCTGGCGGAGGAGTTCGCTGTAGCCGAGGATGCTTTGCAGCGGCGTGCGGAGTTCGTGACTCACGTTGGCGAGGAACGCGGTCTTGATGCGGCTGCCCTCGGCGGAGATCGCGGCCGCCCGCAGCGCGATCTCCCGCTCCCGGCCGATCTGGCGCTGGAGGAACACGAGCGTGAGGAGGACGAGGCCCAGCGCGGTCATGAGAAACGGCGCCGCGCGCCAGCGGCGCTCCACGCTCAGGTAGTATTCGCGCCGCACGCAGTCGAGCCAGCCGAGCATTTGCCCATCCGGCGCGACGATCGGCGCGCGGCAATAATAGGCGTACCCGATTTCCGGCACCGGCGACTCCTCGACGTACGGCTCCTTGCGCTCCCATTGGGCGAGGTCCGCGGGGGTCGCGCGCCGCAGCACCTCGACCTCGCCGGTCCGGCTGTCGTGGTCGGACGACAGCGCGGCCACGAGCCAGCCGTCGCGGATCACGAGGATGCGCGCGTGGTCGAGGAAAGGCGTCGCGATGACGACCTCCGCCAGCCGGTTGCGGGCGGGCTCGCCCACGCCGCTCGCGAGCCAGGCGGAGTGCGCCGGCGCGGGCTCGCCGGCCGGTGATTTCAAATCGAGGCGAAACTCCGGCGCGAGGAGCGGGGCGAGCAGCGCGGGATCGAAGACCCGGGCGTGCGCGGCGGTCGTGCGCAGCCGGTTCTGCTGGATTTCGAGGCGGTTGTCCCGGCCGGTCTGGATGCCCCAGGTCAGGCCCGCGACCATCAGCCCCGCGCACGCCGCCAGATAGACCAGCGTGTCGCGGCGGAAACTCGGGAGCGTTTCCGCCGGCAACCGGGCCGGGAGTCCGCGCGCCAGGCTCCGCAACACCACCAGTCCCAGGAACAATTGGAAAATCGCGGCGCCCAATCCCATCGGGGTGGGCGGACCGGAGCGCTGCAGCACGTGGAGATAGGCCGCGACCGGCCCCACCGTTGAAGCCACCGGCAACAAGGCGGCCAGCACCAGCGCATACCGCGCCGGGGAAAAGGCGCGGATGTACGGCCAGAGCGCCAGCGCGGCCATGATTGCCAGCAGCGCGATGAACGGCGCCCCAAGTTCGGGATCCGTGGTGTGCAGCGCCGCCGCGGCCACCATCACGGCCACCGCAATCCACCGCAGATGAGTCCGGCCGCTGCGGCCGGCCGCGAGCCAGGCCCACAGGGCGGGCATCGCGGCGAGGACAAGACCCATGAGCACGTCCGCCAGCCAATACGGATCCAGCACCGCCGGCCGGTAGTTGCCGACCGTGCCCGGGATCAACCGGTCCTGGAAGAAATCGAAGGTCGGATTGAAGAGTCCGAATTGCAGCAGCGCCGTCCCGCCGGCGACCAGGCCGGCGCCGGGGAGCCACGCCCAGCCGGTGCGGCGCTGCGGGTGGCGCCACCACAGGATCATCGCCAGGCTCCAGGCGAGCAGGGAGAAGAACCAGAAGAAATCCTGGTGCACGCTCAGGCGGCCGATCCACGTGACGGCGTCGTAGGTGTGGGCAGGATTTTCCATGACAGGGTTCGCGAGGCTTGCGCGGTTTTTTTGCCCCGACAAGCTGCATCCCTCATGAAGCTCGCCGCGCTCTTCGTTCTTTCCTTCGGCCTCGCGGCCGCGGCTCCCGAGGCGCTGGTGATCCTGGCGGGGGACCAGCACTCCGCGTACGAGCGCACGGCCCAGGTGGTCGCCACCGTCGACCAGCTCAAGGCGGAGAACCCCGGGCTCCCGCTCGCGATCCTGCTGGACGGCGACACGCTCGAATACGGCAATGTCGTCGCGCGCCGCAGCGCGGGCGCGGTGGATTTCGCCATGTTCGCCGCCCTCGCCCGCCGCGCCCCGACCGTGGTCAACATGGGCAACCACGAGCCGGAATTCTACGATCTCGCCCAGACCATCGCGCGCCTGCAGGCGACAGGCGTCACGGTCGTCGGCAACATCACTGATCGCGCCACGGGCCGGTTGTTTGTCCCGGCGTCCACGCGGCTCAAACTCGGCCGCGCGGAGGCGGTGATCGTGGGTGTCACGACCGACAATCTCGCGACGTATCGCGTCGCCGTCCGCCCGGACCTGGACCTGGCCAACCCGGTCGTGTGGGCGCGGGAGAATTTCCCCAAGCTTTTGGTGGAGCGCACTGACCCCAGTGCGCTTGCTGATGACCGCACGCGCGGAGAGAGGTCTGGGGCCAGTCCGCTCCCCCTTCCGATCGTCCTCAGCCACGCCGGCATCAAGGCGGACCGCGAGATGTTTGCCCTCGTGCCGGCGGGCACGCTCTTCGCCGGGGCGCACGATCACCAGCGCTTCATCCATCCCTTCGCGCACGGCCTCTACGTGCATTCCGGCTCCTGGAACGAATACCTCACGCTGGCCTGGCTGCACCGCGACGCCGGGGGACGCCCGCGTTGGCAGGTGGAGCAGGTCCAACTGTCGGCGGATGGCCCGGCCGATCCGGAAATCGCCGCGCTCATCCGCGACACGCGGGCGAAGCATCTCGGGCCGGAGGATCTGGCCGTCGTCGGCCACCAGCCGAAGCCGCTGGGGCCGCCCGCCGCCGCGCGCTTCGTCGCGGAAGCGTTGCGGACCGCCGCCGGCGTGGAGACGGCGTTCATCGGCAACACGACTTTTGGCGGGGGCCTGCCGGGGGGCGACGTCACCCGCGAGCAATTCGATGGCTGTGTGCGGTTCGACGGCCCGATCTTCACGGCCGAAGTGTCCGGGGCCCGGCTGCGGGAGTTGCTTGCGGCGGCCAATTTCGGCCCGGACACGCCGTTCGAGCAGCGCCGCGGGGAATTTTCCTTCGCCGCCGGTCCCGCGACCATCGATGACGTGAAGACGTATCGCATCGCCACGACGGACTGGGGCGCGAAAAACACCGCGCGCTATTTTGGCGAGCCGGCGATCACGTGGCAGGAACGGCCGGGCTTGCGCTTGAAGACGGCGGTCCTGGCGGCGATGAACGGCACCAATCCGCCGGCCGCCGGTCCGTAGAGAATGAAAAAAGGTCTTTGGTGCCTGCCGCTGGTGTGCGGTCTCGCGCTCGCCGCGCCTCCCCCGCCCGCCACGAAGGAAGTGGCGCCATCGACGGCGGAGGACCTGCTGAAGGGCGCGCAGGAACTGTTTGAGGAATACGCGCCCGACGAGATCAAGCAGCAGATCGAGTTTCCGTCCGCGCGCGAGTGGGACGAATTCGCGCGGCGTCTGCAGCAGGCGCTGGAAAGCAACGATCTCCGGCGGCTGGCCGCTTACGAACCCGAGGCGCGCGCCGCGCTGGTGGCCCTGCGGGCCTTGCCGGAATATCACGAGTACGCGGACTGGCTTTCCGAGCGGCTCGATTACATCGAGATGGCCAAGGTATCGCTGCGCCCGACGCCCCCGCGTCCCGTTACTCCGCCGAAACCCCCGGTGCGCGATCCCGCGCATCCGGAAGTACCGGTGGAAATCCCGCACTACGAACCCTGGCTCGCGCGCATGCGGGCGCGGCCGGCGCCGGCGCGGGCGGCCGCCCTGCTCCCCCGCGTGCAGGCGGTGTTTCGCGAGGAAGGCGTGCCGGCGGAACTCGCCTGGCTGGCCGAGGCGGAATCGACGTTCAATCCGTCGGCGTTGAGTCCGGTCGGCGCCCGGGGCCTGTTCCAACTGATGCCCGACACCGCCAAGAGCCTCGGCTTGCAAACGTTCCTGCCCGACGAGCGCACGAATCCGGAAAAGTCCGCGCGCGCCGCCGCGCAATACCTCCGGCGGCTGCACGATCGCTTCGGCGACTGGCCGCTCGTGCTCGCGGCGTACAATGCCGGTGAGGGCCGCGTCGGCCGGACACTCGCGAAGCAGAACGCCAGGACCTTCGCCGAGATCGCGGACAGCCTGCCCGCGGAAACCCGCATGTACGTGCCCAAGGTGCTGGCGACGATCGAGGCCCGCGCCGGCATCGCGCCCGGCCGGTTGCCGGAGCCGCGGACGTAGGTGGCAGGTGGAGCCAGTCTGCGGCTGGCCCGGACCGGTCGAAGACCGGTCCCCCCGTCACCGCCGCGGGCCGCGGCGCCGCTTGGCTTCCCGATCCGGCCGGCTGCTCCGCCAATCGAGCAGTTCCTCCCGCACCCACAGAGCGATGAGCGTCAGCACGAGGGTGCCGAGCGCGATGAGCAGGATTTCAATCGGACCTAATTTCATGGCGGGGTGACGCGGTCGCGGGGCGTCCGGTCCGGGCCGAGGCCCGCGATCCAAAAGGCCAGGCCGACGCCGCACATCGAGCCCACGCCGAGCCCGGGCAGGGCAAAGGTGAAAGCGAGCAGCAGGTCGGGTCCGGGCAGGTTCACGGTCTTTTCATAACGCCCGGTTCCGGCCGCTTCTTTCAACAAAACCGCCTCGCTTCGGCGACGGGGATTCGTTTGCTGGCAGCCCATGGGATTCTTCGACCGCAAGCCCGCCGACCAACCTGATGCCGCCGCTGCCAGCGCCGCGAAAACCAGCGCCGCGGGCGGCGTGCTGCCCCAACTCGCGGCTGCGCGCGAGAAGCTCAAGGCCAAGGATGTGGCCGGCGCCATGGCGATCTATGAGGGCGTCCTCGCGGGCGCGGGCGACCGGGCGGACGTGCTTGTGACGATTTCGGGTGACCTTGGCGCCAGCGGCCACGTGAAGGAGCTCATCGAGCTGCTCGCGCCGCGCTACGACGCCGACCGGCACGGCGCGGCCGCGGGCATCAACCTGCTGCAGGCCTACCTCGTGACCCGCAATGCGGATGCCGCGCAGCACCTGCTCGACCTGCTCTTCTCGCTGCAACGGCCCGAGCTCGAGGGCCGCCTCGTCGGTTTCTCCAATGCCGTCGCGGAACTTTTCGTCAGCGACAACGAAGCCGCCGACCTGCCGGTTTCCGAGGCGGAGGCGAAGATCGCGCTCGTCAGCCTCAGCAAGCCGCTGTGGTTCTACGGCCTCGAGACGCTCGCCCCGCACCTGCTGCCCCGCAAGGAAGGCAAGCTGCGGCGCGTGGCGTTTGCGCAGCTCGCGTTGCCCGGGATCGACGACGCGGCCGGCCGGGCGGCGCGGCCGGAAGATGCCCTCGGCCGGTTCACGCGCGGCCTGCCGTTGTGGCTGGCGGAAACGTTCGCCGCGAGCGCCGGCTATGAATCGATGGCGGCCGTCGGTGCGTCCGACCGGCGGCACTACGCGGTTTTCCCGACCGACTGGGTGGCGGAAAACATCCGGCAGCTGAACGACTCGACGGAAGGCGGCCTCGACTACGTGATCACCGGCGGGTTGCGCAACCGCAACGACGACTATGAGCTCAGCCTCCGCATCTGGGAGGTGAAGAAGTACCGCGAGTTGAAAGTGTTCACGACACGGTGGACGCCGTCGGACGCCGACGTGGAGCTGAAGAAATTCCAGGAACTGATTCGCGGCTACATGGAGTGGACTGCGCTGCCGGCCGGCAGCGGGCTGGCGTATGCGGCACCCGCCGCGCCGCTCGCTTATCTGCAGGGGCTCGCGGCCACGCTCACGCTGTTCCTCGGGGAAAAGGGCGTGCTCGCGCCGGAGCAGGCGGTGGCCAACACGGATGTCCTGCTGGCCTCGGCCCGCGCCAATCCCGACGATGCCCGGGCGCAGTTGACGCTGGTGTCCGCGATCCTGCGCCTCAAGGCGCAGGGCACCGCGCCCGACGCCGCGGCCTTGCAGCACGCGAGTGCCTGGCTCGCCTCCCCCGGCGCGCAGGCGGCGGATGCCGCGGCGCTGGTGATGAAGCTGGGGTGAGATCCTGGGCGGGACGGGCACCTCCTACGGTATCAGAATGTAGGGCCCGCGCTCGTCGCGGGGCCGTGCCGCGGCCGAAGCTGCGTTGCCGGGCGAACTTTAGGGCGGGGGATTTTCGCTCACACAGGGAAGGGTGTTGATCCTGAATCGGCAGTCATCGAAAGCGCGACGGCCCGCCGACGAGCGGCGGCCCTGCATGGGAAAATCGAAGTTGCCGCCCCTACCCAATAAAAAGGCCCGGCGTTTGCCGGGCCTGGACTTGAAGCGAAAACGCGCGAACCCGCTTACGGGTGCTTCGCGTTGTAGTAGCCGATGAAGTCGGCCGTGAGGTCGGCTTCGGGCTTCGCATCGAGCAGCGCGTCGCCGAGCTTGGCGAGGTCGAACACCATGGTGAGGTCGCGCTCCTGGGCGAAGAGGCGGATTTCCTTGCCGAGTTCCGTGCTCACCGGGCCCTGGAGCTCCTGCTGGCGCGCTTGGAAGGCCTGCTGCGCGGCCTGCTGCTTCGTCTGCAATTCCTGCTGGAGCGCGAGACCGGCCTTTTGCTTTTCCTCGATGGCCTTCGCGTCGGGCGTCGCGTCGCCCTGGAGCTTCTTGATCTCGGCCACGATCGTGCGGAGCTTTTCCTGGAGGAGCGTCAGCTCGCTCTGCTGGGGGGCGAACTCGAGCTCGAGGTTCTTGTAGACCGTCACCAACTGCTTGATGCCGGTGGCCGGCTCGAGAAAGGCGTTGCTGTTCACATAGGCCACGCGGGCCGTCTCCATCGGCTTCACGGCCGGGGCCTTGGCGGCGGCGGCGGGAGCGGCCGGAGTCGTCTGGGCCGGGAGGGTGGCGGCCAAACCGGTGGCCAGGAGGGAAAGAACAATCAGGCGAAAGGATTTCATGAGACGTTCACAGGTAGAGGGCCCACCCGCTTTGGCAAAGGCAAAAACGCGAAAACCACGGCCCCGAGGAACCGTGGTTTGAAAGAGCGACAGACCGGCTCAGACCGCTTGGCGGCGGCGGGACCACGCCGCGATGCCGAGGGCGCCCAAACCCGCGAAGGCGGCATAGGTGGACGGCTCGGGGATGGCGGAGACCGCGAAATTATCGAGGGACATCGAGCCGATGGATACACCGGTTGTGATGTTGGTGTTGCCGAAGACGCCGAAGTTGAAGCCGTTGCCGACCGCCGTGGCGAAATTGGTGTTATTCCACTGTGCGGTGGGCAGGAAGGTTGCCACGGAGGTGAAGGAGGTGCCGTCCAAGCTGTAGGCTGCGCCGAGGGCCTGGGTGGTGGCATTCCAGTTGAGGCGGAGGGAAACATTCGTGTCCTGGCCGATCAGGACTTCGGTCGTGGTGAAGCCGGTGCCGTTGCTCTCGGCGCGAACGGCCAGGCCGAGGCTGTTCACGTTCAACATCAGGGCCGAGTAGCTGCCCTGGTCGCTGAAGACTTGGAAGCCGATGGCGCCGAAGTCGCCGCCCGTGAGACCGGGAGGGCGGTTGAGGATATTGGTGGCTTGGACGGTCATCGTCCAATCGCTCGTGAAGCTGCTCACGTGGACGTTCGCCGCGCCGGTTCCGTCGCTGTTCCAAAGCCGGTTAAAATTACCGCCGCTCCCGGGCGGGAGGGAGAAATCAAGCGCGCCGGTGCCAAAGCTCAGATTGCCGGCGGTCGCACCGTTGTTGCGGTAGGAGTAGTCCCATTTGCTGGTGTCGAAAAAGGCGAAGTCGTCCGAGCCCACGAACAATTGGGCGGAGGCGGTGAGGGCGGAAAGGAGCAGCGCGGCGCTGGCAAGGAGGCGGGAGGTGTTCATCGTGGTATGGAGAGGGTTTTGTACGGGTCGCGAGCCAAGCAGGCGAAGGGACGCCCACGAGCGCGCGGTGACAAACGGCCCGCGTTATGTGACGAACGGCCCGCGCCCGTTGGGGTGGAGCGCACTGACCCCCAGTGCGTTGGCGTGCGCCCGCGTTCAGACCAGCGCACTGGGGTCAGTGCGCTCCACCGTTTAGGCCGGCGGCAAGCCAGGCAACGCGCGTTGCACCGCGGGCCAATGGTCGCGGCCCACGGGGATGAACCGGCGGAGGCCGGTGACGTGCAGGGAAACGGATTTCGGGCCGTCACGGCGATAGCCCGTCACGCAGCGCAGGTTCACGAGAGTTGAGCGGTGCACGCGGACAAATCCGCTGGCGGGCAGGCGGGCGACCCAGGATTTCAGCGTGCGGCGGACCAGTTCCTTGCTGCCGTCGGCGAGACGGACGAGGGAATAATTTTCCTGGGTTTCGATCGCGACGATCTCGTGGACCGGCACGAGCCGCTGGTGCCCGCTGGTGGCGAGCAGCACGAGATCCTCGGCGGCCAGTGCGGCGGCCGCCGGCGGGCGCGTTTCGACGGGGCGCGCGATGAGCCGGCCGAGGGATTCGGCGAGGCGCCACGTCCGCAGCGGCTTGGTCAGGAAATCGAGCGCATTGACCTCGAAGGCGCGCAGTGCGTGCTTGTCGTGGGCGGTGACGAAAATAATCCGGGCCCCGCGATGGACGTCGGGCACGAGGTCAAAGCCGCTGCCGCCCTCCAGCTGGATGTCGAGAAAGACGAGGTCGTAGTGCTCACGTTTAAGCAGGAGCCGGGCGGCGGGCACGCTGCCGGCCTCGCCGACCACCGTGACATGGGGGTGTTTCGCGAGCATGTGGCGCAGCAAGCTGCGGGCGGCGGGCTCGTCATCAACCAGGAGGGCGCGGATCACGGAAAAGTAGACCGGAGCCGGGCGCCCGGGTGCGAGAAAAACCGGCGGATTGGCTGGCGCTCCACCTCTCAGCGACCTGGCGCCGCCTCTCCTGTAGCCGAACGCGTGAGCGTTTGGCCGCGGCGCTCACTCAAGCCGCCAAACGCTCACGCGTTCAGCCACGGCTTTCTGCCTTCGCGCGCTTCGTTCCGGCAAGGTGGAGCGAACCTGGTGCCACGAGCGAACGCGTTTGCAGACACTCCCTAACGCGCGGTCGCGAGTTGGCCGCAGCCGGCCGCGATGTCGATGCCGCGGCGCTGGCGGACGGTGCTGGGCAGCCCGTATTCCTTGAGCACCTTTTGGAAATGGTGCGCGGCCGCCTGCCCGGTGGGCTCGCCGCCGAAGCCGGCGGTGGGATTGAGCGGGATCAGGTTCACCTGGGCCTGCTGGCCCTGCAGCAGCCGGCCGACCGCGTGGGCCTGCTCGGGGGAATCGTTTTTCCCCTCGATCAGCGTCCACTCGTAGAAAATCCGCCGCTGCTGCTTCGCGATGTAGTAGCGGCACGCTTCCATCAATTCATCGAGCGGCCATTTCTTCGCCGCCGGCACCAGGGCCGCGCGTTCCGCCTGCGTGGCGCCGTGCAGCGACACCGCGAGATGGATCGGGCGTTTTTCGTCCGCCAGGCGGACGATGCCCGGGATGACCCCGACCGTGCTCAGCGTGATTTGCTTGGTGCCGAGGGAGAGCCCGGCGGAGTCGCAGACGATCTCCGTCGCGGCCATCACGTTGTCGTAATTGTGCAGCGGCTCGCCCATGCCCATGAGGACGATGTTGCGCAGGCGCTCGCCGGTGCCGGCCGCGCGCAGCACGCGATCCACGTGCAGTGCCTGGGCGACGATCTCGCCGGTGGTGAGGTGACGCGCAAAACCCATCTGGCCCGTCGCGCAGAACACGCAACCCATCGCGCACCCGGCCTGCGTGCTGATGCACGCGGTGACGCGCCCGGTGTAGCGCATGAGCACGGTCTCGATGCGGCGCTGGTCCGGCAGGGCCAGCAGGTATTTGCGCGTGAAGCCGTCGGAGCTGTGCGTTTCGACCGCGATCGGCAGCTGCGTGAAAGCCAGGTCGCTTTCGACCTTCGCGCGAAACCGCGCCGGCAGGTCCGGCATCAGGGCCGGGATTTCCACGCCCTCGAGATAGACATACGCCCACAACCGCGCGGCATGCACCGGGCTGAAACCCCAGCGCACGACCTGCAGGCGCCAGGCCTCGCGGGTCAGGTCATGGAAGTTGATGGACGCGGTGGACATGAAGTTTCGGAGGGAATGGCCACAAAAAGCACAAAAAACGCAAAGAGATTCACCGAAACCGTCAGGGCGAGAAGTGAAACGCCGAGGCAATCGCGCGCGATCGCCTCGGCCGGGCCGGTTTGAAAGACACACCTGACACGCAGTCGTGCCAAGGGAACGGGAACGATTTGGCCGGAGCGGTGGAGCGAGACGGATTGCCATGGCTGGGTCCGCCACGTTTATTGCTGCCCCATGGCAAAGGTCATCCTCGCGGGCGGCAGCGGTTTTTTGGGGCAGGCGCTGGCGCGTCGCCTGACGTCCGCGGGCTGGGAGGTGGTGGTCCTGACGCGCGACCCCGACCGGGTGACGCCGGCGGATGACCTGCCGTCGCTCCGCGCCGTGATGTGGAACGGCGAGACCGGCGGGGCGTGGGCCACGGAGCTCGAGGGCGCGGCGGCGCTGGTGAACCTGGCCGGCCGCAGCATCAATTGCGTGCACTCGCTCGAGAACAGCCGCGAGATCCTCGACTCGCGGCTCAATGCGGTGAAGGCCCTCACGAAAGGCTATGCCCGCGCGAAACGTCCGCCGCCGCTGTGGGTGCAGGTGAGCGCGACCGGTTTTTATGGCAACGCCGGCGATCGTTTTTGCGAGGAATCGCTGCCATCGGGGCCGGGCTTTCTCGCGGAGGTCTGCCGGCGCTGGGAGGAGGCGCTGGCGGCGGCCGAACTCCCCGATGTCCAGCGGCGCGTCGTGCTGCGGCTGGGTCCCGTGCTCGACCGGAAGACCGGGCCGTTTCCCCCGATGCTGGGCCTGACGAAAAAATTTGCGGGCGGCGCGGCCGGCAGCGGCCGGCAATTCATCAGCTGGGTGCACCGCGACGACGCGACGGCCGCGTTTGAAGCCGCCCTCACGAATCCCGCGATGAGCGGCGCCTACAACGTCTGCGCCCCAGGCGCGGTGACCAACGCGGAGTTCATGCGCGAGCTCCGCGCGGCCGTCGGCCGGCCGTGGTGTCCGCCGGCCCCGGAATTTGTCGTGCGCTTCGTGGCGGAGCACCACTTCCACACCGACGGCAACCTCGCGTTGCACGGCCAGCGCGCCAGTTCGCAGAAGCTCGTGGCAACCGGTTTCAAGTTCCAGCACCCCGCGGTGGGCGGAGCGATCCGGGATCTATTGGGGAAGGTCTGAGCAAATCCGCTGGAGGGCCCAGCTCCCGCTGGGCCGCGAAGGAGTTATCGCGTGCGCACCTCCGGCCCGGCGGGAGCCGGGCCCTCCACCGCCTGGGGCTGGAAATGAATTGGTCGGGACGCGTTGCCTTTTCGTTTTCGTGCGCGCACCATTCCCGCATGCCCGATTGGCTGGCCAGATTCCTGCAGGCCTTCATCCCCCTGTTCATCGCCATCGACCCGATCGGGTTGGCGGCGATTTTCCTCGGGCTCGGGCAGAACGTGGCGGTCGAGCGCCGCCAGAAGATCGCCGACCAGGCGATCTGGACCGGCGGCCTGGTGGCGCTGGGATTTCTGTTCCTGGGCAAAAGCATCTTCGCGGCGCTGGGCATTTCCGTGGGCGACTTCCAGATCGCGGGCGGACTCATCCTCTTCATCCTCGCCGCCAAGGATCTCGTGCAGTCCGCCGCCGAGCCGGAGAAGCTGCCGGAGGATTTCGGCGTGGTGCCGCTGGGCATGCCGCTCATCGCCGGTCCGGCCTCCATCACGACGCTGCTCGTGCTCGCCCAAACCGCGGCCATCGGGCTCATCGTCACGCTCGCCGCGCTGGTCGCGAACCTGATCCTCGTCGTCCTCGCGCTGCACTACAGCGAATGGCTCGGCCGCCGGATCGGCGCCACCGGCATGCGCGCCATTTCCAAGATCATTTCGATGCTCCTCGCCGCCATCGCGGTCAGCATGATCCGCCACGGTTTGAAATCCTGAGATGAAACGACTCGGCTGCCTCTTCCTCGTCACCACCCTCGCCATTTTCGCCCGCAGCGTGCCGGCGCCGCCGACCACGCCCCTGCAGGCGGCGGTCGATCGGGCGGTGATGGACACGCTCGTCGAGTTTCGCAACCCGGTGCTCAATGCGGAGCAGCTCGCCGTCACGGTTATCGATTTGCGCGGCGCGCAACCGGCCGCGGCCGGCTACCGCGGGGACGAGCGGTTTTATCCCGCCAGCGTCATCAAGCTGTTCTATCTCGCGGCCGCGCATCGTTGGCTCGAGGACGGGCGGATCCCCGCCACCCCGGAGCTGCAGCGCGCGCTGCACGACATGATCGTCGATTCGTCGAACGATGCGACGAACTACGTGGTCGATGTGCTCAGCGGCACGACCGGCGGCCCGGAACTGCCGCCGGACGAATTGAATGCCTGGAGCGAAAAGCGGCGCGCCGTGACGCGCTATTTCCAATCGCTTGGCTACCGGAACGTGAACGCCAGCCGGAAGACCTGGGGCGACGGGCCGTTCGGGCGCGAGAAGCAGGACATGGACGCGCATCCGCCGGCGCGGAATTATCTTTCGACGAACGACACCGCGCGTCTGCTGGCGGACATCGCCGACGGCCGGTGCGTCACGCCCGCGCGATCGAAGGAGATGCTCGCGCTCCTGGCCCGCGACCCCTTCATGCCGAAGACCGAGGATCCCGACAACCAGAGCGTCGCCTTCAGCGGTTCCGCGCTCACGGCCGGCATGAAGCTGTGGTCGAAGGCCGGCTGGGTCAGCTGGGCGCGGCACGATGCCGCGCTCATCGAACTGCCCGGCGGTGGCCGCGTGATCATCGTGACGTTCACGGATGGCCGGGAGCACGCCAACAACCGCGCGATCATTCCCGCGCTGGTGAAGCGGGTGCTGGCGAACCTGCCGAAGTAGCCGAACGCGTGAGCGATTGGCCAGGGATTGCGGGGGAGCCAAACGCTCACGCGTTCGGCTACAAGTTAGTCCCTGAACGTCACCAGCAAATCCGCATAAATCTTCGCGGAGTCGACCAGGTCCTTCAGCCGGGCGCGCTCGTCGACGGCGTGGTAGTCCACGCCGCTCGGGCCGTAGCCGATGGTCGGGATCTTCAACACCTGTGCGAAGAAATGCATGTCGTTGAAACCGGTCGAGACCGAGAAGGCGGCCGGGCGGCGGCGGACGCGGCTGACGCTCGCCTGCATCGCGGCAAAGAGCGGGTGCGTCGGCGGCGTGTAGCAGGAGTGGTTGTCGGAGATTTTCTCGATCGTGATCCGGCACCGGGGAATCTTCGCGGCCGCCGTCTTCAGGAAGGCGCGGAGTTCGCGCTCGGCGGCGGGGACGCTTTCATTGGGCAGCACGCGCCGGTCGATGGAGAAGCTGGCGGCCGCCGGCACGGTGTTGATCTTGCCGCCCTCGCCCGAGGCGAACACGCCGCCGAGGTTGATCGTCGGGAAGCGGCGCTGGCCGTCCGGCGTCACGAAAACCCGGCGCGCGAGCTGGCGCTTGTGTTCGTCCAGCGCCAGGACAAGTGCGGACATCTTCTCGAGCGCATTGATGCCGGCCTCCGGGGTCGAGCCGTGGGCGGCGCGGCCGTGCACGCGGACGTTGAGCCACACGACGCCGTTGTGGCCGCAGCACACGACATCGCCTTCGCCGCCCTCGCCCACGACCGCATAGTCGGCGCGCAGCCGGCCGTGGCGCGCGATCCAGCCGGTGCCGAGCACGCTGTCGGTTTCCTCATCGGCGGTGAACGACACCTCGACGTTGAAATTGGGTTTCACGCCGGCGGCCCGCAGCGATTTCAGCGCGAAGACGATGCTGGCGATCGCGCCCTTCATGTCGGCCGTGCCGCGTCCGTAGATCCACCCCTTCTCCACGACGGGATTGAACGGGCTGCCGTGCCGCCATTGCCCGGAAACCGGGACGACATCGTAGTGCGCGTTGAAATGAACCGTCTGCTTCGCGCCGGCGTCCCAGAACCCGATGACATTGTAGCGCGGATAATGGAGGAGCTCCGGCTGGGTTTTCCTTTGTTCGGTCCGCGACACCGGGAGCCGGCGCACCTGCAGGCCGAGCTCGCGCAACGTGCGGGCGAGCAGCGTGGTGATCCCGCCGTAGTTCTCGCCCGGTGGATTGACCGTGCGCAGGCGGACGATCTTTTGGAGAAAGGCGACGAGATCCGCCTGGTGTCGGTCGAGGTAAAGCGCAGGCGACATGCCCGTCATCATGGGCGGGCGGCGATGCCGGCGTAAATCAGTTTCAGCGCGACCAGCGCGGCCATCGCGAGAAAGATCGGCCGGACGAAGCGCGCCCCGCGCGTCATCGCCAGGTGCGCCCCGAGGCGTCCGCCGATCAACTGCCCTCCCCCCATGGCCAGGCCCGGCAACCAGCAGACGGCGCCGGCGAGGGCGAAGAGCACCAGGGCCGCGAGGTTGCTGGCGAAATTCATCACCTTGGTGTGGCCGGCGGCGCGGACAAAGTCGTGCCCGAGCACGGTGACGAACGCGATGGTCCAGAACGAGCCGACGCCCGGTCCGAAAAAACCGTCGTAGAAACCAAGCGTCAGCCCGAACACCAGGTAGAACGGGACGCGTTCCATGCGGTGATGCCGGCTGGTTTCGCCGAGCTTCGGCCGGAAGGTCATGTAGATGATGATGGCCCCGAGCAGCCAGGGGATGAGTGCCCCGAGGAATTGGGGGTCGACCGAGCGCACGACGCCGGCGCCGGCGAAGGCGCCCGCGGCCGTCAGGGCAAACCCGAGCCGGCATTCCCGCAGGTCGACCGCGCCCCGGCGCGCGAAGCTCCACGCCGCCGAGCCGGAGCCGAACGAGCCCTGGAACTTGGCGGTGCCCAGCGCCAGCGGGGCCGGCAGGCCAAAGGAAAGCAGCGCGGGCAGCGTCAGCAGGCCCCCGCCCCCGGCGATGGCATCCACCGTGCCCGCCACCAGGCCCACGGCGAAGAGCACCGGGTAGGCCCACAGCGGGAGGTCGGGAGGGGATGACACGAACCCCAGCGTGTCGGGCCCCGGATGATTTTGACAGCGCGGAGTGCGCCTCCACGATACCGCACCATGGCACTGTCCGATATGCGGAAGGATTACAGCATGGCGGGGCTCCTCGAGAAGGACCTCGCCAAAAATCCGTTCCGGCAATTTGAGCAATGGTTCCAGGAAGCCGAGGCGGCGAAACTGCCGGAGCCGAATGCGATGACGCTGGCGACCGTGGGCCGCGACGGCCGGCCGGCGGCGCGCACCGTGTTGCTGAAGGGATGCGATGGCCGCGGGTTTGTCTTCTACACCAATTACGAGAGCCGCAAGGGCCGCGAACTCGACGCCAACCCGCGCGCCACGCTCCTCTTTCCCTGGGTGCCGATGGAGCGGCAGGTGATTGTCGAGGGAACGGTGACGCGCGTGTCCCGCGAGGAATCCGAGGCCTATTTCCACAGCCGCCCGCGGCAAAGCCAGCTCGCGGCCTGGGCCTCGCCGCAAAGCACCGCGGTGGCCGGCCGCGCGGTGCTTGAGGAGAGTTACCGCGTCGTGGAAAAGAAATACGAGGGCCGCGAGGTGCCGCTGCCGCCCAACTGGGGCGGTTTCCGGCTCGGGCCCGAGACCGTGGAATTCTGGCAGGGCCGGCGCAGCCGGCTGCACGATCGGTTGCGCTACCGCCGCGAGTCCGGGGGCGACTGGGTGGTCGAACGGCTGGCGCCCTGACCGATGGCGAGGCAAGCGAGGCCCGCGAAGGCGGCGAAGAAAGCCCCGGCCAGTCCCGGACCCGCGTTGCCCGCGGAAATCGCCGTGCTGGCGGGCACGCTCGCGCCGCTCGGCGAGCCGGCGGTGGTTACGCGCGACCACTGGCAGGGCGGCGGTGTCGAGATCCTGATCGCGAACGAAAAATTCGCGGAGCTCACCGGCTACGCCACCGCCGGCCTGCCGGGCCGCAACACGCGCCTGCTGCACGGGCCGCGCACCGACCTGATTGCGCCCGGTGCGGCCACCGCCGGCCGGCTGGTGTCGGGCGAGGGCTGGCTGCACCGGCGCGACGGCCGCGAATTCTACGCGAGCTGGAATTTTTCGCCGATCCTCGTCAACGGTCGCCCGAGCGGCTGCCTCGTCGGCCTCTACCGCGACATCTCGGAAGCGCGGCGCCTGCGGGACGCGCTCCTCCAGTCGCAGAAGCAGGACACCGTCGGCCTGCTCGCGGGGGGCGTCGCCCACGATTTCAACAACCTGCTGTCCGTCATCAACGGCTACTGCGAGATCCTCGCCACGAAGCTCGCGGGCGTGCCGGCGGCGCAGAAGGACCTCCAGGAAATCCACCGCGCCGGCCTCAAGGCCGCGGGACTTTCCCGCCAGATCCTCGAGTTCAGCCGGCGGCAGGAGACCGCGGTCAAGGTCGTCAATTTCAACACGCTCATCCGCGAGGTGGCGGAGATCATCCGGCGCGTGGCCGGCGACGACATCACCGTCGAGTTGCGGCTCGCCTCCGACCTCGCCAACGCGCGCATCGACCCGGCGCACTTCCAGCGCGTGCTGCTGAACCTGTGTTTCAATGCGCGCGAGGCGATGGCCCGGGGCGGCAAGCTCACGATCCGCACGGGCACCCACCGCGTGACGCCCGCGGCCGGCCGGCGCCTGCCCGAGATGGCCGACGGCGTTTACGCGTCGATGCAGGTCACCGACACCGGCCACGGCATCGAGGCCGCGGCGCTGAAGCACATCTTCGTGCCCTTCTTCACCACGAAGCCACGGGGCACGGGTCTCGGCCTGCCCACGGTGCAGGGCATCATCCGCGAGAACGGCGGCCACATCGCCGTCCAGAGCACGCCCGGCGCCGGCACGACCTTCGAGATCTTCCTGCCCGAGACCGCCGAGCCGGAGGAAACGTCCGTGACGAAGCTCGGCACCCTCCCCGCCATGCGCGGCACGGAACGGGTGCTGATCGTCGAGGCGGACGACATCCTGCGGAAGATGATCGCGGGTATTTTTGCGAACGACGGCTACACGGTCAGCGAGGCGGTGCAGTCCGAGGACGTCCCGGCCCGCGCCGCGGCCCAGCTCGTCATGGTGCAAGCCCACACGAAATCCGGCGCGGCGCTCGTGCGCCGGCTGCACGCGGCGAACCCGCGGTTGCGCGTGATCAGCACCTCGCCCGCCGGTGCGCCCGGCGCGCTGCCGCCGGACCTGCCGCCCGGGGCCGCGGTGCACCTGCCAAAACCGTTTGCCCTGAGCACGGTGCTGCTGCGCGCGCGCAGCTTGTTGGATACGGCCGCGGTGTAGGTGGTGGGCGGGGTTTTATCCCCCGACGATACTGCAAGTGCCCGCGAGTCGGGGTATAAACCCCCTCCCCCTTAAAAGGGTCCTGCAAAAAAGCCGTGAAATCCGCCCGATGGGTTCCCTCCTTTTCGCCGGGCTAAGCTAAGGCATTGCGCCCACGCCGGCAAAAATGCAGCGTGCCGGTCCGTCATGGCGCCCGGCACCGACCATCCCCAGGGCACGAAGAGCCCGCTCGGCCGCGGCCAGCGCTCGCTGGCGGCCATTGTGTTCACCGATGTGGTGAGTTTCAGCGCCCGGATGCAAACGGATGAGGAAACGACGCTGGAGCTGCTGAAGCGCGACTTCGACGCGATGCGGGAAATCTGCACGCAGCATCAGGGCTCCGTGCTCAAGACGACCGGCGACGGCCTCCTGCTTTATTTTTCCAGCGCGGTCCAGGCGGTGGCCTGCGCGCTGGCGATGCAGCGGTTTTTCGCGGAGCAGGCCAAGACGCGGCCGGCGGCGCAAAGCCTTGTCCACCGGCTCGGCATCCATCTCGGTGATGTGTTCGTCAACGAGCAGGACGTGATGGGCGACGGCGTGAACATCGCGGCGCGCCTGCAGGCCGAGGCGGAACCGGGCGGCATCTGCATTTCCCAGACGGTGTACGACGTCGTGAAGAACAAACTGGCGCTGCACGTCACCCGGCTCGGCCCCCGCGAGTTGAAGAACATTTCCCAGCACATCCCCATCTACAAGCTGCTGCTGGAGGCGTCGGCGATCGAGTCGGTGCCGCTCGGGGATTCCGGGGAGCCGCAGGGGGCGAAACCCCGCGCCCCGGCCCGGCCGTTCACGCGCGGGCAAAAATTCGCCGCCGTCGGCGCGGTGGTGATTCTGATCGGCGCCCTCGTGGCGCTGGCGATCCGCGGACAGCTCCGCACACAGGCGGAGGCCGCGCAGGCGGCGGCGGCCCGGCAGGCCCTGGCGGCCACGCTGGCCGAGGACGTGCCCGAGGGCGGTCGCGAAAAGATCACGGCGGCGATCGCGGTCTGGCGCGCGGAACTTCGCGGGCAACGGTCGCGCGCGGCGGACGAATATAATTTTGCCGAGCTGGCCCGCGCGGTGCGGGACCCGCGTTCGCCGGTCGCGGGCAAGTCCGACGTGCACATTCGCCTGCAGGTGCTCGGTCGGATGCAGGGACTGTTTACCTGGCTGACCGGTGCGCTCCAGGGATACAGTCGGGAGAACCCCCTGACGGTGCGCGAGCTTTCGGGGACGGCACCGAAGGAGATCAGGGTCTATGCCGGTCCCGACCGCGCTTTGTATTACGCCGAGGGCGGCGCCATCCGCCAGCGCGCGTGGGCGGAAATCCGGCCGCCGGTGCTCGCGGCGATCATCGCCGGGGCGATGCACGAGACGCGCCCCTTCCCGCCGCGCGAGGCCGTCCTCGGGGCGCAAGCCTTCGCCAGTTTCTACGGCCTGCCGGAGCTGATGGAATCGCTCCGCAACGGCCGGCCGACCAGGCCGTGAAGAACCCGGGGGGGGGTAACGGAGAACCCTTTGGAGGAGCTTGGTTGCAAGCGATTCGGCCCGTGGTTCCGCGGACGGGCGCCCTGATCGCTTGCAAGCAACCTCCTCCATTTCGAACCGGGTGCAGAATGACAGGTTGCAGGAACGGAGTTTGGGAAAAGAGTATCCGGCCATGAGTTCGCTGCACATCCTCCCCGTCCGCACCGGCGCCGCCGCGGAGAACATGGCGTTGGATTTCCTGCTCCTGCAGCGCTACCCCGCCCCGCCGGCGCCGCGGTTCCGGCACTATGAGTGGCGTGGCCCGGCGTTCACCTTCGGCTTCAGCCAGAAAATTGAATTTGTCCGCGGAAGCCTTCCCCCCGGGGAACACTTCGATCTCTGCCGCCGGCCCACCGGCGGCGGGATGGTGGATCATCGCAACGACTGGACTTACACGCTGGTCCTGCCGCGGGGCCACGCGCTCTACGACGAGCGCGCGGCGCAATCCTACCGCATCGTGCACGAGTGCCTGGCGAAGGCCCTGGTGGAACTGGGCCAGCCGGCGGCGGTGAAAATGGAATGCGAACCGTGTGAAGACGGGCCCACCGTCTGTTTCCAACGCGCCGAGCTGTACGATGTCGTGAATACGTCCACCGGCCTGAAAATCGCCGGCGCCGCCCAGAAGCGGAACAAGCACGGCCTGTTGTTCCAGGGCTCCCTCGAGAAGTCGGCGCTCGGACCGGTCGATTGGGACGATTTTTCGGCGCGCTTCACGAGCGCCCTGGCGCAGGCCTTGCGCGTCGAGGCGCGGGAAACCCCCTGGCCGGATTTGCATGAGGACGAGGTGTCCGGGCTGATCGAGCAGTACTCGTCGCCGGAATGGGTGGAGTATCGGTAGGTTTTAAAATGGAGGGCCCGCGCTTGTCGCGGGGCCGTTGTTCGCACGCGGCCCGGCCCGCCGACAAGCGGCGGCCCTACATTCGATCATGGAGGTCCGTGCCTCTAGCCTCTTGCCTCTAGCCTGCCGCCATCGAAGATGGCGGCCTATGAAATCCCCCCGCGTCACCGCGTTTCTTCTCACGCTGGCGCTGTCCGTGACCGTCTTCGCCGCGGACAGGCGCCCGATCACCCCGCAGGACCTCTGGGCCTGCAAACGCCTCGGCGGCCCGGCGCTGTCGCCGGATGGCAAGACCGCGGCCTTCACCGTGCAGGAATGGTCCATCGAAAAAAACAAGAGCACCGCGAGCCTCTGGCTCGTCGATGTGGCCGGCGGGGCGCCGCGGCGCCTCACGACCGCGCCGGTGTCGGACAGCTCGCCGGTCTGGAGCCCCGACGGCCGGCGCATCGCCTTTATTTCCAAGCGCGGCGAGGATGAGAATGCGTCGCTCTACGTGGTCCGCACGGACGGCGGCGAACCGGAAAAAATCCTCGAGCTCGTCACGGGCGTGGCCAGCCCGAAGTGGCTGCCGGACGGCACCGGCGTGATCGTGGCGACGACGGTGATTCCCGAGCTCGCCGGCACGTTGTCGAAGGCGGACCTCGCGGCCATGAAGAAGGAATTCAAGCGCCGCCGCGAATCGAAGATGACCGCGAAGGTCACCGAGGACCGCCAGTATCGCTACTTCGACCACTGGCTCACCGACAACCTGGCCAGCCGGCTCGTGCGCGTGGATATCGCCACGAAGGAGATCAAGGACCTCACGCCCAAATGGAAGGTGTTGTTCCAGACCAGCGGCGACGTGAACTACGACATCTCGCCCGACGGCAAGCTCGTGGCGCTCGCCGTCAATGTCACGCCGCCCCCGTACAGCGATTTTCTCAACGTCGACATCCACCTCGTCCCGACCGACGGCTCGGGCGGGATGAAGAACGTGACGGCGGAGAACAAGGGCGACGACGACAGTCCGACGTGGGCGCCGGACGGCAAGTCGCTGGTCTATGTGCACAGCAAGATCTCCTACGGCAACGGGGAGTCCCCGAAGCTCTGGCGGCACGACCTGGCGTCGGGCCGGAACACCCCGGTGACCGAGAACCTCGACTATGCGGTCGGCAACGTGGAGTTTTCCAGTGACGGCAAGACCATCTGGACGGCGCTCGAGGACAAGGGCGTGGTGCCCGTGTTCAGGCTCAATGCCGATGGCACCGGCCTGACGGCGGTCTACCAGGAGGGCACGTCCAGCGCCGTGACCACGGCGGCGAACAGCGTCGTGTTTCTTAACGACACGACAAGCCGTCCGAACGAGTTGTTCTCGCTCGATCCCGCCACGGGGGCGGTGAAGCAGCTGACGCATTTCAACGACGAGCTCATGGCGAAGCTCGATCTCGGCAAGGTCGAGAGCTACTGGTTCGACGGCGCGGCGGGCGACAAGGTCCAGGGCTGGCTGGTGCTGCCGCCCGGCTACGACGCGACGAAGACTTACGCGCTCGTGCAGCTCATGCATGGCGGCCCGCACACGATGTGCCGCGACAGTTGGAGCTACCGCTGGAACACCCACGTGTTTGCCGCGCCCGGGTACATCGTCACCTGGGTGAACCGTCACGGCTCGACGGGCTTTGGCGAAAAATTCGCCCAGAGCATTCTCAACGAGTGGGGCGACAAGCCGCTCGAGGACATCCTGAAGTCGACCGACGTCCTCCTGAAGCGTTTCCCCAACATCGATCCCAAGCGGATCGCGGCGGCGGGCGGCAGCTACGGCGGTTACATGGCGGCGTGGATCGAGGGGCACACGGATCGCTTTGCGGCGATCATCAATCATGCCGGCGTGAACGACTTCATCACGCAATACGGCGCGGACGTGACGCCCTATGGATTCACCCAGGTGCTCGGCGGCACGCCGTGGAAGAATGCCGAGGGCATGCAGCGCAACAACCCGGTGACGTATGCGAAGAACTTCAAGACGCCGATGCTGATCATCCACGGCGAAATGGATTACCGCGTGCCCTACGTGAACGGCACGGCGTTCTACCAGATCCTGCAGTCGATGGGCGTGCCCTCGCGCCTGGTGATTTTCCCCAATGAAAACCACTGGGTGCTCACGCCGCAGAACGCGATCTACTGGCACTGGGAAATGCAGAGCTGGCTGAGCCGCTACCTCGGCGGCAAGCCGGTGCTGGAGAAGCCGGTGTTTGATGCGGAGGCGAAGTAGGCTCCCTACACCCCCCGCCCTGACGGGCAGCAGCCTTCGCCGGGCCTACGGCTCCCAAGCCCCTCTTCATAGAGGGGACTCAATCAGCGGCTTCGCACCCGATATATATCCGGAACTATGCAATTGAACCGCGAAGGGCGCGAAGGTCCGCGAAGGTATACCGGGAAATCCTGATTTTGCTCGGGATCACGAAAGAGTGAGTACGGCAAGGCATCACCGAGGATCATGTCTGACTCGCGACTTTCGCGTTTCTTCGCGTCCTTCGCGGTTTCTACTGAATGCTTCCGGATATATAATGTAGGGCCCGCGCTTGTCGCGGGGCCGTCGTTCGCCCGCGGCCCGGCCCGCCGACAAGCGGCGGCCCTCCATTGGCATGGCATATTAAAGGAGCAGCGGTCGTCAGACCGCTGGCGCCAGCCGTCTGACGACGGCTGCTCCTTTCAATCCGAGCTGCGACCCATATCACCTCAACCAGCAGGCGCCGGTGTCGAAACACCGGCGCCTTTTTTTTATGGCCAGCGGCCGCACGAGGCGGTCGGGGGTCGCAGCACTCAATGGTGCTGTTTGTCGGCGCGGCGCCGCTGGGGCACAGCGCAAAGGGATTTTCGAAACAACAGACCTCTCTACTCCGCGCATTATCCCACTTACTCCCGAAAAAATCCACGGATAGTTATTCACCAGCCTTCGCCAAGCCTACGGCTGGCAAGCCAGCCGTAGTGGCACTCTGTAGCGGCGGTCATAGGGCGCCGCTAGGGCTTCGGCGCCGCCAGGCTATACACGTAATGATCCACATGGTGATCATACAGCCACTCGGCCTTCTTCAGCGTGCTCACTTGCTTAAACCCCAGCCGCAACGGGAGCTTCTGCGCGCGGTGATTCTCGGTGGCGACGGCCACCACCAACTGTTTCAGCCGAAGTTCCGTGAAGGCATGCTCAATCACCGCCCGCAGGCACTGGGTCATGATGCCCTGCCCTTCGGCCTGGGGCGCCAGCCAGTAGGCGGGAAACCCGATGCGATGGGCCCAATCGATCCGGTTGTGCCCAATCACCCCCACCAGCCGGCCCATCGACCAAATGCCCGCGGTAAAAGCACGGAACTCCTTAAAATCGCGGAGTGTGCCCCTGATGTAGGCTTCACTATCCGCCACCTGGTTGGTCGCGTCCACCCACGGCAGCCACTGACGCAGGGCTTTCCGGTTCTGTTCGACCACGGCGAAGAGCGCCGGCGCGTCCGTGAGCTGCAACTGCCGGAGTTCCAGGCCGGGATTGATCAGGTGGCGCAGCATGGGAACACGCTCCTCAAACCAGGCCGGCAAATTGGGGATGCGCCACGAACTGTTTCTCAAAGGCGGCCTTCGCCTCGGCGCTCAATCCGGGTGGAAACTGCGAGATGCTCCGCCGCCAGCGGCCCAGCCATTCCGTGCCGAGGAGCTTGGCGGCTCCGGCATGATTTGGGCGGGACGCGAACGCCAGCGTGGTGTCCGCCTTCGGACCCGTGCCGACGCCTTCCGCCACATAAAACCCGGCCATCAGCAACGCGACGCGCACCGCCGTCGCCGAGGAATAGGTGTAGAGTTCCGCCGGTTTGCCCGCGCACTGCCGGTGGATGCGCGCAAAGACCTCGGAGGTCCACAGTCCGGTGTCGGTCTTGGCGGAGAAAGGATCGTAGAAAATGAGATCGGGCGCCGGCGACGACTCGATGAAGCCGAGGAAATCCCCGCGACGCAGTTCCCACGTCAACAAGCCGGAGGCATGGGTCCACCGGCCGTGTTCCAGCAACGCATGCGGGGCGCCATGGCGCAGGTGGGGAAAATGGCTGGCGAATTTCAGCGCCAGCGTCAGCGGATCCAGGTCGATTTCGAAGCTGACGATCCGCAGCGGACGCAGCGCGGCCGCACCGTGCGTGGCGAAGGCCTGCTCGAAGCATTGCACCGCGGCCATGGCATTGGAGGCGGCGCCCAAGCCGACGTCCCAGATGACCAGTTCGAAGTCCTCATTTCGTAGGGGCGTTCCTGGCGGACGCCCGCGGGCGTCGTCGAGCGACGCCCCTACCACTGGCGGGAGTAAGAGGCGCCCGGCCAGACCGGATTGCTCCACATAAAGCCGCTGTGCCTCGTCCGCCGGCCGGTTAACGGAATGCATGACCTCGCCGGAACTGATTTGCCGGATGCTCGAGTAACCCTGCGGGCTCGTGACGATGTCGTAGTCGCCGAGGTGCTTCACGCGCGTCGGGTGGCGTTTCTTAACCGGGTGGACGACGTCCTCTTCATCCATGCGGCCGAGTTCCGTGCGGTTGCGCTCGTAGAAGGCGACAAATTCATCGCGCAGGATGGCGGCGCGCATGTCCCGCATCAGCCGGTGATAAAAGGCAAAGTTGTGGATGCCGAGCAGGTGCCAGCCGAGCATTTCGTCCGCCTTGACGAGATGATGCAGGTACGCGCGCGAATAATTCCGACAGGTGGCGCAGTCGCAGCCGGCTTCCAGCGGGGTCTCGGCCAGTTTGTGCGGCGCGCGACGCAGCTGGACGCGGCCCCGCGCCGTGAAGGCCACGCCGCGCTGGGCGAGCTGCCCGGGGATGATGCAGTCGAACATGTCCACGCCGCGATGCACGGCTTCCAGGATGTCGAGCGGGGTGCCGACGCCCATCAGGTAGCGCGGCAGGTTTTTGGGCAGCTCGGGCGTGACGAGCCCGGTGAACTCATAACGTTCCGCCGGCGTCTCGCCCACGGCCAGCCCGCCGATCGCGAGGCCGTCAAACGGCAGCTCGCGGAGGAACGCCGCGCTCTTCTTGCGGAGATCCTGGTGACACGCGCCCTGCACAATTCCAAAAAGCGCCGCCGGGGAGTCGCCGCGGGCATCCAGGGAGCGCCGCGCCCAGCGGTGCGTGAGTTCCATGGCCGCCTCCGCCTCGTCGCGGGGCGCGGTGGAGGGGATGCACTGGTCGAGGACCATCATGATGTCGCTGCCGATGGCTTTCTGCGCCGCGATGCTCGTCTCGGGGGACAGCATGAAGAAGTCGCCGTTCACATAGCTTTGGAAACGCGCGCCCTCCTCGTTCATGGCGCGCTCGGTGGGCAGCGAGAAAATCTGAAACCCGCCGGAATCCGTGAGCACCGGGCCGTCCCAGTTCATGAAACGGTGGATGCCGCCGAATTTCCGGAAGACCTCGAGGCCCGGGCGCAGCAGCAGGTGATAGGTGTTGGCGAGCAGCACGGTCGAGCCCGTGGCCTTCATCGTGTCGACGGTCTGCGCCTTGACGGTCGCCTGCGTGCCGACCGGCATGAAGACCGGCGTCTGCACCTCGCCGTGCAAGGTCTGGAAACGCGCCGCGCGGGCCTGCGTGCCCGCCGCCTCCTTCTCGAGGGTGAATTTGAGCCGGGACATCGAAAAAAATCAGCCCTTCACGAGGGTGATGACGCATTCCAGGTGGCGGGTCTGCGGGAACAGATCGAACGGCTGGACGGCGGTCAGCCGATAGCCGGCCGCGAGAAACCCCTTCAGGTCGCGCATCTGCGTCGCGGGATCGCACGACACATAAACCACCGCGCGGGGCCCGAAGGCGAAGAGTTGGTTGAGGAAGGATTCATCGCAGCCCTTGCGCGGCGGATCGATGACCACGGCGGTGTCCGCCGGCGGAAACTCGAGGCCCGCGAAGATTTGCGACGCGTCGCCGGCCTTGAACGTGGCGTTGGCGATGCCGTTGGCGGCGGCATTCTCGGTCGCGAACTTGATGGACGTCTCGCTGAGTTCGATGCCCGCGACCTTTTCGAATGCCGGCGCGCAGCTCAGCGCGAAGAGGCCGCTGCCGCAGTAGGCATCGACGAGGAACTTCGCGCCGCTGCCGGATGCCTGTTCGCGGACGTAGCCCGTGAAGGCGGGCAGGATGAACGGGTTGTTCTGGAAGAAATCGCGCGCGAGGAAGTGCAGGCGCAGGTCGCCGATCTTCTCGTGGATCACCGCGTCGTAATCGGTGACCACGCCTTCCTGCGCATGACGGAGCAGCAGGGTGGCGTCGCGCTTGTATTCCCCGGCGGCGAGTCGCGCCCGGGTTTTTGCCCGCACTTCGGGCAGCCGCGCATTGATCTCGGGGGTCGCGATCGGGCATTGCGGGACGTCGATCAGATCGAAGCGCGTGCCTTGCTTGAGGAAGCCGATGGGAGGCTCGGGTGGAGGGACGGGCTCCTGCCCGTCCGCGGTCGGCCGGGAGGCCGACCCTCCATAATACGCTTTAAAATGCGGCGTGAGCTTCGACCGGTACCCAAACTCCCGCGGCGAGCCGATGACCGGGGCGACGGAAAACTCCACGCCGGCCATGTATTTCAAAAGCTCCTCCACTTGCTGGCGTTTCCATTTCAGCTGCTCGGCATAGGTCAGGTGCTGGTATTGGCAGCCACCGCAGCGACCGAAGAGCGGGCACCGGGGATCGATGCGGTGCGGGGACGGTGTGAGCACCGCGAGCAGGTCGGCCTCGGAGTAATTCTTGTGGTTCCGGAAGACGCGCACGCGCACGGTTTCCCCTGGCAGGGTGAACGGCACCATCACCACCCATTTGCCTTCGCCCACCTGAACACGACCCAGCCCGACGCCGAGATTGGTCAGCGTGGCGATCTCCAGCTCGAGCTCGTGATGGTACGGGAAGGGCTGGTCGTTGAATTTGCGTTTAACCACAGGGACACAGAGGACACAGAGGTTTTAGGGATTTGCCTAGTCCCAATTCTCCGTGCTCTCTGTGGCCCTGTGGTTAAATTTACATCGTGAGCCCCGAAAAGATCACCAGCCTCCAGAATCCGCGCGTCAAGCAGCTCGTGAAGCTCCGCGAGCGGCGGGACCGCGATGAAGCGGGGCTTTTCCTCGTCGAGGGCTACCGCGAGATCCGCCGGGCGTTGGAGAAGGGCGTCCGCTCCAAGGAGCTGTATTTCAGCCCCGACTGGTTCCTGGGTGAAAACGAGCCGGCGCTGATCGAGCAGGCCAGGCAGGCCGGGGCCCAGGTGTTCGAGCTGTCGAAGGACGCCTTTGCCAAGGTCGCTTACCGCGAGCGCCCGGACGGCCTGCTGGCGGTGGCCCCGCAATGGAAGCACGGCCTGGACGACCTGAAGCTTCCGGCCAGCCCCTTCCTGCTGGTCGTCGAATCCATCGAGAAACCCGGCAACCTCGGCACCATCCTGCGCAGCGCGGACGCCGCCGGCTGCCATGCGGTGATCGTGTGCGATGCGGTGACGGATATTTTCAATCCCAACGTCGTGCGCGCCTCGACCGGCGTGCTGTTCTCCGTGCCCATCGTGGTGGCGGAGAGCACCGCGGTGCACGCGTGGCTGAAGGAAAAAAACATCCGCACGGCGGCCACGACCCCGCACACCCCGAACATTTATACCCGGACCGACCTGCGCGGCCCGCTGGCGATTGTGATGGGCAGCGAACAATACGGCCTCAGCGAATTCTGGATGAAGGGCGCCGACGTCCTCGTGCGCATCCCGATGGCCGGCCAGGCGGACTCGCTCAACGTCGCCATGGCGACGATCATCACGCTCTTCGAGGCCGTGCGGCAGCGGGGCGAGTGAGCCGGCCGCGGCAAACACCGCTACGCAGAAACGCGTAGGGTTTGGACGCAGCCGGGGATTGCTTGCGGTCGTCGGGGGCGAAACCTCGGCGCATGAAATTTTCGAAACTGCTTTTGCTCGGTGCGCTGTCCGCAGCGCAGGCGGCCCATGCGACGATCGTGGAGTTTTACGGCACCGGCACGTACAACACCTACAACTACACGACCTCGTCCATCGTGCAGCGGACCTTCTCCCTGGGTTTCTCCTACGATACGGCCGCGTCCGTGATCGATGCCTACCCGACGCAGGTGCTGCGTCCGGCGGCGACCCTCAGCCTGACCGTCAATCTGTGGGATGGGTCGGTCTGGTCCCACACCTCCAACGACGTCCGCATCACCATGAACAATGCCGTGAACGGCTCGTGGGACGGCCTCACGATCAGCACGAAGTGGCCGCTGACGGAGACCGTGGATCCTTTTCTCGTGGGAGGCAGCAGCACCTACCCGGTGGTCAATTACTCCTTCGAGCTCACCAAGTATGGCGGCGGGGTGTTCACCGATGGGGATTTCAACCTGCCGGCGTCGCCCACGTTTATCGGGGATCTTGCCGATTGGAACGTGAAGCACGCGAAGCTCTATATTTTCAACGGGACGACCGAGATCGCGGCTTTCAATCAGCCCCTGACCTCCCTGGGCGCCCCGTCGCCGATTCCGGAGCCATCCACCTGGGCGGCGATGGCTGGCGCGATGGCGCTCGGGGTGGTGGCCTGGCAGCGCCGGCGCAAGGCCGCGGTCTGAGTCGGACGAATTTATTCAAGCGGGACCGTTTCCCCCTTGCCGGGAGTGTCAGCAAACTCGCGGATTCCCGGAATTTAACCGCGAATGCTCCGCCCACCGGCTCCGCTTGGGAAAGCCCTTCGCCTAATCGGCTCCGGTTTTGGTTCGGAGGCGCGGCTGATCGCCGCGACAAGACCGAAACCCGGTTTGAACTTTTCAGTCGGCGATTAGCCGACCTCCGTAGCCCACTGCGGAGCCGATGAGGCGGCGCGCACTCGGTAGCCGTGCCGTTAGGCGAGGCATTATTGAGACTTACCTGAAGAAGTGACGATGCCTGTCATCGCAAAGGGACGGAATACGGCTGAACGCTCGAGAGGAGGGCGCAAGGGACGAAGCCGGTCGTCGGCACGCAGCGCGAGCTGCTCTCAATGTCCGTTGTAGGGCCGTCGCTTGTCGACGGGCCGTCGCGCTTTCAATCCTCGGCAACATCGAATCACCGACCGACCGTCGCGGCTATACTCCCTGTGCCTTCAGTTGTTTCGGGGATGAGGGCGGAGTTGGCACGGCCCGTCGAGGAGCGACGGCCCTACAAAGCTCGCGTAACTTCTTAGGGTAAGTCTCAATAGTGGTTAGAGTTCTCCGTTTGCCCGGTCCTTGGCCTCAGCGATCAACCAGGCCGGGCGGGTCTGAGTCAGGCCGGTCCCGCCGGCTGCGCCGCGGCGGGATTGCGCCGGTAATGTTCGATCAGCTCGGCGGTGCCCTGCTCGACCGTGACCAGCGGATGATAGGCGAGGTCCCGGCGTGCGGCGGCGATGTTGAACCAGTGGTCGGTCGACATTTCCTTCGCCACGAAACGCGTCATGGGCGGCTCGCCCTTCAGCGGCAACACGCGCCAGAGCGCTTCCATCAGGCCGCCGGCGGTGTAGGCGACCGGCAGCGGGACGCGTTGCGTGACTTCCGGGATGCCGAGGCCGCGCAGCACCTGGTTGATCCAGTCCCACAACCCGACGGGCTCGCCGTTGGTGATGAAATAGGCACGGCCACCGGGGCCGGTCACGGGCAGGCCCGCGCGGGATTCGCCGGGGCGGGTCGGCACGTGGAACGGCGCGGTGCTGCCCGTCAGCAGGGCGCCCTCCGCGAGGAGATGGGCGTCAACGACGTTGCTGATGTGCGTGACGTCGACCTTGTTTCGGCCCGAGCCGATGATTTTGAGGCGGCCCGCTTTCGCGAGCGCGAGCACGCGGGGCACGACGTTCCGGTCGCCCGGGCCCCACACCAGGTGCGGCCGCAGGGCGATGGTCGCGAGTTTCGCGCTGTGGGCCCCCAGGACCTCCATTTCCGCCGCGGCCTTGCTGGTCGGGTAACCACACGGCGCGGCGAGGCAGAGCGGCGCGGATTCGTCGACGCCGGCCAGATCGCCGCCGTTGTAGACGACGCTCGGGGAACTGGTGTAGATGAGCCGCGCCACGCCGGCCTGCTGGCACGCGGTGATGACGTTGCGCGTGCCGCCGACATTGACGGCGAAGAATTCCCGGCGCGAACCCCATACGCCGACGCGGCCCGCGACATGAAAGACGGTTTCGGTCCCCAGGCAGCCGCGGCGCAGCGCCTCGCGGTTGTCGAGATCGCCTTCAATCACCTCGGCGCCCAGGGACTCGAGCTGCGGCAACGGTCGTCGCGACAGTACACGCACGCGCCGGCCCTCGGACAGGAGCCGCTCGGCAATCTTGCCACCGATGAAGCCGCTGGCCCCGGTGATGAAGGTGGGAAAATTTCTACGGACGGAGAGCAGGGACATCGGGCTGGTTTTTTTTAACCACGGATTTCACGGATAACACGGATAAATACGGCGAACCTATGCCTGTCGTTCTGGGGGGAGCGAAGAGGCTATTGTTTCAGCACCTCGCGGGAGACGTCGCGCTTGTCGAGTTCGTAGCCATGGTGGCCGGCCGCCCAGCGGGTGAGGGCGAGGCGGTGGATCTTGGCGTTGTGGCGGACGTCGACCGGGAAATGCGGATGCAGGTACGCGAGCCGGATCAGGTCCGTATGCGAATGCGCGGCGCCGAGCACACGCAGTTCCCGGACCAGTTTCCGGCGCAGCGAAGGCGTCGCCACCACGTCGCGCGACCGCGGCTCGACTACAATCGCGGCCCGCCGATGGTCGTGGCCGGTCGCGATCAGCGCGCTGCGCAACACATCCGGGTGGGCGTTGAAAATCGGCTCGATCTGTTCTGTGTAGAGCGGCCCGGACTTCGTCATGACGCGCTCGGCTTTGCGTCCGCAGAACCACAGGCGTCCGGAGGCATCGAGGTATCCGAGGTCGCCGAGGCGGTGCCAGGGCGTATTTGAGAGTTGGGCGTTTAAATCTGATATCTTGGCCAATGCCGTGGCCTCCGGCAACTGGTCGTACTCCTTCGTCACCACGGGGCCGGAGACGACGATTTCGCCGATCTCGCCGACCGGGAGTTCCTTTATTTCGGTCAGTGGATCGTCGCTGATCGCGATGATCTTCAGGGTGATCTCTTTAACGGGCCGGCCGACGCACGTCCCCTTGCCCGCGGCAGTCGCGCTGGCGGTTTCGCCCAGGACTTCGTGGCTGGAAATGCTGGCAACCGGCAGCGACTCGGTCGCTCCATAGGGGCTGTGGGCCGTCCCGTTCGGCAGGATTTTCTGAACGTCGTCGAAGAGCTGCGGCGGGACCGGCGCTCCCGCCATCAGCACGCGCTTCATCGACGGGAGCGTCCCGTTGTTTTGCAAACAGTGCCGGCTGATGATCCGCCAGAGCGTCGGGGAGCCAAAGGAGTTGGTGACGCCCTCCTGCCGGATGGCCTGGACAATTTTCTCGGGATCGACCGTGGCCGGCCGGCTCGGGTCGATCTCCGGCACGATGGTCGTCATGCCGAGCGCCGGATTGAAGAGCGCGAAGATCGGCAGCATCGGCAGGTCCACTTCGCCCGGCTGGATATCGTAGGTGTCGCGCACCAGCCGCACCTGGGCCTCGAACATGCCGTGTTCGTAGCAGACGCCCTTGGGCGCGCCGGTGGAGCCGGAGGTGAAGAGCACCGCCGCGAGATCCGCGGCGGTGCTCTTCACCATCGCAAACTTCGAATTTGAGATTTGAGCGGCCTGGGCCAGGCGCGCCGTGGTCGATCCGGATGCCCACACGCGAATTTCCACGGACTTGAACGCCCTGCGGAACAGATGGCTCATGCCTTGCGCCAGCGGGATGCCGAGCAGCACGCGCGGTTTCGAGCGGGCCACGCAGGCCAGGAAGTTTTTCCGGCCCATGCCGGGGTCGATGATGACCGGCACGGCGCCGAGCTTGAAGAGCGCGAAGGCGGCGGCGATCAGCGGCAGGCCCTGGCGGACCATTACGAGCACGCGGTCGCCCGGGCGCACGCCACGCGCCGTGAGTTTCGCCGCCCAGGCATCCACCTCGCCGTCGAGTTCGCGAAACGAAAGCGCGAGGTAGTCGATCCGTCCGTCCGGGGTGCGCCCGCGGGGAACCTTGATCGCCGCCCGGTCCGGCTGGAGGGCTGCCATCAGCGGCAGGTGGCGGGCGATGTTGGCGGAGTCGGTCATGCGGGTAGGGCCAGGCGAAGACTGGCCCGGTCCGGTCGGAGACCGGCCCTACTGGCTGAAGGCACCGCGAACATAAGGGGTCGTGTTCAACCCTTCCAAGCCGGCTCGGCCTTCAGCAACTTCGCCTGCCAGGGGAGCAGCACCGCGTCGATGCTCGCGGGGTCGCGGGCGATCTGCACGAGCTGGGAACGGGTGGCGATCAGCGTGGGATCCAGGTTCAGGCCCTGCGCGAGACGGTCGCGGTCGGCCTTGATGCGGTCCTGGCGCGCGAGTTCGTCGGGCGTCATCGGGTTGAAATCCCGCCGGCGTTCGCGGCGCGGCAACGTCTGGACATCGATGGCGAAGCCTTGGCGGATGGCTTCCGCCAGCGAGGGAAACAGCCGGTCGTGGCGGCGGCCGAGGTTGACGCGCATCACTTCCTCGGGCGGCGCGCCCTCGTCGGCGGCGCGGGCGATGCGGACGAGCATCTCGTTGCCGACGACCTTGAAGGGCGGCGTGTTGATCTTCTCGGCCCAGCTTTCGCGCCAGTGCCAGATCGCATGCAGCACGCCGAGCCCGCGGCCGCGGAGTTTCTCGGAGCCGTTGACGCGCCAGGCGTTCTCGTCGGGCGCGGTGAAGCCGTCGCGGCCCGCCTCGATCTGCCAGCGGCAGCGCTGTTCGAGCCACTCGAGGCGGCCGAGCCTGACCAATTCGTCGCGGAGCTGGTCGCGCAGTCGCGGCAGGTAAAACACATCCATCGCGGCGTAATCCAGCATGTCGCGGTCGAGCGGCCGCTGCGACCAGTTGGCCTTCTGGTGGTCCTTGTCGAGATGCACGCCGAAGTGCTGCTCGAGGAGCGCGGCGAGCCCGAAGCGCGGGATGCTCAGCAGCTGGGCGGCGAACATCGTGTCGAAGAGGCGGGTGGGCTCGAAGCGGCAGAGCTCCCACAGCAGGCGCAGGTCGTAGTCGCTGCCGTGCATGATGAGCGGCTTGGCGGCGAGGCGCGGCCAGAGGGCGGAGAGGTCGAGGTCGGCCAGCAGGTCGACGAGATGGATCTCGCCGACCACGTGGATCTGCAGGAGGCAGACGCGCGTCTTGTAGCGGAAGAGGTTGTCCGCCTCGGTATCGAGCGCGATTTCGTCGCAGCGGTCGAGGGCGGCGTAGAGCGGCGCGAGCTGTTCGGGCCGGGTGATCAGTTGGTAGTGCGGAGCGGTATTCAAGGGGCGGGCGGCGGGCCGGGAGGCTTCAGGGCGTGGGCGTGAGGGGCGGGACCGGCGGGCGGGCGGTGGGGTGGTTTTGGGGTGGAAGAGATTTCGAATCGCCTGCAAGCAGGCTCCTACAAGGGATGGCGGCATGGGTGGGGACAGGCATCGGTGATTCAGGCGGCCCACGCCGACAGGAAGCCGTCGATGAGTTGCGGCAGGTCGGGGCTGTAGCCGCCTTCCAGGATGGCGGCGGCCGGCAGGGCGCTTTCGCGCAACCAGCGGCCGAGGGTGGCAAAGTCCTCTTGTTCGAGGGTCATTTCGGTGATCGGGTCGCGGGCGTAGGCATCGAAGCCCGCGGAGACGAGCACCAGGTCGGGCCGGAAGCCGAGGACCTTGTCCCAGGAGCGGGCGAGGTCCGCCATGTGCGCTTCGCGCGGGGTGTGCGGGACAACGGAGAAGTTCTGGCAGTTGGCGAACGACGCGGTGCCGGTGCCGGGATAGCCGGGAGATTGGTGGACCGACACGAACAGGAGGTTCGGACGGTTGCGCAGGATGTCCTCGGTGCCGTTGCCATGGTGGGCGTCGAAATCCCAGACGGCCACGCGGTGGCCGGCGGCTTCGGCGCGGAGGGCGGCAACGGCGATCTGGTTGAGGTAGCAAAAACCCATTGCCTGGGTGCGCGTGCAGTGGTGTCCGGGCGGACGCATCAGGGAAAAGGCCGGCTGGCCCGCGAGGGCGAGGTCCGCCGCGGCCAGCGCGGCACCGACGGCCCGGCGGGCGTGGTCATAGATGCCGGGAAAATGCGGGGTGTCGCCGTCGATATCCGCCGCCTGCTGCACCCGCCTGAGCAGCTCCGGCGTGTGTGCCCTGAGGAGCACGGCTTCCTCCGCAATGGCGGCTTTTTGCCAGGTCCAGTGAGGGTGGGCGGCCTGCAGATGCGCCGCACTGCGCCGCACGCGGGCCGGTTGCTCGGGTCGCAGGTGCGAGCCGTACTCGGCGCAAAGGGGATCGTGCAGGATGATCATCAAGAAATGTCCGCCCACGGACAGCAAGGAGCCCTGAAAAAAGCCCAAATTTCGGGGGCAGTAAAGCCGGGATTCTTTGGCCATAGAAGGCACAAAAAGCGCAAAAAATCCGCCCCACCCGATCCGAATCGGTGAAATCCGGTCCTGATTTGGCTTCGAGATAAGAAAGGAATCTTTTGGTGGTTTTTGTGCCTTTTGTGGCCAATCTCCCCGCATGAAGGTTGTCGTGCTCTGTTCCGGCGGAATGGATTCCGTGACCGCGCTCCATTGGGCGCGGTGGCGGCACGACGTGCGCGCCGCCGTCAGCTTCGACTACGGGGCCAAGCACAACCACCGCGAGCTGCCCATGGCGGCGGCGCAGGCGAAGCTCGCCGGCGTGCCGCACCAGGTCATCCCGCTGGATTTCATCGGCAAGCTCTTCGCCTCGGACCTTTTGAAAACCGGCGGGGACATTCCCGAGGGACACTATGCCGACGAGAACATGCAGCGCACGGTGGTGCCGTTTCGCAACGGCATCATGCTCGCCGCCGCCGCGGGCCTGGCCGAGAGCGTGGGCGCGGAAGGCCTGGTCATCGCCGCGCATGGCGGCGACCACGCGATCTATCCGGATTGCCGCGAGGATTTCATGCAGGCGATGGGCCAGGCGATGCAGCGGGGTACGTACGCCGGCATCCAGTTGCTGCGCCCGTTCATCGCGATGACCAAGGCCCAGATCGCCGCGGAGGGCGCGCGCCTCGGGGTGGATTTCGCGCAGACCTGGTCGTGTTACAAGGGCGGCGCCGTCCACTGCGGCAAATGCGGCACCTGCGTGGAGCGGCGCGAGGCTTTCCTGCTGGCGGGCGTGGCCGACCCGACGAAATACGAGAGCACGCCGCCGCTGCCGAAAGGGCCGGGCGTGGTTTGATATAGGCCCTATAAGGCCTATAGGACCCATAGGGCCTATGCTAATCTCGGAAATATTCTATTCACTCCAAGGCGAGGGCGAACTCACCGGCGTTCCCTCGGTCTTCGTGCGCACCAGCGGCTGCAACCTGCGCTGCAACTGGTGCGACACGCCGTATGCGTCGTGGTCGCCGGAGGGCACGCCGATGACGGTCGAGGCCATCCTCGCCGAGGTCAAAAAGCACCCGGCGCGACACGTGGTCCTCACCGGCGGCGAGCCGATGATCGCGAAGGAAATCCGCGAGCTCGCGGCGGCGCTGAAGCGCCTCGGTCATCACATCACCATCGAGACCGCGGCGACGGTGCCGCCGGAAGGGATCGCGTGCGACCTCGCCTCGCTCAGCCCGAAGCTCGCCGGCTCGGCGCCGGACGACCGCCTGTCGGCGACGTGGCGGGCGAAACACGAGAGCTTGCGGTGGCAGCCGGACGTCGTGAAAGCGTGGATCGATGCTTACGGCTACCAATTGAAGTTTGTGGTGTCTGCGGAGGAGGACGTGAACGAAATCGAAACCATGCTGGCACAGCTTGGGCGCGAAATTCCGCGCGCGAAGGTGCTGTTGATGCCGGAAGGCGTCACGGTGGAGGCCTTGCGGGCGAAGGCCGGCTGGCTTGGCGAGCTCTGCAAGTCCCGTGGCTACCGCTACGCGCCGCGGCTCCACGTCGAACTCTACGGGAACAGGCGCGGCACATGAGGCGGGCCGCCATTTGCCGGAGCTTGCTGGCAAGCGATGGAACGCGCGTGAGCAAGCGCATGCGTCCTGATCGCTTGCCAGCAAGCTCCTCCAAGGGGAGGCGGCCGTGAAGATCCGCCTCCGGGCCGACCAGCCGACGCCGCGCAAGCTGTCGGTCGAATTGGGGGAGCTGCGCGACGGCTCGGCCGAGCGCGCGATCACGCTGCGCGAGGTGATCTATACGCTGCAGGGCCGGGCCTACATGTTGCTCGTGCTGTTGCTGGCGCTGCCGTTCGTGACGCCGATCCCGCTGCCCGGACTTTCCACGCCCTTCGGCCTGGCGATCGCGCTCATCGCCCTCCGGCTCTCGCTCGGACAGCGGCCGTGGCTGCCGATGAAACTCCAGCGGCGCGAGCTGCCCGCCGGGTTTTTGAAAAGACTTCTGGGCGTCGCGGAGCGCGTGCTTCGTTTCCTCGAGAAATTCCTCCGGCCGCGCCTGACGTACCTCACGGACACGCCGTTCCTCGTGCAATTGCACGCCCTGCTCATGCTCACCGCGGCGCTCGCGCTGCTGCTGCCGTTGCCGATTCCC
Source organism: uncultured Oleiharenicola sp. (assembly GCA_964515595.1). Taxonomy (GTDB): domain Bacteria; phylum Verrucomicrobiota; class Verrucomicrobiia; order Opitutales; family Opitutaceae; genus Lacunisphaera. The sequence continues at coordinate 15,656 of CAZEUN010000012.1, read as the reverse complement.
TTCACCAACAGCTTCCCGGCGTGGACGATTTTGCTCCTGGCCGCCGGCCTGCTCGAGCGCGACGGGCTGTTCATCCTGGGGGGCTATATCGTGTTCACCGCGGGGGTCTTTTATTTCATCTTCCTCGGCGAGGCGACCGCCGCGCTCCTGCATGAGCTGGTGCAGTGGGTTAAGAACCTGTAGGGGCGTCGCTCGACGACGCCCGGGCGCCGTCAAGCGGCGCCCCTACATCTCCAGCCCGATCTTCCCAAACTGGGCCGCGGCCTCCATGTGGCGGAAAGCGGCCTCGGTCTCGGCGAGCGGGAACACCTGGTCCACGATGGGCGTGAGCCGGTGCATCTCGACGAACTGCGTCATGCCGGCGAAGTCGCCGGGCGAGCCCATGGTGCTGCCGAGGATGCTGATCTGGCGGAAAAAACATTTGCGCAGGTCGATGCCGGGCGGGTTGCCGGTGGTGGCGCCGAAGAAGGCGATGCGGCCGCCCGGCTTGGTCAGCTCGATGAGCCTGCCGAAGCCCTCGCCGCCGGCGCTGTCGATGATCACGTCGAACAGGGCGCCGGCTTTTTTCTGCAGCTGCGCCGGCCAGTCGCCGTCGAGGTAGTTGACGCCGCCGGCGGCACCGAGCGCTTGGGCGCGCTCGAGCTTCTCCGGCACGCTGGACGTCACCCACACCTCCGCCCCCGCGGCGGCCGCAAACTGGAGGGCGAACAAGGCCGCGCCCCCGCCGACACCGGTGACCAGCACGCGTTCGCCGCCCGTCAGTTGCGCGCGGGTGAAAAGCGCGCGCCACGCGGTCATGCCCGCCAGCGGCAGCGCCGCGGCTTGCTGCCAGGAAAGATGTCCGGGCTTCGCCGCGAGATTGCTGGCGGACACGGCGATTTTCTCGGCGAAGGTTCCGCTGTCGGGCAGCCCGAGGATGCGAAACTTCGGGCTCTGCGCCCGCGTATCGATGCCCCAGTCGAGCGACGGGTTGATGATGACCTCGCGGCCGACCCACGCGGATTCCACGCCCGGGCCGACGGACTCGACGATGCCAGCGCCATCGGAGCCTGGGATGACCGGCAGCTTGATGCCGGCGTATTGTCCGAGCTGGATCCAGAGATCGCGGTGATTGAGCGCGGCGGCCTTGAGTTTCACCACGACCTGCCCGGCGCTGGCGACGGGATCGGGAACCGATTGGAAGGAGACGGGCTTTTTGATCTCGGTGATGACGGCGGCTTTCATGGGGCATAGCGTGGCGTTTATTCGCGTCATCGCAAGTGAGCGCCTGCACACCCCGGCGCTGCGCGCCACCCCTCTTCATAGGGGGATTCCAACCAAGCGTTGCCGAAGTCCCCTCGATGAAGCCGGAACGAGGCAATTGAACCGCGAAGGGCGCGAAGCTCCGCGAAGGTCTACCGGGAAAATTCTGGTTTGCCCCGGATCTCGAAAGAGTGAGTAAGGCAGGGCATCACCGAGGATCAGGCCTGACTCGCGATTTTCGCGTTTCTTCGCGTCCTTCGCGGTTTCTCCTGAATGGTTCCGGCTTGAGAAGGGCTTGGGCGCCGTAGGCCCGGCGGAGACTGCTGTCCGACAGGGCGGGGTGTGTAGGATTGGCGATGGAAACCGGCGACCACCGACAGTTCCCCCATTGGCCGACCAGACACTGGCCGGCCGCTTGCAACGAAACCACCGGCGTACATTCTCCGGCGGACCCATGAGCCAAACCGCCGCCCGCCCGCGCCTGCATTATGCCTGGATCGCCGCGGGCGTGACGTTTTTCACGCTGCTCGCGGCGGCGGGCGCGCGGGCGACCCCGGGCGTGATTTTGCTGCCGTTCGGGAATGAATTCCAGTGGAGCCGCGCGACGGTGTCATCGATCGTCTCGATCAATATTTTTCTCTACGGACTCATCGGCCCGTTCGCGGCGGCGTTGTACCAGCGCTTCGGCCTGCCCCGCACGATGGTCGCCGCCATGCTGCTGCTCACGGGCGGCTATGGGCTCTCGACGATCGCGACCCAGTACTGGCACTTTGTGATCCTGTGGGGCTTCGTGGTCGGCGCGGGCTCGGGCCTTGCGGCAACGGTGCTCGGCGCCGCGGTGGCAAACCGCTGGTTCACGGAACGGCGCGGGTTGGTGATGGGGTTGCTGACGGCCAGCACCGCGACCGGGCAATTGATTTTCCTGCCGATCCTCGCGAGTGCCGTGACGGCCAACGGTAATTGGCGCGCGGCGCCGTGGATCGTGGCGACGGCAACGCTGCTCGCGGTGCCGGTGATCTGGTGGCTGATGCGGGACAACCCACGCGATGTGGGGCAGCGGCCGTATGGGGAGACGGGAGCGCCCGAACACGCCCCGGCCTCCGGTCACCCCTCTCCAGAGGGGATCAAGGCCAATCCGGCCAAGCGCGCGATCACCACCTTGTTCGAAGCCGTGCGCGTGCGGGATTTCTGGCTGCTGGCGGGATCGTTTTTTGTCTGTGGCGCGAGCACGAATGGATTGATCGGCACACACATGGTCGCGGCGGCCTTTGATTGCGGGATTCCCGAGGTGCGCGCCGCGAGCCTGCTGGCGGCGATGGGGTTGTTCGATCTCGTGGGCACGACGGCTTCCGGCTGGCTCAGCGATCGCTACAACTGCCGTTACCTGCTCTTCGGTTATTATTTCCTGCGCGGGTTGTCGCTGCTGTTCCTGCCGGCGGCCCTGGTCGGGCCTTCGCTCGGGCTCGGCCTTTTCGCGCTTTTCTACGGACTCGATTGGATCGCCACCGTACCGCCGACCGTGAAACTAACCGGCGAGGTCTTCGGTCGCGAGAAGGCCAGCATCGTCTTCGGCTGGGTGGTGGCGGCGCACCAGGTCGGCGCGGCTTTCGCGGCGTTTGCGGCCGGCGCGCTGCGGACGAGCACGGGCAGCTACACGCTGGCATTCTTCAGCGCCGGGGCGCTGTGTGTCGTGGCCTCGCTCATTGTGTTGCCGATCGGGAAGCGGAAAGTTCTGCCGCAGGCCGCGGTGGCGTAATTGTTTGTTGGGTGGGAGGGGTTTTATACCCCGACGGGAATCGCGCCGCCTTCGCGGTCGGGGTATAAAACCCCTCCCACCTCCCAAAGCCGTCCAATCAACGTTTCAGCTTCGCTTGGAGCTTCTTGATCTCCGGGCTCACCGCCGAGCAGCCTTCGCTCCCGCAGCCGGATGATTTCTTTTTTCCGAACCACGAGCGCAGCAGCAACGCCGTCGCGATGGCGACGACGACGAGAGCGATGATGGTTTGGACGGAGGAAGTCATTGGATTTTACAGAAGGGAACGGAGGGAACGAAGGGAATGCCCGGACTTGGTTGGCTTTGTTTCCTTCTGTGAAAATTCCGTGGTTTCAATATCCCAGCGCGCGGCCGGTTTGGTAGAGGATCAGGCACACGAGCCAGGCGGTGCCGGTCATGTAGGCGACCTGGAACAGCGGCCATTTCCAGCTGTTGGTTTCGCGTTTCACGACGGCCAGCGTGCTCATGCACTGCATGGCGAAAACATAAAATACCATCAGCGTGAGGCAAACGAGCGGGGTGAACAGCGGGCTGCCGGTCGGCCAGTGCGCGTGGCGCAAGGCGTCGCGGAGCGGCGTGGTGTCGTTGTCCGCGTTTTCAACGCCGAAGATGACGCCCATCGAACTCACGAAGACCTCGCGGGCGGCGAACGAAGTGATCAGGCCGATGCCCACGCGCCAGTCGAAGCCGAGCGGCTTGATCACCGGTTCGATCAGATGGCCGGCCTGGCCGGCGAAACTCTGGGCGATCTGCTCGGTCGCGGTCGCCGCGGGATTCGGGTGCTTCGGGTAGGTCGTGAGGAACCAGAGCACGATGGAGATGCCGAGGATGATGGTGCCGGCGTTCTTGAGGAACAGCCAGCCGCGCTCGAGCATGTGGCGGAGGATTTCCTTGAAGCGCGGCGGCTGGTAGGGTGGCAGCTCCATGATCATGTGCTGCGGTGCGCTCTTGAAGAGCGTGCGCTTGAACAGCCAGGCGAAGAAGAACACGCCGCCCGTGCCGAGCGCATACATGGAAAGCATGATGGCGGCCTTCTGGCCCGCGGGGACGACATCGCCGGGTAGCAGCGTGGCGATCATCAACAGGTAAACCGGCAGGCGCGCGGAGCAGCTCATCAGTGGCGCGACGAGGATGGTGACAAGGCGATCGCGGGCGTTTTCGATCGTGCGCGTCGCCATGATGCCGGGAATGGCGCACGCATAGGAGCCGAGCAGCGGGATGAAGGAGCGGCCGTTGAGCCCGACCTTGCTCATCGGGCGGTCCATGATGAACGCGGCGCGCGCCATGTAGCCGGTGCTTTCCAGGAGGCCGACGAAGAAAAACAGGATGAGAATCTGCGGCAGGAACACCACGATGCCGCCGACGCCGCCAATCACGCCGTCGGTGATCAGGTCGCGCAGGTCGCCGGGCGCCATCGTGCCCTTCACCCACGTGCCAAAGGCCGCGACGTGGCTGTCGATGAAATCCATCGGGCCCTCCGCGAGCGAGAAGATCGAATAGAACAACGCCCCCATGATGAGCGCAAAGGTCACCCAGCCCCACACCGAGTGACACAGCACGGCGTCGATGCGGTCGGAGCGCGACGGGCCCGTTTTGCCGGGGCGGCGCACGACGTTCTTGCAGAGCCGGTTGATGGCGTCGTACCGGCTGCGGATGAGCTCGGCGGACCAATCGGTGGCCTCGCCGGTCCAGCGCTTGCGCCACTGGTCGAGGATTTCGTGCGTGCGGCGGCTGAGCGGTTTGGAACCGGCGACGCGCACGGTGTCGAAGTCCGTGAGGAGCAACAGCGCCTCGGCGCGCGCGATGAGCGGGGAGCGGCGGTCGTTGTCGGTGAGCGACGCCTGGATCTCCGCCACGGCGGGCGCGATCGGCGCCGGCACATCCCAGCGGTGGCGCGCGAGCGGCAGCTCGGTGCGGCTGAGCGCGAGCTTCAATTCAACGAGGCCCTTGCCGTGGACGGCCTCGCACGCAATGACGGGCACGCCGAGTTCGCCCTCGAGTTCGGCGGCGTCGACCTTCATCCCGGCCTCGGCGGCCATGTCCATCATGTTGAGCGCAACGATGACGGGACGGCCGAGATCGAGGATCTGGTGGACGAGGTAAAGGTTGCGCTCGAGGTTCGCGGCGTCGACGACGCAGATGATGCGATCCGGTTGCGGGGTGTCCTCGCGGCGTCCGAGCAGGACGTCCCGCAACACCGCCTCATCCGGCGAGCGCGCGGCGAGCGAATAAGCCCCGGGCAGGTCGATCACCTGGATCGGCTTGCCGTGCTGCGAGTACGTGATGCCGATTTTCTTTTCGACCGTGACGCCCGGGTAGTTGCCGACTTTCTGGCGGAGGCCGGTGAGGGCGTTGAACAGCGTGGTCTTTCCGCAATTAGGATTGCCCACCATCGCATAGACGGGTGTCCGGTCGGAGGGGGCCGTCGTGCGCTTCCGCCCGGTCAGGGCGATATGGGCCGGGAGCTTCAACGCGCGCTGGCCGGGAGCTGCTCGACGAGGATGCTCATGGCAGCGCGGTGGTTGAGGGCGATGCGGGTGCCGTTGACCAGGCACAGGCTGGTGGTCGTGCCCGATATTTTGGTGACCAGAGCCGCCTCCCCAAAACCCATTTCGCGGACCCGCTGGCAGAAGCTCTCGTCGCCCGTCAGTTCATATACGCGGCCGGTCATGCCTGCAGGGAGCTGGCACAGCGGCGAGAGCGGAAAAGGCGACTGGGACATCGAAGAGCTAACTTGTGAGACTGGGTATCAATGTCAATGGGCAGACCGCTAAATCCAAGGGTTACTTCGGAATCACGGTGGGAGGGGTTTTACACCCCGACTTCAGGACGCGCGCATTTTGGTCGGGGTATAAAACCCCTCCCACCAAGAAAATAGGTTCCGGCCCACTCAGTGGGTCGCGCCCAACCAGCCATCGCCGCATGGGCCGCCGCCGGTCGGGATCTTGAGGTTTTCGACCACCTCGCCGCGTAGGTTGAGGATCGGGTGGTAAAACTTGGCGATCTGCTCGGAGGCCTCGTCAATGTAGTGCCCGATGAAGGTACGACGGCTGCGGTCCTTGCTCCGGTTGGGGCCCGAGCCGTGGATGAGGTTGCCGCCGAAAAACATCGTGGAGCCGCGGGGGACCTCGACCGGGATGGCCTTGGCGTCCTTGGGGAAGGGTTTGATATGGGTGTCGCCGTAATTCATCCACGTGTCGGTGCCGTCGGCGGGGCAGTGAATGCTCTTCTGGTTCGAACGCGGGACGACGTAGAGGCAGCCGTTCTCAATCGTGGCGGCATCGATCGCGGTCCAGGCCGCGATACAGGTATGCGGTTCGGCCAGCAGGTAGAAATTATCCTGGTGCATCCCCTGCCCCTTAGCGCCGGGCGGCTTGAAATAGTACATCGTCTGCGCGAGCAACGGATCGCGTCCCAGCAGCGTGGCGAGCACGGACGTGACGCGCGGATGCAGGGCCCAGCTTTTGGCCCGCTCGCTGTAGCGGTGCGGGTGCATCGCGCGCAGCTGCACCTTGGTCGGGTCGACATCCTCGAACTTGTGGCCGTTGTCGTAGATTGAATGGCCGAGCCGCTTGAAATCCTCGAAGAACGCGTCGATCGCGTCGATCTCCGCGGAATTGAAGAGCCCGTCGACAACGCAGTAGCCGTCAGCCTGAAATTGAGCGACCTGTGCGGACGTGATCAGCGGGGAGGAAGGGGTGGCGGGGGCAACCATGCGCCGAAAATAACACGACCCGGAAGCGGACGGAATGGATTGCCTGCCCAAAGGCATGGAATATCTTGCTGGCATGAATCGCACCGAGACCCCGCATCGGCCCGTCGAGGCCATCATGGCCAGCGAGTTTGACCAGGACGCGGGCTACACCAACTGGCGGCCGCGGGGCAGCGGGGACTGGTTGTTGATCTACACGGCGGAGGGCGCGGGGCGCGTCACGCTCGACGACACGCCGCGGGCGCTCGGGCCGGGAGAGGCGGTCTTGTTCGCGCCCGGCGCGGCGCAGGATTACCGAACGGACGAGGCGGTGGGGCGCTGGCGCCTGCTCTGGGCGCATTTCACCCCGCGGCCCAACTGGCGGGCATGGATTCGCTGGCCGGAAGCCGTGCGGGGCGTGGGCTGGCTGATTTTGCCGGACGGCGAGATCCGGAGGGGATTCGAAGGCGCGATGGCCCGCACGGTCACGGCGCTGCGGGCGCCCCATGGCGACGCCGTGGAGTTTGCGCTGAACGCGCTCGAGGAGGCCCTGCTGTGGGCCCAGCGGGCGGGCGAGGGCCACCCCCAGGCGAAGTTCGATGCGCGCGTGCGTCGGGCCATGGATTATCTTGCCGCGCGTCCGGCCGAGCCATTTCGGCTGGATGTTCTGGCGAAGCACTGCGGGTTGTCGGCATCGCGCCTGAGTCACTTGTTCAGCGAGCAAACCGGCGAGACCCCGCAGGTTTACAGCGAGGAACTGCGGCTCCGGCTCGCGCAACAGCTCCTGGTGCACAGCGGTCTCCGCGTGAACGAAGTGGCGGCGGAAGCCGGCTTCGCGGATCCGTTTTATTTCGCAAAGCGCTTCCGGAGATTCGCGAAGTGTTCGCCGAGCGAGTATCGCGAGCGCGAAGCGCGGCGGTAGGAGAAGGGGCGGGCTTGAGGCGAAAACCGGAACCTTGCGCGGCGTGATTTGCGAGAGGCCTCGTGGCATTCATCCGCCCGTACGTCATTCTGAGCCCTGCGAGGAATCCAGAGGCATCCGCTGATACGTTGTGGAATGAAGGTGTTTTCGAAAGGGTGCCTTGGTTTCTGATAAAAATCCTTCCCAGAGCGCGCGAAGCGCGCCGGTATTCATTTTTTTAAAGCCCGCGCTTCGCGCGGGCTTTTTCCTGCGCGCAGCGCAGGTTCTTTTAAACCCGGACACAAAAAAGCGCGCCCGGCAGGGCGCGCTCGAAAAATTTTTCCAATACCTTCCTACCGGCGGCGGCGTTTGACCGCCAGCTGGACGCCCGAATACCGCACGAGGCTTTGCAAATGCTCGTATTGCTGCGGATCCATGTCCTTCGCGGCCTTGAGCTCGTCTTCCGCGCGCTTGAGGGCGGCTTCGACGGCGTGTTCATCGATCTTTTCCTCGGTGATCGCATGTTCCGCGAGGACGCGGACGCGATCGCCGTCGATCTGGGCGAAGCCGCCACCCACGGCGAGCCACTGCGTGACGTTGCCCTTGGTGACGCGGAGCTCGCCGTGCGCGACCTGCGTGAGGAGGGGAATGTGGCCCGGAAGAACGCCGATCTCACCCTCAACCGTCGGGACGACAACGGCGTCGATGGTATCGGAATACACCTTCGCTTCGGGAGTAACGATTTCGAGAGTTAAGGGCATGAGATGAAGGAGTGAGTAGTGGGTAGCGGGTAGTTGATCAGCGGTTTTAAAAATGCTCGCTACTCACTACTCGATGCTCGCTACTGCGAATTACTTCTTGCCCGAGGCCGCAATCACCTCGTCGATGCCGCCCTTCATGTAGAAGTCGCCCTCGGCCACGTGATCGAGCTCGCCATCGAGGATCATCTTGAAGCCACGGACGGTTTCCTTGACGGGGACATACTTGCCCGGCGTGCCGGTGAACACCTCGGCCACCGCGAACGGCTGCGAGAGGAGACGCTGGATCTTGCGGGCGCGGTAGACGGTCTGCTTGTCCTCGGGCGACAGTTCGTCGAGACCGAGAATCGCGATGATGTCCTGGAGATCCTTGTAGCGCTGGAGGACGCGCTGCACTTCGCGCGCGACCTTGTAGTGCTCCTCGCCGACGATGTCGGGCTGGAGGGCCTTCGACACGGACGCGAGGGGATCGACCGCGGGATAGATGCCGAGCTCGGCGATGGAGCGCTCGAGCACGATCGTGGAGTCCAGGTGCGCGAACGTGTTGGCCGGCGCGGGGTCGGTCAAATCGTCGGCGGGCACGTACACGGCCTGCACGGAGGTGATGGAACCCTTCTTCGTCGAGGTGATGCGTTCCTGGAGGATGCCCATCTCGTTCGAGAGCGTCGGCTGGTAACCCACCGCGGACGGCGAGCGGCCGAGGAGCGCGGACACTTCGGAACCGGCCTGCGAGAAACGGAAGATGTTGTCGACGAACAGGAGCACGTCCTGGTTCTTCTCGTCGCGGAAATACTCGGTCATCGCGAGGGCCGAGAGCGCGACGCGCATACGGGCACCCGGGGGTTCGTTCATCTGGCCGTACACGAGCGCGACCTTCGACTTGCTGAGGTCCTTCTGGTTGATGACGCCCGCCTCGGACATTTCGTGGTAGAGATCGTTACCTTCACGGGAACGCTCGCCGACGCCCGCGAACACGGAGTAACCGCCGTGCGCCTTCGCGATGTTGTTGATGAGTTCGAGAATGACGACGGTCTTGCCGACGCCGGCGCCGCCGAAGGCGCCCGCCTTGCCGCCCTTGATGAAGGGGCAGATCAGGTCGATGACCTTGATGCCGGTCTCGAGGATCTCGGCCTTGGTGTTCTGGTCGGCCAGCGCCGGGGGCGAACGGTGAATCGGGTACTTCTTGGTGAAGGTGACCGGGCCCTTGCCGTCCACCGGATTGCCGGTGACGTCGAAGATGCGGCCGAGCACGCCGTCGCCGACGGGCACCGAGATCGGCGCGCCGGTGTCGAGGACCGGCATGCCGCGCACGAGGCCCTCGGAGGAGGACATCGCGATGGTGCGGGCGACGCCGGCGCCGAGGTGCTGCTGCACCTCGAGCGTCAGGTGCTCCTGCTTGCCGGAGACGGTGAAGTCAACGGTCAGGGCCTGATAGATCGGCGGGATGGAGTTCTCGGCGAACTGCACGTCGACGACGGCGCCGATGACTTGGACGATTTTGCCGGTATTGCTCATGACTTAAACGGGTGGGGTTGATTAAAAGGTTTAGGACGCGCTGCTGTAGGCCGCGGCGGCGATTTCCAGGATTTCCTGGGTGATGCCGGCCTGGCGGGCCTTGTTGTATTCGAGAGAGAGGTCGCCGATCAGCTTCGTGGCGTTGTCCTTCGCGGTCTTCATCGCGACCATGCGCGACGAGTGCTCGGAGGCCTTGGCGTCGAGCACGTGCTGGTAGATCTCGCGGTTGACGTAGAGCGGCAGCAGCGACTCGAGCACGGTCTGCGCGTCGGGTTCGAAAAGGATCTCGCGGTCGTCGGCCTTGACGGCCTCGCCGGCGTCGGCGCGCAGGTCGGCGATGACGGCCTGGAGGTTCTGCAGCGGCAGCAGCGGCAGGTTGGTGGCGACCTGGACGAGCGTGTTCCGGAAGTGCGGGTAGATGATCTCGACGGTGTCGACGGCGCCCTCGAGGTACTGCTTCACCATGAACTCAGCGACGACCTTCACCTCGTTGAAGTGGGCGCGGTCGCTGACGGTGAAGTCGGCGAGCAAATTGCGCTTCGTGCGGGCGATGAACTGCGCGCCCTTGCGGCCGATGACGGCGAACTTCGCGGGTCCCTTGACCTCGTCGACCACCAGCTTGAACAAGTTGGCGTTGAGCGCGCCGGCCAGGCCCATGTCGGACGTGACGAGGATGATGCCGCGGGTCTTGACCTCGCGACGTTCCAGGAACGGGTGGTGGCTCTCCTCGACGCGGCCGGCGACGGCGGCGAGCATCTCGGCCATGAGGCTGGCGTAGCTGCGGCCCGCGAGGGCGGCCTGCTGCGCCTTCTTCATCTTCGACGCGGCGACGAGCTCCAGCGCCTTGGTGATCTGGCGGGTGTTCTTGACCGACTTGATACGCCGGCGGATGTCGCGGAGGGAGGCCATTAGGGGAGGCTAGAGGCTAGAGGCAATGCAGTGATTACTTCTTCGCGGCGAAGGTCGCCTTCCACTCGTCGGCGGCGGCCTTGAGGCCGGCCTCGATCTGGTCGGTGAGCTTGGCTTCGTTGCGGATCGAGTTGAGGAGGTCGGCCTTGCGGGTCGTGAGGTAGTCCTTCAGCGAGTTCGCGGCGGCGACGACCTGCTTGGTGTCGATCGAGTCGAAATAGTTTTTCTGGAGAAGCCAGAGCACGGCGGCCTGCATCTCGATCGCGAGCGGGTTGAGCTGCGGCTGCTTGAAGAGCTCGACGATGCGGGCGCCGCGGTCGAGCTGGGCCTTGGTCTTGGCATCGAGGTCGGAGCCGAACTGCGCGAAGGCCGCGAGCTCGCGGAACTGGGCGAGCTCGCCCTTGAGCTTGCCGCCGACCTGCTTGGTGACCTTGACCTGCGCGGAGGAGCCGACGCGGGACACGGAAAGACCGACGGACACGGCCGGGCGGATGCCCTGGTTGAAGAGATCGGTCTCGAGGAAAATCTGGCCGTCCGTGATCGAGATCACGTTCGTCGGGATGTAGGCGGACACGTCGCCCGCCTGGGTCTCGATGACCGGCAGCGCGGTGAGCGAGCCCTTGCCGTCGAGGCGCGCGGCGCGCTCGAGGAGGCGGGAGTGGAGGTAGAACACGTCGCCCGGATAAGCTTCGCGGCCGGAGGGGCGCTTCAGGATGAGCGAGATCTGGCGGTAGGCGACGGCGTGCTTGGAGAGATCGTCGAACACGATCAGCGCATCCATGCCGTTTTCCATGAACCACTCGCCGATGGCGGCGCCGGAGAACGGGGCGAGGTATTGGTTGGCCGGATTGTCGGCGGCGGTCGCGGCGACGATGACGGTGTATTCGAGCGCGCCGGCGGCCTCGAGGGCCGAGATGGTGCGGACGACGTTCGACTGCTTCTGGCCGACGGCCACGTAGATGGAGTAAACCGGGCGGAAGTCCTTGTTGCCCGACGCGAGGCCGACCTTGTTGATGCGCGCCTGGTTGATGATCGTGTCGATGCAGATCGTGGTCTTGCCCGTGCCGCGGTCACCGATGATGAGTTCGCGCTGGCCGCGGCCGATCGGGATCATGGAGTCGATCGCCATGATGCCCGTGAAGAGCGGCTGGTTGACGGATTTGCGGACCATGATGCCCGGGGCGATCTTCTCGACCGGGTAGGTTTCCTTGGAATCGATCGGGCCCTTGCCGTCGACCGGGCGGCCGAGGGCGTCGACGACGCGGCCAAGCAGGCCGCGGCCGACGGGAACGGAGAGGAGCTTGCCGGTGGTCTGGACCTCGTCGCCTTCCTTCAGCTGGGAGATGTCACCGAGCACGACGCAACCGACTTCGTCCTCTTCCAGGTTGAGCGCGATGCCGATGGCGCCGCCGGGGAACTGGACCATCTCGTTGTACATGACGTCCGAGAGGCCATCGAGCTTGGCCACGCCGTCGGCGACGGAGCGGATGGTGCCGGTGTTTTTCTTGACGGCCTTGCTCGAGAGCTTGGCGATCTGTTGTTCGATCTGGGCGATGACGTTGCTCATGGCGGAAGTATTAAGATGTAGGCGGGAAGAGCCTGGCGTGGGGTTAGACGGCGTTTGAAAGGGTGGCCAGCTGGCCGGCGACGGTGGACTCGTACACGTCGGAGCCCACGCGGATGCGGAGGCCGGCGAGGAGCTGCGGGTTCGGCTTCGCGCTGACGGCGATGGCGCGCGAATACTTTTTGGTCATGGCCGCCTCGATGGACTTGAGGGTGGCGTCGCTGACCGGGCCGGCGTGCTCGACGATGGCGTTGGACTTGGCGAGCTCGGTGGCGATGGCGCGCTGGTAAAGCTGGAGCAGCGCGAGCTGGCCGCGCGGCACGTTCTTCTCGATGTAACCGAGCACGCCGGCGACCTGGTCGGGCGAGACGGCGCCGTTGACGAGGCTCAGCTTGAAGAGCTGCTTCGCGAGGAGCTTGGTCTTTTTATCGGCGCGCATGGATTGAATCAGACGGAGAGTTCGCGGCTCGCGGCGTCGTTGTAGGCGGCGCGATCGGCATCGGTGAGCTTCTTGGCGAGGACCTGCTCGGTGGTCTTGACGACGAGGCGGGCGATTTCGCCGCGGGCCTCGTTGAGCATTTTCTTGTGCTCAAGGTCGATCGCCTGCTGGGCCTTGACGAGCGTGTCCGCGGCCCGGGCGACGGCGTCGGCCTGCTGCTTGTCGCCGAATTCCTTGGCGGCCTTGCGGGCCTCCTCGACGAGCTTGGCGGCCTCGAGCTGGGCGGCCTTGAGGATGGCGGCGGTCTCCTGCTGGGTGGCGGCGAGCTTCGCCTGCATTTCCTCGGCGTGCTTGAGGCCGGCGCCGATCTTGGTGTTGCGCTCCTCCATCGTGGCGATGGTCGGCTTGATGCCGAACTTGTAGAGGACGCCGAAGAGGATCAGGAAGCTGACGATCTGCATCACCAGGTACTTCGGCTCGACGCCGAAATGCACGAAGGTGTCCTTCAGCCCGTCGATGGGGCTGGTGGAGCCGTGGGCCGCGGGTTCAGTGACTGCGAGCAGGAGGTTCAGCATGGCGGGAAAGGGGTTGGCGGCGCGGCGTGATTGCAACGGCGCGCCGCCGGTTCAAACAGGGATTACTTCGCGAGGAAGAGCGCGAGGATGCCGAGACCTTCGGCGAGCGCCATACCGATGATGGCCTGGACGAGGACCTTGCCGGAAGCGCCGGGGTTGCGACCGACGGCTTCGGCGGCCTTCTGGCCGATGAGACCGACGCCGATGGCGGCGCCGAGGAGACCGAAGGCGCTGGCGATGTTGCCAGTGAGTTCAGCGAGGATGGGATACATGATGGTGGATTTGGTTGTGGTTGCGGTGGCCGCCGTGCGCACGCGAAGCACGCTCCCGACGGTAAAGTCTGAGTCTTAGTGGTGCGCCTCGGCGGCGTGGCCTTCCTTGTGGTCGTGCTCGTGATCATCCCCGTGGTTGCAGATGAGGCCGATGTAGACGGACGACAGGAGCGTGAAGACGACGGCTTGGATGAGGCCGACCAGCAGCTCCATGAAATAGAACACGAAGAAGAACCCGGTGCCGTGCAGGAGATTTTCGCCACCGAACACATTGCCGAAGAGACGGACGGAAAGCGTGAACGGCCGGATCATGATCGAGAACACCTCGATGAAGCCGACGACGAGGAACACCAGCGACAGGAAGGGATAGAGCCAGCCGGGCGTCTCGTTCTTGTCCGCCTTGTTGCCAAAGAGATCCCAGAGGATGAGCTTCGGGCCGGCGTATTTGAAAATGATGATCAGGTAGGCGCCGAAGGAAACCAGCGCCAGGGCGATGGTGCCGTTGAAGTCGGCGTTGAACGGACGGATCCAAGGCTGGGTGAGATGGAAGTGGCCGTCGACGTCATGACCGTAGCCAATCGTCCCGACGCCCGGCAGCAGACCCATCCAATTATGGATCAGGATAAAGATGAACAGCGTGACCAACAGGGGGAACGCCGCGGGAAACGCCTTTTTGCCCACGATCGGTTCGAACAGTTCGCGCAGGGCTTCCAAAACCGACTCGAAGACCGCCTGGCTCTTGGTCGGGAAAATCTTCGGCTTGCGCACCGCGTAGAGGATCAGGCCGATCAAAAGCGCGGAAACCGCCCAGCCCGTGGCCATGCTGTTGGTAATGGCCCAACCGCCGCCGAAATCGACCAACTTGGCCGCGGCCGGAGCGACTCCCTCGCCTTCCGAGGCGAACGAAAGCGTCGCGAAGCTCAGGGAGGCGGCCAAACCGAGGAATTTCTTAGCGGTGAGCATTTATTGGTGCGGGAGAAGCTTTGGGTGAAGCCCAGTTAGGTAGGTTTTAGCCCTTCAAAGCGTCAACCCCCGAAATGAAAAAAGCCGGGGAGTTGGGTGGAATTAGTCCCGACCTGACCCCGGCCAGTCCGAACTAATGACGAAGCGGCGCTTGCCTCCGGCCCGGCCGCCGGGTCATTTGTAAAGGATGGAGCCCGTGACCCCCGACCTGCTTGCCCGGACCGAGCCGCCGCGCCGCGCGAACGGCGAACGGAAGCTGGCGCACAACATTTTCATGCAGGTCACCTGGGGCCTACTGGGGGTGGCGGCCTTGGGGCAGTTGTTTCTCCTGGTGTGGCTGGATGTGATGTCCTGACCGCCACGAGGGACTGAAAGGCCGGGGCGCGGGCTTGGAAGACCGTTTCCTGTTCCAAGGGCCACGGGGCGGCCGGGTCGAGCTGCCACGTCTTCAAGGCCGGGAAGATGGCGGCGACCGCGCTGAAGTAGCCGGCATGGTCCGTGCGGAAATGAAGCCGCGTGCCCTCCCCTGCCCGTCCGGCCAGCGCCTCGAGGAATTCCGCCTGCAGGATCCGGTTCTTGTGGTGGCGCTTCTTGGGCCACGGGTCGGGAAAGAGCACCCAGATTTCCTGCAGCGTCACGCCGGCCGGCAACGCATCGAAAAACTCGCGCGCCTCGGCCTGCACGAAGTGGCAGTTCGTCAGTTTCGCGCGGTCGCGTTTCTTCCCGCTGCGGTTCAGGCGGTCGCGGATGATGTCGACGCCGACGCAGAACTTTTCCGGAAACGCCTGCGCGTACTGCACGAGGAAATGCCCGTGGCCCGAGCCGATCTCCCACACCAGGGATTGCTTCGCCGGCAGCAACGCCGCGAGTTCGGCGCGCAACGCCGCGCGGCGTTCGTTGATGCGGGCGAGGAACTCGGGCTGGTAGGTCACGCGCCCATTGCCGCTGAAAAACGCGGGACGCCAAGCGCCAAGTTGCCCAGACAAATGGATTCGTTGGGTGGGAGGGGTTTTATACCATTTATCTTTCAAAAATATAATAACTAAGAGGCCA
>CAZEUN010000011.1:0-173933 GCA_964515595.1 uncultured Oleiharenicola sp. | reverse complement strand
GAGAGCTGAGAGCTGAGAGCTGAGAGCTGAGAGCTGAGAGCTGAGAGCTGAGAGCCCAGCGGGGAAGGGCTATTAAAATCACGTATTCATCGCAACACTTCGTATTTCTGCCCTACAGCATTTTCAGCAAAGTCGTAGTCATTTTAAGTCCCAGAAAATCGAGTTGTTTCCGAGACCGTCATCCTGAGCCGTGCGAAGAAGCAAGGGAATGCGTACCTCCACTTGGATTCTTCGCGGGGCTCAGAATGACGACAGCGGTAGTTGGCGCGGTTTTGTTTGGCTATGCCTTGATTTGAAACGCTCTAGACCCTGAGCTCTGGGCTCTGGGCTCTCCGTTACGCAGGCCCGCTGGACTTTCGCGATTTCTGCATACACTGCAGGCATGCCAGACCAACCCGCCCAGGAACTGAACGGAGTCGCCGTGACGGTGGACTTCATCCGCCACCGCAACGCCATGCTGATCCGCGGGGATCTCAGTTCCCTGTTCACGGATTACTACCTGCACCTCGCGGACCACCAGTTGCGCTACACACCCGAGCAGGCGGGGCTGTTCAAGACCGCCCTGGCGGCCTTCACGCTGCATTGTGCCTACCGGCCCCTGAACGAGCATGTCGCGTGGACGCTCAGCTTCCAGGATCCGCGGCTGAATATTTTCCTCGCGGGCGACAACGAGGACTGCGCCGTGACCGGCCGCCTTTTCACGGAGAACGTCCGGGCGGCGGAAGAGAATGTATTCTACAGCGACATCGTGCCGCGTCGCGGCATGGAGCCGCGTCGCAGTGTGGTGAATTTCAAGGGCAGCGACGTGTTTACGGCGGTCGCCGGCTATTATGCCCGCAGCGAACAGCAGCCCGTGCGCTTCTTCGACTTGGGCAATGATCACTATGCGATGTTGGTGGCCCAGCCCGACTGTGACCTCGCCTGGTTTGCGTCCGTGGACGCCGACGGGGTCCGCAATCCGGAGGCCGCCGAAACCGTCACGCGCATCCAGAGCCGCAACTACGGCTGGCATTGCGGCTGCACCCAGCAAAAAATCCTGGGAGCGATCGCCCCGGCCTTCCGCGCCGATCCCGAGGGCATCTTCGGCGATGCGGAGACGATCCGTGTTGAATGTCCGCGCTGCGCGGCCGCCCACACGCTCACGCGCGAGGCGATGGAGGCGTACCTGGCGGCTTCGGAAAAGAAGTAGCGGGTTGGCCGGTTGCAGGAGCCTGCTTGCAGGCGATAAGCCACCTGCCACGCTGGCGGCCTGAATCGCCTGCAAGCAGGTTCCTGCCAAATCAACACACCATGAGCGTTTGGGAAATCATCGGCACCGTCCTGGGTGTCATCGGCGTCTGGCTGATGATCCGCCAGAACATCCTGGGCTGGCCGGTCGGCTTGGTGCAGGTCGCCGTGTACACGTGGGTGTTCTTCGACGCGCGGCTTTATTCCGATGCCCTGCTGCAGGTCGCGTTCTTCCTCATCCAGGGGTACGGCTGGTGGCATTGGTGGCGCGGCGGCACGGTCGCTCACGAACTGCCCGTGACGCGTCTCGGCGCGGCGGCGACCGCCGGGGCGATTGCGGCGGGCGCCGTGCTGACCGCGGGGTGGGGGACGCTCATGCATCGAACCACCGATGCCGCGCTGCCGTATTGGGATGCCTTCATCCTCATTTTCAGCCTCATCGCCCAATGGCTGCAGGCGCGCAAGAAGCTGGAAAACTGGCCCGGCTGGCTGCTGGTCAACACCGTCGCCGTGGGCGTCTATTGGGCCAAGGACCTGCGGCTGACCGCCGGGCTCTACGTGATCTTCTGGCTGCTGGCCCTCTGGGGCTGGCGGGAGTGGCGCCGGGCAACCGGCCCGGTCTCCGGCGGGACCGGCCGGTCGAAGGCTGGCCCCGCAAGTTAACGCATGAGCACCACGCCCCCGCGCATCGCGGTTTACGGTCCGGAATCCACCGGCAAAACGCTGCTCGCGGAAAAGCTCGCGGCGCACTTCCGCGCACCCCTGGTTCCGGAGTATGCCCGTGAGCGCTGGGACCAGCAGGGGGCGCTCGGCCTGGAGGACATGCTGCCGATCGCCCGCGAGCAATGGCGGCGGGAGGACGAAGCCGCGGCCCGCGCGGAGCGGCTGGTGATTTGCGACACCGACGCGCTCACCACCGTGCTGTGGAGCGACCTGCTGTATGGCACCGCGCCCGAGGCGGTGCGGCGCGGCGCGGAACAGCGCTGCCGCCACTACGCGCTCTATCTCCTGCTCGACATCGACGTGCCGTTTGCGCCCGATCCCCAGCGCTGTTTCCCCGATCCGGCGGACCGGGAGAAGGGCATGCGCATCTGGCGCGGCGCCCTCGAGCGCCGGCACCTGCCGTTTGTGGAAATCCGCGGGGACTGGGCCGCACGCGAGGCGGCGGCGATCGCGGCGGTGAAAAAATTGCTGGGTGAGTGAAGGCTTTGCCGCTTGCCCGGTGACCTTGGGCAGCTAGACCTTCCGCACACCCCCCACCGACGCTTCCTTCCGGGAGGCGATCCGGCACACACAACTCCAACCCCGTTATCCCATGCACCGCCTGCTTGTCCGCCTGGCCGTGGGCCTGGCCTTGAGCCTTGCCACCGCGTTTGCCGCCGAACCCGCCAAGGAAAAATCCCCGGCCGACACGGCCGCCGACGCCTTCTTCAAGTTGCGCGACGCCAAGGACGCCAAGCCCGCCCCGGACCGCATGCAGCAAGTGCTCAAAGCGGGCATGGCCTTCATCATTGAGAATCCGACGCACAGCCGCACGGGCGCCGTCATCACCTCGCTGGCAACCTTTGGCACCACCATGAACGACAAGAGCCAGGCCGCGCTGCGCGATTACTGGCGGGCGCAGGTCAGCTACGAAGTCACCAACCGCCGGATGGGCGCCGAGGACGACGTCCGCGCTGCGTTGGCCGCGCTGGATGCCGCCGTGCTCGCGTCCGAGGTGCGCGAGAAACCCGGCCGCGAGAACCTGGGACGCCTGCGCGAAAAAATCGACACGCTGGCCGGCCTGCCGGGCGGCGACCGGTTTCTTTCGACGCGGGAACAGGAATACCTGGATATCCTCAAGGTTACCAACCCGACCGCCGCCGAGGCCCACGCCACCAAGCTTTCGACCCACAAGGACAAGCGCGTGGCCGGCATGGCGCGCGATGCGCTCAACCTCATGGAAATGGGCAAGCAGCCGCTCGATCTCAAGTTCACCGCCCTCGATGGCCGCGCCGTGGACACCACGGCCTTTCGCAAGAAGGCGGTCGCGGTGTTCTTCTGGTCCGCGGCAAACGCGAACTCCGTCAAGGATCTCGAGGCGCTCAAGGAACTCCAGTCCACCTATCGCACCGCGCTGGAAATCGTGCTCGTGAGCTACGACGCCGAGTCCGATCGCGCGAAGGTCGAGCAGGTGGTGAAGGACAAGAAACTCAAGTGGCCCGTCCACTTCGACGGCAAGGGCAAGGAGAACGAAACCTGGTCCAAGCTGAATGTCCGCTCCGTGCCGGTGCTGATGCTGATCGCCCCCGATGGCATGCTGGTCAACGCCAACCTTCGCGTGAACCGGCTCGAGGCTGAGATCAAGAAGATGTTCAAGCTCAAGTAAGCGCCGGACGTTTTTCATTCGCCAAGCGGGCCGGCGTTGGGGACAACGGCGGCCCTTCTCGTGAACGAAGACTATCTCCAACGCTTTGGCGGACTGGGCCGCTTGTACGGCATATCCGCGCTGCCGCGCCTGCACGCCGCCCACGTCTGCGTCGTCGGTGTGGGCGGCGTGGGGTCCTGGGTCGTCGAGGGGCTGGCGCGGTCCGGAATTGGCGCGATCACGATGGTGGACTTGGACGACGTCTGCCTCACGAACGTCAACCGCCAGCTCCCGGCCCTCGACGGCAACATTGGCCGCCCGAAGGTGCAGGCGATGGCCGAGCGGATCCAATTGATCAATCCGGGCTGCCGGGTGACGACGATCGGCGAGTTTTTCACGGCGAAAACGGCCGGGCAGTTGCTCGCGACCCGGTTCAGTTGGGTCGTGGATTGCATCGACCTGATGTCGAACAAGGCATTGCTGATCGCCGAGTGCACCCAGCGCGGGCAACCGGTGCTCACCGTCGGTTCGGCCGGCGGCCGGCGCGATGCGTCGCGCATCGTGGTCACCGATTTTGGTGGCGGCCATGGCGACGAACTCCTGCGGCAGGTGCGCAAGAAGCTGCGGCGCGACCACGGCTTCGCGAAGGGCGAGGGCAACCACTACGGCATCCCGTGCGTGTCGTCACAGGAGCCGCCGGTTTTTCCGCGGGCTGATGGCAGTTGTTCGACGGAACCCGAGGACGGTTCTAACCGGCGGCTCGATTGCGCGACCGGCTTCGGCACGGCGGTATTCATCACCGGGGCTTTTGGATTTGCGGCCGCCGGGGAGATTGTGCGGCGGGTGGCGTTGGACGCCGGACCGAAAACATAGGGTCGGCACTTGGGTGCCAGTTGTCGCCTGGGTGAAGGCGGGTGCGCCGCCCTCGTGCGCGAGGTCGGACCGAGGTTCGACCCTACAGGAAGAGTCGCTTGAAGTTCTGTTCGATTTGCGGCGCCAGTTTTTCGAGCGGGACGTGCCGCAGGCCGGCCAACTGTTCGTAGGCGACGACGATGTTGGCCGGGTGATTCACCTCGGAACCGTCGGCGCCGCGCGGCAGGGGGTAACGGTTGAGCTCTCCGGCGGGCGCTTTCGTGGGGGCATCCGTCTCCACGAGCAGGCGCTTCACCGGGATGTGGCGGAAATTTTCCAGCCGGGCTTTATGGCGCGGCTCCAGGAACTGGAGATTGAATGAAAAATGCGCGCCGAGGTCGGTGAAGTTGCGGATCATTTCCGCCGGGCCGGCATAGCCGTGGATCAGGAAACCGCGGGCCGGCAGCCGGGCCTTCTTCAGGGTGTCGTGCAACGCCCCCCACGCCTGCACGCAATGAATCGAGGGCGCCCGGTCGAACTCCGCGGCGAGGGCCAGTTGGGCGGTGAAGACCTCGACCTGTTCCTCGAGCGGCGCCACCCGCAGGCCGGCCACGCGCGGGTCCTCGGGTTTGAGTTCGAGCAGCCAGCGATCGAGTCCGATCTCGCCGACGCCCGCGCCGGGCGTGTCGCGCAACGCATCGCGCAGCTTCCCGGCCCACTCCGCCGAGCGGTTGCCGCAATCCCACGGGTGCACCCCGAAGCTCGGCACGATCCAGGCGTGCTCGCGCGCCAGCGCGGCGACGACCGGCCACTCGTCCTCGTTGGTGCCGTTGACCACGGCCTTTTTCACGCCCGCGGCCGCGAGATCGCGCACGATGGCGGCGCGGTGGGGCGTCAACGGGTCGAAATGAAAATGCTGGTGGGCGTCGTAGAAGTGCACGGGCAACGCCACGGAAGCCGCGCCGGGCGGCAAAGTCAAAGCCCGCCGGCGTCAGTTCACAAACATCGCCTCGTTGGTCTGGAAGAGCGCGTGGGCCAGCTTGGTCCACGCGTCCTCCGGCCCGCCGTATTCAACGTTGCCGCCCACGGGCCGCGAGTCGGTGGCGTATTTGCCCTTGGGATTGGCGGGCGCCTGCCGGGCGCGGCGGGCTTCCTGGGCTTTTTCGCGCGCGGTCCTGGCCGCGGGCGGTTCCGGCAGGTCGAGGGCCTGGCCGGCGGGGTTGGCCCGCACGTAGCGGGTGGCGAGCGCCACCTCCTGCGGGGAAGGCGAGCGCTGGAAGATGGCGAGGTAGAGCGAGGTGACGCGATCGTCGTCGGTATCGAGGCGGACGAACTCCGGCCGATGGGTGAGTTTGCGCGCGGTCTCGATGACCAGCGGGCTGTTCATGAGGAAGAGCGCCTGCTGCGGCACGGTGGTCTCGTAACGCTTGCCCGCGGCGACATCGGGATTGGGGAAGTCGAACTGCGTGAACAGCTCGGGCGGATTGCGCCGGTCGATGTAGGTGTAGAGCGAACGCCGCGTCCCGAAGCTGCCGCTGGCCGGTGTGATGGATTTTCCGCCAACCGTGCGGTCGAGCGTGCCGGCGATGGCGAGGATCGAATCGTAGACTTCCTCGAGATCGAGCCGGCGGAGATTCGCGCGCCAGAGCAGCCGGTTGTCCGGATCGATGGCGACCGCGGCGGGATTGGTCGTGCTGGCCTGCTGGTAGGTGCTGCTCAGCACGATGGCGCGCTGCAACTGCTTGATGGACCAGCCCGACTCGACGAAGCGGACGGCCAGCCAGTCGAGCAGTTCAGGGTTCGCCGGGGGCGAGCACATGTTGCCGAGGTCGTCGGGCGTGTTGACGAACCCCGTGCCGAAATGCTGCTGCCAGAGCCGGTTGACGAGCACGCGCGCCGTGAGCGGGTTTTTGGGATCGGCAATGGCCTTGGCCAGCTCGACGCGGCCGGAGCCCTTCTCCCATTCGGCGCGGTGTTTGGGATCGGGGGAAAGGCATTCGAGGAAACGGCGCGGGACCACTTCGCCCTTGTTTTGCGGTTCGCCGCGCAGAAGGACGGGATAGTCGCGCGAACGCGGGAGATCGAAGATCACGTTCGCCCGGGCGGGTGCGCCGGGATGGTTCATCTCCAGGTCGCCGATCTCGCGTTGCAGCTGGCCTTCCTGGCGCGCGAGTTCGCGGCGCTTCTGCGGGTCGCGGTCGCGCGATCGGCGGAACTCGAGGTATTGCTGCCGGATCACCGCCTCCTTCTGGTCCAGGTCGGCCGACTTGGCCAGATACTCGACCAACTCGGGCGTCTTCGGGAGCTTGGTGTAGAGCGTCGGCTGCAGCGACACGCGCGCGGGTTCGGCCGTGTTGGCGAACACGCCGTAGAGCGAATAATAATCCTTGGTCGGAATCGGGTCGAACTTGTGGTCGTGGCAGCGGGCGCACGCGACGGTCAGGCCAAGGAAGGCCTTCGTGGTGACGTCGATCTGGTCGCCGATCACATCATCGCGCCGGCCATCGAACTGGTTGCCGAGCGTGAGGAAACCCAGCGCCGCGAGCACGCTTTGGTTGACGGGGGCGGCCTGCTTTTTCGCCTTGGCCTGGTTCTCGGCGTCGACCACCAGCCGGTCGGCGGCCAGTTGCTCGAGGATGAACTGGTTGTAGGGTTTGTCGCGGTTGAAGGCGTCGATGACGTAGTCGCGATAGGTCCAGGCGTGCGGGTAGCGCACATCGTTGCGCTTCGGGGCGTCGCCCTTGGTGTCGGAGTAGCGCGCGACATCGAGCCAGTAGCGCGCCCAGCGCTCGCCGTACGCCGGGGAATCCAGCAGGCGGTCGACGACCTTGGCAAAGGCCCCGGGCGAATCGTCGGCAAGGAAACGCTGGATCTCGGGTTCGGTGGGCGGCAGGCCCGTGAGATCGAAGGTCACGCGCCGGATGAGCGTGCGCTTGTCGGCGAGGGCATTGGGGTGAAGGCCGTTGGCCTCGAGTTTGGCGAGGACGAAGCGGTCGATCGGCGACTGCCCCCACGCCTGGTCCTTCACGGCCGGCACCCCGGGCTCCTTGACGGGCTGGAAGGCCCAATGCGCCCTGCCGACGCCGCCGTAGGCCTTGCCGCTGGCCGCCATCACAGGCACGCGCGGATCCGGGGCGCCGCGTTGCACCCACTCGGTGAAGTCCGCGATCTGCTGCGCGGTCAGTTTTCCGCCATGTTCCTCGGGCGGCATCCGGAGATCCTCGTCGGTGTAGCGGATCGCCTGGATCAGGACGCTGTCGTCCGGCTTGCCGGGCACCACCGCCGGCCCGGTGTTGCCGCCCTTCAGCAAGGCGTCGCGCGAATCGAGCATCAGGCTGCCTTTCACGCGGTCGGCCTGGTGGCTGTGGCACTTGAAGCACTGTTCGGAAAGGACGGGGCGGATTTTCGCCTCGAAGAACCGGAGGTCGTCGGCGGAGAGTCCGGCGGGGTTTTCCGCGGCGCGGCCCGCCAGGACGCTGAAGGCAACCACCGCTCCGCCGCCGGTCATTCGGAGCATAGCGAAGAATCCCGAACGACGCACGCTGGCGGTCATGGCACGGGATCCTGCGCGGCGCCCAGGATGGCTCTGATCGTGAAACGTGCTCACGCGAGGATCGGTTTCACCACGTTGCCCGCCACGTCGGTGAGTCGGAAATCGCGGCCGTTGAATCGATAGGTGAGCTTGGTGTGGTCGAAGCCCATGCACTGGAGGATGGTCGCGTGCAGGTCGTGCACGTGGACCTTGTCCTGCACGGAAGCGGCGCCGATTTCGTCGGTCGCGCCGTGGGCGATGCCGCCCTTGATGCCGCCGCCGGCCATGACCACGGAGAAAGCCTTGGCGTTGTGGTCGCGGCCCGGGTTCTCGCCGCCGTTCCTGTCCTTGGTGGGCTTGCGGCCGAATTCGCCGCCCCAGATGACGAGCGTGGAATCGAGCAGGCCGCGTTGTTTCAAATCGGCGAGGAGCGCCGCGAGCGGCTGGTCGATTTCGCCGGCCTTGACCGTGATGCGGTCCTCGAGGTCCTGGTGGTGATCCCAGCCGTCATGCCAGATCTGCACGAAACGCACGCCGCGTTCGACGAGGCGGCGGGCGATCAGGAGTTGCTTGCCGGGCTGGCTGTTGCCGTACGCCGCGCGCACGTCGGCCGGCTCCTTGTTGATGTCGAACACATCGGTCGCCTCGGCCTGCATGCGGAAGGCGATCTCATAGGTCTCGAGCCGCGTCTCGAGCGCGGCGTCGCGCTGGAGGTTTTTGGCGTGAAGGTCGTTGAGCGAGTGGATGAAATCGAGCTGGCGGCGCTGCTCGGTTTTCGAGACGTAGGCGTTGCGGATGTTCTGGATCATCTGCTGCACGTTCTGCGCCTGGGTGTTGACGCTCGTGCCCTGGTAGATGCCCGGCAGGAACGCCGACCCATAGTTCGCCGCGCCGCCGGTCGGCAGCTTGCCGCTGCGCAGGGAGATGAAGCCGGGCAGGTTTTGGTTCTCGGTGCCGAGGCCGTAGACGCTCCAGGAACCGAGGCTCGGCTTGGCGATGCGCACGGAGCCGGTGTTCATGAACACCGTGGCGACCTCGTGGGCCGGGATGTCGGTGTACATCGACTTGATGACCGCCAGATCGTCGGCGTGCGCGGCGGTCTTGGCGAAGAGCTCGCTGACCTCGAGGCCCGACTGGCCGTAGCGCGAGAACTTGAACGGCGAGCCCATCGCGATGCCGTCGCCGATGGACTTGTCATTCATCTTCGTGAGCATCGGCTTGTAGTCCCAGGTATCGACGTGGGAGGGCGCGCCCTGGGCGAAGATGTGGATGACGGCCTTGGCCTTGCCTGGAAAATGCGGCGCGCGCGGCAACAGGGAGCTGGCGCTGGCGGTGACGGGCCCGGCGGGCGCGGCGACGAGGTCCAGCGGATCCAGCAGGGTGGCGAGGCTCAGACCACCGAGGCCCATGCCCATGCGGCTGAGGAACTGGCGGCGGGTGAGGAAATAGTCCTCGGGATTGGTGGAGATGCCGCAACAGGGGTGGCCGTGGGCATGATGGTCGTCGGGCATGCAGGGGAGGGGAGTTGGCCTTGAGACGAGCGGATCGGCGGCAGGTTTCCGGCTCAATCAGCGCGGAACGGCTGCCGCGAATTCACGGATTTTTGCGCGAACGCTGCGCAAGCCGTTCAAGCGGGTGGGGGACAGGTTGCGGGCGAGCCCGAGTTCCTCGAGCAAGGCCGGTTCGGTGGCCGCCACCTCGGCGGGGGGCGCGTCACTGTAGAAGTCGCACAACAAGACGAGCAATCCGCGCACCAGCGGGGAATCGGCGTCACTGCGAAAGAAGCAGCGCCCGTCACGCACCTCCCCGACGACCCACGCCTGCGACACGCAGCCCTGCACCCGGTGGACGTCGGTTCGCTCGATGTCCGGAAGCGGCGGACGCCGGCGCGCCTGGTCGACCACGGCGGCGAGCCTCTCCTGCGGGTCAGGAATGATGCCGTAGTCCTCGATCAGCTGGCGCTGTTTTTCCGCAAGGGTCACGCCCCCAGCATGGGGCGCCGCGCCCGGCTTGCAAGCAGGCCGGCGTCCGTTTGAATCGGGGCATGGTCAATCCGTTGTGGTTTTGGCGCGGCCTGATGGGGAACAGCGTCACGTTTGCCGCCTTGTTCGCCTCCGTGCTGCTCGGCGCGTCGATCGCCGGCGGTTTCAAACACCTGCTCGCGGCGCTGGGGATCCACTGGCTCTATGTCATCCTGATTCCGATTTTCCTGTTCTCGTGGCTGAGCCGGAAGGAACCCTTGTGGCTGCCCGATGCGGCGAAACGGAAACTCTACGCGCGCAGCCTGATCGTCGGCTCGATTGTGATGGCCATCCTGATCGCCTGGCTGCGGCCCACGACCTAGCCGAATAATGCAGTTGAATGCAGGGCTTCACTCGTCGGCGGCCAAACGCCCCTCACGCGTCCGGCTACGGACGGACCGGGTAGCTGAACGCGTGAGCGTTTGGCTAGGCCGTGAGCCCCAGCGCGGGCATCGGGCAGTCCAGCGTGGCGGCAAACGCGCGATAGAGCTCCCCTTCCGTATTCGTCACCGTGCCATCGCTGGCGATGACATGGCCCGCGGCCACCAGCAGGCGCTGCTTGATCGGAGCCGAACTGAGGGCGAGTTTGTCCAGCGCGGCATCCACCTGTTCGAGTCCGCATTCCGCCGGGGGCAACAGGTGCAATTCATCGCGAATTACCGGCACTTGCGCGGAGCCCTGCGCAAATGCCGCGCCTGATTCCGCGGGGGTCAGGTGGGCGAGGGCGGAAAGCACCACCGCGAATTCCGCGCGCACCGCGGAGAAGGAATCGAACTGCACGCGTTGCGCCGGCTTTTGCGCCAGCTGCAATTGATGCAGCAGCATTTTCTGCACGGCATATTCAAAAGGCGTCACCTCGCCGTCGGCGTGCACGAGCTCGTCGAGGGTGGTGACGAAGCGGTCGAGGCCCGCGGGATCGAGCAGGCGCAGCGCGGGGAGCGCGAGTTGCAGGAGCGGCAGGCGGGCGGCCGGGTCGACCACGCTCAGCGCGGGACGCTGCGCCTTGAGCGTCGCGTCGGCCGCGGGGCCGGCGTGCTGCGCGACGAGCGCCTGCTGCCGGTCGCGCATTGCCCGGTCCCCGGTCAGGAGGAGGCCGTACACGAGCACCTGGGCGGTCTGGGGATCGCGGGTGGCTTCGCGCAACGAGGTGGGAATGGCGTCGAGCAGCGACTGGGCCTGCCGGAAGTGCGACTCGGTCAGCACGCCGATGTCGGAAACGATGGCGGCCGGCTTGAAGGCCAGCGGGGTGATCGCGCGCGGCCGGGGCAGGTCGGGCCGGGCGGCTTGCACCCGCTGGAGCGTCTCGTTGGCCGAATAGCGGGTGCCGCCGCCAAAGCCCGCCGTCGCGAAGGATTCGGTTTTGATGTCCACGACCGCCTCGGGCTCGAACAGTTTGCCGTCCCAGGCCGGGTCGACCGCGCGGATGCGTTCGTCGAGCGGCGGATGCGTGGCCCACAAGCCGCCGAAACTGGACTTGAAGGCCTGGGTGAAGAAGAAGTGGCCGATCTCGCCCGCGTGGCTGTTGAGCATGTTTCCCCCGAGGGCGTAGCCGCCGATTTTTTTCAGGGCGCCCGTGATGCCGGTGGGATTGCGCGTGAACTGGACGGCGGAGGCATCGGCGAGAAACTCGCGCTGCCGCGACACCGCGGCCTGGATCAGGCGCCCGAAGAAATAGCCGACGTAGCCGATGATCAGCAGGGCGAGGCCGACCGCCAGCAACACCGCCACACTTCCATCCTTCTTGCCGCCGCCCGACCGGACGCGACCGCGGCCCATGGATTGGACAATGCCGCGGCCAAGGAGGCCGATGACGAGGATGCCGAAGACGATGGCGGTGATGCGGACGTTCAGCCGCATGTCGCCATTGAGAATGTGGCTGAATTCATGGGCGATCACGCCCTGCAGTTCGTCGCGCGACAGCTTGTCGAGCGTGCCGCGCGTGACGGCGACCGCCGCATCGCTGGTGGTGAGTCCGGCGGCGAACGCATTGAGGCCCGGTTCCTCCTCCAGGATATAAACCGCCGGCATCGGGATGCCCGAGGCGATGGACATTTCCTCCACCACGTTCAGCAACTGGCGCTCGCGCAGGTCCGTGGTGTTCAGTTCCACCGCGCGTCCGCCGACCATCTCCGCGATCGCGCTGCCGCCCGCGCGCATTTGCGACCATTTGAAAAGCGAGGCCAGGCCCACCACCGCCACCGTGCCGCCGGCGACCAGCACGAAGAGTTTCGGATCGAAGAGGGGCCGCGGCGGACTCTCCAGATAGACGCGCCGGCCATACTGGTCGCGCGAGTAGCCCCGGTAGTCGCCGGCCTTGTTCAGGATGGCCCAGCTCGCCGCGTAGCCCGCGGCGACGGTGCCCAGCAAGGCGAGCACGAAGAGCAGCACGAGCCGCTTCGTCCGCTGGCGCGCGCGTTCCTGGGCCTCGAAGAAGTCCATGAATCAGGAGCGAGATACGGCCGGCGGGTAGTGAGTGGATGCGGGCCCGATCGGCTTGATGCTCGTTGCCCGCTCCGGACCGCCCGCCACCGCAATCAGGTGAACTTCACCTGCGGGGCGGCGCGCTCCGCGGCGTTTTCAATCTGGAAGAGCTGCGCCTCGGCGAAGTTGAACATGCCGGCGAGGATATTGGTCGGGAAGGACTCGCGGCGCGTGTTGTAGGTCATCACCGAGTCGTTGTAGGCCTGCCGGGCGAACGAGATCTTGTTCTCCGTGGAGGTCATCTCCTCGGTGAGCTGCATCATGTTCTGGTTGGCCTTCAGGTCGGGGTATTGTTCCGACACGACCATGAGGCGGGACATCGCGCCCGCGAGGCCGGTCTCGGCGGACAGCAGGTTCTTGACGGCGCCGGCGTCGGCCGGGTTGGCCGCGGCGGCCTGCGAGGCGGCGTAGGCCACGTTGCGGGCCTTGATCACGGCCTCGAGCGTGCCGGCCTCATGCTTCATGTAGCCCTTGGCGATCTCGACCAGGTTGGGGATGAGGTCGTAGCGGCGCTTGAGCTGGACGTCGATCTGGGCGAACGCGTTCTTGAAGCGGTTGCGCAGGGTGACGAGGGCGTTGTAGATGCCCGCGACCCACAGGCCGAGGACGATGGCGAGGAGGAGCAAGACTCCGAGGACAATCAGGACAGCACTCATAGGGTGAAGTAGGTTGGACCGACCGCGGCAGGTTGCGGGATGGCCCGCGGCGGCGCGAGAAATTTCCCGTTACACGGCGCGCCTATTATTTCACCGAGCGGGCCGGGCGGCGGAGGCTTGCCAGCGGCGGCGGGGACTGCACGCTGATGGCCCTTGCTCCCGACGATGATGAAGCCGGCGCGCCATTTCCTGATCCTGGGTTCCCTGCTGGCTTCGGTCGCTTTCGGCCAGGTCGCGGGTCCGAGCCCGCTCGTCGGCGACCAGGCCGCGGCGCAACTGGTGCCGGGAGGCTGGATCGTCGCGGAGCGGCGCGCGGACGCCGCGTTGCAGGCGGGATTTCCCGTGACGGCAGCGTCAGGCTTCCGGGAATTGCTGGCGGACCCGGCGTTGCCGGCGGAATCGCGGCAGCGCGTGACGCTCTCGCTGGTCACCGCGCTGCTCGACGCCGGGGATCTGTCCGCGGCGGAGGCCAGCCTGCAGGGCTACACCGGGCCGCGGAATTCCACCTACCAGCTGCGCGCGGGGCTGCTCGCCATCGCCAATGGGCGCAGGGAGGCCGCGAAGGCGGCGCTTGGCGCCGGCAAGTTCGAGGAGTTGTCGCCGGCCGACCGCGGCTGGTGGTATTTCCTGCAGGCGAGCGTGGCCGATGCCGACAACCAGATCGCGCCCGCCAACGCCCTGTACGACCAGGCGATGCAGGCGGCCGTGTCGGACCTGCAGCGCGCGCGCTTCCGGCTCGGCCAGGAGCAGTCGCGGTTGCGCGCGGGCCAGATCAGCGAAGCGCAACTGGCGCCGTTGAAAACCAACATGGATCGTTTCCAGGGGCAGCAGACCGGCCACGCCTATCTCCGCGCCTACGCGACCGCCCTGGCCGGGCTGGGCCGGACGGCGGAAGCGCAGGGCCTTTTGCAACGGCAGCTGACGATCCTGCCGCCGGGCGAGCGGGCGGAAGCCGACCAGCTCCGGTTGTTGCTCGGGCTCATCGCGGGGGACGGCAGCGCGGCCGGCCGCCAGGCCTTCCGGCAATTGCTGCGCGATGCGCTGCGTCCCGACATCCAGCAACTGGCGCTGCTGCTGCTCGTGCGCGGAGCGCAGAAAAACCCGGTGGAGCACGCCCAATTGCGGCGGGAACTCACCGCGCTCATCGAAGCGCCCACGCAGCATCCGATCATCGAGGATCTCGAACTCGCCCGGGCCCAGGCCGAGCTCGACGACAAGGATTATGAAGCCGCGGAGGTGCACGCCCGCGCCCTGATCGACCGTTATCCCGGCACGGTCCTGAAGTCGCGCGCGCTGCGCGTGCGCCTGATGGTGGCCTGGGACCTGAAGCGTTACCGCATGGCGGCGGACATCATCGCCCAGTTGCGATCCGTGACGGAGGAGGGGAGGTTCCGCGCCGAACTTGGCGTGCTGCTGGCCGAGGCGTTTTTCCGCGCGGATGATTATAAGAATGCGGCCGACGCCTACGCCGCGGCCCTGCATGAGATGCCGGCCGTCGTGCCGGCGGGCACCTTGATCTTCCAACGCGTCCTGTCCGACATCCGGGCCGATCAACTCGACGCGGCGGCGCGGCAACTGGACGAGGCCGCCGGCACCGCGGGGTTCGACGCCGAGAGCCGCTGGCAGGCGGAGTGGAATCTCGTGAAGGAAATGCAGGTGCGCGGCCAGGCCGGGGCGGCGCGGGCCCGCGTGGAGAAACTGCTCGCGGGCGGAGCCGCCGGCGTGCCCGACGAGCTGCGCATCCGGCTGATGTGGCTGCGCGCGACGCTGTCCTTCGACAACAACCAGCCGGAAATCACGCTGCGCCAGGCCGACGAATTGCTCGCTTTGCTGCAGGGCTCGGCCGGGCTTCCCGCCCCGTTGCGCGTCAATGTCACGAGCACGGTCCAGCTCCTGAAGGCCCAGGCCCTGCTGGCCCTCAACCGCGAACCCGAAGGCTTCGCGATGCTCGACAAGCTCCGGGCGGATTTCCACGCGACCGAGGCGGCGCAGTCCTCGTATCTGGTGCACGCCAGCTACCTGACGCAACGCGGCGACATGGCCGGCGCGCAGCGGGTGCTCATCAGTTTCGTCGACACGCCCGAATACCGGCAGAGCGATTACGCGCCCTATGCGCTGTATGAGGCGGCGCTCAACCTGGAGCGGCAGGGGCTCGACCGGCAGTTGCGCGAGGCGTACGAGAAAATGCTCGAGCGGCTGATCCATGACTACCCGCAGAGCGAACTCGTGTTTTACGCCCGCCTCAAACAAGGCGATCTGCTGCGCAAGCTGAACGACTTCGCCTCGGCGCGGCGGGTCTATGAGGACCTCCTGAACAATTCGAGCCAGCACGCGGACATCCTCCGCGCGGACCTGGCGCTGGCGGACGCGCTTTTCGCCCAGGGCGCCAACAGCGTGGTCAATTATGAGAGCGCGCTGACGCGCTATGAGCGGCTGCGCGACCTGCCGACGGCGCCGGTGGACCTGCGGGCCGAGGCCGGCTTCAAGTGGGGCTTTGCCCTGGCGCGGCGGGCGCAGGCGGCGAAGGCCCAGACGGTGCTCTGGTCGGTGGCCGATGCCTTTCTCCTCGACCCGGCGATGGCGGCAAAACTGGGGGCGAACGGCCGCTACTGGGTTTGCCGGGCCCTGCTGGAACTCGGGCAGATCCACGAGGACGCGGGACGGCTCGATGAAGCGCAGCGCGCGTACCGGCTCATCATCGAGCGGAAACTCACCGGCGCGACGCAGGCGCAGGAGAAACTCGCGCGGTTGGGCGCGGCGCGGCCATGATGAGCTTTGGCATTTACCCGCAAAAACCCGGACGCATGCTGCGCGCCATCCCATGAGCGTTTTCAGTTACAGTGTCTTCTTGAAGGGCGGCCCCGTGATGTGGCTGCTCGTGGTGCTCGGCCTGGCGGCCATCGTGCTCTTCGCGGAGCGCGCGCTGTTCCTGCACCGGGCGCAGATCCGCTCCTCGGAATTTCTCGACGGCATCAAGAACCTGTTGCGGAAACAGCGGTTGATGGAAGCGCTGACCCTGTGCGAGGAAACCCCGGGCCCGGTGGCCAAGCTCGTGAAGGCCGGCCTGCGCCACGCCGCCGACGACGAGCAGGGCCTGCGCCTCGCGATCCAGGAGGCGGCCGTCGTGGAACTGCCGATCCTCGAGCGCCGGATCAGCGCGCTGTCGGCCATCGCGCAGATTGCCCCGCTGTTCGGCCTGCTCGGCACGCTGCTGGGGATGATCAAGACGTTCTGGCTTTTCAACCAGGGCGGAAATTATGCGACGCCCGTCGTGCTCGCCGGCGGCATGTGGGAGGCGCTGCTCACCGCCGCCACCGGCGTCGTGGTGGCGATCCCCGCCCACCTGGCGCGGCATTTCCTGAGCGGCCGGGTCCGGGCGCTCGTCCAGGACATGGAATGGGCCGGGGGCGAATTGATGCGCTTTTTGCTGCGGGATCATCGCGCGGGCGCGGAGGAGAAGAAATGATCACGCGGCCGTTCGACCTCGTGTCGCGGCTGACGCCTCCGCCGCGCGACTTCAACGCGATCGCGTGGGTGAATGTGTGCGTCATCGTGCTTTTCTTCAGCATCCTCGGCTCGCGCTTCGTCCTCGCCCCGGGTTTGTTGCTCAAGGTGGACAACACGGCGTTCGGGCTGCCGGCCACCCCGGGCGTGCAGAACGTCCGGACCGCTTCGATGGTGGTGGCCTACTGGCGCGATGACGTGATCATGTATGACGGCGCGATCATCACGTTGCCGCAGCTCCGCGAACGCCTCGCCGCTTACGCGCGGCAGCACCCCGGCGAGGTGCTGCTCCTGCTGGCGGACCGCCAGGTTTCCGTGAAGGCGGTGGCGGACCTGTCCGCGATGGCCACTTCGCTCGGGTTTGCCTACGTCCAGATCGCGGCCGAGCCGCAGGCCGCGGATGCCCCGCAACCCTGAGGAACCCCGATGCGCCTCGGGAACTTCGAGATCAAGCGTCGCGTCTGGGTCGGTCTGGGCTGCGCCCTGACGGTGACCGTGGCGTGGTGGCAGTGGAGCCAGCTGCAGGTCCGGACCATCGTGACGCTGCCGGTGGGGAAACAGCCGGCGGTGGTCCTGACCGGGATTGGGGCGGCGGGCCAGGACCAGGCGATGCGCGATCAAGCGGCGCTGGTCGATCCCGCCCCGTTGTTCTTTCCCACGGAATGGAATTACGGCCAGCGGCCGCTGCCGTCCCGCCTGCGCCGGCAACCCGGGCAGGTTTTCGAAAGCTTTCCGCCCAAGCAGAGCTTCACCGAGCAGGATCTGAAACTCACGGCGCCCGACACGACGTCGGTGCCGGAGAAGCCCGCCGACGTGCTGGCCTTGGGGAATGAGGTGCCGTTTGCCGGCATGGGGCACGTCGATCTGCGCGCCGAGCCCTTGCGGGAACGGAGCGGATTTGTCGAAATTCGTGGTTTTACAAATGGGAAAATCGTTATAGAACAACCGCTTATTGGACTTTCTGTGCCGCGACCGGATTATTCCCCAATCGAGTTCATCCTGGCGGTCAGTGCCGCGGGGGTGGTGGGAGACCCGGTGCTGGCCAGCGGATCCGGGTGGGAGGAAGTGGATGCCTTCTTCCGGGCCTATCTGGTGAAGACCTTCCGGGTGGGAGCGCGGTTGAATCCAGGGCGCTATCGGGTTTGCATTGGCCCCTAGGTTTTTTGGAGAATTTGGCCGAATCTAGTTGACGCCCTATTTTGGGCATCATTCTTTCGTCGTTCTCTTTGTTTTTTGCAGTGCCTTGGTCTGCCCAGATAGCTCAGTTGGTAGAGCACGTTCTTGGTAAGGACGAGGTCGCCAGTTCGAATCTGGTTCTGGGCTCCAGGGAGACGTCGGTGATCCCCGACGTTAATCAAGATCAACAACTTCAACCACAAACAACCTACTCCAGCTCAACATGGCTAAAGGAACATTCGAACGCAAGAAGCCGCACGTCAACGTCGGCACCATCGGCCACGTCGATCACGGCAAGACGACCCTGACGACCTCCATCCTCGCGGTCCAGGCCCGCAAGGGTCTCGCCGAGGTCAAGACCTACGCAGATATCGCCAAGGGCGGCACCGTCCGTGACGCCTCCAAGATCGTCACGATCTCGGTTGCCCACGTGGAGTACGAGTCCGACAAGCGCCACTATGCGCACGTCGACTGCCCGGGACACGCTGACTTCGTCAAGAACATGATCACCGGCGCCGCCCAGATGGACGGTGGCATCCTCGTGGTCTCCGCCGCTGACGGCCCGATGCCGCAGACGCGCGAGCACATCCTCCTCGCCCGCCAGGTCGGCGTGCCGAAGCTGGTCGTCTTCCTCAACAAGGTCGACCTGATCGACGATCCGGACCTCCTCGAGCTCGTCGAAGAGGAAATCCGCGACCTCCTGACCAAGTATCAATTCGACGGCAAGGCCGCGAAGATCATCCGTGGCTCCGCGACGGCCGCCCTCGAGGGCAAGCCGGAAGGCGAGAAGGCCATCCAGGAGCTCATGGAAGCCCTGGACAACGAGATCGCCGAGCCCGCGCGCGAGCTCGACAAGCCGTTCCTGATGTCCGTCGAGGACGTCTTCTCGATCACCGGCCGCGGCACCGTGGCCACGGGTCGTATCGAGCGCGGCATCGTCAAGATCAACGAGACCGTCGAGATCGTCGGCCTCAAGGACACGACCACGACCGTCGTCACGGGCATCGAAATGTTCCGCAAGCTGCTCGACCAAGGCCAGGCCGGTGACAACGTCGGCATCCTGCTCCGCGGCATTGAAAAGGAAGGCATCGAGCGCGGCCAGGTCATCGCCGCCCCGAAGTCCATCAAGCCGCACAAGAAGGCGAAGGCCGAGATCTACGTCCTCTCGAAGGACGAGGGTGGCCGCCACACGCCGTTCTTCAACGGCTACCGTCCCCAGTTCTACTTCCGCACCACGGACGTGACCGGCGTCGTCAACCTGCCGAAGGGCGTGGAGATGATCATGCCGGGCGACAACATCGCCGTCGACATCGAGCTCATCGTGCCGATCGCGATGGAGAAGACCCAGAAGTTCGCCATCCGGGAAGGCGGCCGCACCATCGGTGCCGGTCGTGTGACCGAGATCGTCGAATAACGCGTCCCTTAACCTCCTTCAACCGCACTGCCGGGGCTCCTTTGGGGGTCCCGGCTGTGTCGTCTAAAAGAAATAACCACAGGCGCGTAGCTCAATTGGTAGAGTAGCGGTCTCCAAAACCGTTGGTTGGGGGTTCGATTCCCTCCGCGCCTGCCATCTCTCCGCTCCCCGCATCCCGCTCCATGGCCAATCCCTTCCGCACCATCCGCATCTTCACCGGCGAACTCGTGGGCGAGTTGCAGAAAGCCAGCTGGCCGACGAAGACCGAACTCAAGGACTCCACGATCGTCGTGATCGTCGCGTGCATCCTGCTCGGCCTCTTCACCAGCATCAGCGACTTCGCGCTCATCAGCGTCGTGGACATGGTCACTGATTTCATCCGTCGCTAACCCTTTCGTCCGATGACCACCCAGACTGCCACCGGCCAATGGTTCGCCCTCCACACCCTCTCCGGCCAGGAGAACAAGGTGAAGAACTACATTGAGAAGTTCAAAAAGGCCGAGGAGCTCGACGATCACATCGCCGAGGTCCTGCTCCCCACCGAGGTCGTGTCCGAGGTCAAGGGCGGCAAGAAGTCGACCAAGGTCCGCAAGCTCTACCCGGGCTACGTGTTCATCAACATGAAGCTGTTCGACGAGAACGGCCAGGTGATCATCAAGCCGTTTTATTTCGTCAAGGACGCCGGCGGCGTCATCGGCTTCGTCGGCGGCGACAAGCCCGCCCCGCTGCGCCAGGCCGAGATCGACGAGATCAAGGCCCGCGTCGAGGCCGCGTCCGGCAAGGAAATCCCGAAGGTCACGTTCGAGGTCGGCGAGGAAGTGAAGATCACCGACGGTGCCTTCGCCAACCTCACGGGCCGCGTCGACGAGGTCGATCCCGCCCGCGGCAAGCTCAAGATTTCCGTCTCCATTTTCGGTCGGTTTACGCCCGTCGAACTCGAATACTGGCAGGTCCAGCGCGCCTCTGAAAGCTGATCCAGCCGCCCTCACCCAAACCAGTCATCCACTAACTTACCATGGCCAAGAAAATTCAAGGTTACGTCCGCCTCCAGCTCCCCGCCGGTGCGGCCAATCCCGCTCCTCCCGTCGGTCCCGCGCTCGGCGCCCAGGGCGTCAACATCATGGGCTTCTGCAAGGAGTTCAACGCGAAGACCAAGGACCAGAATGGCATGATCATCCCGGTCGTCATCACGGTTTACACGGACAAATCCTTCACGTTCATCCTCAAGTCGCCCCCGGCGTCCGTGCTCCTCAAGAAGGCCGCCGGCATCGCGGCGGGTTCGGCCAAGCCGAATTCCGACAAGGTCGGCAAGGTCACGAAGAAGCAGATCCTCGAGATCATCAAACTCAAGAAGGCCGACCTCAACGCCAACAGCGACGAGGCCGCCATCCGCATGATCGCCGGCACCGCCCGCAACATGGGCATCGAAGTCGTCGACTAATTTCCCTCAACCGCAACTCACCGCGGGAGTCCTCACGGACGTTCGCACCGCAAGGAGTCAAAAATGCCCGTCAAACAAAGCAAACGATACCGCAGCGCCGTTTCCGCCGCTGACCTCTCCAAGGAGTATTCCCTCAAGGAAGCCGTGGAGATCCTCAACAAATTCCCGAAGGCCAAGTTCGACGAGACCGTCGAGCTGTCCTTCCGCCTCGGCGTTGATCCCGCCCAGGGCGACCAGATGGTCCGCGGCACCACGCCGCTGCCCAACGGTTCCGGCAAGAAGGTCCGCGTGGTCGTCTTCACCGACGATCCCGCCAAGGCCCTCGCCGCGGGCGCCGATCATGCCGGCCTCGCCGAGCTGATGACCAAGATCAACGAGGGCTGGCTCGACTTCGACGTCGCGATCGCGACCACCGAGGCCATGAAGCAGGTCCGCACCCTGGCGCGCGTGCTCGGCCCCAAGGGCCTCATGCCGAACCCGAAGTCCGGCACCGTCACCGACGACATCGCCGCGGGCATCAAGGCCGTCAAGGCCGGCCGCGTCGAGTTCAAGGTCGACAAGACCGCCAACATCGGCGTCGGCGTCGGCAAGCGCTCGTTCAGCGCCGACCAGATCACCGAGAACGTCGCCGCCGTCCTCGACGCGATCGGCAAGGCCAAGCCGGCCGCGTTCAAGGGCCACTACATCAAGAGCGTCACGCTCTCGTCCTCCATGAGCCCGGGCGTCAAGCTCGCGGCCGCCGAGTTCAACAAATTCTAAGGAGCCCACCATGAGAGCCGAAAAACAATACCTGATCGACGAAGTCAGCGGGCACCTGAAGAAGTCCGACTACGTCATCCTCACCAACTTCACGAAACTCACCGTCGCCGACGCGGCCGAGCTGCGCAAGCGCCTCGCCCCGGAGAAGGCCGAGTTCCATGTCGTCAAGAACAGCTCCTTCCGCGTCGCCGCCAAGGCCATGGGCCTGCCCGACCTGGACAAGTCCCTCGCCGGCCAGACGGCCGTCGTGGTCGGCGGCACCAATCCCGCCGGCGTCGCCAAGGCGCTGAAGAAGTTCATCGAGGAAAAGCAGAAGCTCGAAGTCAAAGTGGGCGTGCTCGAAAAGAAGCTCATGACGGCTGCGGACCTTGCGAAACTCGCCGATCTGCCTTCGTTCGACGCCCTGCGCTCGATGTTCCTCGGCCTGCTCACCATGCAGGGCGCGGCCTTCGTCCGCGTGCTCGATGCCAAGGTCAAGAAGGAGCAGCCCGCTGCTTCGGCCGCCTAACCCACTCTTATCAACCTTTTTTCCGGCGGAAGCCGGGAAGCACCATATCCAACGAAGCGGCTAGGGGATACGTCCCTTAAACGCGTCCCAGCCGGGACCGCTATCCGTTTCAGGAGAACATACCATGAGCAACGTTACCAAAGACCAAGTCATTGAATGGCTGTCCGCCCAGCCGATCCTCGAACTCGCCGCCCTCGTCAAGGACCTCGAGGCGAAGTGGGGCGTGTCCGCCGCCGCGGCCGTCGCCGCCGGCCCGGCCGCCGGGGCTGCGCCCGCCGCTGCCGCCGAGGAGAAGACCGAGTTCACCGTCGTCCTGAAGGAAGCCGGCGCGAACAAGATCGGCGTCATCAAGGAAGTCCGCGCCATCACCGGCCTGGGCCTCAAGGAAGCCAAGGACCTCGTCGAAGGCGCGCCGAAGCCCGTCAAGGAAGGCGTCAACAAGGCCGAGTCCGAGGAAATCAAGAAGAAGCTCGAGGCCGCCGGCGCCAAAGTGGAGCTCAAGTAACCTTACTTGGCGTTTTCGACTTCAAGTCATCTCAATTCGCCGAGACAGGCCGTGGCACCCCACGGCCTGTCTTCGGCTTTGCTTTCGTTCTTTCCGCGCACCGAGGCCCCCGGGTCCCTGCGCACCATTGCCGGCGGTTCGCCCTGAACCGTTGAGTTCTGTCTCTTTCTTTTCGTCTCACATCTAAAGGGGAAATTCCATGGCCGACCGTACTCATTCCGAACGCATTAACTTCGGCAAACTCCGCGAAGTCATCCAGCCGCCGAACCTCATCGAGCTGCAGATCAGCTCGTACCTCGAGTTCCTCCAGAAGGACACCGCCGAGAAGTCGCGCAAGCCCTTCGGCCTCGAGGCCGTGTTTCGCGAGGTGTTCCCGATCAATTCCTACGACGAGCGCCTGACGCTCGAGTACGTCTCCTACACGATCGGCGAGCCCAAGAGCTCCGAGATCGAGTGCCTCCGCGAGGGCACGACCTATGCCGTGCCGCTCTACGTGAAGCTCCGCCTCCGCGAGGAGGACTTCATCAAGGACGAGGAGATCTTCATGGGCGACATCCCCATGGTGACCGAGCGCGGCTCGTTCATCATCAACGGCGCCGAGCGCGTCGTCGTCTCCCAGCTCCACCGCTCGCCCGGCATCTGCTTCGAGGTCGCCACGCACCCGAACGGCAAGCTGCTGCACTCCTTCCGCATCATCCCGGACCGCGGCACCTGGCTCGAAGTGCAGTTCGACAACAACGACCTGCTCTACGTCTACCTCGACCGCCGCCGCCGCCGCCGCAAATTCCTCATCACGACGCTGCTCCGCTCCATCGGCTTCAGCCAGGATGCGGACATCCTCGGCCTGTTCTACGCGCTGCAGGACCTCAAGGTCAGCAAGGCGCTCGACTTGGAGAATGTCTCCACGCTCGTCCTCGTCGACGACGTGATCGACGCCCAGAAGGGCGTCGTGCTCGCGCGCGCCTACGAGCCGCTGACGAAGGCTATCATCCGCACGTTCGAGAAGCACGACATCAAGTCGATGCGCGTCATCGACACGACGGCCGACGAGGGCGCGATCATCCGCGCGCTCAAGAAGGACCCGACCCGCAACGAGGAGGAGGCCCTCAAGGAAATCTACAAGAAGCTGCGCCCGGGCGAGCCGCCGACCACGGCGAACGCCAAGGCCCTGCTCAAGCGCCTGTTCTTCGACCCGAAGCGCTACGATCTCGGCCGCGTCGGCCGCTACAAGATCAACCAGAAGCTCGACCTCAAGATCGACCTGGAGAACCGCATCCTCGCCAGCGAGGACGTGGTCGCCGCCACCAAGTATCTCGTCCGCCTCAAGAAGAGCGACGGCATCGTCGACGACATCGATCACCTCGGTTCGCGCCGCGTGCGCACCGTCGGCGAGCTCCTCGCCAACCAGTGCCGCGTCGGCCTCAGCCGCACGGAGCGCCTCGTCCGCGAGCGCATGACCCTCTATGACCAGAGCGTCGACTCGATCACGCCGCAGAAGCTGATCAACCCGAAGGCCCTGACGACCGTGATCCGCGATTTCTTCGCGCGCTCGCAGCTGTCGCAGTTCATGGACCA
This sequence comes from uncultured Oleiharenicola sp., assembly GCA_964515595.1. GTDB lineage: Bacteria > Verrucomicrobiota > Verrucomicrobiia > Opitutales > Opitutaceae > Lacunisphaera. Next base: position 149,935 of record CAZEUN010000011.1, on the reverse strand, counting down.
GATCAACCCGCTCGCCGAGCTCACCCACAAGCGCCGCCTGTCGGCCCTTGGACCCGGTGGTCTCAACCGCGAGCGCGCCGGCTTCGAAGTCCGCGACGTGCACCCGTCGCACTACGGCCGCATCTGCCCGATCGAGACCCCGGAAGGTCCGAACATCGGCCTCATCAACTCCCTGTCCACCTACGCCCGCGTGAACGAGTTCGGCTTCATCGAAGCCCCGTACCGTCTCGTCGAGAAGGGCCGCGTCACCGACAAGGTTGTCTACCTCACCGCCGACCAGGAGGAGGGCAAGACGATCGCGCAGGCCAACGCCGAGGTGGACGACAAGGGCCACTACATTGGCAAGGTCACCGCCCGTAACTCCGGCAACTTCCTCGAAGTCACCGCCGATGAGGTGGACCTGATGGACGTTTCCCCGAAGCAGGTGGTCTCCGTCGCCGCCGGCCTCATCCCGTTCCTCGAGCACGACGACGCGAATCGCGCGCTCATGGGTTCCAACATGCAACGCCAGGGCGTGCCGCTCCTGCAGACCGAGGCGCCGTTCGTCGGCACCGGTCTCGAGAGCCGCCTCGCGAGCGATTCGAAGACCGTCGTCATCGCCGAGGAGGCGGGCATCGTCGCTTCCGTCGACGCGAAGCAGATCATCGTTACCAAGGACGGCGAGCTGCCCCGCCACCCGAAGCACAACCCGAAGGACCACGTGTTCGTGTATGAACTCCGCAAGTTCATGCGCTCGAATGCGGGCACCTGCTTCTCCCAGCGCCCGATCGTCAAGAAGGGCCAGAAGGTCAAGAAGGGCGAGTGCATCGCGGACGGTCCCTCGACCGACCACGGCGAGCTCGCGCTCGGCCGCAACGTCCTCGTCGGCTTCATGCCGTGGAACGGTTACAACTTCGAAGACGCCATCCTGATCTCCGAGAAGGTCCTCAAGGAAGACATCTTCACCTCCATCCACGTCCAGGAGTTCGAGGTCACCGCCCGTGACACGAAGCTCGGGCCTGAGGAAATCACCCGCGACATCCCGAACATCGGCGAGGAAGCGCTCAAGAACCTCGACCACAACGGCGTCATTCGCGTCGGTGCGGAAGTGAAGCCCGGCGACATCCTCGTCGGCAAGATCACCCCGAAGTCCGAAACCGAGCTCGCGCCCGAGGAAAAACTCCTCCGCGCCATCTTCGGTGAAAAGGCCGCGGACGTGAAGGACACCTCCCTCATCGTTCCCTCCGGTGTGAACGGCATCATCATGGACGTGAAGGTCTCGACCAGCCGCCTCGACGCGGAGCGCGACCGCATGTCCCCGTCCGACCGCCGCCGCCAGGTGAAGCAGATCCAGGAAGACTACAAGACCCAGATGGACAAGCTGCGCGAGCAGCTGACCGAGGCCCTGTCGAACATCCTGCTCGGCGAAAAAATCCCGCTCGACGTCATCAACGGCCAGACCGGCGAAATCATCATCCCGGCCAACCGCAAGATCACCAAGACGCTCCTCCGCAAGCTCGCGGCGGTCGCGAAGCACATCGAGATCGATCCGTCCCCGGTTCGCATCAAGATCATGGAGATCATCGCCTCGTTCCAGTCGAAGTTCGACGAGCTCGAGGGCGACCGCGAACGCAAGGTCGCGACGATCGAGACCGGTGACGAAAACGGCCCGGGCGTGATCAAGCAGGTCAAGGTCTACATCGCCACGAAGCAGAAGCTCGAGGTCGGTGACAAGATGGCCGGCCGCCACGGCAACAAGGGCGTCGTCGCCAAGATCGTGCCGGAAGAGGACATGCCCTTCCTGCCCGACGGCACCCCGATCGAAATCTGCCTCAACCCCCTCGGCGTGCCTTCGCGCATGAACGTGGGTCAGGTGCTCGAGACGCACCTGGGCTGGGCCTGCAAAAAGCTCGGCATCAAGGTCGCCACGCCCGTGTTCGACGGCATTCCCGAGACGAAGGTCCGCGGCTACCTCAAGGAAGCCAAGCTGCCTTCGACCGGCAAGTCGCCGCTCCATGACGGCCGCACCGGCGAGAAGCTCGATCAGGAAGTCGTCGTCGGCTACATCTACATGATGAAGCTGAACCACCTTGTGTCCCACAAGATCCACGCCCGCGCGGTCGGTCCTTATTCCCTCGTCACCCAGCAGCCGCTGGGCGGCAAGGCCCAGTACGGCGGCCAGCGCTTCGGCGAAATGGAAGTGTGGGCGCTCGAGGCCTACGGCGCGGCGCACACCCTGCAGGAGCTCCTCACCGTCAAGTCCGACGACGTCAACGGCCGCACCAAGATCTACGAGTCGCTCGTCAAGGGCGACAACACGCTGAGCGCCGGCACGCCGGAATCGTTCAACGTGCTGGTCAAGGAAATGCAGGCCCTCGGTCTCGACATCAAACTCGCGAAGCGCACCGCGCTCGGTGAAGCCCTCGGCAACACCGGCACTCGCTAACACTTAACACAATATTGGGAGCAAAATCGCAATGAGCACCGAACACGCCCGCGAAGAAGTCCGTTCCGTCCTCGGTTCGGACGAGAATCAATTCGACAACGTTTCCATCACGGTGGCCGCGCCGGAAACCATCCGCGCCTGGTCCAAGGGAGAGGTCAAGAATCCCGAGACGATCAACTACCGCACCTTCAAGCCCGAGCCGGGCGGTCTTTTCTGCCAAAAGATCTTCGGCCCGGTGCGCGACTACGAGTGCGCCTGCGGCAAGTACAAGCGCATCAAGTACAAGGATGTCGTGTGCGATCGCTGCGGCGTCGAGGTGACCATCGCCCGCGTCCGTCGCGAGCGCATGGGCCACATCGAGCTCGCCGTCCCCGTCGCCCACATCTGGTTCCTCAAGAGCATGCCGAGCCGCCTCGGCCTCCTGCTCGACATGACCGCCCGTTCGCTCGAGCGCGTCATCTACTACGAGAACTACATGGTGACCAACGCGGGCAAGACGCCGCTCGAGCTCAAGCAGCTCCTCACCGAGACCGAGTTCCAGCAGGCCGTCGATGAGTACGGCGCCGATGCCTTCACCGCCAAGATGGGCGCCGAGGCCGTCCGCGACGTGCTCATGCAGATCGACATGGAGGCCGTCGTCGCCGAGCTCCACGAGACGATGCGCGCCACGCGCTCGAAGCAGATCAAGAAGAAGCTGTCCAAGCGCCTCAAGGTGATCGGCGGCTTCATCAGCTCGAAGTCCCGTCCGGAATGGATGGTGCTCGAGGTGCTCCCGGTCATTCCGCCGGACCTGCGCCCGCTCGTGCCGCTCGAGGGTGGCCGCTTCGCGACCTCCGATCTCAACGATCTCTACCGCCGCGTCATCAACCGCAATAATCGCCTGCGGAACCTGATGCAGCTGAAGACGCCCGACGTCATCATCCACAACGAAAAGCGCATGCTCCAGGAAGCCGTCGACGCGCTCTTCGACAACGGCCGCCATGGCCGCCCGGTCACGGGCGCCGGCAACCGCGCCCTGAAGTCGCTTTCCGACATGCTCAAGGGCAAGCAGGGCCGCTTCCGCCAGAACTTGCTCGGCAAGCGCGTCGACTACTCCGGCCGCTCGGTCATCGTCATCGGTCCGGAGCTCAAGCTCCACCAGTGCGGCCTGCCGAAGAAGATGGCGCTCGTCCTCTTCGAGCCGTTCATCATCCGCCGCCTCAAGGAACTCGGCTTCGTGCACACCGTCCGCGGTGCCCGCAAGATGATCGAGAAGAAGTCCCCGGAAGTGTGGGACATCCTCGAGGAAGTCACCAAGGGCCACCCGGTGCTGCTCAACCGCGCGCCGACGCTGCACCGTCTCTCGATCCAGGCTTTCGAGCCCGTGCTCATCGAGGGCTCGTCCATCCGCGTCCACCCGCTCGTCTGTACGGCTTACAACGCCGACTTCGACGGCGACCAGATGGCCGTCCACGTGCCGCTGTCCCTCGAGGCCATCCTGGAGTGCAAGCTCCTGATGATGTCGACGAACAACATCTTCTCGCCGTCCTCCGGCAAGCCGATCCTCACGCCGTCGCAGGACATCGTCCTCGGCGCCTACTACCTCACCATCGAGCCGCGCACGAAGCCCGCCAAGGGCGTGCGCGTTCCGTTGCTCTCCGGCCTGCAGGAAGTCCAGTACGTCCGCGCGGACGGCGCCCTCAAGGTGCACGATTGGATCCAGATCCCGAACCCGGACCACGGCAAGGACACCGTCTACGGCAACAAGGAGCGCAAGCATCTCCTCACCACCGTCGGCCGCGTGATCTTCAACCAGATCTGGCCGGTCGGCCTCGGGTTCATCAACTTCCCGGTGCCGAAGAGCAAGCTGGGCGACCTCATCCTCAACACCTACAAGGTGGCGGGTGACCGCGTGACCGTCGAGACGCTCGACAAGCTGAAGGAGCTGGGCTTCCAGACCGCCATGCAGGCCGGCATCTCGATCGGCATCGACGACATGATCATTCCTGAAAACAAAAAGGAAATCGTGGCCGACGCGCGCAAGAAGGTCGACGAGGTCGAGTCCCAGTACAAGAAGGGCATCATCACCTCCGGCGAGCGCTACAACAAGATCATCGACATCTGGACCGGCGCCACCGACCGCATCGCGAAAGCGGTGTTCGGCAAGCTCGAGAACAACGACGGCCGCGTCGAGGTGAACCCGGTGTACATCATGATGGACTCCGGCGCCCGCGGTAACAAACAGCAGGTGCGCCAGCTGTGCGGCCTCCGCGGCCTCATGGCCAAGCCGTCCGGCGAAATCATCGAGCGCCCGATTCTCTCCTCGTTCCGCGAGGGGCTCACCGTGCTCGAGTACTTCATCTCCACGCACGGCGCCCGCAAGGGTCTCGCCGACACCGCCCTCAAGACGGCCGACGCCGGCTACATGACCCGCAAGCTTTGCGACGTGGCCATGGACGCCGTCGTCACCGAGGAGGATTGCGGCACGCGCGAAGGCATCTGGAAGCGGGCCATCTTCGAAGGCGAGACCATGCTGGTCTCCCTCGCGGAGCGCATCGTCGGCCGGTTCTCGGCGGACGACGTCATGGATCCGCTCAATCCGACCAAGGCCATCGTCGGCGGCGGCGAACTCATCACCGAGGAACTCGCCAAGCGCATCGACGACTCCGGCATCGAGCGCGTCAAGGTGCTCTCGCCGCTCACCTCCACGAGCGAGCAGGGCATCGACGCGAAGTCGTACGGCATCAACCCCGCGACCAACAAGGTCGCGAAGATCGGCGACTCCGTCGGCATCATCGCCGCCCAGTCCATCGGCGAGCCGGGCACGCAGCTCACGATGCGCACGTTCCACATCGGTGGCGTCGCGTCCGCGGGCTCCAAGAACCCCGAGATCAAGGTGCGTAACTCCGGCATCGTGAAGTACCGCGGCCTCCGCCTCGTGCAGACGGCCGAGGGTCACAACATCGTCCTCAACAAGACGGGCTCGCTCCAGATCATCGACGACAACGATCGCGAACTGGAATCCTACCCGATCGTGGTCGGCACCTTCCTCTCCGTCGCCGACGCCGAGAAGGTCGTCAAGGGCCAGACCATCGCCCAGTGGGATCCGTACAACATCCCGGTTCTCTCCGAGAAGGCGGGCACGCTCCACTTCAAGGACATGATCCCGGGCGTGACCGTGAAGCGCGAGCTCGACGAATCGACCGGCCGCATCGCGACCGTCGTCATCGAGCACAAGGAGGACCTCAATCCGCAGATCGAGGTTCGCGACGATCACGGCAAGCCAGTCGCCGCTTACTCCATCCCGACGGGCGCGCAGGTCGCGGTCGCCGAGGGTGACATCATCCAGCCGGGTGCGCTGCTCGCCAAGACGCCGCGCCAGGCGTCCGTCACCAAGGACATCACCGGTGGTCTCCCGCGCGTCGCCGAGCTCTTCGAAGCCCGTCGCCCGAAGGAAGCCGCCGAGATGGCCCGCATCGAGGGGGTCGTGTCGTTCGAGGGCTCCATCCGCGGCAAGCGCAAGCTCGTCGTCCGCCAGGAGGAGTCCGGCGCAGAGGAGGAACACCTGATCCCGCACGGCAAGCACATCATCGTGCAGGCCGGCGACGTCGTCCACAAGGGCCAGCACTTGACCGAGGGCTCCGCCGATCCGCACGAGATCCTCGAGATCCTCGGGCCGACCGCGCTATATGAGTTCCTCATCGGCCAGGTGCAGGAAGTCTATCGTCTCCAGGGCGTGTCGATTAACGACAAGCACATCGAGGTCATCATCCGCCAGATGCTCCGCAAGGTCCGCATCAGCGATCCGGGTGACACCGAGTGGTTCTGGGGCGAGCAGATCGACCGCGTGGCCTTCCTGCGTGAAAACAAGCGCATGGAAACCGCCGGTGGCAAACCGGCCGAGGCCGAGCCGATCCTGCTGGGCATCACCAAGGCCTCGCTCGAGACCGAGAGCTTCATCTCGGCGGCGTCCTTCCAGGAGACGACGCGCGTCCTCACCGACGCCTCGACGCTGGGCAAGGTCGACCACCTGAAGGGCTTCAAGGAAAACGTCATCATGGGTCACTTGATCCCGGCGGGCACGGGCCTCCCGGCTTACAAGAAGCTCCGCGTGACGCTCCCGCTCGGCGGCGAGATTCCGATGGACGAAGCGCCGAAGGCGGCCGTCGAGGCCAGCTAAGCCGGATCTCAAAACAGTTTCGAAGCCGCGGACGAAAGTCCGCGGCTTTTTCATTTCGGCTGCGCCGAAATGAACCTCGCCATAGCCCGTAGGGCGACGGCGGGTGGGGATTGGTCAGGAGTGGAGCGTGCCCTCCCGCCTTCGCCAAGGCTACGGCGGGCAAGCCGCGCGCGCTTTCAGGACGTGATCACGCGGCGGGAGCATCCTTCGCCTCATCGTGCATCCTGAAAACGCGCCTGGAGGGCGCGTTCCACCTCGAGACCTGGCCACTGCAGGCGCCGCCGAGCTCAGCACCATCCCCGCCACCGTCATCCTGCCTGCCCGACTTAGACTCGGCGGCGGCGGGAGCCCCGCGAAGGCCAACCCTCGAGCCGCCGGAGCAGGTAGGCCTCCGTTTTTACAAAAGACGGCACTCACCCCATGGGCATGTGAATAACTTTTCGGGAGTTTTTTTGATTTAACTCTTGATAGGGGAGGAAGCGTGCTGCTTTTCTGACCGTCCCATTCGTCACTTACAGCCACGCCGGCCAAACCAGCGGGGCACCTGAGACGCCACGATTTCGGGCGGTTTTCCCTCTGAAATTCGTGTTTCCACATAAAGCGCGAAATAGTGCTTGCCGGAGGCTTCGTCTCCGGTAGGTTCCGCGCCTTTTCCACTTTTACCAACCTTCCATTCAATTACATGCCAACCATCAACCAACTCGTGAGAAAGGGACGTCGCAAAGTCGTCGCGAAGTCCAAGGCTCCGGCGTTGCAGGGTAACCCCTTCCGCCGCGGCGTCTGTGTGCAGGTCATGACCCGCACGCCGAAGAAGCCGAACTCGGCCATCCGCAAGGTCGCCAAGGTCCGCCTCACGAATGGCACGGAAGTCATTTCGTACATCCCCGACGAGGGCCACAACCTCCAGGAGCACTCGATCGTGCTCGTGCGCGGTGGCCGCGTGAAGGATCTCCCCGGCGTCCGCTACCACATCGTGCGTGGCACCCTCGACGCCACCGGCGTGGAAAAGCGCCGTCGTTCCCGTTCCAAGTACGGCGTCAAACGCCCGAAAGCCGCCAAGGCCTCCTAACCCCGTTCTTTTTTAAGCCGCCATGTCACGCCGCCGCAGAGCCACTCATCGTCCCACCGTTCCGGATGTCCGCTATAACAGCGCTCTGGTTACGCACCTCATCAATGTCATCATGAAGAGCGGCAAGCGCACGCTCGCCGAGCGCATCGTTTACGGTGCCTTCGAGAAGGTGAGCGAGAAGCTCCAGAAGGGCGACCCGGTCGACCTGCTGATGGGCGCCATGGAAAACGCCCGCCCGAAGCTGGAAGTGAAGAGCCGCCGCGTCGGTGGCGCCACCTACCAGGTGCCGGTGGAAATCTCCTTCGAGCGCCAGGAATCCCTGGCCCTCCGCTGGATCGTTGACGCCGCCACCGGCCGCAAGGGCATCCCGATGCGCGAGGCGATCGCCTCCGAGATCATCGACGCCTACAACAACACCGGCTCCGTCGTGAAGAAGAAGGAAGAAATGCATAAGATGGCCCAGGCCAACCGCGCCTTCGCCCATCTCCGTTGGTAAGGAAACTTTTCGAATGTCCGTCGCCACTCCCATCACCATCACGCTCGTCACCGACAAGGCGAAGATCTCGCCGGTCAACGCCAAGGAGCGCCCGTTCCCGCTGGAATGGACGCGCAACATCGGCATCGCCGCGCACATCGACGCGGGCAAGACCACCACGACCGAACGCATTCTTTTCTACTCCGGCGCCGTCCACAAGATGGGCGAGGTCCATGAAGGCACCACGGTGACCGACTGGATGGAGCAGGAGCGCGAGCGCGGCATCACGATCACCGCCGCCGCCATTTCCTGCGCCTGGAACGCCAGCTGGGGCCCCTGGAAGGGAATCAAGCAGCGCATCAACATCATCGACACCCCCGGACACGTGGACTTCACGGCCGAGGTGGAGCGCTCGCTCCGCGTGCTCGACGGCGCCGTTGCCGTGTTCGACGCCGTCGCCGGCGTGCAGCCGCAGTCCGAGACCGTCTGGCGCCAGGCGAACAAGTACAAGGTTCCGCGCATTGCCTTCATCAACAAGATGGACCGCGTCGGCGCGAATTTCTTCCGCTGCATCGAGGACATCCGCACGAAGCTCAAGGCCAACGCCCACGCCCTCTACCTGCCGATCGGCGCCGAGGAGAATTTCACCGGCCTCATCGATCTCGTGCAGAATGTCGCCTACACGTTCGAGGACAATCCGGCCGACCCGCTGGGCATGAAGCCCGTCCCGGTCGAGATCCCCGAGAACATGAAGGCGCAGGCCAAGGAGTACCGCGACAAGCTCATCGAGGCCGTGTCCGACTTCGACGACGTCATCGCCGAGAAATATCTCAACGGTGAGGAAATCACGGTCGACGCCCTCCTGCTCGCCGTTCGCAAGGCCACGATTTCGCTCCAGTTCACCGGCGTGTTCCCGGGCTCCGCCTTCAAGAAGAAGGGCGTGCAGCGCCTCCTGGATTGCGTCGTCAACTATCTCCCGAGCCCGATCGACGTGCCGCCCATGATGGGTCAGGACAGCGACGGCAAGGAAGTCGCCGCCATCGTCGACGACAAGGCCAAGATGGCCGGCCTCGCGTTCAAGCTCTGGAACGACCCGTTCGTCGGCCGCCTCGTGTTCTTCCGCGTTTACACCGGCGTCCTGAACAAGGGCACCGCGGTGTACAACCCGCGCACCCGCCGCAGCGAGCGCGTCTCCCGCCTCGTCCTCATGCGCGCCATCGAGCGCGAGGAAATCGACAAGGCTTACTCGGGTGACATCTGCGCCGTCGTCGGCGTGAAGGACGTCATCACCGGCGACACCCTGTGCGACGAGGATTTCGACATCCGTCTCGAGCCGCCGTCGTTCCCGGAGCCTGTCATCTCGATGTCCATCGAGCCGAATTCCAAGGGCGACCAGGAAAAGCTCGGCGTGGCGCTCCAGCGCCTCGTCGCCGAGGATCCGACCCTGCGCGTCAAGACCGACCAGGACACCGGCCAGACCATCCTCGCCGGCATGGGCGAGCTGCACCTCGAAATCATCATCGATCGCATGAAGCGCGAGTTCAAGGTCGAGGCGACCTCGGGCAAGCCGCAGATCGCCTATCGCGAGACGATCCAGAAATCCGCGGAGGGCGAGGGCAAGTTCATCCGTCAGTCCGGCGGCAAGGGCCAGTACGGCCATGTCGTCATCAAGATGGAACCGAACGAGAAGGGGAAGGGCGTCGAGGTCATCAACGAGACCGTCGGCGGTTCCATCCCGAAGGAATTCATCAAGCCGTCGACCGATGGCATCCTCGAGGGCGCCAACAACGGCGTCATCGCGGGCTTCCCGGTCGTCGATGTCATCATCCGCATCACCGACGGTTCGTTCCACGAGGTGGATTCGTCCGAAATGGCGTTCAAGATGGCCGGCATCTTCGCGTTCAAGGACGCGATGAAGAAGGCCAACCCGATCCTGCTCGAGCCGATCATGGGCGTCGAGGTCACCACCCCGGAAGAGTACCAGGGCGACCTCATGGGCGACATCAACCGTCGCCGCGGCCAGATCCAGGGCATGGAGAACAAGACCGGCGCCTGCATCGTCACCGCGCACGTCCCGCTCGAACTGCTCTTCGGCTACGTCACCGACATCCGCTCGCTTTCGAAGGGCCGCGCCAGCGCGTCCATCACGCCTTCGCACTTCGCGCAGGTCCCGAACTCGCAGCTCGCCAAGATCGTGGAGTCCAACGCCAAGGGCCCCGCTCGCACCTGATTTTTTTCAACCCTCGTTCTTTATACCTGCCATGAAAGGCCAACGCATTCGCATCAAACTCCAGGGCTACGACTATCGCGTCATCGACCAGTCGGCCCTCGAAATCGTCGAAACCGCCAAGCGCTCCGGCGCCCGCGTTTCCGGCCCGATCCCGCTGCCCACGCACATTGTGAAGCTGTCGGTCAACCGCTCCCCGCACGTCGACAAGAAGTCCATGGAGCAGTTCGAATCCCGCACCCACAAGCGCCTCATCGACATCCTGGAGCCCACCGCCCAGACCGTCGACGAACTCAAGAAGCTCAACCTCCCGTCCGGCGTCGATATCACCATCAACGTCTAAAATTTCCCAACCCACATACCATCTTAGCCAAGCCAGCCGGCTCACCCCGGCCCTTGCTAAAGTAGGTCTAAACAAACGGCGCTCCGCGCCACCTACCACTTAGCCCATGATCGCTACATTACTCGGAAAGAAAATCGGCATGACCCAGGTCTACGACGCGCAAAACGTCCTGGTCCCGGTCACCGTGGTGGAAGCCGGCCCGTGCCCGGTCGTCCAGATCAAGACCGTCGAGAACGACGGTTATAACGCCGTCCAGCTCGGCTTCGGCGCCCTGAAGGCGAAGAACGCCTCGAAGGCCGAGGCCAGCCACGCCAGGAAGGCCGGCCTCGACTCCACGCCCCGCCTGCTGAACGAAGTCCGCCTCACCGAGGCGTTCTCCGGCAAGGCCGGTGACGTCATCACCGTCGCGGTGTTCTCGGAAGGCCAGATCGTCGACGTGCTCGGCGTGTCGAAGGGCAAGGGTTTCCAGGGCGTCGTGAAGCGCTTCCGCGTCGGCGGCGGCCCCGCGACCCACGGTTCCATGTTCCATCGCCGCATCGGCTCGATCGGCATGCGCCAGACTCCGGGCCGTTCCTGGAAGAACCAGCGCATGCCCGGCCACATGGGCACCGACATGCGCACCGTGCAGAACCTGCGCGTCGTGAAGATCATCGCCGACAAGAACCTCATCCTCGTCAAGGGCGCCATCCCGGGCGCCAACGGCGACGATGTCATCATCCGCTCCGGCAAGAAGGCCAAGCCGGCCAAGCAAGCCTAAGCCCACCGGAGAACGTAATCCATGAAGCTCAAATTTTTCACCATCGACGCCACGAAGAGTTCCGAGAAGGACTTCAACATCCCGACCTTTGAAGGCACCCGCGGCCAGCAGGCCGTGAAGGAAGTCGTCGTCGCCCACCGCGCGAACGCCCGCCAGGGCACGCGCTCCACCAAGACCCGCGGCGAAGTGCGCGGCGGTGGCAAGAAGCCGCACGCCCAGAAGGGCACCGGTCGCGCCCGCGCCGGCTCCATCCGCTCGCCCCTGTGGTCCGGCGGTGGCGTCGTCTTCGGCCCGCGCCCGCGCGACTTCTCCAAGAAGATCAACGGCAAGGTCAAGGCCCTCGCGTTCAGCCGCGCCCTGTTCGACCGCGCCACCGCCGGTGACGTCTCCGTCATCGAGAACTTCACCAGCAAGGACGCCAAGACCAAGGCCATGGGCCTGGTCATCGGCCGCATCGCCCCGAAGGGCAAGGTGCTCATCGTCGACGCCCCGTTCACCTCGGAGGCCCAGCGCGCCGCCCGCAACCTGAACCGCGTCACCCTGCAGGAGGCCGCCAAGCTCAACACCCTCGATCTCGTGCAATACAGCGCGATCGTCGTCTCGAGCAAGGCCCTCGACCAGATCATCGCCCGCGCCAACGGAGGTCAGTCATGATTAACGCCGAACAGATTCTCAAAACGATCCGCCTGACGGAGAAGTCGAACAAGCTCTCCTCGAACTACGGCCAGTACACCTTCGAGGTGTATCCGTCCGCGACGAAGCACACCGTGCGCGCCGCCGTCGAGCAGACCTTCAAGGTCACCGTCACGCGCGTGAACATCCAGAACCGCAAGGGCAAGCCGAAGCGTTCGCGCCAGGGCCGCCCGATCAAGGCGTCCGACAGCAAGCGCGCCATCGTCACCCTCAAGTCGGGCGACAAAATCGAGCTCACGTCCTGAGCCCATCGGAGATAACCCACCATGGCCCTTAAATCCTTCCGTCCCCTCACCGCCGCCCTCCGGTTCACCACGCTGAACCGCCCGGACAACATCACCGACAAGCGCCCCGAGCGCTCGCTGGTCGAGTCCAAGAGCAAGACCGGCGGCCGCAACACCTACGGTCGCATCACGTCCCGCCGCCGCGGCGGCGGTCACAAGAAGCTGTACCGCATCATCGACTTCAAGCGCGGCAAGCTCGACATGCCCGCCAAGGTGCAGGCGATCGAATACGATCCCAACCGCACCGCGCTGCTGGCGCTGCTCGCCTACGCCGACGGCACGAAGACCTACGTCCTCGCGCCGCAGGGCCTGAACGTCGGCGACACGATCTACAACGCGCTGAAGAGCGACACGAACGACTTCCGCCCGGGCAATTCCTTCCTGCTGTCGGCCATCCCGCCGGCGACGAAGCTGCACGCGGTCGAGATGCTCCCGGGCAAGGGCGCCCAGATCGCCCGCGCCGCCGGCACCTCGGTGGAGCTCGTCGCCATCGAAAACGGCTACGCCCAGCTCCGCCTCGCGTCCGGCGAGACCCGCCTGGTGAACGCGCAGTGCCGCGCCACCATCGGCGAGGTTTCCAACGCCGACCACAGCAAGCGCAAGCTCGGCAAGGCCGGCCGCAACCGCTGGCTCGGCAAGCGCCCGCGCGTGCGCGGCGTCGCCATGAACCCGGTCGACCACCCGAACGGTGGCGGTCAGGGCAAGTCCAAGGGCGGCGGTGGCCGCCAGCACCTCGTGTCCCCTTGGGGCCAGCTCGCGAAGGGTTTCCCGACGCGCCGCCGTTCCAAGCAATCGAGCAGCTTCATCCTGATTCGCAAAAACGGCCGCCCGCCGCGCAACAAGAAGTAATTTCAACGACTCCGCACCATGGCACGTTCCATCAAGAAGGGTTTCTTTGTCGACTACCACCTCCTGGAGAAAATCCAGAAGGCGGCCAAGTCCGGTGGCGCCCGCAAGCCCATCCAGACCTGGTCCCGTCGCTCCACCATCACGCCCGAGTTCGTCGGCCACACCATCAGTGTGCACAACGGCAAGGCGCACATCGCCGTCTACATCACGGAGAACATGGTCGGGCACAAGCTCGGCGAGTTCGCGCCGACGCGCATCTTCAAGGCGCACGGCGGCATGACCCGCAAGGAAATCTGAGGCCGCGGCCCAACCAGGACACTACAATGGAAATTCAAGCTCTCACGCGCAACGCGCGCATGTCGCCCAAGAAGGTTCGCGAGGTCGCGCGCCTCATCCAGGGCCGCCCCGTCAACGAGGCGATCGACTTCCTCACGCTCGTGCCGCGGAAGTCCGCCCGCCTCCTCGTCAAGACGCTCAAGAGCGCCGTGGCGAACGCGGAAAACAACAACAGCATCACCGCCGACCAGCTCACCGTGCACCGCGCGTTGATCGAGAACGGCCCGGTGCTGAAGCGCTTCAAGGCCGGCGCCAAGGGCTCCGCCAAGCCGCGCGTCAAGCGCATGTCGCACCTCCGCATCATCCTCTCCGACGGCAAAACCAACTAACTTTTCCCATGGGACAAAAGACCAACCCTACAGGCTTCCGCCTCGCCGTCCGCCGCAACTGGCAGTCGCGCTGGTTCGCGCGCAAGAAGGATTTCGCCAAGCTCCTCCATGAGGACCAGGTCATCCGCTCCACCCTGATGGAGAAACTCAAGCAGGCGTCCGTGCCGCGCATCTTCATCGAGCGCGCCGGCAACCGCGTCCGCGTCAAGATCTTCACCGCCCGCCCCGGCATTGTCATCGGCAAGAAGGGCCAGGAAGTGGAGAACATGAAGGTCCAGCTCGGCAAGCTCACCGGCAAGGAGGTCCTCCTGGACATCCAGGAAGTGAAGAAGCCCGAGGTCGAGGCCCAGCTCGTGGCCGAGAACGTCGCGCTCCAGCTCGAGCGCCGCATCGCCTTCCGCCGCGCCATCAAGAAGTCCATCCAGATCGCGATGTCGCTCGGCATCGACGGCATCAAGATCCAGTGCTCGGGCCGCCTCGGCGGCGCCGACATCGCCCGCCGCGAATGGCAGCGCCAGGGCCGCATCCCGCTGCACACGCTGCGCGAGAACATCGATTACGGCTTCGCCGAGGCCCAGACCGTCTGGGGCAAGATCGGGGTGAAGTGCTGGATCTGCAAAAAAGACGAATCCAACTGACATCATTTTCGATTTTAGAATCTCGATTTTCGATTGGCCCGGCGCCGTGAAGATCGGATCGGCAATCGAAAATCAAAAATCGAAAATCCAAAATTCCCATGGCTCTCGCTCCCTCCCGCACCAAATACCGCAAGACGATGAAAGGCTCCCGCGCTGGCAATGCCAAGCGCGGCAACACGCTCGCCTTCGGTGAATTCGGCCTCCAGTCGCTCTCGCGCGGTCCCATGACCGGCCAGCAGATCGAGGCCGCCCGCGTCACCATCGCCCGCCACCTGAAGCGCAAGGGCAAGCTCTGGATCCGCGTGTTCCCCCACAAGCCCGTGACCAAGAAGCCCGCCGAGGTGCGCATGGGCCAGGGCAAGGGCCCGGTCGAGTTCTACGTCGCCGTCATCAAGCCCGGCGCCGTCCTCTTCGAACTCGCCGGCGTGCCGCTCACCATTGCCAAGGAGGCCTTCCGCCTCGCCGACGCCAAGCTGCCCTTCCGCTGCCGTTTCATCGTGCGCGAAGGCGCCGCCGCCTAAACCCACCGGAGACACGCCATCATGACTTCCAAGGAAATCCGCGACCTCGCCCCGAGCGAGATCACCACCAAGCTCCGCGAGACCCGCGAAGCGCTCCTCCAGCTCCGCCTGCGCAAGAACGCCGGCCAGGTTGAGAAGCCGCACCTCCTGCGCACCTACCGCAAGGACATCGCGCGCCTCCTGACCGCCCAGCAGCAGAAGAAAACCACGAAGGCCGCCTAACCATGTCCACGCACGAACGCCATAACCGCCGCAAGACCCTCATCGGTTTCGTCAGCTCCAAGATGGGCGACAAGTCCGTCAAGGTCACCGTCCCGTACAAGACGCCGCACCCGCTTTACCACAAGGTCATCAACCGCAAGACCGTCCTCCACGTCCACGACGAGAAGAACGAGACGAAGATGGGTGACAAGATCGAGGTCATGGAGACCCGCCCGATCAGCCGCCTGAAGCGCTGGCGCGTGATCCGCGTCGTCGAGGCCGCCGTGGGCGCCGCCACCGCGATTTCCGAGAAGGATGTCGCCGAGGCCGTCCCGACCAAGACCACCAAGGCCAACGCCACGGCCGCCAAGGCCTAACCCTTAGCCGGAGACCACTACCATGATCCAGATGCGTTCCATCCTCGATATTGCCGACAACACCGGCGCGCGCCGCGCGTCGATGATCGGCAAGATCGGGCACCCGTCCCGCTACGCCCACGTCGGTGACATCATCACCATCAACATCAAGGAGAGCAGCACCGACGCCACCGTGAAGAAGGGTGAGGTCGTCAAGGCCGTCATCGTCCGCACGCGCGCCCCGCTGCGCCGCCCGGACGGCAGCTACCTCCGCTTTGACTCCAACGCCGTCGTGATCATTGGCGAGGACGGCAACCCGAAGGGCACCCGCATCTTCGGCCCGGTCGCCCGCGAACTCCGCGGCAAGAACTACGCCAAGATCATCTCCCTCGCTCCCGAGGTCCTCTAACATGTCCCAGAAATTTCACATCAAGAAGAACGACGTCGTGGTCGTCATCGCCGGCGCCCACAAGGGCAAGTCGGGCAAGATCCTCGAGATCCGCTCGAGCAAGAACCGCGCGGTCGTCGAGGGCGTGGCCATGATCAAGCGTCACCTCAAGAAGTCCCAGGAAAACCCGCAGGGCAAGATCGCCGAGCGCGAGGGCACGATCCACGTCTCGAACCTCATGCTCCAGTCGCGCTTCGATGCCTCGAAGCGCAAGAAGTCCGCCGCACCGGCGGCCAAGGCCTGAGCGGCGAGGGGACACCACTTTTATAAACCAACCAACGCATCCGGGTCGGAAATCCGGTTAGCACCATGAGCAAATCCCTCACTCCTCTCCAGAAATACTACGCCGAGACCGTCGTCCCGGCGCTGACCTCCTCGCGCGGCTACAAGAACAAGCACCAGGTGCCGAAGCTCGAGAAGATCGTCATCAACACCGGCATCTCGTCGGACGCCGACAAGAACCAGATCGCCGACACCGCGCGTGACATCGGCCTCATCGCCGGCCAGAAGCCGGTGCTGAACCGCTCGAAGAAGGCCATCGCCAACTTCAAGCTGAAGCCCAACCAGGTCACGGGCTGCCACGTCACCCTCCGCGGCGAGAACATGTGGCACTTCCTCATGCGCCTCCTCGCGGTCGCGCTGCCGACCATCCGCGATTTCCGCGGCGTGCCGAACAAGCTCGACGGCCAGGGCAACTACACGATCGGCATCACCGATTTCACCATCTTCCCCGAGATCGTCGTCGAGAACAACAAGCGCTCGATGGGCCTCGACATCACCCTCGTGACCTCCGCGCCGACCGACGACGAGGCCCGCGATCTCCTCAAGGCGCTGGGCATGCCCTTCCGCCGCATCGACCCGGTCGTCGCCGCCCCGACCAAGACTTCCGCCGCCTAAACCCGTCTTAAGTTTTAAGAGCGTAAGCTCTAAGTCCCGATCCCAATCCTGACAGCTTACCACTTAAACCTTACCCCCTATCCGCCATGCCGAAAACTTCCGCCATCGAACGCAACAAGAAGCGCATCCGTCTCACGGAGAAGCACGCCGCCAAGCGCGCCGAGCTGAAGGCCGTCCTCGCCAACCCGGCGACGACCGACGACGAGTTCTTCGCCGCCCAGAAGAAGCTGGCGAAGCTCCCGCGCAATTCCTCCAAGGTCCGCATCCGCAACCGCTGCTCGCTCAGCGGCCGCCCGCGCGGCTTCCACCGCCGGTTCGGCGTCTCCCGCATCACGCTCCGCGAGCTCGCGCTCGCCGGCAAGATCCCGGGCGTCACGAAGTCCTCCTGGTAAACCAATTTCCCGCCGGAAGTCGGATATGATCCGACGGGCCAACCT
Organism: uncultured Oleiharenicola sp.; assembly: GCA_964515595.1. GTDB lineage: Bacteria > Verrucomicrobiota > Verrucomicrobiia > Opitutales > Opitutaceae > Lacunisphaera. The sequence continues at coordinate 132,491 of CAZEUN010000011.1, read as the reverse complement.
CAAAAACATCCATCCATGACAGACCCGATCAGTGATTTCCTGACCCACCTCCGCAATGCGTCGAAGGCCGGTCTCGCGCAGTGCGTTTCCCCGCACTCGAAGCTCAAGGAGAGCCTCGCGAACATCCTCAAGCACGAGGGCTACGTCCGTGACGTCGCCACCGGCACCGACGAGCGCGGCCACAAGACTCTCATCGTCGCGATGAAGTACGTCGACAGCTCCCCGGTCATCACCGGCCTCAAGCGCACGTCGACCCCGGGTCGCCGCCTCTACACCGGCTACACCGAGATTCCCCGCGTCCTCAACGGCCTGGGCATCGCCATCGTTTCCACCTCCAAGGGTCTCATGAAGGACCAGGATGCCCGTCGCAACAAGCTCGGTGGCGAGCTCGTCTGCACCGTCTGGTAAAAAAGGACACCATCACCATGAGCAGAATCGGCAAACAACCCGTTCAGATTCCCGACAAGGTCAAAATCGACATCAAGGGCACCACCGTGTCCGTCGAGGGCCCCAAGGGCAAAGTTTCCAAGACCTTCGCCTCGGTCATCCGGATCGAGAAGAAGGACAACAGCGTCGTCGTTTCACCCAGCGACGAGACCCGCTTTTCCCGCGCCATGTATGGCACCGCGCGCTCCGTCATCGCCGGCATGGTGAAGGGCGTCAGCGTCGGCTACCTGAAGGAGCTCGAGATCCAGGGCGTCGGCTTCAAGGCCGCGCTCAAGGGCAACATGCTCGATCTCGCCCTCGGCTATTCGCACGCGATCCTCCACGAGATCCCCGCGGGCATCAAGGTCACCGTCACCGACCAGACCAAACTCAAGATCGAGGGCGCCGACAAGCAGCTCGTCGGCCAGGTCACCGCCGAGATCCGCGCCTATTACCCGCCGGAGCCGTACAAGGGCAAGGGCGTCCGCATCGTTGGCGAGCACGCCGAGCGCGTCCGCCGCAAGGAAGGCAAGACCGTCGCCTAACCGGAACCAAAACCATGAAAACTGTTTACAAGGCCCAGCTCCTCCAGAAGCGCAAATGGCGCATCCGCAAGAAGGTGACCGGCACCGCCGCTCGCCCGCGCCTCAGCGTGAAGTTCTCCGGCAAGCACATCTACGCGCAGGCCGTCAACGACGACGCCGGCACGACCCTCGTGTTCCTTTCGACCCTCGATGCCGAGGTGAAGAAGGGCGGCGCGAAGGGCAACGTCAACGGGGCCAAGTCCCTCGCCACCGCCTTCGCCGCCAAGGCGAAGGCCGCCGGCATCACCTCCGTGGTGTTCGACCGCAACGGTCGTCCCTACCACGGCCGCGTCAAAACCTTTGCCGAAGCCGCCCGCGAGGGTGGTCTGCAGTTCTAATCCCTCTCCCATGGCTAACAACAATCGGTCTTTCTCCAACGGTCCCGGCAATGATTCCGGCGAGCCTGGCATGTTCGAAAAGGTGGTCTTCATCAACCGCTGCGCCAAGGTCGTGAAGGGCGGCCGTCGCTTCAGCTTCTCCGCGTTGTCCGTCGTTGGCGACGGCAAGGGCAGCGTCGGCATCGGCTACGGCAAGGCCAACGAGGTCCCCGACGCCATCAAGAAGTCCACCGAGTCCGCCAAGAAGCGCATGGTTTCCGTGAAGCTCAAGGGCAGCACGATCCCGCACGAGGTCCTCGGTGAATTCGACGGCGGCAAGGTGTTCCTCCGCCCGGCCTCCACCGGCACCGGCCTCATCGCCGGCGGCGGCGTGCGCGCCGTCCTCGAGGCCGCGGGCGTCCACAACGTTCTCACCAAGTCGATGGGTTCCAAGAACCACATCGCCGTCGTCCACGCGACCCTCAACGGCCTGCGCAAGCTGCGCCTCGAGGAGGACTTCAAGTCCCTCCGCGCCTGAGCGATCCTTTATCAAAATAATCCGAGTCGCCCCGCCATCGCGGGGCGGCGCCAAACTTAGGAATCCAGCAAATGCGTCTCCATACTCTCGTTAACGTCAAGGGTGCCGTGCACCGCAAGAAGCGCGTCGGTTGCGGCGAAGGCGGCGGCCACGGCAAGACCTCCGGCGTCGGTGGCAAGGGCCAGAAGGGCCGCTCCGGCGGCTCCATCCGCCCGGGCTTCGAAGGCGGCCAGATGCCCCTCTACCGCAAGCTCCCGCACCGCGGCTTCAACAACTACGAGTTCCGCACCGAATACGCCGTCGTCAACGTCGGCGATCTCGCCGGCCTCGATGCCAAGGTCTCCGAGGTGAACGCCGAGGTGCTCGCCACCGCCGGCCTCATCCGCCCGGGCGTCAAGCTGCTCAAGGTGCTCGGGGACGGCGAAATCAGCCGCGCCCTCAAGGTCACCGCCCAGAAATTCACGGGCTCGGCCAAGGCCAAGCTCGAGAAGGCCGGCGGCCAGGCCATCACCGCCTGACGGCGGTTTTGATTTACGATTTTGGAATTACGATTTACGTCGGCCCGCCCGACGGATCGGTTTCCAAAATCGTAATTCGTAAATCTTAAATCGTAATTTCACACCCCGTGTTTTCCGCCTTCGCCAATTCCATGAAGATCCCCGAGCTGCGCTCGCGGATCCTCTACACGCTCAGCCTGCTCTTCGTCGCGCGGGTGGGCGCGCACATCCCGCTGCCCGGCATCGACCCGACGCCGCTGCTCGAGTTCTTCAAGCAGCAGACGGCCAACGGCCAGGGCGGGTTGATGGGCCTCTACAACATGTTCACGGGCGGCGCGCTCCTGAAGGGCGCCATCTGCGCCCTGGGCGTCATGCCCTACATCAGCGCGTCCATCATCTTCCAGCTGATGACCGCGGTGGTGCCGACGCTGAGCCGCCTGCAGCAGGAGGGCGACGTGGGCCGCCAGAAGCTCACGCAGTACACCCGCTACCTGACCGTCATCATCTGTCTCGTGCAGAGCGTGCTGCTCGTCTTCACGCTCGAGAATCCGGGCAAGCTCTTCCAGGGCTATGACGTCAACACCTACGGCCCGATCGTGCTGATGACCAGCCACTGGACCTTCCTGGTGCTCTCCACCATCTACCTCACCGCGGGCACCATGCTCCTGATGTGGCTCGGCGAGCAGATCACCGCGCGCGGCATCGGCAACGGCGTCTCGCTCCTGATCACGGTTGGCATCCTGGCGGACGTTCCCCAGGCCGCCGTCGCGACCTACCACCTCTTCTTCGCGCCGATCGGCGTCGCCCAGCTGGGCCTGCCGCAGGGCGCCATGATGATCGCCCTGTTCCTCCTCGTCACGATGGGCATCATCGCCGTCACGCAGGGCCAGCGGAAAATCCCGGTGCAGTACGCCAAGCGCGTCGTCGGCCAGAAGGTCTACGGCGGCCAGAGCTCCTTCCTGCCGCTCAAGGTCAACTACTCCGGCGTCATGCCCGTCATCTTCGCCAACGCGATCCTGATGTTCCCGCAGACGATCCTGTCGCAGGTGGGCGCGGCGTTCAACATGCCGTTCCTCGTCGAGTTCGCCGGCAATTTGCTCCAGGGCCACTGGATGTACTATGCGCTGATGACGACGATGATTCTTTTCTTCAGCTATTTCTGGGTGTCCGTCATGTTCAAGCCGATCCAGATCGCCGATGACCTGAAGAAGTACGGCGGCTACATCCCCGGCGTGCGCCCGGGCGAGCCGACCGCCAGCTTCCTGGATTTCATCATGACGCGCCTCACGCTCGCGGGCGCCGTCTTCCTGACCATCATCGCCATTCTGCCGGACTTGCTCCTGTTCCAGCTGCGCGTCCCGGCCCGCATCGCCTATTTCTTCGGCGGCACCGGCATGCTGATCACCGTCGGCGTCATCCTGGACACGATGCGCCAGATCGAGACCTTCCTGCTGCAGCGCCACTACGACGGTTTCCTCAAAAAGGGCCGCATCCGGGGTCGCAGCACCTCCACCTCCGTCGCGCTCGGCGAAGCCGCCAGCGAGAAGGCGGTCATGCAACTCACTGTGTTTATGGTTGTTATGCTCGTGGTCGGTCTGGCCGCGTGGCTCATCCGCCATAATCTCAAATAGCCCTTTACTTCGTTGAAAGGGACTGAACACTCCAGCCCCCTTTCCGCTTTCGCCTCGGCGAAAGCCAAGTTCCTTCTCCTGGGTCCGGTTGGTTCGCACTCCGCGGATTCGATCGCCCCGGTCCGTTCTTTGAATCTTGAGCACGTCTCTCCTGCGTCCCTTGTGCAACAGGAGATTTCGCGACGCACGCCGCTCGGCCAACAGGCCAAGTCGGCTCTCTCGCGCGGCCCCGCCGCGTTGGAGCAGATAACCCTTCCGCTCATGCGGAAGTGGTTCTGGGCGCGCAAACCCGATGCGGGATTCCTTCTCGAAGGTTTCCCGGCTACGCTGCTCCAAGCGTTGGTGTTCGATGAATGGCTCGAAGCCCGTGATGAAAACATCACCGCGGTCTTCGCGGCCCCCGCCGCCCCGGCGGACGTCGTCACCCACTACCGCACCTTCGGTCTCCTCCGTGGAGACCTGACCGCCGCCGCCTGATGATCCCGATTAAAAACCCGGAAGCGATCAAGCGGATGCGCGAAGCCTGTGCCGTCGCCGCGACCGTTCTCGCGCGGCTGAAGGAACAGGTTCGTCCCGGTATCACGACCTACGACTTGGATCAAATCGGCCGCGATCTCATCGCCTCCGCCGGCGCCCGCAGCGCCTGCCACGGCTACCAGTTGCACTCGCGCCGCTATCCCGCCTACACCTGCCTTTCGGTCAACGAAGAGGTTGTCCACGGCATCGGCTCCCTGAAGCGCATCCTGCGCGACGGTGACATCATCTCGCTCGACGTGGTCGTTGAATACAACGGCTACATCGGCGACAACGCCCTGACGGTTCCGGTGGGCGCCATCGCCCCCCGCACCGCCGAGCTGTTGAAGGTCACCGCCGAAGCCCTCCACCTGGGCATCCAGCAGGCGACGGTCGGCAACCGCATCGGCGACATCTCGCACACGGTCCAGACCTTCGTCGAGTCGCACGGCTTCAGCGTCGTCCGCGAAATGGTCGGCCATGGCGTCGGCCGCGCAATGCACGAGGAACCGCAGATCCCGAACTTCGGCCGCCGCAACTCCGGCGAGAAGATCAAGGCCGGGATGACGCTTGCCATCGAGCCGATGGTGAACCTCGGCGGCTATGCGGTCCGCACCCTCAGCGATGGCTGGACGGTGGTGACGACCGACGGCCAGCCCGCCGCGCACTTCGAACACACCGTGCTCACGACCGATGCCGGCCCCGAGATCCTCACGATCCCGCGGGCCACTTGAAAAATTTCCCAATCTCCCTCCTTACAACCTTAAACCTTACAACTTAAACCCACACTACCATGCCTCGTCTCCTCGGCGTTGAACTTCCCGCCAAAAAGAAGATCGGATACTCCCTCCGGTACATCTACGGCATTGGCCCCACGCGGGCCGACCTCATCATCGCGACCGCCGGTCTCGATGCCAACATGCGCGCCTCGGACCTGTCCGAGGAGCAGCTGAACAAGATCCTCCACATCATCACCGACAACAAGTGGGTGCTGGAAGGCGATCTGCGCCGCGACATCGCGGGCAATCTCAAGCGCCTCCAGGCGATCAACTGCTACCGCGGCATCCGCCACCGCCGCAGCCTGCCCGTCCGCGGCCAGCGCACCAGCACCAATGCCCGTACCCGCAAGGGCCCGCGCAAGACCGTCGGCGTCACCAAGGCGAAGGAAGCCTAATCTTAAATCATCATCTCCATGTCCGACGAGAAATCCGCTCCCAAGAAAGAAAAGCCGAAGAAGGCCGCTCCCGCCGCTGACGGCGCCGCTGCCCCCGCCGCCGAGGCCAAACCCGCCAAGGCGCCGAAGGCTGCCAAGGCCCCCGCTGACGGCGCGGCTGCCGCGGCCCCCGCGGCTGACGCCAAGCCCGTTGAACTCGTGGGCGGCGTGCCGAAGGCCGTCACCGCCGAGGACCTGCTCAAGGAAGAGCTGCTGGCCGTCAAGGTCCGCAAGGCGAAGGGTTCCAAGAACATCACCTCCGGCATCGCGAACATCGCGGCGACCTTCAACAACACCATCGTCTCCATCACGGACGCGAAGGGCAACGTCATCTCCTGGTCCTCGGCCGGCAAGTGCAACTTCCGCGGTTCGCGCAAGTCCACCGCCTACGCCGCCCAGGTCGTGGCGCAGGATGCCGCCCGCAACGCCATGGCGCACGGCCTCAAGGAAGTGCAGATCCGCGTGAGCGGTCCCGGCCTCGGCCGCGACTCCGCCATCCGCGGTCTCCAGGCCATCGGCCTCGAGATCTCGTCCATCATCGACGTCACCCCGGTGCCGCACAACGGCTGCCGCCCGCGCAAGCGCCGTCGCGTCTGAGGCGCTCCGCGCAATCTCGGATCTCAAATCTCAAATTTAAAATCTAAACTACCATGGCCCGTTATACTGGACCTTCCACCCGCATCAGCCGCCGCTTCGGCCAATACATCGTTGGCTCGGCGAAGGTGCTCGAGCGCCGCAATTTCCCGCCCGGCCAGCACGGCCCGAAGTCCCGCCGCAAGCTTTCCGAATACGCCGTCGGCCTCGCCGAGAAGCAGAAGCTCCGTTACATCTACGGCCTGCTCGAGCGCCAGTTCCGCCGCACGTTCGCCATCGCCAAGAAAGAGCGCGGCGTCACCGGCGAGCGCTTCCTGCAGCTCCTCGAGACCCGCCTCGACAGCGTCGTGTATCTCCTGGGCTTCGCCAAGAGCCGCGCGGCCGCCCGCCAGCTCGTCAACCACGGCCACGTCCGCGTCAACGGCAAGAAGGTCGACATCGCGAGCTACACCGTCCTCCAGGGCGATGAGGTCGAGATGAAGGCCGTCAACTCCTCCCGCCAGCTGGCCACCCGCTCCATCGAGGAAACCCGCGCCCGCGTCGTCCCGGCCTGGCTCACGCGCAACGACGAGGCCCTCAAGGGCACCGTCACCCGCCTGCCCACGCGCGACGAGATGGAGCCCTCGATCAACGAGCAGCTCATCGTCGAATACTACTCCCGTTTCTAACGGTTTCGCCGGTCGCCTCGTTCCACTTCTCCAACTCAATCCATCCAGCCATGCCCAAGCGTCTCGGTAAGTTCGAAATTCCGTCCAAGCTCACCAAGGTCGAGGAGGGTTCCACGCCCACCTACGCCAAGTTCATCGCCGAGCCCTTCGAGGCCGGCTATGGCCACACCGTCGGCAATTCCCTCCGCCGCGTCCTCCTCAGCTCCATCGAGGGCAGCGCCATCAGCTCGATCAAGATCGAGGGCGTGAATCATGAGTTCCAGTCCATCGACGGCGTCGTCGAGGACGTGACCGACATCGTCCTGAACCTGAAGAAAATCCTCATCGTCTCCGAGAAGCGCGAGCCGGTGAAGCTGCACCTCAAGGTCAACCGCGATGGCGCCGTCACCGCCGCCGACATCCAGGCCGACGCGAACATCAAGATCGTCAATCCCGACCAGATCATCTGCACGCTCGACCGCAAGCAGACCTTCGAGGCCGACATCGAGATCAAGACCGGCCGCGGCTACTGCCCGGGCGAGGCCAACAAGAAGGAAGACCAGGCCATCGGCGTCATCGCCATCGACTCGCTCTTCTCCCCGGTCCGCCTCGTGCGCTACGCCGTCGAGAACACCCGCGTCGGCCAGATCACCGATTACGACAAGCTCGTGCTCGAGGTCTGGACGGACGGCCGCATCACCCCGGACGACGCCCTCAAGCAGTCCGCCTCGATCCTCAAGCACCACCTCGACGTGTTCGACCGCGTCTCGCAGGAGGCCTACGAGTTCGAGAGCCAGGCCGCCGAGGTCTCCGAGGAGCAGAACAAGCTCCGCAAGCTCCTCAACATGTCCGTCAACGAGATCGAACTGTCGGTCCGCGCGGCGAACTGCCTGAACAACGCGAACATCACCACGGTCGGCGAGCTCGCCATGAAGACCGAGCAGGAGATGCTCAAGTACCGCAACTTCGGCAAGAAGTCCCTCAACGAGATCAAGGAAAAGCTCGAAGCCCTCGGCCTGTCCCTGGGCATGAAGTTCGACGAGCGCCTCCTCGACACGAAGAAGGAAGCCTGAGCTACCGGCGAATTGCGCGCTGCGCAATTCGCCGATCTCAAATCTCAGATCTCAAATTTGAAATTCTAGTTGGTCCTCGCGCCGTCCGCTGCCGCCCCAACGCTGCGACCGGATTGCCGATCGGGGACCGATAACACCAAACCACAATGCGTCACAATAAACACCACGCCTCCCTCGGCGTCACCCGCGAGCACCGCAAGGCGATGCTCTCCAACATGGGCGCCAGCCTGATCAAAGCCGGTCGCATCGAGACCACGCTGACCAAGGCCAAGGCCCTCCGTCCCTTCATCGAGAAGGTCATCACCAAGGCCAAGAACGCCGCCACGGCGAAGGTCAAGGCCGATGCCCTCCACCTCCGCCGCATGGCCCTCAAGGACATTCGCGACGAGGCGGCGGTCACGCTGCTCTTCAACGAGAAGGCGGCCCAGTTCGCCAACCGTTCCGGTGGCTACACCCGCATCTACAAGCTCGGGCCCCAGCGCATCGGCGACGCCGCCGAAATGGCGCTGATCGAGTTCGTCGCCGCGGACGACCAGGGCTACAAGAAGCCGAAGAAGGCCGCCAAGAAGTCGGGCAAGAAAGCCAAGGCCGAAAAGGCCGAAGCCGCCCCGGCTGCCGAGGCCGCGCCCGAAGCCCCCAAGGCCTGAGGTCCTGCCAGTTCCCATTCCCAAGCGCCGGCCAAAAGCCGGCGCTTTTTTTGGTTCGACTGTAGGGCCGTCGCTCGCCGACGGGCCGTGCCGCGGCGAAAGCGGCTCTGCCGGCCGAACCAGCCGGCACGGAATTGGCGACCTCGATGGCGAAGAGTGCATTCTCCAGCCCACGACGATTGCAAGCGCGACGGCCCGCCGACGAGCGGCGGCCCTACAAAAGGTCGAAATACAAATGTCGCCTGCCGACGGCGCGTGCTTGGGTGGGAGGGGTTTTATACCCCGACTTCGAAGGCGGCATCAATCCGTCGAGGTGTAAAGCCCCTCCCGCCAAGAAACCGCTTGGCGCTCCAGCCGTGTCCTGCGACCTTACCCGCGGTTCCGTCGCTTCAACCCCGCCCCGCATGAACCCGACCCCGTTGCCTTCCCGGCGCGATTTCCTGCGCCGTTTTGCCGCCGCCGGCGGCGCCCTGGCTTTCACCCGCACGGCTTTCGCTCGCGATTGGTCCGGGGCCGACCCGGTTCGTTATCCCGATCCGGACGTCGTCGCGCTCGACCCGCGCTTCGGCCGTTACAAGATTGGCAACGCCCCGATCCAGCGACTCGCCACGGGTTCGCTCTGGGCCGAGGGGCCGGCGTGGAGTTCCGTCGGCCGCTACCTCGTCTGGAGCGACATTCCCAATGACCGCCAGCTGCGCTGGCTCGAGGACGACGGCCACGTCAGCACGTTTCGAACGCCTTCGGGCAATGCCAACGGCAATACCTTCGATCCCCAGGGCCGGTTGCTCTCCTGCGAGCACGGCACCCGCAGCGTGACGCGCCGGGAACACAACGGCAGCTGCACGGTTCTGGCCGACAAATTCAACGGCAAGCCCTTCAACGCGCCGAACGATCTCGTGGTCCATCCCGACGGCGGCATCTGGTTCACCGACCCTGGCTATGGCAGCGGCAACGACTACGAGGGCAACCAGGGCCCGCTCGAGTTGAAGGAGGCCGTCTACCGCATCGATCCCGCGACGGGCGCGGTCGCGCTCGTGACCGACGAGCTGAACAAACCCAACGGCCTCTGCTTCTCGCCCGACTACAAGGTCCTGTACATCGTCGACAGCGGCGGCGGACCCACGCGCGGCATCCGCGCCTATGACGTGGCCGGCCAGGCGAAGCTTTCGAAAGGGCGCGCGTTTGTGGTCAGCATGGAAATCAACGGCAAGAATGGCGGCTCCGATGGCGTGCGCTGCGATGTCGACGGCAACGTCTGGTCGAGCGCAGGGTGGGGCGGTGACGGTTTCGACGGCGTCCACATCTTCGCACCCGACGGCGCCCGCCTCGGCCAGATCAAACTGCCGGAAGCCGCGTCGAACGTCTGCTTCGGCGGCGCCAAGCGCAACCGGCTCTTCATCACCGCAAGCCAGTCGCTCTACGCCCTCCACGTGAACACGCGCGGCGCGCACTGGTGCTAGTCCGGTTCAAGCTCCTACTCTTCGAATTCGAGCGGGGCGCCGACTTCCTGCGGCGATTTTTTTGCGCCGGCGGCGGATGATCGGCTAAGAATTCCGGACGAAGCGCACGCGGGGGCCGGGGGAAGCCTGCTTTTGTTTTGAGGGGCCTGCGCCCGGGCGCCATCGTCGCGGAACACAACACCCTGATATGAGAAACTACGGACGCCGGGTTCTTGCCGGCCTTGTTTTGTTTTGCGTTGTCATCACCGCGTGGGGCCAAGTGCCGCCGCGGATTCCCGTCGAGGATTTCTTTGCCGAGAGCGATTACCGCACGGTGCGGCTCTCGCCCGATGGCAAGTACCTGGCCTTCCTGACCACGCTCGGCACCGGCAAGGTCGGCATCGCGCTGATGGACCTCGGCACCGGCAAGACCGACGCACTGGTCGCGGCGACCGACGAGAACATCAGCGCCTATTTCTGGAAGGGAAACGACTACATCGTCTATGGCGGCGACATCGGCGGCGCCGAGCAACCCGCGTGGCGCTCGATCAGGATCCAGCCGGAAAAGAACGGCAAGCGGAAGGTGGTGGCCCTCTCCGAGGCCTATGATGAAACCCGGACACCGGACGCGAACCTGTTGCGCTTGGAAAACGAGATGCGCTTCGATGCCTACCGTTTCCTGGCGTGGGGTCGAAAAAACATCGGCGACTGGCACCCGGCCTATTACCTGGTCGATGTCCGCGACGGCAAACGCACGCCAGTGCTCGGGGATGAGCAGAATGTGAAGGATGTGGTCGATATCGTGGCGGACAACGCCGGCGTCATTCGCGCCCGCAGCCGCTACCTGGGCCCGAGCATCATCTTTGAGGTGCGACCGCAGCCGAACGCCCTCTTCGTGAAGGTCGCGGAATTTCCGGCGGAGGACGACTCCAAGTGGGAATTCCGTCATTTTGCCGCGGACAACGAAACCCTCTATCTCATCAGCCGCGAGAAGGTGGACACGGGCGCGCTGCTGGCGCTGAACGTGGCGACGCGCAAACTCAGCGAGCCCCTCTTCAGCGTGCCGGACGGGGAAATCGGCTCCGTGATCAGCTCGTACGACCGCACCAAGCTGTATGGCGTGAGCTACGTCACGGAGAAGCAGCACTACAAATTCTTCGATGCGGGGCGCGAGCGCCTGCAGGCGCAGATCGACCAGTCGTTGCCCGGCATGGAAAACATCCTCCTGAGTTCCTCGCAGGACGAGAAGGTTTACGTGATCGCCTCCACCAGCGATCGCGATCCCGGCACCTACTACGTGCTCGATCTGCGCCGCGGCTCCATGGGCGCCATCGGCAAGCTCAACCGCCGCATCGATCCCGCGATCATGCGCCCGATGCAACCGGTCAAATACCAGGCCCGCGACGGTCTGACGATTCACGGTTACCTGACCCTGCCCGCCGGGGCCGAGGGCAAAAAGGTGCCGCTGATCATCAATCCGCACGGCGGTCCCTTCGGCATTCGCGATGACTGGGGTTTCAATGGCGAGGTCCAGTTCCTGGCCAACCGCGGCTATGCGGTCCTGCAGATCAACTACCGCGGCTCCGGCGGCTACGGCACGCAGTTCCAGCGCGCGGGCCGGAAGGAGTGGGGCGGCAAGATGCAGGACGACCTCACGGACGGCGTGAAATGGGCCATCGCGCAGGGCATCGCCGATCCCGCGCGCGTGGCGATCTATGGCGCCAGTTACGGCGGTTACGCCGCGCTGGCGGGTGTCACGTTCACGCCCGAGCTGTATTGCTGCGGCGTCAACTACGTCGGCGTTTCCGACCTCGGCATCCTGCAGCGCTGGGCGGTCGGCGGGCAACGGGGCATGGAGAATTTTGTGCGGGACTGGATCGGCAGCGACAAGGATTACCTGCGCGACCATTCGCCGGTGAATTTCGTGGAGCGGATCCGCGTGCCGACGCTGCATGCCTACGGCTTCAACGACCCGCGCGTGGATATCGACCACTGGAAGCGGCTCGAGCCGAAGCTCAAGCAGTTCAACAAGCCGTATGAGATCATGATCATGGGCAACGAGGGCCACGGCTTTAACAACGAGAACAACCGGATCGCGTTCTACAAGCGGCTCGAGGATTTCCTCGGACGCAACCTCGCCCCCGCCACGTCGGTGAAGATCCCCGACCTAAAGGTGCTGGAGTTGCCGGCCAAGCCCTGAGCGAATTCCCGTCGCCGAACGCGTGAGCGTTTGGCCTTCGCGTGGGTTCGGCCCAACGCTCACGCGTTCAGCTACGGAATTTCCCTTGGCGCGGCGGTGGCTTCGTGTGAAGTTGCGGCGTGGTCACGCCGCCTGATTTCACCCTCCATGTGGTCCTGTACGGATTGCTGGTGCTGGGCGTGTTCGCCGTCCTCTGGGTTTACTACGACCGGCGCGACCGCCGACTGTACGATGCCCAGCGGCGCAAGATCACCTTCCACTGCATCCGGTGCGATCACCTCTATACGGAAAAAGCCGGGACGGATACCGCCGCGTGCCCGAAGTGCGGCCATGTGAACGTGCGTTTGAAGTTTTGATTCTTAACCACGGACTGGCACGGATGGGTCCAACGATCTTTCAGTTTCCTGTAGGGGCGCCGCTTGCCGGCGCCCGCGGGCGTCCACGAGGAACGCCCCCTGCGTCCGCCTCTTAATCCGTGGCATCCGTGAAATCCGTGGTCAAAAAATCTTCCCCTCATGCTTAAACGAATCCTCCTGACTCTGTGCCTGCTTTCCGCGGCGGCCGCGCGCGCCGCGATGCCGTTCCCTGCGTTGCTCGATGCCTATTACGAGGAGTATGCCGCGCTTTACCCGATCGATGCCGCCGGCTTTGGCGATTCCGATCGCCGCTATGAGGCGGTCTGGCCGGTTGAAATCGGCGCCGAGCATCGCGGCAAGGTCGCGGCGATGTGCGACAAATATCTCGGCGAACTGGCCAGGGTCGACCGTGCCGGGCTTTCGCCGACAGAGCAGCTCAGTTACGATACGCTCAAGTGGAGCCTCACCGCCCGGCGCGAGCAGGGGCGGCATTTTTTCCACCTGCTGCCGGTGAACCAGTTCTCCTGCCCAACGCTCACCTTTGCCCAACTGGCCTCGGGCAAGGCCTTGCATCCGTTCAAGACCGAACAGGATTTTCGCAATTTCATCAGCCGGGCGCGCGGCTTCAGCACGTGGGTGGACACCGCCATCGCCAACATGAAGGAGGGCGTGGCCAGGGGCATCGTTCAGCCGCGGATCCTGATGGAGCGCGTCCTGCCGCAACTCGAACCACTCATGAGCGACGACGCGGCGAAGAACATCCTGTTCGGCCCGCTCGGGATGCTGCCGACGGATCTCACGGGCGCCGCCAGGGACCAGCTCGTCGCCGATTACACGGCCGCCATCCGCGGGATCATGATTCCCGCCTACGCGCGGCTGCATGCCTACATCAAGGCGGATTATTTGCCGCATTGCCGGACGACGTCCGGCATCGGCGCGCTCCCCGGCGGCGCCGCGGCCTACGCGAGCGCGGTCCGGTGGAACACGACGACGGATTTCACGCCGGAGCAGATCCACGAGACCGGCCTGCGCGAGGTCGCCCGCATCAAGAACGAGATGGGGAAGATCCAGGCCCAGGTCGGTTTCAAAGGCACGCTGGCCCAGTTCCTTGACTTCGTCGCGACCGATCCGCAGTTCGCGCCGTACAAGACGGACGAGGAGGTGCTCGACGGCTATCGCGCGATCGAAGCCCGGGTGATGGCGCAGGTGCCGAATTTCTTCGGACATCTGCCGCGCACCAAGTTTGAAATCCGGGCCACGGAAAAATTCCGCGCGGCCGCCGCTTCCGCCGAATACCAGCCGGGCGCGGTCGACGGGTCGCGTCCGGGCGTGTTCTATGTGCCGATTGTCGACCCGCTCAAGTTCCGCAACCCGCGCATGGAGGATCTGTTTCTTCACGAAGCCATTCCCGGGCATCATTTCCAGATTTCGCTGACGACGGAAAACGACTCGCTGCCGAAATTCCGCCGCTACGACGGCAACAACGCGTACATCGAGGGCTGGGCGCTTTATACCGAAACCCTCGGGAAGGAACTCGGGCTGTACCGGGATCCCTACCAGTATCTCGGCATGCTTTTGGGCGACATGCACCGCGCGGTGCGGCTCGTGGTCGACACCGGGTTGCATGCGAAGGGCTGGACGCGCGAGCAGGCCATGCAATATGGCGCGGACGCCGAGGGCGGCACACCGGACCAACAGATCGCCGAGATCGAGCGTTACATGTCCTGGCCCGGCCAGGCGCTCGGCTACAAGATGGGCCAGTTGAAAATCCGCGAGATCCGCACGGCTGCCGAGAAGCAACTCGGCCCGAAATTCGACATCCGCGCGTTTCATGACGCCGTCCTGGCGGAAGGCGCGCTGCCGCTGGCGGTGCTGGAGGCACGCATGAAAGCGTGGGCGGATCAGGTCGGCTCGAAATGAGCGCCGGTGGGGTGGGAGGGGTTTTATACCCCGACCGCGTGCGCGGGATCGATCCCGTCGGGGTATAAAACCCCGCGCACCTTTAAACCCGAATTCCCGGCATCAGACCTGCTGGGGGAAAGCGGCGCTGCGCCACCTTCCATGAACCTGTCCATCGACACCGAGCGGCTGGCGGCCGAGATCGAGTATCTCGCCCGCATTTCGGATACGCCTTATCCGTCGGTCACCCGCGTGTTGTTCACCTCGGTCGACCTGCGGGCCCGGGAGTGGCTGAAACTTTTGTACGCCGAGGCCGGCCTGAAGGTCCGCGAGGACGCCGTGGGCAACACCTTTGCGCGGTGGGAAGGCACCGAGCCCTCGCTGCCCCCCGTCGCCACGGGCTCGCACATCGATGCGATTCCAAATGCCGGTCGCTTCGACGGGGTGGTCGGCGTGCTCGGCGGACTCGAGGCGATCCGGGCGCTGCAACGCGCCGGCCGCCGGCCGCGGCGATCGCTGGAACTCGTCATGTTCACGGCCGAGGAACCCACCCGCTTCGGCCTGGGTTGCCTGGGCAGCCGCTTGATGGCGGGCACGCTCAGCCGCGAAAAGATCCAGGGGCTTCGCGATGCGCAGGGGCTTTCGGTCGACGATGTTTGCGCGCAAGCCTACATGCACGGCACCTTGGAAAGCACCCGGTTGGCGGCGGGTTGTTACGATTCGTTCGTCGAACTGCACATCGAGCAGGGACCGCTGCTCGAGCAGAAGAGGATTCCCCTCGGCGTGGTGACGGCGATCGCGGCACCCGCGGCCCTGCGGGTCGATCTGACGGGACCGGGCGGCCACGCAGGCACCGTGCTCATGCCGGACCGCCGCGATCCCGCGCTGGCCGCCGCGGAGATCATGCAGGCCGTCGAGCGGGCGGCTTTGGCGACCCAGAGCCGCGACACGGTCGCCACCTGCGGCCTGGTGCAGGTGTTGCCCGGCGCGGTCAACAGCATCCCCCGCGAGGTGCGGCTGGAGATCGACATCCGGGACATCGACGGCGGCCGGCGCGACGCCGTGCTGGCGGCGGTGCGGACCGCGGCGCGGGCCGCCGCCGCGCGGCGTGGCTGCGGTTTCACGGAGCAGCTGATCAATGCGGACGCACCCGCGATCTGCGCGCCACACATCGTGGCCGCCATCGAAAAGGCCGCGACGGCACTCAATCTGCCGGCCCAGCGCATGATCAGCCGCGCGTACCACGATTCGCTGTTCATGGCGCAGGTGTGTCCCACAGCCATGATCTTTGTCCCGTCCAAGGACGGTATCAGCCACCGGCCGGATGAATACAGTTCGCCGGAGGATATCGCCCGGGGTGTGCAAGTGCTGGCAGGGGCGCTGGATTCGCTGGCGCGGTGAGCGGAGGCGCGCCGCGCGCCACTCAGGATGGCCACAGGGTTGTAGGAGCTTGTTTACAAGCGATTCCGGACGCGCGCCGTCGGCGGAAGTCATGGGCGCCTGCCCACAGGCGCCTGCAAAGGAGCAACGGAGGCGATGACACGGCAAATAGTGACCCAAGGTTTTTTTTGGTTTCTTTCGCGGAAAAACCCACCCAGTTTCCCGCATGGCACAGACAATCGCGGTCCTCGATTTCGGTTCCCAACTCACCCAGGTCATTGCGCGGCGCATCCGCGAGTGCCAGGTCTACTCGAAGATCTACCACTTCAGCACGCCCGCGGCCCAGCTTCGCGCCGACGGCGTCGTGGGCATCATCCTCTCGGGCGGTCCCCAGAGCGTTTACGCGAAGACCGCGCCGCATCCCGACCCGGAGATATTCAGGCTCGGCGTGCCGGTCCTGGGCATTTGCTACGGCGTCCAGCTCATGGGTCACTTTCTCGGCGGCAAGGTGGCGCTCAGCAAGGCGCGCGAATATGGCCACGGCCACCTGACGATCAAAAAGCCCGGCAAGCTGTTCGCCGGCCTGCCGAGGAAACTTCGCATTTGGAATTCGCACGGCGACAAACTCACCCAGCTGCCGCCGGGCTTCGTCGCCACCGCGGTTTCGGAAAATTCGCCCTACTCGGGCATCGAGGACCCGAAGCGCCGGTTCTATGGCATCCAGTTCCACCCGGAAGTTTTCCACACCGAGCGCGGCGTGGACATGATCAGGAACTTCCTCGTCCGCGTGTGCGGTGCGAAGCAGGACTGGACGACGAAGGACTTCATCGCGCATGCCGTGGCCGACATCCGCAGCAAAGTGGGGCAGGGGCGCGTGCTCCTCGGACTCTCGGGCGGCGTCGACTCCTCCGTGGCCGCCGCGCTCCTGCACAAGGCCATCGGCAAGCAGCTCACCTGCGTGTTCGTTGACAACGGCCTGCTGCGCAAGGACGAGCGCGCCTACGTCGAGGCGCTCTACCAGCGGAATTTCAAGATCGATCTCCGCGTGGTCGACGCGACCTCCCTCTTCCTGAAGCGCCTCAAGGGCGTCAGCGAGCCCGAGACCAAGCGCAAGATCATCGGCCGCACGTTCGTCGAGGTTTTCGAGAAATCGCTCAAGTCCATTGGCGGCGCCCAATTCCTGGGGCAGGGAACGCTTTATCCGGACGTCATCGAATCCGTTTCCATCCAGGGCAATCCGGCTTCGCTCATCAAGACGCACCACAACGTCGGCGGCCTGCCGGAGCGCATGAAGCTCAAGCTCATCGAGCCGCTGCGCGAGCTCTTCAAGGATGAGGTCCGCCAGGTGGGCGCCGCGCTCGGCCTGCCCAAGGAAGTGGTCTGGCGCCAGCCGTTCCCAGGTCCGGGCCTCGGCGTCCGGGTGATGGGCGACCTCACCGCGGACAAGCTCGAGATCCTCCGCAACGCCGACGCCGTGCTGCAGGACGAGATGATGAAGACCGGCTATTACTGGAAAGTCTGGCAGTCCTTCGCGGTCTTCCTGCCGGTCAAGACCGTCGGCGTGTTCGGCGACGAGCGCACCTACGACTACGTCATCGCCCTGCGCATTGTGGAGAGCATCGACGCCATGACCGCCGATTGGGCGAAAATCCCGCACGACGTGCTGCAGAAAATCTCCTCCCGCATCACCAACGAGGTGCGGGGCGTCAGCCGGGTGGTCCTGGACATCAGTTCCAAGCCGCCGGCGACGATCGAGTGGGAGTGACGCGGCCGGGAGCGAAAACCTAGGCCCCGAAGGGCTTTGTAGGGGCGTCGCTTGACGACGCCCGCGGGCGCCGTCAAGCGGCGCCCCTACAAGAACCGGTAATTCAGAGTTTCCCGTTGCGCACGGGGCACCCGCTCGCAAACCTCGTGTCGTATCACCGCATGAAAGCCCGTCTTGCCCTGGCCGCCCTGATGCTGGCCGCGATCCTCCCGGTTTCCGGCCAGACCGTCGATGAATGGATCGCCCGCGCCCGGGCCCGTCTGGGAACTGAAAGCGCACTCCAGGGCGTGACCAGCATCCGGTTCACCGGCACGATGGAAATCGACGGAGCCAACGCCGCCGCCATCGAAATTGTCTTCCAGAAGCCGATCCAGCAGCGGATCACCGTCACCCGTCCGGAACTGGTCGAAGTGATCGCCCTCGATGACTATGACGGCTGGAGCCAGCGCACCAACCCGAAGAACCCGGCGCAGTGGCAGCGGACCCTGCTCGACGCGCCGCAGATCAAGCGCCTGCGCGCCCAGGCCTGGGACAATTTGAATTTCCTGCGGGGCATCGAGAAACTCCGCGGCTCCGTCAAGCTGGGTGGGGACGCCACCGTCGACGGCATCGCCTGTGTGAAGCTCGTGTTCACCTATTACGACAGCATGGTGCTGACGCGTTATTTCGACAAGGCCACCGCCCGCCTGGTCAAGACCGAGACCGAGGCCGGCGTGGTGATCCGCGAGGAAGGCGAGATGTTTGCCAGTGGCATCCGGTTTCCGCACAAGGTCACCAACCGCGAGAAGTCCGGCAAATCGGTGACCATGACCTTCGACAAGATCGTTCTGAACGAGAGCCACCCCGCGGCCCTCTTCACCGCGCCGGCTTTGCCGGGCAATTGAAGTGGGGAAACGCGGCGTTCGTCGCCGCAAGGTGGAGCGCACTGACCCCAGTGCGCTGGTTTGAAAGTGATTGGGCCCAGGCGCACTGAGGTCAGTGCGCGCCACCTTACGCCCAGGATAACCGGGCTCGGCGGGCTCGATTTTTAACGGCCCTGAAAACCCCTGCTAATGATTCCGGGGCGGCCCAAAAAACCCGAGGCTTTGCTTTGCAACGGGCCTGTTTTCTGCTCTTTTTTGTACTCCCCAGTCATGACCAAGAACGCCCTCATCAAGATTGACGACAAGGAGATCGCCTACCCCGTAATGACCGGCTCCGAGGGCGAGCAGGCGATCGATGCCCGCAATCTGCGCAAGGACACCGGCTACATCTTTTACGACCAGGGCTACGGCAACACCGGCTCCTGCGAGAGCGCGATCACGTTTCTCGACGGCGACAACGGCGTCCTGCGCCACCGGGGCTACTCGATCGACCAGCTGGCCGCGCACAGCAATTTCGTCGAAACCGCCTACCTCGTCATCTACGGCGAGCTGCCGACCGAGTCGCAGCGCAAGAAATTCGGCGACCTCCTCCGGCAGAACGCCCACGTCGAGACCCAGATGCAGCGCCTGTTCGAGGGTTATCCCAAGGACACGCCCCCGATGGTCATGCTGGCCTCGCTCGTCGCCTCGCTGGCGGGCTATTATCCGGATCTCGCCACGAACAATTTCGAGAAGGACCTGCGGCAGTTCGACCTCGCGGCGGCGATGGCGATTTCGAAGATCCGCACGCTCGGCGCGATGATCTACCGGCACACCCGCGGGCTGCCGTTCATGCACCCGAAGGACCTGCCGTTCTGCGATAATCTCCTGCATTTGATGTTCTCGGAGCCCTACCAGGATCATGTGGCGATCCCGGAGGTGACCAACGCCCTGAACCTGATCCTGCTCATGCACGCCGACCACGAGCAGAACTGCAGCACGTCCACCGTGCGCATGGTCGGTTCGAGCGGCGCCAACCTTTTCACCTCCCTGGCCGCCGGCATCGGTGCGCTCTCCGGCCCGCTCCATGGCGGCGCCAACATGGCCGTGATGCAGATGCTGCAGTCCATTCACGACGAGGGCGACGACGGCACGCGCTTCATCGCCGCGGCCAAGGGTGGCAGCAAGAGCAGCCGCCTCATGGGCTTCGGCCACGCCGTGTACCGCAACTTCGATCCCCGCGCGAAGGTCATCGGCGAGGCTTGCAGCACCGTGCTCAAGAAGCTCGGCAAGTCCGACCCGCTGCTGGACATCGCGCAAAACCTCGAGCAGGCCGCGCTCAAGGACGACTATTTCATCTCGCGCAAACTTTACCCGAACGTCGACTTTTACTCGGGCATCATCTTCCGCGCGCTCGGCATCCCGACGAACATGTTCACCGTGATGTTCGCCATCGGCCGCTCGCCGGGCTGGATCGCCAACTGGCGCGAGGTGGCCTCGAATCCCAAGGGCCGCATCTACCGTCCCCGCCAGATCTACGTCGGCCCCGTCAAGCGCGACTACGTCCCGCTCAGCCAGCGCGGCAAGTAAGGCTTTTGTGTAGGGGCGGCGCTGGCCGCCGCCCGCGGGCGTCCGCCAGGGACGCCCCTCCAGTCAGGTTTTCTTCGCCTCCGGCGGCTGCCGCATCATCTCGTCCAGCGTCAGCCCCGTCAGCCCGCCGAGGCCCTTGAACAACCGCCACAGGGCAAACATCAGCATCGCCATCGTCGGCAGCGAAAGGCCGAGCAGACTGACCCAGTGCATTTTCGCGAGCTCCTGGTTGAAGGCCTCGGTGTCCGGCGGACTCTTGATGATGATCCGCGCAAAGCTGTAGTTGAGGACGGCGCTGATCAGCATCGCCGAAGCGATGATGTAGCTCGCCGATTGCAACAGGCGGGCGAAACCGGCGACATTCCCGCGCGCCGCGAGCGCGGCATCCACCCGCTCGACGTCGACGATCTGCGGGTTGTAGAGCAGCTCACGCACCAGGGGCTCCTTGGCCCGCATCGAGGCCAGCACGGCCAGGCCGATCAGGGCGGGCAGGGCGCCGTCCTTCACCGCGAACCAGAAACCGTCGAGCTTCAGAAGGCCGAAGCCGCCCGTGATGAGGACGCTGACAAAACCGATGGCGGAGATGAAATTGAACCGGCGGCGGCGCGCGAAATCGTAGAGGCCGTAAAACAGGGGAAAGAGGAGCGCGACGACGAGGCCCCATTTCGGCCCGAGCGCCCGCGGACCGCTGGCCCAGCTCATGATCGCGGTCGGCACCGCGACATTGCAGGCGAGATTAAGCAGCAGGTTCTCGTGTTTGGCCGGGGCGGCGATGGGTGCGGACATGATGACGGATTCCAGGGAAAATCTTACAGAAGGAAACGGAGGGAACTAAGGACAATCTTTGTTCCCTTGGTGGGCTTCTGTGAAAACGGATTGGTTCGAATTTAGCCACAAAAAGCACAAACGGCACAAAAACGAATTGGCCATGAGGCACCCTCGTGATGCATGGGTTTAGTTTGCGCTTCGGGTGCTTTTTGTGGCCAAAGTTTTGACCGTTCAGACTCAGAAACACAGGGAACGGCCAGGGCTACAAGCACAGCTTTTTCCTGGTTCCCTGGGTCGGGAATTTGTGTATTTTCACCCGTCATGATCCTGCTCGGCGTCAACATCGACCACGCAGCCACGCTGCGCCAAGCCCGCTACCGGTCGGCTGCGACCACCCACGGCGGGGCCGTCGAGCCCGATCCGGTGGAGCTGGCCTTCCGTTGCGAAAAGGCGGGGGCCGACGGCATCACCGTCCATCTCCGCGAGGACCGGCGCCACATCCAGGACGAGGACGTGCTCCGCCTGGGCCGTTCGAAAACCACCCGGCTCAACCTCGAGATGGCCTGCACGCCGGCCATGATGGAGTTCGCGCTGAAGCTGAAGCCCCATTCCGTCTGTCTCGTGCCGGAAAGCCGCGAGGAAATCACGACCGAGGGCGGGCTCGATGTCGTCAAGCACCGCGACAAGGTCGCGCGCGTGACCGACGCCATGAACGCCGCCGGGATAAAAACGAGCCTCTTCATCGATCCCGAGCCCGCGCAGATCGAGCTGGCCGCAAAGTTGCAGGCGCCGTGGATCGAGCTGCACACGGGCGCCTACGCCAACCATTACCATGACGCCGGCCGGGCCGCCGAATTTGCCCGGCTCGTGACGGGCGCGAAGCTCGGCCACGCGGTCGGGCTGGTGGTGAACGCCGGCCACGGCATCAATTACGTCAACATCGCGGAAGTCCGCACCATCCCGCACCTGCACGAGCTGAATATCGGCCACAGCATCATCAGCCGGGCCCTGGCCACGGGCCTCGACGAGGCCGTGCGGACGATGAAGCAGCTGATGAACGCCGAAGCGGGGGAGTAGCGGGCATCGAGTAGCGGGTAGTGAGCATAAGCAGCGGACACCTTTCATTTCTGGCTCTACTCGCTACCCACTACCCGCTACTCACTACTCTCCTCATGATCACCCTTCCCCCTGGCGGCACGCTGATCGGTCTCGGCTGCGACCTCATCGAGACCGAGCGCATCAAGAAAGTGCTCGAGAAACACGGCGACCGTTTCCTCAAGCGGGTGTTCACGGACGAGGAGCGCGTCTATTGCGACAGCTTGAAATACCCGCACAAGCATTACGCCGCGCGCTGGGCCGCCAAGGAGGCGGTTTCGAAATGTTTCACGACCGGCATCGGCGAGCATCTCGATTGGACCTCGGTCTCGGTTTACCACGGCTCGCGCAAGGAGCCGCTGGTGCGCCTGGACGCCAAGGCGACGGCCCTGCTCGCGCAGGTCGGCGCGACGCACGTCTGGCTTTCGCTTTCCCACATCGACAGCCACGCGATGGCGGTGGCGGCCTTGGTGAAGCACGTGTGAGTCATGAAAGCGCTGGTTTTCGGCCGTATCTCGGTGGCGAAAGCCGGTTGGTTTATCGTGGCGTTCCTTATCGTCTGGCCGCTTTTTCTCTTGTGGCCCGGCCGATCCAAGCAAGAGCCCTCCCGGCGATTGTCGGGGACGCCCATTACGTCTAAACTTCTGGCGGTTGGTTTGGAGGACAATCCGGAATGGGAAGGCTTGCCCGAATTATTTGCCGTGTTCGAAAGCCGTGCGGGATGGATAAACGACAGGGCTCAATTTGCCTATTGGGATCGATGGTCTCACTCTTATGCCTATTTTTTCGAGGCGACCCGTGTGAATGGAGCAGTGCGGTTCCATAGTATCCCGGAGCCGGATTTCATTGATGGGAGTGGCTCTTCCTACGCGAAAATATACGCGGGCGAAGAGCCGGGAATGTGCATGGTATCCGATTCGGATTTGAAGTCTGAATCGCCGGAACACCCGTTTGTGTTCTTCAGGCCAGTTCCGGCTCAGGTCGATATGCCGCTGCCGAGACTACCCAGGGAGCTGGACAAGGTTTCAGTGGCGGACCCTAAGGTGAATGTTGATGTTGGGTCTTCAGCCGTGAAACTGCCTGAACCAACGACGAAGGCCGGTGCTTTGGAGAACCGTCGTTGAGGAGATAGTCATGTCTTTGTATTCGTCCCATCCGGTCCTCACCTGCAGCGAAGCCGCCGCCTGGGAACGGGCCCGGCTGACGGACGAGACCAGGGAATGGGCCGCGATGCAGGCGGCCGGCGCGGGCGTGGCACGGGGCGTGATCGACGATTTCAAGGAGATCGGCGGTCTGCCGCCGGACGCAAGGATTCTCGTGCTGGCGGGCAAGGGCCACAACGGCGGCGACGCGCTGCTCGCGGCGGGTGTCATGGTGAAGGAGTTCGCGCAGGCCCGCGTCACCGTCGTGCTGCCGTTCGGTGCAGGTGAACTGCGGCCGCTGGCCGGTCGCGCGATGGATGTACTGCTAAAGGTGGCGCTCGACCGTGTGCAGGTCTTCGAAACACACCCCGGCGCTGCGCGCCACCCCTCTCTAGAGGGGATCCTCGGTGGCGGGCTGGGCTGGGACGTGTGCCTCGACGGCCTGTTCGGTTTTAAATTCCGCGCGCCGATGGACCCGGCCATCATTTCGCTCATTGCCCGCGTCAATGAGCACGCCGGCATCCGCTTCCGCGCGGCCGTGGACCTGCCCAGCGGCATCGGCGAGACGAGCGTCGCGAGCGCCTTCCGCGCGGACTTCACCTATGCGACCGGCAGCGTGAAGTACCCGGTCCTGTCCCCGCGGCACGCCGCGGCCGTGGGACGGTTGCGGTATGTCGACATCGGACTCCTCCAGGAGGATTCAGCGCCGGATGCGCCGGAGCGCATTCTGCTCGCGTCGCTGCTGCGGCCGCTGGCGGGACTGCGTCCGGCGCAATCCGACAAACGCACCTTCGGCCATTTGCTCATCGTCGGGGGCTCTGGCAGTTATCCCGGCGCCGTCGTGATGGCGGCCCGCGCGGCGCTGCACAGCGGGGCCGGCCTGGTCACGGCCTTCGTGCCGGAAAAACTGGTGCCCGATTACGCCGCCCGGCATCCGGAAATCATGTGGGTGGGTTCGCCCGTGACCGCCCAGGGCGGGCTCGCCGCCGGCACGGCCGAGTTGGTGGCGGCCCGCTCCGCGAAGGCGTCCGCCCTGCTGATCGGCCCGGGCATGGGCGCCGAGGCCGAAACCATCGCGCTGGCCGCGCACCTCGCGGGCGAGGCCCGCGTGCCGCTCGTGCTCGATGCGGATGCGTTGCGTCCGGAAGTGGTGGCGCGCGTCCGCGACAAACCCTTCATCGGCACGCCGCACGCCGGCGAATTCGAGCGGATCGCGCCGGCGCTTTTTGCGGACGGAAATTTCGCGGCGCCGCAGGGCGTGCTGGTGTTGAAAGGTCCGCTGACCCGCGTCGTGGGTAGGGCCGGTCTCCGCCCGGCCCAAGGCGGCCAGTCGGAGACTGGCCCTACCATTTTCCACAGCCCGTTCGGCGGTCCGGTGCTCGCTCGGGGGGGCAGCGGCGATATCCTGGCGGGACTCATCGGCGGGTTGCTGGCCCAACAGGCGGCCGACCCCCTGCTCGCCGCGTGCCGCGGCGTCGTGTGGCACGGCCGCGCGGCCGATTTACTGGCTCGCAGTCGGGGACAGGTCGCCGTAGAGACTTCGGAAATCCTCGAGCAGCTCGGGCCGGCGCTCGCCTCCTGAACATGGCAGACACCCTCACCGAGCGGCAGGCGTTCATGGTCCTGAACGACCTGCCCAACATTGGCCCCGTCACGCTGAACCGGCTGCTGCAGGAATTGGACAACGACCCGCGCGAAATCCTGGCCGCACCGCGCCGCCGGCTCGAGTCCGTGCGGGGCGTCGGTCCCGAGACCAGCGAGGCGCTGGCGAACTGGCGCACGCATTTCGACCTCGCGCGCGAGGAGGAGCGGCTGGCGAAGGCCGGCGCCGCGTTCGTCACCACCCGGGACGCGGGTTATCCCAAACTCCTCAAGGAAATCCACGACCCGCCCATCGGCCTCTATCGCAAAGGCGACTACCTCTTCGACCAGCCGTGCATCGCGGTGATCGGCAGCCGGCGCACCACACTCTACGGACAATCCGTCGCGAAAAAACTCGGCGCCGACCTCGCGCGCCTGGGATTCTGCGTGGTGAGCGGACTCGCCCGCGGCATCGACACGGCCGCCCACGAGGGCGCGCTGTCGGTCGGAGGAAAAACCGCGGCCGTGCTGGGGTGCGGCATCGATATTGTTTACCCGCCGGAGAACCTCGGCCTTTACCGGCAGATCAGCGAAACCGGCGCGGTGTTGTCGGAATTCCCGTTCGGGCGCAAAGCGGACAAGCAGACTTTCCCGATGCGCAACCGCGTGGTCTCCGGCATGTGCGAGGCAATTGTGGTGGTGGAAAGCGACGTCTCGGGCGGCGCGATGATCACGGCAAAGTTCGCCGGCGAGCAGGGCCGGTTGATCTACGCGGTGCCGGGTCGCATCGACCAGCCCAGCAGCGCGGGCTGTCACCAGCTGATCCGCGATGGGGCGACGCTGTTCACGCACATTGATGACATTCTCAATGAATTGAATTATCTGGACGGACTGCGGCCGCAGGCCGTCGCGGTCGAGGGGGAATCCGGGCTGCTCGAACAACTGATGCCCCAATTGAGTGCCGCGGAAAGCAAGGTGCTGGAGGCTTTGAACGGCGGTGCGCTTCTGGGAGTCGACGCTCTCACTGCTGCAACCGGACTGGGCGCCCCGGAGGTTTCGGTTGCCGTCATGGGACTTGAATTGAAGCGCCTGGTGCAAAAACGAGCGGACGGCTCCTTTGAGGCGCGCTAGAGCTTTTAAAATAAATTCGTAGCCGGCTCTTGGTCGAGAAAGACGGATCATTTCCGCCACCGTCATCCTGCCTGTCCGCCTTAGGCTCGGCGGCGGCGGGAGCCGGGCGAAGGATCCAAGGGGAATTCGAGCCTTCGCTTGGATTCTTGGCCCGGCTCAGAATGACGGCAGCGGGGAATCATACGTTCTGATCGGCTATACTTTAATTTTAAACGCTCTAGCTGACAGCGCCGGGACGGGTAGGAAATTCGTCACGACTTCCGGGCTCTAAAAAAGCTCGTCCTGCCACCGCCCGATGGCAGTTTCGCGTGAACCATAACCATCCCCTTTCTGTCGATCTGAGCATGCTGCCGGCTGGATTTTCCCCCGCGGCGGCGGGATCAGGACGACAGTTTTTCGCTTATGAAAATCAAGCTGCTTGTTCTCTTTTCAATTCTGTCGTCCGCGCTGTTCGCCGCCGACGCGCCCGCTAGGAAGCCCATTACCCACGAGGATGTGTGGCTCATGAAGCGCCTCGATACGCCCGTGCCCAGCCCCGATGGCAAATGGGTTGTGTTCAACGTCACGGAACCGGCTTACGACAGCAAGGAGACGTCGACCGACGTCTGGCTCAAGTCGCTGACGGACGACACGCCGCCCCGGCGCCTGACCTTCAGCAAACCTGCCGAAGGCGGCCTCGCCTGGTCGCCCGACAGCCGGAAGCTCGCCTTCACCGCGAAGCGGGACGCCGACGAAGCGGCGGCGATTTATGTCCTCGATCTTGTCGCCGGCGGCGAAGCGGAGCGGATCACGTCGCTCTCCACCGGTGCCAGCGCGCCCAAGTGGAGCCCGGATGGCACCAAGCTGCTCTTCGTGAGCTCGGTTTACCCGGGAGCCGGCGATGACGAGGCCAACAAGAAGGCCGCCAAGGAACGCAAGGACCGCAAATACAACGCCCGCGCGTACGAGTCGTTCCCGCCGCGTTTCTGGATGGCCTGGCTCGACGACAAGCGCGCGCACCTTTTCGTGCAGGAGGCGAAGGCGGGCGCGGTGGCGCGCGATTTGCTGGCCGGCACGAAGCTGGCGGCCACCCCCGGTTTCGGCGGCTCGTTCGGCGGTGGCGGAGAAAGCCTCGAGGCGGAATGGGCGCCGGATGGCGCGACCGTCGTGTTCATTGGCGTGACGAATCGCAATGACGGCGCCTTCGCCAACGTGAACACCCAGATTTTCTCCGTGCCCGCGGCGGGCGGCGAACCCACGCGCCTGACCAATGACACGCACAGCTACGGCTCGCTCTCGTTTTCCCCGGACGGCAAAACGCTGCTTTGCACGACTTCCGCCGAGGAGGCGGGCAAGGTTTACGATCTGACCCGCCTGGCCGCCTTCGCGTGGCCCGTCACGGGACCGGCCAGGATTCTCACGGCCAACCTCGACCGGTCCGTGTCGCGCTTCGCCACGCCGGACGGTTCGGACCGCATCTACTTCACCTATGAGCACGCCGGCCTGGAGAAGCTTTATTCCGTTTCCTACGGCGGCAACGACGTGCGCGATGAGGCGTCGCCCGCGACCGGCACGATCAGCGGCCTGAACGCCGGCGGCAAGGCGCTGACCGGCTTGTGGGAGACGACCATCAATCCGCAGGAGGTATATTCCTTCAACGGCGCCCCGAAGCGCCTGACCTCGATCAACGTCGCGAAAGCCGCCGCGATCGACTGGCTGCCCGTCGAGCATTTCTGGTTCAAGAGCGCGAAAGGCCGCGACATTCACAGCATGATCGTGAAGCCCGCCGGCTTCGATCCCGCGAAGAAGTATCCGCTCTTCACCGTGATCCATGGCGGCGCCGCGAGCATGTGGCATGACGCGTTCGTGCTGCGCTGGAATTACGACCTGCTCGCGCGGCCGGGCTATGTGCTCCTGCTGACGGATTACACCGGCTCGACCGGCTACGGCGAACAGTTCGCCCGCAACATCCAGCTCGACCCGCTCAAGACGCCTGGTGACGAGATCAACCAGGCCGTGGACGAGGCCATCAAGAAATACTCCTTCATCGACGGCACGCGCCTCGCCGCCGGCGGCGCAAGTTATGGCGGCCACCTGGCCAACTGGCTTCAAGCGACCACCACGCGCTACAAGGCAATCGTCTCCCACGCCGGCGAGGCCGACCTCATCATGCAATGGGGCACGAGCGACAGCGTCTTCGGCCGCGAGGTCAATTCCGGCGGCCCGGTCTGGGGCGACAGCCCGGTGTGGCGCGAGCAGAGTCCCCTGTTGCAGGCCGGCAACCACGCGAAGGGCACCGGTTTCAAGTCACCGATCCTCATCACGGTCGGCGAGCTCGATTACCGCGTGCCGGTGAACAACGCCTACACTTGGTTCACGTTGAACCAGCGCCTGCAGGTGCCGAGCAAGCTGCTCGTCTTCCCCGAAGCCGGCCACTGGATCCTGCGCGGAGAGGACAGCCGCTATTTCTACAGCGAGGTCCACGCCTGGCTGGAGAAGTATCTCAAGTGAGCGCCTGACGGCGCTCACCGCTGAGAGCCTAGAGCTGAGAGCTGAGAGACGATGCCCTCGGGTTCGGGGCGCTCAGCTCTAGACTCTCAGCTGTCGACTGGGCGACGTTCAGTCGCCTTTCAGCATCAGCACCGGGTCGATGCGCGCGGCCCGGCGCGCGGGGAACCAGGCCGCCACCATCGCGGCGGCAAACGCCACGGCCGCGGCCACGATCGCGGGCAGCAGGCCGGGGCGCCCGTGCAGGACGGCGCTGACCGCCGGCAGCAGCGGGATCAGCCACGCCGCGGCGAGGCCCAGCGCGCCGCCCCAGGCACTGGCCCGCAGGGCGTCGAGGAGCACGCTGCGCAACACCCGGCCCGGCGAGGCGCCGATGGCCATGCGCAGCGCCAGTTCGCGTTGGCGCAAAACCACCATGTAGCCCAGGGACGCGGCGACGCCGGCACCCGCGAGCAGGACGGCACAGCCACCGAAAATCGCCGCGAGATGCGAGGTCGCGAAGTCGCCGCTCAGGTCGTCGTTCATCCGCTCCTCGAAAGTCCGCCACTGGCTGAGCACGAGCCCCGGTTCGCCGCGGGCGAGGGCGGCGCGGAGGGCGGGCTGGACCGACGCCAACGCGCCGTCGAAGCGCACGGCCATGAAGTGGCCGAGTTCGCTGGGACCCTGGCCGAACGGGAAATAAACCATGACCGGGGCGCGCTCGCGCAGGCCGTTGGCATGGACGTTCGGCACGATGCCCACGATGGTGAAGTCCTTCGGCGTCGCGTGCAGGTCGAAGCCGAACGTCTGCCCGAGCGGATCGAGGTTGCCGAAAACCTGCCGCGCAAAGGACGCGCTGACCAGGGCCACGGGCTGGCTGTCCGCCCGGTCGGTTTCGCGGAAATCGCGTCCGGCCAGGATCGGCATGCCGATCACGCCGAGGTACCCGGCCTGGATGGAGTCCTGTTGGAAATCGCCCTGGGCCTGCTGGGCCTGGGGATGGCGGATGAACATGCCCGACGTCGACCGGCTGCCGGCGAGGATGCCGGAGGAGGCGAAGCCCACCGCTTTCACGCCGGGCACGCTGAGCGCGATCGTCTCCATGCGCTTGAGCAGGGCCGCCGCCTCCTTGCCGTCATACCCCGCGCTCTCCGGATCGAAACTGGCGGTCATCACCTGGTCGCGGTTGAAGCCCGGATCGGCCGCCAGCGCGCGCTGCAGTTCCTCGCCCAACGAGGCCGCCACGGCCACCAAGGCGACCGCGAGCGCGAACTGCGCGATGACCAGAAAACGGCTGAGCCGGACGGGCGCGCGGCCCAAGCCCTGGCTGCCGGAGAGCGCCTGCAAGGGTTGGATGCGCGAGATCCACCACGCGGGCGTCATCGCGCTGAGCACGGTGGTGAAAAGCGCCAGGCCGCCCATGATCAGCAGCGAACGGCCGCCGAGGGCAACGCCCAGGCTCTGGCCCGGCGCCAGTAGTTGGACCGCGGAGGGCAGGAGCCAGGCTGCCAGCAGCCAGCCGGCGGCGGCGCCGGCGGCGCTCAGGACGAACGCCTCGATGAAACTCAGGCGCACCACGCGGAACGAGCCGGCACCGATCGCGAGGCGGACGCCGATTTCGCGGTGCCGCGACATCGAGCGCACCAGCAGCAGGCCGGAGACGTTCATGCACACGAGAACCAGCATCACGCCGACGACCCCGGTGAACAGCAGGCCGGTGGAAAGAAAACTTTCGCGGAAGGTCGAGCGTCCGCCGGGCGCCGCCTGCAGGTCCCAACGCTGGCGCATGAGACGGTCCTTGGAATTGGGATCGGTGAACGCCGGCGCCATGTCATCGCGCTGGACGTTCCACGCCCGGTCGAGGGCGGGGCGGACCGCGGAAGTTTCGGTTCGGATCCGGAGCAGGACTTCCATCCACGAGATGCGTTCCTCGCGATTCCAGTCCGGGTCATTCGGCCGGTCGTCGCCCTCGGAGGAACTCGAGTTGCCATAAAAACGCAGCGACGGCTGCAGCGCGGTGGGCAGCCAGAGCTCGGTGTTGCGGCCCACCGTGACGTCGCAGAACGCGGCGGGGAGCACGCCGACAATGGTCAGGGGCACGCGGTTGACGGTGATTTCGCGGCCGATGGCCGCTTCGACCGAGCCGAAGTTCTTGGTGGCCCACGTCGCCGCGGCCACGACGACGCGTCCCGGCCGGCCCGGGATGTCGTCTTCGCCGGTCAGGCTGCGTCCCACGGTGGGCGCGAGGCCGAGCGCCGCGAAAAAGTTGCCATTGACGAGGCGGGCAGTCGCCCGGGTGGCCGGCTGCGCACCCAGCTGGATGGTGCAGCGCCCGGCACCGCTGTAGGCGGCCACCGAGTGTTCCGGCAGCAATTCCTCGAGGCGACGCGCGGTGCCGCGACTCAGGCGGGACTGACGGCCGGGGTCCGCATTGACGACGGCATGGAGTTCCTGCGGGCGGGGCACGGGCAGCGGCTGCAGATAAACGGCGTCGAGCAGGCCGTGGATTGTCGCGGCGGCGCCCAGGCCGAGCGCCAGGATGCCAACCACCGAAAGCGCCAGGCCCGGCCGGCGGCGGATGCTCCGCCATGCATTTTTCAGGTCGCCGGCGAATTCATCCCAAAACCGAAAGCCCGCCTGCGCGCGCAAGTCCTCCTGGATTTGAAGAACATTGCCGAACTCCCGCGCCGCGGCCTGCTTCGCTTCGGCGGGCGGCATGCCGCGTTGGATCAGATCGGCCTCGAGCGCGGCCATGTGCTGCGCCATCTCGTCGGCAAATTCCCGCGCGATGGCGGGGCGGCGGAAAAAATCCCGGATCCGGTTCAGGAGTGCGCTCATGATCAGCTCCGGCTGGCGGCGGGCGCCGCATCGGTCACCACGCTGTTGATGGCGCCGCTGACGCGCTGCCAGAGGGCGATTTCCTCGACCAGTTGGGCGCGGCCTTTTTTTGTGAGCGAGTAGTAGCGCGCCCTGCGGTTGTTGTCGCTCGTGCCCCATTCGGAGGCGATCAGGCCCTGCTGATGCAGGCGGAGCAGGGCGGGGTAGAGCGTGCCCTGGTTGAGTGCGAGCACGTTGGCCGACACCTGCTCGATGCGGCGGGCGATGCCGAAACCATGCTGGGCGCCCAGCTGGTCGAGGGTCTTCAGGACCAGCAGGTCCAGGGTGCCTTGGAGTAAATCGGCGCGGGTGTGGCTCATGTTGGCAGGCAACAGGAGACTCCTGTTGGTTGTCAACATGAAGAGAGGTGGCCGATCCGCCCCTGCTGAAGCCCTTCCGGGGGATGATCGGCTCCGGAAGGAGCGCAGCGACGGGGTGGGTTGAAAGTGTTTGAGAACCTTGGAGCGCCCGTCGATCCGCTACACACCCCGCCCTGCGGGCACCCCTCTCGAGAGGGGATCTCGGAAATGGAAACGGATTTGCAGGCGGGAATCCCCCAAGCGCGTTGAAGGCAGCGCTTGCCTCCGGTCGGGCCGGCTGGCGCTCTTCAACCCGGCGGCCACGCGAGCGCGCGCTTGCCCAGCAAATGCACGTGCAGGTGCGGCACGCTCTCGCCGCCGTCGCGGCCGTTGTTGATCACCAGCCGATAGCCGGACTCGGCCAGGCCAAGTTTCTTGGCGAGCGTGGCGCCGGTGAGAAGGAGGTGCCCGAGAATATTTTGGTCGGCGGCCGTAGCTTCGCCCACGCGGGGAATGAGTTTCTTCGGGATGATCAGCACATGCACCGGCGCCTGCGGGTTGAGGTCATGGATGGCGATGCAGAGCTCATCCTCATGCGCGAGCTTGGCGGGAATCTCGCGGTCGATGATTTTCTGGAAGATGGTTTTGGACATAGGAATTTTTACAGGAGGTAACGGAGGAAACGGAGGGAATCATTGATTGGCGCCAGGGAGCATTAATCTGGAAACGCCATCGATGAGTCTGGATTCGTTGAAATTAATCAGCAGACCGACCGGTACGTTAAGCAGTTTCATATAGCTTGAAAGTTGAGCCTTATGGATGGGAAGAACGCGTTCGACCGATTTTCCCTCAACCAAGACGCAGTCCTCAACGAGCAGATCGAAACGTAACGGCTCCTGCCGAGTGAAGCCTTTGTAGGTGACCGAAACTAGTTTTTGATTGGTTGACCCAAGCTGCCGCAACTCGAGTTCACAGGAGAGGCACCATTCATAGATCGATTCAACCAAGCCGGGGCCTTTGTCTTTATGAACCTCAATGGCGGCAGCGATGATGGCACCGGTCAGTCCGTCGGCTTTGGTGAACAGAGAGTGCATGGTCTGACTCCGTTCCCTCTGTTACCTCCTGTGCAATGGCTTTCTTTCCTACAGAAACAATAAATTCAGGTTCGCATCGCGGCGGGAGCGGGCGGCGGCGAGTTCGCGGATGAAGTTCAACGAGTCGTCGTACTCGCGACGGCGGCGCTCGGTCCAGCGCTTGGCCGGCGGGCAGTGCGCGGCGCGGAGGTTCGTGACGAGCAGCGTCGAACGCGGGAAAGCGGAGAGCTGCTTCAGGCCCTGCATCACGCCGGCGCGGGCGAAGAGCGGCGAGGCGCCCGCGTCATCACTGGAGGCATCCCAATGGAAAAACCCGTGGCCGGGCTGCGAGCCGCAGAGACGGGCGAACAGTTGCGCGGCGGCCGAGATGAAGGCCGGGTCGGTGGGCTCGACGGCCTCACCGCGGGCGGCGCGCTCCTCCGCCTCGGGCAGGCTGCTGGTGATGGCCGCGTCGATCTGCTGGGCCAGGTAAAGGTCGTGCCCGGTGAGCGGGGCGAAGAGCGCGTTGAGGAAGTGGAGCCGGCGCAGTTGCGGGGAGCGCGTCATTTCTTGGCTTTCGATGTATCGGCGGAACGGCGCGGTGCAAGACTGGTGATTTCGTCGACGAACTCGGAGACGTCGCGGAATTCCTTGTAGACGGACGCGAAGCGGACGTAGGCCACCTGGTCCATCTTGCGCAGGCGCTGCATGACGTGCTCGCCGACGGCGCTCGTCGGGACCTGGCTTTCGTAGAGCGCCTCGACGGCGTCGATGACGTCCTCGATCAGCATCGTGATCTGCTCGTTGTCGATCGGGCGCTTGTGACACGCGGCCCGGATGGCGCGGACCAGCTTCTCGCGATCGAAGGGCTCCTGGCGGCCGTCGCGCTTGACCACGGTGAGGCTGTCGCGGACGAGGGCCTCCGAGGTCGTGAAGCGATGGCCGCACTCGAGGCATTCGCGGCGGCGACGGGTGTTGTTGCCGTCGCGCGCAATGCGCGAGTCGATCACCTTGTCTTCAATGGAAGTGCACTTGGGACAGCGCATGGGAAATCAGCAGCAGGGGTTTCGCCCGCGAATGACGCGGATCGACGCGAATGAATCGCCAAGCAACAGGCTGAGCGGAAGGATCGAGGGGTCGGACATGATTGGCGTCAATTCGGGTGATTCGCGGGTGGCCGCTGGGGGCGTTAGTTTAAGGCCAGGAAATTCTGCAGGATCTTCATGCCGCCTTCCGTGGCGATGGATTCGGGGTGGAACTGGACACCGAAGACCGGGAATTGTTTATGCCGGAGGCCCATAATCTCGCCGTCGGCGCTCTCGGCCGTGATTTCAAGGCAGTCCGGAAAACTCGAGCGCTCCACCAGGAGCGAGTGATAGCGGGTCGCCGTGAAAGGCGAGGGGAGGCCTTGGAAGATGTCCGTGTTGCGATGCGTGATCGGCGAGAGTTTGCCGTGCATCTGGCGCGGCGCGCGGATGACCTTTCCACCGAAATGCTGGCCCATGGCCTGGTGGCCGAGACACACCCCAAGGACCGGCTTCCTGCCAGCAAAAGTCTTTATAATGTCGATACTTACGCCAGCCTCGGACGGGGTACAGGGACCAGGGGAAATCAACACGCGGTCCGGGTTCAGCTTCACGGCTTCGGCCGGTGTCAGCTCGTCATTCCGGAAGACTTTCATGCTCACGCCCAACTGTCCGAAGTACTGGACGAGGTTGAAGGTGAACGAGTCGTAATTGTCGATGACGAGGAGCACTTTAGGGGAATCTACCCGGTAATTGACAGGGGGTCAAGTTCTTGGGCAGGTTGATAGACTGCCGCATGCCCGACCATTTCCAGCTACTGAAGACCGACTCAGCGACCGCCGCCCGGCGCGGCCGGCTGGGGACCCTCCATGGCACGATCGAAACGCCGATCTTCATGCCGGTCGGCACGCAGGGGACGGTCAAGGCGCTGACGCCGGCGCAGATCAAGGAGACGGGTGCCCAGATCATTCTCGGCAACACCTACCATTTGAACCTGCGGCCTGGATCCGAGCTGATCCGCGAGCTCGGTGGCCTGCACAAATTCATGGGATGGGACGGTCCGATCCTGACCGACAGCGGCGGTTTCCAGGCCTTCAGTCTCGCGAAACTCCGCGACATTCGCGACGACGGCATCGCGTTCGCCTCGCACCTCGATGGGGCGAAAGTGTTCCTTGGGCCGCGCGAGGTCATGACGATCCAGGCGAACCTGGGTTCGGACATCGCGATGGTCATCGACGAGTGCCCGCCGTGGCCGTGCACGCGCGACGAGTGTCGCCGCGCGCTCGACCGGAGTTACCGCTGGGCGCAGCAGTGCAAACAGATCGCGACCGACAACGGGTTTCTCGGCGCGGGGCATCACGTGTTCGCGATCGCGCAGGGGTCGACCTTCGATGATCTCCGGCGCGAGGCAGCGGAGTCGCTCGCGGCGCTGGATTTTCCGGGCTATGCCGTGGGTGGTGTCAGCGTCGGCGAGCCCGAGCCGGAAATGATCAAGCAGGTCGCCGCGACGACGCCCTTCCTGCCGGCCGACAAGCCGCGCTACACCATGGGGCTCGGCACGCCGCCGCAGATTCTGAAGATGATCGCGCTTGGCGTGGACATGTTCGACTGCGTGCACCCGACGCGCGTCGCGCGCAACGGCGCGGCCTTCACGCCCGACGGCCTGATCAACCTTCGCAACGAGCGCTACCGCACCGACGCCGCGCCGCTCGTCGAGGGGCTCGACAACTACACCGCGCGTTTCAGCCGCGCCTACCTGCGTCACCTGGTGATGGCCGGCGAGATTCTCGCGAGCACGCTGATCACGCTGCACAATGTGCACTTCTACCTCGACCTCGTCGCCCAGGCGCGGGCGCACATTGAGGCCGGGGATTTTGCGACGTGGAGCCGGGCCTGGATCCAGCGCTACGAAGCCGGCGAGGCCGCGATGGCGTGAGGGAGGGCGCGTTGCTCCCAACGCGCTTCGCTCAAGGGAGGTTGTGAACCGCCGCGAACGAAGATCCCCGCTCGAGCATTTTAAGTTAAGGTGTAGCCGATCAAAACCGTGCCAATTACCGCTGTCGTCATTCTGAGCCGTGCGAATCCAAGTGGATGTGCGCGTTCCCTTGCTACTTCGCGCGGCTCAGGATGACGGTCTCGGGAACAAATTCGATTCTCGGAAACTTAAAACGGCTGCGGCTTTGCTGAAAATGCTCTAGGGAGGGCTGCCCGCAGGGCGGGGTGTGTCGCTCGAGTCGAGCAGCGGAGGCTCCGCTTCCGCTGCGGGTGGAATTTCTTCTGGCGCGGGGAGAATGACCGCCATGGCCCGTTGTTGAAACCACCAGCAACCGAGGGCCGCCACGCCGGCGCTGCCGAGCGTTAGCCACCAGGCTTGATGCTCGCCCTCGCCGCCAAAGCCCCACGTCGCGAACTGCTCGGGAAATTGCGAGACCGCGTAGGCCACGCTGTTGAACAGCGCGTGGCCGATGATTCCGGGGGCGACCGACCGCGTCCGTACCGCCCACCAGCCGAACACGGCGCCGATCACGAGCGCGAGCGGCAGTTGCCGCAGGTTGGCGTGCATGAGGCCGAACAACACCGCGGTCAGCAGCACGGCCGTGACAGACCGGTGGTGGCGCAGGAGGCCGCGCAGGATCAGGCCGCGGAACAGGTATTCCTCCGTGAACGGCGCCACGATGATCAAAAGGCAAAAGGCACCGGCCGCGTCGCCGGTGAGGATGTTCATCAGCGAGTTGTCCGCCCCCGGGCCGGGCAGGAGGCGGGCGATTTCCATGATGAGGTTGTCCACCTCGTTCATGACCACCGCGAGGCCGAGCGCGGTCAGCGTCATGGCGGGCAGCAGCGACGCCGGAAAAGCGCGGAGCGCGTAGAATCGCGCGAAGGATTCACCGGTGGCGCGGCGCCCGAACGTGAGGGCCGCGCCGGTGGCGGCGACGTTGATCGCGCTCAGGGCCCACGGGTTGTAGAGCGCCTCGAAAACCGTGCCCGGGCTGCCGGCGGCCAGCCACACCACGCCGACGATCCCACCCGCCGCGACTTGCAACATCAGCGAGCCGATCACCAGGAGCGCCGCTTGGCCGAAGCTGGGAAAGGGGGGCGAAGGCCGGAAGGGCACAGTGGCGGCAAGGCTGGCCGGATGGAAAAGTGACGCCAGCGCAAATCGCCGCCGCAAGTTTTGCTGGCTAGCGCCACCGGCTTAGCCTAGTTACCCGATCCGTCATGCGCATCCTCATCACCGGCGGCGCCGGTTTCCTTGGCAGTCACCTTTGCGACAAGCTCATCGCCCAAGGCCATGAGCTTGTGTGCCTCGACAACCTGTTCACGGGCAGCAAGGCGAACATCGCCCACCTGCTGGGCCACCCGCAGTTTGAATTCGTCCGCCACGACGTGATCGATCCGTTCAAATACGAGGTCGACCAGATCTACAACCTGGCCTGCCCGGCCTCGCCGCCGCATTACCAATACAATCCCATCAAGACCACGAAGACGTCCGTGATGGGCGCGATCAATTGCCTCGGGCTCGCGAAGCGCGTGAAGGCCCGCGTGTTCCAGGCGAGCACCTCGGAGGTTTATGGCGACCCGGCGGTGCACCCGCAGCCGGAAAGCTATTGGGGCAACGTGAACCCGATCGGCCGCCGCTCGTGTTACGACGAGGGCAAGCGCGTCGCCGAGACGCTCTTCTTCGACTACCACCGCGAGAACAAGGTCGATATCCGCATCGTGCGCATCTTCAACACCTATGGCCCGCGCATGCACCCGAACGACGGCCGCGTCGTTTCCAATTTCATCGTGCAGGCGTTGAAGGGCGAGAACCTCACCGTCTATGGCGACGGCACGCAGACGCGCTCCTTCTGCTACGTCGACGATCTCCTCGAGGGCTTCGTGCGCCTGATGAACCAGGAGGAAACGGTCGGCCCGGTTAACATCGGCAATCCCGGTGAGTTCACGATGCTCGAGCTCGCGGAAAACGTGCTCAAGCTCACCAAGAGCAAATCGAAGATCGTGCACAAGCCGCTGCCCGCCGATGACCCGAAGCAACGCCGGCCGGACATCACGCTCGCGAAAAAATACCTCAAGTGGGAGCCGAAGGTCCCGCTCGCCGAGGGCCTGAAGCGGACGATCGCCTATTTCAAAACGAAGGTGTGAAGGTGGAGCGCCTGGCCCCAAGGCGCTGGTCCTGGCGAATGGGCAAAGTGCGTTGGCGGCAACGCGCTTCACCTCAGCTGTGCTGCGCCGCGATCGGCGGAATCGCCGGTCCCGCGTCGAATTCCTCCAGCCGCGTGACCAGCACCTCGACCTGCAACTGGCGCTTGGCCGTGCCGCGGTAGGTGCCCTTGACGGGGGAAACATCCGCGTAGTCGCGGCCGACCGCGACCTTCACGTAATGGCCGTCGGGCTGGCGGCTGTTGGTCGGGTCAAGCCCGCACCAGCCGTGGCCGGGCACATACACCTCGACCCACGCGTGGCTGGCCTGGGCGCCCTTCAACTGGTCGGCCGGGCCGTTGTAGAGGTAACCGCTGACGTAGCGCGCCGGGATCTTCACGGCGCGGCACAGGCCGAGCATCACGTGCGCGAAATCCTGGCAGACGCCCGTGCGGACCTGCAGCACCTCGCGCATGTGCGTGTGCGCATGGGTCGAGGCGGCCTGATAGCGAAACTCGCGATGGATGAAACGCATGATGGCCTGCGCGGCCTGCCAGGCATCGGTCTGGCCGTCGATCGCATCGAGCGCGAGCCGCCAGAGGTCGGCGCCCACCTCGACGTAGGTGCTCGATTGCAGGAAATCATAGCAGCGGTCGAGCCGCATGCATTCGCCGATCGCCGCCAGCGGGGCGGGCTGGAGCTCCGCGGCAATCGCCGGCCCGGCGGGCGTCGTCACGGTCGCGTTCGCCTCCACCACCAGGTCGGTGTGCGGCTGGACGATCTCGAACAAGTGGACGTAGTTGAGGTAGAAATCGAGGTAGTGCGAAAGCTTCGCGGTCGGCAGGACTTTCAGCAGGAAGTTGTGGCACGTCTGCGTTTCGTTGCTGACCGGCTGCAGGCGGACCTCGTTGAAGCTCTCGCGCACGCTCGCGCCGTACTTGAAGCGCGTGCGGTGGAGGACGTGGAGTTTCATGCGGTCGGGGGAGGGTCGAATGAAGGAGCCGGGAAAGCCGGGCGCATCATCATTGCTGCTGCTGTTCCTCCTGCTGGCGGAGGACGTGCTCGTCGTCGGTTTGGAAGGGCTGGAAGATGTACGCC
Organism: uncultured Oleiharenicola sp.; assembly: GCA_964515595.1. GTDB lineage: Bacteria > Verrucomicrobiota > Verrucomicrobiia > Opitutales > Opitutaceae > Lacunisphaera. Next base: position 93,642 of record CAZEUN010000011.1, on the reverse strand, counting down.
TGGAACAGCGCGTCGCCGATGGCGTTGAGCTTCGCCTGCGCCACGTCGATGTACGCGTGCAGGCCGATGTCGAAAATATCGTCGGCCGTGCTGAATTGCAGCTCGGCCAGCAGCCGGCCGGCGAGCTTCTCGGCATCGTTGGAGAAGCGGCCCTCGTGCACGCCCGAGATGCGGCGGAGCGCCGCGTTGAGGTGGCGCACGCTGAAGCGCACGGAGCGGGGGAATTCGTCGGAGAGCAGGAGGAACTCGGCCACGAGCGCCGGTTGCACCTCGGCGCCGTGCAGCGCCTTGTAGGCGTCCCACGCGCTGCACGACCGGAGCACGGCGGCCCACCCGAGGGCGGCGGCCGGGCTCGGCTGCGCGGCGGCGGCGCCCTTGGCCGGGAGCGATTCGTGGCGGACGTCGAGGATGCGGGAGGTCTTGTCGGCGCGCTCCAGGTAGCGGCCGCACTGGATGAAGAACCAGCCTTCGTTGCGCACGACGGTCGCGTCGGTCAGTCCTTGCAGCAGCAACGAGCCGTTGCGGATGGTGTGGAAAAAATCCGCGGGATTTTCGCGCCAGAGCGTCCGGGCCCGCGGGGAGTGCAGGAACAGGTAGAGGCGGTTGAGCTCCTCCCAGAGTTCGGAGGTCACCTGGTCGCGCACCATGCGGGCGTTCTCGCGGGCCTGGGCGATCGAGGAGACAATGGAGTTGGGATTTTCCGGCTGGAAGACCAGGAATTCCGTCACGGTCGCCCCGGTCGCCCGGCCGTGCAGGCGCTGGAACTGTTCCTCGTCCCCGGAGCTCTGCACGATCGGCCGCCAGTGCGCGGCGAGGGCGGCGTCGTCGAGGCTGCGGAAATCGAGCAGGAGCTGCAGGTTCACGTCCACGAGACGCGCGATGCTCTCGGCCCGCTCGATGTAGCGGCTCATCCAGTATAAACTATTGGCGACGCGGCTTAGCATAGGAAAAGCTCCAAGCGCCAACTTCCAAGCTCCAGAGAAGCTTTTATCCGATCCAATCGGAGAAAATTGATGAGGGGGACTTGGTGATTCATTGAAGTTTGGATGTTGGGGCTTGGAGCTTTTAAGCCGCCGGGCGGCTTAATGGTTCCCATACAGCACCCAGGTTTCCTTGCTGCCGCCGCCCTGCGAGGAGTTGACGACGAGCGAACCCTTGCGGAGCGCGACGCGCGTCAGGCCGCCCGGGATGATGGTCGTCTTCTCGCCATAGAGGATGAACGGGCGCAGGTCGATGTGCCGGCCGGCGAAGCCGTCGCCGTCGCAATGGGTCGGGTGGCGCGAGAGCGCGATCATCGGCTGGCCGATGTAATTGCGGGGGTCGGCGAGGATGCGGGCGCGGAACTCCTCGCGTTCCGCGCGGGTGGCGTGCGGGCCCATGAGCATCCCGTATCCGCCGGCCTCGTTGGCGGCCTTCACGACCAGCTTGTCGAGGTTCTCGACCATGTACTGCTGGTCCTTTTCCTCACTGGCCAGGTAGGTCTCGACGTTCGGCAGGATCGGCTCCTGGTCGAGGTAGTACTTGATGATGCGCGGGACGAAATAATACATGACCTTGTCGTCCGCCACGCCGGTGCCGATCGAGTTGGCGAGGGAGACGTTGCCGGCGCGGTAGGCATTGACGAGGCCCGGCACGCCGAGCGCGGAGTCCTTGCGGAAAACGGTCGGGTCCAGGAAGTCGTCGTCGATGCGCCGGTAAATGACATGCACCGGCTGCAGGCCCTTCGTGGTGCGCATGTACACGTGCTGGTCGCGCACGAGCAGGTCGCGGCCCTCGACGATCTCGATGCCCATCTGGCGCGCGAGGTAGGTGTGCTCGAAATACGCGGAATTGTAGGCGCCCGGCGTGAGGAGCACCACGGTGGGTTCGGCCACGCCCGCCGGGGCGATGTGGTGGAGGGTCTTGAGCAGCTCGGTCGGGTAGTTCTCGACCGGCCGCACGCCGCCTGCCTCGAAGATTTCGGGAAACGTGCGTTTCAGCGCGCGGCGGTTCTCGAGCACGTAGCTCACGCCGGACGGGCAGCGGGCGTTGTCCTCGAGCACGAGATACCGGCCCTGGTCGTCGCGGATGATGTCGGTGCCGCAGATGTGGATGTAGATGTCGCCCGGCACCTTCACGTTCACGAACTCGCGGCGGAAATGTTTCGCCGACATCACATAGTGCGGCGGGATCGTGCCGTCGTTCAGGATGTGCTGCTCGTGGTAGATGTCGTGCAGGAAAAGGTTGAGCGCGGTGATGCGCTGCGTGAGGCCGGCTTCAAGGTGTTCCCATTCGCCGGCGGGAATGATCCGCGGCACGAGGTCGAAGGGAAAGATGCGCTCGGCGCCCTGGGAGTCGCCATAGACGTTGAAGGTCACGCCCTGGCGCAGGAAAGCCAGGTCCACGGCGCGCCGCTTCGCCTCGAACTCCGCGGGCGTCACGGCCCCGAAGTGTTTCAGGAAATGGCTGTAGTGGGGCCGCACCTTGCCGTCGGCGCCCACCATCTCGTCGAAATAGTTTTCAGTGGCGTATTGCCGGAACATCTCGGGCAGGGCGGTGGGGGCGGGGTGGGCGGTGGCCATCGGGTAGGAGACCGCCTCTTTAGCAGGCCCCGTGCAAACCTCAAAATTATCTCAGATAAGCCTTTTGTGGGAGCTTGCTTGCAAGCGATCTGGGCGTGGTCCGTCGGCGGGCGTCGCGATCGCTTGTAAACAAGCTCCAGCGAGAGGCAGCCTCATTTGGTTCGTGATCCGGGCGGAGAACGGCGCGGGTCTCTCCGTCGTGAGGCCGCCCCGCTTGCCGCCGGTACAAAGGGTCGGAAAACACCTCGCGCCCGATACGGAGACCCGGCCCCGGCGCAGCGCGGCATGTCCTTTGCGGGGATCGAAAGCCATGGACGTCCAGTTGGACGCAGTCGGAAACGGCCGCGACCCCGCCGACCACCTTGGGCCAGGCGCCAACGCGCACGCGCTCTTTTGGAGGAGCTTGCTGGCCAGCGAATGGGCGACCGGCTGCCTTCGTCTGTCCTAATCGCTTGTAAACAAGCTCCTCCAGGAGCCATTTGGACCGGCGCCTCCGTGATTTTGCCATTTGCCAAGCCCGGGGGCGTAGTTTTCATTCCACCCCTTCAATGTTCAGCTTCCTCCTTCAGAAATTCGCGGGCCGGCATCATCGCAAATACGTGGAAAAATGCCGTCCCATCGTGGCGCGCATCAACCAATTCGAGCAGTCCTACCAGTCGCTGACCGACGAGCAGCTCCGCGCCAAGACCGATGAATTTCGCGCCCGCCTGAAACAGGGCGAGACGACCGACCAGATCCTCCCGGAGGCCTTCGCCGCCGCCAAGAACGCCGCCCGCCGCCTGTGTGGCCGCGAGATCATGGTGTGCGACCAGCAGCTGAAGTGGGACATGGTGCATTTCGACGTCCAGTTGATCGGCGGCATCACGCTGCACGAGGGCCGCATTTCCGAAATGGCGACCGGCGAGGGCAAGACCCTCGTCGCCACCCTGCCGCTCTACCTCAACGCCCTGACCGGCCGCAACGCGCAGCTGGTCACCGTCAATGACTACCTCGCCCGCCGCGATTCCGAGTGGATGGGGCACCTCTATAATTTCCTCGGCCTGACGGTCGGCTGCATCCAGCAGCAGATGCATTCCGAGACGCGCCGCGAGATGTACGGGCGCGACATCACCTACGGCACCGCCTCCGAGTTCGGCTTCGATTACCTGCGCGACAACGGCATGGCCACGCGCAAGGAGGACCAGGTGCAGCGCGACCACTTCTACTGCATCGTCGACGAAATCGACTCCATCCTCGTCGACGAGGCGCGCACCCCGCTGATCATCTCCGGCCCCGCGCCGATCGAGCGCGAGCAGCCCTTCACCCGCCTCAAGCCGGGCGTGGAACAGCTCGTCGCCGCCCAGCTCCGCTTTATCAACAAGCTCGTCAAGGAAGCCAGCGACCTGCTCGAGAAGCCGGCCGCCACCGCCGACGACAAGCGGCTGGCCGCGATGAAAATGCTGCAGGTCAAGCTGGGCATGCCGAAGAACAAGCAGCTGCTCCGCCTCCAGGAAAATCCGGAGTGGCGCAAGCTCCTCGACAAGGTCGACGTCGAGATGCACTCCGACTTCAACAAGGAGGAACTCTACAAATGGAAGGAGGAGATGTTCTTCGTGATCGACGAGAAGAACCACCAGGCCGACCTCACCGAGGTGGGCCGGAAGAAGCTCCGCCCGGACGATCCGGACGCCTTCGTGCTGCCGGATCTCGCCTCCATCTTCATCGATATCGAGAAGGAAACCGGCAAGACCCCCGAGGAGAAGGAAGCCGCGAAGCGCGAGGCGCAGCAGCGGTACGAGGTCGTGTCCGAGGACATCCACGCGCTGTCCCAGCTGCTCCGCGCGTATTCGCTCTATGAGCGCGACGTCGAGTACGTCGTGCAGGACGGCAAGGTCGTCATCGTCGACGAGAACACCGGCCGCATCATGTCCGGCCGCCGCTGGTCCGACGGCCTGCACCAGGCGGTCGAGGCCAAGGAAAACGTCACCATCGAGCGCGAGACGCGCACCTACGCGACGGTCACGATCCAGAATTATTTCCGCATGTACGAGAAGCTCTCGGGCATGACCGGCACCGCCGAGACCGAGGCGACGGAGTTCCACGAGATCTACCGTCTCGCGGTCACGCAGATCCCGACGAACAAGCCGTCCATCCGCGTCGACAAGAACGACTCCATCTTCAAGACGCGCCGCGACAAATACGCCGCGGTCGTGAAGCAGATCCAGGAAGCCCAGCAGCGCGGCCAGCCCGTGCTGGTCGGCACGGTCACCGTCGAGCAATCCGAGGTCCTCAGCCGCATGCTCAAGCGCGCGGGCGTGATCCACACCGTCCTCAACGCCAAGTTCCACCAGCAGGAAGCCGAGATCGTCGCGCGCGCCGGCCACCGCGGTTCCGTCACCATCGCCACCAACATGGCGGGTCGCGGCACCGACATCAAACTCGGCGAGGGCGTGCGCGAACTCGGCGGCCTCCTGGTCGTGGGCACCGAGCGGCACGAATCCCGCCGCATCGACCGCCAGCTCCGCGGCCGTTGCTCGCGTCAGGGCGACCCGGGCGTCACCAAGTTCTTCCTGTCGCTCGAGGACGACCTCATGCGCCTCTTCCTCCAGGGCAACCTGGCCTCGAAGATCATGGAGGGCTCGATGCAGGAGGGCGAGGAACTCGAGCACAAGTGGCTCAACTACTCGATCGAGTCGGCCCAGAAGAAGGTCGAGCAGCAGAACTTCTCGATCCGCAAGCGCCTGCTCCAGTACGACGACGTGCTGAACAAGCAGCGCGAGGTCATCTACGGCATCCGCAACGGCGCCCTCCACAGCGAGCGCCCGAAGGACATCATCTTCGAGATGATCGAGGAGGAGATCGCCGCCCGCCTCGAGATCGCGGGCTTCGACCAGAGCGGCGGCACCACCACCGCCAGCATCGAGGGCCTCGTCGGCTGGCTGAATGCGCATTTCCCGATCAGCGCCAAGGTCGACGAGTTTTCCGGCCGCCGCGATTTCGACGCGGCCCTCAAGGAGATCGTCGAGCGGATCAAGAAGGCGTACGCGCTGAAGGAGTCCGTCGAGGACCAGGCGGCGCTGGGCGGCCTCGAGCGCTACATCGTCATCAACGCCATCGACCACCACTGGCAGGAGCACCTGACCGAGATGGAGGAGCTCCGCCGCTCGATCGGCCTGCGCAGCTACGGCCAGAAGGACCCGCTCTCGGAGTACAAGGGCGAGGCCTTCCGCTTCTTCGAGGAGCTGATGAACAACGTGCGCCTGCAGATCTGCACGAGCCTCTTCCGCTCGGCGACGAATCGCGACGCGTTCGAGAACCTCTTCAACATCCTCTCCCGCTCCGCCCGCCTGCAGGGCCCGGCCGCCGCGCCCACGGCGCTGGCTGCGGCCACGCAGTCCGCCGAGCCCGACGCCGCTCCCGCCGCGCCGGCCGAGGAGATCAAGCTCCCGTCGATCACCATCCGCCGCGAGGCGCCGAAGGTCGGCCGCAACGACCCGTGCCCCTGCGGCTCGGGCAAGAAGTTCAAGAACTGCCACGGCGCCAGCTGACGTAGGGGCGCCGCTTGACGGCGCCCGCGGGCGTCCCCAAGGGACGCCCCTGCAAATCCACTCTCAACCTGCCTCCCATGATCAAGATCATCGGGTTCGACGCCGACGATACGCTCTGGCACAACGAGAGCATCTTTGAGCGCGCGCAGCAGCGTTACCGCGCGCTGCTTTCGAAATGGCATCCGGCGGACGAGGTGAACCGCGTGCTTTTCAAAACCGAGGTGCGCAACATGCCGCTCTACGGTTACGGCGTGAAGGGTTTCACCCTCAGCACCGTCGAGGCGGCGATCGAGCTGACGCATGGCGCCATCAGTGCCCGCGAGATCCGCGAAATCGTCGCGCTCGGCCAGGAAATGCTGGCGCATCCGGTGGAACTCCTGCCGGGCGTCGCCGAGATCGTCCCGACGCTGGCCCGGAATTTCCGGTTGATCCTGATTACGAAGGGCGACCTGCACCACCAGGAGCGCAAGGTCACCGCGTCGCGCCTGGCGGACCATTTCCATGCGATTGAGATCCTCAGCGAGAAGGACGGCCCGGCCTACGAGCGCGTGCTGCGCCGCCACGGCGTGGCGCGCGAGGAATTTGCCATGATCGGCAATTCGCTGAAGTCCGACATCCTGCCCGTGCTGGAACTCGGCGGCGCCGGCGTGCACGTGCCGTATCACATCACCTGGGCCCACGAGCACGTGGAAAAAGTGCCGCACGACCAGCCGCGGTTCCGCCAGGTGGCGACGCTGGCGGAGCTCCCGCCCCTGCTGCCCGGGCTGTAGGGTAAGGCTTGTCCCGTCGAGGTGGCTAGCGGAGGGCCCAGCTCCCGCTGGGCCGCGCACGTGATTTCGCGTGCGCACAACGGCCCAGCGGGAGCCGGGCCCTCCAACTCTTTGCAGGAGCTTGCTTGCCAGCCGTGCCTGGCTCGCCTCTAAACAGACCTCTCCAAATGCCCGCAGCCGCCATCGACGACCCCTATGAACCGCGCCCCACGCTCTGGCAGCGGCACCCGCATCTCGGGTGGATCCTCGCGGTGTTCGGGTTCACGGTCTTCCTGACCTATATCTCCTTCCCGCCGGTCAACACCGGTGAGGCGGCCTACGTGCTGGCCCTGCCGGCGATTCTCTGGGCTTACCGCAAGCCGGGATTCCGCCTGTACGCGATCACGGTTCTGGGCGCGCAGGCCGTGGCGTGGACGATGTTGCTCTGGTGGCTGAACAACGTGACGTGGTTCGGGCTTTTCCTGCTGGGCCCCTTCGTCGGCCTGTTGGGCGGCCTCTGGTTTCTCGCGGTGTGGTGGGTCATTCCCCGTCTGCAGGGCCACAAGGCCATGCTGCGGATTGTCGCCTTGCTCGGGCTCGCGGCGCTCTGGGTCGTGCTCGAATGGTTTCGCAGCGTCCTCTTCGGCGGGTTTCCCTGGTTGCCGCTGGCGGCGAGCCAGTGGCAGCGTCCGCTCATCCTGCAGGTGGCCGCGTACGCCGGCGCGGGCGCGACTTCGTTCATCCTGATCGTGTTCAACCTCGGCGCCGCGGCCTATGTGCACCGCGCTTTTTTCGAGGGCGTGACGGGCTTCAAGAAACGCACCCCGGAATTTTCCGTCGCGCTGCTCGTCCTCATGGGCGGGTCGTTCCCCTTCGTGGCCGACACCGTGAACCAGCAGCGCCGGCCGCTCGTGCGCGCGGCGCTGGTCCAGCCTTACATCCCGCAAACCGAAAAATGGGACGCCGCCCATGCAACCGACGTGCTGCAAACCATCGAGAAGGTGACGCTCGACGCGGCGCACAAGGGTTCGCCGCAACTGATCGTGTGGCCCGAGGCCGTCACCCCGTGGGCGCTTTATCGCGATGCCAACGTGCGCGACTGGCTCGAGTCGATCGCGAAGCGCGCCAACCGGCCGGTGCTGCTTGGCACGATCTACACCGTCGCGTCAAACCAGCCGGCCGAGCAGTGGTACAACGGCGCGTTCCTGGTCGACCCGCGCAACGGGCTCGTGGAGCCCGGCTATGCGAAGCGGAAGCTGGTTCCGTTCGGCGAGTACGTTCCTTTGCGTCCGCTCTTCGGGTGGATTGAGAAATTTGCCCCGATCGGCGGCGATTTCCAGCGGGGCGCGGACGCGTCGCCGCTGCTGGTGCCGGTGGGGCCTTACCAGACCGCCCCCAATGGCGAACGCGTGCCGACGCGCCGCATCCCGGTCGGCGTGTTGATTTGCTATGAGGATATTTTCCCGCACCTGGCGCGCGAGAGCACGCGGGCCGGCGCCGAAGTCCTGGCGGTGCTGACCAACAACGGCTGGTTCGGCGAGGGCGGGGCGGCGTACCAGCACGCGGCCCATTCCGTGCTGCGGGCGGTGGAGAACCGCCGGCCCGTCATCCGTTGCGGCAACGGCGGCTGGAGCGGCTGGATCGATGAATTCGGCAACGTGCGCGGCGTGCTTAACGACGACCACGCCAGCGTGTATTTCCGCGGCGCACAGACGCTCGAGGTCACCCGTGACCTCCGCTGGGTCGGCCGGCAAAGTTACTACACCGAGCACGGCGACTGGTTTCTGGTCCTGTGCGTGGTGCTCGCCGCCGGTGCCTATTACGCCGTCCTGATCCTGCGTCCGCCCCGCGCCGCGCTCTAAGCGCATTTAAAATAAATTCGTAGCCGGCTCCCGGTCGAGAAAGACGGATCATTTCCGCCACCGTCATCCTGCCTGCCCGCCTTAGGCTCGGCGGCGGCGGGAGCCGCGCGAAGCACCAAGGGAATGCGCACATCCACTGGGATTCTTCGCCCGGCTCAGAATGACGACTGCGGGGAATTCTACGTTCTGATCGGCTGTACCTTAATTTAAAACGCTCCAAGCGCCCTCTTGCAGGAGCTTGTTTACAAGCGATTCAGCCCGCCCGCGCGCCCCCGCCTCAATCCTCCGCGACGATCACTCCGGGGCGAAGAGCACGCACACCGCCTGCGGCACCGTGACGACACTGCCGGTGGCGGTGAGGCGGCCGGTGGCGGCGTCGACCTGGAAGGAAACGAGGTTGTTGCTCTCCTGGTTGGCGCAGACGAGCCAGCGACCGTCGGGCGAGAGGGCGAAGTTGCGCGGGTGCTTGCCGCCGCACGGCGTGAGCTCAACCAGCCGCAGCGTGCCGTCGGCGTTGACCGCGAAAACGGCGAGGCTCTCGTGTCCGCGGTTGGAGGCGTAGATGAATCTGCCGTTGGGATGGACGCGGATCTCGGCGGCGCGGTCGGGATCCGTGACGACAAACCCGGCCGGCAGCGTGGAGATGTGCTGGATGGGTTGGGCAATGCCGCGCGCCGCATCATAGGCGCACACGCTGATCGAGCCGTCGATTTCGTTGAGAATGTAGAAGAATTTGCCGTCGTTGGAAAACTTGGTGTGGCGCGGCCCGGTGCCGGGCGGGGTCGTGATGTACGCCGGGTCGTGGGGCGTCAGCGTCGCGGCGGCGGGATCAACCCGGTAGACCAGCACCCGGTCAAGGCCCAGGTCGGCCACGAACGCAAAGCGGTTGTCAGGCGAGAAAATGACCGAGTGGGGATGCGGCTTTTCCTGGCGCGTCGCGTTCGGGCCGGGCGGGCCCTGATGCACCAGAAACGACGTGCGCTCGCCGATGCGGCCATCGGGCGTGAGCGGATAGGCGGCCACCTGTCCGCCGCTGTAGCTCACGGTCACGAGCATCCGGCCGGTCGCGTCCGGGGAGAGCATGGTGGTGTTGCCGCCGCCGGAACCGCGCGCGTTGAGCAGGGAAAGTTTTCCCGTCGCGGCCTCGAAGGCGAACGCCGCGGCGCCGCTGCTCTTCCGGCCGTCGGGTCCGGGGCCCTCGCCGAGCGAGTAAAGCACGCGGTGGTCGGGGCGCCACGCGAGGAAGGTCGGGTTGACGATTTCAGCCGCGACGGCCGGTGCGCCCAGGGCGCCCGTGGCGGAGTCGAACGGCACCGCATAGATGCCCTGGCTGCCTTGTTTCGTGTAGGTGCCGATGAATAGAAGCGGGCTGGCGGCGGACATAAGGGAGGAAAGTAGGAGAAGGGAGGGAAGCAGGATTTTTTTCACAGAAGGTAACGAAGGAAACGAAGCAGCCAGGATCCGGAACTTTGTTTACTTCGTTACCTTCTGCAGGAGTTCAATCAGGCCAGCGCTTCCTTGTAGTGGCGGCGGCACATCGCGACATACCGGTCGTTGCCGCCGATTTCGACCTGGGCGCCTTCCTTCACGCCGCGGCCGTCCGGACCGACGCGCAGGTTCATCGTGGCCTTGCGGCCGCAGTGACAGATGGTTTTCAACTCGATGAGATTGTCCGCCAGCGCGAGCAACGCGGCGCTGCCCGGGAAGAGCTGCGCCTGGAAATCCGTGCGGAGACCGTAGCAAAGCACCGGGATGCGCAGCTGGTCGGCAATCTCGGTGAGCTGTTCGACCTGTTTGCGCGACAGGAACTGGGCCTCGTCCACGAGCACGCACGCGACGGGCTGGGCGGCATGGGCGGATTTCACATGGGCGAAAATATCCTCGTTGGGCTGGAGCGCCATGGCCTCGGCATCGAGGCCGATGCGTGATTTGATTTTCCCGGTCCCGGCGCGGGTGTCGACCGCCGGCGTGAAGAGGAGGGTGCGCATGCCGCGCTCGTGGTAGTTGTAGCTCGACTGCAGCAGCACCGTCGATTTGCCGGCGTTCATCGCCGAGTAATAGAAGTAGACCTTCGACATGGGCGGGCAGTGAAGCGGGTCGGCTCGCGGCGGGCGACGACAAAAAATCCTGCACCCCCGGCGCTTCAGTCGGCGCCGAGCTTATGGCGGCCAAGTCACGCCACCAAGCGGGCGAGGGTACTTCTCGCGGGGAGACGAACCGGCCCGGCTGGAGCCGGGCCCTCCACCAAAAAGGCGGGGCCGCGGCTCCGCCCCGGGAAAAAGCGAATTGGGATTACCTCACTCCCATCCGATCTTCCGCCCCTTGTTCTGTTCCTGCAGCCACTTCATGAGCGGGGCGTAGTATTCGACCATCGCACGCGTGCTCAGCTCCTCGCCGGTGGCTTCCTTGAGGACCTTGCGCCAGTCCTCCGTCTTGCCCTTCTCCATGATTTTCCGGAAGAAGTCGCCGACTTCCTTGTTGTTGGCGTAATTGCAGGCCTGCGGCGGCTGGTGCAGGATCTTTTTCGCGATGTAGTCGTTGAGCTGGTACTTGAAGACCTGCGCGATCGCGTAGCTGTAGTAGTAGCACGGCGTGTCGTTGATGTGCGTCTTCGTCGCCGCGTCGCACCATTCCTCGCCCCGTTCGGCCGGCGGCTCGACGCCCTGGAAGTCGCGCACGTATTGCCACCAGCGCCGGTTCCATTGGTCCGCCGGCAGGTTCTTCGCGTAAACATCCGCTTCCCAGTGGGCCATGACGCCCGACGACCAGAAGATGAACGGCACGCCCGGGACGAGCGCGTTGTTCAGCAGGAAGGCGTTCTCGTCGACCTTGAAGTCGGCCGGCAGGATGCCGAGCGACTTGAGGTAGGGCGCCATGCCCGAGGCGAGCGCCGTGAGCTCACCGAAGCCCTCGTGAAACGCCGGGTTCGCACCGGTGCGGAGCAGGGCGGGGACCTCGGGCTTGGTGTAGCCGATGAAATAATAGATGTGACCGAACTCATGGTGCGCCGTGCTGAACCACCATGGGTTGGCCTCGATGCTTTGCAGCGAGCGCAGGTCGTTCTCGAGGTCGACATGCCAGGCGGAGGCGTGGGTGTTTTTCTTGCGCGACTCGCCGGCCGGGACGGGGAAGAGGTCGGACTTTTCCCAGAACGATTGCGGCAGCTTCGGGAACCCGAGGCCGACGTAGAACTTTTCGGCGCTGTGCGCGACCCAATCGGGCGTGCGGTCCTTGAAGAACGGCGTGAGGTCGGCGCCCTCGGACAGGCCGCCCCATTCCTGCGACCAGCGGTTGTTGAGCCAGTGCGCCGGGATGCGGTTCGGCACGGGCTGATGGTATTTCTCGGCGAGCTTGTACTTCACCCACGTGTGCAGCTGCAGGTAGAGCGGACGCAGTTCGCGCATGAACTCATCCTGCATCTTGATCATCTCGTCGGTCGTCATGCCGTAGCCGGCGACCTGCAGCGCGAAATAATCCGGATAATCCAGTTCCTTCGCGACGCCGTTGCGGAGGTCGCGGAGCTTGATGAGGCCGGCCTTGAGCGCCTTGCCGGATTCCTTCGACGCCTCCCACACGGCCTGGCGTTCCTTCAGGTCGGTGCTCGACTGGAGCAGGTTGTCGATTTCGTTCACGGTGACCGGCTTCCCGTTCAGCTTGAACTCAAAGCCGTTCAAGGTGGACGCCTGCGCGACCTCGGCATCGATGCGGTCCGCGACGAGCTTGGGATTCGTCATCGGGCCCTCGCCGGCGTTGAGCAGGAGCTGCTCGAGTTCGCGAATGGTGAGGGTGTTCAGCTCGTGGCGTTTGAGGAGCAGGGCCTTGGCCTCGTTGATGAGGACCGGGTCGCCGGTGAACGCGGCGCGGGCCTTGCTGGCGGTCTCGGAGCCGGCGTCATGGATGGGCGACACGTCCGTGAGGGCCTTCCACTGGGCGTTGCCCTCGAGAGTGATGAGGGACTTGTAGGTTGAGTTGACGAGCAGCAGGAAACGGTCGGCGCGTTCCTGCGTGGGATTGGCATCGGCCGCAAACACGGTCGCGGCCAGCAGCGCCGCAACAGCGGCACCGCGGAGGGGGGATGTAACGCGAATCATGGCGTCACCCTACGACTCCGCGTCGGAAGTCCAAACTCAAACACGCAACGGACGACACCCGGCTTCCGGGTGGGAGGGGTTTTATACCCCGACTCGCGCACGGCGTCGCGTTCGGTCGGGGTATAAAACCCCTCCCACTGAAAACCCAAAACAGGAAACTCCTTTAGGCCTTCGGTTTTGCCCGGCCGCGCCCGAGCAATGGGCCCCGTTCGCGGCGTTCCTCCTCCTCCTGCCGGCGCCGGCGCGCGGCGAGGATGTCGGCCCGGCCAAGGTAACCGACCACCTTGCCTTCGTCCGTGTGGTCCACGACCGGAAGGCGGCCGATGTCATGCCTCAACATGAGGGTGAGCGCGTCCTGCAAGGTCGCGTCGTCATGGATGGTGACGAGATCCGTGGTGCCCGCGTCCAGCACCGAGGTAGTCTCGGCCGCGCCATTCTGCAGAACCACCATCAGGTCGCCCCGGGTGATGATCCCCGCGAGGCGGTTGCCGGCATCGAGCACCAGCGTCCCCTGCCGGCGCGAGATGACCGGGTCCCCGGCGGCGATGCGCTGCGAAAGGACGGCCACCGTCGTGTCGGCGGAAATGACCGGCGGCTGCCGGTCCATGACGTCGCCCACGCGCATGAGTTCAAACGGGTCCACGCTGTACTCGCGGGCGATGTGCTGGCCGCGTCGCGCGAGTTTCTCCGTGAGGATGGAGCGGCGGAGCAGCAGCACGGTGACGCACAGCGCGGTCACGCTGCCCACCATCAGGGCGGGCAGGGCCTGGAAATCATGCGTCAGTTCCAGGATAAAAATCATGCCGGTGAGCGGGGAGCGCATGGTGCCTCCCATGATGGCCGCCATGCCGACCATGGCCCAGAGGCCCGGGTCACCCACGCCCGTCAGCAATCCCGTCAGCGCCCCGATCGCGCCGCCGATCATCAGCAGCGGGGCCAGCACGCCGCCGGAGGTGCCGGAACCGAGGGCGATCGACCACACCAGGCCCTTGGCGACCGCCAGGCTCACCAGCGCGCCGAGCAAAATTTCGCCGCGCATCAGGCTGTGGATGGTCTCGTAGCCCACGCCCAGGACGCGGGGGTCGATCCAGCCGCCGAGGCCGATGGCGAGGCCGCCGATCGCCGGCCACCACATCCAGTGAATGGGCAGCCGGGCAAAGAAGTCCTCGCACGCATACACCAGCGCCGTCAGCGCGCCCGACCCGAAACCGGCGCACACCCCGACGAGCAGGGCCATCGCGAGCGCCTGGGGCCCGAGCATCGCGTGCGGGGTGACGGGGAAAATCGGTCCCACCCCCAGCAGCGGCACGCGCATGAGCGAAGCCACCACGGCGGCCGCCGCGACCGGGATGAAGCTGCGCGGCTTCCATTCGAACAACAGGAGTTCCACCGCGAGCAGCACCGCGGCGATGGGGGTGGCGAAGACCGCGGCCATGCCGGCCGTCGCGCCCGCCACCAGCAGGGTCTTGCGCTCGGCCGCCGACAGGTGGAACAGCTGGGCAAACATCGAGCCGAAGGCGCCGCCGGTCATGATGATCGGGCCCTCCGCGCCGAAGGGGCCGCCGGTGCCGATCGAGACCGCGGAGGACACGGGCTTCAGAATCGCGACCTTCGGATTGATCAGGCTGCGGCCAAGCAGGATGGCCTCGAGCGCCTCCGGGATGCCGTGGCCGCGGATTTTCTCGGAACCGTACCGCGCCATCAGCCCGATGATGAGGCCGCCGATCGCGGGCACCACGATGCCCCACCAGCCAAAGGTGTGGCCCTGCAGGGTGACGGGCTCGCTGGAAAAACGCAGGAAGAACGCCGCATGGGTGAACACCGCGATGAGCCAGATGAGCGCCTTCGCGACGAAGGCCCCGATCACGCCGATCGGGATGGCCAGGACCGCGAGCAGCAGCACGCGCCGGTCGGTGCTGAAATCGGCGAGGCGGTCGCGTCGGTGGCTGGGGGCGGGTTCGGGAGAGGCGGTGAGCACGGGCATAAAGGGGATGAATAATATCGTGGCACGATATAATGCAATCAGATTGTCAGGGGCCGCCGGGACCCTTTTGCTGGCCGGGTGCCCACGTCAAAATCCGGTTCCCGCGTCACCAAGGCCCACTACGAGACGCTGGCGGCCCTGCGCCACACGCTGCGGGGCTTCCTGCACTTCAGCGAGTCGGTGGCCCAGGCCGCCGGGCTGACGCCCCAGCAGCACCAGGCGATGCTGGCCATCAAGGGCTTCGCGGGCCGGGACCACGCGTCGGTGGGGGAGATCGCCCAGCGCCTCCACCTCCGGCACCACAGCGCCGTCGGCCTGCTGGACCGCCTGGAAAAACGCCAGTTGGTCCGGCGCGCGCCCTCGCGCGAGGACCGGCGCCGGGTGGACATCCACCTGACCGCCCGCGGTGAGGCGCTGCTGGAAAAACTCTCGGCCGCGCACCTGGCCGAACTGCGCCAGCACGGCCCCGAGCTTCACCGGCTGCTGGGCGCAGTGGTGGGAAAGTAATCGCCCGGGCCGCCTCCAAAGACGGCGCCCAGAGGGCATGTCACGTAATACGTGACATGTGCGGGCCTTCTGTGAGGGGAATGTCACGTATTACGTGACATGGGTGCGAGGGCGCGGCGCGCTAGGGGAGGGGCTTGCTCAGCAGGCAGACCAGGAAAGTATTGCCGGAAGGGTAGGTGATGTCGGTGCGGTGCAGGGTCGTGTATCCAAGCCGCTCGTAATAGTTCGGCAGGAAACCGGCATCGACACACTCGAGATGGACTTGGGTGGCGCCGGTCGCGGCCAGATGCGATTCACATTTGCGGATCATTATTTCGCCGAGCGCGCGTCCGCGCTGGGTCCGGGTGACCGCCAGCGTCTTGATCCACCATTGCGGTTCCAGGCCGAGGTGCTTTTCCCAGTCCGTGTCTGCCTCGAAGGCCAGGGTAACGATGGCGCTCATTTCTCTCTCGTTAAACAGGGCGAACAATTCGCCGCGCGCCTGGCGCCCGGCAAATTCCTCGCGGGGCAGGGCCCGCAGCCACTGGCGCACACCCTTGGCCTTCAGCCAGGCAAAGACGTCGAGGTAGAGGGCGTACGCGGCGTCAAATTCGTCGACCGTGATCCGGCGGAATTCCATTCGCCCGTCAGATCTTCATCGGCGTCACGCGCTGGCCGTCGCTCACGCGGTCGCCGGGATACAGGATGACTTCGTCGCCCTCGTCCAGGCCCTTGAGGACCTGCACCTCGCGGCCGCTGGAGCGGCCGGCCTCGACGGGCACGAGCACGGCCCGGCCGCCGCGCACCACGTACGCGCCCGACTCGTCGCCGCGGCGAAAAAGGGCCGAGACCGGCACCTTCAGGACGCGGTCGCTTTCCCAGACGACGACCCGGGCCTCGACGCGGAAGTTGTCGCCAAGCGACGCGCGGTCGGCCACCGGCGTGATGATGTCGGCCACGACGTTGACGCGCTGCTCCTCGACGCCGAGCGCGGAAATCTTGGTGAAGGCCGCGGGCTCCACCAGGCGGACCCGCGCCTCGAGCGGCTTCGGGCCGCCCCATTGTTCCAGTTCCACGGGTGCGCCCGGGGCGAGCGCGGCGCCATCGCGCGACAGCAACTCCACCACGACTTCAAGGTCGGCCGGGTCACCGAGGTCGAGCAGGGGCGTGCCCGCGGCGACGGGGCGCTCGCTTTCCTGGAAAACATGGAGCACGCGCCCGGCGACGGGGGCGCGGACTTCGACGGGGGCAATGAGCGCAAGGCCGGCCGGGCGGGAGCCCGGCGCTCCAGAAATGCCCACGGCCAGCTCGGCTTCCGCCGCGCGCAGCGCGCCCTCGGCGGCGACGACCTCGCGGGCGGCGGCGGTCTCGCGCAACTGCGATCCCTCCAGGTCCTGCGGGGAAACCGTGCCGGCGTCGGCCATGCGTTGCGTGCGCTTCAGTTCATTCGCCGCCAGCGCTTGCGCGGCGCGGGTCTTTTCCAGCGTGGCGGCCGCCGAGTCGCGCCGCGCCTCGGCGAGGGCGCGGCTGCGCGTGTCGAGCGGCGAGGCGGTCATGGGCTCGATGAGCGCGACCACGTCGCCCGCGGCAACGCTGGCCCCCGGCTTGAAAGGCACGCGCCGCAACTGGCCGCTGACGGGGGAGGAGATGACGTAGCGCTGCTTGATGCGCGTCTTGCCCTCCTCGCTCACCGTGGCGCGCAGGGGACCGGTGGTGGCGCGTGCGGTCTCAACCGGGGCCGGTTTCGGTCGCAGGCCGAGGGCGAGCAGGGCGAGGAGGATCGCCCCGAAAAGATAAGTCAGCCAGCGGCGCTTGGTGGAGGAGGAAGAACTCATAAGACAGGAAGACGGTTAACCACTAATGCACACTAATGGGACACTAATTCTGAAAGAGTTTTTAGCCGCGGATTACACGGATTAACCCGGATAAGATGAACCGTGTTCCCGGATGTATCCGGGTTCATCCGTGCAATCCGCGGAATTGGTTGGGCGGTAGAAATGATTGGTGAGGCACTAGTGTTCATTGGTGGTGCCTACTCCGGCGCCTTCAGCGTGGCGATCAGGTCGAGTTGCCGGAGCTTCCGCAGCACGACGAGGGCGGACAGCACGGAGGCGGTCGCCACCACCACGACGGCGAAGGAATAGGTGTAGGTCGTGAACACGAGCGGCAGGCGGACGGTCTCGGTGTTGACCGAAGTGACGATGACCGTGGCAAAGCCCGTGCCCATGACGAGGCCCAGCGGAACGGCGAGGACGGCGAGAATGACGAGTTCGGTCACGATGATCGCGGCGACCTCGCGTTGCGTCATGCCAATGACCCGCAGCGTGGCCAGTTCCCGCGCGCGCTCGGCGAGGGAAATGCGCGCGTTGTTGTAGATCACGCCAAAGGCCACCACGACGGAGAACAGCAGGTAGATGCTCTGGATCAGGCCCATCATCTGCGCGGTCGTCTCGCGGAAGCTCTGGCGCATGGTTTCCTTGATCGCGACCGAGCTGACGCGCGGGATGCCCCTGAGCGCGGCGAGGAATTCCGCGCGCCGGGACATGTCGAGGCCGATGCTGGCGCCGGTGATGACATCGCCCTCGCCGAGGAAGCGGTTGATGGCGTGGAGTTCCATCATGGCGGCGATGCCCGTGAAATCCTCCGCCAGCGCCGTGATCGGGAAGGCCCGGACCGGACGCTTGCCCTCGAGGGCCTCGAGCTCGACCAGGTCGCCCGGTCTGGCGCCGAGGACCTCCGCGAGCTTGGCGGAGACGATGATCCCGTCGGTCGGCGGCGGGATTTCGCGAAGATTCAGGTCGACGGCCCGGCTGTGCTGCGCGCCGGGAATCAGGCTGCGGAGGAGAACCTGGCGGCTGCGCCCCTGGAACTGGATGCGCACGGCGGCGGTGCGCGCTGGCTCGAGGCTGGTGACGCCCGGAAGCCGCGCGAGTTCGTGGGCGATGCGCGCGGACGAGGGCTCCACGAGGCCGAGGGTGAGGTCCTGCCGCTGGTTGACGTCCCACTTGAAGTCCAGGATGTCCGCGATGCCGGCTTTGAAGGTGTTGGGCAGGATCAGGAGCGCGGTGGCGAGCGCGAGGCCGGCCACGGTGAAGAAAGCCTGGAGGGGCCGCCGCTCGAGGTTGCGCACCGCGATGCGGAAGGAATGGGAAAGCAGGCGCTTGAGGCCGAGTTGCTCGAGGCGGGAGGGCCGGTAGCTGGCCGGCGGTTCGGGGCGCATGGCCTCCGCCGGCGGCAGGCGCGCGGCCTTCCGCACGGCGCTGAACACGCCGAGGGTCACGGCGCCCAGGCCCACGGCCAGGGCGATGACGACCGCCTGGCCGTCGAGGTGGAAGAGCAGGTCGGGGAATTTGAAGAACAGTTCATACATGATCACCAGCTGGTGCCCGAGCGCGATGCCGCCGAGCAGGCCCAGAGCGACGCCCGCCGCGACCATCACGAAGGCAAACTTCAGGTAATGCACGACGATCTGCCGGTTGGTGAAACCAAACGCCTTGAGGATGGCGATCTGCTCGCGCTGCAGGGAAAGCAGCCGCGTGAGCACGGCATTGGTCATGAAGGCCGCCACGCTCAGGAAAATTGTCGGGAAGCCCACGGACAAAATCGTCAGCACGCGGATTTCATCGGAGACGCGGATGTGTGACGGATGGTCCTTGCGGCCGTAGGCGCCGCGGCCGCCATACGGCTGGAGCAGGCGGTCGAGTTCGGTGATCACCGGTTTCTCGCCCGCGCCCGGCGCGAGGGTGAGCGCCACGTGGTTGAAGGCCCCGTAGAGGTCCCACGCGGTGGCGACCTCCTTGTAGGGCATCCAGAAAATGCCGTAGGTGCGGCTGTCGGGCAGCGCGGCGCCGGGCCGCGATTCGAAAATATATTCGGGCGACAGGACGATGCCCGCCACGCGAAACGACTGGCGCCGCCCATTGAGCAGCATCGCGAGCGTGTCGCCCGGGTTCAGGCCATTGGCTTTGGCGAACGCCTCGCCCACCAGCACCTCGCTGCGCGAGCCGGCCGACAGCCAGGCGCCGCGGCGGAGGAACAGGCGGTTGAGTTCCGGCGTGCCGAAATCCGGCAGCGAACGCACGAGACCGCTCGCCGGTTCGGCGATGCCCGGGAGGTCAAGCGTGACCGGCACGGCCAGGCCGGTCTGCACGGTCGCGACGCCCGGCAGCGCGGCGATGCGCGCGCCGAGGTCGTTCGGTGCGCGTTTGAGCGACGCGAACAGCTCGGCGAAGTGGTTGGTTTGGTAGTAATCCTCGCGCGTGGTTTCCAGCGAGTGGATGAGGCTGCGCGCCATGATCAGCATCGCCAGGCCGCACGCCATCACGACGGACACCGCGGCGGCCTGGCCCTTGAGGCGCTGCAGGTCGCGGAGAAGTTTTCTATCCAAATGCGGAAGCATTTTAGGAAGCTCCAAAGGCCAAAACTCCAAAAGCCAAACGAGCGGCCATAGAAGACACAAAGTACCCGCCTCCTGTCATCCTGAGCGTAGCGAAGGATCCAAGCGGTGCTTCGCTCGCGACATGCGCTCTGGATCCTTCGCTACGCTCAGGATGACGACAAGGGGTGGACTGGATTTGGCGTTTGGAGCTTGGCATTTGGCGTTTGTGCCGCGCTACCACTTCAACGTATCCGGCGCCGCCGGATTCGCGTTCCGCGACTCCGCCTGCACGCGGCCGTCCGAAAAGCGGATGACGCGGTCAGCCATGTCGGCCATGACGGCGTTGTGGGTGATGATCACGGTCAGCGTGCCGAGCTCGCGGTTGGCGCGCTGGATGGCCTCCAGCACGACGATGCCGGTCTTCACGTCGAGCGCGCCGGTCGGTTCATCGCACAGCAGGACCTCCGGCCGCTTGGCGATCGCGCGGGCGATGGCGACGCGCTGCTGCTCGCCGCCGGACAGCTGCGCGGGGAAATGGTCCAGCCGGGGCGCCAGACCGACCATGCCGAGCGCGGCCTCGGGCGCCAGCGGGTTGGTGGCGATCTCCGTGATGAGGCCGACATTTTCGCGGGCCGTCAGGCTGGGGATGAGATTATAGAACTGGAAAATGAAGCCCACCGACTCGCGGCGATAACGCGTGAGCTGTTCCTCCGTCGCATGCGTCAGGTCGACGTCGCGATACCGCAGCGTGCCGCTGGTCGGGATATCGAGTCCGCCGAGCTGGTTGAGCAGGGTGGTCTTGCCCGAACCCGAGGGGCCGAGCAGGACGACGAGTTCGCCGGCGTGGAGATCGAGGTCGACCCCGGCGAGGGCCCGCACCTCGGCGGTGCCGCTGCCATAGATCTTCGTCAGGCCGCGCACATGAAAAACCGGCTCGCGGGCAGCGGCGGGAGTGGCGGAGCGGACGACAGGGTTCACGAGAGCCGCAGCGTACCGGGCGGCGGGGCTGGCGCAACTGAAAGCCCGCCTGTTTTCAGGCATTCAAGCGGGATGATGGTCGCATGAAGCCGGCGTGTTAGCGTCTGGGCCGTTCGGCCCAGACCGGCCAATGGTGGAGCCTGCTTGCAGGCTCCTGCGAGGGCCAGGTTTACCTCCCCGCACCCAACTGCAGGGCCGCGATCGCCTCCTCGCCGAGCGGCAGTGAGACCTTCACGCGCAGGCTTTCGCCGAACTCGCGGGCGAAGTCGCGCTTGTAGCGCCACGTGATGAGCGCGATGACGGTCATCGCAATCAGCGCGCCGAGCGACGCCATCGCCATGTCCTTCTGCGCGTCCCACGGGTCGCCTTGCGAACCGAGGAACGCATTCCCCGCGTGACTGCCGACGACCGAGGCGACCGCCCATTCGAGCAGTTCGTAGAGGGCCGATGTGCTCATGGTGAAATCCAGGGGCAGGAAGTAGCCCCAAAAGCCGTTCACGTTCGCGACCCGCAGGAACACCTCGCGGATCGGGTAGGCGAGCAACAGCCCGTAACTGAAATGCACCAGCCGGTCGAACTGGTTGCGTTCGAACCCCAGCTGCGAGTTGAGCGTCACGCCGAAAAGATGCTGCCACCACTCGTCGTACGGAACCCGGGCGTAGGTCCAGTGGGCGCCCGTCTCGTGAAGCACGAGAAACGCGAAGATGAGCGTGTAGCTCACCCGGGAAAGCGGCATGACGCGGTAGGTGGTCCACAGAAATGCCAGGCCGACGATCACCGGGACGTTTTCCAGGAGCCAGGTGCCATGATCGTAGGCACTCACCCCGGAAAGCAGGAGGACAACTACCAAGAGTCCGGCCAGGAACGCCGCATAGGTGTTCGCGGGGATGGCACGCAGGGCGGCCACGAACGTGTTTACCCGCACTTGCGCCTGGTGGACGCGCCGGCGGGCCTGTTGGAGACGTTGCTTGGACGGCTTCACTGGCCTTGAGACAGATGACCGCCGGACGGGTAACGCTTTTTGGCAGGAAAATCTCGCCGCGCCGGGCCGGGTGGTTTGTGCTGCTGGGCATATGAATCGGACCGACCGGCTAGTCGCAATGGTGCTGCACCTCCAGGGGCGTCGCGTCGTGCGTGCCGTCGAACTCGCGGAGCATTTCGGCATCACGGAACGCACGGTCTATCGCGACATCGCGGCGCTCGGCGAGGCCGGCGTCCCGATTTCCGGCGAGGCCGGCGTCGGCTACAGTTTGCTCAAGGGCTACCAGCTCCCGCCGGTGATGTTCACGGCGGAGGAGGCGGTGTCGCTGTTTGTCGGCGGTGAGCTGGTGAAGCAGTTCACCGATGCCTCGCTGCAGGCGCCGATGATGTCCGCCCTCGACAAGCTTCGCGCCGTGCTGCCGCGCGACCGGCAGGATCACGTGGAGCGGCTGGTGGCGCGCACCGTGGTTTATGGACAATCCTCGCGGCGCTCGGCACCGGAAGCGGTGGCCCAGCGCTGGCTGCTGCCCGTGCAGCAGGGCGTCGTGCTGCGGCGCGTGCTGCGGATGGCCTACCAGGGGCGCGAGCGCGAGGAGGAGACGGCGCGCGACGTCGAACCGCTGGGCGTGGTGTTCTACGGCGGCGCCTGGTACCTCGTGGCGTGGTGCCGGCTGCGCACGGATTACCGGCATTTCCGCATCGACCGCATCCGCCGCCTCGAGATCTCGCCCGAGAAATTCGAGCCGCGCGAGGGTTTTTCCTTCAAGGAACACATGGAGCAGTCCTCCGCCCGCGAGCAGACGCTGCCCGTGCGCGTGTGGTTCCATCGCTCGGTCCAGGAACGTGCCCAGCGCGAGAGCTTCGCCACGCTCATCGAGGAAAAGTCGCGCGACGGCGGCGCGGAATTCTCGCTGTACGCGTGGTCGCTGGAGTGGATGGCGCGGTGGATTCTCTCGTTCGGCGACAAGGCCGAGGCGATGCAACCGCCGAAACTGCGGCAATTGGTGCGAGCCGAGGCGGCGAAGGTGGCGGAGATGCACGGCGGGAAGTAACCCGTGGCAGGGAGCAGGCGAGGATGGGCCGGATCGAGTGGTCTTCGTGGTATCGGTTGCATGATGAAGGGTTCCTGGTTGGGCCGATTGCGGATTCCCGATGAAGGAATTTCAGTTTTCACAATGTTCACGTCTCTGCGGTTGCGGATAGGATCTCCTGACATAGGGCTGTCAGGAGCGCGTGCTAGGATGGCGGCGTGCCATACCCCCCGTTTCGCCCGACTTCGCTCTTCGGCCTGCTGACGACCGGCTTTGCCCTGACCCTGGTCCCCGCCGGCGCCGCGTCCACGGACGATGCCCGGACCGTCGCCGCGCTCGACACCGAGTTCCAAGCCGCCGTGAAACGCAACGACGCGGCCACCATCAGGCGCATCCAGGCGGATGACATGATCCTCGTCACCGGCCGCGGCGCGGTGTTTACGAAGGCGGATCACGTCAACGCAGCCGAAAACCGGGAGCGCACCTATGAGCAGCAGGACGAGCTGCCCGGGACGCAGACGGTGCGCGTCTGGGGCGACACCGCGGTGGTGACCGCGCTCCTCTGGATCAAGGGCGCGGCGAAGGACGGCAAGGCCTTCGACTATAAACTTTGGTTCAGCGACACCTACGTGCGCACGCCGGCTGGCTGGAAATATGCTTTCGGCCAGGCCTCGCTGCCGCTTCCGGCTGAATCCAAATAAGCCTTCCCATGATCAAAGGACTCCGCACCGCTGCTTATCCCGCTCCCGACCTCGCCCGCGCCAAGGCTTGGTACACCGAGGCGTTTGGCGTGGCTCCGTATTTCGACGAGCCGTTCTACGTCGGTTTCAACATCGGCGGTTTCGAACTCGGCCTGGTGCCCGATGCGCCGCGCAGCAATTCGCCGGGCGGCGTGGTGGCGCTTTGGGGCGTGGACGACGTGGCGGCGGAGTGCGATCGCCTCCACGGCCTCGGCGCCACGGTGCATGAGGAGCCGAAGGAGGTCGGCGGCGGCATCACCGTCGCCTCCGTGCTCGATCCGTTCGGCAACATTCTCGGCCTGATCCACAATCCGCACTTCGATCCGGGCGCGGTGAAGTAGCGCGGACCCACCCTAAGAACAGGCGGAACGCCGGCTGCCGTATTTTTCCCGGACAAGATATCAACCTCCCCCCACGCATGAATGTTCATCCCCTGACCATCACGGTGTCTGCACCGCGCGAGACAGTTTTCAATTTCCTGGCCGACATCGAGAACCTGCCCAAATGGGCCAGCCACTGGTGTGAGCGCCTCATGCTCCAGCGCGGCCGCTGGTGGGCGCTGACGGCGGAGGGCGAGCAAGTCGTCGACATGGAAACCAGCACGGGCACGGGCGTGATCGACCTGCGGGCCGGACCGTCGCCGGATCGCTTCCGGCACACCCCGATCCGCGTCGTGGCGCTCTCGACGCGCCGCTCGCTGATCAGCTTCCTATTGATCGAAGGCCCCGACGAGAGCGACGAGGCCTTCGCCCGGCGGCGCGCTCTCCTGCAAGCCGCCGCGGACGGACTGGTGAAGCGGTTCGGCGGCGGCGAGGTGCACGCCGCACCCGCGCTGGCGGAGCTCGGGTTGAACTAGGGACTGAGGGTGGGAGGGGTTTCACACCCCGACTGGAATCGTGCCTCCCCTGTCGGGGTATAAAATCCCTCCCGCTCGGATTTATTTCACTCCTCGGCGGTCTTCGTCGGGAGCCACCACGCGGCGATCGCCGCCCCAAAGGCGAGCGCGCTCGATGCCAGCAGGGCCAGGCGAAAATCGCCGACCGGTGCGAACCAGCCGAAGATCACTGACGCCAGCGCGGCGGCGACCCGCCCGATGTTGTAGCAAAAGCCCGCGCCCGTCGTGCGGAGCAGCACGGGGAAGAGCGGCGGCAGATACATGGTGAACAGGCCGAACACGCCACCGAAGAAGCCGCCCAGCGGCAGCCAGAACCAGGCGAGTTCGGCAAACCCGCGGGGCACAATGAAGGCGCCGACGATGCTGCCGCCCAGTCCGACGAACAGCAGCAGGATCGCCCGCGGGTTGCCGAGGCGCTGCGCCAGCCAGCCCGCCCCGAAATTGCCGATCACCGAGGCGAGGTTGAAGGCGAAGAACGCGGCCGAGACTAGCCCGGTGACCTCGGCGGCCGGCGTCTGGGCATCGCCGAGGATTTTGCGGAGATGCTGCGTTTGCCAGAAGAGATACATCCACCAGGCCGACAGCCCGAGCGCGCAAACCACGGTGGTGCGCAGGGTCGTCGACCGGACGTCCCCGCGGAACAAGGCGGCGGCGCCGGGTTTTTCCCGGACGGCGGTCCCCGCCTGCTGCCAGGCGGCGGGTTCGGGCACGTGCCGCCGGATCCAGTAAACGAGGAAGGCGGGAATGACGCCGATCAGAAAGACCCAGCGCTCCGAGCCCGGCGGCATCCAGGTCATGAGCAGGCCGACGAAGATTGCGCCGCCCAGGATGCCCACATTCACGCCGGTTTGCAGGATGGCCGCCAGCCAGGGGCGCCAGGCTTTCGGCCAGGTTTCCGTCAGCAACGAGGCCCCGACGGCCCATTCGCCGCCGATGCCGACTGCCGCGATGAACCGGAAGATCATCAGTTGCCACCACGTCTGCGCGAAGGCGCACAACCCGGTGCACACCGCGTAGGTGAGGACCGTCAGGGAAAGCGCCCGGCTGCGTCCGAGCAAATCGCCGAGCCGACCGAAGAACGCGCCGCCCACGGCCCAGCCCACGAGGAAGGCGCCCTGGATGAACGCCGCCTTTTCCTTCACCTCGGGATGCGCGGCGCTCGACACCGCGAGCAGTTGTACGACGAGCGGCGTGGCGACGAGCGTGTAGAGATGCAGTTCCAGGCCGTCGAACATCCAGCCGAGCCAGGCGGCGGAGCCGGATTTCCACTGTTGGGGCGTCAGTTCGCGCAAACGCGTGGCTTCACGCGCCGGGGTGGGGTGCATGGCCCGCGAGCTTGGCCGGGGAACGCAAGGGCGCGAGCTTCGAGTATTCGTCTGCACGCCCCGTCGCTTCGCGCCACCCCTCTTGAGCCGGAACGATGCAATTGAACCGCGAAGGGCGCGAAGGTCCGCGAAGGGCTCCCGGGTAAATTCTGATTTTGTCCGGTAGCGCGAAAGAGTGAGTGCGGCAAGGCATCACCGGGGATCAGGTCTGACTCACGATTTTCGCGTTTCTTCAGCTGCCTTGTTCGGGATGAAGAGGGACTTGGGAGCCGTGGGCCCGGCGAAGGCTGCTGCCCACAGGGCGGGGTGTGTCGAAGGCGATTACTTTTCCGCCAGCAGGCCTTGCAAATCCAGCCGCGCGGTCGTCATGGCGAGTCCGCCTTTCGCATCGCGCGGCCATTGGTCCTGCGCGCGGTCCCAATAGAGCTCGACGCCGTTCTGGTCCGGATCGCGGAGGTACAGCGCTTCGCTCACCCCGTGGTCCGACGCGCCATCGAGCGGGATCTTCGCAGCGATCAAGCGGCGCAGTGCATCCGCCAGGGCGGCGCGGGTCGGGTACAGCACCGCGGTATGATAGAGTCCCGTGCTGCCCGGAGGTGGCGGCGAACCGCCGAGGCTTTCCCAGGTATTGAGGCCGATATGATGATGGTAGCCCCCGGCGGAAATGAAGGCGGCCTGGTCGCCATATTTCTGGGTGAGCTCGAAGCCGAGCACGCCGACATAAAAGTCGAGCGCGCGCTGAAGGTCGGCGACCTTCAGGTGCACGTGGCCGATGCGGGTCCCGGCGGCGATGGGCGGATGGGTGGAGGGCATGGGGCGGACGGTAGCCACCTGGAGGGCAAAGACAAACCTTCGGGCCCTCCGGTGTAGGGTCGTCGCTGGCCGACGACCGTGCGCAGGCACACAACGGCCCCGCGACGAGCGCGGGCCCTACAGGGCTAGGCGCAGATTAGTGGTGACCCAAAAACCCGACTGGGCACACTGCCCGCAACCCCATGCAAAAATTCCTCCGCCTTGAATTTATTGCGAGCAGCCCGGATGTGGCCCTGCTTTTGCTCCGTCTGTGGCTGGGCGTCTCGATGGTGTGGCTCCACGGCTGGGGCAAGTTGATGTCCCTGTTCGCGGGCAAGCTTTCGTTTCCCGACCCGCTCGGCCTCGGCCACACGCCGAGTTTCCTGCTCGCGATCTTCGCCGAGGTGATTTGCTCCGTGCTGCTGGTGATCGGCCTGTGGACGCGGTGGGCGGCGCTCATCCTGGCGTTCACGATGGGCGTGGCCTTCTTCATCGTGAACAAGGCTGACTGGAAGGGCGGCGAACTGGCCTGGCTTTACTTTGGCGGATACCTGGCCCTGCTCGCCGCCGGCGCGGGCCGTTTCAGCGCGGATAAGAAGTAGCGCGGCGCCCCGGCTTTTGCATTCCTGGTGGGAGGGGTTTCATACCCCGACGGGATCAGCGCCGCCTTCGCTGTCGGGGTATAAAACCCTCCCACTGAAAAATGCCGCGGCCTCATTTTTTCGCCGGCCGTTTCGTGCCGTCGTCCAAGTCGGGATCGAACGCCCGCTCGACATTTTTGTCCGTCGCGGGTCCGACCGCCCAGAGTGCGCTCACCTGCGTGGGGGTGAGCTTTGCGGACGGCGCGAATTGATCGCTGGCCGCGTAGTCGAGCAGGGAACGGCGCAATTGCTGCGCGCCGGCGGACGGGCCGTCGAGCGGGATGGCGGAAACGAGCAGTTTGCCGGGGCCGACGGCGCACTCGAAAATCACGCCCAGCCGCCAGTTGCGGTTCCAGTCATCGATCGCCGCGACGATCGGCTTCAGGTCGCGCGGGGCGCCGGTGAGATTGACCGACCGCACGTTGTCGATGAGCGGCGTCCACTGCCAGTCGCAGGCCTCGGTGGAGGGGAATTTCGCGAGGGCGGCGTGCGCCGGATCCACCAGCAACCCGAGCATCGCGTCGAAGCGCGGCGCCGCGTTGCGCGGCGGCCGCACCGTCATCTGGATGTTCCAGAACACGGGTACACGCTTCATCGGCGGCGACCGCGCCGGGTCCAGCTCCGTGGCGCCGGGCGTGAAGACCACGCGCCCGCCGGCGGCGAGCTTCGCTTCGGCCTCGCCCCAATTGCCCGTCACGAGCACGGCGGCGGGCGTCGCCGGATCAATGGCCGCGGGATAGACCCAAAAATTCCAGTCGTTTTCGACCGCGCGGCCGGTGAGCCCGACGACGAGCTTGTAGGCTGCGGGCGCCGGCAGCTTGTCGAGGGCCGCCTCGACGCGTCCGACGGGGAGGTTTTTTCCAATGGGAAAGCCGGTCGCAGGCCATTGTCCGCCGGCGACGGTGCGACCGGCGGCGTCGGTGATTTTCCAATAAGGCGCGACGCCGGCGTCGACCGGCTCCGCGCCGAAATGATAGAGTTCGACGTCCGCGGTGAGCGTGTCGGCCGTGGTGAACGTCCGTTGCGCCAGCCGCGCGAGCGGCACGGTCGGGCCGCTGAAGCGCTTGAATTCGTCCGCCGTGACGTAGCCCTTGGATTCCCAGAATGCATCGAGCACGCCGATCAGCGCGGTGCCCTGGCCCAGGTAGTCGTGCAGGTCGAGCAATTGGAATCCCGCGAGGCCGGGCGTCCGCAGGTTGGCCTCGATCTCCTCCTTGTAACACATGAGCTGGAAGCGGCCGGAGGCGTGGGCGAAGGCCTGGTTGTACGGGAGCACGCCGGTCTCCCCGGCGATGGCGCGGAAGATATGGTAATTCGAGGGACGCAGGTAACCGGTGAATTTATCGATCACGGCAAAGTCCGGGTACGCGCACCACTGGCCGGTTTCATGCGCAAGGACGGGAATATGGACGTCGGCGAGGGCCGCGCGGTAGTCGCGGCCAAACCAACCCGGCTGGTTGCGCAGTTCCGCCATGTTGCGCGGGTCCTTGCCATACCGCACGAGGACGGCGAACTGGGCGCCGCCCTCGACCTGGCCGCGGCGGAACCAGCCGGTGCCGGCGGCGTAGAGGCGCCGGGGATCCTGCGCATGCCAGCGCTTCGCCCACGCCGGCGTCACCTCTTCATAGTTTCCGGCGGGTTCATTGCTCGGGGAGAACAGCACGAACGACGGATGGTTGCCGTAGGCGCGGAGGAGGCGCGGCGTTTCCTCGTCCATATAGTTTGTGTAGGGACTGCCCGGATTGAACGGCGCCCACAGCCCGAGCTCGGGTTGAAGATAAAATCCGAGTTCGTCGGCCGCGATGAACGCCGCCTCGGGCGGGCACCAGGAATGGAAACGCATGCCATTGAGGCCGTGGGCCTGACAGGCGCGGATGATTTTTTTCCAGGATTCCACGTCCATCGCCGGGGCGCCGGTCAGCGGGAAGTCGCCGCCGAAATGCGTGGTGCGGAGGTTCGTGACGCGTCCGTTGATCAGGAGGTCCTTGTCGTGCCAGCTGACCTCGCGCAGGCCGAAGGTGACGGTGCGCGTGTCGCCGACATCGCCGTCGGAATCGCCGCCGGCCAGCGCAAGCGTGATCTGCGTCAGCGCAGGGTGGAACTCATCCCAGGTTTTTGCGTCGGCTCCAAGTGGCACCTCGATTTCAACGCGACCGCCGGTGGCAGCCCACGTGATCGACCGCGTGACTCCATTGGCCGCCAGCGTGCCCGCGCCGGCATGGTTCGTGGCGTTCCCGATCGTGACCTTGATGAGCGCCGATTTCCTGGCGATGTCCGGGAAGACCTGGGCATCGTCGATCCAGACCGGCGTCGTCGCCACGAGTTCGATGCGGCCGACGAGGCCGTTCCAAGTCGCGCCGAGCGCATCCGAGACGGCGTGGCTGTCCACGCCGTGGCCGTCGTTCTGCGGGTCCCGCACGATCTGCCGGTTGTCGATGCGGATGGTCAGCCGGTGGCGGCCCGGCTTGACGAGGCCGAGTTCGTATTCGTGCGGGGCGACCAGGCTGTTGTTCGAACCGAGCCGCCGGTCATCGAGCCAGACCGTGGTTTCCCAATGAGCGCGCTCGAGAAAAAGACCGATGCGCCGGGGCGACCAGCCATCGGGAATCTCGATGTCCCGCTGGTACCAAGCAGCGCCGAGGTAATGCTTCGGCGGCTGGGCGAGGAAGGGCACCTCGACCTTGCCCGGCTGGGAGAACCGGTCGCGCAACGCCGCGGGCTGCAGTTTCCACCAGGCATCGCCGAGGCCGACGACCCACGGGGTGTCGGTGGCGATGTCGTTGCCGTAGCCCTGGGCCTGCAGGACGCCCGGCAGCTGGATGCGATCGGGCAGCGTGCGCTCGAACCAGCGGTCGGTGACACCCGCGTCCTGGGGGTCGAGCGCGAACCGCCACTCGCCGGCGAGCGATTGGCTGGTCGGGCCGGAAAAAAGTTTCAGGACAGAGAGGCCAAAGAACAGGAGGGCCGCCGAGCGGCTAAAGAGAAGGGGCATGGTGCTAAGTACAAACGACGACCGCCGCGGCGCGCCAGCCGGCGCTATACTGACGGTCAGTATATTCGGAGCATTCGCCTTGCCATCGCGGCTCGGGCAGCGCGGATTGAGGACAGTCACCCCTTTCACTCCCGGCCTTGCAACATCGCAGGGCTACTCCATGCACACCCTCTTCCCGTCAGGCCCGGGCCGGCGCGTCCTTGCCGGTTTTTTGCTGTTCGGCGCGTTCATGGCCGCCGTGTTTTTCATCTGGCTGCGCAATCGCGACATTCTGCGCGACCTGTACGACTATTCCACCGTGGTCACCGCCGCCGGAAAAGTGAGCGCGGGGTTGCGGCCCTACACGGACGTCCGCTCCCCGATGCAGACCTCCGTTTATTACTTCAACTGGCTCACCGAGGCGGTCTTTGGCGCCAATTATCTCGCGCTGACGAAGGGCGGACTGCTCCTCGCGCTCGCCGGTGGTTCCATGCTGGCCTGGATGTTGCGGCGGACGTTCGGGGGGGTGGGCGCCGCGTTGCTGGCGGGCGCGGTGATGCTGGCGGGTTTGGTCCAGCATGTGGTCATTTTCTACAACCCGGTCGGCATCGTGTGTTTTGGCGTGGTGATCGCGGGCCTCGCCGCGAACCCGCGGTTGTGGCCGGTCCGTTCGCTGGAAACCCTGCTGGTGTATGCCGCGCTGTTCATCGGCGGAACGAACAAGCTCAACTTCCAGGCGCTCACGGTGGCGATGGGCGCCCTGCTGATCCTGCGCGCGTGGCGGGCGCGGGATATTTCCGGCCGCGATTGCGGACGCAGCGTGGCGCTCCTGTTCCTGGCGGGGGTGGCGGCGCCCCTGGCCTTCGAGCTGCTCTGGACCGGGGCGAGCTTCCGCCTGTGGCTGGACGAAGTCTTGCTGATGCCGGTCGCGCGGCATCAGGCCATCAAGACCGCCTGGGATCTGAAGTTGCTCCTCGGGCCGCCCCACGAATTCCACCATCACCTTCTTTTCCGGCCGATGGGTGGCTTCGGGTTGGCGTTGTTGCTGGGTGTCGGCGGCTGGGCCTTGTGGCGGAAGCCTGACCACCCGCGGGACTTTTCCGAACTGGCCCTGCGGGCGGCCCTCGTCCTGGCCGGCGGGGCGGGCGCGGCCTTGTTGATGGTCACCAATCACGAGACGATCATGCTGACGACGCTCGCTTTCCTGCTTTCCGCGGCGGCGATCTTTGTGGCGTGTCGCCGGCCCGGGGTGCGTGGCGACCGCTGGGTCGGTTACGCAATCGTGGCCGCCTCGTTCGTGTGGAGCGGCTGCGGCGGCTACGCGGCCTGGCACGGCTCGCGGGTGCTTTATGCGCCCGACCCGCCGCCGCGCTCCGAGTACGTGCGGCTCCACCAGGCCCCGCGGGCCCTGGTGTATTTCGAAGGCGTGCGCTTTCCCGCACCCATGCTGGCCTCCCTCAAAACGCTGGCCCAGCGGGTCCGTGCGCTGGAGTCCAGCCGGGGCGGGATGCGCGGGGTTCTTTTCGGGCCCGCGGTGGAGTGGCTGGAGCGGGCGTACCCGGAGGCGATCGTGCCGGATATGCCGATCTGGTATCACAGCGGGACGTCGCTGTCGGAACAGGACGGACCCTGGTTCAATGCGGTGCTGCAACGCCAGGGCGTGAAGCGGATCGTCACCGACGCCAATTGGGAAATCTGGCCCCAGGCCCTCGAGCAATCCTTCCGGGAAAACTACCGCGCCGAACGGGTGGGCTCGCGTTTCCGTATTTATCATCCGCGCGTCTCGCGGCCGGCGCTCCTGGCGGACGCCGCGGTTCCGGAAATTTCCCAAGAGGACTTTCGCGTGGCTGCGGAAAGCAATGTCCTGCTCGCGGCCACCCAGGCGGCGGAAGGGATGGCCCTGCAGCGCGGCCCGCGCGGCGGTTTCTTCGGGCGCCGCGGCGGGTCGGCCTGGGCGTGGCCCCTGGGGCCCGCAGTGGTGGGAGGCTCCGCGACCGCCGTGATCGAGGGCCCCGGGGATGAGCCGGGCCTCATGATCTTCCGGATCCTGGCCGGTCCGCGGGGCGCTTCGGAATTATTGTGGGAAATGCCCGTCCGGGTCCGGCGCGGCCAGCGTGTCGTCGACGTGCCGTTTCACGTGACGCCGCTGGGGCGCCCCTTGCTGTTCCAAGTTCAGGTCTCGCGCGGCCTGCGCGCCCGGGCGATCGCGGGCTGGCGCCAGTTGCGGATCACCCAAGCCGGGCCCTTTGCGCCGATCCCCACGCTGCCGATTGCCCGGGGCCTGCAACGCCTGGCTGTGCCGGGCGACGAAAACGCGGAGCTGTGGTTTGCCAAACCCGGTGCCGGACGGGACTCGCTGGGTTGGAGCACGGCGCCCTTCGAACATTGGCGACGGCAGACGGGCGGGTTTTCCCGGATCCGGGTGGCCGCGGAGTTCGAGCCGGTGGCCGGTGGCAGCGAGGTGGCGGTCACGCTCGCGTGGTATCGCGCCGGACGGTATGAAATCATGAGCCGCCGGACTGTTGACGTGAGCCGGGAGCCGCGGATCTCCCTTGAGGGCGGCGTGCCCGAGGGGGAAGGTTGGGTCGGCCTGATGGTCAGTCCCGTGACCCCCCAGGGTATCGCGCCGCTCGCGCGGATCCAGTCCTGGCGGCTGGAACCGCCCAACGAGGCCTCGGTGGAGTGAGCACGGCGCGGACTCCGGCTACTTGGCGGGGATCGCCTCGGCCGACGGCGCGGGCCCGGCCGGCTGGTTGCGACGAAGCCAGACCTTGAAGCGCTCCATATAGATGTAGAGCACGGGCGTGAGAAACAGCGTCAGCATCTGGGACACGACCAGGCCGCCCACCACGGCGAGCCCGAGCGGGCGCCGCGATTCCGCACCCGCACCCAGGCTGAACGCGATCGGCAGCGCGCCGGCGAGCGCGGCGAACGTCGTCATCATGATCGGGCGGAAACGCACCACGCACGCCTGATAGATGATCTTTTCGGGCGAGTGATCCACCCCGGGCTTCCGCTCGGCGGCCAGGGCGAAGTCGATCATCATGATCGCGTTCTTCTTCACGATGCCGATCAGCAGCACCAGGCCGACGTAGCCCATGATGTTCAGCTCCTCGCCAAACAACCACAGCGTCAGCAAGGCGCCCAACCCGGCCGCGGGCAGGCCGGAGAGGATCGTCAGGGGATGCACGAAGTCCTCATAGAGAATGCCCAGCACCACATAGATCACGAAGATGGCCAGGACCAGCAGCAGCCCGATGTTGCCCAGCGATTGCTGGAACGCCTGCGCGGTGCCGAGCAGCGAGTAGGAAATGGACGCCGGCAGGTCCGCGGCCGCGCGCGCGACCGCCGCGGTGGCGTCGCCGAGCGACACCCCCGGCCGCAGGTTGAAGGAAAAAGTGACGGCGAGCGACTGGCCGATGTGGCCGATGCTGAGCGGCCCGACGGTGCTGCGCAGCGTCACGACGGTGTCGAGCGTCACGAACTCACCGGTCGCGGTGCGAAGGTGCACCCGGCGCAATGCCTCGGGCGTGCCGCTCAGCGCCGGGTCGATTTCCATGATGACGTAATACTGCGCCGTGGCGGTGTAGATGGTGGAAACCTGGCTGGTGCCGAACGCGCCGTAGAGGGCGGTCTCGATGTCGGCCGGCGAGATGCCGAGCGTCGCGGCGCGGTCGCGGTTGATGTCGACCTTGAGTTGCGGACTGGTGATCTGCAGGTCCGAGTTGAGGTCGGTCAACTCGGGCAGCGCGCCCAGTTTCTGTTCGAACTCGCGCGCGGTGGCATTGAGCTCGGCGAGGTCGGAACCGGAGATGGCGACCTGGTAGAGGGACTTGGAGGAAACGCCGCCGATGCGCACCGAAGCCGGCACCTGCGGGTAGGCGCGGATGCCGACGACCTTGCTGAGGCGGCCCCGGAGCTGGTCGGCGATGAGGAACGCCGAGTCGCGCTGCTTCCGGTCCTTCAACCGCACGGTGAGCTGGCCGGTGTTGGTGCCGGAACTGCGACCCCCGCCGATGCTCGCCAGCACGGCATCGACACCGGGATGCGCCGCGACCACCCGGGCCGCATCGTCGAGGTAGTGCAGCATGCCCTGGGCGGACGTGCTCTGCGGGGCCTCGAGGTTGACGTTGAGGAGGCCCTGGTCGTCGGTCGGGATGAAACCCTGGCGCAGTTGGAAAAAGACGAGGACGGTGAGGATGAGCGAGACCAGCGCCGAGCCGAGCGTGAGTCCGCGGTGGCGCATGCAGAACTGGAGCGCGCGCTCATAGCCGTGCAGGAGGGCGTCGAAGAACCGCTCGCTCATCTGGTAGATTCGGCCGTGCTTTTCACCGTGCGGTTTGAGGAACCGGCTGCACAGCATCGGCGTGAGCGTGAGCGAGACGAGGCCCGACACCAGGATCGCGGCGGTGATGGTGATCGCGAACTCGTGCAGCAGCAGGCCCAGCACGCCGCTCATGAACATCAGCGGCAGGAAGACGGCCACCAGCGAGAGCGTCATCGACAGAATGGTGAACCCGATCTCCCGGGAACCCCGGAAGGCCGCCTCGCGGACGGGCATGCCGTCCTCGATATGCCGGACGATGTTTTCCAGCATGACGATGGCGTCATCGACCACGAAGCCCACCGAGAGCGTCAGCGCCAGCAGCGAGAAGTTATCGAGGGTGAACCCGTAGAAATACATCACCACGCAGGTGCCGAGCAGCGCCAGCGGGATGGCGATGCTGGGGATGATGGTCGCCGTCGCCGACCGCAGGAACAGGAAGATGACGAGGATCACCAGCCCGACCGACAGCATGAGCGTGAACTCCACGTCGTGCACCGACTCGCGCACCGCCTGCGAGCCGTCGCGGACGATGTCGAGGCTGATGGACGGGGGCAGTTCGGCGCGGAAGGAGGGGAGCGCGGCCTGGATGGCGTCGACCACGGCGACCGTGTTGGCGCCGGGCTGTTTCATCACGGAAAGCGAGATGTTGGACTGCGCGTGTCCCGCGCTGTAATAGGTGCTGGTGACGCGGTTGTTCTGCACGCTGTCGATGACCTGCGCGAGATCGCCCAGTCGCACGGGCGTGCCACCGCGCCAGGCGACGACGATCTGGCTGAATTCCTTCGCCTTCGCGAGCTGGCCGGTGGCGGTGACGGTGTAGGTCTTGCGGGCGCCATCAATCTGCCCCGTGGGCTGGTTGACGTTCTGCCCGGCGAGGGCGGCACGCACATCGTCGATGGTGACGCCCCGGGCCGCGAGGCGCTGCGGGTCAAACTGGACCCGCACGGCGTATTTTTGCGAGCCATAGACGTTCACGTCGGCGACGCCGCTGATCATCGAGAGACGCTGGGCGAGGATGTTCTCCGCGTAATCGTCGACGACGGACAGCTTCAGCGTGGGCGAGCTCATCGACAGGAAGAGGATCGGCCGGTCCGCGGGATTGGATTTTCGGAATGACGGCGCGTTGGTCATCTCCCGCGGCAGGGAGCGCTGCGCCGAGGAGAGCGCGGTCTGGACGTCCTGCGCCGCGTCATCGATGTTCCGATCGAGGGAGAACTGCAGCGTGATGGTGGTGCTGCCGAGCGAGCTCGTGGAGCTCATCGAGTCGATGCCGGCGATGGTGGAGAGCTGGCCCTCGATGGGCGTGGCGACGGCGGAGGCCATCGTCTCCGGCGAGGCGCCGGGCAGGGAGGCGTACACGGTGATCGTCGGAAACTCGACATTCGGCATGTCGCTCACGGGCAGCAGGCGGTACGCGACGATGCCAAAGACCACGAGTGACAACGTGAGCAACGTCGTCATCACCGGCCGGCGGATGCAAAGCTCGGGAAGGTTCATGGCTTCTGCTTCTTTGACCGGTGGGTGGCGGGGGCGGCGGGTTTGTCTCCGGCGGCGGCTTCCACGGTCACCTTGGCGCCGTTCACCAGGCGGATCTGGCCCTCGGTCACGACTTGTTCGCCGGGCTTGACGCCGTCGGTGACGGTGAGTTCCCCGCTCGTGATCCCCGGGTGGACGAGGCGGACCTCGATCGTCTGGTCGGCCTTCACGACAAAGATCTGGTCGCCCTGTTGCCCGGCCACGATCGCGCCCGCGGGGACCGCGGTGGCGTCCGCGAGCTCGCCGAGCTTGATGTTGGCGTCGACAAATTGCCCGGGCCAGAGGGTGCCGTCCGCGTTTTCGAACGTCGCGCGGAGGGCGATGTTGCCCGTGTTCAACCCGACGGTGTTGTCGAGGTAGTCGAGGTGCCCGGTGAACGCGCGGTCCGGCTGGCTGGAGATGCGCGCCACCACGTCGACCGGTCCGGCTTTCACCGCGGCCTGCACGGCGGCGAGGTCGGACTCGGGCAGCGAGAAGCTCACGCCGATCGGCGCGAGCTGGTTGATGGTCAGCAGCGGCTGGGAGGAGTCGTTCGCGCGGACGAGCGAGCCTTCGCGCAGCGCCAGGCGGCTGGTTCGGCCGTCGATCGGCGCGCGGATTTCCGTGTAGGCGAAATTGAGCTTGGCCGTCGCCACGGCGGCTTCCTGGACCGCGACCGTCGCCTGCGCGCCGGTGGCGGCGGCGGAATACTGGCTGTAGTCGGAATCGGAAATCGCGTTTTGCTGGTGCAGTTTTTCGTAGCGGTCAAAGTCGGCGTTGGCCTTCACCTGGTTCGCGCGCGCCTGGGCCAGCTGGGCTTCCGCCGCCTGCAGCGCCGCTTGGAACGGCCGGCGGTCCAGCGTCAGGAGCAGCGACCCCGCCTTCACGTCGTCGCCTTCGCGAAAGTGCACCCGGGTGATCACGCCTTCAACCTGGCTGAGGATGGCCACGGTGTGCAGCGGCTGCACGATGCCGACGGCCTCGCGGGTGATCGGGATGGTCTGTTGCGAGGCGACGGCGGTCCGGACCGGGACGGGTGGACTTCCTGCCCGCACGGCCTGGCGTTTGCAGGCGGCTACCGCGAAGAGCGGGAGGAGGACCAGGGCGACCCGGAGCCGGGCCGAGGAAATCGAAATCATGCGATGGAGAGAGAGTGAAACCCGGGCGGAAAATTCCCGGGTTCGGCGCTTGTGACGGCGGCCGGCGGGGAAGGTTAACGGCCGGCCCGCGAAATTCCAGCCAGCACCAACCCTTCACGCCCCCATAAGTCAATCGCCGGCCCGGCGCCGTGCCATTCGTCGCCTGCCCCGAGCGATTGAAGGGCGGTAACGCGCCGTTGGCCGCTCGCGGACGATCACTCGCTCCGCAGCGCTTCCACCGGATTGATGCGCGTCGCCCGCCGCGCCGGCAGCAGGCAGGCGCCCAGGCCGATCCCGGCGAGTGCCGCCACGCCCGTGACCAGGACCCATGGATCGAGGGCCGTGACGCCGGTCAGGAGGGAGGTCAGGAGTTTGTTGGTGGCCAGCGTGAGCCCGAGTCCCGCGAGCAGGCCGGTGCCCACGGCAGCGCCGCCGTAGCGCAGCATCCAGCGCAGGATCATGCCGGCGTCGGCGCCCAGCGCCATGCGCACGCCGATTTCCTGGGTGCGCTGGGTTACGGTGTAACTCATCACCCCGAGGATGCCGAGCGCGGCCAGCACGATGGCGGTCAGAGCGAAGGCGGCGGTCAGCATCAGGGTGACGCGCCGCGGCGCGGTTTGCCGGGCGATCTGTTGTTCCAGGGTCGAGGGTTGGTCGAGCGCGAGGTCCGCGTCGAGTTTGTGCGTGGCGGCCGTGACCGCGCGGCCGAGCAGCGCGGCGTCGCCTGCGAACTGCAGCACCGCGGAAAGCCGGGTGCGGGGTTGCTGTTCGAGCGGGAAGTAGGCGAGTGGCTGGGCGCTGCTTTCGAAGCCGCGCGGGCGGACATCAGCCACGACGCCGACGATCGCCGCGGTGGGCGGGGGCCCGCCGTGCACGTTGCCGGCGAGGGGCGCGTTGAGCTGCGCACCCAGCGTGAGGCCTTGCGGGTAATATTGCTTCACGAAGGCCTCATTCACGAGGGCGACCAGCGGCGCGTCGGCGCGGTCCCGCGCGTCAAAGCAGCGGCCCTGGCGCAGGGCGATGCCGGTGGCGCGGAAAAAATCCGGCGTGACGCTCGCCACCGCCATCGATTGCGGCGCACTGCGGGCCGAGGCGTTGGCGTTGGCCGTCGAGCCCTGGACGGTGGAGGAGAAAACAATCTGCTGGTAAGGCGAGAGCGGTGGCGCATCGGTCAGCGCCGCGGCCTTCACCCCGGGCACCGCGGCCAGGCCCTCGAGCCACCGCGTCGCGAAATCGCGTTGCTGGGCGGACGTGCCGTAGCGGCGCGGGAGGGCGAGGTTGGCCGTGAGGACGTCACGGGTGCGGTAGCCGAGTTCGGTCGCGTAGAGCTGATAGATGCTCTTGGCGAGCAACCCGGTGTTGATCGCCAGCACGAGGGCGAGGGCGACTTCCAGGGCCACGAGGCCCTGACGCCAGCGCTGGCCGCCGGGCGAGCTCTGGTGGCTGCCTTCCTTGAGCGTTTCCAAAAGATCCACGCGGCTGCCGGACAGGGCGGGTGCCAGCCCAAAGCCGAGGCCGGCCACCGCGGCGACCAGCAGGGCGAAGCCGAGCACGGCGGCATCGAGGCCGACGGGGTTCACGCGCGGCAGATAATCCGCGAGCCACACGGACAAGCCACGCGTGCCGGCCCAGGCGAGCAGTATGCCGAGAAAACCACCGGCGAGCGCGAGCAGGAGATTTTCCGCGAGCAACTCCAACCCGAGACGCAACGGCGAGGCCCCGAGCGCGGCGCGAACGGCGCTGTCGCGCTTGCGTCCCGCGGCGCGCGCGAGTTGGAGGTTCGCAATGTTGGCGCAGGCGATGAGCAACACGAAGCCGACGGCGCCGAGCAGGAGCCAGAGCGTGGTCCGCGATTGCTTCGCGAGTTGCTCCTGCAGGGTGACGAGCGAGACCGTCGCGTCGGCAAACGGCGGGCGGAAGCGCGGACCACCGGGACCGCCCGGGCCGGCGATTGCCTGGCGAGGGGGCGCAGAGGGGGAGGCCTGGGCCGCGGGGTCGCCGGTTGGCGGCGGACCGGATTGCGCGCGCCCTTGGCGCGGCCCCGCGACTGGCGCGGGCCCGGCATTGTTGTTCGGTTGGGTCGCGCCCGGGGCGGGGGCGATACGTGGTTCGACCCGCGGTGAAATCGCGCCGGCGGAGCCGGCGCCGTTGGGCGTCGCGGATTGCGGGCCGGGGCCGCGGAAGCCCGCGACGAGATTGTTCCAGAAGCTCTCCGAGAGCCCGTCGAGTTCCCGGCGGGCGACGTCGAGCGAAGTCCCGGGGAGCAGGCGACCGAACACCCGGATCATCTGGATGCGCAACTGGCCGGGTGCGTTCGGCGCCACGGGGAGAGGGCGCCAGAACTGGACGGGGTCGATGAATTCGAAGGACGGCGGCAGGACGCCGATGACCGTGTGGGCGACGTCGTCGAGCTTCACGACCTGCCCGAGGGCGGCTTCGTCGCCGTTGAAGCGGGCCTGCCACGCGGCGTGGCTGAGGACGGTGGTCGCGGGCGCGCCGGGTTTCAGGTCGTTTTCGTCAAAGAGCCGGCCGCGCCACGCGGTGACGCCGAGCAGCGGGAAGAAGCCGCCGGTCACCGTCGCGGCCGGCACGCGGATGGCGCCGTCGCCGCGGGAAAGCGTGACGGCGCTGTTCCGGTAGCCGGCCAGCGTGCGGAAGGATTTGGGCACCGCCTCGGTCCAGGCGAGGAATTCATTGTCCGGCATCATGTCGCCGCCGCCCGGCACCTGGGCCGCGGCATCGCGCGGAATTTTCCGCACCATCACGAGGTCGCCCGGCTCCGGGTAGGGCAGGGGTTTCAACAGCACGGCGTGGACGACGCCGAAGATGGCGGTGTTGGCGCCGATGCCGAGGGCGAGCAGGAGGATGATGAGCGTGCTGAAAGCCGCGTGGGCGCGCAGCTGCCGGAAGGCGGACGTGAGGAGGTCCATGGGGAAGGGGGAGTGTGCAGCGCGTGAGGCGCTCCCTGTAAGCGACGCCGGCCGTCGCGTTTGTCTGCCGATCTTCCCGCCAGCCCCGCCCCTACGTCTTCGCGCTGTTATCGCTCGTGATATGCACGCGCCGCCGCATGGCGGTGTAGTTGCGAATCTGCGCAGCGAAATCCTTGTTCTTGATCAGCGTCGCGTTGGCGGGCTTGCCGGCGGCCTCGCGTTCGTCGGTCGCCGCCGCCGTCGCGATCAATACCAGCAGCTCCGCCTTGTCGGGCAGGCGCTGCGCCGGGAAACGGGCATGCGTCACCAACCAGCGCAGGGTCTGTTGAAAGGGCGAGGGAGCGGGCGTCGTCACGGCCGGAGATTGGAATCAGGCCGGCCGCCGAGTCAATGGGCGTATGGCCCTCCGGGACCGGCGTTCATGGAACCGGGATGCCCGCCAAACGCACCGCGGGGCGCAAAAAACGGCCCGGGTCGGGTTTCCGCCTTTTGTGCATTTTGTGGCCATGAATGGTTTGCGCCCGGCGGCCTAAACCCTACGTTCGCCCATTCCCATGGCTTCTTTGCTCAACCTGCTCGACGTCAGCCTCCACTTCGGCGGCCCGGCGATCCTGGAAAAAATCAACTTCCAGATCGATCCCGGCGAGCGCGTGTGCCTGCTCGGGCGCAACGGCGCGGGCAAGTCCACCCTCATGAAGGTCATCGTCGGCGAGATGAAGCCCGATACCGGCGACGTTTTCCGCCCGGCGAACGCCGTTTACCGCCGGCTGAACCAGGAAGTCCCGGCCAACCTCGCGGGCACGGTGCACGACATCGTTTACGGCGGCCTGCGGCCGAACGAAGACCACCACGAGGAGGAGTGGGAGCGCGACGTCCGCGTCGAGGACCTGATCAATGCCATCCGCCTGCCGCCCACGCAGGAGTTTGCCGCGCTCTCCGGCGGCCTGAAGCGCCGCGCCTTGCTGGCCCGCGCGCTCGCCGGGCAACCCGACCTCCTGCTGCTGGACGAGCCGACCAACCACCTCGACCTCGAGTCGATCCTGTGGCTCGAGGAATTTCTGCTCGAGACGAAGCCCACGCTTTTTTTCGTCACCCACGACCGCGC
Source organism: uncultured Oleiharenicola sp. (assembly GCA_964515595.1). Lineage (GTDB taxonomy): Bacteria > Verrucomicrobiota > Verrucomicrobiia > Opitutales > Opitutaceae > Lacunisphaera. Next base: position 52,634 of record CAZEUN010000011.1, on the reverse strand, counting down.
CTTCCTGCGCCGCATTTCCACCCGCATCGTCGAGCTCGACCGCGGCCGGCTGGCGGGCTGGGCGTGCGACTACGACACCTACCTCGTGCGCAAGCAGGAGGTGCTCGAGGCCGAGGAGCGCCAGCGCGCGCTCTTCGACAAGAAACTGGCGCAGGAGGAGGAATGGATCCGCCGCGGCGTGAAGGCCCAGCGCTCCCGCGCGACCGCCCGCATCAACGCCCTCAAGGCCATGCGCGTCGAGGCCCGCGCCCGCCGCGATCGCACCGGCACGGCCACCATCAAGCTGGCCGAGGCCGAGCGCAGCGGCGTGAAGGTCATCGAGGCCGAGAACGTCAGCTACGCCTGGGCGGACGGGAAGACCGTCATCCGGGATTTCTCGACGGTCATCCGCCGCGGCGAGAAAATCGGCATCCTCGGCCCCAACGGCGCCGGGAAGACCACGCTCATCAAGCTGCTGCTCGGCCAGCTCGCGCCGACCTCCGGCAGCATCAAGCACGGCACCAACCTGGAGGTCGTCTATTTCGACCAGTTGCGCGCGCAGATCGACGATGACAAGACCGTCGCCGACAACATCGCCAACGGCAACGCCACCGTCACGATCGAGGGTCGCACGCGCGCGGTGATCAGTTACCTGCAGGATTTTCTCTTCGAGCCGGCCCGCGCCCGCACCCCGGCCCGCGTGTTGTCCGGCGGCGAGCGCAACCGGCTCCTGCTGGCGCGGCTCTTCACCCAGCCGGCCAACGTGCTGGTGCTCGACGAGCCGACGAACGACCTCGACGCGGAGACGCTCGATTTGCTCGAGGATTTGCTGGTCGAGTTCCAGGGCACGCTGCTGCTGGTGAGCCACGACCGCGCGTTCCTCGACGAGGTGGTCACGAGCACGCTGGTGTTCGAGGGCGACGGCAGGCTCGGCGACTACGCCGGCGGCTACAGTGACTGGATGCAGGACAAGGCGAAGCTGGCGGCGCGCACGGCGCTGCTGGCCGCCGCCCCGGAAAAATCCGCCCCGGCGCCAAAGGCCGCGGGCAAGCCCGCCAAAAAACTCTCCGGCAGGGAGCAGAAGGAACTCGAAACGCTGCCGCCGAAAATCGAGGCGCTCGAAAAGGAGCAGGCCGAACTCACCGCCCAGCTCGCCGATCCGGCGTTCTATAAAAAAGAGGCGGCAAGATTCGCCGAGGTGAAGAAACGGCTCGAGACCGTGGAGAAGGAACACGCCATCGCGTTCGCGCGCTGGGAGGAGCTCGAACAATCCCGCTGAGCGACGGGCAAACATGTCACCCCATAGGTGACATGTGGCCGGGTGGTGCCGGCAGAATGTCACGTATTACGTGACATGTTTTTGGCGCGCGAAGCCGTAGAGATCGGCGTCGCGCGTGCTGCCCTCGGTCACGCGCTCGCGGAAGAGCTCGGCGGCGAGCAGGCTGTAGGTGATGCCGTTGCCGCCGTAGCCCAGCGCGAACCAGGTGCGCGGGGCGGCGGGGTGTTCGCCGATGAAAGGCAGGCCGTCCGCCGTTTTGCCGAAGGTGCCGGCCCAGGCGGTGGCCACTTCGAGGCGCATGCGCGGAAACAGCTGCGCGAAACGCCGGCACAGCGCCGCCACCTTGGCGCCGAGACGCCGGTCGCGCGCGACCGGACTGCGGAAGGGGTCGTCGTAGCCGCCCATGATGACGCGACCGTCGGGCGTGGTGCGCAGGTAGAGATAGGGATCGCCGGTTTCCCAAATGACCGGCTGGTCCGCGGGCCAGCCGGGAAAGGCGCCGATGGGCTCGCTCGCGAGCGCGTAGGTGCTGTGCAGGTCCATGACCCGCTCCGGCAGGAAACGATCGACCTCGTAGCCCGAGGCGACCACGAGCCAGCGTGCGCGGACGCGCCGCCCGCGGTCGGTCACCAACTCGACCCCCCGCGAGATGGTGCGGTGCCGCACGACCGCGGTCCGGTCGTGCACGGCGGTTCCTTTGCTTTTGGCGGCGGCGAGGAGCCCATACGCGAGCGCGTAGGCGTCAACCTGCGCCGCCTGGGGCGGGCGCGAGAAAAGCGCCGCCGGTTGGGGCAGGGAGCCTTGGCGCGTCAATTCCCGCCGATCCCACCATTCGACGTCGAAGCCCGCCGCCTGGCGCGCGGCAAATTCCCGGCGCAGGGCGGCGACGTGCGCGCGATTGTGCGCCAGCAGGAGGCTGCCCTTGGATTCGAAGCCGCAATCGAGGCGCAGTTTTTTTGCGAGCCGGCCGATCCGTTGGACGGCACCGAGGCAGTCATGATAGGCCCGCCGCGCCCGCACCGGTCCCAGCTGGCGCGCCAGCTTCCAGAGCGGCAGGTCGATCTCATACTGGAGCAGCGCGGTGCTGCCGGCGGTGCTGCCATGCGCCGCTTCGCGCCGGTCCAGCACGACCGTGTCGATGCCGGCCCCGGCCAGATGCCAGGCCACCAGCGCGCCCGTGATGCCGGCGCCGACGACCGCGACGTCGCAGGTGACATCGCGTTCGAGCGGGGGATAGCTGGCGGGCAGGCCGTCCTTGATCGGCCAGAAGGGGCGGCAGGAAAGGAGATCCATCCTGATTGCGGACAGGTTTGGGCAGCGGAAGGATCGGCGTAATCGGAAATTTCGAGCGGAACCAGCGCTGGGGACTTTCGCGCGCTGCCTACGCACCCCGTCGCTTCGCGCCACCCCTCGCGAGAGGGGATCATTGCCGCCGTGGATCCCGAGCGTTGCGCCTACGGCTGCTTCGCCGGAAAATCCTCCGGCAGGTGATCGCCGACCAGCCCGAGCATGGCGATGGTCTCCAGGCCGGTCTGAGCCGCGCTGTTGGTGTTGGCCAGTCCTTCATCCACCGGGTTCAAGACCTCGGCCCCGGCGATTTTTTGAAGAACGCGCGTGGGGTTGCCCCGGCCGGTGCGCAGCAGGGCGTCCACGCCCGCTTTTTTGAAGGCATCGTTCCGGGTCTTGAAATAAACATAGGAGGCGAGCCGGCCGTCGCGGACGAACGCGGCGTCACCGCCTTCGGTGCCGGTCTGCATGTCGCGCTCGATGACGTCCCTCGGCGCATTGTAGAGCCGGCAGTACTGCAGCCACAGTTTCTGCCAGCGCGGGTCGTCGAGCATCAGGTTCAGTTCGAACACGACTTCGGCGCCACCCATGATGGTCGCGAGATTATACACGCCGGGTTCGGCGCTGAGCTGGTAAAGTTTGCCGGTCGCGGGATCGTAGCCGAAGACGAGGTTTTTGCCGGTGCGCAAGCCGAGCGGCATTGCGTTGAGGCTTTCCACGCCGGCGAGGATCTTGTCGCGCCACTTCGTGTCGCCGGTGCGCTCCCATGCCGTCATCCAGTTGCCGACAAAGGCGAACCAGTCCGGCCCCAGGCGCACCCGCGTGGGCGCGATCTTGCGTTCCGCCTCGGTGATGGGCTGGGCGAGACGCATCGGGTCGTAGTCGATGGTCTTGTAGTCGGCGTTGAGCATCTCGCGCATCACGTCGCCGGTGCGCTCGTCGGTGGTGAGGTAATAATAGAAGCGCCGGTAGCCGGCCTGGCTGATGCGGGCTTCCTTCGCGCCGCAGCCCCAGTGCCGCACGTTGTGGCGCGAGCCGAGCCCGGCGAACGGCCCGAGGTGATAGCAGTCGACCTCGCCGGTGTGACGGGACATGGCCTCGGCCATGCGGAACACGTCGGCGCGGCCAGAGCGCAGGAAGCTGTACCAAAGCCACATATCGGTCCCGAGTTCGGAATTGTCCCAGGCCATGCCGCCGAGATCGTAGCGCCACGTGTGTCGTTCGTCGTCGTAGGAATGCATGACGTCGCCGAAATCCCAGAAGCCATACCAGCGGTGCTGTTCGGGCTGGGTCAGATAGAAGTTCAGCGTCGCGTCCAGGTGCTGCTCGATCGCGGCCTTCACCGGAGTCGAGCGATCGTCGAGTCCCCAATGGCCGAACGCCTGGGCATCGTGCAGGTACTGCGGGGTGCAAACCAGCACCGCGGGCGCGGCTCCGAGCGCCGCCATTTTGACGGTGTCTTCCCTGGACGGAACACTGGCGGTGGGAAACAAGGTCAGCTCGCTGGTGCGGGCCACGCCGTGCGGCGTGCTGAAGCCCGGCTGCACGTCCTCGTAAACCGCCTCGAGCCCGTGGGCCTTGGTGTCGTAGTGCCGCAGGTCCATCGCGGGCGCGTCGGGTGACCACAACCAGACGGTCAACTCGCCCTCGCCGGTGGACATTTTCTGCACCTCGAGCGAGGCGGGATGGGACTGCCAGAAATTCTTGAGGCTGACGCCGAGGCCGCCGCTGACATCGCCGGCAAACACGAGGCCGGAGGCGCGCTGGCCGGCGCCCGCCGCGAGCCAGGCGCTCTGCGCGTTCGTGCGCTTGGCGACGGTGAAGCCATCGGCGCTGGCCTGCACGAGTTTGAAACCGTCCCACACCGCCCAGTCGGCCAGCCAGCCCTGGCTGCGCGCGCTGACCTCCTCGCGGTTTGGCACGCGCTGGCCGTCGATTTGCCTCGGGTAGACGTCCGCGGTCCCGTTCGGTTCGGCGACAAAGCGGCCGCCGCGGCCGATCATCGGCTGGACGGGCTCGGACCAGAGGCCGCCGTTCCCGCCGGAGAAACGCACGTGGCGGTTCTGCACCTGCTCGCGCAACGGCAGGCCGAAGACGATGCCCAGGCCGCGGATGAAATCGCGGTGCTCGTCGCCGTCGAAGAAAAACGTGTGGACCATCCGGATGGAATCCTGTCCGGCATAGAAGTAGAGGCGGACGGCGAACGGGAGCCACGCGCGGCCGGACTTGGCGGACAAATGCATGCCCTCGATTTTGACGACCGCCCGCACCGGACCCGATTGCTCGAGCGTCACGCGATCAACCCGCGTGCCAAAGGCCTCGCGGGCGGAGGCGGTCGCCGGATCGCCGTCCGGTCCATCCTGCACGATGGCGGCGAGCCGCCCGGCGCGCGCGACTTCGCGTCCGTCCACGGTGATCGAGTCGATCACGTTGCTCCCGTGCATCGGGATGACGGCCTTCACGCGGCCGGTGTCGATGAGGTACGTCGTGTCGCTTTTTCGAACCTTGATCACGGCGCTGCCCGGCGCGGGCGCGGCGGCCGCGGCGGCCAGCCGGAGCTCGCCCTTGGTTTCCGGTCCGGCGACGGTTGCGACGCCGACCCACTTGAGCGAGCCGTCCGGCCAGTACGCGAGCGGCCAGGTCTGGGCGGGCAGATTTTTTCCATCCGCCGCCGCGAGGGCAAACGCCTGCGATTTCTGGACGACGCCGCGGGCAAACGGCACGCCGAAGCTGACGCCCGTGGTCAACGGGGCCGGGGCGTCGCCGAGCCACCGCACGGGGACCGCCGGTTCGGGCGCGGGCGCGGCGGCGATCGCAAAAAGTCCGGTGAGGGCGAAGCAGGAGACAAGCCGGGAAAGATGCATGAGGGTAAGGGGGCCGGCGCAGATGAGACCATGAACCGGCCCGTTGCACGACCGGGAAATTCTTCCGGTAAAATGGCTGGCGGGATGGCGCGGGACGTGCGACTAACCGGGGATGAAATGGCTGCGTTGCTGCCTGGTGGGGTTGCTGCTCGCGGTCGCGGCGCGCGCCGGGGAGATGCCGGTGACGATCAGCGCGGAACTCAAGGGGGCGTGGTGCAAGCCGGACAAGGGCTGGAACGGGTCCACGGTGCTGTTGCTGCACGGCTTTGCCAGCGACATGGACGACGCGGGCGGACTTTTAAAACGACTGGCCCGCGCGCTGGCCGCCAAGGGCATCGCCTCGCTGCGGATCAATTTCCGCGGGGAAGGCGATGCCAGGCGCACCGACATTGAATCGACCTTCGGCACGCGGCTCGAGGACGCGGCCGCGGCCTATGCCTGGCTCGTCGAACAGCCGGGGGTGAACGCGAATCGCCTCGGGGTCGCCGGTTGGAGTCTCGGGGCCTCGACCGCGATCGAGCTCGGTGCGCAGTATCCCGACTGGTTCAAGTCGATGGCCGTGTGGTCGAGCCCGGGCGGCGATCAGTTCCAGCAGATGACGGACAACCCGACGGCGCAGGCCGCCTTGCGCGACGGCCAGGCCACGGAGGACGTGCCGGGTTGGAAAAAGATCACCACCAGGCGCGAATTCTATCTCAGCTTTCGCGGGGTCGACCTCGACAAGTCGCTGGCGAAATATCCCGGCGCGTTTTTGACCGTGCGGGGATCGGAGGATTATTTGCGGGTGCGTCGCGTCACCCCGGCAAAGATAGGTGCGGGCGAAACCGGTCACGGCAGCATGGCCTTCACGGTCGTCCAGGAAACCAAGTCGGTGGATTCGGATGAAAATTTCCTCCGCCTCGCTCCCGGCGACCCGAAGGAGAAACTGATCCTCGAGGGCGCCGACCACATCTTCAACGTGTTCAAGCCGGAGTCCGGACCCGCGGCGCGCGCGGTCGAGGCGACCGCGGCGTGGTTCGCCCGGACGTTGTGAGGCGGTGGCCGATCGGCCCATGCACCGGCCGTCAGCCGGACATAAATGCCGCGGATTGGAGAAAACCGGTTGAAACCGGACGAACTCTCCGGTGTTTTGCCCGGAAGTTTTTCCCATGCCGCATGATGTCACCCTGATCGCCACGGTCGCCACGGCCTTTGTCCTGGCCTTCATGCTCGGCTATTTCGCGAGCCGGTTGAACCTCCCGCCGCTGGTCGGTTACCTGCTCGCGGGCGTGATCCTCGGGCCGCATACCCCGGGGTTTGTGGCGGATACCGCCATGGCCGGCCAGCTGGCGGAGATTGGCGTGATGTTGCTGATGTTCGGCGTCGGCCTGCATTTTTCCTTCGCGGACCTCGTGGCGGTGCGGCGCATCGCGGTTCCCGGGGCCCTGCTGCAGATCGGGTTCGCCGCGCTGATCGGCGCGGTCATGGCGAAAGGGTGGGGCTGGACGTGGGGCGCCGGCCTCGTGCTCGGCCTGAGCCTCTCGGTCGCGTCCACGGTCGTGCTGCTCAAGGCGCTCGAGCGGCGGAACGCGGTGGACACACCCAACGGCCGCATCGTGGTCGGCTGGCTGATCGTGGAGGATCTGGCGATGGTGGTGGCGCTCGTGCTGCTGCCGGCCTTCGCCGGCGCGCTCGGCGGGCACGTGCCGGGTGAGGCCGCCGCCGGGGCGGAGTCCGGCCTGGGGCTGACGCTGTTGATGACCGGCGTGAAGGTGACCACCTTCGTGCTGATCGTGATGTTTTTCGGGCCGCGCATGATGCCGTGGCTGCTGCGGCAGGTGGCGCGCACGGGCTCGCGCGAGCTCTTCACGCTCTGCGTGCTCGCGGTGGCGATCGGGATCGCGTTCACCTCGGCGAAGCTGTTCGACGTTTCTTTCGCGCTCGGGGCGTTCTTCTCCGGCGTGGTGCTGAGCGAATCCGAACTCAGTCACAAGGCGGCGGAGAATTCACTGCCGCTGCAGGACGCGTTCGCCGTGCTGTTTTTCGTGTCGGTCGGCATGCTGTTCGACCCGGCGGTGCTGGTGCAGGCGCCGCTCCCGGTGCTGGGCGTGCTCGCGGTGATTGTGATCGGCAAGGCGCTGCTGGCGCTCGGGATCGTGCTGGGGCTCGGGTTCCCGCTGAGCACCGGCTTCGTGGCTGCCGCGGCGCTGGCGCAGGTCGGAGAGTTTTCCTTCATCCTCGCCGGCCTCGGCATCAGCTTCGGCCTGATGTCGGCGGAGGGATTGAGCCTGGTGCTGGCGGGTTCGCTCCTGTCGATCGCGCTCAATCCGCTGTTGTTCTCGCTGTCGGACCGGCTCACCCGGTGGGTGCAGGACACGCCGGCCTGGCGCGAAAAAATGGAGGGAGGGAAACGCGGCGCGCTGCTCGCGCGGCTCGAGCAGGAGTTCGAGCGCGTGCGCCGCGAGCAGGCGGAGCGGTCCCACGCCCGCCGGACGGTTTCGGCCGAGGAACTGGTCGCCAATTTCCCGCTGTTCTCCGGGCTGACGCCGGAGCAGCGGGAAGTCCTCATCCTGCATTTCGAAATGCGCAAGCTGCAGCCCGGCGAGCGGGTCATCCACGTCGGCGACGAGGCGGATGCCGTTTATTTCGTCTCCAAGGGCGAGGTCGAGGTGGCGCCCCGCAGCCGCCACGACCGCATCAAGCTGCCGGCCGGTTCGTTCTTCGGCGAGATGGCGCTGCTGAACGGCGAGCGGCGCTCGGCGGACGTCACGGCGCTCGATTTCACCAAGCTGCTCGTCCTGCGGAAGCGGGATTTCCGGCAGTTCCTGGACAAGCACCCGGCGGTGCGCGCCCAGATCGCCGCCAAGGCGGCGGAGCGCGGCGTGATGAATTCGCTGCCGGAGGCCGCGGCGGAGCCACCCCGCCCGGCGGCGGTGGGGTAGGGGCGTTGCGTGGCGGCAGGGGCGAGGGTGCCCGAGCCCGGGGGCAAAGTTCCGTTTGCGAATTGGCCGCCAACTTGCTCATTGGGTCGTTTTTATGCCCGAACCGGTCGCCGCCGTCCCTTCTGACCCTGCCACACTCGCTGAACCCGCCGCGCAGGTCGGGCGCGGCCTGATTTTCGTGCTGGGAGCGCTGACGGTCATCGGGCCGTTCGCGATCGACATGTATCTGCCGGCGCTGCCCTCGATCGGGAGCGAACTCCGGGTGGACGTGGGCGCGGTGCAGCTGACGCTGTCGGTGTTCCTGCTCGGGCTGGCGGCGGGGCAGGCGTTCCTCGGCCCCATCGTCGATCACTGGGGCCGCCGCGCACCGTTGCTCGCCGGGCTCGTGATCTTCGCGGTTGCCGGCATCGGCTGCGCCCTCGCGCATTCGCTGTTTGCCTTGCTGGCCTGGCGGCTGGTCATGGCACTGGGGGCGGCGGCGAGCATGGTCGTGCCACGGGCGATCGTGCGCGATCACTACAACGAGCGGGACTCCGCGCGGATGTATTCGCTGCTCATGCTCATCCTCGCGGTGTCGCCGATCTTCGCGCCTTCCGTGGGCGGGCTGTTCATCAACTGGACGGGATGGCGCGGGATTTTCTGGCTGCTGGCGGCCTTGGGCCTGGCTTGCGCGGGGGCGGTGGCGTGGATTCTGCCGGCGCCCGTGCGCGCGGGGGAGCACCCGCCGTTCGGCTTTGGCCGGGCGATGAGCACCTATGGCCGGTTGTTGCGCGACCGGCGCTTCCTCGGACCGGCGCTCGTGGCGGGTTTCATGATCGGGGCGATCTTCTGTTACCTGACCGGCTCGGCGTTCGTGCTGATCGAGCTGCACGGGCTCACTCCGCAGCAATACGGATTCGCCTTTGGCGGCATCGGCGTGGGCCTGATCGTGGCCTCGCAAGTCAACCGCCTGCTCGTGGGGCGCTTTCCGGTGCGGCGGGTGGTCGCGGCGGCGCTGACCGGGGCCGTGCTGGTCGGGCTGGCGCTGGTGGTTACGGCCGGGACGGGATGGGGCGGGCTGCCCCTGCTGCTGGGGCTGCTGTTGCTGAACCTGTCGGCCGGCTGTATTGTGATGCCCAACGCGGCGGCGATTGTCATGGAGCCGTTCGGTGACGTGGCGGGCAGCGCCTCGGCCTTGCTCGGCACCCTCCAGTTCGGGGTCGGCGCGGCCACGGGAGCGCTGGTCGGGATTTTCCACAACGGCACGGCGATGCCCATGGCATTCGGGATCGCCGGCTGTGCGCTCGCCAGCTTCACGGCGTGGCGGACGATGGTGCGGCCGGTCTGAGCGAGGACCGCTCAGGATTTGCGCGGCGGGGTTTCAGCTGGCGGTCTCTGGCCGTGACTCAAGCCAGTTGCGGAACAACGAACGGCGCGCGGTATTTCCGGGTGAGGAGTTTGTTCGCGGCGGAGGAACCACTGCCGGTGAAACGCTCGAGCGGCGGATCGATCGTGAGGGGCAGGCCGAGCGTGAGGCGCGTCTTCTTCAAATCCACGCCGTTGATCGCCAGGTGCTCCGCCATGCGGCCGTAGGCTTCGGCGAGCGGGGCGTCGGATTTCACGGTGTCCGCGATCTTTCCCGGCGACGCGGCGCGGCCGAGTTGGTGGGAGAGGTTGCCGACGTGGCAGAGCGCGCTCGAGACGTGGCCCTCCTCGATCTGGCCGTAGAGGTCGGCGGTTTTCCGGCTGCGGACGACGTCGATGAAATTGGCCATGAGGCGGTCCCGGCCCTTGAATTGCTTCATCAGCTTGCCGGCGCGGTCGTAGACGTCCGCCTCGAAATAACCGTTGATCACGACGCTGCCGCCTTCGCAATCGACGACGTTGCCGATGGAAACGCCGCGGTACTTGTCCATGGTGGCGGTGGCGCCCGCCGTCGTGGCCGGATCGATGCCGACCGGCGCCGCGCCGGGTTTGGCGGGCAGGCCGCGCACCTCGAAGACGAGCGGGGCGGTCGCATAGTCATGGATGACAATCTGGGTGTTGGGCGTCTCGCCATCGTCCACATAGCCGAGGCGGCCGCCCACGCTCAGGGAATGGCGCGGCAGGCCCGGTTCGCCGAGAAACCAGCGGGCGACGTCCATCTGGTGGATGCCCTGGTTGCCGACGTCGCCGTTGCCGTAGGCGTAGATCCAGTGCCAGTCGTAGTGGACCGGGCCGTTCTTCTTCGAGTTGCGGTGCGGCTCGATGATCGGCGCCGGGCCCGACCAGAGATCGTAGTTGATGGTCGGCGGGACGGGCGTGGGCGCCTTGGTCTTGCCGATGCTTTCGCGGCGCTTGTAGCAGAAGCCGCGGGAGACGGTGATCTTGCCGAGATTGCCGGCGCGCACCCAGGCCACGGCGTCGATCAATCCCTGGCCGGAGCGGCACTGCGTGCCGGCCTGGACGATGCGGTTGTATTTGTTCGCGGCGGCGACGAGCTGGCGGCCTTCCCAAATGTTATGCGAAACGGGCTTTTCCACATAGACGTCCTTGCCGGCCTGCATCGCCCAGATGCCGGCGAGTGCGTGCCAGTGGTTGGGCGTGGCGATCGTGATGGCGTCGAGGCCGTCCAGGGCGAGCAGTTGCCGGATGTCGGTGAATTTTTCCGGCGTGAGTCCCTGCTTGGCGAGTTCGCTCGCCGTGCGCTCGAGCACGAACAGGTCGACGTCGCAAATGGCCACGAGACGCACACCAGGGATTTTGGCGAGGCTCGTGAGGTGGTTCTTGCCCCGGCCATTCAGGCCGACCACGGCCACGCGAACATCCGTGTTGGCGCCGGCCACCTGGCCCCAGGAGCGGGCGGTGAAGGCGGTGGCGGCGAGGCCGAGGCCGGAGGTTTTGAGGAAGGTGCGGCGATTCATGGGGAGGAAAGACCAGGCGGAGGGTTGATTGGGCGGATCGGGTGGGAGGGATTTTATATCCCGACGGGAGGCGACGTGAGTTTCAGTCGGGGTATAAAACCCCTCCCACCGAGCGAGCGCATCAATTTAATGTTGAGTAAGCGGCGTAGTGGTCGGCGACTTGGGCGGTCTCGGGGTCGGACTCATGGAAATAGAAACGATAGCGCATCGTCAACGTGCCGCCGGCGGGGACGGTGTAGTTGCCGATCGTCGGCTGGTCCTTGAGGTTTTCGAAATCGTGCTGGCCGAAGGGATTCGCGGCGAAGAGGCCGTAGTCGCGCGCCATCCACCACGTCGGGTGACGGAGATTCTTCGGGTGGTCGAAGATCGTCACGCCGTAGGTCTTGCCGTTGTGGGCCGCATAATAGCTGCACCAGTCGGCCCGTTTGCCCCACACGTCGGCATCGCGCAGGCCGGTGCTGGTGAGCAGGTGACCCTCGGTGGCGACGGGCTTGCCCTTGTATTTGTGGGGGAGTGTCATCCATTGCGGCACCCGGTAGCCCATCGTGCCGTCCTTGTTGTCGCCGAACACCAGCGGCTGGTCCGGCAGCGCCTGGAGCGTGATTTCAAAATCGATGAAGCGGTCGGTGCCGGTGCCATGGAAGCGCACGGTCCGCCGGTCGGTGCAGATCAGCTTGCCCGCCGGATCGGTCCAGCGGTTGCGGGTTGTGATGACGCCGACCTTCCCGTCCTTGATCTCCACGAAGCTCTCCTGCTTCGAGCGCCCCTTGTTTTTGGGCGAGCGGGCGGCATCGCCCGAACCCTCGTTCCAGAAATCGACGCCATTCACGTTGGCGTGGGTGAACGTGATCGACCGGTGCCACGGGTGGTCGGTTTCCTCGCCCGGCACGTCCTTCATCGGGAAATTGCGCGTCAGCGGCGTGCCGTCGGCCGACAGGATCGGGTAACAATAGGACCGCGAGGCGTCGTCGCCGAAGACGTAGTCGGTGAACAGCTTTCCGTCGATCTCGACGCGCACGCGGTCCGCCTGCTTGGTGAGTTTGACCGGCAGAGCCGGGGCGGCTGACTGGCTCTGGCAGCCGGCGACCGCGAGGGTCAAAAGGGCGAGGGGCAGGAGGAAAGATTTCATGGATTGGGTTTCAGGAGTGGGAGGGGTTTTATACCCCGACTGAGTGCTGTGCCGTGGGCGGGTCGGGGTATAAAACCCCTCCCACCTGGGAACTGGAACGCGGTTAGGATTTCGGCGTCAGCGGCGTGCTGTAGTAAATGACAATGTAAGTCGCGGGCGTCGTCCCGGCGTTGCGCAGGCGGGTGGTCGCCCGGGCGGCGAGATAGAAGACGGAGCCGGGCCCGGCGGTCTGGTTCTTTCCGTCGATGTGCATTTCGACGAGGCCTTCCTTCACGATGATGATTTCCTCCTGCAAATGCAGGCGCGGTTCGCCGCTGTTCTCGCCGGCGTTGAGCGTGGTGATGTGGCAGTGGACCTTGTCGAGGCTCGCGGAGGGGCCGTCAAAAACATCGCGGCGCGAGCCCTTTGAGGTCGGCGTGACGGTCATTTTCTCCCAGTCGTACACGGCCGAGGAAAGTTTTTCGGCCGGTTTGGGCGGCTCGCTGGCCTGGGCGGGAAGGTTGGGGGTAAGCGACGCCAAGGCGGCGGACAGCACGACAGCATGGGGTTTCATGGGCTACGTGGACGGGAGGTTCGGGACAGACGCGGGGGTGGAAACGGGAGTTACGTGAGGCCCGGCGTCGGGATGGGCGGCTTCATGCGGGAAAGGGGCGGCGCCAAACAAGCAGAACGGCGCGACCGGAGCGATCCTAACGATTCTTTCGCCGTTAAGCAGCGGCCCTGAGTTCTCACAATAGAACGGCGCCAACAACCCGCCGGCGCCCGGCGCCTCTTCCTTTCCAAGTTGCGACTATTCCAAGCCGGCTCTTCATCGACGGCGTCATGATTGCTCCTGTTCCGCGTCTGGGGCGTGCCGCCGCGGCCAGCGCCTTGATTTTTGCCGCTGCGCTGTCCGCGCAAACCCCGCCGGCCGCCCCGCCGTCGTTGAAGGACGCGGAGGGACGCTCGATCCGGCGCGCGCCGTCGGGTCATCTCACGAATTATTACGAGGACAAGGTGCCACCGTACACGCTGCCCGACCCGCTCAAGCTTGCGAATGGCGAGGCCGTTCGCGACGCCGACACCTGGTTCAAGCGGCGCCGGCCGGAACTCCTCAAGCGCTACGAAACGGAAATCTACGGCCGGGTGCCCGCGACGGCACCGTCCGCGCACTGCGAAGTAGTCGACGAAGGGCCCGCGCTCGAGGGCACGGCGTTCCGCAAGCAGGTCGCGATGCGCTTCGGCGACAAGCCGGACGGCCCGGTGGTGCAGGTGATGATTTACCGTCCGGTGAAGGTCGCCGGGCCATTGCCGCTGGTCCTTCACATCACGTTCGGCGGCGACCCGGCGTTGACGCCGCCCCCGGCTCCGGTCGCGCCGGGGGCGACACCGCCGCGGCGTCTCAACGACATGGGGCCGGTGGCCGAGGTGCTCGCGCAGGGCTTTGGGTATGCGGTCCTCCGTTACAGTGAGATCCAGCCGGACACCAAGGAGGGCTTTGCGCAGGGTGTCATTGGCCTCGCGCTCGCGCCGGGCCAGGCGAAACCCGCGCCGGAAGAGTGGGGCACCATTGCCGCCTGGTCCTGGGGCTTGAGCCGGTTCATGGATTATCTCGAGACCGACTCGACGGTGGACGCCCGGCGCGTCGCGCTGGTGGGTCATTCGCGACTCGGCAAGACGGTGCTGTGGGCGGCCGCGACCGACCCGCGCTTCGCGCTCGTTTATTCCAGCCAGTCGGGGGAAATGGGCGCAGCCCTTTCCCGTCGCGATTTCGGCGAGTCGGTTGACGACATGGCCGCGAACTACGGCTACCAATTCGCCGGCAACCTCCAGAAATACGTCGCCCACTGGGATGAGCTGCCCCACGAGGGCCACCTGTTGATGTCGCTGGCCGCGCCGCGGCCCATTTTCATCAGCGGTGGCAGCGGTGACTTGTGGTCCGATCCGCACGGAATGTTTCTCGCGATGGTGGCGGCCGGGCCGGTGTGGCGCCTGCTCGGGCAAGCGGATCTCGGCACGACGGAAATGCCCGCGCTGGACCAGCCGGTAGGAGCCGGGCCGATGGCTTACCTCAATCACAACGGCCCGCATGTCATCAGTCCGCTCGACTGGAAAATTTTTCTCTCCTTCGCCGCGCGGCACCTGCGCTTAAACGCCGCGCCGTCGGAGTCCCTCAAACCGCAGCCCGGGCCCTGAGCCATCCGCCGATAGTTTCCCCGCTCCAGCGATCGGGCACTTTTGCTTATTAAGCAAAGGTGCCCGCCGGGGCATCTGCGATACGGAGACGATTTGAAAGGAGCATTGTAAGAGCATGGGCCAGCCGTCTTACGACAGCGGCTGCTTTCCGCGGCGCGGCGGTCCTTCAGCCGGGCCACGGTGCTGGCGGGGGCAGACAAGGGCCGACTTGCTTATCTCGTGAGACAATGAAACGGGGAAAACACCGTAGGAACTCCGGTAGGTGCGCCCCACCCGGATTTGGGGGTAAGCTGGTGGGTTAAGAAATGAACGGGGGTCGCTAAAATCAGGGCCCTGTGAAGCATCATTCCGCTCGTCTTTATCTCGCGCTCATCCTGCTCCTGCTTGGCCTCACCGTATTCTGGCAGCGCATGGCCGTGGTCCCGGGCGCCGCGCCCCGCCTCATCACGCCGGTCGCCGCCGCGGTCCCATTGCCCGCCGCGCCCTCTGCCGTCGCCACCTCCGCGCCGCGCATCATGGCCGGTGCCGCGGTGGTGGCGGCCGCTCCGGTGCCGGCGCCTTTCAGCCGGTTCGAGGATTGGACGAACCGGTATCTCGCCGCGTCCGGTGCGGAGCGGACGGCGCTGCTTGCCGAGGGGCGCGAACTCGCCGCCGAGCGCCGGGCGGTTCTTTCCCAATTGATCCGCACGGATCCCCGGGCGGCCCTCGCCGTCGCCGTGCCGATGGTCGCGCGGCAGCAGTTGCCCGCCGCGATCGTCGCCTTGCTCGAGGACCGCGTGTCGGGTCGCGGCGACCTGGCCCTGCTCGCCACCACTCCCGCGCCGGGCCAGGTGGCGCCGGAGGCGAACTACCGCGTCGCCTCGATCGACGGCGACCAGTATCGGGTGCATGTGTTCGGCCGGCGCGATATTCCGGGCACGGTGACGAAGACGTCGATGAACGGCATCGCGCTCGACGGCCACTTCGCCGTCGCCGAGTCCCCGCTGCGCGTGCTCGAGCCCGGGGAGACGGCCGGCAACCGTCCGCTCGACGCCGTGTGCGACGTTTCCGGCGCCACGACTCCGGTGGGTCCGGCCACGCCGCTCAATACCGCGGTGGCGGCGGGCGGCGCCACCGCCGTCGAGTACGACGGGACCGTGCACGTGCTCTGCGGGGCGAACCATCTGGCGCAGGCCGAGGGTCGCCTGCTTGCGCGCGAGGAAAGCAACGTGGCCGGCGCGGCGGGATCGTCGGATGTGGAAAACCGCCCATCGCTCGCCTGGACCCACGGTCCCAAGAAGCTGCTCGTGATCCGCGTGGATTTTTCCGACCGGCCGGGCACGCCGACGAACTACGATGGCTCCGTCATGACCGACAGCTATGTGTCCGCCATCACCGAGGGGGTGCGGACTTTTTACGCGAACTCGAGCTTCGGGCAGACCTCGCTGACTTTCACGCCCGCCGTGAACGACGATTCACCGGATGTTTCCCCCGTGCTCCGGATGCCCAATCCCGGCAGCTATTATGAAGGCAGCACGGGCAGCGAGCGATCCTGGCAACTGCACCTCGACGCACGGGGGGCGGCGCAGGCGGCGGGCATCGATGTGGCGGGCTATGACCGGGTGGGCGTCGTTTTCTCCGGATTGAATTATTGGTGGGCCGGGCTCGGGGAGGTGGCCGGCCGGAATTTCTGGATCAACGCCGAATACGATTTCCGCGTCGTCGCGCATGAACTCGGCCACACCTACGGGATGATGCATGCCAACGCCTGGCTCGTGAACGACGGCAATCCGATTTCGGCCGCCGGCAGTTCCTCCGAGTACGGCGACGTCACGGACATCATGGGCTCGGGCAACTCGCCCTTTCAGGACTTCAGCCACTGGAACAAGAGCATCCTGCAATGGATTCCCGACTCCGCGGTCACCAGCGCGACCACCTCCGGCACGTACCGCGTTTATCGTTTCGACGATGCCGCCGCGAACCTGAACCTGCCGCGGGCGATCAAGGTGCGTCGCAACGACCAGCAGGATTATTGGATTGGTTACCGCGCGGGCAGCACTAACCCGAATTTCACCAACGGCGCGTACGTGCTGTGGGGCTATCACACCAACCAGCAGGGCAACCTGCTCGATCTGACCCCCGGCACGGCCAACAATTTCTCCGACGCCCCGCTGGCGGTCGGATCGACGTTCAGTGACCCCGGTGCCGGGGTGTCGTTCACGACGGTCGCCCGTGGCGGGAGCGGCGCCGACCAGTGGCTGGACCTCCAGGTGAACACCATCCCCAGCATCCGTTGGTCCCAGACGGGCGAATACAACGTCCCCGAGCAGGAGGGCCAGGCCGTGGTGCGGGTCGTCCGCGAGGGCGATGCGGGTGCCGCCATCACGGTGAACTACACGATGGCCGACGGCAGCGCGACCTCGCCCGCCGACTACACGGCGCAAAGCGGCACCCTGGTCTGGCCGGCCGGCGACACCACGGACAAAACCATTTCGATCCCGATCCAATCCGACACCCTGTGGGAAGCGGGCGAGCGCTTCACGATCACCCTGGCCTCGCCAACGGGCGCGACGATCTATGGCAGCGCCACGACGACCGTCGCGATTCTTGACGCCGGCATCCGGGACTTCGGCTGGATGCCCGACTACACCAACCAGCCGGTGGAGAAGATGCTTTTGCTGCCCGACGGCAGCTTCATCGCCGTGGGCCGATTTCCGGAGGTGTTTGACGCTCACAGCACCCGTTATCCCCGCCAGGGCGTCGCCAAGTTTTCAGCCGACGGCCGTTTCATCAACGAATACGCGGAGGCCGGCGGCGTCAGCGGCGCCGACAGCATCGTGCACGCGGTCGTGCGGCAACCGGACGGCCACGTCGTTCTCGGCGGTTCGTTCCTGAGCATGCAAGGGGCAAGCCGCGCCAATCTCGTCCGGTTGCTCGACGACGGCACGGTGGACCCGACCTTCACGGCCGGTGCCAACGGCCCGGTCTGGTCCCTGGTGGCCCTGCCCGATGGCCGCCTGCTGATGGGCGGCGCGTTTACGTCGGTCAACGGCGTGCCCCGCGAGTATGTGGCGCGACTCAATGCGGACGGGACGCTGGACACCTCGTTCGTCGGTCCGGACTTCGACGGCACCGGCCAGTCCTGGGTGCGCAGCCTGGCGGTGCAGGCGGACGGTCGCATTCTCGCGGGAGGAAAGTTCACGCTCTTCGGCAATGGCGCCCAGCGTTCCGGTCTTTGCCGGATGACAGCGGAGGGGGCCCTCGATGCCTCGTTCGTCGTGCGGGAAGGCGTCCATCAGGCGAACACCCCCAACGCCCCCGGCGAAATCCGCGCCATCGCGGTCCAGCCCAACGGCGCCGTGCTGATCGGCGGGGCCTTCGGCGGATACAATGGCGTGAACCGCGGGGCCGTGGCGCGGTTGACCGCGGGTGGCGAACTCGACGCGGGGTTTGCGGCCAGCGTCGACAACCGCTGCAATGCGCTGCTGGCCCTGCCGGACGGGCGCGTGGCGGTGGGCGGCTGGTTCTTCAACGCCAACGGCACCGCGGTGCGCAACATCGCGATCTTTTCCGTGGCGGGCGGGTTGGAGGCGAACACGGCCAGCGCGGGAGGGACGACCGGTGAGATCTACGACCTGCAATTGGCGGCGAACGGCCGCCTGCAATTCTGCGGCGATGACTGCACGTTTCAATACACCCAGGAAAACCGCCCGTTCTGGCGGCTGCTGACCGGCATCGCGAATCCCCCCGGTTCCCTGCAGTTCACCTCCGCGACCGCGCACGCGGCCGAGGGCGGCAGTGTCACGCTGACCGTGACGCGGACCGGCGGCAGCGGCGGGGCCGTCAACGTCGGTTACTCGACCTCGCCCGGCACCGCGTCGTCGGCGGATTTCTCCCGCACCACCGGGACGCTGAGCTGGGCCGACGGCGATGCCTCGCCCAGGAGCATTACGGTGCCGCTCGCGAGCGACGGAGCGGCCGAGTCGAACGAGACCTTCACGCTGGGGCTGGGTGCGCCCGTGCTGGGCGGCGCGAACCTGGGCGCCGTGCTCCAGGCGACGATCACGATCGACGACAGCGCGCCGCCGCCGCCCGGCAACTGGCAGGCGCGCGACATCGGTAATGTGGGCGCGGCCGGTTCCAGTTCGGAATCCGGCGGCGTGGTCACCCTCGCGGGTTCGGGGGCGGACATCTGGGAGAATG
Organism: uncultured Oleiharenicola sp.; assembly: GCA_964515595.1. GTDB lineage: Bacteria > Verrucomicrobiota > Verrucomicrobiia > Opitutales > Opitutaceae > Lacunisphaera. Next base: position 33,936 of record CAZEUN010000011.1, on the reverse strand, counting down.
CGGACTCCTTTCACTTCCGCGCCCAGAGCCTCACCGGCGACGGCGCGATCATCGCGCGCGTCGCGTCGATGGGCAATACGCACCCGTGGGCCAAGGTCGGGTTGATGTTCCGCGAGGATCTCACGCCCGGCTCGCGCGAGGTCATGGCGTACGTCACGCCCGGCAACCGGGCCGGCATCCAGTACCGGCTGACGCCGGGCGGAAGCTCGGTGGCCGGACCGGACGTCGGCTCGACCCTCCCGGTCTGGCTGATGCTGGCGCGCGCGGGCGACACGTTTGGCGCGTATCGTTCCGATGACGGCAACACCTGGACGTCGCTCGGCACGATCAACTGCGACCTGCCCAACAATGCCTACGTGGGCCTGGCCATCAGCAGTCATGCGGCGGGCACGATGCTCACCGCCACGCTCGATCACGTTGAGCTCATCGGCGTGGAGCCGCCCGCCAATCCGCCGGCGGCGCCGAGCCACCTTGCCTCCACGTCGCTGAGCGCCAGCACGGTCACGCTCACGTGGGTCGACAACTCCACCGACGAAACCGGTTTCTCGATCGAGCGCTCGCCCGGCTTTGGCGGGAGCTTTGTCGAGGTCGGCACGGCCGCGGCGAACAGCCAGGCATTCAACGATGCCGGGCTCACCGCGAACACCACTTACTCGTACCGCGTGCGGGCGCAGCGCGGCAGCGTTTACTCCAATTACAGCGACCCGATTGTGCTCACGACGAACAACCAGCCGCCGTCCGGCTGGCAGGGTCTGGACATTGGCAACGTGGGCCCCGGCGGCTCGCAGACGGTCGATGGACAGGCCATCGCGGTGCGGGCGGGCGGTGCGGACATCTGGTTCGCGGCGGATGGATTCCGCTACGTCTACCAGACGCTGCACGGTGACGGAGAGATCAAGGCCCGCGTGACCTCGATCACCAACACGCATCCGTGGGCGAAGGCCGGGGTGATGTTTCGCGAGAGCCTCGCGGCCGATTCGCGCAACGTCGCGTACCTGCTTACGGCTGACAACGTCTCCGGCCTGCAAGTCCGGACGACCACCGGCGGCGACACCACCCTGACCAACGGGCCTTGGGTGAACGCGCCGTATTGGGTTCGCCTGGTCCGGAGTGGGGACCTCTTCACCGCCTCGACCTCGTCCGACGGGACCACGTGGACCGTGCAGGGGACGCAAACGCTGGCGATGGGCGCCGACATCTACGTGGGCGTCGCCGCCAGCGCGCACACCACGACGCAGCTGACCACGGCTGCGTTCGAATACGTGCAGCTGACCACGGCCACGCCCCCGCCGCCCCCACCGCCACCGCCCCCGGGCGACTGGACGCAGACCAACCTGGGCGCGGGCAGCGGGACATTTGCGACGCCCGCTGCGAATTCCGTCACGGTGAACGCCGTGGGAACCGACCTCTGGGGGCAGTTTGACGACGGCCAGTTCGTGCAGCGGGCCTGGAGCGGCGACGGCCAGATCATCGTGCGCCTGGACAGCCTCACCAACATTCATCCGTGGACCAAGGCCGGGCTGATGTTCCGCGAGAACCTGACCGCGACATCGCGCAATGTCTTTGTTGGGCTGACGCCGGGCAACGGCGCCACCTTGCAGGTTCGGGCGGTGAGTGGCGGAACCACCAGCGAAGTGCAGCACGACTGGTTGCCCGGCGTGCCATGCTGGCTGGCTTTGACGCGCGCAGGCGACACGTTCACGGCGGCTTATTCCACGGACAACGTCACGTGGAAGCCGCTTGGTTCCACGCAGCTGGCGATGGCCGCGGACATTTATGTGGGCTTCGGGGTCAGTTCGCATGCGACGGCATCCGCCACCGCGGCTTTCAGCAATGTGCTGCTGCGAACCGAGCCACCGCGGGATGGCTGGCAGCAGGCGACATGGGGGGCCGGGAGCGGCTCGTTCACCAAGACCGGCGGCGTCGCGGGCTCAAACCAGCCCTTGAACATCGATGTCACTGCGGCCGGCGCGGACATCTGGGGACCGGCCGACGATGGTCTGTATGTCTATGTGCCGTGGGTCAGCACGGACGGTGACGGCGAGATTTCCGCCCGGGTGGACAGCATGACCAATACGCATCCCTGGGCCAAGGCGGGGCTCATGTTCCGTTCCTCACTCGAGGCAGGGGCAACCAATGTATTCCTCGCCCTGACGCCCGGGGTCGGGATCACGTTGCAGGTGCGCTCATCGAGCGGAGCGGTGACGACGGAGGCCCAACATTCGTGGCTGCCCGGCGCACCTTGCTGGCTCAGGTTGAGACGGTCCCATGACAACACCGCCAGGGCGGAGTTCTCGGGCGATGGCCAGAACTGGACGTTGCTCGGCATCACCGCCGACCCGTTGCCCGATCACGACGGTTTTGCGGGCTTGGGAGTGAGCTCGCATGTCGCCGGGGCGATGAGTGTGCGCTTTACGAGCGTGGCGCTGTCCCCGGCGATTTAGGGATGCCGCGTGGACTCGGTCTTTGACCGGCCCTACCAGGCGCCTTCGGCCTGGGCAGCGACCTGGCGGCAGGACTCCGCGCATTCCCGGCAGGCCTGGGCGCACACCTGGCAGTGCTCCATGTCGTGCTTCGCACACTCGGCCGCACAGAGCTCGCAGGCCTCGGCGCAGAGCTGGCAGGCCTGCTCGGCGAACTCGGAGCCCCGCGACATCTCGCGGACGGACAGCGCACAAAGGTCGGCGCACGAGCGGTTGAGGCGGATGCAGTGGACCATCCGCTTCATCTCAATCTCCTCCAGGCATTCGGTCGCGCAATGGTCGCAGGCGACGGCGCACCGCTGACAGGCTTCAATGCAATCGAGGTAGTGTTCTTGGGACATGGGCCAAGACTAACCTGGCCGGCCGCCTCCGGGAATCCGGCGGGCACCGCATGCCGCCATCGGGAAGCGGGAAACCCCGGGGTGGAGGCCTTCTTAAGGTAGAACGTCCTGACCTCAGGACGTTTTTCCAAGCAAGCGCGCCCCGGGTCAGCGCGCTCCACCTGTTACGACTTCGCCGGCACCGGCAACTTGAACTCTTTCAAGATCGCTTCGATTTTCCCGGCGACGTCGGCGTCGGGGTCGCCCGGGTGCAGGCCGGCGTGACGCACGGTGCCGTCAGGCGCGATGATCGCGAGAAACGGAATGCCCTCGATGCCATAGGCGGGGTTGAAAACCGGTTCCTCGCTGAAGGCGACGTTCCACGTCATCTCATGCTTCTTCATGAAGGCGGGCATCAGCGCCATTTCCTTCGCCGGATCGCCCTTGGTGTCGATGCGCGTGGCCTCGAGGTTGGCGACCGCACCCTGGATGCTCGTCACGCCGATGAACGTGACGGGCGAGTCCTTGAAACGGGCGACATGCTCGCGAACCTGCGGGAACGAGTGGATGCACGGCCCGCACCACGTCGCCCAGAAATCGAGGACCACGACCTGGCCCTTCAGCTCCGAGAGGGTTTTGAGGCCCGCTTTCGAGGCCCAGCTGAAATGCAATTCCGGCGCCGGGCTGCCGACGAGCGCGGCCTTGGCGGCCTTGGCCGCGGCCATCGCGTCGAGTTCCTTGAGCATGGCGTCGACATTTTTGGCTGGCTGCGTGTCCGGAAAATCCCGCTTCAGCGCGAGCAACAGTTCGCGGCCCTTGGCCAGGTCCTCCAGCACCTGGATGTAGAGGCCCGCGCGCATGACGGCGATGCTGGCCACCCGGTCGGTCTTTTCGGCGCTGTGCCTGGCGAGCAGTTGGTCGAAGTCCGCCAGTTCGGGCGCCAGGGCCTCGGCGGTGCGCCCGCCCGCGCCGATCTTGGTCTTGATGCGGTTTACCAGCGCGGTGAGTTCCTCGGTGACGAGCTCGTCGGAGGACTTGGCGGCGTCGCCGACGGTGGCGGTGGACGGCTGTTGCGCGAATGCCGGAAAGGCCAGCAGGGCCGCGAGCAGGCTGATCAGGAAGGGGCGGAGTTTCATGGAGAAGGAATGTTTGCCACAAAGACCCCGCCAAGCGCAAAGGCGGAATTCGCCAGGGTGGCAAAACGGCGAGGGGCAGGTGCTGCCCCCATCCCGGCGTTTACCCGCCTGCTTTCGACGCAGCGCCTGCGCAGATCCCCGCTTGAGCCCGAACGAGGCAACGCGCTCCACCTGGCGTCCTGCTCAAAAACAAAGCCCCGGACTTTTCAGTCCGGGGCTTGAAAGAGTCGGGGGATAAAACCCCTCCCACCTTATTTCTTGGCGTCGCTGATCGCAGCTTGGGCCGCCGCGAGGCGCGCCACGGGGACGCGATACGGGCTGCAGGAGACATAGCTGAGGCCGAGCTTATGGCAGAACTTCACCGAGTCCGGGTCGCCGCCGTGCTCGCCGCAGATGCCGAGCTTGATGTCGGGACGCGTGGCGCGGCCCTTCTCGATGGCGATCTGCATGAGCTGGCCGACGCCGGTCTGGTCGATCGAGGCGAAGGGGTTCTTCTTCATGATCTCGGACTCCTGGTAGGCGCCGAGGAAGGAGCCGGAGTCGTCGCGCGACATGCCAAGGCAGGTCTGCGTGAGGTCATTGGTGCCGAAGCTGAAGAACTCGGCGGTCTTCGCGATCTCGTCGGCGGTGAGCGCGCCGCGCGGGATCTCGATCATGGTGCCGACCGAGTAGGCGATCTTCACCTTCTTCTCGGCCTGGACCTTGGCGGCGACCTCGTGGACGAGCGCGACCTGGAGGTCGAGCTCGCGCTTGAAGCCGACGAGCGGGATCATGATCTCAGGCTTGGCCTTGAAGCCGGCCTTGTTGGCGTCCGCCGCCGCCTCGAGCACGGCGCGGGCCTGCATGGCGGTGATTTCCGGATACTTGATGCCGAGGCGGCAGCCGCGGAAACCGAGCATCGGGTTGAACTCATGGAGCTCGTGCACGCGGTGCTCGATCTTCTTCACGTCGATGCCGAGCTTCTTCGCGAGGGCGGCCTGCTGGTCCGCCGAGTTCGGGAGGAACTCGTGCAGCGGCGGGTCGAGGAAGCGGATGGTCGCCGGGAAGCCCTTGAGCGCCTTGAAGATTCCGAAGAAGTCGTCGCGCTGGTAGGGCAGGAGCTTCGCGAGGGCGGCCTCGCGGGCGCCGAGGTTGTCGGCGAGGATCATCTCGCGCATGGCGTCGATGCGGTCGCCCTCGAAGAACATGTGTTCCGTGCGGGTGAGGCCGATGCCGACGGCGCCGAACGCGATCGCCTGGGCGGTCTGCTCGGGCGTGTCGGCGTTGGTGCGAACCTGCAGCTTGGTGGCCAGCGCGCACCACTTCATCAGCTGCGTGTAGTGCAGGAACTTCTCGGTCTTGCGCGCGGCGGCATCGTTGTTGATGAGGCCGGCGATGATCTCGGACGGGGCCGTCTTGATCTGGCCCGCGTACACGGTGCCGGCGGTGCCGTCGATCGAGAGGAAGTCGCCTTCGTTGTAGGTCTGGCCCGAGACGGTGACGGTCTTCCTGTCGTAGTCGACCTGCAGGGCGGCGGCGCCGCACACGCAGACCTTGCCCATCTGGCGGGCGACGAGCGCGGCGTGCGAGGAGACCCCGCCGCGGGCGGTGAGGATGCCCTCGGCGGCGATCATGCCGCGGAGATCTTCCGGCGACGTCTCGACGCGGACGAGCAGGACCTTCTCGCCCTTCTCGGCGGCGGTGACCGCGCGGTCGGCGTTGAAGTAGATCTTGCCGGTGGCGGCGCCCGGGCCGGCCGGGAGGCCGGTGGCGATGACGGTGGCCTTCTTGACCTCGCTGAGGTCGAAGATCGGCGCGAGGAGCTGCTCGAGCTGGTCGGCCGGGTTGCGCATGACGGCGGTGCGCCAGTCGATGAGGCCCTCGCGGACCATGTTCATCGAGAACTTCAGCGCGGCGGCGGCGGTGCGCTTGCCGTTGCGGGTCTGCAGCATGAACAGCTTGCCGTCCTGGATCGTGAACTCGATGTCCTGGACGTCCTTGAAATGCTTCTCGAGCGTCGCGCGGACCTTGAGGAGCTCGGCGTAGGACTTCGGCATCTGGTCCTTCAGCTTGAGGACCGGCTCGGGCGTGCGGACGCCGGCGACGACGTCCTCACCCTGCGCATTGATCAGGAACTCGCCGTAGAATTCGTTGGTGCCGTTGGCCGGGTTGCGGGTGAACGCGACGCCGGAGCCGGAGGTGTTGCCGGTGTTGCCGAACACCATGGCCTGCACGTTGACGGCGGTGCCCCACTCGGAGGGGATGTTGTATTTCGCGCGGTAGACCTTGGCGCGGTCGTTCATCCAGGAGCCGAAGACGGCGCCGGCGGCGCCGCGCAGCTGGTCCCACGGGTCGTTCGGGAACGCCTTGCCCGTGCGGTCCTTGATGAGGGCCTTGAAGCGCTTGACGAGTTCCTGCTGGTCGGCGGCCGTCAGGTCGGAATCGATGACATCCTTGTGGTAGGTCTCGTGCTTGAAGGTGTGGATGGTGTGCTCGAAGGGATCGTGGTCCTCGCCCTCGCGCTTCTGGACGCCCATGACGACGTCGCCATACATCTGGATGAAGCGGCGGTAGCAGTCCCAGGCGAAGCGCTCGTTCTTGGTGGCGTTGACCAGGGCGATGACGGAGGCGTCGTTGAGGCCGAGGTTGAGGATCGTGTCCATCATGCCCGGCATGGAATCGCGGGCGCCGGAGCGGACGGCGACGAGCAGCGGCATGCCCTCGGTGGCGCCGAACTTCGTGCCCATGATCTTCTCCATGTTCTTCACGCCGGCTTCCATCTGCGCCTGCAGCGAGGCCGGGTAGGTGCGCTTGTTGGCGTAGTAATAGGTGCAGACCTCCGTGGTGATCGTGAAGCCCGGGGGCACCGGGAGGTTGATGCGGGTCATCTCCGCGAGGTTGGCGCCCTTGCCGCCGAGCAGGTTCTTCATCGAACCGTTGCCGTCGGCTTTGCCGGCGCCCCACGTGTAAACGTATTTGGCGGACTTGACGCCCGGTGACTTCGCGCGGGCGGCGGTTGATTTCTTGGCCGCCGGCTTGGCGGATTTCTTCTTAGCGGTGGTTTTTTTAGCCATGGATGGAGTGAAAATAGGAGGGGTTATCGGAGCGGGCGGGAGCGGGGGTGTCAACCCCTTCAACAGGCGCGGGGCGGGCGTCCGAGCCGGGGTCGCACCCTCTCACACCCCGGCGCGGTGCGCCACCTCTCTTCATAGTAGAGGTGACTGAATCTCCGCCGCCGGAGTCCCCTCGATGAAGAAGGGTGCCCGGCAGGGCGGGGTGGGGAGGGTTCGCGGGCCGCCAGTTCGCCAAACCATCCTTGCGGGGGCCGCCGAAAGGTGTTTCTAGGTCAGGACTTGAGCGAGCAAACTCCAGTGGATGAGTATGATGAGGCCAACCCCGGCGCCGATGCCTCGTTGGTGAAGGCCGGCAAGCCGATGGGCTTCCTGGACCATCTCGAGGACCTGCGCTGGACGCTGATCAAGTGCGCCGTGGCCTTCGCGATTTTCGTGACGATCATCGCCTATCAGTTGGAGGATGCCTCGACGCTCCTCAACTGGCCGCTGGAACAGGTGATGAAGGATTTTCCGCAGTTCAAGCAGGGGCTCATCACCACCAGCCCGATGGCGGTTTTCTCGGTCATCATCGACATCTGCTTGATCGGCGGCGTCGTGATGGCGCTGCCGTTCTGGCTCTTCTTCCTCGGCCAGTTCGTGGCGCCGGCGCTGACCAAGCGCGAAATGCGGGTGATTGCGCCGACGGGACTCTCGGCCTTCGCGCTGTTTCTCGGCGGTGCGGCCTTCGGTTATTATTTTCTCACGGCGAGCAGCCTCCGGGTCTCGCTCGAGCTGAACGCCGCCATGGGCTACAGCGTCATGTGGACGGCCGACAAATATTACAGCCTGCTCATGTGGCTCGTGCTCGGCATGGGCGCGGCGTTTGAGTTTCCCCTGCTCGTGGTGCTGGCGGTCTACATGGACCTCGTCCAGGTCGCGACCCTGCGCCAATACCGGCGGCACGCCATCGTGGTGATCTTCATCATCGCGGCGATCGTCACGCCCACGACCGATCCGCTGAACATGTCCCTTTTCGCCCTGCCGCTGTACCTCCTGTACGAGGCGGCGATCATGGTCGCGTCGATGCTCGGCAAACGACGCTCCGACGTGACGAACGTTTAGTCCCGAATTTTCCCCGCCGTCATCCTGGGATAATGTTCTGCTGCTAGACTGTCCCGCATTGTCATGCGCGTCCTCGTTGTGGAAGATTCCCCGCGCCTCTCGCGCAACATCGCCACCGCGCTGCGCCGCTCCGGCTATGCGGTGGACACGGCGGCCGACGGGGAGGAGGGGTTGTGGCTGGCCGAATCGCATGAATACGATGCCATGATCCTGGATATCATGCTGCCGAAACGCGACGGCCTCGAGGTGCTGCGCACCCTGCGAACCAGCGGCCGCCCGATCCACGTGCTCCTGCTGACGGCCCGCGACACGGTGGGCGACCGGGTGACCGGGCTGCAGGCCGGCGCCGACGATTACCTGGTGAAGCCCTTCGCCCTCGAGGAACTGTTGGCGCGCGTCCAGGCCCTGTGCCGCCGCGCGTATGGCGCGAAACAACCGCACCTGGCGATCGCCGACCTCGCCATCGACACCTCCGCGCGCACGGTGCAGCGCGCCGGGCGGGCCGTCGAGCTCACGGCCCGGGAATACCAGTTGCTCGAATACCTGGCGCGCCGCCGCGGCGAAGTGGTGTCGCGCGCTGACATCGAGGCCCACATCTATGACGGCCAGGTTGACCCGATGAGCAACGTGGTCGACTCGGCGGTCTGCATGTTGCGGAAGAAACTGGCGAACTCCGCCGGGGCCGTTCCGCTCATCCACACCCGCCGCGGCCTGGGCTACGTGCTCGAGCCGCTGGAGGCCCGCGGCACGCCATGAAGTCCCTTCGGCTCCAGCTCACCCGCGAGCTGCTCATCTGGCTTGCCGGGCTGCTCGGCGGGGCGCTGGTGGCGCTCTATGCCGTTATCTGGATTCAGCTCGACAAGGCCTTTGACAGTGCGTTGGAGGCGCGCGGCCTCGGCATCGGCGCGCTGGCCGAGCAGCAGGATGGCCGGGTCGAGGTTGATTTCCAGGACAAGGTCCTGCGGGGCTTCACCAACGCCAAGGCACGCTCCTTTTTCGAGCTGCGCGACCAGGCCGGCCGGCCGGTCGCGCGCTCGCCTTCGCTCAAGGGGAGGCGGATCGATCGCCCGCCGGGAGCCGCCACGGAGACGCCGGCTTACTGGAATCTCACGCTGCCCAACGGCCGGCCGGGTCGGGCCGTTCGCTTCCTGTTCAAACCGAAGCCGGCCGATGACAGGAATCCCGGGCTGCTGGTGACGGTCGAGCTGATCGTGGCGGTGGATCGCGAAGACCACGACGAGGTGCTGGGGGGCCTGGCGGCGGCGGTCGCCGGCTGCGGCATCCTGCTGCTCGGCGCCGTCTTCCTCGTGGTGCCGCGCGTGCTGCGGCGCGGGTTGGTGCCGGTCACCGAACTGGCCGACCAGGCCGCGCGGATCGATGCGGACTCGCTCACGGCCCGTTTTGACGCGACCAGGCTGCCCGCGGAGCTGCGGCCGATCGGCGAGCGATGGAACGACCTGCTGGCGCGGCTCGAGACCTCGTTCGAGCGCGAGCGACGTTTCAGCGCCGATCTTGCGCACGAGCTGCGCACGCCGCTGGCGGAGCTGCGCAGCCTGGCCGAATGCGCGCTGAAATGGCCCGAGTCCCGCGATGCCGCCACGGATCGCGATACCCTGGCGATCGCCTTGCAGATGGAGGCGCTGGTCACGCGCCTGCTGACGCTGGCGCGGGGCGAACGCGGGCAGTTGGTGGTCCACGTCGAGCCGGTGGCGCTTGCCCCCTTCGTCGCGGCGGCCTGGCAGCCCTTCGCGGCGCGCGCCGCGGGCCGGGCCCTGCGGATCAACCTGCAGGTTTCGCCCGGCACGATTGCGGCCGATCCGGTCCTCCTGCGCTCGATTCTCGCCAACCTTTTCGACAACGCCGTGGACTACGCCCCCGCGGGCGCGGAAATCACCGTAACCGGGAAACGCGGGGGATTGTGCGTGGCCAATCCGGCCGGGGATCTGGCGGCCGCTGATGTTGCGCGGGTGTTCGAACGATTCTGGCGCAAGGAGGAGGCCCGCACCGGTGGACAGCACGCGGGCCTTGGATTGAGTCTTGCCCGGATTTTCGCGACGGCCATGGGTTGGCGGCTGACGGCGGCATGGGAGACCGGGCAACTGGCGTTTTATCTGACCCCCGAAAAAAACGCAGGATGCGGGACGGGATAATCATTCCATAATGCTTGGCCGGTTAGGATGGGGCCGATGTCCAAGTCCGCTTTTCGCCTCTTCCTTTGCGCCGTGCTGTTCCGGGCCGCCCCGACCCGCGCGGAGGATGCGGAAGACGGGCCCGAGAAAAGCGCGCCGAAGGCGGCCGACACCCGGGCGATCGGGACGGTGACCGGTGTCATCACGGGCGGGACCAAGCAGCCGGTCGAGTTGGTGGCCGTGTCGCTGAAGCGGGCGGACGGGACCCTCGTGCAGAGCACCGTGTCCGATGCCCGGGGCCGGTTCTCGTTCGGCCCGCTGGAGGCTGGCCGCTACACGCTGGCCTACGGAGCGGTAGGAGCCGACAGCCAGGCGACGGCGGCCTTCACCGTGGACGTCCGGCATCCGAAGGCGGAATTCCCGGATTTAAGACTCGGCGGCGAGACGCTGCAGCTTGAGAAGATGCAGGTTCAGGCCACGCAGCAGAAATTCCTGAACTCGATCGACCGGAAGGTGTACAACGTCGGCAAGGAAATCCAGAGCACCGCAGGTTCGGCGGGGGATTTGCTGCAGAATGTGCCTTCAGTTGACGTCGACATCGACGGGAACGTCGGCCTGCGCGGTTCCGGGAACGTGCTCATTCTCATCAACGGGCGCACCTCGGCGCTGATGGGCCGCAGCCGCGCCGAGGTTTTGCAGCAACTGCCCGCCAGCGACATCGAGAAGATCGAGGTCATCACCAACCCGTCGGCGAAATACAAGCCGGATGGCACCGCGGGCATCATCAACATTGCGCTCAGGAAGAAATCCCGCGGCGGCGTGTCCGGCACGGTCAACGCCAGTGCGGGGAACAAGGACCGTTACAACGCCGGGGCCTCGTTCAACTATCACCCCGGCGCCTGGAACTTTTCCGGCAGCGCGAGCCTGCGCCTGGACGACCGGCCGCGCCTCGCGAGCGACCTTCGCGTCATTGTCAATCCCGCCACGGGCGCCGCGATCCGTGCCGAGAAACAGACGGTCGAGGAATCGCGACCGCTCACACGCATTGCCCGCGCGGGCATCGATTACGCCCCGGATGCCGACAACCGGTTCGGGATTGCGGCCAGCTACAATCGGCGCAGTTTTCGCCGCCGGGCGACCGATCGCAACCTGGTGACGGCCGGGGGCGGGGGCGTGACGAGCGATTACGACCGGGTGCGCGACGATCCCGAGTATGAGCAGGACCTGGAGGTGTCCGGTACCTACCGGCACACGTTTGGCGAGGACCACGAGTTGAACATCGAGCTGCGTTCCCAGCGCACTTCCGAAGAGGAGGACAACCGTTACATCAATCACCACCGCTTGCCGGCGCCAGGCGACACCGCCGACAACATGCTGGTCCGGAACGCGGTCGAAACCGGCGAGGCCCTTGTTGAATACGCCCGGCCCCTCGGCGATGCCGGTCGCCTTGAGGCCGGTTATAACCTGGACGACGAGCGCTATGGCGCGGTTTTCCGCGGGGAGTTTCTCGATCCGGCCACCGGCCGCTTCCTGCTCGATCCCGCCAGGACCAATGCGTTCGACTATGATCGCGCCGTGCATGCCGTCTACGCCACCTACGCGCGAACCTTCGGCGCATTCGGATTCATGGCCGGATTGCGGCCGGAGTTTACCCGCGGCCGGTTTCATTCGGTCACGACGGGTGCCACCGGTCGCGATGACTCCACCCGCCTCTATCCCACGCTGCATTTGACCCATCACCTGACCGATCGCCACGAACTGCAGCTCAACTACAGCCACCGGGTGCGCCGCCCGGAGATCGACGACCTGAACCCGTTCCCCGAGTATGCCGATCCGTTCACGCTCCGCGCTGGCAATCCCCATCTCCGGCCCGAGGACATCCATTCCATCGAGGCGGGTTACAGTTACCATCAGGGGGACACCACCCTCACCTCGACGGTGTATGACCGGCGGACCTACCACGGCTTCACCAACGTCACCACCGACCTCGGGGGCGGCGTCCTGCTCACGACACATGCGAACCTGGCGACCAGCAATGCCGCCGGTCTCGAGCTCACCGCGAATACGGATCTCGGCAAGCTGGCGTCACTCAACTTCAGCTCGAACACCTTCTATAACACCATCGACGCCTCGAACCTCGGTTACAGCGCCAGCAAGTCCGATGTTTCCTGGTTGGCCAAGGCCGGCGTGACCCTGCACCTGCCGCGCGACACGCAGGTGCAGCTCAATGCCAACTATTCCTCGGCGCGGCTGACCCCGCAGGGCGAGCGTCGGCCGACCTGGGTCGCCAATCTCGGCGTGCGCCACGACTTCGCGAAAAAGCAGGCGGCCATCGTGCTCACCGTTTCGGATCTCTTCAACTCGCTGAAGGAAACCAATGTCCTCGAGACACCGCTGCTGCACGAGGTGATCACGCGCCGGCGCAGCGCGCGCATCGTGTACCTCGGTTTCCTGTACAGCTTTGGCTCGCCGGCCAGGAAGACCAGGGAGGATCCCCTCAAATTCGACAACTCACTCTGACATGAATTTCTCCCTTCCCTCGTTCCGGATGCGGCGGTCGTGCGCCGTGTGCGTGGCGGTTTTTTTGACCGGATCCTTGGCGGCTCGCGATTGGGGTGTCGAGGACCTCAAGACCACCGCGATCGGGCATCCGCTGGGCGGATCCGGTCGCCGTCCCGGCAGCCTGCTGTCCCGGGAATATGTCCGCCTGCTCGCGGATGACACGCGTGACACGCTGGCCGCGCCGCTGCACTGGGATCGGCACGACTGGCTGCTGGCCGGCGGACTGGGCGCCTTGGTGGCCGGCTCGTCCGCTTTCGACCGCCAGATCCGCGAGGAATCGCAGGAGAACCGGACGCACCTGCTCGATACCACGACCCGCCAGTTGCAACGCTTCGGAGCGGAATACTCGTTCCTCGTTCTCGGGGGCTTCGAGGTTTACGGGCGGCTGGCGCAAGACGGGAACGCCCGCGCGACGGCCATGGACGGAATTACCTCCAGCATTATCGCGGCCGGCATCATCACTCCGGTCCTGAAATATGGCGTCGGCCGCTCCCGGCCCCGCGAAGCCGCGAACACGTTCGCGTTCCGGCCGTTCAGCGGAAGCGAGTCCTTTCCCTCCGGTCACACGACCCAGGCCTTCGCGGTCGCCTCGGTGATCGTCGCGCATTACCCGAACTGGCCAACCCGGATTGTCGCCTATGGTATCGCCGGCATGGTGGGCTATTCCCGCATCGAGCAGAACGCGCACTTTGCCAGCGATGTCGTGGCCGGCGCCATTATCGGCACGGCCGTCGGTCTTCATGTCGTGAAGCTGCACGACCGGCCCAGGGAGACACCTGGCAAAGTCAGTCTCTCTCCCTTCACCAGCGGCCGCGTGACCGGCCTGATGTTTCACCGTGATTTTTGAACCGACTCGGCCGGACTCGTGCAGTTGCCCCGGTTTCCCGCTCTATTTTCCGGCCCCGGATGGGGCATCATGGAAACGCCTGCCCGCACGGGCCCGGCTCAGATCTGGTACTCCAGCACCGCTTCCTCGACCGGTGTCACCGCGGCGGCGTCCAGCAGGACCTGGGCGACGCGGAGCGCCTGGCCGCGCAGCTCGGGCACGGCGACCGTTTCCCAGAGCGTCCCGCGCAGGAGCGGACCGATGGCATAGAGAAACGGCGAGCGGCCGCCGACCTCCACGGTGGCGAAGTCGGGCTCGATGCGCACACCCATGTCCATCGAGTCGGGTTGCACCAGTCCGCGGCGGAGCAAATTTTGCAGCAGCGCTGATCGTGTGGCCGTGAAGCGCGTGTGCGGACCGGTGCAGTTGATGGCGAGCGCAGCCTCCCGGGTTGCGACCGTGCCGTCGGCCGCCCGCAACTGGACGCCGATTTTTTCCCCGAGCGGTTTCACGCCGATGACGGCGGCGCGGGTGATTTTCAAGCGGCCGGACTCGAGCGCCTCCGTCACCTGGCGGTGGATCGACGGCGCGATGCGGTGACGCAGGACATTCCAACGGGCGGCGTGGCGCGCGATGAACTCGCGGCGTTCGGCGTCCGTGAACCCCTGCCAGATGCGCTGCGTATGCGGGCGCAGCTTGTCCACGACCATCGCCGGGTTCAGCCCCGCGGCGCGCAGGCGCGCGCAATGTTCCTCAAGCAGCCGCACCAGGCGCGCGAGCCCGAGCGCCGTGAGGTCGACGCCCGCGGGCGGGAAGAGGGGATCGTCGACGCCCTTGAAATGCGATTGCGGCAGCAGGCCGTTGCGCGAGACGGCGTGGAGGGTGCCGGGCCAGTTGAGCGACAGCAGCGTGACAATCGCATCGACGGTCGTCAGGCCGGTGCCGAGCAGGAAGATGTCGCCGCCGGCGGGAATCCGCGATTCCCAATCCATCCACGGGTTGGCGCACCACGCGTCGTGCGTGGCGACCGTGTCGCTGCCCGGCAGGTCGGCCGGCGTTTCATTGCCGGTGGCGAGGATGACCTTGTCGGCCTCGAGCGTCGTGCCGCTGGCAAAATGCAGCCGCGCGCCGTCCCCTTCGGGCGCCACGTCGAACACCTCGTCATCGAGCAGGACGAACTCCACCTTCGACCGCGGGTCGAGGGACCGGGCATGGTGGTGCAGCAGGCACCGCACGTAGTCACCGTAGATGCGGCGGGGCAGGTAGGTCTCGCGCAGCTCGGCTTCGGGGACATGCGCGTAGTCGGTCCGCGTCCGCAGCCACTCGAGCAGGTGGTTCGGGTGGTCGGGGAAGGCGGACATGTTGCGCGCCGCCACGTTGAGCAGGTGCTCGGCCCGGCGCGTGCCGTAGGCGACGCCGCGGCCCGGCGGGGCGCCGTGGTTGACGAGGGTGATGCGCAGCGGCCCCCGGCTCAGGCGCGCGAGGTTCACGGCCGCGAGCGTGCCGCTGAAACCGCCGCCGATGACGGCGACATGCTGGAACCGGCTGTTCGTCATAGTGGGTTCAGATGCCCTCGCCGTGGGCGAATTCCACCACCGGCGGCACCCAGTCCTCGGCGCCCGCGCTGGTGATCGAAAATCTCTGCATCTTCCGCAGGGGTGGCGAATAAATGTGGAGCGTGACGAGGTCGTTCCCCGCCGCCTGCAAATTCGAGACCTGGTGCGTGTCCTCATCCTCCGAGGCGCACACCTCGCCGGCGTGCTTCTCCGTGGTCGAGAGCGCCACGACTTGGCCGCACGGCGAATGGGCGAAATAAGTCTCGCTGCAGGTGCCCTGGAGCACCTTGAGCCCGCAGGTGGACTGGGCGTGGTTGTGGATGGGGCTGCGCTGGCCGCTGCGCCAGCAGATGACGAGCACCTCATACCAGGGCCCGAGCGCCACGAGGTTGCGCTGGTAGTGGCCCGGTTCGAAGCGGATGAAGTCGCGGAGGTCTGCGGCGGTCGCGTTCGAGGCGGCGAGCAGTTCCTGCAGGCGTTCGATCGAGGCGCGCGCGGTCAGGGTTTCCAGGTAGGCGACCAGCGGCCGGAGCGTCGGGGGGATCGGGGACGAGCTCATGGCGGTTGCGTGTTGCCCAAAAAAATACCCCGCCGGGCAGGGCGGGGCGAGATATTTTCCGGCCGGGCCGGCGTTTCGGGGCCGGCTTACTTGCGCGAGCTGCGCTGGAAGACGAAGACGACCTTCAGCATCTGCAGGGCGAGCCAGAACACGCCCGTCATGCAGGCGGCGCCCGAAGCGCCGAAGAACAGGACCATCTTCGGGTCGTTCGACGGCACGTGCGAGTTTACCAGCCAGTAGAAGATGGCAAACGCGATGGCGCAGAGCACCAGGTCGATGAGGAGCGTGACGACGGAAAAGGACTTTTTCTCAGGCGAAGCCATCCCCGCAACAGAAGGAGCCGGCCGGGGTTTGTCGACCAGAAACTTGGCGGGTCCGGGCGGTCTCCGGCGACCAGGTTTACCTTCAAGGCTTTCTCATGGGGAGCATTAGTGGATGCGGCGCGGCGGCGTTCGCCGCGCCTGTCCGCGGGTGCGTTCCGCCCCGGCTTCACCGCCATGCCTAACAAGACCGATCGGGTTTCCTTGGATGCGCGCTCCCGGCAAATGCCCGGACGTTGATTTGGATCAAGGCGGGACTTTTGCCATTGGGTATGCTCATCTCGCATCCGATCCACCCCCACATATTATGAAGTCATCCCGTCTGTTCCCCGTCCTCACCCTCGCGAGTGCTTTGCTGGCCGCGCCGTTTGCGGTCGCCAACGAAGGCCCGACCGACGTCCAGGGCCCGGTCGTGCTGCCGCCCGAGGTTCTCAACTTGCCGGTCGAACAGGCGATCCTGACGTCCCCGCCGCACGTGCCGCCGCCGATCGCCCGCAAGTTCCCGGCGCGCGTCGTGGTCAATCTCGAGGTGCGCGAGGTCGTGGGCCGCCTGGCGGACGGGGTCGAGTACACCTTCTGGACCTACGGCGGCTCCGTGCCGGGCTCGTTCATCCGCATCCGCGAGGGCGACGTGGTGGAATTCCACCTGAACAATCACCCGTCCTCGAAGCTGCCGCACAACATCGACCTGCATGCCGTGACCGGCCCCGGCGGCGGCGCGACCTCGACGTTCACCGCGCCGGGTCACAGCTCGCAGTTCACCTTCAAGGCGCTGAACCCCGGGATCTACGTTTATCACTGCGCCACCGCGCCCGTGCCGATGCACATCGGCAACGGCATGTACGGGCTCATCCTGGTGGAGCCGAAGGAGGGCCTGCCGAAGGTCGACAAGGAGTTCTACGTCATGCAGGGCGAGTTCTACACCACCGGCCGCTACGGGGAGGAAGGCATGCAGTCCTTCGACATGGCCAAGGCCATCGACGAGCGCCCGCCGTACGTCGTGTTCAACGGTTCCGTCGGCTCCCTCGTCGGCGACCTCGCCATGACCGCCAAGGTGGGCGACCACATCCGCATCTTCTTCGGGGTGGGCGGGCCGAACATGACCTCCTCGTTCCACATCATCGGCGAGATTTTCGACCGCGTCTTCCCCGAGGGCGGGCTCAGCCTGCCGAATCCCAACGTGCAGACCACCCTGGTGCCGTCGGGCGGCTCCGTCATGGTCGAGCTCAAGCTCGAGGCGCCGGGCACGTTCATCCTGGTCGACCACTCGCTGACCCGCGCGTTCAACAAGGGCGCGCTCGGCATGCTCAAGGTCGCGGGTGACGCCGACCGCGTGATCTATTCGGGCAAGGAAATCGACGCCGTGTACATCGGCTCCGCCGCCGATGCCGGCTCGGCCTCGGTCAAGCGCGAAGCCGAGCTGAAGGCGCAGATCGCCGCGGAGATCAAGTCCAACCCGGCCATCGCCGGCCTGACCAAGGAAATGCAGATCGAGAAGGGCAAGCAGGTCTACATGGGCCTCTGCTTCGCCTGTCACCAACCCGACGGCAAGGGCCTGCCGAACGTCTTCCCGCCGGTCGCCGGCTCGGACTTCATGCTCGCGGACCGCGAGCGGGCCGTGCGCATCGTGCTCAAGGGCCTGGCCGGCCCGATCACCGTCAACGGCAAGAAGTACGACAGTGCCATGCCCGCGCAGGAGGCCTCGCTGACCGATGCGCAGATTGCGGACGTGCTGACCTACATCTACAACTCGTGGGGCAACACCGGCGACGCCTTCACGACCGATCAGGTCAAGGCGGTCCGCCACCAGATCCGCTGAGCCAGCCCCAACCCGCCGCGCCATGACCCTTCGTTCCGCCCTGGTTTCCTCCTGCCTGGCCGCCCTGGCCCTGGCCGGGACGTTGCCGGGCGCGACCGGGGACGCGGCGATGCGGCCGATCCCGGCCGGCACCTACGTTCCCATCCAGCGCAGCACCCGGGACGCGGCGCAGGTGGCGGTGCCGGCGTTTCTACTCGATGAATGCCCGGTCACGAACGCGGATTTCCTCGCGTTCGTGACGGCGAACCCGAAGTGGCGCCGCTCGCAGGTCAGCCGGATCTTTGCCGACGAGTCGTATCTCGGGCACTGGGCCGGCGACCTCGAGCCCGGCACCCAGGCGCCGCCCGATGCGCCGGTCGTTCGCGTTTCCTGGTTCGCCGCGCGCGCCTACGCCCGCTGGGCCGGCAAGCGCCTGCCGACCACCGCCGAGTGGGAGCTCGCCGCCGCGGCGGGCTACACGTCGCCCGACGGCCGGAAGGACGAGGCGCTGCAACGCGACCTGTACGCCTGGCTCGCGCGGCCCGTGCCGCCGGTCCAGGCCGGCGTCGCCACGGCGCGACCCGATTTCCACGGCGTGCGCGGCCTGCACGGCCTGGTGTGGGAGTGGGTCGACGACTTCAACACCGCGATGGTCACCGGCGAGTCGCGCGGCGACGCCGGCCTCGAGCGCGACCTCTTCTGCGGCGCCGGCGCCGTGGGGGCGAAGGATCCGACGGACTACGCCGCCTTCATGCGCGCGGCGCTCCGTTCCTCGCTCCAGGCCAACAACACCACGACCTCGCTCGGTTTCCGCTGCGCCCGCGGCGCCGCCGTCGCCCCCGCTTCCCCGCCATGAAAACCACCGCCCTGTTCCTGATCCTGAGTGCCTGTACCCTCGGCGCCGCCGCGCCGGCGGACGATTGCTGCAAGGAAAAAACGGCGCCCAAGAAAGCCGCGTGCTGCGAGGTCCTGCCCGCCGCCGCGCCGTTCAGCGCGGGTTCGATCTACCAGGCCGACGGCGCCTTCACCGATGATGCCGGGCAAACGGTCCGCCTCGGCGCGTTGCGCGGCCGCCCGGTGGTCCTGACGATGTTCTTCGCCTCGTGCGGCTACGCCTGCCCGCTGCTCGTGACGGACATGGAGGCGATCCGGGCCAAGCTGCCGGCGGAGGTCCGCGACCGCGCAGCCTTCGTGCTGGTTTCGTTCGACGTGGCGCGCGACACGCCGGCCGCGCTCGCGGCCTATCGCCGGAGCCGCGGGCTCGACGGCGCCTGGACCTTGCTGCACGGCGACGACGATGCCGTGCGCGAACTCGCGGCGCTGCTCGGCGTGAAGTACAAGCGCGAAGCCGATGGCAATTTCTCCCACTCTAACCTCATCACGATCCTCAACGCCGAGGGGGAGATCGTCCACCAGCGCGCCGGTCTGAAGGGCGGGCTGGACGAGGCGGCCGCCGCGCTGGTGGCGGCGCCCCGGAGGTAACCGGGTGCGGAACGGCGGCGGATTCCAGCCAGCGCCCGCCGCGGGAATTTCCGCCGCGCTTGATCCCCGTCAAGGTGCGGCGTCCGGCGGGGGAGTAGAGTGGCGCCATGAAGAAGCATTCGATTTTCCTCCTCGCCGGCCTGCTCGCCGCCACCACCGCCACCGCGGCGCCGGATGCCGCGAGGATTTCGCTCGATCTCCGGCTGCGCTCCGAGGAGGTGCGGCAGACGGGTCTGCTTGACGCCGAAGCCCTGACGTTGCGCACGCGCCTCGGCGTGAGTCCGGCCCCTTGGAACGGCTGGACCGCGTTGCTCGAGGTGGAGAACATCGCGCCGCTCGACGGCGACGCCTACAGCCAGGCGGGCATCAATCCCGGCGGCGCCGGCCGCGCGGTGGTGGCCGATCCCCGCGGCACGGAGATCAACCAGGCGTGGGTCGCCCATACCGGGGGCGCGACCACCCTCACGGCCGGACGGCAGCGGCTGGTGATGGACAACGCCCGCTTCATCGGCGACTCCGGCTGGCGGCAGAACATGCAGACCTTCGACGCCGTCGTGCTGCAGGACAAGTCGCCGCCGAAGACCACGCTGAACTACGCCTGGCTCGATCGCGTTAACCGCGTCTTCGGCGACCGCCATCCGCAGGGCTACTGGCGTTCGAATTCCCACCTCTTCAATGCGAGCCGTCGCGATCTCGCGGGAGGCACGCTTACCGGCTACGCCTACCTGCTTGATTTTCGCGGGGCCGCCGCCGCGCAAAGCTGCGCCACCTACGGCGTGAGTTTCGCCGGCGGCCGGCCGGTGAGCAATGCGCTGCGGTTCACCTACCGCGCGGAAATCGCCACGCAGACCGACGCCGGTCACAGCGCGCTCGATTATCGCGCCCGCTATCATGCGCTCGAACTCGGCCTCGCCGCGAAGTCCGGCGCGATTGCCGTCGGGCAGGAATTGCTCGGCACGGATCGCGGCACGGGCTTCAAGACGCCGCTGGCCACGCTGCACGCGTTCAACGGCTGGGCCGACCTGTTCCTCGCCACGCCCGCGGCCGGCCTGCAGGATACCTATCTGAAGGGTTCCGCAACGCTGCCCCACGGGATCAACGCGCTGGCCCTTTATCACTGGTTTGCCGCCGACGCCGGCGCGGCCGATCCCGGCCGTGAATTCGACGCGCAGCTCGTGCGCAAGTTCGGGCCGAGGGTCACGGCGACGCTCAAGTACGCAAATTTCCGCCGCGAGGCCGCGGCGTATCCCAACGTCCAAAAGATTTGGATTCAGGCCGAGTTCACCTATTAATCCGCCCCACCATGTCCGTCCCGAAATTCAAGATTCTCGATGTGCGCGCACCGCTCGCCCGCGGGGAGGAGCCGTTCCGCCTCATACGGGCCGAGGTGGACAAGCTCAGTCCCGGCCGCGGCCTGACGGTGATCGCGCCCTTTGTGCCGGCGCCGCTCATCGAGTTGCTCAAGGCCGAGGGTTTCGCGGTTTCGCTCGACCATCGCGCCGACGGCGCCTGGAGCGTGAACTTCTGGCGGCCGTGACGTGGGGCCGGCTCGCGAAGGGTTTTCCTTCCCCGGACCAACCGGTGGTTTTTCACGCGACACCGCCGCGGCGATGAGTATCAAATGACGTGTCATGTCCTCCGCTCCGTCCCGCTCCGACCTCAAGCTGACCGGCCTGGTGGGCTGTCTGCGTTGCTGCCAGCTGTTCTCGAGCCTGCCCGGCGAGGATCTGCAGGCCATCGCGTCCTTCGTGCGCTCCCTGGAGCTGCCCAAGGGCGATTATTTGTTCCACGAGGGCGAGCCGTCGCAGGGCTTCTACGTGGTGCAAAGCGGCGCGGTGAACGTGCACCGCGTCAGCGCCGCGGGCCGGGAGCAGGTCATCCACGTCTTCCGGGCGGGCGAATCCTTTGCCGAGGGGGCGCTGGCCTCGCCGACCGGCTATCCGGCCGATGCGCGCGCCGTGGAGCCGTCCGTCGTCCTCCTGTTGCCGAAGGCCCCGGTGCTCGAGTTGCTGAGCCGGCGCCCCGACCTCGCGCTGCGCATGCTCGGCTCGATGAGCGCCCATCTGCGGGTGCTGGTGGGCATGCTCGACGATCTCACCCTGAAGGACGTCGAAACCCGCCTCGTGAACTGGCTGGTGAAGCACGGCCGCGCCGCGCCCGGCGGGGTCATCCAGTTGCCCGGCACGAAGCGGGTGCTCGCGGCCGAACTGGGCACGAGCAGCGAGACGCTGTCGCGCACGCTCGCGAGCCTGCGCGACCGCCGGCTCATCACGGTCGCCGGAAAAACGATCACCGTCCACGACCTGTCGGCGCTGGTCGCGCTGCGTCGGCGGAACCTCGGCGAAGCGTGACGCCGCGGGCGCGTTTGCGAAAACCTCCGGCGCGCGCATGGTGCCGTCCCGCCTGCCCATGACCGAAAACGCCGACTCCCCCGCCACGCTCTTCGACCGCATCGGCGGGCGCGCCCCGCTGCTGCAGCTGCTGAAATATTTTTATGCGGACGTCCGCCAGCACCAGGAGATCGGCCCGATCTTCACGGCCCACATCACGGACTGGCCGGCGCACCTCGAGAAGATCGCCGACTTCTGGTCGGGGGTCACCGGCGGTCCGATGAACTATCGCGGCGGCATGGCGATGCGGCACATGCCGCTCGGCCTGGAGGAACGGCATTTTGCGGCGTGGCTCGGCCTGTGGGGCCGTCATTGCCAGGCGCGGCTGTCGCCCCGTGAGGCCACGGAGCTGACCGCCATCGCCGAGACCATCGGCCAGCGCCTGCGGGCGATGGTGGGCGTGCCGCCGACCGCCCCGGCCGACGGCCTGCGATAGGCCGCCAGGCCGCCGGCGCCACGATCCGGCGATTGCTTGATCTGGCTCAAGGCGCGCGGCGCCCGGCCGGGCGATACTGGGGCATGTCCTCCACCGCTGTTTCCTCCGTCTTCACCCCCGAATCCACCGTCGGCGAAATCGTCGCCGCCCGCCCGTTGCTGGCCCGCCTTTTTGAGCAGCTCGGCATCGACTATTGCTGCGGCGGCAAGCAGCCGCTCGCCGCGGTGTGCGCCCGGCGCGGCCTGGACCTCGGCACCACGCTCGCCTTGCTGGAGTCGGCCGGCGCCGCGCTGGCCGCCGGCGCGCCGGAGGTGAACGCGGCCGCGATGGGGCAGGCGGAACTGGCGGACCACATCGAGGCCGTCCACCACGCCTACCTGAAGACCGAGCTGCCGCGGCTCGTGGAAATGGCGGACCGCGTGGCGCTCAAGCATGAGTGGCGCGACGCCCGGCTGCGCGAGGTGCGGCTGGCGGTGCGCGACCTGGCCGAGGAGATGCTCAGCCACATGCAGAAGGAGGAGCAGATCCTGTTTCCGCTCGTCCGGCGGATCGCGGCCGGCGAACAGCCGGCGGACCTCGCCGGGCCCATTGCGCAGATGGAAGCCGAACATGAGAGCGCCGGCGGCCTGACTGGACGCTTGCGGTTGCTCACCGACGGTTTCACGCCGGGCGCGGACGCCTGCAACACGCACCGGGCGCTGCTGGCCGGCCTGGCGGAGTTCGAGGCGGACTTGCACCGTCACGTGCACAAGGAAAACAACATCCTGTTCCCCCGCGCGCTCGCCGGGCAGCGATAAATTCCCGGCGCGTGTTGATGGGTGCGGCGGGCCCGCCCGAAGCCCGGGTGGGCCGCGCCTTAACCCACAACCTGGCATGCCTGCGCATGGAAAAAGTGAAGCCTTTGCTGCGCATTGCGCCCCTGCGGACCGGCGGGGACCGCCGCCGTGGCATGAACTGCAACGCGTGCGCAGGGATGGCCAAGCGATGCGCAGCCGGGAGACGCCGGATGTCGTAGGGTGAGGGGCTGACATTCCACGCCATGTCCGTCATTCCGCTTACCGTTTTCTTCAGCCTGCTCCTGGCCGGCCTCTTCATCGCGCTGTTCGTCCACGAACAGCGCCGCCGCCGCTTCGCCAGCGCCGAGCGGGATTCACTGCTGCCGCTGGCGGAGGAAACGCCGCAGCTGGCCGCGGGGAGCGTTCACCCTTCGCGCGAGCCAGACGGGCGTGCAGCCCTGGTTTCACCGATGCCGGCCGATCACGATCACGACGATCACGACGGACATGACCACGCCCATGAGGACAGCCGCTGCGGCTGTCGCGATGGCTCCCGTCCGCCCTGCGTGGGCTGCCTCAAGCGTCTCGCCGGCACTCCGGCCGTCTCCCCCTGATTTCCACGCCCATGACAACCGGACAGAAGATCACCCTCGAATTCAACGACAAGGTCGTGCGCCAGTTCATGCTGGCGGCGATCGGGTGGGGCGCCGTCGGCATGCTCGTCGGCGTGCTCATCGCGACCCAGCTTAATTTCTGGCAGGCCAACTTCGGCCAGGCCTGGCTGAGCTTCGGCCGGCTGCGCCCGCTCCACACCAACGCCGTCATCTTCGCCTTTGTCGGCAACATGATGTTCGCCGGCATCTACTACTCGACGCAGCGACTGGTGAAGGCCCGGCTCGCGAGCGATTTCCTCTCCGCGCTGCACTTCTGGGGCTGGCAGCTCATCATCGTCGCCGCGGCCGTCACCCTGCCGCTCGGCCTCACGCGCGGCAAGGAGTACGCCGAGCTCATCTGGCCGATCAACATTGCGGTCGCGTTCATCTGGGTGGTCTTTGGCGTGAACTTCTTCTGGACGCTTGCGCGCCGCCACGAGAAGTCCCTCTACGTCGCGATCTGGTTCTACATCGGGACGATCATCACCGTGGCGATGCTCTACATCGTCAACCACCTCTCGATCCCGACGTCGCTGGTGCACAGCTACCCGGTCTTTGGCGGCGTGCAGGACGGCCTGGTGCAATGGTGGTACGGGCACAACGCCGTGGCGTTCTTCCTCACCACGCCGATTCTCGGCATCATGTATTACTTCCTGCCGAAGGCGGCGGAGCGGCCGGTGTATTCGTACCGGCTGTCGGTGATCCATTTCTGGTCGCTCGTGTTCCTCTACATCTGGGCCGGGCCGCATCACCTGCTGAACACCGCGCTGCCGAACTGGCTGCAACTGCTCGGCATGACCTTCTCGCTCATGCTGTGGGCGCCGTCCTGGGGCGGCATGCTCAACGGCCTCCTCACGCTCCGCGGCGCCTGGGGCAAGCTGCGCACCGACCCGGTCATCAAGTTCTTCGCCGCGGGCATCACGTTCTACGGCATGGCGACGTTCGAGGGCCCGCTGCTCTCGATCAAGTCCGTCAACGCCCTCGGCCACTACACCGACTGGATCATCGGCCACGTCCACGCGGGCGCGCTCGGCTGGAATGGTTTCATGGCGGCGGGCATGTTCTACTGGCTCGTGCCGCGGCTGTGGAAGACGAAGTTGCACTCGGAATCCCTCGCCAACCTCCATTTCTGGCTCGGGACCGTGGGCATCCTGCTTTACGTCGCCGCGATGTGGGCCTCGGGCATTTCCCAGGGCCTGATGCTCAACGCCACCGCCGAGGGCGGCACGATCCTCAAGTACCCGAACTTCATCGAGACCCTCAACGTCATCCGCCCGCTCATGCTGCTGCGTGTGGTCGGCGGCGGCCTTTATCTCACCGGCTTCCTGATCATGGCGTGGAACATCGCGCGCTCCATCCGCGGCGTGCCGGCCGTCAACGGCACCATGGAGGTCTTCGCGGAGGCGCCGGCCGCGGCCGGCCGCCTCGGCATGCGCGGCACGGTCTTCAGTGCGCCCGTGATCTACACCACGCTGGGGCTGGTCGGGGCCGGCGCCTGGATGTTTGCCGGCGGCCTCGTCCACCTGGCGGGCCTCGTGCTCACCGTCATCAGCGTGCTGGCGGCCATCGGCCACTACGAGTCCCGCGGCCGGGCGTGGGGCGATTGGTACGACCGCCTGCTGGTCAACGCCCTGCCGTTCACCGTGCTGACGCTCCTCTCCGTCGTCATCGGCGGGCTCATCCAGATCATCCCGATGATCACCATCGACCGCCGCCTGCAGACGGAGGACCGCGTCGCCAAGGTTTACACGCCGCTCGAACTCGCCGGCCGCGACCTCTACGTCCGCGAGGGCTGCTACAACTGCCATTCGCAGATGATCCGCACGCTCGTGCCGGACGTGATGCGCTACGGCGACTACTCGCGCCTGGGCGAGTCGATCTGGGACCATCCGTACCAGTGGGGCTCGAAGCGCACGGGGCCCGACCTCGCGCGCGTCGGCGGGAAATACAACCACGCCTGGCACTACGATCACCTGGAAAACCCGCGTAACATTTCCGCCGGTTCCAACATGCCGGACTACACCTGGCTCAAGGACCAGCCGACCGACTACGCCTCGCTCACGGCGAAGATCCGCGTCCAGCGACTCCTGGGCGTGCCGTTCCCGAACTGGGCCCCGGCGGAGATCGACCGCCTCGCGAAGGAGCAGGCGAAGGAAATTTCCAAGGAACTCCGCGCGGAGGGCCGTTACGTCGACCCGGACCGCGAGATGGTCGCGCTCATCGCCTACCTGCAATCCCTCGGGAAGAAGTGGGAGCCGACCACCGCGTCGCGCTGAATCCCCCGCCGCACCCTTCAAATTCCAACTCCCTGAAAACCATGCTCCGCCGCATCATCTACGAAGACTGGCAGCTCATTTTCCCCGTCGTCGCCCTGGCCGTGGCCTCGTGCATCTACCTCGCCGCCGGCTGGCGTGCCGCGCGGATGAACTCCGCGCAGGCCGACCGGCTGGCCCGCCTGCCACTCGAACACGACTGACCCGCCCATGCACGCGCCCAAACCGCCCTCCGACCAGTCCGACGTCCCGCTCCGCGAGCACATCTACGACGGGATTCAGGAGTATGACCAGCGCCTGCCGAACTGGTGGCTCTACACGCTCTACGGTTCGATCGTCTTCTCGATCGTCTATTGGTTTGTCCATATGATCGCCGGCCTCGTGCCGGACGACGGCGTGCAGGTCGACGCCGCCATGGCGCGCGTGACCGCGGCCAAGATGGCGTCGTCGATCGACGTCAGCGATGACGGCAAATTCTGGGAAATGAGCCGCAACCCGGTCTTCGTCGAGGCCGGCCGGCAGACGTTTCAAGCCAACTGCGTCGCCTGCCACCTCGCGAGCCTGCGCGGCAAGTCCGAGAGCCCTGCCGCCATCGGGCCGGACCTCACCGACACCGCCTGGGTCCATGGCGGCACGCCGAGGGAAATCTACGTCACGGCCGCGAAAGGCGTCCCGGCCAAGGGCATGCCCGCCTGGGAACCCGTGCTCGGTCAGAAGAAGACCGCGGAGGTCGTCGCCTACCTGCTCAGCCACCATCAACCCGGCGAGGCCGTGACCGTCGAGGCTTCCAAGTGATTTTCCAGACGACATCCCGCCGGCTCACGGCGGCGCCGATCCCCTCCCAAGCGGGATGCCCGCCAGGGCGGGGTGCGTAAGGATGCCCGCTCACACCACGCATGAGCGCAGCCCTTCCACCCAACAAGTCCCCGGCCCGCCGGCACACGCCGACGCGGGACTCCGTCACGACCATCGCCGCCGATGGCTCCCGGCCTTTTCTGTATCCGGCCGACGTGCGCGGACGCCTGACCGCGCGGCGGAGCCTCAGTGCCTGGATCCTCATCGCCGTTTACCTCCTGCTGCCGTGGGTCCCGGTCGGGGGCCACCCCGCGGTCTTCCTCGATGTCGCGGGCCGGCGTTTCCATTTTTTCGGTTTCACGCTGGCCGCGCAGGACACCTGGCTGCTCTTCTTCGGGGTCAGCGGCCTTGGCTTCGCTTTGTTCTTCGTCACGGCCCTCTTTGGCCGCGTGTGGTGCGGCTGGGCCTGTCCGCAAACCGTCTTCCTCGACCACGTGTACCGGCGCATCGAGCGCTGGCTCGAGGGCGACGCCCCGGCGCGCCGCGCGCTCCAGGCCGCCCCGATGTCGGCGGGCAAATTTTTCCGCCTCGCGGCCAAGCACGGATTGTTCGCCGCGACCTCCCTGGTCATCACGCATCTGTTCCTGGCGTATTTTGTCAGCATTCCGCAATTGTGGGCGTACATGCACGAGGCGCCCGGTGAACACTGGCCGGCCTTCCTCTTCGTCTTCGTCGCCGCCGGCTTGCTCTATTTCAACTTTGCCTGGTTCCGCGAGCAGTTGTGCATCGTGATCTGCCCCTACGGCCGTCTGCAGTCGGCATTGAGCGACGATCATACGCTCACGATCGGCTACGATGCGAAGCGCGGCGAGCCGCGGGGCAAGCTGCGGTCGACCGGGGCGGCGGTCGGCGAGCCGGCTCCGGAAACCTTGGGCGCGTGCATCGATTGCAACCGGTGCGTGCAGGTCTGCCCGACCGGCATCGACATCCGGCACGGTCTGCAGATGGAGTGCATCGGGTGCGCCGCGTGCATCGACGCCTGCGACGAGGTCATGGTGAAGGTGCACCGTCCGCCGGGCCTCATCCGCTACGATTCGTTCGCCGGGCTCGGCGGGGGCGTGACGCGCTGGCTGCGTCCGCGCACGATCCTTTACGGCGCCCTCATGCTCGCCGGCGCGACGGTGGCCACGTTCGCGTTCTCCACGGTGAAGCCGGCGAACTTCACGGTGTACCGGATGAGCGGCGCCGCGTATTTCGTCGGGCCGGACGAGGTGCGGAACCAGTTCATGGTGCGGCTCGTCAACAAACGCTCGATGCCGGCGGGGTTCACGGTCACGGCGACGGGCCTGCCGGCCGGCGTGCGGCAAACGGGCTTCGCCGGGCCGGTGACGCTCGCGGCCCTCGAGGAATCGATCAACCCGCTGGTGCTGGCGGTGGACCGCAAGGGTTACGGCGGCTCCTTCAAGTTCACGGTGCGCGTGGAAGACACGGCGCACACGTTCGTCCTCAACCGCGAGATGGAATTCGTCGGCCCCGACGCCCGCCTGCTGGAGGAGGAGGATCGGGAGAAAGGCATCACCCGTCATGAATGACCAAACCCGGATGACGGATGACGGAAAGGTGGCCGCGGCCGCCGCGGGTGGGGCCGGCCCGCGGCCGGCGACCTTTGTCATTCCGCTGTTCGTCTGGGTGGCGGCGGGGTTTCTTTTCCTCGCGCTGCTCTGGACCGGCATGTTCATCGCGTCGCGCCAGGCGGACACGCGGACGGTGCCGCTCGCGACCCAGGGAGGCCGGCCATGACGGGCGAACTCGCCGGCATCACCGGTCCGGGCACGGCGTTTGTCGCCGGGCTGGTCACGAGCCTGCATTGCGCCGGCATGTGCGGACCGCTGGCGTGCGCGCTCATGCCGGCCGCGCGGGATCAGAGCGATCCCCAGCAAGTGGCCTCGGCGTATCATGTCTGTCGTCTCACGGCCTACGCGCTCCTCGGCGCGCTGGCGGGTGGCGTGGGGCGTCTGCCGCTGACGTGGCTCGACGGGAGCGTCCTCCGCTGGCTGCCCTGGTTGCTCGTCGCATTCTTCGTCGCGGTGGCCTTCCGGTTCGACCAGCGGCTGCCGCGCCTGCCGTTGCTCGGGCGGGGCTACGCGATGCTGCTGGCCCGGCTGCGGAGCGGCTCGCGCTTGCGCGCGGCGGCGGCGCTGGGCGTGGCGACGCCGCTGCTGCCCTGCGGTCCGCTCTATTTTTTGCTGTCGCTCGCCCTGCTGAGCGGCTCGGCCCTGCGCGGCGCGGAGATGCTGCTGGCGTTCGGACTGGGCACGGTGCCGTTGCTCTGGCTGGCGCAGGCGAATTTCCGCTGGGTGCGCCTGCGCCTCGGGCCGCGCACGCTCGCGCGGGCGCGGACGGTGCTGGCGCTGGGCGTGGCGGTGCTGCTCGCTTGGCGGTTGCGCGGCACGCTGGGTTTCGGCGGACCCGGCGCGAATGACTTTATTTGCTTCTGAACGTGAAAACTTTTCCGGCCAACGACTTGGTGAACGGGGGTGTGAGCCCGATGGTGCGAGAGCGTGGACTGCGCGCCCCGCAAGCCGCCCCCGTTCGCCTTTGCCGGCACTGCGGCACCCCGTTGTCCGGGGAGGCCGCGCAGGCCGCGGGCTTCTGCTGCGCCGGGTGCGGTTATGTTTTCCGGCTCGTGCAGGAACATGGCCTGGCGGGTTACTACAAGATTCGCGATGCCGTCACGATGCCGGTCGGGGAGGGTGTCTTCCAGCCGCGTGACTTCACCTGGCTCGCCGCCCTGCAGCGCGAGGCCGAGGCGGCCGGGGGCACGCCGGAACTCGTGCTGGCGGTGCAGGGCATTTCCTGTGCGGGCTGTGTTTGGCTCATCGAGCGCGTCTTTCACCAGCAGGCCGGCGCGCTCGACATTGAAACCGACGCGCAACTCGGGCGGATGCGCCTGCGGTGGACGCGGACCGCCTTCGACACCGCCGCGTTTGCCCGGCGGTTGCAGTCCTTCAACTACGTCGTGGGTCCGCCGGGCGAGACGCCGGCCGTGCCGGAAAGCCGCCGGTTGGTGCAGCGCATTGGCCTGGCGGCGGCGTTCTCGATGAACGTCATGCTGTTCACGCTGCCGGTGTATTTCGGCATGGAGGCGACGTTCGCGTATGCGCGGCTTTTCGGGCTGCTGTCGCTGGCGTTTGCGACGCTCAGTGTGCTCACCGGCGGGATGTATTTCATCAGCCGGGCGGCGGCCGCGCTGCGGGCCCGCACGATGCACATCGATCTCCCGATCGCGCTCGGGATTGTCGGCGCCTACCTCGGTTCGCTTTACGGCTGGTTCGCGGGGCGGGAGCAATTCGTCTATTTCGATTTCGTGGCCGCGTTTATTTTGCTGATGCTCACCGGCCGGTGGGCGCAGGTGGCCGCGGTGGAGCGGAATCGCCGCCGGTTGCTGGCCGGCTCGGGACGTCCGCCGGCCGTGCGGGTCGAAACCGAGGCCGGGATCGTTGAACGCGAGGTGGACGGGCTGAGGGCGGGGGACGTTTTCCTGGTGCGCTCCGGCCAGGTCGTCCCGGTCGAGTCGCGGTTGGCCTCGCCGGCCGCGACGATTGGCACCGCCTGGATCACGGGCGAGGCTGACCCGCGCGACTGCCGCGCCGGGGCCTGCGTCCCGGCGGGCGGCGTCAACCTCGGCCGTGATGATATCCGGCTGCGGGCCGGGCGGGCCTGGGCGGGTTCGCTGTTGGCGCAATTGCTCCAGCCGGTCGCGCGGGACGCCTACCGGCACCGGTTTCTGGAACGCGTCATCCGCGGCTACCTGATCGCCATCTTCACGATCGCCACCGCCGCCGGCCTGGGCTGGTGGATCGCGACGCATGATGCCGTCCGCACCTGGTCGGTGGTGACCGCCGTGCTCGTGGTCTCGTGTCCCTGCGCCATCGGCCTCGCGTTCCCGCTCGCGGAGGAGATGGCCACCGCGGCGCTGCGTCGTTGCGGGGTGTTCGTGCGCGAGGGCGATCTCTGGCCGCGACTCGATCGCATTCGAAAAATCATCTTCGACAAGACCGGGACCCTGACCCTCGAGACCCCCGCGCTGGCAAACCCGGAGGCGCTGGACCAGCTGACGGCGGAGGCGTGCGCCGCGCTGGAGGCGATGGTCCGTGACAATCCGCACCCGGTCAGTCGCAGTCTCCACGAACACCTGCTGGCGTCAGGCCGGTCGACGGCAAACGGAGCCGCACCCGACCTCGAGGAACAACCCGGCTTCGGCCTGATCCTGCGTCAGGCCGGGGCGCGCTGGACGCTGGGTCGTGCCGGCTGGCGTGCGCAAGGAGGCGGGGCGGGCGCGCCTCCCCATGAAACCCACGGGACCGAGTTCGCCCGGAACGACGTGGTGCTCGCGCGATTCACTTTCACGGAGACGATGCGACCGGATGCCGTGACGGAGGTCGCCGCATTGCGCACGCGTGGGCTCGATCCCTTCATCCTCAGCGGCGATCAGCCGGCGAAGGTTGCGCGCCTGGCCGGCGAACTGGGTTTGTCCCCGGCCAGCAGTGTGGGCGGCGCGACTCCGGCGGGAAAAGCGGAATGGATCCGCCGGCATGATGCGCGCGACACCCTGATGCTCGGCGATGGGGCGAATGACAGCCTTGCGTTCGATGCGGCCTTTGCCCGCGGCACGCCGGTGATCCATCGCGGGGTGTTGGAGGGGAAGGCGGATTTTTATTATCTCGGGCGCGGCTTGGCGGGCATCCGCCGGCTTTTTGAAGTGAACGATGCGCGCCGTCGCACGCAGGCCGGGCTGCTCGGCTTTTCCATCGTCTACAACCTGCTCGCGGTCGGCCTCGCCGTGGCCGGACGCATGAACCCGCTGCTGGCGGCGATCCTGATGCCGGTCAGTTCACTGGCCACCCTGGCGATCGTGGCGGGGGGCATGCGGCGCTGGCTGACGCGCTAGGTCCGGCGCATTTGGTTCTTTTATCGGCGCGGGTCAGCCGCTAGGCATGGGCGGGCCAACTATGAAATTCGGTCGTCTTCGCTTTGTCGTCTTTCTCGCGCTGCTCGCGTCCAACCTCCTGATTGGCGTGGTGAGTCTCCTGTATTTGCGCTCGATGGAACAGCGCTACGCATCCCTGTTCGACCGCAGCGTGCCGCTGGTCAACCATCTCCGCACGCTGACGCGCGAGCTCGGCTCGGTCCAGCGCCTGGCCCGCCGGATTTCCGATCCCAGCAACGAGGCGGCGTGGGCGGAGCTGCTGCCGCAGATGGCGGACGGCAGCAAGCGGGCTCACCGGCATGCCCTCGAGATCACCGGCATGAACGGGCTCATCCAGAGCCCGCATGGCGCCTTGATCACGGAAACCGGGCGCGACTATGACGGGAAGGTGGAACAGTTCCTCGCCCTGGCCCGGACCGGCAAGATCCCGGAAGCCAACCAGTACAACATCGAAAGCCTGCGCCCGGCCTACGATCAATACATGGACGCGCTGGATGCGACGGGCAATTTTGTGGAGCGCGAAGGCAGCGACCTGCGGGCGCGTTATGCCCAGGATTCCCGGCTCTTCGGCGGCTTCCTGCTGGCCTTCGCCGGCTGGCCGCTGCTGGCGGTGGGGATCATCATCCTCGTGATGTCGCTGCTGGTGATCGGCCTGTTTGTCGCCGTCTTCTTTCCGAAACTCTTCGTTTCGAAGCAGCCGACGGTGTGAGCTGTTTTTAGAAAACCTGAAACTTGAAACCTGAGACCTGAACTGATTCGGATCAGGTTTACTGGAGGGCCCAGCTCCAGCTGGGCCGCGCACGTGATATGGGCTGCGCATGACGGCCCAGCTGGAGCTGAGCCCTCCAAATGTCGCGGGAGCTCGGCTGCTAGATTCCCTTCGGGATCGCGGCCGTCAGATTGATGGGGGCGCCGTCCGTGATGAGGAGGTTGTCCTCGAAACGCACGCCGCCGAGATGGAGATGCTGCTCGACCAGCGGCCAGTTCACGGCGTCGCGGTATTTCGCGCGGCGCGCCGGGTCGTTGAGGATCGCGGGGATGAAATACAGGCCGGGCTCGACCGTCGTGATGTAGCCGGGGCGAAGCACCAGGTCCATGCGCAGCGTGCGCAGGGAGGGACGCGGGTCCTTGGTGCGGCCGGGTTCCAGGCCGCCGGCATCGCGCACGCCGAGGCCGACGAGATGGCCGAGGCCGTGCGGATAGAAAAGCGTGTGCGCGTCCTGTTCGACGAGGGACGCGGGATTGCCCTTCATCACCCCCATCGCGACGAGCCCCGTCATCAGGTCGGTGGCGGTGGCGAGGTGGAGTTCCTTCCACTCGACGCCCGGCCGGCAGCGGTCGCACGTCCGCTTTTGCGCCTCGAGCACGACGGAGGCGAAGTCGCGCTGGAAGGCGGACGCCTTGCCGGCTACGTAGGTGCGCGTGACGTCGATGACGTAGCGGTCGAGCTGCGGGCCCGAGTCGATCAGGATGAAATCGCCGTCCTGCGCGATGCGATCGGGCGAAGGCGAGCCGTGGAACACCGCGCTCTGCGCGCCGACGCCCACGATGGAATCGTAGCCCGTGACCTGCGCGCCGTGGCGGAAATACTCGGCCTCGAGTTCAATTTGCAAGGTGCGCTCGCTGACGCCCGGTTTGAGCAGGGGCTGGATCTTCGCGTAGCCCGCCACCGCGGCGACGGCGCAGCGTTGCATCAGGTCGATTTCCGCCGGCTCCTTGGCGCGGCGGGCATGCTTGTAGGCTTCGCGCACCGCGCCGGTGCGCTTTTCATCGCTGAAGACACCCGCCACCGGTGCGCCCAGCGCAATGACTCGCCGGCCTTTCCGCGCGGCGAGCCAGGCGGGAAATTCGCGCAGCAATTCGCCGGGCAGCTGCTCCTTGCCTTCCCACACGCGGTCCATCTCCGTGACCTCTGGCACAAACGACGCCCACCCCGTCTTCGGGTCGTAGGCAAGCAGGCCACCGGTGGCCTCGGCGTGGCCGGTCAGGTAGTAATATTCCTGGTGCGCGATGAAGGGCAGCAGGGCGTCGCTGATCTCCGGCTTCGGGATGGGCGAACCGGCGCCGATGAGCAGGATCTCGTCGGACGTCAGGCCAAGGGCAGGGGCGATGCGGGCGCGGCGGGCAGCGTAGTCGATGGGCATGGGGAATACGTCTCCCGCGAAAAAGACAGAAAACCCCGCAAAAAGGAAGGCGCCAGAAACTGTACCGGTGACCGACGCCAAGAGGTAGGGCCGGTCTCTGACCACAGCCGTCCCACAGAAGAGGATAAAGCAGTGGCGAAGCCAGCTTCCTCGA
>CAZEUN010000010.1:0-189141 GCA_964515595.1 uncultured Oleiharenicola sp. | reverse complement strand
TGTCTTAACCACGCCGCCAGCGTTCATTCTGAGCCAGGATCAAACTCTCCGAAAAAAGAGAGTCACGAATCCTAGTGATTCATGAACTACTTATTGGAACGGACCCGAAGGCCCGTCCCGTATTAACTTGGAATATGTTGATTGGGGGTCCCAATCAATCGTACAAAGTAAATTTCAAAGAACCGCTTCCTTCTTAGGGGAAAGATGCTCAAGAGAACATTCGCGTTTTGGTCCGTCAATCCTTTTCCCGAATTTTTCCGAAAAAAGTTTTGGAAGGAACGCTCTTTTCTCTTTCGCCTTCGGTACCGCATTCGCGTTTTGCGCGAGAGATTTATCGAAGGGACCGCGGAACATGGTAGTTGCATTTTCTTAATCAAGACCTTTTTGGATAAAAAAACTAATGTCCTGTTTTTTCGTTACGATTAAACGACTTACGCAAGATAAAGATGCCGCCTGCATTTCAAAATCCATCGCTTCTGATTTTCTAATAGCCGCACCAAACCCAACAACCTCTTTGTATCATATCGTCTGATACGCATTCTCCCCGGGGCTGCCTCGACTGAGGCGCACCGCGCCGGATTTCGAGGGCCATTCCGACCATTTTTTTCACCAAGAAAGTCTGCCCGAGGAGACCAGCGCTGAAGCCCCCAGCGGTCATGCCGGAATTATGCGCGCCGAACGCGGCAGGCCTCTCGGAGTGCTGCATCCCCGAGACCCTGACGACGAAGATCAGGTCGGTTGCCCGCGTCCGTAATCCAACCGCCATACGGGCACGAGGCGTCCGAGCTTACCGCAGCGATGACCTCCCTTGGAGTAACGACAGCGGAAAGAGGAAGCCGAGGGGCCACCTCCAAGGAGGCGCTTTACTCCGTCCAGACAAGAGGCGGAGCCATCCGCCACCGGGAATAGCCAAGTTCCGCCTCCCAGACTCTCAATCCGGTCGAAATTCCAGCGAATCGGCTCTCAAGTCGTAATCGCAAACCCAAAGAATTCGCATTAAAAACAGCGATTTTTGGTCTAAAATGGCCGTTTTTTTTAATAAAACCCCGCGTTTTTACCAAAACCCCAGCCTGCTGGAATTCAGGGGTTGCTATGCCTTGGCAAAGTTCTTTTGAACGCCAGCCACCAGAACGGCACTAACCTGTGCCAACACTAACTCAACCAAGGCGAACGCTTGGACTTAAAACAAATTAAACAAGTCATCGATCTGATGAAGCGCTCCGAACTCAGCGAATTCGAGTTCGAGGAAGAAGGCTTCAAAATCAAGATCAAGCGCGGTGCCTCCGGCCTGCCCGTGATTACATCCGCGCCCGCCGCGCCCCAGCTTTATTCCGCCCCGGCCGCTGAGCATGCCGCACCCGCCAAATCCGCCGCTTCCGCTCCCGCGGGGGCTCCGGCGGGCGATGAAGCCGGTTTCGCCTATGTAAAATCCCCGATGGTGGGGACTTTTTATCGCTCACCCTCTCCGGAGAACCCGGCTTTTGTCGACGTGAGCTCGAAGGTCGAAGACAAGACCGTGGTCTGTATCATCGAGGCCATGAAAATCATGAACGAAATCCAGGCCGAGGTGAAGGGCACCGTCGTGGAAGTGCTGGTGGAAAACGGCCAGCCGGTCGAATACGGCCAGCGGCTGTTCAAGGTTAAGGTCGGTTAAACCATTCTATTTATCGTCACGCGCCGGGCAGGTCCGCTGTCCGGCTTAATTTTTATACAGTATGATTCAAAAGGTTCTCATCGCCAATCGCGGCGAAATCGCGCTCCGGATCATTCGCGCGTGCCGTGAAATGGGGATCAAGACGCTGGCGGTCTATTCCGAGGCTGATGTGCAATCACTCCACGTGCAGCTCGCGGACGAGGCGATTTGCATCGGCGGCCCGAAGAGCGCGGACAGCTATCTCCGGGCCGATCGCATTATCAGCGCGGCGGAAATCGCCGACGTGGATGCCATCCATCCGGGCTATGGGTTTCTCTCGGAGAATGCGAAATTCGCGGAGCAGTGCGAATCCTGTAACATCAAGTTCATCGGCCCGAAATCGAAAAGCATCCGCATGATGGGCGACAAGGCCGTCGCCAAGGACACGGTCCGCAAGGCGGGCGTCATCACGGTCCCGGGCTCCGACGGCCCGATCGACAATGAAACCGAGGCGGTGAAAACCGCGCGGAAGATCGGGTATCCGGTCATCATCAAGGCCGTGGCAGGCGGTGGCGGCCGCGGCATGCGCATCGCGCACAACGATGTTTCCTTTGCGAAGGAGTTCCATGTGGCCCGCAACGAGGCGGAAAGGGCCTTCGGCAATGGCGCGGTCTACATCGAGAAATACATCGAGAAGCCCCGGCACATCGAATTCCAGATCCTCGCGGACAGCCATGGCAAGGTGCTGCACCTGGGCGAACGCGACTGCTCGGTCCAGCGGCGCCACCAAAAACTGATCGAGGAGTCGCCCTCCCCCTTCCTCAACGCCGATTTGCGCAAGAAAATGGGCAAGGCCGCCGTAAAGGCCGCCGAGGCCGCCGAGTACCAGAATGCGGGCACGATCGAGTTCCTCGTCGATGCCAAGGGCAACTATTACTTCATCGAGATGAACACCCGCATCCAGGTGGAGCATCCGGTCACCGAGGAAGTCACCGGCATCGACCTGATCAAGCAGCAGATCAGCGTGGCGAATGGCGAGAAACTCGCGTTCGACCAGAGCGACATCAAGTTCGAGAAGCACGCCATCGAATGCCGGATCAATGCAGAGGATCCGGCCCGCAACTTCACCCCTTCCCCGGGGACGATCAGCCTCTATTATCCCCCGGGCGGCCTCGGGGTCCGCGTTGATTCCCATGCGTACAGCGGCTACGCCATTCCGCCGTTCTACGATAGCATGATCGGCAAGCTGATCTGCGTCGGCCCGACCCGGAAAGTCGCGCTCCAGCGCTCCTACCGGGCACTGAGCGAGTACCTGGTCCGCGGCATCAAGACGACAATCCCGCTCCACAAGGCGATCATGAGCGACCCCATCTTCATCGAGGGCAAGGCGACCACGGCCTACATGGAGGATTTCCTGTCCCGCACGCCGACGGATCTCTTCTGATCCCGGCCCGTCTTAAAAATGTTTCCTAACCGCGAATCCACCGACTCGCGGTTATTTTTTGGCCGGCACCGATCGGCCGCCCCCTCTTCATCCACGAGATTGCCGGAAACAATGCCCTGAGTCCCGCGGTCTCGCAGATCCTTCCATGATGCGCCGTATCCTGATTTCGCTTGGCTTGCTTCTCCCGGCCTCCCTGCTCCGCGCGGAGCC
The DNA here is from genome assembly GCA_964515595.1 of uncultured Oleiharenicola sp. GTDB lineage: Bacteria > Verrucomicrobiota > Verrucomicrobiia > Opitutales > Opitutaceae > Lacunisphaera. The sequence goes on along the minus strand of CAZEUN010000010.1, from coordinate 185,854 downwards.
GACGGCGCTCGAGCACCTCACTGTGTTCCTGACGGGCACCTTTTCAAACGCCGACCAGGCGCGCGGCGACCAAAACTTCCGCAATTCCACGCTCCACGTCGCGCCGATCTGGCCCGACCGCACCGACGGGCCCTGGCTGTACCTCGAACAAGCGCTCGCGGACGCCCCCGCGCATCCCTTCCGCCAGCTGGTTTATCAACTCGCCAGCCGCCCGGACACTTCCATGGAGATCCGCGTGTTTGATCTGGCTGATCCCATCGCAGCCACGGGCTCGTGGAAGGAGCCGGCGCGCTGGGCGAGGTGGCAGCCAGCGCAGTTAATCCCGCGCCCGGGATGCAACCTTGTCCTTCAACTCCAGCCCGGCGGTGTTTTTAAAGGCGGCTCCGAGGGCACCGGCTGCGCCAGCTCACTTCGTGGGGCCAGCTACAGCACCGTCGAATCGACCATTACCAACCTGGAAATTACCCTCTGGGAACGCGGCTACAACGCCGCCGGCGTGCAGGTCTGGGGCTCCATCCACGGCGGCTACGTCTTTAAACGGGTCGAGTAAGCGCCAGGTCCGCCCATTCGCCGAGAACGCGCGACTCGACGCGCCAAGCGGGATTCGCCGCGGCAAACTTCTCCTGCACGGAGGCGAGTTCGCGCCCCAGGATGCCGCTCAGGACCAACTGGCCGCCGGGGGCCACGGTCGCGCATAGTTCGCGCACAAAGGTCACGAGGACGTCGGCCTGGATGTTCGCCAGCACCAGCTCGGCTGACCGCCCGGCGAGCCCGCTGACCAGGTCTCCCACGTAGAAGTCCACATAACCGCCCAGGTCGTTGAGCGCCGCATTCTCGCGACTGACGCGGATTGCCTCCGGGTCGTTGTCGAAACCGGCCACCGTCTTGAATCCCAATTTTGCCGCGGAGAGCGCGAGAATCCCGGATCCGCAACCCGCATCGATCACCCGCGCCGAATGGCCACGCGTCTCGGCAAACTTCGCCAGACGCTCGCAGCATAGCCGCGTCGTCTCATGATTGCCGGTGCCAAAAGCCATGCCGGGATCCAGCCACAGGACCTCCTCTCCAGGCGCCAGGCGGAACGTTTCCCGTTCCCACACCGGCACCCAGTTCAAGCGGCCAAATTTCGAGGCCTTGAAGTGGGCCTTGTAGCTGTCTTTCCAATTCTCATCCGGCAACTCCCGCACGACTGGCGCGGCCGTCGTCCAGGCCTCATTGGTCGCGGCAATTAATTCATCCCAGGCGTCCTGCGCCTCGGCCGCGGAACCAAAGTAACCCGCCAGCCACGCACGTCCCGACGGCTTGTCCTCGAGCACCATCAGGCGCTGTTCTTCCCGCTCGGCGAGCAGGTCTTCCAGGGCCGCCATGGCCGGGAGCGGGATCTCCGTCTTGAGTTCGAAGACCGCCATGGCTACCTGGTCTCCTCGCTGAGTCGCGCAATGACGGCCGGCAGGAGGCGGTGTTCGGCCGCGTGCACCTTGGCGGAGAGTGTTTCCAGCGTGTCGCCCGGTTCGACCGGCACCCGCGCCTGTTCGATGATTTGGCCCGCATCCACCTCCAAGGTGACGTGATGAACCGAACACCCCGTGACCTTGACGCCGGCCCGCAAAGCCTGGCCGATGCCGTCCAAACCCGGGAACTCCGGCAGCAAGCTCGGGTGCAAATTGATGATCCTCCCGGCAAACGCGGCCAAAAACTTCGGCTTCAACACCCGCATGAAGCCCGCCAGGACGACCAACTCCGCGCGCGCCGCCTGAATGGCTTCAATGAACCGGTCCTCTCCGGCTCCCTCGAGTTTGGTTTTGAAAGGAGCCGGATCCACGAACGCGGCCGGCACACCAAACCGCGGTCCAAGCCCGAGAATGCCGGCGTCAGGTTTATCGGAAAGAATCTGGACCACCCGGGCTTTGCCCAGATGGCCGGCCTGCTGCGCCTGCAGGATGGCCTCCGCGTTGCTGCCGCGACCCGAACCTAAAATCACCACGCGCATGAATGGCCTAGAAGAACTTCTTGGCCTTCTCGAAGAAGCCCTTGCTCATCGGCTCGTCCAGGTCGCCGCTCAGGCGTCCGAACTCCTCGAGAATTTTCTTTTGCTCGGAAGACAGGCTGGTCGGGACCTCGACCTGCACCTTGATCAACTGGTCCCCTTGCGCCCCGCCGCGCAAATGCGGCATCCCGCGGCCTTTCAGGCGGAACGTTGTCCCGGATTGCGTTCCGGCCGGGATCTTCAGCGACGCCTTGCCCTCCATCGTCGGCACATGGATGGTGCCGCCGAGCGCCGCGAGCGAGAACTTGATCGGGATCTCGCAAAACAGGTCGTCGCCCTGTCTTTCGAAAATTTCGTGATCCCGCACGTGGACGACAATGTACAGGTCACCCGCTTCGCCGCCCATCGACCCGGCTTCACCGTTGCCGGCCGAGCGGAGCTTGTTGCCCGTGTCGACGCCGGCGGGAATGCGCACATTGATCTTGGCCGTTTCGTTGACGCGGCCCTCGCCGTGACATTTGGCGCAGACTTTTTCAAATTTCTGTCCCGACCCATGACAGGTGGGGCACGCCTGGCGCACATGGAAAAAACCGCGTGAAGTCGTGACCTGGCCGGCGCCCCGGCAGGTCGGACATGTGGTCTTTTTCGAACCGGGCTCGGCGCCGCTGCCGCTGCAGTGCGTGCACGCACCCAGTTTGCGAAAGGAAATTTCCTTTTCGACCCCGCGCGCCGCTTCCTCGAGCGTGATCTCGATGTCGTAGCGAAGATCGGACCCGCGGCCCGCGCCGCCGCCATTCCCTTCGCCGCCGAAGAATTGGTCGAAGATGCCGCCCCCGCCGCCTCCGCCCTGCTGGCCGAAAACCTCGCGGAAAATATCAAACGGGTCGTGGAATCCGCCGCCGGAGAATCCGCCCCCGCCGCCCGGCCGGGGACCGCCTCCTTGCTGGAAGGCCGCATGCCCGTACCGATCGTACGCGGCGCGCTTCTCCGGGTCCTTCAAGGCTTCATAAGCCTCGGACACCTTCTTGAACATTTCCTCGGCTTCCTTGTTGCCGGGATTCTTGTCCGGGTGGAACTGCACCGCCTTCTTGCGGTAGGCTTTCTTCAAATCCTCCTCGGTCGCGTTCTTGGCGACTCCGAGCAGTTCGTAATAGTCCTGTTTTTGTCCGGCAGCCATGGCGTCAGGCTTGCGCCCCCTTCGCCACACCACTGGAAACGACCACGGAAGCCGGGCGCACGAGGCGGCCGTTCAGGCTGTAGCCGGGCCGCACGACCTGCATTACATGTTCCTCCGGCACGTCCGCACTGGGCTGGTGCGAGATACATTCATGAAAGTTGGGGTCGAATCGCTGCCCCGCCGGGCTGATTTCCTTCAGGCCGTGCCGCCCGAGGGTGCCCTTGAATTGTTCCAGCACCAGGTTCACGCCCTCGACGAGGCCCTTCACCTCGGTCTGCTGCTTGGCCGCGGTCAGGCCCAGGCTGAGGTTGTCCAGAATCGGGATGACATCCTCCATCAAGCCCGCGGTGGCGAACTGCCTCAGTTCCTCTTTCTCGCGCAGCGTCCGCTTGCGGAAATTTTCCAGATCAGCGACCGCCCGCGTGTAACGGTCGAAATTGGCAGCCGCCTCCAACTTCGCCGAGGCGAGCTGTTCCTCCAGTTTGGCCCCCGCGGCAGGAATCGTGGGTTCGGCGCCGGGTGTCGGTTCGTTGAGATCGGTGGAAGGTATATCACTCATGGAAAGTCGCACTAAACCTCACCGTTTCTGGTTTTCAAGCGAGCCAATTAAACGCGGTTGAAATTCTCCGTCACCAGCACGGTCATTTCCCCCGTGGAGGTGTACGTAAAGCTGCTGGAATAGGGCACGAGCACGTTGTCGCCCTGCCGGAGCGTGTCGCCCGGTTCCAAGCCCCCGGCCACCACCGAGAGGATGCGCGCCTGCTGCCGCGGCGGAAATTCCAGGCGGGCGCCGGGCCGGAGTCGCACCTGCCGGATGGTAAACTCCCGGCATTGGGCCAGGACTTCCGGATGACCCTCCGCTCGCACGAGCCGGGGCGGCGGGGCGTCGTTGGCGCTCAGGCACTCCAGCGATTCCCGGACATGCAGCGTGCGGGGCTTGCCATCCAATCCCATGCGTCCCCAGTCATAAACGCGATAGGTCGTGTCCGAATTCTGCTGAATCTCGAGGATCACGTTGCCCGCATCGATTGCATGCATGACCCCGCTGTGAATCAGCAGGGAGTCACCCGGGTTCACCTGTGGCCGTTCGAGACACTGGTCGACTGTGCCCGCGGCAATGGCCGCTTCAAATTCCGGCCGGCCAATGCCGGGCCGCAGCCCCGCGTACACCGCGGCACCGGCTTCCACCTGGGCAAAATACCAATTTTCCGTTTTCGGCTCGCCGCCCAGCTTCGCCGCAATGCTGGCGGGCGGGTGCACTTGGACGCTGAGCCGATCCCGGCAATCGAGCCATTTCACTAAAATCGGAAACGGCCGGTCCTTTGGCCAGGCAGGCCCCATGATCTCCTGCGCGTGGCGCGACATCACCTCCCGCAGCGTTTGCCCCTGCCAAGGTCCCGCCATGATTACGGACTGCGCTTCCGGTCGGTCAACCAGTTCCCAGCTTTCCCCGATGGGCGCGGTCCCGGGCAGTTTCCGATGCAGAAACGACTCGAGTTGGCGTCCACCCCATACGCGTTCCTGGTAGATCGGCTTGAAATTGAGAAATGACGTCATTCGTTGGTCTTAAGCGGCTTGCGCAGATCTTGGCCGGGATTTTACATTGACCCTCCGTCCGGTTGGACCTGCAATTATTCGGATACCCACACAAATGCCCAAAGCGGAGAACTCAAATGCAAAGGCGAAGGACAAGGACGCACCGTCCTTTGAAGGTCCGCGCCACCGCCCGCACTGGATCGCCGCAGCCGCTTGCATGGCGGCGGGCATTTACCTCCTCGTGGCCCTGTTCGATTTCGAACCGGGGCAAAGCATCCAGCACACGACCAGCCCGACCAGCGAAAATCTCTCGGGCGTCATCGGTGCGGAATACACCTGGTGGGCGTATCACCTCCTCGGCGCCGCCTCGTGGCTCATTCCCGCGTTCCTGCTGCGCATGGCGTACATCTACCTGCGGAGCTCACGCAGCCTCACGGCCACCCGTCTGCTCGCGATCATTTGCTGTCTGGTTTCCTTCACGGCGTTGATGGCGATGCAGGACACGCTCTTCACCAACAAGGTGATCTTCACCGGCGGTCCGGGCGGGCTGCTCGGGGCCTTCCTCTACATCACGTTGTTCAAGGACAGCCTCGGGGTGTTCGGCTCCGCGCTGATCTTTGGCACCCTGTATCTCCTCGGATTCATTTTCATTTTCACGCGCGACTTCGTGGCGGACGTGACGCGCCTGATCCATGCCTTCGCCGAGTGGCGGCAAAAGCGCGCGGCGCTCGCCGCGGCCCGGGCCGAGGAAATGCGCCAGCGCCGGGAGGCCGCGGCAAAAGCGGCCGCGGCGGCTCCCAAGGTGGCCGCGGTTCCCCCGGTCGCGCCCGGCTCCTCCAGGAAAATGGTGGTTCCCGGCGGCGAGGACCCGCTCGCCGAAAAAACTCCCCGGAGCATGACGGTCGCCCCGATGGCGAAACAAAAAACGGAGCCGGTGGAATCGCCCGCCGCGAAGCTTCCCGCCCGGCCGCTGCCCAAGCCCGCGGAAAGCGCGCCGCCGAAAGCCCCGGCCGCCGGCAAGATCGAACTCAACATCGTCAAGCCGGAGGAAACCAAGAAAGCCAAGGTCGCGCTGCCGCAAAGCGACGACAAGAATTACGAATTCCCTCCGCTCAATCTCCTGCGCGAGCAAGTCAAGGGCGACGCCTCCAACTCCGAGGAAGAACACCGGCAGAATGCCGAGAACCTGCTCCGCATCCTCGGTGAATTCGGCGTCGAGGTGACGTTGGGCGAAATCCACGTGGGCCCGGTCATCACCTGCTACGAGGTGGTCCCCGCGGCCGGCGTGCGCGTGGAAAAAATCTCGGGCCTCGACAAGAACATTGCCCTCGGCATGCGCGCCCAGTCTGTGCGCATTCTCGCACCCATTCCCGGCAAGGCCGCCGTCGGCGTCGAGGTTCCCAACCAGAAGGCCACTCCGGTCGGCATGCGCGAAATCTTGGAAAGCTCCGTGTGGAGCGACGAGAAGCGCGAGCTCCCCATCGCGCTCGGCAAGGACGTCAGCGGCAAGCCGTTGATCTCCGATCTCACGAAGATGCCGCACTTGCTCATCGCCGGCGCGACCGGCTCCGGCAAATCCGTTTGTATCAATTCGATCGTCGCCTCGATCTTGTATTCGAAGAGCCCGAAGGACGTCCGGCTCATCATGGTGGATCCCAAGGTCGTTGAGCTGAAGATTTTCAATCCGCTCCCCCACATGCTGATTCCCGTGGTGACCGAGCCCAAGAAGGTGCCGGCCGCGCTGAAGATCCTGCTCAAGGAAATGGAGCGCCGCTACCAGGTCTTCGCGAAGGTGAACGTCCGCAACATCACCGGCTTCAACAATCGCAAGAAGGACAAGCCCGAGCCCCTGCCGCCGGAGCAACAGGCCGAGCTCGACGGCGTCGTCGAGGAAATCGAGATTCCGGATCGCCTGCCGTATATCGTCGCCATCGTGGACGAGCTCGCGGATTTGATGATGGTCGCTCCCGCGGAAATCGAAACATCGATCGCCCGGCTCGCGCAACTGGCCCGCGCCGCCGGCATTCACCTCATCATCGCCACGCAACGCCCCTCGGTGAACGTCATCACGGGCGTCATCAAGGCCAACCTGCCCTCCCGCATCGCTTTCCAGGTCGCATCCCAGGTCGACTCGCGCACCATCCTCGACGGCAAGGGCGCGGACACGCTTATCGGGCGCGGCGACATGCTGTTTTCCCCGCCGGGCACGTCCAAGCTCGTCCGCGCGCAGGGTGCCTTCGTGGCCGACGAGGAAGTCCATAGCATCGTGGAATTCCTCAAGCGCAACGGCCCGCCGCAATACGACCAATCCGTGCAGCAGCAGATCGACCGCGCCGCCAAGGAGGATGCGGAGGAGGATGGCGAGGGCGGCGAGGACGAGGACGACATGGGCGACGACAGCGCCCTGTTCCAGCAGGCGCTCGATGTCCTGAAATCCACCAAGCGCGCCTCGACTTCGATGATTCAGCGCCGCCTGCGCATCGGCTACAATCGCGCGGCCCGGATCATGGATTTGATGGAGGACAAGGGCATCGTCGGTCCCGAGAACGGATCCTCCCCGCGCGAAATTCTGGTCGATCTCGACAGCTACCAGCCCTGAGTCCCGATTAGACTTTAAAAACCCCGGCAAACCCACTTAACCAATCATCATGCAGACCATCGGCGAAAGGCTTGAGGAGGCGCGCAAGCGCAAGGGCATCTCCATCCGTGAGGCCGCGGAAACAACCAAGATTCGCGGCGATTATCTGCAGAAGTTCGAGGCCAACTCGTTCGAGGTCGATTTGCCGCCGCTTTATGTGCGCGGTTTCCTGCGCTCCTACGCCCGTTACCTCGAGCTCGATCCCGACCGGTTGGTGGGCGATTTCGATGCGCTGGGCGGACGCGAGAGCAAACCGGCCCGGCGCGAGACCCGCGAGGTGTTCGGCCGGGTGGACTTCAACGAGCCCGCCCGGGCCCCGGAATCCGGCGAGGCCGCCCCGACCGGCGGCCGCTCGGCCCAGGACCAGGCCGTGATGTTGAAATTCGGACTGCTCGGCGGTGGCGCGCTGGTCGCGGTGGTTGTGCTGATCCTTCTCTTCAAGGTGATCTTCGGCGGGGCTCCCTCGAAACCGAGCTCGTCGCAATCGGCCGAGGCTCCGGCCACGCAGGCTCCCGCCAGCCGGGAGGCCACTTTCACGATCACGGTGGTCGAGCCCACGCGCGTCAAAGTCGCCTATTCGGACAACAGCAGCGTGTTTCTCGACGGGAAATACGCCCTCAACCGCGGCGAAACCCGCACCCTCCGCTATTCCAAGGAACTGACCGTCACGGTCGAAAATCCGGACCGCATTCGCATCGAGTTGAATGGCCGGGCGGTCGATGTGCCGACCAAACTGCCGATGAGCCAGTTCCGCGTGCCGTTCGAACCGCCGCAATAAGCCAGCAGACGCCGGCCCAGTGCGGCCGGCGTTTTGATTTATTACTTACTCATGGAACGCATCCCGTATCTCGGACAGACGATTTTCAAATGGCGGGTGGGCGCCTCGTCCTTCCTGGCCCTGCCGGAAAAGGGCGCGCGACTGATGAATTGGAACGTGACCTTGGGTGACGGCAGCGTGCGGGACATCATCTATTGGCCCGAGGTGGAGAATCTCGACAACATCGCCAGCGTGCGCGGCGGGAATCCCATTCTCTTCCCCTTCAGCGGACGCACCTATGACCGCGGGGAGATTCACCAATGGCGGGACGAGGAAGGCCTCCGCCGCCCGATGCCCATGCATGGGATCGCCCGCCAGGGAAAATTCCGCACCATCCGTCTCGACGAAGGCGGCTTCTCCGCCCAATTCGTCCCCGACGAGGCCGCCAAGGCGGCCTACCCCTTCGACTACGAGTTCGTCGTCAGCTATCGTTTCGATCCGCGCAGCATCTTCGTGGAACTGCAACTGGCCAACCTCGGCAACAAACCGATTCCATGGTCCGCAGGCCACCATTTCTATTTCACGCTGCCCTGGAGTGCGGGGCGCACGCGGCAGGACTATCTCCTCGAGACCACCGCGACAAAACATTTTCAGCGCGACGAGCGCGGCGGATTGGTCCCCTTCGAGCGCGTCGGTACGCGCGAAAGCATCGCCAATCCCAATCTCGTGGACCTGATCCACACCGGCCTGCGCCGGGAGGTCTTTGCCGTCACCGAGCTTTCCACCGGCAACCGGTTGCACTTTCGCAGCGGCATGGCCAACAGTCCCGCCCAGGATCTCGCGGTCGTGACCTGGACGGCGGACGACAAAGCCCCCTACTACTGCATTGAACCCTGGATGGGGCCGCCGAACGCGCCGGAAACCAAGATCGGGCTTCACACGGTCGCGCCCGGGCAGACCCAGAAGTTCTACGTCGAGATCACGATCGGATAAGCCTCCCGCGCCCCTGACCGCGTCAATTGCCTGCCGGGTTGGAAATCGTCGAATTTTTCCGTTACTTTTCCCGTTCGCGCCCGTCAAATGCCCCCATGAGTTTTCCCGTCGCATTCATTGAGGGCATTGGCGGTCCCGAACTGATGATGATCATGTTCATCATTCTGCTGCTCTTCGGTGCAAACCGCCTGCCGGAGCTGGCGCGGGGTCTTGGCAAGTCCGTCCGGGAGTTCAAAAAGGCCGCCAGCGGCGTCGAGAATGAAGTCCGCCGCGCGATGGAGGAGGAGCCGGTCAAGCCCGCCCCGAAACCCATGGGCGCCTTGCCCCACTCCGAGACGGACAAACCGTCGCCGCCGACGGCGACGGATTAATCGAAGAGCGGTCCGCGGTTGAACCGCCACACCGCGATGGCCATCACCCCGGCGGCGATGCCCAGGAGGATGCCCAAAGTCGGCAGAATCTGGGTGAACGATTGCTGCGCCCACAACACCTGCGAAAATCCTTCCATGGACCAGTAGACCAGCGTGAATTTGGCCACGCCTTGCATGAACTCCGGCATGAAACTGACCGGAAACCAGGCCCCGCCCGTGGCGCTCATCGTCAGCACCAGAAACGTCGCCAGGCCGTTGGCGGCCGCGGCGGTGGGCGCAATGGCCGCCAGCAACATGCCGAAGGCCGTGCAGGCCGCCGCCGCCGCCGCACAGACCACGAGCAGGTTGCCAAAATTCCCCAGCACATCGATGCCATAGAGCAATCGTCCCGCGGCGAACAGCGCCGTGAGCTGCACGACCCCGAGCACGACGCCATAGAGAAACCGGCTCCACAGTATCTGCGAACGCCGGACGGGCGCGGACAACAGGCGTTGCAACAGCCCGGCCTTCTTTTCGTCGAAGAACGCCGCCGCCGAGTGACTGAGGGCAAACATCAGAAACATCATGGCCCAGCCGCCGACCACACGCGTCGCCTCCGGACTCTTGACCGACTTGCCCACCACTTGCTCATTCTCGATCTTGACCAACTCGGAAAGGATTTCGCCGGTCCCGCGGCGTCCTCCGGCTTGACCGGATGCGGAGACGGCCGGGCCGCCCAATCCGAAGTCCCCAGACGCGATCGCGCGTTTGTTCTCAACGAGATTGCCGCCGAACGCGGTGGTAACGGCGGCGGCCAGGTCGTCGTTGAATTGGTTGACCTTCGCCGCCCCGAGACGGTTTCGGGCGCTCGACTGCAATGACTGGCCAAGTAGTTCCGGGACGTTTGAGAAGATTACTTTCTGCAAAAGCCCTTGGACCGTCTGCGTCTCAATTTCATTTCTTGGGTCCGACAGAACTTTCAAATGCAAGCCCACTCCCGTGGCGGAAACCAGGTCGCGAGGGATTACCACCGCGAAACGAAACTCCCGGTTTTTGATCATCGGGCGGAGGTCGGCCTCGGTCAGCGCGCGCGCCCGCCCCGTCGCCGGCTCCGGGTAAGTGGTCAGCACGCGGAAGGACTTTTCGGCTTTGAGCGCATCCACCAGCATCCGCGCGGCCGGGTTCTCGCTTTCATTGACCACCGCCAGCCGGATACCCGTCGGGCCGCTGTCTTTTTTCGTCAGCCCGAAAACCTGTCCGAAGATATAGATGAGCGCGATCGGAACGAGGAACGTGAGACTCACAGCCGCCTTGTCGCGGAAAAAGTTGGCGAAGTCCTTGCGAAGCAGGGTGAGCAGGATGTGCATGGCAGGGGTTATTCGCGAAGCGTGCGGCCGGTGAGTTGAAGAAAGACGGCCTCGAGCGAGGGACGCTCGGCGACAAAAAGCCGGGAGGAGAGCCCGCGCTCCTCGGCCATCGCATAGAAGCTCGACGTCTTGAATCCGGCCGCAGGGTGAAAGCGATACGTGCCTTCATCGGAGACTATCTCGCCGTGATCCACGAGCCGCGCCGCCAGGATCTCCGTCGCAGGCGTGGCCGGAAAACTGATTGCGTCATTGAAGGGCAACTGCGCCAGCAGTTCATCCAAGGTTCCCAAGGCATGAATCCTCCCATGGTCGATGATGCCGATGCGCGAACACAACCGGGCGGCTTCTTCCATGTAGTGGGTCGAATAGATGACCGTGAGGCCGTCACGCACCCGGGCTTCCAGAAAATCAAAAATGGCGTTCCGCGACTGCGGATCGACCCCGACCGTGGGCTCGTCGCAGAGCAGCAATTTCGGACGATGCAGAATCGCCGCGACCAGGTTGAGCCGGCGCTGCATGCCGCCCGAAAAAGTTCTCACCTGATCGTGGCGGCGGTCCGCCAACTGCACGGCCTCCAGCGCTTCCTGGATCCGTCCCCGCAGCTCGCGGCCCCGCAGGCCGTGGAGTTCGCCAAAAATCCGCAGGTTCTGCTCGGCGCTGAGGTCCTCATAGAGCGCAATGGATTGCGGCACCAATCCAAGCGACGCCCGCGTCGCCGGGTGCAGCACCGAAACGCTTTGGCCATCGAGCGCGATGCGCCCTGCATCCGGCGGCCGCAAGCCCGCGACGAGGGACATCAGCGTGGATTTGCCCGCACCATTGGGACCGAGCAATCCGAAGCATTCGCCGGGAGCGATGCTGAGTGAAATGTCATCGAGCGCGGTGAGTGGGCCATAGCGCTTCGTCACGTGATCCAAAAAAAGCATCGGGGAGGTTGGAATGCGCAAAACAGAACGGGAAACGGAACCGCGGGGCCAGCGCCGCCCTGCAACCGGAAGTCATGGTCATGCATGACCGCGTTCCGTCCCATTCGCGGGAAGCCGTGATTTCGACTTCGCACCGCTTCCCGTCATCACTCCGCAGTTAAAAACTGCTAAGAATTTTTCTATCTGCTGCACAGCCCCTACTTACAACACGACGTGTAACTTGGCACATCGCTTGCGTGTATGTACGGCATCAAAACGCTTCTCATGAAAAAGAATTCCTTCCTCCTGCTCGCCACCGCCGCCCTCCTCTTCGTCAGCGCCCGCGCCACCGAAACCGCAAAGCCCTCCGAGATGGTTGCCCTGCCCACCTACGTGGTCGAAGCCGAACGCAGTTCCCCCGCCGAACTCCACGTCCGCCGCAGCTTGCACGCCCTGCGCGAACTCGCCCGCACGCCGATCCACGTTTCGCTGGACCTGCCGGCCCTCAAGGCGCCGATGGCCTTCGAAGCCAAGGCCCTCGCCGGCACGCGCCTCGCGAAATTCTAATTTTGGTTGTCAGTGTGTTCTTTGTTAGTGTGTGTGTGTCAAAAACCCGCCCTGCAAGGGGCGGGTTTTTTGTCGCCCGGCACCGGCGGGTCCCCAGCATCCCGGCATGTCCGCCGAGGAGCCTGAACAGCCGGTCGAGATCCCCATCACCGGCGAGTTGGACCTGCATGCCTTCCGGCCTGCTGAGATCACGCAGTTGCTGGACGATTATTTCATCGAATGCCGGCGGCGCGGCATCCACCGCTTGCGGATCGTGCACGGCAAGGGAATCGGCACGCTGCGGACCACCGTCCACGCGCATCTCCGGCGCTCGGCTTGCGTGGTAAGTTTTGCGCAGGGGGACGAAACCTCGGGCGGCTGGGGCGCGACGCTCGTTACACTCGCACCGCTAAATTCCTGATGAAATCCCGCCGGGTTTTTGCGATGATGCGGCCGCAATTTTTCCACTATGAACTCAATGCACGAAGTTGATTACAAGATCCACGGCGATGACATGCAATTCGTCGAGGTGGAACTCGATCCCCAGGAAGCCGTGGTCGCCGAAGCGGGCGGCATGATGTACATGGATGACGGCATCGCGATGGAGACGATCTTCGGCGATGGATCGCAGCAGAACTCCGGCTTCATGGGCGCACTGCTCGGCGCCGGCAAGCGCCTGCTCACCGGCGAGTCCCTTTTCATCACGGTCTTTCAAAACCAGGGCGGCGGCAAAAAGAAGGTCGCTTTCGGCGCACCCCATCCCGGCAAGATCATTCCCGTCCACCTGGCGGAACTCGGCGGGGAGCTGATCGCGCAGAAGGATTCCTTTTTATGCGCCGCGAAGGGCGTGAGCATCGGCGTCGCTTTCCAAAAGCGCCTGGGCGCCGGCTTGTTTGGCGGCGAGGGCTTTATCATGCAGCGCCTCACAGGCGATGGCTGGGCCTTCATCCACGCCGGCGGAACGCTCTTGGAACGCACGCTGGCGCCGGGAGAGGTCCTGCGCGTCGATACCGGCTGCATCGTGGGTTTCCAGCCTTCCGTCGACTATGACATCCAACTGGTCGGCGGGGTGAAGACGGCGCTGTTTGGTGGCGAAGGCCTGTTTTTCGCAACCCTGCGCGGCCCGGGCAAGATCTGGCTCCAGTCCCTGCCCTTTTCCCGCCTCGCCGGCCGTATTGTCGCCGCCGCGCCGCAGACCGGCCGGGGCGGTCGCGAGGAAGGGTCCGTCCTCGGTGGATTGGGCCGAATGCTCGACGGCGACAACAGCTGAGACCGCCCATCCCCTTCATCCGCCACCCGTCACAACGCCATTGAGCTTCTCGAGTCCGGGCCCCAGCATGCAGTCATGAGCACCAAATTCACCTACGCACTTATCCTCACTGTCTGCGGCGCCCTGTTCAACCTGCTGCTGTATTTCACGGGATTCCAGACGGAGAAACTCGCGACGGGCCAGTATTTCCAGTGGTTGGGGTTGGTGATGATGTTCGTGATCTTGTGGCTGGGCATCAAGGCGGTCCGCGACGAGGCGCCGGCCAAGGGCATGAGTTACGGTCGCGGAGTCGGCACCGGCACGCTGATCGCCCTCTACTCCGGTTTGATGAGCTCGGTCTATTCGTTCATTCATTTCAAATTCGTGAACACGGAGTTTGCCGACTACCAACTGGCGATCATCCGACACAAGTGGGAGGCCGCCGGCATGGGTGAAGCCCAAATGGACCAGGCGGAGAAAGTGACCCGCGCGATGATGGGTCCGGTGGCGCAAGCCATCATGACGCCCATCTTTGTCACCATTTTCGGCGTGATCTGCTCGCTGATCATCGCCGCGATCTTGAAGCGTCCCGCGTCGGACGAAATCAAAGCCGCCTGACAAAACCGGGGCGCCGCACTCACGGCGCCCCGGCTGGTTTACACACCGGCGCGGCATGAACCGCGCTCAACTCCTTAAAGGGACCGCAACGGCGGGTGGCCGGGCTGGTCGAGGGTGCGGCGGATTTTTGTCTTCGCCGGTTCCGAGGGCAGCGGCAGGACCTCGCGTTGAAACTTCTCGCCCGCTTCGAAGCTGATGGTGTCGTTGTCGAGCTTGCCCAGTTGCTTGATGACTTCGGGCGGCAGCTTCTTGCGCTCTTCCTCGGTATTGATCGGTCCCTGGAACGTAACCTTGCCCTTCGCGTCCTTGACGGTCAGCTCGCGCTTGCCCTCATCCGCCTTGATCTCGATCGAGCCGTCGTCGTCCGAATAGGAAATGTTGCTGTTGGGCAGGTCCAGGATCGTCGACCCCTGCCCGCCGCGCCGCAGGATGCGCACGCCGGGACGCGCCAGGAAGTTCTGGTGATCGCGCCCGAGCATGCGCAGCACGTCGCGCGCATGCTCGTCGTCCATGCCTGGCAGCTCGCGCAGGCGCGCCATGCCGCCCGGCAGGGCGAACGCGCCCCCGAAACTGCCCGGCCCGTTTTGGAAAAAGAAATCGCCGGCCATCTTGGGCACCTCGTGGCTCGCCAGCTTTGCCTTGACCGTGGTTTCCTTGCCGCCGCGAACGACCGTGAGCCTGACTTCATCGCCTTCCTTGTGGCCGCGAACGAGCACGCCGAGCTGTTGCTGGTTCACCAAAACCTGGTCGTCCAGCTTCGTCAGCACGTCATCCTCCTTGAGGACATCGGCCGCCGGGCTTTTTTCCGAGACGCGAACGATGACCAGGCCGGTGTCACGGGCGATGCCCAGTTGCGCGGCGAGCGTGCGGTTGACGGGGGCGGTTTCCACGCCGAGGAAGGTGACTTTTTCCTTTTCCATCCGTTCGTCATCGTGGATCCGCATGGTCCCGGCCTGGGGGCCGTCCTTGTCGAGGCGACGGATGGTGATTTCCTTTTGGGCCCAGGCGGCCGGTGCGAGCCCGACCAGGGCGATTGCAGCGAGCAGATAATGGCGGGATGTCTTCATGGGAGGTAAGGGTTGGTTTTTTGGAATGAAATTCAGTTGGGATTGTAGCTGGCCGGGATCACGCGGACTTCGTCACGCGGCACGGTCCACTTGATGGACGCATTGGTGCGCGGATTCTTCCACGTGTAGGTGTCGACAAAACGCGCGCGGACCTGGCGGGCCGCCGCATTTCCATTCACCGTGCCCTCGTCCTTGAGGTCATAGAGAACGTTCGCCGCGGCCACCGGTTGGTAAACGGGTACGTCGGCCACCGGCGTGGGCGGCGGTGTGACGGCGACGGCGATAGACTCGGGCGATTTCGTATCGCGGATGCTCAACACTCCCACGGTCGCCATCAGCGCAACCGCGGCGGCCAGCGCGGCGGTCCGCCAGCCCAGCCATTTCCAAGAGCGCAAATTCGTCGCGGTGGCATACACGGGACGCGCCTGGGCCGGCAATTCCGCGACCAGTTCGCGATTGATCTGGTTCAGCCACTGCGACCGCGCGCGGCGCGGCTGCAGTGCCTTCAATTCGTTTTCCAGTTCCTGAAGTGAGTTATCCATGGCGGGAGGTCGCTAATTCCTTGCGGAGGGCCGCGAGCGCATAGCGGTAACGCGAGGCGGCGGTATTGGGCGGAATCTCGAGCGCCGCCCCAATTTGCTCGAACGTGAGTTCATTCCAGATCTTGAGGACCAGCACTTCCCGCTGGAGGGCGGGCAGCCGTTGCAAGGCGCCTTCGATTTCCGCGCGGCGCTCGGAGTCTTCGCCCGGTTGGGGCTCAAAAACACCTTCGCGCTCCTCCAGGCCGCCATCGGCCTTTTCCTCGCGGGCCGTGCGTCGCGCCTGGCGGCGGGCATGATCGAGGGCTGCCCGGCGGATTGAAGTGACCAGGAGCGCCTGCGGATCGCCCGGCAGATGACGCTGGTGGCGCCAATAACGCACGAACGCTTCCTGGACGACGTCCTCGGCATCGGCCAGCGACCGGGTCCACTGGCGGGCGCACAACAGCAACTTGGGACCGTGGGCCTCGAGCCACTGTTTCCATGTGCCGTGATCATGTGTCGCCTCCATGCAATCCATTGCGGGTTGTTTCCTGAAGAGCGTCACGCGGCGGGGAATTTGTCTAAGCTGCACCGGCGCCGCGGCGGATGCAGACATTAAAAGAGGCCGGGAGTTGCCCCCCGGCCCCTGTTGCACACTAACCTTGGGTTAAATTGAAGCTTACCGCGCGAGGTAGCTGTTCCGGCCCTGGCGGTAGTCGACGGCGGCCACGGCGATCAGGATGGCGACGGCGGCGTAGCTGACGGCGACCGTGAGGGTCGTGACGGCCACCATGGCGAGAGTGCTGGCGGCAATCGTGGCGAGAGTGAGTTGGAGGGTCTTGGTCTTCATAAACTGGTGCTGGTTGCTTTTTCGTAGAGGCACCTGATCTGGTGCTGGGCCGGAGCATACAGCATCGCTTGCAATAGCCAAAATACTTAGTTTCTATCTATATCATCTGATTTACCTATGGAATTATACCAATTGCGTTACTTCTTGGCAGTCGCTGAGACAGGAAACTTTACGAAGGCCGCCCAGCGCTCTTTCATCTCCCAACCGTCGCTCAGTCAGCAAATCCTGAACTTGGAAGAGGAGTTCGGAAAGCCCCTCTTCCACCGCTTGGGACGAAAGACCGTGCTCACGGAGGCCGGGAAAACCTTGATGGAGGGCGCCCGTCGGATCCTCGGGGACGTCGACCAAACCCTGGAAGAGCTCAAGGACACCACTGGCTTGGGTCCCAAGGTGACGGTTGGGGCGATTCCCACCGTGGCGCCGTTCTTCTTTCCCGCGATATTGGCCTATTGTCGCGCCACGGACACCGCTTTGAACCTTCATACCCACGAGGATTTCCGCCGGCCCCTCGCCGAGGCCGTCCTGGATGGCCAGCTCGACTGGGCGCTGATTTCCCTGCCCTTCAACGAGCCCCGGCTGCATATCGAAAAACTCTACAGCGAACCGCTCTGGGTTGCGATGAGCGCGACCCATCGCCTCTCGCAGGTGGAGGAGCTCACCTTCGAGTCACTGCGTGACGAACAGTTTATCCTGCTTGGCGAGGCCTCCACCTTGACCCTCCAAATCCAGCGTTTTTGCGGCGATCATGATTTCGAGCCCCGCATCGGCCATCGGTGCGGCCAGCTGGCCACGGCGAAATCGCTGACCGCCATGGGGCTGGGTGTGACCGTGCTGCCCAAGAGCGCCCGCAGCGCCAATGATCCCGAGGGCCTCATTTTTCGGAAATTCACAGGTCCTGTCCAACCGTCCCGCGACATTGCGCTCGTCCGCCACCGCCGGCGCCATTTGGGCACGGGCGCCCTCCTCTTTGCGGATCTGGCCCGCGCAGTCGTCGGCCCGGCCACCTCCGCGGTCTCAGCGCCTCCGTTCCGGGCTCCCGGGAGCTGAGTTGCGCCCCGCATTTTTTCATGAAAGCCTGACCGTTTATGTCGGCGACCGTTCAACATCATGCCCTGACCAAGGGACGGGAACTCACGACCCTGCTGGTTCTCTGTGCGGTGCAATTCACGCACATCCTGGACTTCATGATCATGATGCCGCTGGGCGGACAGTTGATGCGGGCTTTCAATATTTCACCCGCCCAATTCACCCACCTGGTCGCCTCCTACGGACTGGCGGCGGCAATGAGCGGATTCGCCGGCGGATTCTTTCTCGACCGGTTCGATCGGAAGCGGTCGCTCCTCATCCTCTACGCGGGTTTCGGGTTGGCCACACTGGCATGCGGATTGGCGCCCACCTACTCCACCCTGCTCGCCGCGCGACTCGCCGCGGGCGCGTTCGGCGGGCTCGCCGGTTCCATGGTCACCGCCATGGTGGGGGATGTCATTCCGCCAGCCCGGCGCGGGCGCGCGATGAGTTTTGTCATGGCGGCCTTTCCCGTGGCCTCGGTCCTTGGGGTTCCCGCGGGGCTGGTCCTGGCCGGCAAGTTTGGCTGGCACGCCGCGTTCTTCCTCCTCGGCGGCTGCGCCGCCGCCAATCTCGTCGTCGCGTCGCTGGCCCTTCCGCACATCCTCACCGCGGTCAAAAACCACGAACCGCTGACCCAAATGAAGGCGATTCTGTCGCGTGGCGTGCATCGCCGGGCCTTCGCAGTCGGCACCGTCCTGGTCATGTCGGGCGGCCTGATCATTCCCTTCCTCGCACCGTCCTTTGTGGCCAACGTCGGCTTGAACGAGACCTTCCAATTACCCTTGGCCTACGCCATCGGCGGGTTCGCGACGGCCTTCAGCACCCCGCTCATCGGCTGGCTCAGCGATCACATGGACCGCTTGTGGCTTCTCACCATCATGTCCACCGGCGCCGTGGTCGTGGTGTTTTTCATCACCCGGCTCGGCCCCAGCTCAGTCGCGATGGCGAGCCTGATGATGGCGCTCTTCATGGTGACCATGTCCGGGCGGTTCGCGCCGGCGATGACCATGATCACGAATGCCGTGGAAGCCCGCTATCGGGGTGGCTTCATGAGCGTGAACGCCGCGCTGCAACAGGCCGCCAGCGGCCTTTCCAGCATCCTGGCCGGATTGTTCGTCACGCGTGATGCCGCCGGCCACCTGGCGGGCATGCCGACGCTTGGCTATGTCTCGGCCGGGTTCTTCGGCCTAACGGTCCTGCTCGCATTTGAACTCCGCGCCGCCGCACCCCATGTCGCGACCCCGGCACCGCGGGACGCGCATCCGCCTCCGCCGCCAGCAGAAACCGCCGCCTAACCGGCGACATCCCACGACGCTGGCGCGACCGATCGCAACGCCCACTTAATCAGTTGCGACCGCTCCCCGGCGGCATACAGACGTCCTCATGCCAGTGTCCGCCCATCAACCCACGCCGGTGCCCGCACCGCCTCCCGCCCACCGGCGGCCGGAACTGCTGGCGCCCGCGGGCGACTGGGAATGCGCGAAGGCCGCCGTGGAAAACGGCGCGGACGCGATTTATTTCGGACTGGAGCGTTTCAATGCCCGGATGCGGGCGAAGAATTTCACGGTCGCCGACCTGCCTGCGCTCATGGCGTTTCTCCACCGGCGCGGGGTGCGCGGTTACGTGACATTCAACACGCTCGTCTTTGCCGACGAAATCGCCGCGGCCGGCGAATACCTAAAGGCCATCATCACGGCCGGAGTCGACGCGGCCATTATCCAGGACGTGGGCATCTGCCGGTTGATCCGCACCCTGTCACCCGATTTCCCCATCCACACGTCGACGCAAATGACCGTGACCAGCGCCGCGGGGGTCGAGTTCGCGCGGGGCCTGGGCGCCAATCTCGTCGTGCTGGCCCGCGAAAACTCGTTGAAGGAAATCGCCGCAATCCGGGATGCCCAGCTGTCCGCCGGAACCACGATGCCGCTCGAGGTTTTCGTGCATGGCGCACTCTGCGTGGCCTATTCCGGCCAGTGCCTGACCAGCGAATCGCTCGGCGGACGCTCGGCCAATCGCGGGGAATGCGCCCAGGCCTGCCGCATGCCCTATGAATTGGTCTCGGACGGCAACACCGTGGACCTCGGCGACCGGCGTTATCTGCTCAGTCCGCAGGATCTCTCGGGTCTGGAGGTGCTGCCCGACCTGGTGCGCGCAGGTGTCGCCTCGCTGAAAATCGAAGGCCGGCTCAAGAGCCCCGAATATGTGGCCAGCATCACGCGCGTGTATCGCCAGGCGCTGGACAAGGTCATGGCCGAGGTTTTTGGCCCGGCTCCGGCGGCCGAACCGGCGGTCATGGAGTCGGTGCGCCGCGCGTCGCGCTACGATTTGGAAATGGGATTTTCCCGCGGACTTTACACGGGCTGGTTTCGCGGAGTCCAAAACCAGGAACTCGCGCACGCGCGGTTCGGCACCAAGCGCGGGGTTTTCCTCGGCCAGGTCGCGCACGTCGGCCCCGACAGCGTCACCCTCCAACTCCAAGGGCCGGCGAAGCCCGGCGATGGCATCGTCTTCGACGCCGGCCGGCCCGAGGGCCGCGAGGAAGGCGGCCGCATTTATTTTGTCGACCAGCGCGGAGCGGACAGCGTGCTGCGATTCGGGCGGGGTGACATCGACTTTGGCCGGTTGCACGTGGGCGATCGCGTTTGGAAAACCAACGACCCGGAACTCGACCGTCGCGTCCGCGCGACCTTTGAGGGCGACCAGATCCGCTTCCGGCGGGACATTCACCTCGAGGTGCACGGCGCCGCGGGAACGACTCTGACGCTTTTCGCCCGCGACGAGGAGGGCCATGTCGCGAAGGCCGAATCCACGGTGATGCTGGCTCCCGCCGAAAATCAGCCGCTCACCACGGAGCGCCTCGAAGACCAACTCGGCCGGCTCGGCGGCACCCCGTTCAAACTCGGCACGCTGCAAAACCTGCTCGAAGGTCGGGTCATCCTGCCCGTGAAGGAGCTCAATGAGCTGCGTCGGCGGGTGGCCGCGGATCTCGAGCTTCAACGGGCCCAGCCCCGGCGCTGGACGCTCGCCTCGGACTATACGGCCCCGACCTTCGCCGCGGCGCCACCGGCGGACACCGCGGAATTAATCGCCGTCATCCGCGAGCCCCATCAACTCGAAGCCGCCTGGAACGCCGGCGCACGGACCTTCTACTGCGAATTCGAAAACCCGAAACATTACCGCGACACCGTCGCCCGTTTCCGTGAATTGCGCGGCGCCGATGCGGCGCCCTCGATCTGGGTCGCGGCTCCGCGCGTCTTCAAACCCGGCGAGGAGTGGATCATCAAGCAGGTGCTGTCCTGCGAGGCCGATGGCTACCTGGTCCGCAATTACGATCATCTCAAGGCGTTCGCCGGGCGCCGCGTGCGCGGTGATTTCTCCCTGAACGTCGCGAACCCGCTCACCGCGGATTACTTCGTCAACCACCACCGCCTGGAACGCGTCACCGCCTCCTACGACCTCAACATCGGCCAGCTGGAAGCGCTGCTCCGGGCGGCGCCCGGCACGTGGTTCGACATCACGCTGCACCAGCACATGCCGATGTTTCACATGGAGCATTGCGTGTTCTGCGCGTTTCTCTCCAGCGGCAAGGACTACCGCGATTGCGGCCGGCCGTGCGATTCGCACCGCGTCGCGCTGCGCGACCGCGTCGGGGCGGAGCACCCGCTCAAGGCGGACGCCGGTTGCCGCAACACGGTTTTCAACAGCCGCGCGCAGACCGGCGCGGAATATGCCACCCGGCTGATGGCGCTGGGCGCGCGCAGTTTTCGGGTGGAATTCCTGACCGAGTCCGCGGACGAGGTGACCCGGACGGTCGAACGTTACCGGCAGCTGCTGGCCGGCCAGATCTCGGGCGCAGAGCTTTGGCGTGAATTGAAGTTGATCAACCAACTCGGCGTCACCCGCGGGCAGATGGACGCACCCGCCCGCGTCCTGCCGCGCAAGGCCTGATGCCAGGCGGGTTTATGGCCATCAGCCGTCCGGCTTAAAACCCGCCCGGGGGCAGCCAAATGTTGTCGCCTCCGTCAAAACCGGCCCCGTAGGCTTCGCGCACCCTGACATGAGCGAAGCCCAGAAAACCATCGTTCCGGCCCCCGCCACGCCCCCCTCGGCGGACCTGGAGATCAAGGACGCGCGCATCATCTTCGATCCCATCTGGGACGATTTGGAGGCCCATTTCGGCCGGCAGCACCTCCGCTTCCCCAAGGAGATCATCCTGCTGGGCGGCGCGCCCGGCGCGGGCAAGGGCACCAACACGGCTTTCATTGCCAAGACGCGCGGCCTCACCTGCGCGCCGATCGTCATGAGCTCGCTCCTCGACACGCCCGAGATGAAGCGGATCAAGGATGCCGGCAACATGATCGGCGACCGCGAGGTGCTCGCCGTGCTCCTCCGCCAGCTGCTCAAACCGGAATACCGCGATGGCGTCATTCTCGACGGCTTTCCCCGCACCAAGGTGCAGGTGGAATGCCTGAAGATGCTTTATGAGAAGATGACCCAGCTGTGGCGCGAGTTCTACGGCACGCCGCTGGCCATTCATTTCCGCCAGCCGGTGATGCAGATCGTGGTCCTCTTCGTCGATGAAAAGGAGAGCGTCGCCCGCCAGCTGCGGCGCGGTCGCGAGGTGAAGATCCACAACGAGGAGGTTCGCCGCACGGGCCATGGCGCCGTTCACGAGGAACGGGTCACCGACTTCGACGAGAAGCTCGCCCGCCGGAGATACCGCGTTTTCAAGGAACAGACCTGGGACGCGCTGCTTTCCCTGAAGGACGTCTTCCACTATCACCTGATCAACGCGCAGGGCACGTTCGCGGAGGTGGAGCAAAACATCCTCGAGGAACTGGAGTACCAGAGCTCGCTCGAACTGGATCCGCGCACCTACGACCGGCTGCGGATGCTCCCGCTCGCCAGCGAGATCATTGTCCATGCGCGCCAGGAGCTGGTGAAGCGCCTGGATGGCTACGAGCTGAGCCACGCGGAGGTTTTCCAACGGGTGGTCACGCTCATCGAGAAAAAGATGATGCCGATCATCACGCGGCACGCGCTCTCCGGCCACGCCAACATCAACAGCGAGGACAGCGTCTTCGACGAGCCCCTCGCGCTGGCCATGCTGATCGATATTTTCTCGGAACGCGGCTACCACGCGGTGGTGGACGTGCACCGGATTGAAATCCCCGAGGCCGTCGACCTGAAGACCGGCAAGATCACCTGCCGCCTGAAGAAGGTTTATCGCTGCATCATCCGGTTCAAGGGTTCGGAAATCCGCCGCGGATAGCGCCCGGCCATGGCGGTGCTTGAAACTGCACGGCTGCGATTACGGCGGCTGACGCCGGCGGATGCGCCGTTCATCCTGGAGTTGCTGAACGATCCCCTGTTCCTGCGCTTTGTCGGCGACAAGGGCGTTCGGACCGTGGAAGGAGCGCGCGACTACATCGTGAACGGCCCGGCCGCCAGCTACGCCAGGCATGGGTTCGGCCTCTTTCACGTTGCCCTCAAGGACTCCGGCACGCCCATCGGCATGTGCGGCCTGTTGAAACGCGACGGGCTGGAGGATGTGGACGTGGGGTTCGCCTACCTGCCGCAGTTTGGCGGGCAAGGCTATGCCACCGAGGCGGCCCTGGGCACCCTGCAATACGCACACGCCGTGCTGGGGTTGGAACGCATCGTGGCGATCACGGCGCCCGACAACCTCGCCTCCCAAAACGTGCTCCGGAAAATCGGGCTGCGTTACGAGAAGACCATCAAGCTGCCCGCCTACCCGAACGAGAGCTTCCTCTTCACTCCCGCCGCGAAATGAATCAGAGGTTGGCCGGCTGAGGCGCTTCCGCCTCCTGCAGCAGGCGCGCTGCCGCCGGGTCTCCCGGCAGCAGCCGGCTGATTTCCCGGGCAAGCAACACGGCCGCTTGGTTTTCCCCGCGAGCCGTCAGGTCGCGCACCAATTTGAACGCCGCGCTGCGCGGCGCACCCGATTTCACCACCAATTCCTTGAGCGCCGCGAGGGCGAGCGGACGCTGATCCAAGCCGAGTCGCACCTGCACCTCGCGGGTCCGGATCTCCGTCACCGCCGCCGCCATCCAGGCCGGCGGGTCGTCGCGCAGTTGTTTGAGCAGTCGCTCGGCCTCCGGCCACTTCTGGGTCAAAATCTGGGTGTCCAACGTCGCAAGCGCGGCCGGCTGCGTCAGCGTCGCGGCGGGATCCGCGGCGAGGTTGAGGTCACGCAGCCCCTGCTGGACCCGCGCACTGTCCGGGGACGCGGCCTTGATCTCATCGGACAACAACCGCGCTTCCGCGGGCTGTCCGCGAGCGACGAGACGTTGCGCAACCGCGACCAAGCCCAGCACGTCGGCCTCGCTCCGGTACCGGCCGAGAAACGCCCGGGCGGCGGCGCGGGAACCGATTTGGTCGAGCGTGCGGTAAGCGAGCTCCACTTCACGCGCCGCGAGGTCGGATTCGATCGTGGAAAACCACGCGGGTTTCTGTGCACGAATGGCCCGGATCAGGTCACGGGCGGCGGCCACGGAATCCGCCTGCAGCAGTTCGTCGAGCTGCTGGCGCGCATCCGCCGCGGTCGCCGGCAGCAAGACAAACGTCTGGGCCGAGGGTGCCGCCGGCGTGGCCGCCACGGCGAGGGCGGCGCCCAGGCGCTGCTGCGCCGCGAGCAGCGGGTCGCTCTGCGAATAAACCCTAAGGCCGGCCCGCACCACTTCCGCGGCGCCCGCGGGATTCCCGGCTTTCTCCAGAATGGTGGCCGCAAGTTGATAGACCGACAGTTGGGCCATGCCGCGCGCGGAAGTCAGGTGCGCCACGAGGAAGGAAACCTGATCGGGGGTCCCGGCGAAGGCCGCGCGCGTCAATCGCTTGATGAACTCCGGATGGAAACGCTGCCCGGCCTTGAGCGTGTCCACATTGTTTTCCCACTCGCGCAACAGGCGGGTGGCATCACCGATTTCCCCGCGGCGCAAGGCCAGCTCCGTGCGATGCACTTGGAAGGCAAACGGACTGAGCCGGCGCGAGGCCGCCGCGCGTTGCACCCGGGCCAAGACGTCAGGCAGGTCAAGGACCACCGCCTGCGCCGCCAACGCCTGCAAGGCACCATCGCTGTCCCGGAACAGGCGGTAATAATCCACCTCAGCACTGTCACGGAGGCTCGCCCGTTTCATCTGATGCCAGGCCTTGAAGGCGATCAGGTAGGGGCCCGGTTGCTCGGGCGCTTCGGCGCGGAGATGGCGCAGGGCGCTGGTGAGGGCGTCGGCATCGCCCAGCGCCACGGCCACGTCGACCGCCTGGCGCCACGCGGCCATCTTGACCGTCGGACTGTCCAGCAACGGCTTCAGCAGTTTGCGCGCCTCCTCCGGGTGGCCCATGCGCAGCTGGAGCTCCACTTCCATCGAGGGCTCACCCGGCCGCGCCGCGGAATCGGCGCCGCCCTGCGATGCCAATACTGCCGCGGCCTCTTCCGCGCGTCCGAGTTCGATAAGAAACCCCGCGCGGGCCCGGGTCAGCACCCGCAGCGTGTCCGGCGGCAGCGTCCGTCCGGATTGCAACTGGCGGTCGACGACCTCCAGGCCATGCGTGTGCATCTGGTAAAGGCCGTACAGCGACATCAGGCCGCCGATCAGCTTCGGGTCGTTGCCCGCAACCGTCAGACCTTCCTCCAGCAGGGCGACGGCCCGCGCCGGGTCGCTGCCGGCCAGCATGCGCGCGAGCAGCAGGCGCCCCTCGACATTGCCCGGGGAACGGGCGAGGCCGACGCGCAGGTTATAAAAGGCCGAAGTATAATCGCCCGTCTTGAGTTCGTCCAACGCCGCCTGGATGGCGCCGTCGCCCCGCTTGGCGCGCAACCCGGACCAGCGCCACGGCGCCGCGAGGTCAAGCCAGCCGACCTGGTTGTGCGGCTGCCGGTTGAGCCAGAAAAAAAGCCCGGACACCGCCACGAGCCATCCGGCCACGGTGAGGGTGACCAGCGCCAGCAGCAGCCGCCGGTGATACACCTCGAACCGCCAGACCGGGTTCGCCTGCTTCTCGATGCGCAGGGCCACGGAACGCAGCAACCAGAAGCGACGGTCACCCGGTGCCAGGACCCGGGAGAGCGAGGGATTGAATTTAAACTGCAGCTGCAAGGCCGCTCATGAAGGCCAACCCGTCCGTGGCGGGCAATCAGCAATTGATGAGGAATTCCCGCAGCGATCCCGTCGAGCGGGTCGGGCCCAGGTCCGATCGTTCACGCCGCCGGCCGGGGAGACACCCCGCCCTGCCTTCACTCGTAGCGCAACGCCTCGATCGGGTCCAGCGAGGCAGCCTTCCACGCCGGGTAAAAGCCGAAGCCGACGCCGATGCCCGAGCAAACGAGCAGGCCGATGGCGGCCCAGTTCCACGGAAAGACCAGGGCCGCCTTCAGCATGACCGCAACCAGGTTGCCGACGCCGATGCCGAACATGATGCCCATGACCCCGCCCGCGAGGGAGATCGCCACGGCCTCGATCAGGAATTGCAGCAGGATGTTCTTTTTGCGCGCACCGATCGATTTGCGAATGCCGATCTCCTTGGTGCGCTCCGTCACGCTCACGAGCATGATGTTCATGATGCCCACGCCGGCGGCGAGCAAGGCGATGCCGCTGATGACAAACGAGCCGGCGGCGATGACGTCAGCGATCTTGGCAAAGGCCGACACCAGCGAATCGTTCGAATAAAGCTCAAAGTCGTTCTCGTCCTCCGGCTTCAGACCGCGCACGATGCGCATGGCCGTGATGGCCTTCTCGATGGTGTCGTTGTAGACCAGCTGGCTGGGCGCCTGCGTGGCGATGTTGATCGTCACCTTCTCGGCCCCGAAATCGTTGAGGAACCGCGTGACCGGCACCATCGCGATGTCGTCCTGGTTCTGCCCGAACTGGCTGCCCTTGGTGGCGAAGGTGCCGATGACCGTGTAGGTGCGTTCGCGGATCTTGATGACCTTGCCGAGGGGATTTTCCGAGGGAAACAGCTTCTCGAGAATACTCTGGCCGATGATGATGACCGGGCGGGCCAGCTCGATGTCGTCCGGCGTGAAATTGCGGCCGACATCGATCGCGTACTGGTTGGCCGCGAGGAAGTGCTCGTTCGTGCCGCCGAACGTCAGGCCCGGCGTGCTCTTCCGCCCGCCGTACACCGCCTGCGCGATGCCGTTGCGGTCGAAAATCTTCAGGCAAATGACATCGCTCGCCCCCTCCATGAGGCGCTGGTAGCGCATGGCCTGGTCGAGGGTGATGTCGCGGCGCAGCTCGAGCCGGCGGCGCTGGGAACCGTCGCCGCCGCCGTTCGCCGGGAATTTCGAGAACTGAAACATGTTCGAGCCGAGGAAGCTCAGGCCGGTCTCGATCGAGTTGCGCAGGGCGGAGACGGCCGTCATGACGCCGATGACGGAGAACACGCCGATCGTGATGCCCGACATCGTCAGGAAGGAGCGCAGTTTGTTCACGCCCAGCGACCCGAAGGCCATGCGGATGATTTCAGCGAGGTTCATTCGTAGCGAAGGGCGACGACCGGATCGAGGCGGGAGGCGCCCCACGCCGGGGCAAAGCCGGAAACGATGCCCGTCACCACGGAAACCGCCATGCTCACGACCACCAAGTCCGGGGAAAACTCGACCGGGAAGTTGGGCGCCGCCGAGCGGATGGCCAGGAACATCGTGAAGGCCACGACCATGCCGACCGCGCCGCCGATCAAGCAGATGGACACCGCCTCAATCAGGAACTGCAGCAGGATGCTGCGCCGGCGCGCGCCGAGGGCCTTGCGCGTGCCGATTTCCTTGGTGCGCTCCTTCACGCTGACGAAGGTGATGTTCATGATGCCGATGGCGCCGACGAAGAGCGACAGGCCCGTGATGAAGAGGCCCGCCATCGCGATGCCCGACTTGATGGGATCGAGCTGCGCCTTGAAGGCCTGCTGTTCATTGAGCGAAAAATTATCCCGCTCGCCCGGCAGTTGCCCGCGGACGCGACGCATCGCGCCGGTGAGTTCCTCCTTGGCCGCGTTGAGCTGGTTCTTGTCCCGGATCTTCACCCGCAGTTGCGCCCCGCGCGGGCCGAAATATTTCAGGAACGCGTTGAGCGGCACGACCGCCTGGTTGTCGAAGCTGAACAGGCCGAGAAACTCGCCCTGCTTGGCAAAAACCCCGATGACCGTGAACGGCTGCCCGGCGACCAGCACGGTCTGCTCCAGGGGCGAACCATTCGGAAAGAGCGCTTCCGCCACGTCGTAACCGAGCACGACCACCTGCCGGCCGGAGTTGGCCTCGGTCTCGTTGAAGAGGCGGCCTTCCTTGTAGTCGGCGCCGCTGATGCGGGAATAATCCGCCGTGGTGCCGACCGTGAAGACGGAGCTGACCTTGGCGTCGTCCTTCTTGATCGCCACACCGCGCTGCACCAGCGGGATCGCGACCTCCAGCAGGCTGTTCGGCGTGTCGGCAATGATGCGGTTCAGCGCATCGGCGTCGCGCGGCTTGATGTTGGGACGGTTCGCGTAATTCCACCAGTCCTCGACGCCGCCCCACGGCCATTTTTGGACGTAAACGACGTCATCGCCCAGCATGGCGAGGCTGTTCTGGAAACCCGTGTCGATGCCGCGGATGGCGGTGCCCATCAGGGTGACGGCCACGATGCCGATGATCACGCCGAGGGCGGTCAGGACGGAACGCATCTTGTTGGCCCGGATCTGCGTCAGGGCGATGCGGAAGGACTCGGTGAACTCGTAGAGCAGGCGTTTCACGTTATTTTCGATTGGGGATTTTCGATTCTCGATTGTGGGCGAGCATCGTCTTGCGGGAGGCGACCATGATGGCGGTCAATTCGCCCGCTTCCTGCAGGAGCGAGGCCACCTTGTCCGTCGGCAGGAGTCCGTGGTCCACCGTCAATTCCATCCAAAATGCCGATTCGTCGGCTTCCTCCTCCACCACGGAAATCTTCGAAATCATTTCAGCGGGCGAACGGGATCGGCAGGCCGCCCGGTAATTGGCGCCCACGGATGTCCCCGACCGCCCAAGTTGACCGGCCAATATCCGGCCCGATCTCGAGTCCGGCAACGTATCGACAAGCTTCAACACCCGGAGGGCGAAAGCTTTGGTCCGTTGCTTGAGGTCCTTTTCCGTCATGACGAAATCGAAAATCGAGAATCCAAAATCGAAAATAGCCTCACTGCTGGCGGACGTCGGACTCGATCAGGCCGTCGCGCAGGCGGACGATGCGGCGGGCGTGGCGGGCGATGTCCTCTTCGTGGGTGACCACGATGATGGTGTTGCCCTGCTCGTACAGCTCCTCGAGCAACTGCATGATTTCCTCGCCCGTGCGGGAGTCGAGGTTGCCGGTCGGCTCGTCGGCGAGAATGATCGAGGGCTTGTTGACCAGCGCGCGCGCAATGGCCACGCGCTGGCGCTGGCCGCCGGAGAGCTCGTTGGGTTTGTGCCCCATGCGCTCGCCGAGGCCGACATCCTGCAACGCCTTCACGGCGCGTTCGCGCCGCGTGCCGGGCGAGATGCCGGCGTAGATGAGGGGCAGCTCGACGTTCGCCAGCGTGGTCGAGCGCGGCAGCAGGTTGAATGTCTGGAAGACGAAGCCGATCTCGCGGTTGCGGATGTCGGCGAGCTCGTCGTCGCTCATGCTGGAGACATCCTTGCCCGTGAAGAGGTATTTGCCGGTGGTCGGCGTGTCGAGGCAGCCCAGCATGTTCATCATGGTGGACTTGCCGGAACCCGACGGGCCCATCACGGCGAGGTACTCGTTGCGGCGCACGGTCAGCGCGACGCCGCGGAGCGCGTGCACGATCTCCTCGCCCATCTTGTAGAGCTTGGTGACGTTCTCGATTTCAATGACCACGGGGCCGGGCTCGCGATAGGAGCGCGGCGCGGCGGTGGCGGGAAGGGTGGAGGAACTCATGGCAGGAAAGCCGCGGCCGTTACTTGGCGGCTTCCTCTTTCCGGGCCTTCTCGATCATGACCTTGCTGCCGTCCTTGAGGCGGCGGCTGATGGCCGCGTAGCTCCCGGCAACGACTTCCTCGCCGGCCTTGATGCCGCTCTTGATCTCGATCGAAGTGTTGTCCGCGAGACCGGTTTCGACCGGGCGCTGTTTGACGGAGTCGCCCGACTTGACGAAGACGACGCGCTGCAGGTTGTCGCGATTGCGGCGCGCGTCGTCCTTCTCGTTCACGACCTCGAGGTCGTTGCCCGAGCGCTCCTTGGCTTCCTTGGCCTTGGCGGCCTGGACTTCCTCGGCGGTCTTGCCGCCGGCGGCGCGCACGGTGACGCTCTGGATCGGCACGGAAACGACGTTCTCCACCGTCTCGGTCTCGATGTCCACCGTGGCACTCATGCCCGGGCGGAGCTTCACGTCGCGGTCCTTGACGCGGATCTTGACCAGAAAGTTGGTGACCTCATCGGAGGCGGTCGAAGCCGCGGACTGCGCGCCCGTGGTGATGGCCGAGCTGCTGATCTCGCCCACGATGCCGGTGAATTTGCGGCCCGGGAAGGCATCCACGCTCACAGCCGTCTTGTCGCCGACCTTCACGTTGATGATGTCGTTCTCGTTGACCTTCACGCGAACCTCCATGCTCGCGAGATCGGCAATGCGCATGATCTCGGTGCCGGCAAAGGAACCGGTGCCCACGACGCGTTCGCCCACTTCGCTCGTCAGCGAGCTGATGCTGCCGTCCATCGGGGAGTAAATCGTGGTCTTGGCGAGGGAATCGCGGGCCTGGCTGAGCGAGCCCTCCGTGCGGCGGATCTGCGCCAGCGAGGAATCGTAGTCGGCCTTGGCCACGTCGATGTTGGTCTTGGCCGACGTGAAGTCCGCCTCGGAAACCAGCTTCTTGCCGTACAGCTCGTTGGCCTGCTTGAAATCCTGCTCGGCCTTGTTGAGGCGGGCCTGGCTGAGGACGCTGGCGGCCTTGGCGGAGGCGAGCGCTGCCTCCTGTTGATCGAGCTGCGCCTGGTAGAAGTCCGGCTTGATGCGGACGAGCAGGTCGCCCTTCTTGACCGCCTGACCCTCGCTCACCGGGATCTCGATGAGTTCGCCGGCAACCTCGGGGGAAATCTTGACCTCAACCTCCGGCTGGACCTTGCCGGTCGCCGTGACGAGGTGGGTGATTGTTTTCACGACGGCCTTCTCGATGGTGACAGGGATGCCCGTTTCCTTCTTGCGCGAGGCGCCAATGGCGACGGCGCCCACCAATACGACCGCGAGCAGACCGAGCACGATGAACAGCTTGCGGCGGGATTTCTTTTTCGGGGCAACGGCCGGAGCCGCGGAGGGGTTCGTAGGTGCAGACATGGGAATCAGTTGGGCGGTTAGCTTGATGGAAAGGAGGGGGCTTTGGCCAGCGCTTTACGCGCTATTCCGCCCGTGGGGAGCCCGGAAACACAGAAGGGCCCCGATGGGCCCCTCTGCAACACAACTGATAACTACGAACGGGCGCAGTGAAGCAGCGGCGCGGGCCGGGGAGAATGCCAGAGCGACCAGACGGAAGGATTCAGCGACAAGGCACCCCGCGGGAGGGATGAAAGGCGACAGTCCAAGGGTGGGGCTCGGCATGGGCGTCAAAACACGTGCTTTCGCCCCAAAGTTGCACTCAGTTTTGATAAGCGGGCGCCCGGCCCGGATGAATGGCGAATTCCTCAGCGGCGGGCATGCTCCCACGCCAGCGCCGCCCCGACGATTCCGGCGTCGTTGTGCATCCGGGCCGGCGCGATGCGCGCACTGGCTTTCAGGTGCTTGAACCACTTGTCGGATTTCTTGCTCACGCCCCCGCCGATGATGATGAGCTCGGGCGAGCACAGCCGCTCGGCAACTTCGAGAAACACGTTCACGCGCCCAGCCCATTGTTTCCAGTTCAGTTCGTCCCGTTTCTTGACGGCGGCGGACGCGAAGCGCTCGATGGGCTTTCCTTTCCAGGGAATGTGGCCGAACTCGATATTGGGCATCAACTGGCCTTTGAAAAACAAGGCCGACCCGATCCCCGTGCCAAACGTCAGCATGAGCACCGAACCCCGGCACCCCTTCCCCGCCCCAAACTTCATCTCCGCCAGCCCCGCGGCATCGGCATCGTTGAACAGGCGGACCTTGCGCCCCGTCGCGCGGCTGAACAGGGCGGCGCCATCCTGATACTCCCAGTTGTGGCCCAGGTTGCCGACCGCACCAATGTGGTTGTTCTGAATGATGCTGGGGAAACCGATCCCCACCGGCCCCTTCCATTTGAAATGCTTCACGATCTCCTGCGCCGCATCCAGGCCCTGCGCCGTCGGACAGGGCGCGTCGATTTCCACGCGATGCCGCTCGCCGAGCAACCGGCCCGTTTTCGTGTCCACGGGCGCGCCCTTGAAGGCGGATCCGCCGATATCGATGCCAAGAACTTTCATGTTATTTGAGCTAGGCGGGATTCCCGGCCTGTTGCAACTCCGCGGGTGTGGCCGGCCGGGCCGACACCAGCTCGACTTCGAAATGGAGTTCCTGGCCTGCGAGCGGATGATTGGCGTCGAGCAGGACCTCCTCCCCCTCGATCGAGACCACCGTCACCACGGGCGCCTGCCGATCGGGACCGGTTTGAAATTGGTCGCCGACCTTCACGTCGTCCACCGGCAGCCGTGCCTTCGGCACCTTTTGCACCAGGTCGGCTTCGCGCAACCCGTACCCCTGCTCCGGCGGCACGACGACCGTGCGGTGCTCGCCCGCCGCCATCTGGACCAGCGGGGCTTCCAGTCCCTCGATGATCTGCCCCGTGCCCTCGACAAAGGGCATGGGGGCGGCGCCGCGTGAGGTATCGAGCACCCGGCCGCTGGCGTCGCGGAGCGTGTAATGAAAGGTGAGCAGACGGGGAGCGGCCATCGCCGCAAGTGACAAGTGAGAGGCGGCAGGTGACAAGACCAAAGCCCGTCATCGCGCATCCCCCGCCATCCCGCCCCTTGGCGACCTGATTCTTCCCGGCAGAGAGAGCTAGGTCTCCTCGCGCAGGACGGCCAGCGGCGGATGATTGCTCACCCCGCGATTCGCCAGCCAGCCCGTGATGATCGTCAGCGCGGTCACCGCGGCGATGGCCCCGAACAGCAGCGGCAGCGGCGGCACCATCGAGACCTTGAAGATGAATTTGGCCAGCAGGGCATTGGCCGCGACCGCGAGCACGCCGCCGGTCGTCGCGGCGAGCAATCCGAGCACGGTGTATTCGGCAAACATGATCTGGCGCAACTGCCGGCGTTGCGCCCCGAGGGTGCGCAACAACACGGCTTCCCGCACGCGCTGGTGCCGGCCCATCAGCACCGCGCTCACCAACACGACGAGCCCCGTGATCACCGTGAAACTGGCGAGGAACGAGATCGCCCAGGCGATTTTCGTGAAGATCCCGTCGAACAGCCGCAGGACGAAACCGAGGTCAATCGCCGAGACCGTCGGCAGTTCCTTGGCCACGGCCCGCTGCAGGCGTGCCGTGTCCTCCGGGTTGCTGGCCCTGGCCGCCGCGGCAAACGTGGCGGGGGCGCTGTCGAGCGGACCAAGCGGGAACACGAAGAAGAAATTCGTCTGCATGCGCCGCCACTCGACCTGCCGGATGCTGCCGATCACCGCCTTGACCGTCACGCCCTGCACATTGAATTCCAGCTCGTCGCCCAGCTTGAGCTGCAGGTCCCTGGCGATGCCCTGCTCGATGGAGACGGGAACGCGCGCCGGGCTGTCGGCCGCGACCCGCCCGGTAAAGTTTCCCTCAACCAGTTTCTCGGCGTCATCGAGCGCCCCGCGAAACGTCGAGCGATATTCGCGACGCAGCGCCCAGGCCGGGAGACTGCTCGTCTTGTCGGCGGAAATCTCCTCGGCAGTGCGGCCCTTCAACCCGCTCAGGCGCATCGTGACGATCGGCGAGGTTTTCGTCAGGGGCACGCCCTCGCGTTTCGCGATCGCGACCAGCCGGTCGATCTGGTCGGGCTGCACGTCGAAGAACATCAGGTTGGGGCGATCGCCACTGCTCATGCCTTCCAACTGCCCGAGGAGCCCCGCACGCACGAGCAGCAGGGTGAGCAACATGAAGGTGCCGAGCCCGAGCGACATCATGAGCAGCAGCGTCCGGTTGTTGGGCCGGTGGACGTTCGCCACTCCCTGCCGCCAGGTATAAGGCAGCCAGCCGGTGCGCAACCGCCGCGCGAGCCAGATGATGCCGTGGGCCGCCCCGGCCAGGATGGCAAAGCTCACCGCCATGGCCCCGCTGAAGGCCAGGCCGGCTTTCCAGTTCCCTGTCTGCAGCGTGGCGAAGCCGAACACCGAAAATCCGATCGCCGCATAGACCAGCCAGCGCAGCGGATCCGGGCGGCTGTCGTCCTCGTAGCCCGAGCGCAGCACGTGCAGCGGCGACACCCGGCGCACCTCGAGCAAGGGCAGCAGCGTGAACAGCGCGCTCACGCCCACCCCGGCGCTCACACCCTTCAGCACCGCGGGCCACGACACGGCGAACTCGAGGTGATACGGCAGGAATTTTTGCAGCACGAACGGCAGCGCGAGCTGCAGGCTCAGGCCCAGCGCCGTTCCGAGCGCACTGCCCACCAGGCCCAGCCCGAGGCCCTGCAGCAGGTAAATCGCAAAGCTGGTCCGCGCGGACGCGCCGAGACAGCGCAGGATTGCCACCGTGGCGAGCCGCTGGCGGATGAACACGTGCATCGCGCTGGCCACCCCGACGGCGCCGAGAAACAGCGCGAGAAATCCCACCAGGCTCGTGAACGAGAAAATATTCTTCAACGCGTCGCCGATCTGCTCCTTCCGCTCCTCCGCCGTCGCAAAACTCATGCGCTCGCCGCGCAGGTCCGCGCGCAGTTTCTTTTCAAGTTCCTTCGCGTCGGTCGCCGCCGGGAGCTTCAGGTACGCGGTGTGCTGCGAGAAGCTGCCCTTGCGCAGCAGGCTCGTGGATTCCAGCCCGGCTTTCGAAACCTGGACGCGCGGGGCGAACATCGACGTGAACGGCGACTGGCCGGGATATTTTTTCAACGCCCCGACGATCGTGAAGGTCTTGCCGCCGAGCCGGATCTCTCCGCCCACCGCCACGCCAGCCTGGGCCAGGGCGGCTTCCTCGACGATCGCACTGTGGCCGTCGGCCAGCAGCCCGAAGGCATCAGCCGGGGCGGTTTCCACCTCGCCGTAAAACGGAAAACCGCCTTCCACCGCGGTCACCTGGACGAGCCGGGGCGAGCCATTGCCGAAGGTCGCCATGGTGGTGGTGGCGATGCCCGTCGCCAGCTCGCCGCCGGTGACGCGGAACCGCGCGAGCGCTTTTTCGGAAAAAGTCTGCCGCGCCGTGGCCGACAGGTCGGCGCCGAGCAAGCCCTTGGCCTGCGAATCCACCGCCGCGCGCAGGCTGTCGCCCAGCGCGCTGATGCCGATGAGCGCGGCCACGCCCAGGACGATCGACAGCGAATAAAGGAGCAACCGCCGCCGCGAAGCGCGCGTATCCCGCCAAGCCATTTTCAGGATGAAGTTCATGGTTTTTCCCGCGAATGACGCGAATTCACGCGAATCGATTTTTCGTCCTGACGATTCGTTTCCATTCCAATCCCGGAGAGTGACCGAAATTAACCAATAGCCCGAGTTCGTAGCCGGTCGCATTGAGATAATTCAAAACCTGCGCGATGTGGTCGTCCGTCAACTTCTCCAAGGCCTTGAGTTCAACCACCACTTTGTCCCAACAGGTAAAATCGGGCGAATAACCATGCTTGATCGGCTGCCCTTTGTAAGTGAGGCGCAGCGCCGGCTCGTGAAGAAAGGGAATAGCCTGAAGCCCGAGCTCCAATTCCAGACAATCGTGGTAAACCGGCTCCAAAAACCCACATCCCTTCTCGTTATAGACTTCAAAACAGGCTCCAACGAGCCGGTAACATTCCCTCGCCAGGACCATTTCACTCATGACTTCTCCTTTCATTTGTGTCCGTTCGCGTGATTCGCGGGCCCAAGGTTGATGTTGGGGTGACTCTAAAGTATTTCGTCCGAGATCACCGCGCCTGACCGCAGGCGCATGATGCGCTGCGTCCGCCCGGCGAGTTCGAGGTCGTGCGTCACCAGCACCAGCGTCGTGCCGCGTTCGCGGTTGAGGCCGAAAATCAGATCGACCATCGCGTGCGCGGTGTCGCCATCGAGGTTGCCGGTCGGCTCGTCGCAAAACAGGATGCGCGGGCTGTTGATGAAGGCCCGCGCCAGCGCCACGCGCTGCTGCTCGCCGCCGGAAAGCTTCACCGGGTAGTGATCGAGCCGCGCGCCGAGTCCCACGCGCGCCAACAGGGCCTGGGCCTCGGCTTCGCGTCCGGTCTCACCGCGAAGTTCGAGCGGCACGAGCACGTTCTCGAGCGCGGTCAGCGTCGGCACGAGCTGGAAGTTCTGGAAGACGAAACCCACGCATTCGTTGCGGACGCGCGCGCGGCCATCCTCATCGAGCCCGCCGATCTCCCGGCCGTCGAGGTGGACGCGGCCGCCCGAGGGCCGGTCAAGTCCCGCGCAGAGGCCGAGCAACGTGGTCTTGCCGCTGCCCGACGGGCCGACGATGGCGCAGCTGTCGCCCGCTTTCAGCTCGAACGAAACCTCGTGGAGGACGGTCAGCGGGCCGGTCGCTGTCGGGTAGGTCTTGGTCAGGCGCTCGACTTTTAGGATATTTTGGGCACTCATGAATTCTCCAAATGCGCCTGAACAAGACTGAAAATCCCCCGGCGCGCCAACGCCAAACGTGGCGGACGGTCATTCTCTGCCTATGGCTGGCCACCGGGCTGGCTGCGGCGGAGACCAAGACCGTGGTTTTCTTCGGCGACAGCCTGACCGCCGGCTATGGCGTGGATCCTGACGAGGCTTACCCTGCCCTGATCCAACAAAAACTGGATGCGGCCGGCCGGCCGTGGCGGGTGGTCAACGCGGGGCTGAGCGGCGAAACCACCGCCGGTGGCTTGCGGCGGCTGGACTGGATTCTCAAACAACCGGTGGACGTCTTCGTCGTCGCCCTCGGGGGCAACGATGGCCTGCGCGGCATCGCCCCGGAACTTTCCCAAGCCAACCTCGAGGCCATCGTCAAACGCATCCAGGAACGACTGCCACGCGTAAAGGTGGTGCTCGCCGGAATGCAAATGCCCGCCAACATGGGAGCCGATTACACACGCCAGTTTGCCGCCATGTATCCCGCGGTCGCCGAGAAATTCGGGCTGACCCTGATTCCCTTCCTTCTTGAAGGCGTCGGCGGTGTGCCGCGCCTGAACCAGGCGGACGGCATTCATCCGACGGCGGAAGGGCACAAGGTCGTCGCCGAAACCGTCTGGCGCAACCTGCAGCCGCTTTTATGACCGCGTCATCCCGGTTCGCGATGTTCACGCTGCTGCTGGCCGGGCAATTGACCGCCCCCGGCCGGGCGACGGCCGCCGGCTGGTTGGAAAAACTTTCCTTCACAACCACCGG
Organism: uncultured Oleiharenicola sp.; assembly: GCA_964515595.1. Lineage (GTDB taxonomy): Bacteria > Verrucomicrobiota > Verrucomicrobiia > Opitutales > Opitutaceae > Lacunisphaera. The sequence continues at coordinate 148,806 of CAZEUN010000010.1, read as the reverse complement.
CGCGGCCAACTGGGTCGAGAATATCAGCCGCACCTCGGCCGAGCCCTTCCGGCGCGACGCCGGGACCTATGAGATTACCGTGGGCGCGAGCCGGCATCAGCAACTGGCGTCCAACTGGCTGCTGACCGCCCAGGCCGACGCTGCCTGGTTTTTGGTGCCCGACTACGATCTGGCTGATCATGTCACCGTCGGGCCAAAATTCGGGCTGCAGCGCAAATTCGGCCTCGGGCCGCTGGCGCCGGTCGTCCAGTTCAATGGCGCCCTGACTTACAAGGCCGCGCGACTGGAGGCGGACCGCGGCTGGACCACCGACCTCAGCGTGCGCGTGGCGAAACGATTCACCCCGGCGATCAAGGCCGGCCTCACCGGGGCCTGGACTGAACACAGCGCCCGCAGCGAGGTGTTCGATCTCGACCAGCATTCGCTCACGCTCGACGCCACGTGGGACCTCAACGACCAGTGGAGCCTGACGGGGACCGCCGGGCGATTGAGCGGCGACATCGTGGCCAACGCCGCGTGGGCCGTCTGGGCGCAGGCCATCACCGGCGGGTTTGGGCCGTCGGTCTTCAACTACTACACCGCGCGGCCCTGGGCGGTCACCCACATGTACGGCGCCGGCTGGGTTTCCTACAACGTCGAGGCCGACGTCGACCTCTGGTCACTCGCCGCCACCTACACCTTCTCCGAGCACACGACGGCCGAGTTTCGCTATGCCAGCGCGTTTGTGGTCAACCGAATCGGCGTCCGCTACCCCACAGATTCTTGGGGACTTAGCCTCACACATCGGTTCTAATCGGCGGCATGAGAATCCGCCTGGCGATTGCGCTGATCACGCTGGTGACCGTCCATTCCATGGCTCGTGCCGGCGACCTGACGGTCACCGTCAAGGGCGCCAAGGGCGACCTGATCGCCGATGCCGTCGTCTCCCTGGTGCCCCTCGACCGGTCCGCTCCCCCGCCCGCCGCCCAGACCGCGCCGGTGGAAATCGCGCAGGAGGACGAGCAATACCAGCCGTTCCTGACGGTCGTCCGCGTGGGAACGCGAGTGGATTTTCCGAACAAGGATCGCATCCAGCACCACATCTATTCGGCTTCGGAAACGAAAAAATTCGAAAAGCCCCTCTACGCGCCGGGGGCCCGGGAATCGATCACCTTCGACCAGCCCGGGGTCGTGGCGCTCGGCTGCAACATCCACGACTGGATGGTCGCGTACGTGGTCGTGCTCGACACGCCCTGGTTCGCCCGCAGCGGCGCCAACGGCACGGTCACCCTCCCCGGCGTGGCCGCGGGGCGTTATCGCGTGGACGTGTGGCATCCCCGCCTGCTCGGCCCGGACCGGAAATCCGCCCGCGTTCCGGTCAGCCGCGAGGTGACGGTGAGCGAAGGCATGGCTTCCATGGAAAGCTTCACGCTGACGCTGGCGCCGGACCGGCGCATCAAGCGCTCGCCCGCGGCGAAGTCCGGCAACTACTGACGGGGCCGCCATGTTCCACTTCCGCCGTTTTCGCACCCGCCTGCTCACGCTGGTGCTGGGCCTGCTGGCGGCGACGCTGCTGCTGACCTACGTGCTGGTCACGCGGGCCAACCGGAACAACGCGACCGGGCACATCAAGGAACGCCTGGCCGGCGCGGTGCGCGTGTTTTTCTTTTCGGTCGAGACCCGCAAGCAGGCCCTGGCCGACAGCGCCCGCGTGGTGGCGGCCGACGGGCCCATGAAGACCCTGTACACCCAGGACGAGCTGGATCGCAAGACGCTCGCCTCGCTGCTGGCCAGCTATGCCGACCGGTTGAACGTGCCCGTGACCACGGCCTTCGCCCCGGATGGCGAACTCCTCGCGGCCGCCGGCGCGGATCTCACCGCGGAACACTGCGGCCCATTCCGGCACCTGATCGCGAAGGCCGATGAGGCGGGCCTCGAGCAGAACAGCGATTTCGCCTATCTCCAGGGGCGCCTGCACGTCCTCACCGTCGTGCCGCTCTACGCGCCCCGCCCGAACGTCATTGGCTGGTTGGGCGTCGCCTTCCCGATCGACAACAGATTCGCCCTCGCCTTGCGCGAGACCACGCAGGCCGAGATCACGTTCACCAGCGGGCCGCGCGAAACCACGCAACGCGTGCTCGCCACCACGCTGAACCCGGACCTGGCGCGCCTCGTCGCCGATCACGGCCCGGCGGACCTGAAACAAGAGGGGCAGATCGGCGAAATGCTGTTGGGCGGAGAGCGTTACCTCACGCTTTACACCCCGCTGGATCTGCTCGGCGACGATCCCGCCCGCATCACCCTCCAGCGATCGCTGGCGGTCGAACTCGCCCCGTCGCGGCAGCTGGAGCAGTCCATCCTCTTCATCTCGCTGGTCGCCCTGCTCGCGGCCGCCCTCATGGCGATCGCCGCGGCGCGCGGCGTGAGCCAGCCGCTGCAACAACTCGCCGCGCACACCGAACGCGTGGCGGCCGGCGATTACACCCGGCGCATCGAGCTTCGCCGCGAGGACGAGATCGGCCAGCTTGCCACCGCCTTCAACCACATGACCGCCGGCCTGGCCGAGCGCGACCGCGTGCGCGATTTGCTGGGCAAGGTCGTGTCACCGGAGATCGCCACCCAGCTGCTCCAATCGGACCTGAAGCTCGGGGGCGAGGAGCGCGAGGTCACGATTCTCTTTTCCGACCTGCGGGACTTCACCAGCCTCAGCGAACGGCTCGCTCCGGCCGAGGTCCTCGCGCTGCTCAACCGCTACCTCGACCGGATGAGCACGATCATCGAGCGGCACGGCGGGGTGATCGACAAATACATCGGCGACGCGATCATGGCGCTTTTCGGGGCGCCGGTGGCTTCCGCCGACGCGCCCGAGCGGGCGATCACCGCCGCGCGCGAGATGGCACAGGCTCTCGATGGACTCAACCGGGAGCTGGTGGCGGAAGGGAAGCCCACCCTCGCATTCGGCATCGGGATCAACACCGCCCGCGTCGTCGCCGGCAACATGGGTTCAAAAACCCGGCTCAACTACACGGTCATTGGCGATGGCGTTAACCTCGCGTCCCGATTGGAAGGCCTGACGAAGGACGCCGCCTACGCCACGCCTATCATCATCAGCGAAGCCACCCTGCTCGCCTTGAAGTCACGCCCGCCCGTCCGCGAGCTCGGCGAAGTGAAGGTGAAGGGCAAGGCCCAGGCCGTGAAAATCTTCGCGCTGTCGGCCAAGGGCGAATCACAGGTGCCGTTCGCCTCCATGTAGGGCCCGCGCTGGTCGCGGGACGTGGCGCGCAGGGCTCTCCCCGCGACCTTACGCCCACGCCGACTCCGGCGCCTCCTGCAGTTGCGCGCGGACATCCGCGGGGATCGGCTGGGACGTCATGCCGCCCTGGCCGTCGGCGGCCACGCAGACCGCCGTCACTTCGCCCATCGCGCAAAGATTACCGTCCTTCCGAAACTGGAAAACATAGGTCACCGACTTGGCGGTGAGTTTTTTCACCCAGAGCTTCACCACCACGGAATCGTTGAACCGCAGCGGCGCCCGGTACGAACAACTGACGTTCACGCGCGGCCAGCCGACCACCTGGCCCGGGACAAACGAAATCAACGGCAACCCCATGGAGCGGTAAAACGCGGTCTCGCAGACTTCCATCCAGCGGAAGAAATTCGCGAAGTGCATGATGCCCGCCATGTCGGTTTCATGAAACTCCACCTGACGCGTAAGGCTGAACTCGCTGGGCATGTCCGCAGGATTCCCGACCGGCCGGTCATGGCAATCCGTTTCCCAGCGCCGCCGGTCGCAGCGCCGCCCACCAGGCCGCGATCGATCGCCGAAGCCCGGCCGCCAGAGCCCGCAGGAGACACGCGACCAGCGCCCAGGTCAAAAGGGGCGAGATGACCACGACAACCTTGAGGCCGGTCTGCGCCAGGGATTGCGAACGTATCCCGACGACGAGGTTGAGAAAAACCGCCGCCAGGCCCTCGAACCAAACCACCGCCAGCAGCAACCACCAGGTGAGCCGGCGCCAGCGCCCTTCGACCGGGTCCGCCGGCGACTGCCCCAACCACGGCAACAGCCACACGGCGAAGACCAGTTTGTAGACAAAGGAGGACCCGACGAAAAAGAGCCCGGCCAGCATGGCGGCGCCCAGCATGAACTCGCGTTCAGCCGCCGGCTCCGCCGGGGCCGGATCCACCGGTTTTAGAAACGCAGTCACCGTCGCCCAGCCCGCCAACAATCCCGCCGGCACGAGCCAGCCCCCGGCGCCCGCGATGCCCAGGTTCCGCAGCAGTACCGGGGCGCCGTAGGCATAGAGCCATTCGGGCTGCGGCATATATTTGGCGGCGCTGCGGAGGCCGGGCTCCAGCCCGGGCCATGCCACCAGCAGCAGCAGGCCATACAACGCGAGGTTCGCGGCGAACTCGCGCCGCGAGCGCAGTTCCAGCAGGATGACCAGCGTGACCAGCGGGTAATACTTCAATACCGCCGACAATGCGAACAGCAGGACGCCGAACGCACGCAGCAAGCTGGAATCACGGTGGAAACAGAGCAGGCCTGCGCTGATCAGGACAAAGACCACCAGGTCGTTGTTCGCCCGGCTCACCGCCATGAGAAAAGCCGGCGAGATGAGCAGCAGCAAAAGACCGAGGCCTTCCTTGCGCGTGGCGGGACGAACCATCACCACGGCCGCGAGCAGGACGGTGCCCAGCAGCCCCCAGCCGAGCCAGAAGGTGTCCGAACGGGCAAGACCCAGCCGGCCCAGCCCAAGCCACCAAGTGGTGTAAACATGGGGGCGATGATAGGGATCGAAGCTGTTGGGCAGAAATGGATCCACCCCCGCCTTCGCCGCATCGCTGGCCGCCAGGATGCCATACAAATCCACAAACGGCCGGTTCGCCTCACCGATGCCCGTGGCGATCCAGACCACGGGGAACCGGAGGCACGCGAACCACGCCAGCAGCACGAACCCGGTCACCCAGGCCGCCGTGCGTCTCCAGTCCGATCGCGTCGGCCCTGGCGGGGGAACTTTCATGACGAAGCCCGCAACATGGGTAAATACTCCCTGAATCCCCGCGGCCATGGCAATGCCGTTCAACGGCGGCTTGAGTCGCGCGGCGGGGCGCGTCAGGCTCGCCGCACCATGAAATTCCTATCCCGATTTCTCGCGGTGAGCGCCCTGCTCGCCTTGACCCAGACCTTCGCCCACGCCGCCTTCGAGGGCAAAGTCAGCCTCGCCATGACCTCCGGCCGTGGTGAAACGATGAACATGGATTACTCGCTCAAGGGCGACAAAGTCCGCATGGACGTGAACGCCAAGGGCAACGAGATGGCGATGATCATGGACGTGACGAAACAGGAAACGCTCATGCTGATGCCCGCCCAGGGCATGTACATGGTGGTCCCCATGAAGAAGGCGATCGAGCAGGCGGTGGAAAAGTCGGGCGCCAACACGGCGGATGTGGAAGCCACCGGGAAGACCGAGACCATCCTCGGCTACAAGTGCAGCCAGATCCTCGTGAAGGACAAGGGCACGGTCACCGAGCTGTGGGTGGCGGACGGGCTCGGTGCATTCATGGGCATGGGCGGCGGAATGGGCGGAGGCATGTTCGGCGGCGGGAAGCCGGCGAAGGCCGCCAAGTGGGAGGAAGTGCTCAAGGGCAAGGGCGGCTTTCCCCTGCGCATGATCTCGCGCGACGCTTCCGGCAAGGAAACCGCCCGGATGGAAGCCACGAAGATCGAACCCGGTTCGCTCCCCGACTCCCTGTTCGTCCCGCCCCCGGGTCTTCAGAAATTCGACATGCCCAACATGGGCGGCATGTTCAAGGGCGGCGAGTAAGTGAGCGGGCGGTGATGCCACCGCCGCTGTGACGCGGACGGGGTCCACGTCCTTTCTTTTCAAAACAAAAGGCCGGGCTCACGCCCGGCCTTTTTGGTGTTCGTCGTTCGAAGCCCTCAGGGGAGCTTCTCAAGTTCGGCGGCCGTCCAGAAGGTGGTCCGTCCAGCGGTTTCGGCGCGGACCTTGGCGACTGTCTCGGGCGAGACCTCGGCGGCGGTATTGCCCCAGGAGGAACGCACGTAGGAGATCACGTTGGCAATCTGGTCGTCCTTCAGGCTGCCCAGCGGGGCCATGACGTTGTTGAATTCCTTGCCCTCGACCTTGAGCGGACCGTTCAGGCCGTGGAGCACGATGCGGATGACGCGCTCCTCGTTGCCCTGGGCCCATTCGGAACCCGCCAGCGGAGGATACTGGCCGGGGACGCCCTGACCGTTCGCCTGGTGGCAGGCGATGCAGGTGGTGTCGAAAACCCGCTTGCCCATCTGGGCGCGGGTGAGGGCCACCACCTTGGTCGCGCCCGGCTTTTCGCGATTCGCATGCTCGCTGTAAACGAGCGGGTCGAAGCGCAGGGAAAAGTGGGCCAGGTAAATCGAACCGAAGAACACGGCACAGCACATCAGGCCGAGCAGCACGAGCGGGAGCATGGAATAGCCATCCGCCTTCTCGGGCTTCTTCTTCTGCAGCTGCGCGTGGACCTGCTGAATGCTGTCGTCGCTGGCCGCGGACTGTTCGACGCGGAAATTGGAATCGTTCGCGCTCATCTTAGTGGTGACCGGCCTCCTTCGCCGCAGGCTTGTTCCGGTCGCGCTCGGTGGGATAATCGTAGGTGTCCTTCAAGCTTTGGAGGTAGGCCACGAGGGCCACAGCCCGCTCGGTGGGCACCACCTCGATCCCGGCGGCCGGCGCAATGTCGCTGCCCAGCTTCAGGGCGTGGGCCGAGGGCTGGCGGCCCGCCACCGGGCTCACCTTGAACAGGAAACGATAGGCCGGCATGCCGTGGGCAATCGTCTGGCCCGCGAACTTGGACTCGGGGGCGTAGAGGAGCTTGTAGTAATAATCCGCATCAGGGATGCGGCTGCCCACGTTGCGCAGGTCGGGTCCGAGGCGGTTCTGGCCGATGAGGACCGTCTGGTCGCGGATGTAGTCGCGGGCGTAGCTGCCGCGCTCGCCCCACTTGCGGCCTGCTTCAAGGTCGTTGCCGAAGCCGTGCTGGCGGACCTGCTGGGTGTGGCAGGTGACGCAGCCAAGGTCCTGGTAAACGAGGCGGCCCTGGTTCGCGAGGCCGGTGAACGGCTGCGGGTAAAGGGTCTCGTCAGCCGGGTCCTTGAACTGGCTGAGGCCGCCGATCTGGTTGTGCGCGGTCAGCAGCAGACCGGCCCAGGAGAGCGCGAGGGTGGCGAAGACGCCGAGGAAAAGCGCGAGTCCGTTTTTCATGCGTGACCCTCCTGGCCGAGGGCGGGGGGTGTGCGGAACGTGGCGACCGCGGTGCCTTGCGAATTGATCGGGCACGCGATCCAGATGAAGTTGAGCAGGAAAGCGGCGTGGCCGACAAACAGCAGGGCCAGCACGCCCGTGCGGAAGGCAAACCAGAAGGACATCGCATTCGTCACGTCGCGGAACGGCATGGTGGGCTCATTGAGCAGGACGCCCTGGTGCCAGCCGGCGTAGGCCAGGCCGACCACCATCAGCAACACGCCGAGCGTGGTGGCGCCGGCGTGCACCTTGATCAGCGCCGCGGAGCGCCATTCCCGGCCCGTCAGGCGCGGCAGGATGAAATACGCCGCGCCGAACATCGCGGTCGAGAAGCAGGCGTAGAACGTCACCCAATCGCGCAAGCCGTCGAGCAGCGTGAATTGCGCCGTCGCCGCGAAACCGCGCATCGACAGCGCGAGGTTCAGGACCGCGGCGAGGATGAAGCTCGTGATGCTGATCACGATGAAGCGCAGCGTCAGGCTGCGGCGCGCGGCGGCATGGGCGCCGGAGAGCGTGCCAAAGAGGTTCAGGGCGACGATGATGACGCCGACGACGAGCAGCATGTTCGCCACGATGCCGAGCGTCGGGATCCACACCGGGACCGGCGCGCCGATGAGGCGGCTGCCGCCGGCGAACGCGGAGGTGACGGCCACCCACCAGAAGGCCATCGCGGCCAGGTAGTAGTTGGCAATCGGTTTGCCGAGGAGCTTGGGCAGGAAGTAATAGGCGGCCGCGAGCGCCATGGGCACGAACCACAGGTTGTAGAGGCCGTGGGCGTACCAGGCATTGACCACCGGCTGGAGCACGCCGCGCACCGGGGCGCGGAAGAGCATCACCTGGGCGATCGCATACATCCACGGGAACCAGAAGGCCGCGCCGAAGATGTACCACTGCGAGGCGTAAACGTTCTCGGTGTTGCGAATGCTGAAGGTGGTGATCGCCCACACGCCGATCAGCGCGTAGGCCGCGAGCAGGAGCAGGCTGACGTAGCGCGGCATTTCCAGCAGCTCGAAGGAGGTCGAGTAACCGCCAATGATGCCGGCGATGCCGAGGGTCAGCCCGACATTCCAGAAAATGGCGGCCACATAGAGCCAGCCCCCGTGGCGGAGGGTCGTGGCGGACAGGCGGGCCATCAGCCACAGGCCGAAGGCGAAGGCGGCGTTCATGCCCCAGCCGTAAACCAGCGCGTTCTGCGCGGCGGGCGCGAGCCGGCCGTGGGTGGTCCATTCGCAAGCGGCGAGGAAGCCCGGCGAGTGGAGCTGCATCGCGGCAGCCAGTTGCAGGAGGCCGCCGAGCAGCAGCCAGGCCAGCGCCGAGCCGAAGAAGGCGAGCACCGGCCACCGGGCCGAGGCGTCGATCTCCATTTGCTCCGAGCGGTTGTTAGCGGAAGAATTCATTACAGGGCTTACTTCTTGGCGTGGTCGCGGACGGTAAGTTCGATGGCGCGGTCGATCGGGAGGCGGACGCTGCCGGCCTTCTGGTCGACCCAGGCGTAGCTGGTCGCGTCAGTGTGCTCCTTGGCGAGCTTGTCGGTCAGCAGCGCCTTGCGCTCGACCGGGGTCTTCACGCCCTCGACGGCGTCGACGTGCGCGGCGTGCGGGACATAGACCTTGCGGGCCAGCCAGCCGAACAGCGCGAACAGGAGGATCACCAGCACCGTGGTGAACACGGGCGTGCGATGCGGGAAGGAGAAGTGGGATGACTCGCTCATGGCTTAGTGGGCGGAGGCGGCCTGGTGGCCGGGTTCCGGGGCCGCGGCTTCGTGGTGCGTCAGCGACTCGACGATGCGCGGGTCGCGGATCGGGATCAGCTTGGTCTTGGCGAAGCTGTTCAGGTAGGACCAGACGCAGATGCCGCCGACGCCGATGACGGACGAGAGCACCCACAGCAGGTTGATCGAGAGGAAGGGCACCGCGCTGCCCTCATGGTCCTTGAGGGCCGGCAGGACGTTGTAGCAGAGATCGACGAGGATGATGACCGCGACCCAGCCGCTGATGAGGGCGGCCGGCTTGCGCTCCGCCTTCCAGCGGTAAACCAGCCACGAGAGGAACGGGACGAAGAAGTGGCCGAACAGCAGCAGGATGATGCCGACGTATTTCCACTGGTTCGGCGTGCCGTCGACATTCACCTCGCGGATGTTGTACCAGAAGGTTTCCTCGGGGACGTTCGCGTTCCAGATCAGGAAGTACTGGGAGAAGGTGACGTAGGCCCAGAACACGACGAACGCGAAGGCCAGCGCGACGAGCGTGTGGAACTGGTTCGTGTTGAAGATGCCCTTGTAGTCGCCGCGGCTGTAGAGCCAGCAGGTGATGAACACTGCAAAGGCCAGGGCGCCGCGCACGCAGTTGGCGAAGAACCACACGCCGTACATCGTGGAGAACCAGTGGTACTCGAGGCTCTTCATCCAGTAGATGGCGGCGAAGGTCAGCGAGAGCGCGGTCAGGACGACGCCGGCGGCGGCGGTCTTCCGGCTCATGAACGTCCACTGCGGGTCGCCGTCGACGTCCTGGCGGAACGAGGCTTTGCGGAAGAGCGCGGACAGGCCGATCCAGATCGCGAAGAAGCCGACGCTCATGCCCGTGAACATGCCGAGATTGAGGAAGCCGGACTTCTTCACCCAGAGCGGGTCGGCGCCCACGGTGTGGCCGCCATGAATCACGTGACCGGTGTCCATCCACGGCCAGATCAGGCCGGGCTGCATCCACGCGCTGATGAGCAGCGGCAGGAACAGCACCGCCAGCCACTTGAAGGCGGAGACGCCATGCTCGTACTGGCGGCGGATGACCGTCGACCAGCCGGCATCGGTGAGATGATGGATGATGATCAGGAGCAGCATGCCGATGCCGATCGCGACCCAGTAGGTGAAGCCCACGAGGTACGACAGGGCGACGTTCTGCGCCGGGGAAACGAGGAGGCCGAGACCGGTGACCGCGAGGCCGGCGATACCCGCGATCAGGAAGCGGGTGGCCAGGACGGAAGTCGGGGCGGGAGTGGAGGAAGCGCTCATGTTACTTCAGGCCTCCGCGCTGTTCGGTCGGGACGTCGTTGATGGAGCCGTGCGCCGCGCGCTGGAGGGCGCGCACGTAGGCGACGACCGCCCAACGCTCGTCGGGGGACAACTTGTCGGCGTAGGGCATCATCGTGTTCTTGCCGTTCGTGATGGTGTTGAAGATCTCGCCCTCGGGCATGTTGCGGATGCGGTCATCGTGATAGGACGGCGTCGTCAGCATGCCATAGGACTTGGTGATGCCGTTGCCGTCACCGAGCTGGCCGTGGCACGGGGCGCAATAGATCTGGTAGCGGTTCTGGCCGTGCTCGACGAAAGCGCGCGTGATCTCGAGGTCCTTCGGGAAGCCGTGGGCGAAGCTGCCGTCGGGGGCCCTGCCGCCGTAACGGAAATCATCGGCCCGCAGGTAGGCGGGATCGGCGAAATACGCCTTCCCGTCCTTGTCGTGCTTTTCCACGGTGTCGCGGCCGAACGGGACCGTGCCGGCCGGAATCGGGCGGTCGGCCCGGCCGTCCGCGAAGAACGCGGACGTGGCCTGCGGCTTGTACTTGGCCTGGTGGTCCATGTCGGGGAACACCTCGATGGGCGGGCGCGTGGAAGGTGAGCCGCGGAAGCCCATGACGGACACCAGCAGGACCACCACGAAGGCGAGGGTGAAATAGGCGTAGCGCATCGGGTCAGGTCTCCAGCTCCGCGATGTCCTTGCCGCCGGCCGCCACAAGCAGGTCGCGGGTGGCCGCAGCGTTGAATTTCGGGTCGTTGGTCTCGATCACAATGTAGAAGCGGTCGTCCATGGCGCGGACGAACTGCGGGGCCTTCATCACCGGGTGGTAGTGCATCGGCAGGCGGTTCAGGAAGAACATGCCGAAGATCGTCGCGAACGCGGTGAAGAGAATGGTGAGCTCGTAGGAGATCGGGAACGCGAACATCGGGCTGAAGTACGGCTTGCCGCCGACGATCAGCGGATACTCGTAGGCGCCGGCCCACCAGATCAGCGACATGCCCGTGCAGAAGCCGGTGATGCCGCCGGCGAGCGAGAAGCGCGGCACCTTCGAGCGGCGCACGCCCATGGCGTAGTCGAGGCCGTGCACGGGGAACGGCGTGAGCGCGTCCCATTGCGTGTAGCCGGCGTCCCGCACCTTTTCGCAGGCGTGGTAGATCTCCGGCGTGGTGTCGAAGGCGGCGATGATTCCGTATGATTTGGTCATGGCGGCGGCTCCTTAGTGTTTGTCCGATCCGTGCGGATCGGCCGCGGGGATGACCATCTTGATTTCCGACATCGGCATGATGGGAACAAAACGGATGAAGAGGAGGAACAGGACCGAGAACACGCCGAACGTGCCGAAGAACGTGAAGATCTCGACGATGGACGGCGAATAATAGCCCCAGCTCGACGGCAGGAAGTCGCGGGCGAGCGAGGTCACGATGATCACGAAGCGCTCGAACCACATGCCGACGTTGACGAACAGGCAGAGGATCCAGACCAGCGTGGTGTTCTCGCGGACGGCCTTGAACCAGAAGAACTGCGGCGTGATGACGTTGCAGCTGATCATGATCCAGTACGCCCACCAGTAGTGGCCGAAGGCGCGGTTGACGAACGCGAAGCCCTCGTAGGGGTTGGCGCCGTACCAGGCGATGAAGAACTCCATCGAGTAGGCGTAGCCCACCATGGTGCCCGTCGCCAAAATGATCTTACACATGCAGTCGATGTGGTACTGCGTGATCAAATCCTCGAGGCGGCACACCGCGCGCAGCGGCAGCATGAGCGTGAGCACCATGCCGAAGCCCGAGAAGATGGCGCCCGCGACGAAGTACGGCGGGAAGATCGTCGTGTGCCAGCCCGGGATCAGCGAGACGGCGAAGTCGAACGACACGATCGTGTGCACGGAGAGCACCAGCGGGGTCGAGACGCCGGCCAGGATGAGGTAGGCCATCTCGTAATTGCTCCACTGGCGGTTCGAACCGCGCCAGCCCATGGCGAAGAAGCCATAGATGCGCGCCTTGAAGACATTGCCGGCCTGCGTGAAGCGGTCGCGCAGCGTGCCGAGGTCGGGGATGAGGCCGATGTACCAGAAGAGGACGGACACGGTGCCGTACGTCGAGACCGCGAACACGTCCCACTCCAAGGGCGAACGGAAGTTCTGCCAGATGCCGTTCGAGTTGGGGAACGGGAACAGGTAACCCGGCAGCACGGCGAACCAGATGCGTCCGACGTGGAACACCGGGAAGATCGCGGCGCAGACGACCGCGAAGATCGTCATGGCCTCGGCCGGGCGGTTGATCGACGTGCGCCACTTCTGGCGCAGCAGGCACAAAATCGCGGAGATGAGGGTGCCGGCGTGGCCGATACCGATCCAGAACACGAAGTTGACGATGTCCCACGCCCAGTTGACCGGGTTGGCGTGGCCCCAGACGCCGACGCCGGTGGACACGAGGTAGATCAGGCCGGAGACGGTGAACGACGCGACGAGCGCGGCGACGCCGAAGCACCACCACCACCAGACGGGGGTCTTGCCCTCGACCAGCCCGCAGATCTTTTCCGTGATCCAGTGGAAGTCGCGGTTGTTCTCAACGAGCACCGCGCGCGGCACCGAAGCCGGTCTGACTTCAGCGAGGATGGCGGGAGCCGGAGTATCGGAAGCGTGCGCGCCCATTACTCGTGTCCTCCCTTCTTGGCCGCCTCATGCGATTCAGCCGCGTGGCCTTCGCCATGCGCCGAGCCGTGGCCGGCGGCATGACCGTTCTTCTGGTTGTATTCCTTCCGGCTGAGCGGGAGGTCGGAGTAATCCGGCATGGCGGGATTCGGGTTGCGCAGCTTGCCGAGGTAGGTCGTGCGCGGGCGGATGTTGAGGTAGCCGAGGACCGCGTAATCGCGCTCCTGGGCCTTGAGCTTGGAGACGGCGCTCTCGGGATCCTTGATGTCGCCGAAGACGATCGCCTCGACCGGGCACACCTGCTGGCAGGCGGTCTTCACGGTGCCGTCGGGGATCCGGACGTCGCCGCTGGCGCCGGCCTTCCGCTTCTGCGCGATCTTGGCCTGCTGCACGCGCTGGACGCAATAGGTGCACTTTTCCATGACGCCGCGCATGCGCACGGTGACGTCCGGATTCTTCACCATCTTGACCAGCTCCGGCATCTCGCTCTGGTGGCCGAGCGGGCCCATGTAGAGGGCGTCGGTGGCGCGCTTGTTGAAGTCGAAGAAATTGAACCGGCGGACCTTGTACGGGCAGTTGTTCGCGCAATAGCGCGTGCCGATACAACGATTGTAGGCCATGACGTTGATGCCCTCGTCGTCGTGGACGGTGGCATTGACCGGGCACACGGTCTCGCAGGGCGCGAGCTCGCAGTGCTGGCAGGTCATGGGCTGCATCGAAACCTGGGGATCCTCGGGAAGGATCTTGTTGCCCTCGGCGCCGAACGCCTCGGCGTCGGCCCGGCCGTCGGAATAATAACGGTCGAGGCGGATCCAGTGCATCTCGCGGCCGCGCAGGACCTGCTCCTTGCCGACGATCGGAATGTTGTTTTCCGCCTGGCAGGCCACCACGCACGAGTTGCAACCGATGCAGGTGTTGAGATCGATCGACATGCCCCACTGGTGGATGCCGTTCAGGTTGGGCGTCTCGTAGAGCGAGTTGCCGCGCGGGGTCGTCGTCGCGATAAAGACCGGATCCTTGTCCACGTCCTTGCCGAGCACCGCCGGCGAGTGGGAATCGATCGTGGCCTCCTTGACGAAATGCGCGTTGGTGGCGAAGCCCTCCGGCCCCTCGAGGTTGGCCTCGCGGATGATGTCGCGGCCTTCCATCGACCAGTGCTCCTGGGTGTTGGCCAGCTTCATGCGCCGGCCGGTGTCCGTGAGCTTGGCGCCGGTGGCAAAGGCCATGGCGTCCGAGGTCCGCAGCGGGTAGGCATTGAAGCCGGCGCCGGTGCCGATGTGGCCGGACTGCGAGCGGCCGTAGCCGAGCGAGACGACGACCGTGTAATTCGAAAGACCGGGCTGGATGTGCACCGGGCCGGTGATGGAACGCCCGTTCAGCTCGAGCGTGAACACGTGGGCATTCTCCTTGCCCTGCGGAAATTCCGCCTCCTCCTTGCGCGCGACCTGCAGGCGGTTGCCGGCGGGGACGATGTTGAGTTCCGCGGCCAGCTTCGGGCTGACGAGGATCGCATTGTCCCAGGAAATCTTGGTGATCGGATCCGGACACTCCTGCAGCCAGCCGTTGTTGGCGAAGCGGCCGTCGTCCACCTTGTGGTCGTTGGAGAAACGGACCTCGAGGTTGGTCGCCGACAGCGCCACCGCCGCGGGGGCCTGGCCGGGATTGCCCGGGCGGGCCGTCACCGCGACGACCGGATAGGCCGAGCCTTCGACGAGACCGTCGTGGAGGAATTTCTCGAACGCCTTCTTGTCACCGCCGCGGGTGGCAAACACCTGCTCGTAAGCCTCGGGCTTCGCCTCGCCGGCGAGGCGGGCGAGCAGCTCGACTTCCATCAGGCCGTTGAAGAGCGGCATGATCATCGGCTGCACCGGCACGATCGTGCCGTCGGCCGTGCGGGCGTCGCCCCACGACTCGAGGTAATGCGTCGCGGCGAGATGCGTGCCCGCGAGGGCCGACGTCTCGTCGTTGTAGTAACCGTAGCGGATGACATCCGGCACCGACTTCACCAGCGCGCCGAAATCGAGGTCGGCCGGCGCATTGTAGGCCGGGTTGCCGTTCAGGATGAAGAGCGTCTTGACCGCACCGGCCTTGATCGCGGTGGCGAGCGCGCCGATCGTCGCAGCGCCGGACGGGGCGACGTCGACGAAGTCGACCGTCTTGCCGATCGCACCGAGCCTGGCGTTCATCGCGTAGGCGATGGCGTGGACCGCGGCGGGCTGGTGCGCGCCGGCGACGACGAGCGCCGCGCCCGCGTTTTCCAGCAAATCCTTCGCGCATTCCTCGACCCAGCCGGCCTTGACGTCGAGGCCCTTGGCCAGCGACTCGAAAGTGTTGTTGCCCAGCACGTGGCCGGCAATGGACGCGGCGAGGGCCAGGATGTGGCTGCTCGCGAGGCGCAGGCGATGATCGGCCATGCTGCCGGTCAGCGTGAACCCGCTCTCCGCCACATACAGGCGGTTCATCGGGTCGGTCGGCTTCGTGACGCGACGGCCCTTGGCGAACTCGCGGGCGTAATAAACCCAGCCCGCCTCGGAGTGGAGGAAATCGGCGTCGAGCGACAGGATGCGCTTGGCGGCGGCGAAGCGGTAAACCGGCTTCACGTTGCGGCCGAAGGCGGCCTGCGCGGCCGCGACCGGCGGCTCGTCCTGCACGGGCTCGTATTCGGCCCAGAGGGCGCGCGGGAATTTCTGCTTCAGGCTCGCGACCAGACGCGCGCGCGTCGGCGAGGCGGACTCGTCCGCCAGGAACGCGAGGCCTTCGCCGCTGCCGGCGTAGTTCTTGTTGATGCTGGCGAGGAGGTCGTTGACCTGGGACGTCGAGAGCGGCTCGCCCTTCTTCAGGTGGCCTTGGGCGCGCTCCGGGTCGTAAAGATCGAGCACGGACGCCTGGGCGAGCAGCGTGCTCGCGCCGCCGTGCGGCAGGTAGCTCGGGTTGCCCTCGAGCTTCGTCGGGCGGCCCTGGTGCGTCTCGGCGAGCAGCGGGATGGCCGACTTGCGCAGCGGCATCGCCGTCGCAAAATAAAGCGGGAGGCCCGGGACGGTGTATTCCACCGACTTGCCGTAGGGCAGGATGTGCTTCTCGGGGCGGCGGCAGCCGGCGAGACCGAGGCCGCCGAGGGCGAAGGACGCCGCCATCAGCTTCATGAAGTGCCGGCGGTCGACGCCCTCGATGGAGGAGGCGCCCTCGGGAAACTCGCGGGCCAGGTGCTCGCGGAAGCCCGGGGTGTCAGCCAGCTCGTCGAGGCTGCGCCAGTATTTCGGGCCGGTCAGGCCGTTCTGCGCGGGGGCGGAGTGGTCAAATTTGCGTTTCATCAGCGGTGGCAGCCGGAGCAGCTCTGGGGCGGCATAACCTTCCAGTTATGAATGTATTCCTGGGCCTTCTTGAGCCCCTCGGGGCCCTGGTCGGCGAGACGGGGCGAATCCAGGTTGAAAACGTCCTTCGGCTCGCGGATGCGCGCCGCCGGGTTGCGATGGCAGTCAAGACACCAGCTCATGCTGTGCGGCTGGTCCTGGTGGACGACCGACATCTCGTTGACCTTGCCGTGGCACTCGACGCAGCTGACGCCGCGGGTCACGTGGACCGAGTGGTTGAAATAAACGTAGTCCGGATTCGCGTGGATCTTCACCCAGGGCACCGGCTCGCCGGTGGCGTAGCTCTGCCGCACGACCTCGAGCAGCGGGCTCGTGGTCTTGATGATGCTGTGGCAGTTCATGCAGGTCTGCGCGGCCGGGACGCTCGAGGTGGCGGACTTTTCCACGCCGGCGTGGCAGTAGCGGCAGTCGATGCCGAGCTGGCCCGCGTGCAGGCTGTGTTCGAACGGAACCGGCTGCACCGGCTGGTAGCCGACGCGCAGGTAGGCCGGCGTCGCGTAGTAGGTGATGCCCGCGGCCGCCACTCCTCCCAGGACTCCCAGGAAAATGATGATCTGCAGCGGCAGCGCGTTGGCGGATTTCGGGTAAATCTTCGACATGACGGGGGCGGATTAGCAGCTGCCTTCCTTGCGCGGCACGGCCCGGGATTCGGGACGCAAAGCCACCGGCCCGGGCTTCGCGGCGGGCGCGGAGCGGGCGAATAGCGACGGCACCAGGCCGGCGGCAACGATCATGCCGCCCAACTTGGCAAAAAAGGATTTACGCGAACAAGGTGAACTCACGTGTGTGTGGCGGTTCAAAGTCCCCGACAGGAGAAGAAGCCCTCCCTCCAATGTAAAACAAAATTTCCACCCAAACCCGCGCCGGAATGCTTATTAGCAAGGTGGCGGCGGGAAAGCCTCCCTGCTTATCGACCGGCAATTTCCATCGGCCGCCGGCGACCGCCCTCAGCGGACGAATTCGCCGTCGCGCATCGGCTTGATCTCGTCGCAGCGGTTCGCGATTTCCGGATTGTGGGTGACGAGCACGACGGCCTGGCCGTTTTCCTTGGCCAGGCGCGTCAGCAAGTCGAAGACCAGGCCCGAGTTCTTCACGTCGAGATTTCCCGTCGGCTCGTCGGCGAGGATGATCGCCGGCTGGTTCGCGAGCGCGCGGGCAATCGCCACGCGCTGCTGTTCGCCGCCGGACAGCTGGGTGGCCAGCCGGTGGCCCTTCTCCCCCAGCCCGACGTCCTTCAGCAACGAGCTCGCGCGCGCGATCATTTGCTCCTCCGTGAGCCGCCCGAGCTTGCGCATGGGCATCATCACGTTGTCGAGGGCCGAGAACTCCTGCATCAAAAAGTGAAACTGGAAGACGAAGCCGATGTGCTCGCAACGCGCGGCGGTCCGCTCGAGGTCGCTGCTGTTGGACATGAGCTGGTCGCGGATCCAGATGGAGCCGGCATCGGGCTGGTCGAGCAGGCCGAGCAGGTAGAGCGTGGTGCTCTTGCCGCAACCCGAGGGACCGACGATGGCGGTCACGTTGCCGCGACGCGCCTCGAAGGAAACCCCGCGCAACACGTGCACGCGGCCCTCGCCCTGCCCGAGGTAGCGGTGCAGCCCCTCGCAGCGGAGCGCGATGCCGGATGATGTGGGGGCGGTGCTCATTGGGAGGTGCCGCGGATGATGTCGCCGGGCTCCAGGCGCGCGGCCCGGCGCGCGGGGATGAGCGCGGCGGTCATGACGACCACCCCGGCCATGAGGGTGGCGACCACGTAATGCCAGATGGACTTGTAGACCTGGAAACTGTCGGCCGAGAAAATACCGCGGATCTTGATGGGGTATTTCGAGACGCCGTAGGTGAGGCCGTAGCCGAGCGCCCAGCCGCCGACGGTGCCGACCACCAGCACGATGGCGCCGAGCCAGAGGAAAATGCGCGAGATGTCGCTGCGCGTGTAGCCCATCGAGCGGAGGATCGCGATCTCCTTGGTCTTCTCGATGACGATCATCGCGAGCGTGTTGAACATGCCGAGGCCCGAGATGAGAATAATGGTCGAGACGGTGAGCGCCGCGGAAATCTGCAGGGCCTTGAACGCCTCGAGCCAGCTTTCCTCGCGCTCCTGCCAGCTCTTCGCGCTGTGCTTCAGCACCCGCTCCATCTGCACCGCGTCCTGCGGCGCGCGCTCGCGGTCGAACAACGACACCTGGATGAACGACGCCCCGATGGTTTTCCTCAGCAGCGAGCGGGCTTCGTTCAGGTGCAGGTAAATGCGCACCCGGTCGATGTCGCTCACGCCGGTCGAATAAATCGCCGCCACCCGGTAGCGGCGCTGCTCCGTGCCCGCCTGGAGGACGAACGAATCCCCGACCGTCAGCTGCAGGCGTTCCGCGAGCACTTTCCCCAGCAGCGCGCCCTGCGGCTGGGCGCGGAAGTCGTCCAGGTTGCCGCCGGTGCGCTTCACCTGCGCCGCCAGGTCGGACACCGCGAGGTGGTCGTCGAGGTTGATGCCATAGACCTTCGCGGAATCGTTCTTGAAGGAACTGTCCGCGACCACGGAGCCTTCGACGACGATCGAAATGCCCGCGACGTTCGCGAATTTTTTCAGTGCCGTGGCCAGCAGTTCGGGATCCTCCACGCCTTCGATGTACTTGCGGCCCGAGCGATCGGCGCCGACCTCGAACCGGCTCCCGCCGAAGTTGTGGCCCGTCGCCGCCATCGCGAAGATCGTGTCCTGGATCTTGTCCTCGATGCGGATCGCGCCGTTCGTGCCGAGGATCGTGCGGATGAAGAACTGCTCGAAGCCGCTGGTCTGGGCCTGGGTGACGATGAAAAAGCCCACGCCGAAGATGATGCCGGCCAGGCTCATCAACATGGAGCGCTTGCGGGCCGTCAGGAAACGGAGGGCGATGCGGAGATTATTGGACACGGCGCGAGGCCTGGCGGTTAGTTCGGCAGAAGCTGCGTGCGGACGCGCTCGCCGTCCCCGAAGCGATCCTGCTGCTCGACCACCACCAGCTCACCCGCCTTGAGGCCGGAGGTGATTTCCATCACATTCAATCCCTCGAAGCCCGTGGTCACCTTGCGGCGCGCCACCTTGCCGTCCTCGATCACATAAATGAAATCGCCCGCCACGGCCCGGCGAGGAACGGTCACCGCGTTGGGCCGCTCCGTGATGACGATCTGCACCTCGCCGGTGATGCCCGGCAGGAGCACGCGGCCCTCGGGCAGCGCGAGTTCGAGGAACAGGGTGTAGCGGCGGGTGGTGGCATCGGCCGCGGGCAGGATCTTGGTGACGGTGGCGTTGTATTGGTCGGCGCCGAAGGTGAGGAAACGCACGGTCGCCTTCTGGCCCAGCTTCACGACGGCGAAATTCTCCTCGCTGATCTTGGCCTCGACGGTCCGGCCGACGGAAATCACCGTGGCGATCGGCGAATTGCTGCCGATCAGGTCGCCGACGCGGGTCGTCACCAGCGTGACGATGCCGTCGGAGGGCGCCTTGATCGTCATCTTGGCCTTTTCCCGCTCCTTGGCGCGCAGGGTGTTCTTGTAATTGTCGAGCACGAGCCGGTTGTTCACCTCGTCGAGCTCCATCTTCTGCTCCAGCTGCTCGAACAGGCGCCTGGCCTTGGCGAATTCTAGCGCGGACACCTTGCCCGCCTGCATCTGGCGCTGCTGGTCCTCGAGGGTGTCCTTGGCATTGAGCACTTCCGGGCGCAGGGTCGAGCCCAGCTCCACCTTGCGCTGGGCGGCGGTGATCTCGTTGCGGATGCGCTCGATCTCGAGGTCGATGTCCGCGGTGTCGATCTGCATCACCACGTCATTCTTGGCCACGCGCTTGCCGACATCGAGCGAACTCGCGATGACGCGGCCGCTCACCTCGCTCTTCAATTCGATGACGTACTCGGCCTTCACCTCGACGGTGCCCGGCACGGTGCGAACGGCGATGTCCGTCTTCGCCGCCACGACGGCCGCGGTCGGCCGCAGCGCATACTTGACCCCGAAGGCGATGGCGGCGACCACGACGGCGGCCACGACGAGCCGGCCCACCCACTGGCCCGCACTGGATTGGGCGGCGCTCATGGCTTCACCGCGACATTCGCGAGCACCGGGTCCTTCACGATGAGGCCGAGGAATTCACTGCTCCGCGAAAAATAATCCACGCGGCCGTTGTAAGCCTGGAGCTGCGCGTCCAGGAGCGCGATGCGCGCCAGGTTCACATCGTCCTCGGCGCTGACACCGCGGTTAAAGTCGTCCTGCTTCGACTTGAGGTTGCCCTCGCTCGCCTGGAGCGCGCGGTCGGAGATGGACATGCTGCGCGCCGAGAAACCGATCAGCTTCGATTGCGTCTGGGCCTGTTGCGCGACCCGTTCCGTCATCTCCTTGTAGTCGTTGCGCATCTGCCGCAGGCGGGCAAGTTCCGTGCGGACCGCCGCCTGCGAGGCCAGACCGTCGAAGATCGCCCAGTTGGCCGTCACGCCGCCGAACACGGAATTGACGCGGAATTTCTGGGCGACGTTGATGGTGTAGCTCTGCTCGTCCTGGCTCACGCCCAGCACAAAGCTGAACTTGGGCCGGAGGCGGGTCTTCACGTTCGCGATCGCGAGGTTCTCGTTCTCGATCTGTTTGCGCATCGTCACGGCTTCGACCGCCGGCGATTCCGTTTGGCCGAGAAATCCGGCCAACAGGCGCTGGTAAGCGGCATCATCATGGTGGGCGGGGGGGATCAGGTCCGGGATCGCCTCGTCCGCCAGCGGCGGGCAGCCGGCCAGGCGCGCGAAAGACTGCTTGGCCATGTCGAAATCAAAGTGCGTGCGCTCGCTCGCGATCTGCGCCTGCTCAACCGCGAGGCGGACGGGGAAAATCTGGTATTCGGAAATCACCTTCTGGTTCAGGCGGACTTCCTCCTTTTGCAGCTGGCTGCGGACGTATTGCAGGTAAAAATCGGTGCGCTTGACCGACAGTTTTTGCACGATGAGGCGGAGGTAGTCACCGCGCAGGGTCTGGGCCAGCGCCCGGTAGGCCTCGGCATACTGGCCCTTGGCGATGCTCGCCTGGATCTCGCCCATCTTGGCGGAATTGCGGCGCTCGCCCCAATGGAAGATCGGCTGCACGGCGGTGAAGTTGTAGGCGATCTTGGTGACGTTCAGCCGGCCGGGCAGGTCGGCGCGGGTATCCCGGGATTCGTAATAGTTCGCGTAGCCGCCGACATTCGGGAGCAGGCCGGACCGCGCCCCGATGCGGTTGTTCTCCGCGATTTCCAGGTCCAGGGCCCGGTTGAGCATCCGGGGGGATTGTTTCACGGCGCCGGTGAGGATGGTGCCCAGCTGGGGAAAAAGCTCCTCGGGAAGCACCAAGCCATCCACCGTTCCGTCCATCTCAGCCGCCTGAAGTCCGGCAAATAGCACCGTGGCGGTAAGCAACCAGCGAATGATTTTCATATGGGAAGGAGAAGGGACAGGGCGTCGCAAAGGCAGTGCCTTGGCAACCAGTAAATTTTCGAGAACCACGCCGGGGGCGATGGTGGATTTCGGGAGGCTGCGTGTCATGTTCCCGCGCGCCGGCCGGGCGGGTTTTTTCTTTTTCTCGCGCTCCCGCCCCCGGCCGATAACTGCTTACTGCCTCAATCGAATGTTGCGCCGCTTCCTGCCCTTTGCCGCCGATCTCTGGATGCACCGTGAACTGCTCTGGCAGTTCACGCTGCGCAACGTGGAACTGCGCCACAAGGGCAGCCACCTCGGCCTCGTCTGGTCGTTCCTCAACCCGCTGCTGATGCTCGGGCTCTACGTGCTCGTGTTCGGTTACATCTTCGGCGGCACGTTCGGCGTCCTGCCCGGCGAAAGCCGCGCGGACTACGCCCTGGGCATCTTCCTCGGGTTGATCATCTATCACTTCCTCGCGGAGGTGCTGGGACTTGCCCCCACTCTCATCGTGGGCAACCCTAACTTTGTGAAAAAGGTGGTGTTCCCGCTCGAGATCCTGCCTGCCGCCACGGTGGGCGGCGCGCTGGTGCACCTGCTGATCAGCCTGGGCCTGGCCCTGGCGAGCCTGCTGGCCATCAACCATCACATTCCCCTCACCACGCTCTGGCTGCCCGTGGTGATTTTCCCGCTCATCCTGCTCGCGCTTGGCTTCGGCTGGTTCTTCTCCGCGCTGGGCGTGTTTTTTCGCGACACCAACCAGATCATGCAGTTCGCCGCGACCATCCTCCTGTGGGCCAGCGGCGTGTTTTATTCCGCGCAGCATTATCCGGCGGCGTGGACCTACCTGCGCTTCAATCCGGTGCTGCTCGCCATCGACCTCGCGCGCGACGCCGTTCTCTGGAACCGGCCGGTCAGCGGCCCGCACCTGGCCTACATCTATGCGACAGGCCTCGTGGCGTGCGTCGCCGGACATTTCTTTTTCAAGCGCGTGAAGGCCGCCTTCGCGGACGTCGTCTGACCATGGCCACCCCCGGACATGTCTTCTGGCTGTTCGGCCTCTCCGGGGCCGGGAAGTCGACGCTGGCCGGCCGGCTGGGCGCGGCCTTCCAACAACGGGGGACACCGCCGCTGGCCATCGACGGGGATGAGCTGCGCGCCGGGCTTTGCCGCGGGTTGGGATTTTCCGATTCCGATCGCGCGGAGAACATCCGCCGCGCCGCCGAGGTTGCGAAACTGGGGGTCCTTTCCGGACTGCCCGTGGTGGCCGCGTTTATCACCCCGCTCGAGGCGCACCGCCGGATCGCCGTCGAAGTGATCGGGCGCGCCCATATCACCCTCGTTCACGTCGACGCCACACTGGCCGTCTGCCAGGCGCGCGACGTCAAGGGCCTGTATGCCCGCGCCCGGCAGGGCCTGGTCGGGCAGATGACCGGCGTTTCCTCGCAGTTCGAATCGCCGGCGGAACTCGACCTGCGGATCGATACCGCCGCGGAGACGGTGGCAAGCTCCGCCGCGCGGCTGGAAGCCTTCGCGCTGCGCCGCCACCCGCCGGCCACCTGACCATGCCGAACCTGCATCTCAACCACCTCGACCTGCTGGAAAACGAGGCCATTTACATCGTGCGTGAGGCCGCGGCGCAACTGCCGCATGGCGCCATTCTGTTCTCGGGCGGCAAGGACTCGCTCGTATTGGCCACGATCGCCCGCAAGGCATTCGCCCCCGCTCCGCCGCCCTTTGCGCTGCTGCACATCGACACCGGACACAATTTCCCCGAGACGCTCCGCTTCCGCGATGCGTTCGCCCGCGACACGGGCTACCGTCTGCTCGTCCGCTCCGTGCAGGCGAGCATCGACGCCGGCCGCGCCACCGAGGAAGCGGGGCCGAACGCCAGCCGCAACGCCCTGCAGACGGTCACGCTGCTCGACGCCATCGCCGAATTGGGCCTGGATTGCGCACTGGGCGGAGGGCGGCGCGACGAGGAAAAGGCGCGCGCAAAGGAGCGGGTGTTTTCCCACCGCGATCCCTTCGGGCAGTGGGACCCCAAGCACCAGCGCCCCGAACTCTGGAACCTCTACAACGGGCGCAAACAGGCCGGCGAACACTTCCGCGTCTTCCCACTCAGCAACTGGACCGAGTACGACATCTGGGCTTACATCGAGCGGGAGAAGCTTCCGTTGCCTTCGCTGTATTTCGCGCACGAGCGGGAGGTGTTCCTGCGCCAGGGCGCGCTCCTGGCGCTCTCGCCCCATCTGCCGCTGCTCCCCGGCGAGCAGGCGCGGCGCGAGCGCGTGCGGTTCCGGACCGTCGGGGACATGACCTGCACCGGTGCCGTCCGCTCCACCGCCACCACGCTGGCGGAGGTCGCCGCCGAGGTCGCCGCCGCCCGGCAGACGGAACGCGGCACCCGCTATGATGACCGGCGCTCCGAGACCGCGATGGAGGATCGCAAGCGGCAGGGTTATTTCTAAGCCCATGGACCTTCTCCGCCTCATCACCTGCGGCAACGTCGACGACGGCAAGAGCACGCTCCTCGGCCGCCTGCTCCACGACACGAAGTCCATTTTCGAGGACCAGTGGGAAGCCGTGCAGCGCGCCAGCCAGCGCCGGGGCGACGCCCACGTCGACCTCGCGCTGCTCACCGACGGACTGCGCGCCGAGCGCGAACAGGGCATCACGATCGACGTCGCGTACCGCTACTTCGCCACGCCCCGCCGCAAGTTCATTCTGGCGGACTGCCCCGGCCACTTCCAGTACACCCGCAACATGGTCACGGGCGCGTCGTCGGCGCAGCTCGCGCTGCTGGTGATCGACGTCCGGAAAGGCGTCACCGAGCAGACCTGCCGCCACGCCTTCCTGGCCACGCTGCTGCGCATCAAGCACCTCATCGTCTGCGTGAACAAGATGGACCTCGTGGACTTTCGCCAGGCCGATTTCGAGCGCGTGCGCGAGCAGTTCATGGTCTATGCCGAGCGGCTGGATGCCGCCGACATCCAATTTGTGCCGGTGGCGGCCCTGCACGGCGACAACATCGCCGAAAAGTCCGCCCGCATGCCGTGGTACGAGGGCGCGCCGCTGCTTTATACGCTGGAAACGGTCTATGTCCGCAACGACGCCAACCACGTCGATCCGCGGTTTCCCGTGCAGACCGTCATCCGCCCGCAGGACCCGGCGCGGCCCGACTTCCGCGGCTTCGCCGGCCAGGTGGCCAGCGGGGTTTTCCGGCCGGGCGATGAAATCACCCACCTGCCCAGCGGGCTGCCCGCGCGCATCACCGCCATCCACGGGCCGGCCGGGCCGGTGCCGCAGGCCTTCCACCCGATGTCCGTGGTGCTCGAACTCGACCGCGACCTCGACATCAGCCGCGGCGACATGCTGGCGCGGCCGCAGAATCTGCCCGAGACCAGACGCGAAACCGACGTCATGCTGTGCTGGTTCGCCGCGCAGCCCCTCGACCCGGCCCGCACCTACATCCTGCGGCAGACCACGCGCGAAACGAAATGCCGCGTCGGCGAGATCCGCTACAAGCTTGATGTCACCACCCTGCACCGCACCGTGGACCGCTCACCCGTCGGCACCAACGACCTCGCGCGCCTCTCCCTGACCACGGCCAGCCCGCTCTTCTGTGACTCCTACAAGAAAAACCGCCAGACCGGCAGCATGCTCCTCATCGACGAATTCACCCACCACACGGTCGCGGCGGGAATGATCCTATGAGCGGCGAAGCCTTCAGCGTGGCCGTCAGCGGCCTCGGCAAAACCTACCGCATCTGGCAGACCCCGGCGCAACGCCTGCTCAGCCCGCTCTGCGCGGAAGCCGCGCGTCTGCTCCCCGGCGCGGCCGGCGCTCCGCTCCGGCGCGCGGCGGCCGCCGGTTACCGTGATTTCCACGCCCTGCAGGACATTTCCTTCGAAGTCCGGCGCGGTGAGGCCGTCGCCATCCTCGGGCGCAATGGCTCCGGCAAGTCCACGCTGCTGCAGCTCATCGCCGGCACGCTCCAGCCCACGCAGGGCACGGTGCAGGTCAGCGGCCGGGTGACCGCCTTGCTCGAACTGGGCGCCGGTTTCAACACCGACTTCACCGGCCGTGAAAACATCCTGCTCAGCGGCGCCCTGCTCGGCCTGTCGCAGAAGGAGATGGAGGCGCGCTTCGACGATATCGCGGCCTTCGCCGACATCGGGGATTTCATCGAGCAGCCCGTCAAAACCTACTCGAGCGGCATGACGATGCGCCTGGCGTTTGCCGTGAACACCTGCGTGGACCCTGACGTCCTCATCGTCGACGAGGCGCTGAGCGTGGGCGACGCGCCCTTCCAGGCCAAGTGCTTCCGTCGTCTCCGGCAGTTGATCGACCAGGGAGTCAGCCTGTTGTTTGTGTCCCACGACCTGGGCACGGTGCGGTCCGTTTGTTCCCGGGCCCTGTGGCTGAAGAACGGGAAGGCGGAACAATGGGGCGAGGCCAAGGTGGTCGCCAAGGAATACGAGAAATTCTGCTGGCAGGAACTGGGCGTGCAAACCACGGCCCGCGCGGCCCCCACGGAACCCGCGGAACCGGCCCGCGCGCCGGCGCGCGGCAGCCTCGCGGATGACCTGCCCGCCTCCTTCCAGGCGACCGCCGGGGCGCTGGCACACACCAATTTCCTGCTGCCGGTAACGGATCCCTCCACCCGCATGGGCAACGGCGCGGTGGTCATCGAGGCGTTGTGCACGACCAATGCCGAGGGCAGTCCCACGACGGAATTCGGCTACAATGACGAAATCACGCTGCACTACCGCCTGGCGGCCAAGACCGCGGTCAATTCCGAGTTCATGGTCGGCATCCGGTTGCGCGACCCGCGGGGCCATTTCACCTGTTCGATCCAGGACCTCGACAAGAAACACCGGCTCCAGCTTGCCGGGGGCGAAACCGTGTACGGGTGGATCCGGTTCCGCCTGCCCCTGACGCATGGGGACTACATCCTGCGCACGGGAATCTTTGGCTTCGCGGACGGCCTGACCCTGCTCGACGGTCGCTACGATTTTTCGCGGGCGGTGTTGTGGGACGTCCGCGAGGACGCGATGCATCTGCGCGTCCGCGCGGCCAGTCCCATGCCCCTGGCCGGGCCGGTCCATTGGCACGCGCCATTCAATTTCTGGGTGGCGCCCTGACGGCGCATCGTCATTGCTGGATCTTTTGCCCATGCGCCCGCGACTGCTTTGCTTCACCCACTCCCTCCGCGCGATGGATTTCTCCCGCGCCACGCTGAATTTCCTGACGCACCGCTACGCCGATCCGGCCCGCCTGGCGAATCCGCCGCCGCTCGCCACGCTGCCCGATGAACATGTGCCCCACTACCTCGGCAACGTGACCCTGTGGGACTGGAGCGGGAATCCGGGCGAACCGCCGCAACTGCGCAGCTTCCTCACCCTGCCGTACAAGGCGCAGCATGCCTGCGTGGCCGGCGACAAGCTGCTGATCTGCGGGACTTCTTTTCTCGAAGTCTATCCCCTGTCCGGGCCGTACGACCGCGCCGAGCGTGTCATCACCCACCCTTGGTTTGCCGGCGCCCACACCGTTTACACCGCGCCCGATGGACGCATCCTCGTCTCCTGTTCGGCGCCTGACGCGGTCCTGTTTTTCTCCCCTGACGGCCAGTTCCTGGATGCCTGGCGCATCCCCGATTCCCTCTATGGGCGGAGCTACGACCTGCAGCTGACGGACGACCTGCGGGCGCACTATATCGGCAACGACCTCCAAACCGGGCACATCAACAGCGCGATTCCCGACGGGGATGGGGTGCTGTGCTCGCTGCTCATTCCCGGCGCGATCGGCCGTTTTGACCGGCAGGGACAATATCGGGAAATCGTCCGCGGCTATGTCGGTTGCCACGGCGCCCGCCCGGCCGGCAACGGCAACTATTACTTCAGCGACAGCTGCAACGGGCTGGTCGTGGAAATCACGCCGACCGGCAGCATTCGCCACCGGTTCCACGTCGAGTCCCGGTGGCTGCATGACGCCCTGATGGTCGCGCCAAATCTTTACATCTGCGCACTCAGTGAGCACAACACCTTCGAATTGTGGAACGTCGCCACGGGCGAAATGCACTGGCGCCTCGCCTGCGGGCAGTTTGGCGCCACCACCCAGTTTATTTCGGAAGCACCGGCGAGAAAATGACCTCCACCCCTCCCAACACCTTTATCTGGGCCGGGCAGCTTAGCTGCAAGGGATTGATCAAAAGCCACGCGCGCCGCCACCTCGGCCAACCGTTGCGCGAATTGGTTGGACCGGAGCAAACGCTCATTTAAAGCCACCCCATGGCCTCCGGCCTGATGGTCACGCGGGGCGCGTTCTTCACCGTTTTCCAGAAATCATGAATCCTCCCACCAATCACCTCAGCACCTTCCTCGAGGCGCTTCGCGAGAAATGGCGCGAAGTTCCCGGCTCGACCCAGGGCCGCGCTTTCTCCAGCGACCTGCTGACCATGGGCGAGGAACAGTTCCTGGCCCAGTGGCAAGGCTGGTATGACAACAACTGCAGTGGCGCGAGCGGCTACTCCACCCGCGGCTGGTACCACGACCTCTATGCCCCCCTGGCGCGGGGCGGCGGCCGCTGGCTGGAAATCGGCAGCGGTCTCGGTTACGACGGGACCTTCTTCTCCGAGCAAGGCGCCCACGTGACGTTCGTCGACATTGTCGAATCCAACCTCCGGGTCATCGAGCGGGTCTGCCGCCTGCGCAAGCTGTCCAACGTGAAATTCGTGGTCCTGCGCGACCTGGCCGATCTGGCGCCACTCGGGGACTTCGATTGCATCCTCGCCGTCGGCTCGCTCATCAATGCCCCCTTCGAACTGATGTGCGAGGAACGCCGCCTCCTCGCCAGCCACCTGCGCACCGGTGGTCGCTGGCTGGAACTGTGTTACCCGCGCGAACGCTGGGAGCGCGAAGGTTCCCTCCCGTTCACGGAGTGGGGCCGGAAAACGGACGGCGACCGGACGCCCTGGGTGGAATGGTACGACCTCGCCAAGCTGCAACGCTCCCTGCAACCCCACCGATTCGAGACCATTCTCGACCTCAACTTCCACAACCACGACTTCAACTGGTTCGATCTGGTCAAACGGTCATGAACGTCGCGTCCTCCATCGCCCCGATCGCGCTGGCCGACCTCGCGCTTCACTTGGGCTACCCGCCGCCCCCGCCGGCACGTCATCCCGGATGGGACGCGTGGAAAACCGACGTGGATGACGCCCTGATCCTCCGTTACCTGTATCAACACCATCGCCCCGCCCGCCACCTGGAGTTTGGGACCTGGCAGGGATTTGGCACGTGCCTCTGCCTGGAGTCGTGCGCGGCCACCGTCTGGACGCTCAACCTGCCGGATGGAGAGTCCAAGCCCGACGGCTCGTGGGCCTATGGGGAGCGGGTGATTGACGAAGCCCACACGCCCCCCGGGGCCATGATTGCAAACTATGGCACGGACGAAGCCGGGCCGCGCAATTATCACCGCACTGACGCGGCGTCGTACATCGGGCGCCTCTACCGCGAAAAGCAGCTGGGGCATCGGGTCTGTCAGATATTCTGCGACAGCCGGCAATGGGACACCTCGGCTTATCCGGACGGATTTTTTGACAGCGTGTTCATCGACGGCGGTCATCAGGCTGACGTCGTGATCAACGATACCCGGAAAGCGCTGCCCCTCCTGCGTGCGGGCGGATTGGTGGTCTGGCACGACTTCACCCTGGTGCCCGCCGTCGTCGCCGGTTCCCCCGCGATGCAGGGAGTCGTCCAGGGGATCGACCTGCTTCAGCCCGAACTGCGCGGACAGCTCTCGACCCTCGCTTGGATCGATCCCAGTTACCTGCTCATCGGAATCAAGAAGTGAAGACCGTCCCCCCGCCCGCCGATTTCATCCGCGTCGCCGTCATTGCGCCGGAACTGCGCGTCGCCGACGTGGCGTTCAACGCGCAGCAAATCCGCGCGGCCCTCCAGGCTGCCGCGGAAAAGGGCGCCGCCCTGGCGCTCTTTCCGGAGCTCGGCCTGACCGGTTACACCTGCGGCGACTTGTTCGCCCAAACCCTCCTGCATACCCGCGCGCAGGCCGCCTTGCTGGAACTGGCCGCCGCAACCCGGACCACCGGCCTTCACGCGATCATCGGCCTGCCGCTGCCCGTCAACGGACGGCTTTTCAATTGTGCCGCGGTGCTGGGCGCGGGCCGGGTGCTCGGCTTCGTGCCGAAGCAATTCCTGCCCACCACGGGCGAATACTACGAGGAGCGCTGGTTCACATCGGCCCTCAACGTGGGGCCGATCGAAGTCGACCTGGGCGGCTACACGGCGCCGCTGTCCACCAGCCTGCTTTTTGCCGATGCCGCCACCGGCTGCACGTTCGGCGTCGAGGTGTGCGAGGATCTCTGGGCCGTGCATCCCCCGAGCGGCGACCTGTGCCTCGCCGGCGCCAACCTCATCCTCAATCCGTCCGCCAGCAACGAACTGCTCGGCAAGGCCGGCTACCGCCGCGAGCTCGTCCGCCAGCAATCGGCCCGCTGCCTGGCGGCGTACGCGTACGCTTCCGCCGGCCCGGGCGAGTCGTCCACCGACGTGGTTTTTTCCGGCCATTGCCTGGTGGCTGAGAACGGCTCCCTGCTCGCCGAGTCGGAGCGCTTCAGGTTCGACACGCAGATCACCTGCGCCGACATCGACGTGGGCCGCCTCCAACACGAGCGCCTGTGCAACAGCAGCTTTTCCGCGGGCGTGCCCGCGCGCAATTTCCAGCGGATTCCGGTTACCCTGGCAACGCGTCCGGCCCGGCCCGCCCCCGGGATGCTGCGGCCCAATCCCGCGCTGCCGTTCGTGCCGGCGGATCCGCGCGCCCGCGCCGAGACGTGCCGGGAAATTTTCGCGATCCAGTCCACCGGCCTCGCCAAGCGCCTCAAGCACACCGGCACGAAATCGGTCGTGCTGGGGATTTCCGGCGGACTCGATTCGACGCTGGCCCTGCTCGTCACCGCCCACGCCTTCGATCTGCTCGGCCTCGACCGCCAGGGCATCCTCGCGCCGACCCTGCCGGGCTTCGGCACGACGAAGCGCACCCGCGGCAATGCGGAGAAGCTCGTCGAGGAAATCGGCGCAACCCTGCGCGTCATCCCGATCCATGACGCGATCAAGCAGCACTTCCGCGACATCGGCCACGACGAGAAGCAGCACGACGTCACCTACGAAAATTCCCAGGCCCGCGAGCGCACGCAGATCCTCATGGACCTCGCCAACAAGGCCGGTGGCTTCGTCGTCGGCACGGGTGACCTGTCCGAGGCCGCCCTCGGCTGGTGCACCTTCAACGGCGACCACATGTCGATGTACCACGTGAACGCCGGCATCCCGAAGACGCTCGTCCGCTACCTGATCGACTGGTGCGCCGACGCCGAGTTTTCCGGCGCCACCGGCAAGGTGCTGCACGACATCGCAGCCACCCCGATCAGCCCGGAGCTGCTGCCCGTCACCGACGATGGCAAACAGCACCAGCAGACGGAGGACGTCGTCGGCCCCTACGAGCTGCACGATTATTTCCTGTATCATGTGGTGCGCCACGGCGCGCGGCCGGCCAAGGTGCTCTACCTGGCGGAACAAGCCTTCGCCGGGCGCCACCCGCGCGCCGTCATCCTGCGCTGGCTCGAGGTGTTCGTCCGCCGCTTCTTCAGCCAGCAGTTCAAGCGTTCGGCCATGCCGGACGGCCCCAAGGTCGGCTCGGTGGCGCTCTCCCCCCGCGGGGACTGGCGCATGCCGAGCGATGCCTCGGCGGCGGAATGGCTGGCGGAAATCGCCACTTTGCGCACCCCGGCGCGGACCACAAAGCGGCGTTGACTTCGCCCGCCGGGTGACGCTCCTTTGCCCCTTTCATCTCCATGAAGGACAAACTCATCGTCGTCTGCGGTGCCGGTGGATTCATCGGCGGTCACTTGGTCGCCGACCTGCTCAAGCAGGGCCATACGCGCATCCGCGCGGTGGATCTGAAGCCGTTGGACCGCTGGTACCAAAAGTTTCCGGGCGTGGAAAATCTCTCGCTGGACCTGCAGGAACTGCCGGCTTGCCGGCAGGCCACCAAGGGCGCGGCCTGGGTTTACAATCTCGCGGCGGACATGGGCGGCATGGGCTTCATCGAGAAGAACAAGGCGCTCTGCATGCTGACGGTGCTGATCAATACGCACCTGCTCAAGGCCGCGCGCGAGAACGTCGTGCAGCGCTTCTTCTACGCTTCCTCCGCCTGTGTCTACGCCCACGACAAGCAGACGAATCCGGATGTCACCGGCCTGGTCGAGGCTGACGCCTACCCCGCGATGCCGGAGGACGGCTACGGTTGGGAAAAACTTTTCAGCGAGCGCATGTGCCGGCACTTCACCGAGGACTTCGGCCTGGTGACGCGCGTCGCCCGTTACCACAACGTTTACGGCCCGCACGGCACCTTCGACGGCGGCCGCGAGAAGGCGCCCGCGGCGGTGTGCCGCAAGGTCATCAGCGCGCTGCTGACGGGCAAGCACGAGATCGAGATCTGGGGTTCGGGCGAACAGACCCGCAGCTTCATGTACATCGACGACTGCCTCCAGGGCACGCAGGCGATCATGCGCAGCGAGAACATCACCTTCCCGATCAACCTCGGCAGCGAGGAGAAGGTCTCGATCAACCAGCTCGTCGACCTCGTCGAGTCCATCGCCGGCGTGAAGCTCAAGCGAAACTACAACCTGTCGGCGCCCAAGGGCGTCAACGGTCGCAATTCCGAGAACACCCTGATCCGCCAATCCCTCGGCTGGGAACCGTCGATCCCGCTGCGCACCGGCATGGAGAAGACCTACGCGTGGATCCACGACCAGATCAAGTCGGGCAAGTCCAAGGACTCGGTCGTCAACCAAAGCTGAGGCTCCCGCCCGCGGCGTTATTCGGCCCGGCGGCGCACTTTCGGGTTTCCATCGCCGCCTCCTCTGGCACTGTGCCCGCTCATGGAGTTTGCCTCGCCCCAATCCCATTTCACCGCCGACGTCGTCCAACGCGGCCTGCTCCGATCGGCGCCATTCCAGCTCATGGACGTCGGGTGCAGCGGGGGCATCGCCCCCGCGTGGCGCATCTATGAACCCGACCTGCGGGCCCTGGGCATCGACCCGGTGGTGACGGAATGCGCGCGGCTGTCCGCGGCGGAAAAAAACCCGCAGGTCCGCTACCAGCCCGCCTTCGTCGGCCTGCCCGACGACCACCCTTTTAACCGCGAACGCGGCCCCGACGCACCCACGCAGCGCAATCCGTGGAGCCGCCTGTCGTCCGCCGCCGCCACCGAGGCGCTCGCCACCCGGGTGACCGCCGAGGCCAAGCTGCCGGTCCTCAACACCTGGCAAACCGAGCACCTTGCCCCGGTGAAGAAATACTCCGTCGAGGAACTCGCGGCGAAGGAGAACCTGACTTCCCTCGATTTCCTCAAGATCGACATCGATGGCCACGACCTCGAGGCCCTGCTCTCCGCGGAACGACTGATTCGCGAAAGCCCGGTGCTTGGCCTCGCCCTCGAGGTGAACTACTACGGCGGGACCAAGCCCACGGAGCATACCTTTCACAACACCGACCGGTTGATGCGCTCATGGGGCTTCGACCTTTTCGGCATCACCGCCCGCACCTACTCGGCCGGGGCCCTACCCAACCGCTTTGTCTGGGACATCCCCGCCCAGGCGATCTCGGGCCGGCCCTACCAGGGCGACGCGCTTTACCTGCGCGATGCGATCGGCGTGCAGAGCGAAGCCGGGCATCCCGCGCTCTCCCCCGCCAAGCTGCTCAAGCTGGCCTGCCTGTTCGAGAACTTCTCCCTGCCGGATTTCGCCGCGGAGCTCGTGCGCGCCCAGGGCACCGCCATGGGCATCGACGTCGGGCGCTCCCTCGACCTGCTCACCCGCAGCCTGCGCCACGACGACGTGGATTACCGCGAACACATGCGCCGCTTTCAGGAGAATCCGGCCAGGTTTTACCGCAGCGGCCCGATGTAGGCCGGCGGGGGCCCTGCATGGCGTGGCGCTTGACGAGCATCGTCGGGCCGGGAACCGCGCCATGATATTTGGTTGGCGGCGGGCCGGGTGATTGTTCAACTGGATTTCCCTTTCCTTTCCATGATTCAAAACGTTTCCGTCATCGGTCTCGGCAAACTCGGCGGCAGCATGGCCGCCGGCATGGCCTCGCGCGGCCTCCATGTCATCGGCGTCGATGTCAACCGCCACGCGGTTGACGCGGTCAACGCCGGCCGCGCCCCGGTGCAGGAAACGGGCCTGGGCGAGATGATCGCGGCAAACCAGACGCGCATCCGCGCCACGCTGAGCACCGAGGAAGCCGTGCTCGGCAGCGACATCAGCTTCGTGATCGTGCCCACGCCCAGCGACGAACGCGGCGCGTTCACCCTTCAATATGCCAAGTTCGCGTTCAAGGCGCTCGGGCAGGCGCTGAAGAAAAAGCACGGCTATCATGTCATCGTGCTGACCAGCACCGTGCTGCCGGGCGCGACGCGCCACGGCCTGCTGCCGATCCTCGAGCAGGAATCGGGCAAGCAATGCGGCCCGGACTTCGGCCTGTGCTACAACCCGGAGTTCATCGCGCTGGGCTCGGTCATCCGCGATTTTCTCAATCCCGACTTCTACCTGCTCGGCGAATCCGACCAGCGCGCCGGCGATCTGCTGGAACAGGTGCATCACCGCGTTTCCCAAAACAACGCGCCCGTGAAGCGCATGAGCCTGGAGAATGCGGAACTGGCGAAGATCGCCGTCAACAGCTACGTGACGATGAAGATCTCCTTCGCGAACATGCTCGCGGATTTCTGCGAGCACATCCCCGGCGGGGACGTGGACGTCGTCTCCGATGCGCTCGGCATGGACAAGCGCATCGGCCGGAAATACCTCACCGGCGGCTTCGGCTTTGGCGGCCCCTGTTTTCCCCGCGACAATGTCGCGCTCAATTTCATGGGCCGGGAACTCGGCGTGGACAGCAGCCTGCTCAAGACCAACGACGACTACAATCGCGGCATCTCCAAACGCTACATCGAGAAGCTCCAGGCCCACCTGCCCAAGGGCGCCAACGTCACGGTGCTGGGCCTGGCTTACAAGCCGCTCTCCCACGTCATCGAGGAATCCCCCGGCATCTACCTCTGCCGGGCGCTCTCGGAAGCCGGCTATCGCGTGGTCGGCCACGACAACCTCGCCGCCCCTTACGCGGAGACGGCGCTGAAAATGAGCGCCCTGGTCACCGACTCCCTGGATGAAGCGCTCAAGGATGCCGACGTCGTCCTGGTGACCACGACCGACAAGTCCTACACCTCGCTGACCGCCGACCAGGCGCTGCGTGGCCGGCCGGCGCTGACCGTCATCGATTTCTGGCGCTGTCTCAAGCACCTCGCCGCCGATCCGCGCATCCGCTACGTGCCCGTCGGTTTGTGCCGCGATGAAGCCGGCGCCGCCGGCCGCGTCATTCCCCTCTGGTCCTGAGCGGCGCGCCGCGACTGAACCGTCCGGCGCGCGCCGCCTCACTCCTTCATGTCCCTTCCGCCACTGCTCCGGAACGCCAGCGAGTCGCTGGTCACCCTGCTCGAGGACGGGCCCGGGACGAGCCCCACCCGCCGGCACTGGACCCTCCTGGCCATCGTCTGGGCGGCCTGCGTCCTGACGCTGCTGGTGTTTCGCCCGGGATTCGGGTTTCCGTCCTTCGGGGTTTTGGACAGTTGGATCTACAGCGCCTACCAGTGGGACTGGCGCAACCAGATCAGGGATTTCGGCCCGACCTACTATGGGTCGCGGCTCTCCTGGATCCTGCCGGGCGCGTTGCTCCACAGCATCCTGCCGCTGACGGTGGCAACCGTGGTCTACAAGCTGATCCTCTCGGCGATCCTGGCCGGGGCCTGCGCCGTCATTGTATTCCGGAACGTGGGTTTTGGCGCCGCCATCCTGACCACCGCGCTGAGCGTGCTGTGTCCCCAGATCATCGTGGCCCTGCACAGCGATTACATCGACACCGCGGTCATCCTCTATGGCGCCCTGACCCTCGCAACCATCACGGTCGCCCGGGACTCCCCGCACTGGCGCGGCCTGATCTTCCTCGCCGGTTGTTTTTTTTCGGGCATGGTCATCGCCAACGTCGGCGCCCTCCCCTCCCTGGGAGCCGGCATCGCGATCTGCCACCTGGTCTGGCTTCGCTGGAATGCCGTCCGGCAGATCGGCTGCGTGGGACTCTATGTGGCGGCGGGCCTCGCCGTGTGCCTGGTCCTGGGCGCGGTCCACCGGCTGGCCGGGGGCGACTTTTTCTTTCTCAAACCGCAGGTCAGCATGATCAATTTCATGTTGGAGACCAACCTGGCGAAGACGAAATCGTGGATCCCCGCGGACCGCTGGTGGTTCACGCAAGCGACGTGGCTCGTGCTGCCCCTGGGCGGCATCCTCTGGGGCGCGTGGCGCGCGGCGTTTTCGCCCCCGGCGCATCGGCGCCAGCGGGAACTCATCCAGGCCCTGACCGCCGGATTGGCCGTGTCGTTTTCGATCGCGGCGTTGATGCAGGCGCGGGAAATCAACGCGACGCTGAGCGTGGGTTACTACGCCTCCTTTTATCTTTGCCTCGCGTTGCCGCTGGCGGCGGCGTGCCTCGCCCCGCCCGCCTGGCAACCGGCCGATCGCCGGTGGCTGGCGGCCTGCCTGGTCGCCTTGGTGGCGATCGTTTTTTTTGGGAACACCACCGCCGTGAGCAACCGCCTGTATGCCACGATGCCTTTTCTCGGCCGCGCCGGGGCCGCGCCGCTTTTCGGCGCCGGCGTCCTGCTGTTGACCGCCGCCGTGATTTCCGCCGGCCGGCGGTATCATCCCCGGGCGCTTCGGGCGTGGGCGCGCCCTGAGCTGCTGTTGCTCGGCCTGGTGGCGTGCTCGCTTCCTTCCGATTTCCACGGCCCGACCCTCTCGGATCGCTTGAAGGAAAGATATGCGGCGGTCCACGACGCCTACCGTACCCTCGCCCGGGAATTTCCGGCCGGTTCCTACCGGTACTGGCTGCACCCCGACAACGAGGAAGGCGTTTCCCTCGCCGCCACCAAGCTCTGGGAATTCCGGCTCCTCACGCCCGCCCGTTTTCCGGAAATCGACGTATCCGTGCTGCCGGCCCGGCAGGTCATCGTGATCCCCGCGCCGCGGGGGCGGGGCGCCGAGGTCCTCGCGCAGGCCAACAAGATCCTCCGGTCACCGCTGGTTAAACTCAACCACGAGCGCGTGCTCCCGATCGCGGGCCGGGCGGGGATCGGTTTCGATTTGGTCTGCCTCACCTTCGAACGGATCCTGATCGATCCGGAATCCGGTTCCTCCCCGAGCAAGCCGCTCCTCGAGTTGAGGGCCGATGCCCAGCCCCCCTATCCGGCCCGCCTGAACAAGATCCTGGCCGATCCGACGCGGGGCGAACCGGTGGACTACGCCAAGGGTTACCCCGTCTTCACCCGCACCGCTCCCAATGACCACCTGGCGACGGAGTTCGTCGACTTCGAGCCGATCCTGCCGGGGGAATTCCGCGAACTCATCCTTGTTGTCAACATGCCCGCGGCCGCGCACTGTTTTTGCATGGTGCAAACCAAGGAGGCCACCACCCTCGCGGAGCTTACCTTTACCCAGCCCGGACGGACGATCCACACGATTCCCGTTCCCGCCACCGCCAAAAACCTCCGGGTCTATTTCAAGAGCACCAAGGCCAGTCCCACCGCCCTGCCGAGCAGGCTCACGATCTACGAGATCCATGCAACGACTCCCTGACTCCGGCGATTTTCCGGCTTCGGCGCGGATTACACCCGGCCGCCCGCAATCCCGCCGGATGCACCCGGCGCGTCGCTTGGGCGAACGGCGCATCGACGATGCCTGACCTGCCTCCCATCCGGGGGCATCACCGGCCTGCGTTCCATTTGAAATCAACCTGGATGGCATCACGACCCGGCACACCCGGATTGCATCCACGGGCAGGCCGGATTCCCGCACCAGCCTTTTCAGGGTCAGTCTGACCGGCCGGCCTCGCTTCGATGTCCCCTTCCTCCCTCACTCCGCCCGCGGCTGTTCCTCACGATACCAAGCACCGGCTGCATCCGACGATCTGGCTCGGCGCAATGTGGGCGGCTTGCACGATCCTATTACTCGCGTTCCGGCCCGGCTATGGCTTCCCGACTCCGCTTTTGGTGGATAGCTGGATCTATAGCTCCTACCAGTGGGATTTCCACCGTCAGATTGCCGAGTTCGGCCCGACCTACTACGCGTCCCGCCTTTCGTGGATTCTGCCCGGGGTCGTCCTGCACCACTTCTTCGACCCGGCCACGGCGAACATTGTCTACAAACTGCTGACCTCCGCGGTGACCGCGATGGCCTGTGGCGGCCTGGTTTACCGGGCCAAGGGGCTCGCCGGTGGTCTGCTCACCGTCGGCGTCGCCGTGCTGGCCCCGGCGATGATCAAGGCGCTGCAAGCGGACTACGTCGACATCCCCGTCCTGATGTATGCCGTC
Source organism: uncultured Oleiharenicola sp. (assembly GCA_964515595.1). Classification (GTDB taxonomy): domain Bacteria; phylum Verrucomicrobiota; class Verrucomicrobiia; order Opitutales; family Opitutaceae; genus Lacunisphaera. The sequence continues at coordinate 110,598 of CAZEUN010000010.1, read as the reverse complement.
CTCGCGCTGGCCTGTATCGCGCGGGCGGCGAACTCGCGCCGGTGGGCCGCGTGGATCTTCCTGGCCGGCGTCGCCTTCAGCGCCATGACCGTCGCCAACCTCAGCGCACTGGCGGTCCCCGGTCTCGGGATCGCCGCATTCCATTTGCTGTGGCTGCGGTGGAGCTTCAAGCGGCACGCCCTCTGCCTGGGGTTGTATCTCGCGGCCGCGATCCTCGTCCTTCTGGGGTTTGATTTCATCTGGCGACGAGCCGGTGCGACGGCCCATTTCCTGCGGCCGCAGATCGACATGCTTTTCTTTTTCCGTGAAATGAAGGGGGAAAATCCCTGGGCGCCCAGGAACTGGCAGTGGGCGCTGGGCGCAACGTGGCTCGTCCTGCCGGTTGCGGCGCTGCTGCTCGGCCTGCTCCGCTCCGTCTTTTCCCCGTGCACGGACGCCTCAACGCGACGCCTCATCCTCGCGCTGACCGTCGGGCTCGCGGTTTCCCTGGGCGTCGCGCTCATTCTCGAATGCCGCAACATCGCGGTCCTCGCCTATCCCTTTTATGCACATGCGCACCTCTGCCTTGCGCTGCCACTCCTCGTGCTCGTCTGTTGTCCGGATTCGCCGGGGCGGAACCCCTGGGTGCGTCCCGCCACCGCCATCGCCGGCCTGCTGCTGGTCGTGTTGGCTGGCAACACCCTTCGATTGGGTCCGGGGTCGCGCAGCTTGGAGGGGGTCATCGGCATCCCGGAGCCGGGGGCTACGCCCGTATTGCTGGGCGGTTTGCAGGTGGCCGGCGCAGCGTGGCTGTTCTTCCGGTCGCGCCCACGGTCGCTCCCGGGGGCCGAACTGCTTCTGGCCGGCCTGGTCGCGTGTTCCTTTCCCCTCGATTTCGACAGTCCCGGCCTTTCGGATCATCGGCGCCAGCGCTATGTCGCGATTCACTCCGCTTACCAGGCGATTTCCCGCGAATTCGCCCCGGGCTCGTATCGCTTTTGGGAGGACGTGAACTACCGGGAGGGACATGCCCTTGCTTCCACGAAGCTCTGGCTTTACCGGCTGTTCACCGAAAAGCCGTTTCCCGAGTTCACTGTACCGAACCTGAGCTGCACCTTGATCGTGCCAGGGGCCCCCGAAACCGGCCCCCAGATTCTGAAGCGGGCCAAGGAGAGCTTGCAAGCGAGGGGGGTCACGCTGGCGTCAGCCCGCATTCTGAAGGTGCCGGGCGACGCGGGCACGGGCTTCGATTTGGTCTGCTTCACGATGCAAATGCCGACTGTGGACCCGGAGGACCCGGTCCACGCCCTGACCGCCCGCTCACTGCTGGTGGATCTGCGGTTCGATGCCGCCCCGGCCTACACCGCGACCATCGAGCAGAACCTCTACGGGCCGCGGACGATCAAATCCATTGATTTGTCGGCCGGCTACCCCGCATTCACCCGCACCGATCCGCGGGATCATCTCGCGACGCCTTTCAAATCTTTTTCCCGACCCAAGCCCGGGGCATCCCGCAACCTCTCACTGGTCATCATCATGCCTGCGAGCGGACCTGATACCCGCTGCATTGTGCAGAGCGACGGATTTGCGGAGCTCGCCCGGCTTTCGCTCAACAAGGCGGGACGCACCGTATACTCCCTGGTCGCGCCGGCCGATTGCCAGCGCGTGCGCCTTTATTTCCAAAGCGGGACGAATGCGCCTGTTCCCCTGCCGCTGCGGGCGAGTCTTTACGAAATAAACCCGTGAAGCGGGGCACCAATGGCCCCACTTGCACGGGACCCGGCACCCTAGGAGAACGCCCCGATGGCCCCGTACGCGGAATTTCCGGCGTTCACCGGGGGGTGGATTTTGAACGGCGTTGGTAGAAATCCGGGAGGTTAGTGGCTTAAGGCCCCATACGGGGATCATGAGCGGTTCGGGTAGGATGGGTCCTGCAATTCCCCTCCCATCCTATGAAAACAATCCCTAGCCACTTGAAGGCTATTTTGCTGCTCGTGTCCTCGGTGCTGATCGCACCTGTGTCTCGCGGCGAAGTATCGCAGGCCTCGACCGCCTCCACCGCGGCCATTGCGATCGATCGCACCCAGTACTTCAACCAGACCTCGGCCTCCGCCCCGGTTCCGCAAACGCTCCCGTTTTCGCTCAACCTCAACATCCGGGGATCCTCCCAGGACTTGAGTGCGTGGGGCCCGGCGTTTTACAAGCCTGGTTCGGGGACCGTGCCGCAGACCGGCCCCAGCAGCGCCACGAACACCGGCACGCTGAATTTCTCGGCCACGCCGAACAACAGCGGGGGTTATATGTTTGTCCATGACTTCTCGACCAACGCCGATTTGGTGGCCACCTACCCGCTGGGCGCCTACGGGGTGCGTTTCCAAGGCGCGGGCAAACCCACCACCCCGCGCACCGACGACCCCTTTGTCGCGGGCCTCGAATTCGCCACCTCCGGCTCGACCTACCCATCCGCCACGCCACAGATCGCCAGCGCCAACAATGGCGCTTCCTGGTCCGGTGGGACCCTCAAGGTCAATTCGGCCGGCGTGACGACCCTCACGCTCAATGCCTTTCCCGAGTACAGCTCGAGCACCTACGGATCCGTCATCACCGCCGGCATCTACAACCCCGCCAACAGCAATGTCGTGGCGAACGCCTCCGTGGAAGCCTACTACCTGCCCACCCTCGGCGTGAGCCAGCCCGCGGTCACGCAGCTGACCATCGACGGCAGCTGGCTGACCCCCGGCGTCAACTACGTCCTCGAAATCCAGTATGTGATCCTCGCGAGCGCGCCGTTGGAAGGCTACCTCAACAACGAAAACTTCCAGGGCGTGGCCTCCTACATCAAGAACACCGCGATCAACGTCACCGTCGACGGCGGCACCACGCCGCCCCCGACCGCCACCGCTGACTGGCTCGTCCGCGCCGGGGCCGACTTCGATGGCAACGGCACGCCCGACATCCTGCGCGAGAACGTCGTCACCGGCGAACGCACGCTGTGGTTGATGAACGGCACCACGGTGGCCAACACCGTCACCATCGGGACCGATGCCGACATCAACTGGCACATGGTCGGCGCCGGCGACTTCAATTCGGATGGCAAGCCGGACATTCTCTGGCAGAACCTCTCCACCGGGGCCCGCCGCGTGTGGATGATGAACGGCACCACGTTCGTCAGCTCCGTCGACCTGGGCACCGAACCCGACACCAACTGGCGCATTGTGGGCAGCGCCGATTTCGACCGCGACGGCAAGCCGGACATTATCTGGCAGAATATTTCCACCGGCGAACGCAAGGTGTGGGTCATGAACGGCACCACCTTGTCCAGGTCCATCGGCTGGAGCTCGGACCCGGACACCCGCTGGCGCGTCTGCGGGGCCGGCGACTACGATGGCAACGGCACCGTCGACCTGCTCTGGCAGAACATCGTCACCGGCGAACGTGCCATCTGGCAGATGAACGGCACCAGCTTTGTCCACAACGTCGGCCTGGCCGCCGATCCCGATGTCCGCTGGCGGGTGCTCGGGACCGGCGACTATTCCGGCCACGGCTCCCAGGATATCCTGTGGGAGAACCTTGAAACCGGCCAGGTCGTCCTGTGGATCATGAACGGCACCTCCTACACGGGCGTCGCCAACCTCAACTTCTGACGCCACCGTCCGTCCGGTCCGGCTCGTGCGCGCTTCCATCCGGAAGCGCGCACTTTTTTTGCCTCAATGCGGCGGAAGCCCGGTGGCGAATTTTTGGTTTCCATCCCCACCGCCGGCTCCATCCTCCGCTGTCGTCCCGGGCGCGTCGGTGCCCCCGCGCCCGCCCTGCATGAAGAAAATCGCGATCAACCAGTCGAACTACATCCCGTGGAAAGGCTACTTCGACCTGATCGCGTCCGTGGACGAATTCATCCTGTACGATGACATGCAGTTCACCAAAAACGACTGGCGGAACCGCAACCAGATCAAGACGCCGCGCGGCGTGGAATGGCTGAGCGTGCCGGTGGGCGCGGACATCCACCGGCGCATCCGCGACGTGACGCTGCCGGACCACCGGTGGCAGGCGAAGCATTGGAAGACCCTTGACGCCAACTACGCGCGGGCCCCCTACTTCGGGGAAGTCGCCGAGTGGTTGCGCCCGCTTTACCTGCAGGCGCGCCACACCCATCTCTCGGCCCTGAACCGCCTCCTGATCGAGACCGTGTGCAATTACCTCGGCATCAAAACCCGGATCACCCCATCGTGGGATTACCAGCTCCCCGAGGGCCGCTCCGAACGCCTGGCCTCGTTGTGCGCGCAGGCGGGCGCCACCGAGTATGTCTCCGGCCCCGCGGCCAGGGTCTACCTTGACGAGGATCTTTTCAGTCGCAGCGGTCTCAAGGTGACCTGGTTCGACTACGGCACCTATCCCGAATACCCGCAGCTCTGGGGCGGATTCGTCCACGGCGTCAGCGTGCTGGACCTCCTTTTCAACTGTGGCCCCGGGGCGCCCCGCTTCATGCATCACCTCGCGCGATGAAACTCTCGGTCGTCACCACGCTCTACCAGTCCGCGGCTCACCTCGAGGAATTCTGCCGCCGGGCCGCCCAGGCGGCGCGTGGATTTGCGGGGGAGGACTATGAGCTGGTCCTCGTCAACGACGGTTCCCCCGATGACAGCCGCGAGCGCGCGATCCGCCTGGCCGAGGCGGATCCCCATCTCGTCGTCGTCGATCTCTCCCGCAATTTCGGCCACCACAAGGCGATGATGACCGGCCTCGCGCACGCCACCGGCGAACACGTCTTCCTGATCGACTGCGACCTCGAGGAGGATCCCGCGTGGATGAACGCCTTTGCGGAGCAGATGGCGCGCGCGCAAAGCGACGTCGTCTACGGCGTGCAGGCCGCGCGCAAGGGCGGGCTGTTCGAGCGCGGCAGCGGCTGGATCTTCTACAAGACCTTCCGCCTGCTGACCGGTCTCGATCTCCCGGACAACGTCGTCGTCGCGCGGCTCATGACCCGGCGGTATGTGGAGGCCCTGCTGCGCCATGACGAGCGCGAGGTCTTCCTGGCCGGCCTCTGGGTGATCACCGGCTTCGCCCAATCGGCGCACGTCGTGACCAAGCGCAGCCGCGGCGCGTCGACCTACACGCTGCGCCGGAAGCTGGCGCAGTTCATTGATTCGGTCGTCTCGTTCAGCAATCTTCCGCTCATCGGCATCTTCGCCACCGGGTGCGCCATCTCGCTGCTCGCCGCGGCTTACATCCTCTACCTCGTCGTCCACTGGCAATTCCTCGCTGCGCCGCCCAGCGGGTGGACGTCGGTCATGGCCTCCGTCTGGCTGCTCGGCGGCCTCATCATCGCGTTCATCGGCGTGATCGGGATCTACCTGTCCAAGGTCTATTCGGAAACCAAGCGCCGGCCCTACACGATCGTGCGGCAGATCTACGGCCGGCGGGCTTCGAAATAATCCCATGAAGAAACTCGTCATCTTTGGCACCACGGATGCCGCCGAGCTGGCGCATTATTATTTCAAGCGGGACTCGGGTTACGAGGTGGTGGCCTTCACCGTCGACGCCGCCTTCCTCAAGGCGGACACCTTCTGCGGGCTGCCGGTGGTTCCCTTCGAAAAGATCGCCGCCACGCATCCGCCGGAAAGCCACGACCTGTTCGTCGCGCTGGGCTATTCCAAGCTCAACCAGATCCGGAAGGAGAAATACCTGGCCGTCCGCGCGCTCGGCTACCACCTGCCGAGCTACATCAGTTCCAAGGCCACGGTGCTCAATGACGGCCGCATCGGTGCGAACTGTTTCCTCCTCGAGGACAACACCGTCCAGCCGTTCGTCGTCATCGGGAACAACGTCACGCTCTGGAGCGGCAACCACATCGGCCACCATTCCGAAATCCGCGACCACTGCTTCCTGGCCTCGCACATCGTGGTCTCCGGCCGGGTCGTGATCGGCGAGGCCTGCTTCATCGGCGTCAACGCCACGCTCCGCGACCAGATCACGGTCGGCGAAAACTCCATCGTCGGCGCCGGCACGCTCCTGCTGGGCTCGACCGAGCCGGGCGGCGTGTACATCGGCCGCGCCACCGAGCGCGCCGCCGTGCCGAGCGACCGGCTGCGCAAGATCTGAACCATGAAATGGCGCAAGCTAGGGCGGATTTTCTGCCCCGAGGGACGGGGCGATTGGATGCATTCGCACGCCATGATTCCCCTCGCGGAGCAAATCGACGGCGACGCCTACCGGATCTATTTCTCGCCGCGGGACCGGCTGAATCGCGGCCACGGCGCGTATCTGGAAATCGACATGCGGAACCCGACGAAGGTGCTGCGCGTGCACGACCAGCCCGTTTTGGAGCCGGGCGACCTGGGCTGTTTCGACGACAGCGGGGCGCTGCCCAACTCCCTCGTCACAGTCGGCGGCCGGAAACTGCTTTACTATACGGGCATCAACCTCGGGGTAACCGTCAAGATCCGCAACTCGATCGGCCTGGCGGAATGGGATCCCGCGGCCAATCGATTCAAGCGTTGCTTCCCCGGTCCGGTCATCGACCGCACCCGCGACCTGCCGCATTTCGTCGCGACCCCGGAGGTCCGGTTCGAGGACGGACGCTTCCGCGCCTGGTTCACGTCATGCGTCGGCTGGAAACCGGCCCCCGGCGGCGCCAGGCATTATTACCGGCTTGAATACGCCGAGTCCCTTGACGGCGTAAGCTGGGAACGAAACGGCACGGTCGCCATCGATTTCCGCGACGAGTTCGAATACGCGCTCGGCGTGCCCCGCGTGCTTAAGGACGGCCGGGGGTACCGGATGTGGTTTTGCGCGCGGGCCACCCGCACCTGCCCCACCTATCGCCTGCAGACCGCCGTTTCCGAGGACGGCAGGGCGTGGCGCCGGGAGGAAGGCCAGGCCGGCTTGGACGTTTCGGCCAGCGGCTGGGATTCCGCGATGCTTTGCTACCCTTTTGTCTTCGATCACCGCGGCGAACGGTACCTCCTTTACAACGGGAACGACTACGGAAAAACGGGTTTTGGGATTGCCGTCTTGGAGTCCTCCTGAGGGCTGCAGGATCGTCGCGCGGTAGGTCCATACCCCATTGGAGACGGGCTGGGTACCGCCTAGATTGAGGGCGACCCAATGAGCAAGTCCCTCGCCGCCAAATCGCTGCTTTCAATAACCCTGCCGGTTTTTCGCGAGGCCACGAGGCAACCGCCCGTGGGATCGCGGCCGCGGAAGCCAATCGCTTTCAATTCGCCCTACATGACCGGACGGGAACTCCGTTACATCGCCGAGTCCCATGCGAACGGACGCCTGGCGGGCGACGGTCCGTTCACCCAGTCCTGTCACCAATGGCTCGAACGCAAAACCGGCAGCGCCCGCGCCCTGCTGACCCATTCGTGCACCGGCGCGCTCGAGATGGCGGCCCTGTTGCTGGACATCCAGCCCGGCGACGAGGTGATCCTCCCCTCCTTCACGTTCGTTTCCACCGCGAACGCCTTCGTGCTGCGGGGCGCCGTGCCGGTGTTTGTCGATGTGCGCGAGGACACGCTGAACCTTGACGAACGGCTCATCGAAGCGGCCATCACGCCGCGCACCCGGGCCATCGTGCCGGTGCACTACGCGGGCGTGGGCTGCGAGATGGATTCAATCCTCGCCGTGGCCCGCCGGCACGGCCTGGCGGTCGTGGAAGACGCCGCACAAGGCGCGATGGCGACCTATCGCGGCCGGGCCCTGGGCAGCCTCGGCGACCTGGGCACGCTCAGTTTTCACGAGACGAAGAACCTGACCTGCGGCGAGGGCGGATGCCTCCTGGTCAACAATCCCGCGCTTGTCGCGCGCGCCGAAATCATCCGCGAAAAAGGCACGGATCGCAGTCGTTTCGATCGCGGCGAAGTGGACAAATACACCTGGCAGGAGCCGGGCTCGTCCTTTTTGCCCGGCGAACTCACGGCGGCTTTCCTCTGGGCGCAACTGGAGGAGGCGGACTGGATCACCCACCAGCGACTGGTGGCCTGGCAGTGCTACCATGAGCTGCTCGCTCCCTGGGAGGCCGGGGGCTGGCTGACCCGCCCCATCATTCCGGCGGACTGCGTGCATAATGCGCACATGTACTACGTGCGCCTCGCGCCCGCCATCGATCGCCAGACCGTGCTGGATGAATGCAAACGGCAGGGCATCGGCGCGCTTTTTCACTACGTGCCGCTGCATTCGTCACCCGCCGGAAAAAGGATCGGCCGCACCCAGGGCGAACTGACGGTGACGGAACAGGCCAGCCGGCAGCTCGTGCGGTTGCCGTTCTGGATCGGCCTGACGCCCGGCCAGCAGGCGCACGTGATTGATGTTTTGACCTCCTGCGTAAAGTCGATGGCCTGAATCAGGGAGAGGGCGTGGTCCGGTTCGGCCCGCGCTTTACCCATCCCTCTTCCGTGGTCCCGATGAATTTTCCGGCCGACGTTCTGCAAAAAATCACCAGGCATCCGGGCAAGGGAGTTTCGCTGTCGGCAGGACAACAGGTGGCGGTGCTCGCGGCGATGTGGGCCGGGCTTTCCGGATTTTTGCTGTTGGTCCGCCCGGGCTACCTGTTCCCGGCCTTTGGGCTGCTGGACAGCTGGATCTACACGGCCTACCAATGGGACCTTCGCAACCAGATCGCCGATTTTGGGCCGACCTACTATGGCTCCCGGCTGTCGTGGATCCTGCCAGGAGCGTTTCTCCACGCCTGGTTGCCGCCGGTTGCGGCCAACCTCGTCTACAAGCTTTTGGTTTCCGCCGTGTTTGCCGCCGGCTGCGCGGCCATCGTGCGACGCGCCCTCGGCTTCGCGGCGGCGTTGCTGGCAGTGGCCCTGAGCGTGCTTTCGCCCCAGATTATCGTGGCGTTGCAGACCGACTACATCGACACCGCGGTCTTCGTTTACGCCACCGTCGCCCTCGCCTGCATCACCGCCGCCCGGGACTCGCCCCGATGGCCCGCCTGGATATTCCTCGGCGGCTGCGCCTATGCCGGCATGGCGATCGCCAACCTGAGCTCGTTGGCTTCACTCGGCGCCGGCGTGGCGGCTTTTCACCTGGCTTGGTTGCGCTGGGATTTTCGCCGTCAGGCCGGCAGTGTCTGCCTCTACGCCGCCGCCGCCGCATGTGTCTGCGTGGCCCTCGGGTTGATTCACCGAATGGTGGGCGGCGAATTCAATTTCCTCAAACCCCAGGTCGACATGCTGGCCTACATGAAGGGCCTGAAGAACAACCCCTGGATCCCCCAGGATCCCTGGTGGTTCATCCAAGCCACCTGGCTCTGGCTCCCCGGAGGAACGCTGCTTTGGGGCATCTCTTGTTCCGTGGTCCACCCTCCCCTCGAGGAACGCGCACGCCAGTTGGTCCGGGCCCTCACCATCGGGCTGGCCGCCTCCCTGCTGCTCGCGGCCTTTCTCCAGGTTCGCGAGCTCAACGCGACGTTGAGTTTCTCTTTCTACGCCTCATTTCATCTGGCCCTGGCCCTGCCGCTGCTCGCGGCCTGCTGGAGCGCCACGACCCGGGCCCGGCCCGCCCCGTCCCGCCGGATGGTCGCCGCCGTGCTGGCCATGGCCGCACTCGTGGCCGCGTGGCCGCAGAAGGCCGTGGTCGGATGGATTGTCCAGGCCCTCCCCATGACCGTCACGCCCGGCGCGGTGTTGCTGACCACCGCAGGGCTGCTGCTCGCGAGCGCCGCGGCCGTCGCCATCGTCCGCCGGCGATCAGGGGACCAGGTTGCGCGCTGGCTGCGACCCGAGATTCTCCTGGTCGGCCTGTTCCTCTGTTCCCTGCCGATTGATTTCCACGACGCGAAGGTCTCCGATCGACTCCGGGAACGATATCAATCGGTGCACGCGGCCTATCGAATCCTCGCCCGCGAATTCGCCCCGGGATCCTATCGATTCTGGGTGGCCCGCAAATTCCTGAAAGAGGGAAATACCCTGGCCTCGACCAAACTCTGGGGCTTCCGGCTGCTCACACTGAGCCTGTTCCCCCAACACGAGCCTGGCAATTTCGCGGCCCACGGGGAAAAAAACTTCCTGGTGGTGCCGAGCGCACCAGGCCAGGGCCCGCAGACCATCGCCGCGGCCACGGAGGTCCTGCGCCAGGCCAACTACTCGCTCGCCGATACCCGGACCATTCCCGTGCCGGGCGCCAAAGGCACCGGCTTCGACCTGGTCTGCTTCAGGATCCAGGCGATGCCGATCGATCCCGAGGACTCCGGCACCCGGCCGGCCCCGGCCGAAGCAATCCTGGACCTCGATTTTCACTCCACACCGCCGTACATCGAGACCCTCAGTCGGAACCTCTATGGACCGGGGGCCGGCCGGTGCATGGACACGTCGCGCGGCTATCCCGTGTTCACGCGTACCGATCCCCGCGACCACCTGGCCACGCCCTTCATGAACCTCCACGCCCGTCCGCCGGGAACGCCCCGGCAGGTCTACCTGACCGCGACCATGCCGGCGGCCGGGGATTGCGGCGGCACGATCCAAGTCGACGATTGCGTGACGATCGCATCGGTCACGTGGACGCGGCCGGGACGCTTCGCGCACACGATCACCGTGCCGCCCAACGCAAAAACCATCCGCCTCTACCTGCAGGGGGGCTCGGACCAGCCGACGCCTTTGCCCACCCGCATCACCCTGCATGAGTTGCTGCCGGCCATGACCACTGGCAAGTGAGCCACGCCCCGTCGCCGGGGAATAAGACTCGCCGCACCGACCCACTCCGCCCAAAAAATCGCCAGCACATGTCCGGCCTCCCACCCGTTTCGCGGAACCCGCCGCCCCTGTTGGTCACCGGCGCGACCGGTTTCATTGGACGGACTTTCCTGCGCGTCTGCCAGGACCGTCGTTGGCCGGTGGTGGCCATCACCCGCCGGCCACCCTCCGCCGGGGATGCCACCCTGCCTGGAGTGACGTGGGTGGTGGCCGAGCTCGACCAAGCGCCGCCGCCCGTCCTGGCTTCCTGTCGTGCCGTCGTCCATTTGGCCGCCGCCGGCGTCACCGGAGCAGAGGATGATTGGGATCTCTGTTTTGAGGTGAATGTCATGCGCAGCATGACCTTGTGGCGTTCGGCGATCCAAGCCGGCATCCAACGTTTCATCGTCTGCGGATCCTCCTTCGAATACGGTCGCGCCGCCGAACGGTATGAGCGGATTCCGCCCGACGCCCCGCTGGAACCAGTCACTGCCTATGGCGCCGCCAAAGCCGCCGCCACCGCGCTCGCCCAGGGGCTGGCCGCGCGCCACGCGCTGCAACTCACCCTGGTCCGCCCGTTCCAGGTTTACGGCCCCGGCGAATTCCCCACCCGCTTCTGGCCATCGCTGCAGGCGGCCGCGCTGGCCGGCCGCGATTTTCCGATGACGCTCGGCCATCAAGTCCGCGATTTTGTCCCGGTCGCCTTCGTGGCGGAGGCAATTGCCAACGAGGTGGCCGCGGTGCCGCCGCCGCCGGGACAGCCGGTCGTCCACCACATTGGCACCGGCCACGGTCGCACCGTCAGGGCATTCGCCGAGTCCGAGTGGCGGCGCCTGGGCGCCAGGGGGCGGTTGCTGCCTGGAACCATTCCCATGCGGCCCCGCGAGGTGCTGCGCTATGTGCCCGAACTCACCCGCCGTTGAACTAACATGACCTCCGCCCGCCGGCTCATTTCGCTCGTCATCCCCGTCTACAACGAGGAGGCGAACATCGACCCCTTCTGGCTCGCGACGAACCAGGCCATCGCGCCGCTCCGCGAGCGCTACGACTTCGAGTTCGTCTTCACCGACAACCACAGCACGGACCGGACGTTTGCGCGGCTCGCCGAACTGGCCGCCCGGGAGCCCGAGGTGCGCGTGATCCGTTTTTCCCGCAATTTCGGCTATCAAAAATCGATCTACACCGGCTATGCGGCCTGCCGCGGCGATGCCGCCATCCAGCTCGACGTCGATTTACAGGACCCCCCGGAGCTCATCGGCACGTTTCTGGCCCACTGGGAAAATGGATTTCAAGTCGTCTACGGGGTTCGGACGGAGCGCAAGGAATCCTGGCTGATGCAGGCCTTCCGCCGGGCCTTCTACCGGCTGATCAATTCGCTCAGCGCCGAACCGCTGCCCCTGGACGCGGGCGACTTTCGCCTGCTGGGCCGCCGGGCGCTGGATGAACTGCGCAAGCACCGCGATGCCCATCCTTACATCCGCGGCACCACGACCCTCCTCGGCTTCAACCAAATGGCGGTGCCGTACGCGCGGCAGGCCCGCCGGTTCGGTGAAACGAAGTTCTCCATGCCAAAATTATTCGAACTGGCCGCGGATGGCATCCTCAACCACTCGATCGTGCCGCTGCGCCTCGCCAGTTTCATCGGATTTTTCGTCGGTTTCCTGACCGTGGTGCTGATCGGGGGCTACGTCATGGCCCGGTTCGTATTCGGACAGGCCTGGCCCCGCGGTTTCGCCACCACCACGGTGCTGATCCTGACGGGAATTTGCCTCAATGCGCTCCTGCTCGGCATCATCGGGGAATACCTGGGGAGAATTTATGTCCAGGTGAAGGGCCATCCCCTCGTGGTGGTCGAGTCGACGATCAACTGTCCGATGCCGCCCTCCGATTGAGCGGTGAGCCGGGAGTTCCGGAGCTTTACATCGCCGCATGGTCCCGCCTTTCATCAAGGGGCGACGCCGGGCGTTCCGCCGCGGCCCGCTCCCGATCACACCGTTCCCGCCCAGTCTTGAAGCATTGCTGCACCATCATCGACGCCGGCAACCTTGCCGCCGGCCACGCCTGGCACGCCTCACTGCGGAAACATGCGCCGGACAGCCGGCTCACCGTGCTCGCCCTGGATGAAGCGACGGCCCGCGCACTGTCGCCGCCGGCCGGAGCGGACCTCACGGTCGTCGCGCTGGCGGAACTCACCGACCGATTCCCCCCGCTCGCCACCGCGCGCACCGACCGCACCGCGGCGGAATTCGCCCTGACCTGCAAGCCGTGGCTGCTGCGTTACCTCCTGCCGGGCCTGCCCGCGGGCGAGTTGCTGACGCTGGTCGATGCGAACCTTTACTGCTTCGGCTCGCCCCAACCGATGTGCGCTGAAATCGGCCGCGCGTCCATCGCGATGGTGCCGCACCGTTATCCACCCGACCTCGCCCACCTGGAACGCCGCGGTCGCTACAATGCGGCCTGGGTGTCCCTGCGCCATGATGCCACCGGCCTCGCCTGTGCCGCGACCTGGGCGGACCAGTGCGCCGAGGGGTGCTTCGCCTTCGAGGAAAACGACCGGTACGCGGAGCAAAAATACCTGGACGCGTGGCCGGCAAGATTCCCCGGCGCGGTCCACCTCATGCCCCCCGGCTTTCTCACGGCGCCCTGGCACCTGCGGGACGCGGACGTCGCCGCGGGGCCGAAAATCAACGGCGCCCCGCTGGTGCTTTTCCAATTTCATGGCCTGACGCATTTGTCGGCGCAGCTGTATGACCCCGCCTTGCACCGCTACGGCGTCGGGCCGTCCGCCGGGCTGCGGGCGCAGGTTTACGGGCCATACTTGCGGCAGCTGGCCGGCGCCGCCACCGAGACACCCGACATCGTCCCGCCGTCGGCCGCGAACGATCCGCGCGTGGGAGCGGTGCTGCCGCAATTGCTGGAGCGGATGCGCGTGGCGGAAGCCGGGTGCGAACGCGCGCGGCAGGCGGCGGAGAAAACCCGCGCGGCGGCGCGCGACTTTGTCGACGACCAGCGCGCGAGCCGGATCGAACTCGAGCGCTACACGCGCGAAGTGGAACTCGAGCGCGATCAGCATCGCCAGGCATTCTTCGACACGCGCCAGAAGTTGCTGGCCTTCCACGAGGACCTGGTGCGCAACGTCGCCTACGTGAAGCGACTCCACGCCGAGGCCGACGGCTACAAGCAGGACGCCGTGAACCGGGAGACCTACATCGCCAACCTCACCGAGCAATTGTCCCGGCGCGGGCCCGGCGGCGGCGGGGCGGACCTCGCCGAATACGGGGCGGCGCTGGAACCGCCGAGCCGCGGCCTCCGGCGCGTGCTGGTGCTCAAGTATCATCCGCGCCTGCTGCCCGCGATCCTGTGGTGGTCCGCGGTTGGCCTCAGCGTGGAAATCCTCGGCAGCCCGCCGGAGCTGGCGGGCCCGCCGCGCGGCAACGTGCACTTCTGGGCCGAGTCACTCTGGGAATGGCTGGGCGGACTCAACACGCTGTTCAACGAACAAGGCTACCTGCTCGCGAATCCGGACATCGCCGACGCCGTCGCGCGCGGCGAACTCGCCAGCGGGTGGGATCACTACCAGCGTTTCGGCCAGCGCGAAGGCCGCGTCACCGGCACGCCGCATTTTCGCGCGGGCCTGGCCGACGCCGACGCGCTCGTCTTCGACAGCGCCGACGCGACGCCCATCCTGCCCTGCCTCATCGGCCGCCTGCAACCGGCGCAACGGCTGTTCGTCAGCAGTTGCTTCAATCCCGCGACGGTCTGGCTGCCCGGCGACGAGGCACGCACCATCGTGCTGGGCGACCTGCTGTGCTGCCCGCAACCGCCCCGCGCGTGGGTGGGCCCGCGACAACCCGCCGCCCTGCCGGTGCCCCACCGCGTGGCGCCGGGCGCCGCGGAGCTTTATCCCGCCAAGCCGAACCAGCAGGCGCTCTGGCCAAAGATATCGGTGGTCACCGTGAGCTACAACCAGGGCGCCTACCTCGAGGAAACCCTGCGTTCCGTGCTGGATCAGAACTATCCCAACCTCGAGTACATCGTCGTGGACGGCGGATCCACGGACGGCTCGGTCGGGATCATCAAGCGCTACTCGGATCGCCTCGCCTGGTGGGTAAGCGAAAAGGACGGCGGGCAATCCCAGGCCCTGAACAAGGGATTTCAAAAATCCACCGGCACCATTCTCACCTGGTTGAACAGTGACGATCGCCTCGCCCCCGGCAGCCTGTTCACCGTGGCGCAGCAATTCCTGCTGCATGCGCCGGATCTCGTCGCCGGCCGCTGCGCCCGCGTCGCGGACCGGGCGACCCTGCCGCGGCACATCCACCGCAGCGTGCTGACGTTCGGCACGCTGCAGCCGCTGCCGCTCGAGGCCCTGCTGGACCTCGACCGCTGCTGGCTGCAAGGGTGGTTCTTCCACCAGCCCGAGGTTTTCTTCAGCCGCGACATCTTCACCCGTGCCGGCGGCACGCTGCGCGAGGATCTTTATTACAGCATGGACTACGACCTGTGGGTGCGCATGGCCCGCGCCGGCGCCCGGATCCTGCCCCTGCCGGAGATCCTGGCGATCTTCCGCGAGCACGCCCAGCAAAAGACCGGCGGCGACCACGTGCCTTATCTGCCCGAATTGCGCGCCGTCAACGCGGCCCACCGGAACACCGCCTGAGCGGCGCGCTCCCCATGACGACTTCCCCCGATTCCTTCACGACCTGGCTCGCCGGGCTGCGCAAATGGCACGGCTGGCTGCAGCTCTCGGCGGAACGGGCCTACATGCACGCGGAGGAGGACTACAACAGCCACTATGGCGTCGCCGCGGCCGAGACGCGCGAGGGCGAGGGTTTTTGCAATCTCTTGCAGAAATACCAGGTCGACACCACGGGGCCCGCGTTGGAAATCGGCTGCGGGACGGGTTACCTGACCCGCGGGCTGGCGCGGCATTATCCCGGCCCCGATTTCCTGATCACGGATCCCTCGCCCGCTTTTCTCAAGCTGACCCAGGCGCAATTCGGCGCGGATTTTGCTGGCACCACGCACCGGCACTACGCGATCTTCAACGCGGACGACATCGCGGACCTGCCCGCGGGGATGTTTTCCGTCATCGCCCTGCGATCGACCCTGCACCACATCCTGCGCGTGGACGAATTCATCGCGGCCTGCGCGCGGGCGCTGCGTCCGGGCGGCGCGCTCGTGATGGGCGCGGAACCGTGCGAAACCGGCTTCCTGTTGATGGCGGCGGTGGCCCAGTCCATTCCCAACGCGCTGAAGGCGGCCGGCATCGCCATGCGCCCCGAATGGACGCTCAAGCTGGAGGACTTCACGAGCACCGTGCAATTCTGCTGCAACCGGGATGTCGACAAGACCTACACCGAGGACAAGCACTACTTCGATCCCTATGGGCTGGGTCGACTCGGCGAGGCCCACGGCTTGAAATTGGAATTCCTGCCGACCGGATCCTTCCAGGACTTTGCGCCGCCGTACGGGAACGTCTTCCACTGCTTCAGCAGTTTTTTCCTGATGTATATGCAATTCTGCATGCGCTTTGACGACGAATTCATGGCGCAGATCCGTCGGCATCTGCAGCCGCAGCTCAAGTTCATCGACGACTGCCACCGCGTGCATGCCGGCCCGGCGGTCAGCAGCATCTTCCTGCTGCAGAAGACCCGCGACCCGGCGCGCTGACGCCCGCCCCGTTCGCTCGACCCGACCCGCCATGTTTTTTGCTGGCCTGTCCCGGTACAACATCTTCCCTTTGGGGCTGATATTCGCTCCCCGCCCGTCGCGGGCCGACGCCACCATGCGATCCCCTTTCCTCCTGCTTGACTCCTCCGAAGTCTCCCACGGCCTTGGGCCGCGGAAGCCCGCGCCAGCCTGCCGATGAGCGCGCCCCTCCCCTATCTCTCGGTGGTCGCCGCCTCGCGGAATGACGACCACGGCGGCGACCCCCTGGTCCGCACGCAGATCTTCATCAACTGCTTCGCGCGGCAGTGCGAGCAATACCAGTTGCCTGCCGAACTGATCCTCGTCGATTGGAACCCGGTCGAGGGCCGGCCGGGCCTGGCCGGCGTGTTGCAACTGCCCCCGGACACTGCCTGCTGCACGGCCCGCGTCATCACCGTGCCCCCCGCGCTGCACCATCGGTTCAAGTACGCGGATCGCCTGGGCTTCTTCCAGATGATCGCCAAGAACGCGGGCATCCGGCGCGCCCGCGGCCGTTTCATTCTCGCGACCAACATCGACATTATTTTCTCGGACGAGCTCATGCGGCACATCGCGCGGCAGCAGCTCGATCCGAAAAAAATGCTCCGTGTGGACCGCTACGACATTCACCGGGACATCCCCCCCTCGTTCAGCGTGGAGCAGACGCTCGACTATGCCTGGACGCATCCCGTGCGCAGCAACCGCCGCCTGGGATTGAAGGAACTCACCGAGCACCTCTACGGCGGCGATCCGTCCCGGCGGGAAGTGGTGCCCGATCCCGCGCTCTGCCCGCGACCGGAGGGGATTCGCATCGAAAAAATCCAGGGGGACTGGGCGGTGCAGCCGGGGCCGCAGACCACCGTCTACGACCTGCATACGAACGCCTGCGGCGACTTCACCCTCCTCTCCCGCGAAGGCTGGGAGGCCATCCACGGTTACGCGGAGTTCGCCGCCTACTCGTTCAACATCGACACCCTCGGCGTGGCTGCCGCGCACTATGCCGGCTTCCATGAGGTGTCGCTCCTGCCACCCTGCGTGTGCTTCCACATCGAGCACAGCCTCGGCTCGGGCTGGACGCCGGAGGGCGAGAAGAAGCTTTTCGAACGCCTGAGGGAAAAGAAAATCCTGAACCCGGACTGGCCGGTCGTGTTTCCCCTGATGGAGGCCATGCGCACGGGCGAGCTGCCGGTGGCGTTGAACGGCCCGTCCTGGGGCCTGGCCGCGTTCGAGCTGCCCGAGACGCCCTTGCTCCCCGGCCGGATCGAGCCCGGCGCGGTGCATCCCCAGCCCTATCAGGCCCCGGCCGATCTCCCCGCCAGCGCCCTGCGCCCGGAATTTGACCTGGACCTGCTCACCGTGTGGCACCGGCTGCATTCCGAGCGGCTCAACCGGGAAATTGACGCCGGCAAGGCGGCCCTGAATCAAACGATCGGGTTTCTCCGCCAGGTTGAAAAGGACGCTGCCGATCGCCTCACGGCCATCAACTATTACCAGGACAAGCTCAAACAGGCCTACGCGGACCACGAACACAACGTGGCCTTCATCGGGCAACAACACGCCGAGTTGCTGCTGCACACGAAAATCGCCGCCGAACGGGAGGCCGTCATTGCCGGCCTGAACCAACAACTGGCCGGGCTGGCCGACACGGCGCGCTTCAACACCGCGGAAACCGGGGCGGCGCTGGCCCCCTACGGGCGTCACCTGCGAAAACTGATCGTCGCCAAATATCACCCGCGCCTGCTGACCCAAATCCTCTGGCTGTCGGCCATGGGCACGAGCGTGGATGTTTTCAGCTGCCCCCCGGAACTCGCCCGGGCCGCGCAGGGCCCCGTGCGCTTCCGGGAGGAATCCCTGTGGAACTGGCTGGGCCGCATCAACAGCCTGTTCAACGAGCAGGCCTACCTGCGCGAACATCCCGACGTCGGCGACGCCGTCGCGAAGGGCCTGCTGCCCGGCGCGTGGGACCATTTCATGTTGTTCGGCGAGCGCGAGTGGCGGAAAGCCGGCGTCAAGACGTACCGCCCCGGCCTCGGCGAGGCCGACACGGTCGCCTTCGACGGCACGGACGCCCCGGAGGTGCTGCCGTGCCTGCTCGGGCGCCTGCAAGCCCACCACAAGCTGATCATCAGCGGGTACGATCCGGCCGCGACGTGGCTGCCACCGGATCGCGCCCGCGTCACCCTCCCCGGCGACACCCTCCTCTGCCTGCGGCCGCCGCAGGCCTGGCGCGGACCGCGCGCCCCGGTCAACACCGCCGCCTACAGCTGGCCGCTCGTCCGCGCCCAGGATCTTTATCCCCCGCGCTCCCCGCAGAACGCGGAGTGGCCCGCGATCAGCGTGGTCACGGTCAGCTTCAACCAGGCCGCCTACCTCGAGGAAACCATCCGCTCGGTGCTGGACCAGAATTATCCCAACCTGGAATACATCATCGTGGACGGCGGCTCGACCGACGGTTCGGTCGAAATCATCAGGAAGTACGCGCACCGCCTGAAATGGTGGGTCAGCGAAACGGACCGGGGCCAGTCCCATGCCCTGAACAAGGGCTTTGCGCACGCCACCGGCCGGATCCTGACCTGGTTGAACAGCGACGACCGGCTCGCCCCGGGAAGCCTCTACACGGTGGGCCAGACTTTTCTTCTGCACCGCACCGACATGGTGGCCGGCCGTTGCGCGCGGGTGCTGGATCAGGCCGTCGAGCCTCATCACATCCACCGTTCCACGATCCCGCTGGGCCGGCTCGACCGCCTGCGCCTGGATCACCTGCTCGATCTCGAGGGTTGCTGGCAGCAGGGCTGGTTCTTCCACCAGCCGGAGGTTTTCTTCACCCGCGAAATTTTCGACCGCGCGGGCGGCCAAGTCGACGAGAAGCTCTATTACAGCATGGATTATGACCTGTGGGTCCGCATGGCCAAGGCGGACGCGAAAATCTTCGCCGTGCCCGAAATCCTCGCGATCTTCCGCGAACACGGAAAACAGAAGACCGGCGGCGCCCACCTGCCCTTTCTCCCGGAACTTCGCCAGGTGAATGCCGGCCACCGTGCCTGAAGCCATGACGCCCATCCTCGACAAACGCCGCACGACCGACCTGCCCCGGCGCGTCCTTTTTCTCAACGACGTGGGTTTCCAATACGGCGCGGGGGTGGCCCAGGCCCGCCAGGTGGAAGTCCTGCTCGCCCTCGGCATCGAGGTGGGCGCGTTCGCCTGGGCGACCGGCGAAATCAAGCTGGAGCACGTCGCCACCCGGCCCATCGACCCCGACCTCTGGCTGGGCATCCGCGAGATCAACGCCCTCGAGGGAGGAAAAAAACTGCCGGATGAAACCGTCATCGCGGGCCTGCTCATGGAGGTGGCCCGCTTCAGCCCCGAGGTCGTGTTCGTCGGCAACCTTCATGCCGCGAACTGGCCCCTGAGCCTGATGCCCGCGCTGCGCGAAATCGGCTGCCGCGTCATCACGTTCATCCACGACGCCTACCTCTACACCGGCCGGTGTGCCTACCCGGGATCCTGCCAGCTTTACCTGACCGGCTGCGACGCCACCTGCCCCACCGCGGACGAGTACCCCAAGCTGGCGCCGGCGCGAATCGCGGGCGCCTGGCAGGTCCGGCGCGACATTTTCGGCGGCCCGTCCGGCATCCAGGTGGTCGCCAACAGCCACTGGAGCAAGCGGATGTTCCTCAGCGCCGTGCCGGCCTGCCGGCACGTCGAACCCATTCACCTCGGGGCGGACGAGTTTGTCTACCAGCCTGGGGACAAGGCCGCCGCCCGCCGCAACCTCGGCCTGCCGGCGGACAAGCCGGTCGTGCTCTGCGCCGCCGTGAACTTCCAAGAGCCGCGCAAGGGCTGTCATCAATTGCGCGCCATCATCGCGGCGTTGAAGGACGAGGTGACCTTCGCCGCCTTCGGCCACAATGCGGGGGAGATTCCCGGCCTGCGCGGCCTCGGCTATCACATCGCCCCCGCCAAGCTGGCGGAAATCTACCAGGCGGCCGATCTCTTCCTCGGCACCGCCCTTGAGGAGGCGTTCGGCCAGACCCTCATGGAAGCCCAGCTCTGCGGGCTGCCCGTGGTCGCTTTCCATACCGGCGGGGTCGACGAGATCGTGCGGCACGAGATCACCGGCCGCCTGGTGCGCAATGGCGACGCCGCCGAGGCCGTGGCCGCCATCCGTTCCTTCCTGGCCGAGCCGCTCTTTCTGACCAACGCCTCGGCGTGGGCCCGCCAATACGCCATCAGCCGCTTTTCCTGGTGGGCGCATGAACTGCGCTGGCATCATTTCTTCATCGGGCTCACCAAGACCGGCACCGGCCACAATCCCCCGACCCTGGCCTACCCGCGGGACGAGGCCACCGACCTCGATTCCGAGAGCTACCGGCCTTCCTGGCCGGCCGGGAGCGGCTTCCTGTCCGATGAGCACGCCCAGATTTTCCGGCAGACCTCGGCGCTCCCCGGGTGGCAGGCGCCCGGCGATTCCTTCAAGCTGTTCGAAATGGGCTGGCACGCGGGCGATGTGATCCTCGAGATCGGTCCCTTCGGCGGGCGGTCCGCCACCGTGGCCCTGCGCGGCGCCCTGGCGAACAAGGCCCGCACCGCGCGGCCACAATTCCACGGCATCGATATTGCCGCTGACTCGATTGCCCGGACGCGCGGCACCCTGGCCAACGAGTATCTCAGCGACTACTGCCATCTCTTCCACGGCGTGTTGCAGGATTTTGTCCAGCGCTGGAGCATCACGCCCACCATGGTGTTCCTCGACGGGGATCATTCCTATGCCGGGGTGACCGCGGACCTGCGGACGCTCAGCGCCTACCTGCGCCCCGGCACGCCGGTTCTCGTGCACGATTTCCTGAACCACGACAACGACACGGGCAAGCTGGGCGTGCGGAAAGCCGCGCAGGAGTGGGCGGCCGCCGGCCACGGGCGGTTCATGGGTTGCTTCGGTTGCTGCGCCCTCTATGTCACGGTGAAGCCAGCCGGCTAGCATGGCCCTCTATCTAGCACACACGATCATCCTCCTGGCCGCCTCCCACGGGGCGGCCCGGTCGTTGTTGCGCAGTCCGGTGGACCGGCTGCTGGCGGCCGCGATGCTCGCCTGGGGCAATATCGTGGTCACCGGCCTGCTGCTCGCCGGCGCGCACCACCTGGGCAGTCCCGCCTGGTTTTTTCGCACCTCCCTCGCGATCGCGCTGGCCACGTGGTGGCTGCTGCGCCGCGTGAATCCGGAACCCGCGCACGCCGCATCCGGCGCCGGTCCGCGCCCATGGGAGCTGATCCTGTTCTTCGCCACCCTGGCGCCGATCGCCTACGCGAGCATCCGGATCGCGGGCGCCTACGTGCCGAACAATTACGACTCGCTCGCGTACCACCTGCCGCGCGCGATGTTCTACCTCGGGCAGGACACGCTCGCCCATTTCGACACCGGCAATCCCCGGCAAATTTATTTTCCGTTCAACTACAACCTGCTCCAGGCCTTCGGCCTGATTTACAGCCCGCCGTTGCAGGTGCTGAATTTCCTCAACCTCGGGGCCTGGGGCGTGGCAGGCCTCGCGATCTACCGGCTCGGCCGGCTCAGCCTGCTCAGCGCGGGCGCCTCACTGGCCGCCACCTGGCTGGGCCTGACCGCCACGCAAGTGCTCGCCCAGGCCACGGCGACCACCAACGACCTGCCGACCGGGGCGGGCCTGCTGGCCGTGCTCGTGTTTGGCTTCCGCTGGGCGCAGACCCGACAGCGGCGGGATGCGTGGCTCGCCGGCCTCGCAGCCGGGCTCACCGCCGGCTCCAAGCTCACCGTGGTTTTCTTCGGTCCCGCCGCGGGGTTGCTGGTGCTCGGCCTTGCCTGGCAACACTGGCGGCGCGGCGAGGCGCGCCGGTTTTTCCAGGGCGTGCGCGCATGGGTGCTGCCGGGCGCCGTGGCGTTCGCGTTCGCCGCGCCGTTTGCGATCATCAACCTCGCCGCCAAGGGCGAGTGGATCAACAAGACCTACGACTTCACGCTGAACCGGCCGTTCTCCTTCGCCAGCGCCGTCCAGACCGGCGCCGCCTACCTCGTGCAGCTCTTCATCGAACCGCTGCATCGCTTCACCTTCGACCTGAAGTTCACCGCCGAACTGAACGCGTGGGGCGCGCGCACCTTCTTCCCGCACTGGAATGAGGCCTATGCCTTTTCCCCGCTCTACCTTTTTCCGCCGGATTTGAACGAGGACCATGTGTGGTTCGGGTTCACGGGCCCCGTCATCTTCCTCGCCGCGATCTTTTGCGTCGCCCGCTGGCGCCGCGTCCCGGTCACCGCCGCGTGGCTCGCCGCGCTGGGCCTCGGGTGGTTCGTCACCTACTTCCTGTTGAACAAGTGGTCGCTCTACAACCAGCGCTACTTCGTTCCCGCGATCCTCGTCATGACGCCCTGCCTCGGGGCCGTGGTGCAGGCGGGCTGGGCCAGCGGGCGCTGGCGCCCGTTGACCCGGAATCTCCTCGTGGCGCTCGCGGCCTGCGCCGTGTGGCTTTCGGGCGTTTACCTGTTTCAGAACACGAGCCGGCCGTACGCGCCGCTCTGGGCCGGCCAGCCCGCCCCGCCCGCGCTGCCCGCGCTGCCCGCCGTGATGGCCCAGCGCCTGGCCGCCCAGTCGCGGGTCAACATCCACACCACGGATGGCAATGAACGCATTTTCCTCCTCATGACCGCCGGCCGGCACCAGCGGTTCACGTCGCTGAACCGCGCGGATCCCGACGCCTACAATGTGTATTCGCACTGGGGCTTCGTGCGGAAGGTCGCGTACACGAACATCGAGCAGCTGTCCTCCTACACCATCGTGCCGGTCCCGGCCAAGCGGACCGCGGGCGTGGAATTCCTCGGCACCATCAATTCGGGCCAGCCCGCGCTGGATTACTACGGCGTGCTGCCGCACTCCGGGGAAACCCCCGCCAGCGAAGGCAACCGCCAGGTCATGGTCATCTTCAGCTACGCGCCGCGCGAACCCAACCGCTATGCGCGCCTGCACCTCGAGGTCGTCGGCCTCAACGGCGCCGACGAAGCCCACCTGCAGGTCGGGGTCGACTACGTGGACGGCACGGCGGAATCCCTGGCGACGTTCGCGGCGTCCGGCCACGCCGAGGCTTCGGTCGTCCGGCCGTTCACCCGCTTCACCGTGCGCGTGACGGACGCCGCCGGTGGCCGCGAACTCGGCGTCGCCGTCATGCCTCACCTCGCGCGCGATTTGCCGGAGGAGGTCGAGGCCCCCTTCGATCCGACGATGGTTTTTGCCGAGGAGTTGGTGGCCGGCGGGTCGTCGAGCCGCCTGCAGGTGACCGGCCTCCGCAAGACCGAGGGTCCCTATCCGCAGTGGGAGTTGCCGCGCATCCGCTGGGCGACCGAGCCGGTCGTGCGACTCGAGCTGCCTCCCATGGCCGCGCTCCAGCGCATCGAGCTGACGTACAGCCTGCGCCCCCAGGCGCGCGAACAGGCCACGGTGGACGTGCTGCTTAATGGCATGATCGTGCAGAGCACCGCGATGGAAGGCCGCACCGCGTGGGTGGATCGCACCGTCTCCCTCACCCCCGGCCCGGGCAACAATGTGATCGAGTTCCGTCATGTGTCCGTCGGGACGACCCCGAACTGGCTCGACTACCTCGAGCGCTATCCGGATGTGAAGGCATTCGTGATTTCCCAGAATGTCCCCCTGGAGCGCGGAGCGCGGGAACACTACGAGAACTTCGGCAAAAAGGAAAACCGCGCGCTCTACCTGCAGCGGCGCACGGAGACCCTCCCGGGCGAGCCGCTCTATTACGTTTTCCGCCGGTTGAAACTGGAGGGCTATCGGCAGCCATGAACCCGCGCGCGACCTCCTCTGCGGCGCCGGGCCGCAACGCCTACATCGACACGCTCCGCGGCTGGAGCATCTTCGGCGTCGTCTGCGTGCACTTTGGCGGGAGCTTCGTGACGACCGATGCCCATGCGTGGAGCCCGTCGTTCTGGCTCGGGCTCGGGCTCAACCAGCTTTTCAGCTTTGCCGTGCCGCTGTTCCTGTTCCTGTCCGGCCTCCTGGCGGGCATGTCCACCAAGGCGGTTTCATTGGGCGACTATTACCGCAGCCGCCTTTGGCGGATCGGTTTCCCCTATCTCGTCGTGAGCCTCCTGTCGTTTTTCCTGCTCAACCACTACGCCGCGTGGCAGGCACTGCCGAATGTCGGCGCGAAGTTCACCTGGCTGTGGCAACACCTGGTTTTCTTCGGCGTCGAGCCAACCCTCTACTTCATCCCGCTGATCATGCAGCTGTACCTGCTGCAACCGCTGCTGATGGCGTTGCCGCGCTGGCTGCACCGCATCGTGCCTGCGCTGGGTCCCGGGCAGCATGCGCGCGGGCTGGCGCTGGTTTTCCTGGTTCTGCACGTCACGCTCGGCCTGCTCTGTTACCGCGGGACGCTGAACTATTACACCTGGGCCCGGCCGAACGTTTTCTTCTGGCTGTTCTATTTCTTTGCCGGCCTGCACTTCCGCAGCCTCGTCGGGGCCATTTCACCGGGCGCCCTGAGAATGGGCGGCCTGCTGGGCCTGGCCCTCGCGGCCCTCGCGATGGGCTGGAACGGGCTCCAACTCGCCGACCCGGTGAAGATGGGACTTCAATTCGAATTCAACCGGCTCGATTTCGCCTACGCGCGGCCCGAGATGCTGGTGTATGACCTGGCCATGGTCGCGGGCCTCGCCGCCGCGGTGGCGCTGCGTTGGTCGCCCCGGGCCGGTCTCGCAGCTTACCTGGGGCGCTTCACGCTCGAGATCTACCTCTGGCACATCCTGGTGCTCTACTTTTCCGCCTGGCAATTTTCCGACGTGCTCGCGTCCTGCCGCGCCATGCCCGAGCTCATCGTGCTCATTTGTGCCGGCGCCACCCTGCTCATCGCCTTTGCCACCGACGGCCTGCAACGGCTGCTCGCGTTCGTCCGCGATCACCGCATCGCCCTGGTCAAGGTGCCCTGAACGGGACAAGGGGCGGGGTCGGCCCCCACGAACGTGCCCCAAAATCACCCCGCGAGCCGCGCTCAAATCGCTGTCGACATGACGGTTGAAACCGGCCTCTTTCAGGATCCGCACGACCACTCCCGCCCGCCTTCCAATGGCCCGTCCCCTTCCCTCCTCCACCCCGACCATTGCAATCACCATCCCCTGTTTTCAGGAGGAGAAGACCATTGCCCAGGTCGTGACGGACTTTAAGCGCGAACTGCCGGCGGCGAAGATCTACGTTTTCGACAACAACTGCACCGACCGGACCGCGGAATTCGCCCGCGCCGCGGGCGCCACGGTCATCCGCGAAAAGCGCCAGGGCAAGGGACACGTGGTCGCCACGATGTTCGAGGTCGTCCCGGAGGACATCATGGTGATGGTCGATGGCGACGGCACCTACGATGCCACCGCGGTGCACCGGCTGCTCGCGCCGATCCTGGCGGGCGATGCGGACATGACCGTCGCCGCGCGCATGGAGCAGCACAGCGACAAGTCGTTCCGCCAGTTCCATGTCGCGGGCAACCAGATGGTCTGCGCGATCATCAACCGGATTTTCAACGCCCGCATCACCGACATCTTTTCCGGCTACCGCGCGTTCACCCACGAGTGCGCGCTGTCGATCCCGATCACCTCGCGCGGATTCGACGTCGAGACGGAGCTGACGGTTCAAAGCCTGTACCGCGGCGCGGTGGTGAAGGAAATCGAGGCGCCGTACGGCGAGCGTCCGTCCGGCAGTTTTTCCAAGCTGCGCACGATCCCCGACGGGCTGAAGGTCCTGCTCCGGCTGTTTCTCCTGATGCGGGCCTACAAGCCGCTCTCGCTGTTCGGCTCGCTGTTCCTGGCGCTGCTGGTGGTTTCCCTCGGGTTCGCCGCCCTGCCCGCGTGGGAGCTGGTCGAGTACCACCGTGTCCTCAGCCGCGCCAGCGCCATCATCGCCATTTCCACGTTCATGCTGGCCAGCCTGAGCCTGGCTCTCGGCCTCGTGCTCAGCTCCGTCAACCAACGGCTGCTCGAACTGGAACGCGTGGTCATCAAGCGCATCCAGGGCGACCGGCGCGCCTGACGCCGCATGGGCACGAAGGATTTCAACGCGCTCGACCTGTTCATTTGCCGCTGGCGGTCGCGCATCGTCCGGCGCCACCTGCGCCCGAACCCGGCCGTCCTCGACTTCGGCTGCGGCCACCAGGCGCTGTTCCTGCGCTCCGTGCAGGGTCGCCTCCGCTCCGGCGTCGGCGTGGACTACGATGCGACGCCGAGCCGGCCCGCCGCGAATCTCGAGATCCGGAACTTCCATTTCAAGGACCGCTTCGAATTTGCGGACCGCAATTTTGACCACGTCACGATCCTCGCCGTGCTGGAACACATCCCGCTCGACCAGGTCAGCGTGCTCTTCCGCGAATTCCACCGGATCCTCGCGGACGGTGGCAGCGTGCTGTTGACGACGCCGACGCCCGCCTCCCGCCCGGTGCTCGAGTTCCTCGCCTTCCGCCTGAAGATTATCTCCGGCCCGGAGATTGCCGACCACAAGCACTACTGGAACCGGGCCGACCTGGCGGCGCTGGCGGCGCGCGATGGTTTCGCGCTCGAGCACTACCACACCTTCCAGGCGGGCCTGAACAGTTTTGCCGTCCTCCGGAAACTCCCCGTTTCCTAGCTGCCGCGCCGCGCCGTTCCCGCATGGATATTCTCCTGATCCATTGCCTCGGGTTGCTCTGGCTGTCATTCGGCGCGGCGCGGCGGCTGACGTCGCATCCGGCCGACCAGTTCCTGACGGCGGCGTTGCTGGGCTGGGGCAATCTCGTCGCCACCAGCCTGCTCCTTTCCATCGTCGGCCGGCTGGGCGAACCGCTGGGGGTGCTGATTCTGTCGCTGTCGCTGGGGGGAATGACGTGCCTGCTGGCGACCCGCCTGCCAGGCGAGCCCGCCGCTCCCCACGCTCCAAGCGAACCACCCCAGCGCCTGCTGCTGATTGCTTTTTGGCTGGGCGTCGCGGCCCTGGCGGTCGGACATCTCGCCGCCGCCTGCGCTTACCTGCCCGGCGCGCCAGACGCCCTCACCTGGCAAATCCCTCGGGCGCTGTATTACATCGGGCAGGGAAATCTGGCGCACTTCGATGCCGCCGATCCCAGGCAAACCGTCCTGCCCTTCAACCACACCCTGCTGCAATTGCCGGTTTTGGTTTATGGCGCTCCGCTCCAATGCCTGAACGTCGGCAACGTGGTGGCTTGGGCCGTGGCGGGCGTTGGCGTCCATCGGTTTTGCCGCTTGGTTTCACTCGGGGCAAACGCGTCTCTCGTCGCCTGCTGGCTGGCGCTCACCCTGCCGCCGGCGACCGCGCAGGCGGCTTCCGTGACGCCGGAATTACCGGCCGGCGCCGCCCTCATGGCCGGCTTGGTCTTCGCTGCTCACTGGCAGAAAAAGAAAGAGGCCCGGTACGCGGTGCTGGCCGCCCTGGCGGTTGCCCTGGCCGCGGGCAGCAGCCTGGCTGTGTTTCTCGGCGGGCTGGCCGCCCTCCTCATTCTCTGGATCCGGGCCCGCGGGCACTTGAAGCTTCCGGCTCGCACCTGGCTCCCGCCGGCCGTGGTCGCCGGCACGCTCTTGCTTCCTTTCGTCCTGATCAATTTCGCGGCAAATCCAGGTTGGATCGGCAGCTATCTCCGTTTCGCCGCCCAATACTCGCGGACAGGATCCATCGTGCCAGGAGGCTCCGGATGGTGGCCGCTGCCCGCCACGCCATCACCGCTGCAGGGCTTGAGTGAGGACGTCGTCAGTGTGGGTCTGCCCGGCCTGCTGTGCCTGTTCGCAGCCCTCTTCTCGATCCGGCGCCATTCCGGAACCGCGATTTCCATCCGCTGGCTGGCTGCGTTTGGATTGGCGTGGTTTGCGGTCATCGTCGTCCTGCAATCCAGCGGGTACGGCACCTGCCGGGCCTACCTGCCGGTGATGCTGGTGCTGAGTCCCTCCCTGGCCGCCTTGGTCGCGTCCATTGACCGCGCTTCCCCCGCGCCGCGCCGCCTCGTGCGCGGCCTCATGGCCGTGACGGCGGTAACCGCCGGTTGGTCGGCGGCGATTTATTTGCTGCGGAACAACGACCGCCCGCTCCTCCCGCTGCTCAACGCCACGATGGACCTGCGGGGCATGCCCAGACTGCCCTTACTGGTGGAGTATCACCTGTCCGGCCCCGCCCGGATCAACGTCGATACGGACGGAATCAATGAGCGCATCTTCCCGTTCATGGCGCAGGGTCGTCATCAGCGTTTCACGTCGCGCCACGAAATCGAGCCGACGGCTTACAACCTGCTTTCCCGTTACGCGGGTTCACGCAACGCGGCCTTTCTGGAACCGGACGGATTGCCGTCCTACACGCTCATTCCCCTGCCGGGCAAACCCACCGCCGGAGTGGAGTTCCTCGGGACCGTCGGGCTCGGCGCATCGGCCCGCGACTATTTCGGCATCGAAGCCCAAGCCGGGCGGACCACGCCGGTGGCGAGCAACCGCAACCTCCTGGTGACACTCTCCCATGAGCGGGTTCGTCCCGGGCAACCTGCGGCGATCCAGCTGCGACTGGCCGGCCTCAACACGGAAGATCAGGCCCGCCTGACCGTGTATCGGCAGGCGGCGGATCACACTCTGACCCCGCTGGCCGTTTTCGATCGGGACGGGACCGCGAGGGCCACCCTCGCCGGGCCATTTCACCAACTGCTGTTCCGCGTGGTCACCACGGGCACCGAGGTAGAAATGGGCGCCACCGCCATTCCGTACGAGCCATCCCCTGATCGGAACCAACCTCCCCTCGACAAAAGCCTGCCGACGGGGAAGAACTCGCTCTTTGTGACTGATGTCATCCTGGCCAGGAATCCCTCGCCCCTCGTCGTCGAAGGCCTGCTGCCGGTGGAGGGTCCGTTCCCGCAATGGGACCTCCCGTATGTCCGCTGGCAAAGGGAACCCACCGCGCGGATCACGCTGCCATCGCCGGGGCAAATCAGCCGCCTGCAGCTCTCCTTCAGTGTCCGCCTGCAGGTCCGCCGCAAGGCCGCCCTCGACGTGAAGTTCAACGGTCAGGTGGTGCAACACTACCGGATCGAAAATTACACCGCCTGGCTGGACCAGACGCTGGAACTCACCCCGCAACCCGGCGCAAACGTGCTCGAATTCAGCGACGCCCCGCTCAACGACGAGCCGGATTGGCAGGATTATCTCGAGCGTTATCCCGATGTTAAAAAGCATCTCGCGACCAACCGCCTGCCCCTGGAGGAAGGCGCGCGGGAACATTACGAAACGCGTGGCAAGGCGGAGGGCCGGACCGTGCGGCTCACCCCCAAACCGGAGCCCGCCCCCGACGGGTATTATTTCATGTACCGCGACATCCGGTTGGAGGGCTTTCGGACACCATGAGCGACACCCCACTGCCGGGCGGTCCTTCCGCCTTCCCATGGCACCGGCACATCGCCGGCGGCCTCGCCCTGCTTGCCCTGGTCATCGCCTGGGTCTGCATGACCCGCATCTCGAGCGAAGACCCCTGGTATCGGAACACCGACATGAACATGCACAACCTGGTCGATGCGCTGGCGATCAACTCGAACATTTCACCGAATCCCTTCGCCCAGCCCGCGGTGCCGTTGAAATATCTATTGGCCCTCGACTATCGCATCCGGCACTACCTCGGCGTCCTCCCGGTTTGGAACATGAAGAAATTCGGCGACAGCGCCGATCCCCTGCGCGAAATCCCCCGGTTGATCCGCATCGAACGCGTTCAAAGCCGGGTGCTGGTGATCGCCCTGATCCTCGCCGCCGGGGTCCTGGTGCACACCGTCACCCGCGATTTCACGGCGGCCTGCGGCGGCGTCATCCTGCTGTGCAGCGGCGCCGGGCTGCTCTTTCAAGGCCTGCTCATCCGGCCCGAATTACTCTGCGTGGGTTTCGGCAACATTCTCGCCCTGGGCTGCGCCTGGCGGGCCACCCTCGCCTCCCGCTGGCCGGCCAGGCACGGCTGGCTTTTTCTCGCCGGGTTGCTCGGTGGCGCGGCCGCTTTGGAAAAATTGCCGGGCGTCTGCTACGTCGCGCTCTGCTACGGCTGGTGCTGGCTGTCCGCATTGATCGCCCGCCGCACCGATCCCGCGGACCAAACCGGGCAACCGGGTTTCCGGGCCGGCCTGCTGCCCGCCGCCGGCGGGGTTTCGGTTCTCTGGCTGCTTTGGCAGCTCGACTCGTTTCATGACGAACTCGGGCCCGTCGTGCTCGGGCGGTTGCGCTTCGCCGCGGTGGCGATCGCCGTCCTGCCGCTCCTCGTCCTGCGGACCGGCCGCCATCCCCTGCGGGTCTTCCTCACGGAACGGGCGCGGGAGCTGGCCCTCCTGGGCGGCGGCGCGCTGGCCGCCCTTCCGCTCAGTTATCTTTTGCTGCGCGGCGTGATGACCGAACAGCCTGCCTCCCATTACATGACCGGCGTGCTGCACTTCCTGGTCAATCCCGCCCCCTACATGGAAAGCTTCCTCAGCGGGAAGGAAGCCGCACGCCTCGCCTTGCTGACCTCATTGAAGGACACGCCGTTCCTGTTCGGCGGCGCCGCCCTCCTGGCGGGCGGCGTATGGCTGGTGCGCCCCGTGCCGCTTCGGCTCAAGGCCTTCATGGGCCTCCTGCTGGCCGCGGCCCTGGGCCTGACCTACCTCATGAGCAAACGTCATTTCTCCCACCAATACAGTGTTTTTCCGGAAGTGCCGC
The DNA here is from genome assembly GCA_964515595.1 of uncultured Oleiharenicola sp. GTDB lineage: Bacteria > Verrucomicrobiota > Verrucomicrobiia > Opitutales > Opitutaceae > Lacunisphaera. The sequence goes on along the minus strand of CAZEUN010000010.1, from coordinate 79,542 downwards.
TGCTGCTGGTTTGGACGCTCGGCTTCCATGCCCTGGTCCTGGGGTGGCGGAGCCGGCGTCCCGTCCAAGCGGCCTGGACCGGCCTGCTGGTCTGCCTCGCCTCACTGGCCCTGGTGCTCACCGTCCACCGGCGCGTCCAGCCCAGGTACTATTTTTATCAGGACGACGTCAGCCTGCCCGTCAATCACCTCACCCTGACTTTCCTCTTCGATCACGATGCCCATGCGGCCGCTTATTTGAAAATCATGCGGGACCACTATGGGAGCCGCGAGGAGTTCGCGCGCGTGCTGGAAAAATATCTGGCCGATCCCGCCCACCGGCTTTGATCCGCGTCCGCGCCGGCTTGCCAAGGCCGCCTCCAGCCGTCAATTCCCGTTACCCGCAAGGCATGCTCAAAACCAAACAGAAGATCAAGCTGGCCCGCCTCGTCCAAATCCTGGTCATGGCCGTGCGCACGGTGGCCGGCCGGGGCAGCCACACCCGGACCACCCGCAGCGGACTCCAGTGGCAGCTCGACCTCAACGAAGGCATCGACTTTTCCATCTGGCTGCTCGGTTCCTTCGAACCGGAAACCGTGCGCTGCCACCGGCAGATTGTCCGGCCGGGCGACGTCGTGCTGGACATCGGCGCGAACATCGGCGCGCACACCCTGTTCCTCGCCCAGGAGGTGGGCCCGGCAGGCCGCGTGATCGCTTTTGAACCGACCGACTACGCCTTCGCCAAACTCAACCGCAACGTCGGCCTCAACCCCGGTTTGTCCAATCGCGTCCAGTGCCTGCAATTCCTGCTGGGAGAAGCCGATCTCCCGGGAGTGACCGGCAAGCCCCTATATTCCAGCTGGCCGCTCAAGGAGGAAGGGGACCTGCACCACCTGCACCAGGGTCGGTTGATGACGACCACGGGTGCGAGCACCCGGACGCTCGACTCCGCCATCGCCGGCCTGGCGCTCCCGCGGGTCGATTGCATCAAGCTCGACATCGACGGCGCCGAATGCGCCATGCTCCGGGGCGCCAGTCAGGTGCTGACCCGCTGGCATCCCACCATCATCATGGAACTGGCTCCCTATGTCCTGGAGGAGAAAGGCACCAGCCTGGGCGAACTGGTCGGGCTGTTGGCGACCCATGGCTACGGACTGGCCGATGCCGCCAGCGGCCGGGCCCTCGCGATGGATGCGGTCGCCCTGCAGGCGCTCATTCCTCCGGGCGCCAGCTTGAATGTGGTGGCGCGGCCGCGCACCGCGGCGGCCGGTTGAACCTCGCTGCACGGTCGTGGACGCGGAATCTTATCCCCAGCCGGTTCATGTGACGGGAGCGGCGGCTGGCCGCACGCACCCGGCGCTCGTGTTCGCCTGCTTCCTCGCCGTCGTCGTCTACGCGTTGCTGTGCGACCTCAAGGGCGTCAACACCGACGAAGGGCTGCGCCTGGGCATCATCAATGGCGGGAAACCGTTCGTGCAGGAGCTGCCCCCGCCGGTTTCATGGGAGGACGTGCTGCAGACCGGCCGGCCGTTCGCCTATCAGCCCCTCTATTTTCTCCTTCAGCGAACCGTCATGGATGCGGCGAAGTCGAACAGCGAGGTCCTCCTCAAGTTCGTTAACATCGGGTTTCTCTGGCTTTCGCTCCAGGGATTGCTCGCGCTCTCCACCACCTGGCGGCTGCTGCCCCGGCTGTTCCTGATCGGGGTCTTCGCATTCAACGCGTACCTGATCATGCACGTGCTGCAGATCCGCGAATATATCCTGGGCGTCGCGTTCTACATCTGGTCGACCTGGCTCGTGCTCCACCTGGCTGGCCGCCCGCTGCGCGGGACCTGGACCGAGCCGGTCGTGTTTGCCGCCTATGGCGTCCTGCTGACCCTCGGGTTCTACGTCCAGACCTGGGTGGTGTTCGTCGCGCTGGCCCAGGGCGTGTTCCTGGTGATGCCGCGCCGTCCGGACCGGTGGCGCTTTTACGCCCACCTCGCCGGGAGCTACCTGATCGTGCTGGCGGCCACCGTGCCCTTCCTGCGGGCCAACCACCAGCGGATGGACGTCGGCCGGTGGGGCACGGAGGGCACCGCCCTGTGGCCGCAACTCTCCGATGGCTTCCATCTGATTCTGTCGGGCCACCTCGCGGGCCAGGCCGCGTTCACCGAATTCCTTTTTTGGTTCTGGCCCGCCGTCATCGTGGCCGCCGCGTTCGTTGCGCGGGCGCCCGCCGGCGAACCGGCGATGGCCGGCCTCCGGCGGGAATGCCAGCACCAGGGCCGGCTCATGCTGCTGTCCGTGGCGTTCCCCCTCGTCTTCCAAATCGCGTATTTTCTCCGACTCGATAATCTTTCGGTCTGGCCGCGTTATTTTGTCATTCACTACTTTTTTCTCGTCTGGTTGCTGGCCCTGGCCTTCCGCTATCTGCACGCGGTGTCCGTCTCGGCGCGAGCCCCGGGACGTTTGCGCCGGACGGCGCAGGCCGTGGTCGCCGTCGCCCTGACGGTCATGCTCGGTTCGGCCGCCTATCAGGTGCGCAGCTATTACCGGGCGCCGTTTTTTGACAGCGGACTGACGAGCGCTTCAAACTGGCGCCGGCTGGCCGTCGAGATTTCCCGCGTGTTGCGGCCCGGGGATGTGATGGTCGTTCACGAATTGATCAACCAATCCGCCCTGACGTTCAGCCGCCCCCTCCCCAACCCCGTGCTGAGACTCGACCGTCTGGATGGGGCGGATACCTCCGCCGCAGCGCGATTGGTGTATCTGGAGTCGATCAGCAGCGTTCCGAGCCGGCCCGCCCTCGCCGCCCGGATGGCGGCCATGGGTTACCCCCGGATGCAGGAAATCCCCCTCTTCCTTCCGGATGGTGCCGGCCCCATGCCGGACTGGGGCCTCCTGGTGTTCGAGCGTTGAGCGCAGGCCCGCCGCACCCTCGCCCGGGTGGGCAAATTCTCCTCGACGCAAAAGCGGAAACCCGGCTGCCTGCAGGCTCTCTCCGTCACCCAAAGACCGCCCTGTGCGTTGATGACCACCAGCCAAACCGCCGCCTCGCTGCCGCTCGAACAACATAACGTTGAAATCCAGCGCAACCGCGAGGCTTGGGCGCGCAAACCGATGCTCCGGGAGGTCTATCACGATTTCTACCGGCGCATCGCCGCGCAGATCGACCCCGCCATCCCGGGCCCGGTCGTCGAACTGGGCTCCGGCATGGGCCGGATCAAGGAGGTCATCCCCCACTGCGTCACCACGGACCTGTTTGCCAACCCCTGGCTCGACCGCCGCGAAAACTGTTACGCCCTGAGTTTCGCCGACGGCTCGGTGTCGCACCTGATCCTCTTCGACGTGTGGCACCACCTGCGCTACCCCGGCACGGCCCTGCGGGAATTCCATCGCGTCCTGGCCCCCGGCGGACGGCTGATCCTCTTCGAACCGGCTGCCAGCTGGGTGGGCCGCCTGGTCTATCATTTCTTCCACCACGAGCCGGTCGCGGTCCGTGATCCCATCACCTGGGAGGCGCCGGCCGGTTTCTCCGCCGCCCAGGCGGACTATTACGCCGCGCAAGGCTCGGCCACCCGGCTTTTCTGGTGGGGCGAAGGCCATGAACGTCTCGCCGGCTGGCAGCTCCGCGAGGTGCGACCGCTGAGCTCCTTCGATTATTTCGCTTCCGGCGGGTTTTCCGGCCCGCAACTGGGCGGCCGGTTCCTGCACGGCCTGATGCGCGGCCTGGATTTCCTCACCACCCCCCTGCCGCGCGTCTTTGCGGCGCGCCTGTTGGTGGTGCTGGCCAAGGAGGCGGCCCGATGAGCAACGCCTCCGAACTCATGCTGCAGCATCTCGCGAAGATCCGCGCGTTCTATGAGGCGGCACCCACGACGCCCGACCGGGCCGCGCGCGACTACCGGCAGCTGCTCGCCCACTACTACAATCTCCTGATCCCCGCCGATGCCTCCGTGCTGGAGATCGGCTGCGGCTCCGGGGAACTGCTGGGACACATCCGCGCCGCCCGCCGGGTGGGCGTGGACCTGTCACCCCGCCAGATCGAGGCGGCCCGCACGCGCGTCCCCGGGGCGGAATTCCACGTCCAGGCCGGCGAGACGCTCGAACTGGCCGGATCGTTCGATTACATCATCATTTCCGAAACGCTGAACCAGGCGGCGGATGTCCAGCAACTGCTGGAACGCCTGCACCGCGTTTCCCACGCCGACACCCGGCTGGTCCTGAATTATTTCTCCACGCTGTGGCGCCCCCTCTTGTCCTTCGCCGGCGCCGTGGGCCTGCGCGCCCCGCAACCGCAAAGCAGCTGGATCAGCACGGCGGACGTCCGCAATTTCCTGGCCCTCGCCGACTGGCAGCCCGTCCTTTTCCAACCGCGCATCCTGCTCCCGTTCCGCTGCCTGGGCCTCGAGGCCTTGTTCAACCGCTGGCTCGCCCCGCTCTGCAGCTGGTTCTGCCTCACCGCCTTTTGCGTCGCCCGGCCCCACCGCCGGCGGGACGACGCGCCGCCCCTGACCGTTTCCGTGGTCGTCCCGGCGCGCAACGAGGCCGGCAACATCGAGGCCGCCGTCCGCCGCACCCCCGCGATGGGCGCCGGCGTCGAACTCATCTTTGTTGAAGGCCACTCCAAGGACGACACGTGGGCCGAGATCCAGCGCGTGCAGCGCGAATTCCCCGACCGGAAAATCAAGATCATGCAGCAGACCGGCAGGGGCAAGGGCGACGCCGTGCGCCGGGGTTTCGCGGCGGCGACCGGCGACATCCTGATGATCCTGGATGCCGACCTCACGATGCCGCCCGAGGAGCTGCCCAAGTTCTACGACACCTTCGCGCGCGGCCGCGCCGAGTTCGCGAACGGCGTGCGCCTCGTGTACCCGATGGACGAGGAGGCGATGCAGTTCCTGAATCTCTGCGCGAACAAGGCCTTCGGCATCATCTTCACCTGGCTGCTGGGCCAGCCCGTGAAGGACACGCTTTGCGGCACCAAGGTGCTTTCCCGCGCCCATTACGAGCGGATCGCCGCCCACCGCGCCTACTTTGGCGACTTCGATCCGTTCGGGGACTTCGACCTGCTCTTCGGCGCCGCCAAGCTCAATCTCAAGATCGTCGACGTGCCCATCCGCTACAAGGAACGCACCTACGGCACCACCAACATCCAGCGCTGGAGCCACGGCTGGCTGCTGCTCCGCATGGTGCTCTTCGCCGCCCGGAAACTGAAGTTCGTCTGAGGCGCCCGCCGTGCCGCTGTCCTCCCACATCGATCAGCCGGCCGATTGGTCGAATCCCTCGCGCTGCGTGATCATCCGCGGCTGGTGCTTTGCGGACGCCGGCCCCGCCGTCACCGGCATCCGCCTGCGCACGACCGACCGCGTGCTCCACGGCGTCGTCGGCCTGCCCCGGCCCGACGTGAAGGCCGCGCTGCCCGCCGCCCCCGACGACTTCACCGGCTTCGAACTGCGCGGCACGCTGCCGGCCGGGCGCCAGGAGCTGCACATCGAGGCGCAACTCGCGGATGGCACCTGGACGGGCGTGATGACGCGGACCGTCCACATCAAACGTCACCTGCTTCCGCTCTGGCTCGGCGGCGGGGAATGGACGGAGCTGATGTTCTTCCAGATGCCGGCGCACATGGCGCACCCGCCGCGGCCGATCCAGCCCGAGAAATTTCCGGCGCCGGGCCCGGTGGCGGCCCGCCCGCGTTTCTCCCTCGTCACGCCCTCCTATCAGCAGGCGCGCTATCTGGGACAAACAATGCGCAGCGTGCTGGACGAACAGCCGGGCGTGACCTGCCAGTACGTCGTGCAGGATGGCGGCTCGACCGACGGCAGCGCCGACCTCATCCGCGCGCAAGGCGCCCGGCTCCATGCGTGGTCCAGCGAGCGCGACGCCGGCCAGGCGGATGCGATTGCCCGCGGTTTCGCGCGGACCTCGGGGCGGCCGGAGGACGTGATGGGCTGGATCAACTCCGATGATTTCTATCTGCCGGGCGCGCTCGCGTACGTGGCCGATTATTTTGCGCGCCACCCGGACGTCGACGTGGTCTACGGTCACCGCATCGTGGTGGACGAGGAGTCGCGCGAGATCGCGCGGTGGTTTCTCCCGCGGCACGATGACGCGGTGCTGCGGTTGAATGATTTCGTGCCGCAGGAAACCCTGTTCTGGCGCCGCCGCGTGTGGGACCGCATCGGCGGCCTCGACCGCAGTTTCCAATTCGCCATCGACTGGGATCTCCTCCTGAGGCTGTCGGACGCCGGCGCTCGCATTGTGCGCGTGCCTTACTTCCTCGCCTGCTTCCGGGCACACGCCGCCCAGAAGACCTCCGCGGTCATGCACAGCACCGGCCAGGCCGAGATCACCCGCCTCCGCGAGCGCACCCACGGCCGCAGGTTCCCGGCACACGAAATCGAAAACCACCCGCTGCTCATGCGCTACCTGCGTCGCAGCGCTTTCATCGAATTCGCCTGGCGCCTGGGCCTTCGCCTGCCCTGATGGCCGGGCCGAAGCGCACATTCGGCTGATTTTCACCGGGGTCCCAGGCTTCAGGTTTCGGGTTTTCTCCTCGGCCAAGGGTTGATTTTATCGCTCCGGTTCGCGATGAATGGGGCCGTGCTGCTTTCGATCATCGTCCCCGTCTACAAGGAGGAGAAGAATATCCCGGAATTCCTCCGCCGGGTGCAGGCCATCCTCGGCCCGGTCTCGGAGGATTATGAGATCATCTTCGCGATGGACCCCTCGCCCGACCGCACGGAGGAAACCATCCTGGGGCACCGCCAGGCCGACGAACGCATCAAGCTGCTGAAGTTTTCCCGCCGCGTCGGGCAGCCCATGGCGACGCTGGCCGGCCTGGAGTATTCGCGCGGCGACGCCGTCATCGTCATGGACGTCGATCTCCAGGATCCGCCGGAACTCATCCGGGAGATGGTCGCCCACTGGCGCGACGGTTACGACATCGTGCTGCCCCAGCGGCGCCAGCGCACCGGCGAACCCTGGCTCAAGAAATTCATTTCGGCCGTCGGCTACCGCGTCATCAACAAAATCGCCGACGTCCGGATCCCGCCCAACACCGGCGATTTCCGGCTGATGTCGCGCCGCGTGGTCAACGAGGTGGTGAAACTCAAGGAGTCGCACGGCTTCCTGCGCGGCATGGTGGCCGTGGTGGGCTTCCGGCAGATCCTGCTGCCGTTCGACCGGCCGGCGCGCCATGCGGGCGAGACGAACTACAACCGCTTCTTCGGCTCCCTGCGCATCGGCTTCAACGGGATCTTCTGCTTTTCCACCTACGCCCTGCAATTGAGCACCATGCTCGGCTTCGCGATCGCGGGCTTCTCGTTCCTCCTGATGGGGATTTATCTTTTCTACAAGCTCATGGGCTGGACGATCCTCTGGGGCAACCCGACGCTCGTCATCCTCATCTCCTTCCTCGGGGGCATCCAGCTCATCAGCGTGGGCATCCTGGGCGAATACATCGGCCGGATCTATGAGGAGGTGCGCGGGCGCCCCAAGTTCATCGTGGACCAGTCCATCGGCTTCGAGCCGCGCCGTTGATTCCCATGCCAACCGCCAAGTGGCCCAAAGTCCTGCCGCCGCTCACGGCCGAGCAACAGGCGCGCAACCACCAGTTCATGAAGCTCTGGCACGAGGAGCTCGCCGGGCGTTCGCGCTACGGCCTCGTCGAGCGCTTCAACCACGGCTGGCCGGTGCAACACTCGCCCGCCGGGTTCCGCACGACCCTCGAGATCGGCGCCGGCCTCGGCGAACACCTCCACTACGAAAAGCTCACCGCTGACCAGGAACGCCAGTATTACTGCAATGAGTATCGCGAAAACATGGCCGCGGAAATCCGCCGCCGCTACCCGCGCGTGCAGACAGTGGTCGGCGACTGCCAGCAGCGCATGGATTTCGCCGACGGATTTTTCGACCGCATCCTCGCGATCCACGTCCTCGAACACCTGCCCGACCTCCCCGCCTGCCTGCGGGAACTTCATCGCCTGGTCAACAAGGACACCGGCCGCCTGCTGATCGTCATCCCGACCGAGGGCAGCCCGGCTTACGGCCTGGCCCGCCGGCTCTCGGCGCAACGGGTCTGGTATCGACATTTCACCGCGCCTTACGTCGAGTTTTACGGCCGCGAGCACATCAACCTCGTCCCCGAGATCCTCGCGGAACTGCACCCTTTCTTCACCATCGAGCGCCGCGCCTGCTTTCCCCTGCCCTTCCTGCCGTTCGTCTTCTGCAACCTCTGCATGGGCTACGTCCTGAAACCCCGCGCGCACATCCTCCCCGCCTGATTCCATGCAACACGCTTTCGTCACCGGCGCCGCCGGTTTCATCGGTTCCAACCTCGTCGACCGCCTCCTGGCGGACGGCGTCACCGTCACCGGCTGGGACAACCTCTCCACCGGCCAGGAACGATTCCTGGAAGGCGCGCTGAAACAGCCGCGCTTCCGGCTCGTGCGGGGCGACAACCTCGACCTTCCCGCGCTGACCGCGGCGATGAAGGGTGCCGACTTCGTGTTTCATCTCGCGGCCAACGCGGACATCAAGGACGGCTGGTCGCATCCGCGGAAGGATCTCGAGCAAAACACGATTGCGACCTTCAACGTCCTGGAAGCCATGCGGGCGAACGGCGTGCGCCGCATCGCGTTCTCGTCCACGGGCTCCGTGTACGGCGAAGCGCTCGTCACGCCGGACCGGCCCACGCCCGAGACCGACGCGTTCCCGGTGCAGACTTCCCTTTACGCCGCATCCAAGACGGCCGGCGAAGGTCTCATCTCCTCCTATGGCGAGGGCGGGCAGCTCGACGAAGCCTATATCTTCCGTTTCGTTTCCATCCTGGGCGAACGCTACACGCACGGCCACGTTTTCGATTTCTACCAGCAGCTCGTCGCCCACCCCGACCACCTGCGCGTCCTCGGCAACGGCCGGCAGCGCAAAAGCTATCTCTATGTGCAGGATTGCATCGACGCCCTGCTCCACGTCACCCGCCACCACACGGCGCGCGACGCGAAGCACCGCACGCAGGTCTATAACCTCGGCACGCCGGAATACGTCGAGGTGAACCAAAGCATCGGCTACATCTGTGCGGCGCTCGGCCTCAAGCCTCGGCTGGACTACACCGGCGGCGACCGGGGCTGGATCGGCGACAACCCGTTCATCTTCCTCGACACGAAAAAAATCTCCGCAACCGGCTGGAAGCCCGCGCTCACCATCGAGCAGGGCATCATGCGCACCTTGCGCTGGCTGCAGGCCAACCGGTGGGTGTACACGGCCCGCACTTGATGGCTGAGCCGTCCATGCCGTCGCCCCGGCCCGTCTCCCTCCGCTGGGGCTGGCTGCTGGCCGCCGCCCTCATGCTGGTGGAGTTCCTGGTGTTCGACCGGATGACGTCCCGCCAGCACGCTTCCGTCTATCCGCGCTGGAGCGACCAGGTCCAATACCTGACGGAGGCCTACACCGCCTACGAACATGCCCGGGCCGAGGGCCTGCCCGCGGGCCTGAAATTCGCGCTCGGGAAAACCGCCTTGCAAGGCACGCTGCACGACACCGCCGCCCTGCTGGTCTTTGCGATCGCGGGTTCCGCTTCGCGCAGCGCCGCGCTCAGCCTCAACATGCTCGTGTTCCTCGCCTGGCAGGCCGCGCTGCTGTTCACCGTGACGCGACTCACCGGCTCGCGCGCGCTGGGCTGGATGGCCTTTGGCTTGCTGTTGTGCGTCGCCTGGCCCTGGTCCGCCGAGGCGGGCTCCGCCGTGGACTTCCGGCTCGACCATGCCGCGATGTGCCTGGTCGGCATCTCGGCCTGCGCCGCCCTGCTCACGGACGGTTTTCGTTCGACCCACTGGTCCCTCGCCTTCGGGGCCGTCGTGGGAGTGACCTTGCTGGAACGCTTCCTCACCGCCGCCTATTTCGGCCCGATCTTTGCCGTGACCACCGGCGCGCTGCTGTTCACCGGCGCGGACCGCTGGCGCCGCCTGCGGAACCTCGGGTTTGCGGGCGGCGTGGCCGCGGCGCTCGCCCTGCCGTTTTTCTGGATGAGCCGCACGGCGATCTACACTTACTACTGGGTCGGCCACGTCACGGGCGCGGAGAGCGCGGCGCGTTTCCGCGGTTTCGACCTCGGGCATTCCGTGCGCTTTGTTTTCGGCCACCTCGGCGACATGCAGCTCGGCACCTGGTTTGGCTGGACGGTGGCCGGGCTGACCGCGGGCTTGATCCTGCTCTGGCTCATCGGCCCGCGCCGGCCGGGCGCCGGTTTTGCCGGCGAATGGCTTTTCACCGGTCTCTCCTTCCTGCTCCTCCCCGGCGCCGTCCTCACCCTGCACAAACAGAAATCCGAGTTCGTCCTCGGCGTGCTGGTGCCCGGCGTGATCCTGCTCGTGCTCTGGCTGTGGCAGGCGCTCTGGCGCCGCCTGGAGTTTCCGCCCGCGCCCGCCTGGCGCCGGGTCCTGCCGGCGTTGCCCGCCCTCGCCGCCCTGGCGGCCGGCGGAAGTTATTTCGCCCAACGCCAGCTCTGGTCGCCGCACACCGCGGAATTCCGGGCCGGCGCCGCGCAGGTCAACCGGCTCGCCGATCGCATTTTCACCGCATCGCGCGAGCAGGGCCTGACGCATCCCTACATCGGCGTGGACCAGGTCGTCGACTTCATCGACGCGCCCATCCTGCAGGTGCTGAGCGTGGAGCGGCTCAAGACCAGGATCCCGTTCGTGATCCAGCTTCCGGACAGCATCATGGCGGAAAAGGAGGAGTCGGTTTTCTACCGCCTCAAGCTCTGCGATTTTGTCGTGCTCACCGACGAGATGCCGGGCGACGGCTACTGGCCCTACGACAAACAGATGCACCGCCTGTATCCGCAGTTGAAGGAGTGGTGCGAGGCGAACCTCCGACCGGTGGAAACCTTCGCCCTGTTCGACCGGCGAATGACGCTTTACCAGCGACGGTCTCCTCGCTGACACTCGCGGCCGATCATGCATGTCACCGTTCTCGGCCTCTGGCACCTCGGCAGCGTCACCGCGGCCTGCCTGGCGCGGCATCACCGGGTCACCGGCCTCGATTTTGACGAAGCCGTCGTGGGCGGGCTGGCCGCCGGGCGCGCCCCGCTGCACGAGCCGGGCCTCGATGCCCTGCTCGCCGCCGGCCTGGCGGGCGGCCAGCTCACGTTTTCCACCGAGCCGGCGGCCGCGGCGTCCACTGATGTCGTCTGGGTCTGCTACGACACCCCGGTCGATGCCGACGATCGCTCGGATCTGGACTGGGTGCATGCCCGCCTGACGCGCGTGCTGCCCGGGCTGCGCCCGGGCACGGTGGTCCTGATCTCGTCGCAACTGCCGGTGGGCACCTGCGCCCGGCTCGCCGCGCGGTACCCGGCGCTGCATTTTGCCTGCTCGCCGGAAAATCTCCGGCTGGGCAAGGCGCTCGAAGCCTTCGACCGGCCCGCGCGCATCATCGTGGGCGCGCCCGTTCCGGCGCGCGCCACCCTCGAGGCCTTGCTCGCGCCCATCGGCGCGCCGCTGGTCTGGATGCGCCCCGAGTCGGCCGAGATGGTGAAGCATTCCCTCAACGCGTTCCTCGCGTTGTCCGTCGCGTACATCAATGAGATTGCCACCCTGTGCGAGGCGGTGGGCGCCGACGCGCAGGAAGTGGCCGCCGGCCTCAAGAGCGAGCCCCGCATCGGGCCGCGCGCCTACCTCGGGCCCGGCGGCCCGTTCGCGGGCGGCACCCTCGCGCGCGACGTGGTCAGCCTCTCGGTACTCGGCGCGGAAAAACACCTGCCGATCGCGCTCATCCCGGCCATCAAGGAAAGCAACGACCGCCACCGTAGCTGGAACTTCCGCAAGGTGCAGGCCGCGCTGCCGGGGCTCACGCACCCGACCGTCGCGGTGCTGGGCCTCGCCTACACGCCGAACACCAGCACCCTCCGCCGGAGCTCCGCGGTCGAACTTTGCCGGCAACTGCTGGCCGCCGGTTTCACGGTGCGCGCCTACGACCCGCTGGTCCGGACCGTGGACGCGGAACACCGGGACATCCCGCTGGCGGCCACCGCGGCCGGGGCGATGCAGGACGCGCACGCCGTGGTCATCTGCACCGAGTGGCCGGAATTTCGCGACTACTCGTGGCCCGCGCTCCTGGCCGGCATGGCGAAACCCATCGTGATCGACGCCAATCGCCTGGTGGAAAAAGCGGTGACTCCGGTCGCCGGGGTCGTCTATCTCACGGTCGGACGCCCATGAAACTTTCCGGACGCAATGTCATCATCACTGGCGGCAGCCAGGGCTTTGGCCGCCATATCGTCGAGGCCTTCCTCGCCGAGGGCGCCAACGTCGTCTTCTGCGCGCGCACCGCAACCGACGTCGGGCAAACCCGCGCCGCCCTGGCCGCCGGCCTCCCATCCGGCCAGCAGCTCGTGGGCGTGACGTGCGATGTCTCAGACCCCGCGAGCGTCGCGACCCTCTTCGCCCGCGCCGCGCAACTCGGGCCGCTCCACGCGGTCGTCAACAACGCCGGCATCTACGGTCCCATCGGGCCGACCGAGGACGTCGCCCTCGCGGACTGGACCCAGGCGTGGCAGGTCAATGTGACGGGCACCCTCCTGATCTGCCAGCACGCCGTGCGCGCCATGAAGCCGCGCGGTGGCGGCAAGATCATCACTATTTCCGGCGGCGGCGCCACGAACCCCATGCCGCGCTTTGTGGCCTACGCCGCGACCAAGGCCGCGGTGGTCCGCCTCACCGAGACGCTCGCCGAGGAATACCGCGCCGACAGGATCGACGTGAACGCCATCGCCCCGGGCGCCCTGCGCACCCGCATGACGCAACAAGTGCTCGCGGCCGGCCCGGAGAAGGCCGGCGCCGACTTTTTCGCGAAGAACAAGAAATGGTCCGACGAAGGCGCGGTGGATCCGCGGCTCGGCGCCGCGCTTTGCGTCTGGCTGGCGACCCCGGAGAGCGACGGCATCACCGGCAAGCTGATCAGCGCCCAGTGGGACCCGTGGAAGGACCCCGCGAAGTTCCGCGCGCTGGCCACCGGCGACGTCTACACGCTCCGCCGCATCGTGCCGGAGGATCGCGTCAAAAAATCCTGATGGCCGGGCCGCTCCAATTCGCGATCGTCGGCTGCGGGCTCATCGGGCGCAAACGCGCCGCCAGCCTCCCGCCCGGGCAGTTGCTTTATGCCTGCGACCTCGATGCCCAGCGCGCGGCCGAGCTGGCCGGGACCCAGGCCGGCGCCCGGGCCGTCACCGATTTCAAGGTCGCCTTCGCCGACGCCGCGGTCGACGCGGTGATTGTGGCCACGCTGAACGGCGCCCTCGCGCCCATCGCCCTCGCCGCCGTGCGCGCCGGCAAGCACGTGCTCGTGGAAAAACCGGGCGCGCTCAATGCCGCCCAGTTGCGCACGCTGCAAACCGCCGCCAGCGAAGCCGGCGTGCAGGTGCGCATCGGGTACAACCACCGCTTTCATCCGGCCCTGCAAAAGGCGCGCGAACTCGCCGACGCCGGCGTCCTCGGCCCGATGATGTTCCTGCGCGGCCGCTACGGCCACGGCGGCCGCAAGGGTTACGACCGCGAGTGGCGCGCCGATCCCGCGCTTTCCGGCGGCGGCGAATTGATCGACCAGGGCGTGCACCTGATCGACCTCGCCGGCTGGTTCATGGGCGAGTTCACGAAACTCGAAGGACATGCCGCGACGTATTTCTGGGACATGCCGGTCGACGACAATGCCTTCCTCTCGCTGCGCACCGCCGGCGGGCAGACCGCGTGGCTGCACGTGAGCTGCACGGAATGGAAGAACATGTTCTCGCTCGAGTTCTACGGACGCGACGCGAAGATTTCGATCGAGGGCCTCGGCGGCAGTTACGGTCCGGAAAAATGCACTTACTACAAGATGCTGCCGCAAATGGGTCCGCCCGAAACCACTGTCTGGGATTACCCCGGCGGCGATAACTCGTGGGCGCTGGAGATCGCTGCGTTCCAGGAAGACATCCGCACCGGCCGCGTCCCGAATCCCGGCTTGCGCGAAGGCATCCGCACACTCGAAATCGTCGAGGAGATCTATCGCACCAGCGGCTTTCCGGTTGCCACCGCCAGTCTCTGATCCCGCGCCCCCGCCCCCAAGCTTCACGCCACCCCCGATGATCATCACCCGTTCCCCCTTGCGCATTTCCCTCGGTGGCGGCGGCACCGACCTGCCTTCCTACTACCGCGAGCACGGCGGTTTCCTCATCGCCGGCGCGCTCGACAAATACGTTTACCTCACGCTGCACCGCACGTTCGTGCCCGACCTGATCGTGAAGTATTCCAAACTGGAACGCGTCGCCTCCGCCGCGCAGCTGGAGCACCCGATCATCCGTGAAGCGTTCGCCCTGCTGGGAATGAACGGCGCCTCGCTGGAACTCACGTCGATGGCGGACATTCCCGGCGGCACGGGTCTCGGCTCTTCCGGCAGCTTCACCACCGCCCTCCTCAAGGTGCTGCACACCGTCAACAAGCACCAGATCTCCCCGGCCGAGCTCGCCGAGCAGGCCTGCCACATCGAAATCGACCGGCTCGCCGAGCCCATCGGCAAACAGGACCAGTACATCGCGGCGGTCGGCGGGATCACCGCGTTTACTTTTCACCCGGATGGACGCGTCGAATACCGCCCGTGCCGGATTTCCGAGGAGACGCTCTTCAACCTCGAGGACAACCTGCTCCTGTTTTTCACCGGCTACTCGCGGTCCGCGTCGGCGATTTTGAAGGACCAGAACGACAAGTCGAAGCAGCAGAACCAGGCGATGCTCGACAACCTGCATTTCACCAAGGAACTCGGCTTCAAGTCGCTCGCGGCGCTGGAGTCCGCGAACCTCGAGGAATTCGCGCGGTTGATGGACGTCCACTGGCAGCGCAAGAAGTCCCGCAGCGCCGGCATGAGCAACGACCGCATCAACGAGTGGTACGACCACGCGATGGCCCACGGCGCCCTCGGCGGAAAACTCATCGGCGCCGGCGGCGGGGGGTTCCTGATGTTCTACGCCCATGACAAGACGCGGCTCCGGCACGCCATGCGCGAGAAGGGCCTGCAGGAAGTCCGCTTCCGCTTCGACTTCGAAGGGACGAAGGTCGTCGCACAAAACTGAGCGGATAAATCCTGAAACGGTGAAACCGGTGAAAGGAGAAAACCCAGCCCGGGTGGGTAGCGAATTGGAACAACGCACACTGCGATTTGCGGCCGCCTTGTTTCGTTTCGCCGAGACGTTCCCCAATACCACGGCGGCCCGAACGGTCACTTCACAGATGCTCCGATCGGCCACTGCCGTCGGGGCGAATTACCGCGAAGCCAATCGTGCCGAATCGAAGGCAGACTTTGTCCACAAAGTGGCGCTCGCATTGAAGGAAGCCGCGGAGACCGAATACTGGCTGGAACTGTGCGCCGCGATCCAATTAGGTACCAAGGAATCCCTCGGACAGCTGCGCAGGGAAGCCGACGAGCTGATCGCGATCCTGAGCGCAATCCGCCACAAGGCTTCCCGCTAGATCGTTTCTGGTTTCATGGTTTCACCTGTTTCACATTTGCCCGTCGCCCTCCTGGCCGGCGGCCTGGCCACGCGGCTGCGGCCGATCACGGAGAAGATCCCGAAGCTGCTCGTGGAAGTCGCGGGCGAGCCGTTTTTCTCGCACCAGCTCCGGTTGTTGAAAAAAAACGGGCTGACCAGGATCGTGCTCTGCGTGGGTCACCTCGGCGACATGATCGTGGAGCAATACGGCGACGGTTCAAAGTGGGGCGTGCAGATCGATTACTCCTTCGACGGCCCGAAGCTTCTCGGCACGGGTGGCGCGCTCATCCGCGCGCTGCCGAAACTCGGTGACGCGTTCTATGTGCTGTACGGCGACAGCTACCTGCCCTGCGATTACCTCGACGTCGGTCGTGCGTTCCTGGCCTCGGGTCAGCCGGGCCTGATGACCGTTTTCGAAAACCACGAGGCCTACGACGCCAGCAATGTCTGGTTCGAGGACGGCAGGATCCGGCTCTATTCCAAAAAGGAAAAGCCGCCGCAGATGCGGCATATCGACTATGGGCTCGGCG
Organism: uncultured Oleiharenicola sp.; assembly: GCA_964515595.1. Lineage (GTDB taxonomy): Bacteria > Verrucomicrobiota > Verrucomicrobiia > Opitutales > Opitutaceae > Lacunisphaera. The sequence continues at coordinate 63,529 of CAZEUN010000010.1, read as the reverse complement.
TTTTCCAGGCGGCGGCCTTTGCGAACTATCCTCGCGAGGCCGTCGTTGACCTTGCCACGGTGCAGGCCGATCTGTGCTCCCGGGGCCGGCTGGCGGGCTATGAAATCAAGGAACGCTTTTATGAAATCGGCTCGCCCGCCGGCCTGAAGGAACTTGACAGCCTGCTGCGCAGGCAGGGAGTGAGGGAATAAGGGAATGAGGTGGCGTCATGTCACAGAACGACAGTCTTCATCAATTCGAAGCTTACCAAAAGGCGTGCGAGCCGTTCGACCTCGCTGTCGCGGACATGACCTCGCTCGCACAAAACCCCCTTTGCCAGCGGCTCATTTCACAACAAATCGCGGGCGCTGATTCAATTTCTTCGAATATCGAAGAAGGTTATGGCCGACGGAGCCGCGCAGACTACGCGCGGTTTCTCGTCATCGCGCGTGGGTCCGCCACCGAGCCCCGGGGCCGCTACGAACAGCGCTGCAAACACTGGCTGCCACCCGAGACCATCACGGCACGCGTGGCACCATGCGAAGAAATCATTGCGATCCTCAGTGCCACCATACGCACCTTGCGCCCGGGGCCTTGACCCCTCATTCCTTCACTCCCCCAGTCCCTTTCGTCCATGTCCTACTCCGTCCAACACCTCAAGGAGACCGCCGAGATTGTCTCGAAGATCAACGCCGCCGACTGCGAAAAATGCGTCGCCGAACTGAAGGCCACCCGCGAGCGCGGCGGCCGCCTCTTCATTCTCGGCGTCGGCGGCAGCGCCGCCAACGCCTCCCATGCGGTGAATGATTTCCGGAAAATCGCCGGGCTCGAGTGCTATGCGCCGACCGACAATGTGTCCGAGCTCACCGCGCGCACCAACGACGAGGGCTGGGCCAGCGTGTTCGCGGAATGGCTGCGCGGCTCCCGCCTGACGCCGAAGGACACGCTGCTGATCCTTTCCGTCGGCGGCGGCAACCTGGAGAAGAACGTCTCGCCCAACCTCGTGCTCGCGCTCCAGTTCGCCAGGCAGGTCGGCGCCCGCGTGATCGGCATCGTCGGCAAGGACGGCGGCTACACCGCCAAGGTCGCCGACGCCTGCGTGATCGTCCCGACCGTCAACGCGAACAACGTCACGCCGCACTCGGAAGCCTTTCAAGGCGTCATCTGGCACCTGTTCGTTTCCCACCCGGATTTGAAGGTCAATCAAACCAAGTGGGAAAGCACGCGTTGAGCCGCATTTCGCGATGACGAAACGGCGCGCAGTCTTTCTGGACCGCGATGGCACATTGAACGCGCCCCTTGTGCGCGACGGGAAACCTTACCCGCCTGCCAGCATCGGGGAGTTTTCACTGCTGGCAGGTGTCGCCGAAAGCTGCCGGCAGTTGCACGCGGCCGGTTACGTCCTCGTCGTCGCGACCAACCAGCCGGACGTCGGCCGGGGCACGCAAAGCCAGGCGGCGGTGGAGGCGATCCACGCCCACTTGCGCAAGCTCATCCCGGAAATCGCGCGCATTGAAACCTGCTACGCCCCCGGTCAGGGCGCCGCGCATCCCGAAAACCGGCGCCGCAAACCCGAGCCCGGCATGCTCCTCGACGCCGCGCAGGCGCTGGATCTGGATTTGGCCGCGAGTTGGATGATCGGTGACCGCTGGCGCGACATCGACTGCGGCGCGCGCGCCGGGTGCCGGACGATCTTCATCGATTGGGGCTATGCCGAGGCTCTCCGGGCCCGGCCCGATTTCACCGTCCGCTCCTTCGCCGGGGCGGCCGCAATAATTCTTGCCCGCCCGCCACCCGCTTAACTGACTGACCCCATGCTGAATCTCCAAACCCTCAAGATCCAGATCTACGCCGACGGCGCCGACAAGGCGGGCATCCTGGACCTCTACGCCAAGCCCTACATCAAGGGACTGACCACCAACCCGACCTTGATGAACAAGGCGGGCATCAAGGATTACGAGGCTTTCGCACGCGACATTCTTCAGACCGTCACCGCCAAACCCATCTCGCTCGAGGTGTTCGCGGACGATTTCCCGGAAATGAAGCGGCAGGCGCTCAAGATCGCGAGTTGGGGGACGAATGTGTACGTCAAGATTCCGATCACCAACACGCGTTCCGAGTCCGCGATCCCGCTCATCAAGGAACTCGCCGCGCAAAACGTGCAGTTGAATGTCACCGCCCTGCTCACCCTCGACCAGGTGAAGGCCGTGGCGGGCGCGCTCAACCCCGCCGTTCCCTCCGTGGTCTCCATCTTCGCCGGTCGCATCGCCGACACCGGCGTCGACCCGATGCCGATTATGCGCGAGAGCCGGAAACTCCTCGCCGGTCAGCCGAAGGCCGAGCTCCTCTGGGCCAGTGTCCGCGAAGTCCTCAACATCATCCAGGCCGAGCAAAGCGGCTGCCAGATCGTGACCGTGCAGCACGACATTCTCGCCAAGGCCGCCAAGCTCCTCGGCATGGACCTCACCGCCCTCTCGCTCGACACGGTGAAAATGTTCGCCAAGGACGCCGCCGCCGCGGGCTACAAACTATAGCACTGGCCCAACAAACGGGTGAACCGCGAAGGACGCGAGGAGACGCGAAGCACTCAACGCCTTCGCGGTTTAGAGCGTTTCAAATTAAGGTATAGCCGCACAAAACCGTGCCAATTACCGCTGTCGTCATTCTGAGCCCTGCGAATCCAAGCGGATGGGCGAATTTCCCCTTGGATCCTTCGCCAGGCTCAGGATGACGGTCCCGGGAACTGTCAGAATCTCTGAAACTGAAAGGGCGGCGGCTTCGCTGAATGCGCTCCCGCGTCAAGGTGCCAGAACACTTTACGCCTTCGCGCCTCTTCGCGTCCTTCGCGGTTAAAAATCGAATCTCCCGGGTCGGTTCGAAGCGAGGAGGACGCCACCCGAAATAGGCTTCACTTCCCCCGGCCCGGCGGGTTGAGTGCCCGCGCCCATGACGCCCGCCCCTTCGGAGACGGCTGAACTCATCACCCGCCTGCGCCAGCAACTCATCCTGGCCCAAGTGAGGATCATGGAACTCGAGGATGAGCGCGACCAACTGGCGCCGCGACTCGCGGAGATCGAAAGCCTGCTTGCCGCCGCCCAACAGCTCGCCGACGGCAAGCGTGATGAGGCCGCCCACCTGGCAAAAGTCCTCGCCGACACCCAGGCGCGGGCCGCCCAACTCGACCAGTTATATCTGCAGACAACCGGCGAACTTTCCCAAGCCGTGACCTCCCTCGATCAACGCGAAAAGCGCGTCACCGAACTCGATCAATCAATCCACCGGTTGGAAACGGAGCTGGCCACCCTCAAGTCCTCGCGCAGCTGGCGCTGGACCGCCTGGCTGCGCTAAGCGGCGCCAACCCATGCAAGCCGCCCCGCTGATCGGCGAAGTCGAGTCGCCCCGCCCGCTGCGCGCCGCCGGCGGCCGCCTGTCCGTGGCCGGGTGGTGCGTCGTCCGCGGCGAGGCCAACCCACCGCCGGTTCGCCTCGTCGCCGGCTCCACGATTCTGCCGGCCCGCGGCGGCGGTGAGCGTCGCGACGTCACCTCCCTCCTGCCCGGGGAACCCGCGGCGATCCGCTCCGGCTTCACCCTCGAGGGCAATTTGCCCGCGGGACTGCACCCCGCCCGATTCGAAGCCCAACTTCCCGACGGCACCTGGCAGACATTCCGCGAACTCACGATCGCCGTGGAGACGGCACCTTTCGTCGCCGGTTTGGACACGCCGGTCAGCACCGGCACCTTGCGCGACCGCGTGAAAGTCGGCGGCTGGGCCCTCGACCCGCGCGCCGCCGTCAGCCAGCTCAGCCTGCGCTACGGGCATCGCGAGATCGACTGCCTCATCAACCAGCCGCGCACCGATGTGCCGGCGGCTTTCCCGCACGTGCCGCACGCCGCCCGCGCGGGTTTCACCAGTGAGGATTTTCTCGTGGCCGGACACGGCCCCGTCCGCGTGCGCGCACGGCTGGCCGACGGCCGGACCGTGGTCGCCGCGACCCCGGTCACCTTCAGTGTCGATCGCGACGAAAATCATGCCCCCGACCTGGCGCTGACCACCGCGCGCATTCCGCTGGTCGCCGACCGGCGGCCCCGCCTGCTCCCGCCGCCGCCCCGCGCGGCGCATCCGCTCAACGTGCTTTTCGTTTTGCCAGGGAGTTTCGCCGCCAATCACGCGCTGCACGTCGCCGCGCTGGCCAACGAACTCGCCGCCGCCGCGCACGCGTGCGCCGTGGCCGTGGCGCACGATCCGGAAACCCTCGCGCATCTCGACCAACCGGCATTCCGCGGCCTGACCCATGCGGAGGCGCGCCGGGATCCGGGCTTCGCGAATGGCCGCGGGCCGGACGTCGTGCACGCCTGGACGACGCGCGAGAATGTCCGCCTTCTGTCCGAAGAGCTCCGCGCCCGGCACGGCGCGCGCGTGGTGGTCCATTTGGAGGACAACGAACGCGCCGTCCTTGCGCTTACGCTCGGCCGCTCCGCCGCGGAAATCGACCGCCTGCCCGACGCGCAGCTCGACCCGCTCGTGCCGGCGGACTTGTCCCACCCGCGCCGCAGCCGCGAATTTCTCGGGAACAGCGATGGCGTCACCGTCATCCTGGACCGCCTGCGGGAATTTGTGCCGGCGGGAAAACCCTGCCTGACGCTCCCGCCAGCCGCGGATGCGCGGCACTTTTATCCGCGGCCCGTGCCCGCGGCATTCCGGGCGGCGCTCCAACTGCCGCCCGACACCACCGTGCTCTTCTACCACGGCAACGTTCACGCCTCGAACGCCGCGGAGATGCGGGAGCTTTACGCCGCCGTGCTCGCCCTCAATCGCGACGGCACGCCGGTCACGCTGATCCGCACCGGCCTGGACCGCGTCGATTTCCCCGGGGATCTCGCGCAGGCGGTGGCCCCCTTCGTGCTCGCGCTGGGGTTGGTCCGGCACCACGCCCACCTGCCGGCGTTGATGGCCCTCGCCGATGTTTTCGTGCAGCCCGGGACGGCGGACGCGTTCAACGACTATCGTTTCCCTTCCAAGCTGCCCGAATTTTTCTCGCTCGGCCGGCCGGTGATCCTGCCGCGCACGAATCTTGGAACCACGCTCGTGCACGGGACCGACGCCTATGTGCTGGACCGGGCGGACGCCGCCGGCATCGCGCGGGCCGTCACCGCACTGCGCGCAGACCGGGCGCTGGCTGACCGGCTGGCGCGCGGCGCGGCGGCTTATGCGGAGAAACATTTCAACTGGCGGCGCAGTGCGGACGCCCTTGCCAGCTTCTATGCGACGCTGGCAGTTTCCTGAACCATGTCCCCGCCTTCCCAGCCCACGCGCATTGCAGTCACCGGCGGCCGCGGCCGGCTGGCCTCGCTGCTGGTGGACCATTTCCGCGCGCCGGCCCATGCAGTAACGCTGTTCTCGCGCGGCGGCGGCGAGGGTTTTCATGAACTCGCCCGCCTCGAGGCCGGGTTGGCCGCCCAGGACGCCGTCCTGCACCTCGCGTGGAGCACGCTGCCCGCCACTTCCGAGCAGAACCCCGGCGCCGAGCGGGCGCATGACCTGCCGGCATTGGAGAAAACATTGCAAGCTATCGCCGCGCTTCCCGCCGCGCAGCGTCCCCAGTTCGTTTTCTTTTCCTCCGGCGGCGCCGTCTACGGCAACGCCCCCGGCCGGCCGAGCCTCGAGACCGACTCCTGCCAGCCCATCGGCCGGTATGGCGCCGCCAAGCGCGCGGCCGAGGAAATCGTCGAGCGCTACGCGCGCGCCCACGGCGTGCCCAGCACCATCCTCCGCATTTCCAATCCCTATGGCTACCCGGTGCCGCGCAATCGCCTGCAGGGACTCATCCCCCACGCGCTCCGCTGCGCCGCCGAGGGCTCGCCGCTCACGCTGTGGGGCGACGGCCATGCGCGGAAGGACTTCCTCTACTACACGGATTTTGTTTTTGCCGTGGAACAGGTCATCGCGCGCCGGCTCACCGGCACCTTCAACCTCGCCGCCGGCGAGTCGCACAGCGTCCGCGAGGTGATCGGCCTCGTGGAAAAACACACCGGGAAAAAAGTCACCCTCGCGTTCCAGCCGGCCCCGGCGTGGGACGTGGAGGACAGCCGCCTCGACAACCGCCGCCTCGCGGCCGCCGCCGGCTGGCAGCCGCAGGTGTCGCTCGACGAGGGCATCCGGCGCTCGGCGGCCGGTTATTCGGGACACTGAGCCAATGGCCGACCCGACGCCCCCTGCCCCCGCCCCGGCGCGGCCCCTCCTCTGGCTGTTCGCCGCCATGGTGCTGCTCACGCTGGCGCTCACCACGCGCGGCTGGCACAACAGCATCCTGGACCGCCATGAGTTTCGCCAGCTCCAGACCGCGACGTCCGCGTACTGGCTCAAGACCGACGGCTACAAGCTCGACTACGAACTCCCGCTGTTCGGCCCGCCGTGGTCGATCCCGATGGAGTTCCCGGTGCACCAATGGATCGTCGCCACCGCGAGCAATCTCCTCGGGACCCCGCTCGAGCAAACCGCGCGCGGCGTCGGGGTGTTTTTCCTGTTCGCCCTGCTGCCGGCCGTTTATGGCCTGGCGGGATTTTTCGGCCTGACCCCTTCGCGCCGTCTTCTCGTGACGGCCGCGGTCCTGGCCTCGCCCACTTATTTGTTTTATTCGCGCGCGTTCATGATCGAGACGACCGCGCTGTGTTTCTCGACGTGGTTTCTGTACGCCATCGGCCGGGCCGTGCGCGACAACTGCCTCCGCTGCGCCGTCGGCGGGACCGTGTTCGCCGTCCTGGCCGCCCTCGCCAAGACGACGACCTTCCTGGTTTTCCTCCCGCCGGCGGGTCTTTTCGCGCTCTGGCTGTGGCTGCCGCGCTGGTCGCGCCGCACGGAACCCGGCGCGCGCCCCTGGCTCGGGGTCGCGCTGGCCGCGGTGCCGGTGCTGGTCGCGGTGGGCGTGGCCGAGTGGTGGGTGAAGCACTCCGACCGGATCAAGCACTCGAATCCCTTCTCGGGATTCCTGGCCTCGACCGAACTGGTGAAATGGAACTGGGGCACCTGGGACCAGCGGACCTCCGCCGAATTCTGGTCCGCCGCGTGGGACAACATCCGCGCCTGCGTGCTGGGCGAGGTGCCGCTCGCGGTGCTGATCCTGGCCTTCGCGCTGGCCAGCCCGCCGCTGCGCCGCGTCGCCGCATGGGGCGTGGCTTTTTTCATGGGCGGCCTGCTGCTGTTCTCGAACCTGTTTTATCACCACGACTATTATTACTGCGCGAATGCCCTGCTCCTGATGCTGGCCGCCGGTTTCCTGCTGGCCGGGGTGTGGGACAATCCCCGGCTGCCGCTCGCGGCGCGGGTGCTGATGCTCGGGCTTTTCTTCGGCGGCCAGTTGCTGACTTACGCCCGCGGTTACGCCGGACACTGGCGGCAGCCGCCGCCCCGCCCTCCGGGCATCGCGGACGTCATCCGCGCCAGCGTGCCGGCGGACGGCGTGATCCTGGTGTACGGTTGGGATTGGAGTTCCTTCATCCCGTACTATGCGCAGCGCCGGGCTGTCCTCGTGCCCGACGGTCGGGAGGACGAATTCGCCGTCCTCGACACCATCCTGAACCGGCTGCCGCCCCGGCGGATCGCGGCCATGCTGATCCGCCACAACCCGCGTCGCATCGACCGTCTCGGTTTCGCGCGGGACCGCACCGACCGCTTCCACCTCGCGGCCGCGCCGTTCGCCACCAGCGATGACGGCGAACTCTATCTGCCGGAAGCAGCCATCCCTGCGGCCGCCACCGCCGTGCAAGGCCGCACCTTTGAAGGCGTCGCGCTCGGCACGCGCCCGGCGGCGGATCCGAACGCGGCCAAACTGCAGGCGAACGACCTGGCCGGGATGGAATTTCCCATGACCTCGCCCCGCCCGACGAGCGCGCGCAGCATGTTCGGCATCAATCTCGGTGACGTGGGCCTGGGGCGGAAAGTCATCCTCGCCCACCCCGATTCCGAACTCACCTTCACGCCGCCGCCCGGTGCAAACCGCATCGTCGCGGAAGTCGGAATCTCCGCCGCCGCTTATGCCCCGGATGCCAAGGCGGTCACCGATGGCGTCACCGTGGAGATTTTCGAACTCCGCGCCGATGGATTGCGGCGCGTGCTGGACCATCGCCGCCTCGATCCCGTGAAGGTGCCGGGCGACCGCGGGCCCCAGGTCATCACGCTCGACGGCGCCGGGCCGTTCACCGGTCCCGTGGTCTTCAAGATTTCCCCCGGACCGGAAAACAACCTGGTCAACGACTGGGCCTACTGGGGCCGGATCGAGATCCGCTGAGCCGGACTCATGCGGTCGGATCCCGCTCGATCAGGGCGTTTTAAATTAAAGGATAGCCGATCAGAATGCATGATTCCCCGCTATCGTCATTCTGGTACCAATCGCCTCGCGCTTCTGCCCTTTACCCCAAGATCCCAAAGGCCGCGAAGAAGCCCCCCGGACCGGATTTCTCCGCGTTCTTTTGGAGGGCCCAGCTCCGGCTGGGCCGCGAACGGGATATCGCGGGCGCGCGCTCGGCCCAGCCGGAGCTGGGCCCTCCACCGGAACTGCGAAGGGCGCGAAGAACTCAACCCCTTCGCGCCCTTCGCGGTTAAAAATCCAAGGGGAATGCCTTCAGCAGCGAACACCGCCCGCCCCTGTAGTCACTCAAGGCGCACCGGGCCGATCAACGCCCAGTCGCGCGTGTAGTTCCCGCGGGCGCCAGGCCCGGTCGAAAGCACGATGTTGGTTTCATCGGGGAAGTTCATCGCCACCTCGAGCTGGTGGTAGCCTGCATCGGCGGGACGACCCGCCGGATCGAGCCACAGCGAGCCCAGCCGGTCGCGGGTGCCATCCGCGCGCTCGCGGTCCACGAAAAATTCCACGCCGTCGGTGCGGGCTCCCGGTTCGCCGGCGTAGGCCCCGGCCTGCACCGCGCACGTGACGCGCAACACCCGCGGGCCCGGCGGGACCTTGAACCACAACCGGGTGTCGGGATGCGCAAACAACGCGGGCATCCCGGACTCCGTGGTCAGGCGTGAACCGAACTGGGAATAGAATTTCCACGGCATCGGTTCACAGAGTGTGAGCATGTCGCGATCCCGCTCCAGCAGGTCGGCGGTGCGGACCTCCTGTCCGACGAGCGACCACGTCTCCGCGGCCGCCGTGCCGTCGAGCGCCACGCCCACCAGGGTGGTGCCGCGCCGGACGGCATCCGCCATCCGGCCGCGCAAGGCGCGCCGGCCGTACACCGTGCAGTCCTGCCAGCGGAAGAGCGGCCGGGGATCGACGTCGAAATATTTAACCATCAGCGGCAGCAGCAGTGCGTTTTTGCGCTGGTCGCCGCGGGCCACAAAGACCGTCACCCGGCCGCCCTGCTGCGCCTTCAAGGCAGTGTTGAGGTAGTCCGCGTCCAGCTCCGTGCCGTTGCGGAGCATCAGCGCCCGGCGTTCACTGTAGAGCGCCATGCTGGAATCCCAGTCGGAGCCAGCCACGACGATTTGCTCGTCGGGGTTCGTCATCAGGTTGATGGCATGCGTCATGTCGCTCCCCCCCGGGCTGACCGCGCCCTGCAGTTCGAAATAAGTCCGGCGGTAGGTCCAGCCCTGCGCGAGATGCACGCCGACGATCAGCACCCACGGCAGCCACCGCGGCCGGGCATCGAGGGCGCCGGCCAGCGCCAGCCCCGCCACGCCGAGCAGCAGCACGGCATTGGTCACGGCATAATAGTCATGGCGCGCATAGAGCGTGGGAAAAATCACCAGCGGCGCCAGGTACGCGGCCAGGCAGACGAGCGCCGGACGCCACCAGCGCCGGCTGACCGTGGCGAGCAACAGCCCGGTGACCGCCAGCATCACCGGACCGGCAATGTTCTCGGTCAGGTGCCGCCAATGCGCCGCCAGGGTCGCCGCGGAAAACCGCTCGCCCGCCAGGCCGAAATTGAACCACGCGAGATTGCCCGATTCGATGAAGGCGGCACTGACGTTCCGCCCCTTGGTCGCGTCGGCAAACCGCGTCCACCAGGTCGTGGCCAGCACGGGCCCGGCAACGGCCGCCAGCGCCCACCCGCCCCGCCGGGCAGCGTCCGCCCAGCCACCGGCCGCGTGCGCGCGGGCCATTTCAAGGAGCGTCCACCCGGCGGCGGGCAGCAGGAAAACCATGAACGTGGTCACCTTCACCAGTCCCGCCAGGATGCCGAGCGCCGCCGTCACCGCCAGCCGCCCCGGCGAAGGCGCCGTGACTAGGCGCCCGAAGGCCACCAGGAACCACAGCGAGAACATCAGCACCATCGTTTCGATCAGGAAGGCGCGCGTGTAGAAAATATAGAGCGGACACGTCAGCAGCAGCCCCATCGCGACCAGCCGGCGCGCGGGCGACAGCCGGAAATGCCCCAGGAGCGGAAAGAGCGCCGCGAGCGCGCCGTAGAAGCAAAGCAGGCTGACGGTCCGCCCGGCCTGGATCAGGGGGAGGCCGGTGACGTTGCTGACCGCGACCACGCACCACTGATAGAGGGGAAACTCCATCGGCACCGACCAGGGGTGGCCCAGCACCGGCGTCGGATAGGCCAGCCCGTAATCGGCGTCGCGCTGAATGAACATGGCCGTCAGCGCCGTTTGCGACTGGCGGAATTCGTTGCCGGGCAGGTTGCCGTTCTTCCAGCCCACCGACACGGCCCAGCCATGGAACGCCAAGAGCAGGCCGAACAGCACCGCCGCGATCACCCGCTCGCGACTTTCCGAGGAAGGCGGGGCGACTGGAGGCATCGGCCAAGGTAACGCGAGCCAACCAATCCCCGGCAACGCCCAAATCGATAATAAAGCAACCGGCCCCCTGTCAAAAGGGCCTATCCAAAAGCTTTTGAACCGCGAAGGGCGCCAAGACACGCGAAGGTCGAAATAACTTTCGCGTTTCTTCGCGTTCCTCGCGGTTAACGAATCAGCCCCCGAACAGGCTTTACTGGCCGGAAGGCTGACTCTTATTTTCCACCCCTTGATGAGTGTTCCTCCCGCGCCCAAATTCCACCTCGACAGTCCCGCCTCCTGGCGGCCGGAGGTGGCTGGGATCGAGGTCGTCGGCTGGCTCTATCCGGGCGAGACCGATCGCTGCGTCGACATCCGCGCCCGCGTCGACAAGCGCGCCTACCTCGGCATCTACGGCCTCGACCGGCCCGACACCCAGCGCGTCTTCGGCGGCACGCTGGCCGCGCTGCGCACCGGGTTCATCCAGCGCGTCGTCCTCTGGCGCGGCGCGCGGGAACTGGCCCTCGACTGGCACGACGGCACGCACTGGCGCGAATTCTTCCGCACCCCGCTCGACACGTCCGCCCTGCCGGCCAGCGCCAGGAAACCCCCGCGGCTTATGCGCGCGGCCATCGTCTTTCAAACCCTCCACTATCTCTACCGGCACTTCCACCGGGCATCGTGGGGGGAGCTTTGCCGCGAGACCGATGCCGTGCTGCGCGACGTCCTCACGCCGACGAGCGACGTCGTCATCGGCGATCGCTTCATCGGCCACATCGAGAACCCGGGTTTCTGGATCAACGCCGGCTACGACAAGTTCCGCATCACGGGCTGGATCTTCGGCGTGGGCCGCCACATCGGGCAACTCAGCGCCACGACCGGGGTGCTCACCGAAAACCGTCTCGTCTACCCGAAGGACCGGCCTGACGTCGCCTCCCACCGCACCGACCATGCGAACGCGCTGAAGTCCGGTTACTACGGCCTCGTCGACATCCGCAAGGACACGCCGAATCCCGCCAACCTGAAGATTTTTGCGGAGACCGGCGACGGCTCCCGCCCGCTCGCGTTCGCCCGGCGCATGTACCTCGACCGGCGCGACGAGCATTCCGGCCCGATCCCCATCTACCGCGCCGGGCTGTTTCTCAAGGTCCTGGCCGCCTTCATGCGCGGCGTGCCGCTCGGCCGCTATCAGTTCGACAGCCTGCGCCAGGCGCATGCCGAGATGAAACGGCTGCGCGAGCACCTGGCCGGCACGCTCGGCCGGGGCGAGGCGAAGAAGCTGCCCGCCGACATCGTCCGGCGCCGCGACCAGGACCCCTACACGCGCTGGTGCTGGCACAACCGCCTCACGCCCCGCCTCCGCGCCGCGCTGGCACAGGATGCCGCCGCCCTGGTGCAAAGCGGCGGACCGCTGATCAGCGTGGTCGTGCCGGCCTACAACACGCCGGAGAAATACCTGCGCGAGCTGCTGGACTGCCTGCGCCAGCAACTCTACCCGCGCTGGGAGCTTTGCATCGCCGACGACGCCTCGCCGCAGCCGCACGTCCGGCGGATCCTCGAGGAAGCCGCGCGCACCGAGCCGCGCCTCAAGCCCGTCTTCCGCCCCGCCAACGGCCACATCGCGCGCGCGACCAATTCCGCCCTCGATGTCGCCACCGGCGAGTTCGTCGCCCTGCTCGATCACGACGACCTGCTGCCGCACGATGCCTTGCTCCACGTCGCGCAGGCCATCGCGCGTCACCCGACCGCCGGCTACCTTTACACGGACGAGGACAAGATCGACGACACCGGCCGGCGCTTCGACCCGCAGTTCAAGGGCGGCTGGAGCCCGGAGATGGCGCTCACGCACAATTACACGCACCACCTCACCGTCATCCGCCGCAGCATTGTGGAACAGGCCGGCCGGCTGCGGCCGGAGTTCAATGGCGCGCAGGACATCGACCTTTTCCTGCGTTGCTGGGAATTGATCGAGGCGCGCGACGTGCTGCATGTGCCCTATGTCGGCTATCACTGGCGCGCCCATGCGGAGAGCACGGCGACGCGCGGCGACCAGAAGGGCTATTTGTTCGAGGCGGCGCGCAAGGGCATCGCGGAGGCGGTGGTCCGCCGCGGCCTCCGCGCCGAGCCGTTCCTGCCGGATTTCGCCAGGAACTACGCCCTCTGCCTCCACCAGTTGAAATGGAGTCCGGACATTCTCCGCGAGAATCACGTCACCATCGTCATCCCGACGAAAAACCGCGCCGACCTGCTGCGCACCTGCCTCGACTCCGTGGCGCGCACGACGCCCAGGGAATCGGTGAAGGTCGTGGTGGTCGACGACCACTCCACCGACGCGGACACGCTGGCTTACCTCGATTCGCTGGCGGGGAGGACTGATCTGCGCGTCGAGGTGATCAGGGCGTCGCCCGTCGCCGGCATGCCCCGCGACGGGCTCGGGGCCCTGAGCTTGCCGAACGGGGCAACCGGCGACCACCCGTTCAATTACTCACGCCTGGTCAACCTCGGCAGCGCGCGGGCGGACACGCCGCTCATCCTGCATCTCAACAACGACGTCGAGGCGCTCGCGCCCGGCTGGCTCGAGGATCTGGTGGGCTGGCTCTCCGTGCCGGGCACCGGCGTGGCCGGCGCCAAGCTCCTCTACCCCGACGGCACGGTGAATCACGCGGGCATCGGCCTGAGCCGCGGCGACGGGCTGGCCCATGTGTTCTTCGAAAGGGAACCCGCCGAGGACCTCGGTTATCTTTTCCTGCCGCACGCCGCCCGCAATGTCGCGGCCGTGACCGGCGCCTGTCTGCTCACGCGCACCGATCTCTATCGCCGTCTCCAGGGTTTCGACGAGGCCAGGCTGCAGGTCGCCTACAATGACGTCGATTACTGTCTTCGCGCGGCCGAGGCGGGTTTCCGCACGGTGTGGTCGCCGCAGGCCGTGCTGCGCCACGTCGGCAGCGCGTCGCGCGGCAACACCTACGCGGAACGCGAGCACATCGAATACATCGCGCGGCACGGCCAGCGGCGCGACCCGTTCATCAGCGAGGAGCTGGAGTTCCCGCCGCGCAACCTGCCGCTCAACCCGTATCACCAGCGCTCGGCGCAGACGGCGCGGCCGTTCCACGCCACGATCGTCACCCACAACCTGAATTTCGAGGGCGCCCCGATCTTCATCTTCGAACTCGCCCGCTACCTGGCGGAGCAGCCGGGCGTGCAGGTGTCCGTCGTCTCGCCCCAGGACGGCCCGCTCCGGAAACGGTTTGAAGAAGCGGGCTTGAAGGTCGAGGTGTGGGACGTCGCCCCGCTGCTCGCGGTGAAGACGCCGGCGGAATTCGCGCTCGCGCTGAAGCAGTTCGCCGCCGCGCGCGACCTGGCCGGGACCGACGTGTTTGTCGGCAACACCATGCTCACGTTCTGGGCCATGCACCTGGCCGCGCTGCTCGGCAAGTCCTCCGCGCTCTACATCCACGAGAGCAATGCCGTGAAGCGTTTCTTCCAGCCGATGCTGCCGGCGGCGATGCATGAGACCGTCGAGGACGCCTTCCGGCTCGCCACGCGCGTGGTCTTCACCGCGCAGGCCACGCGCGCGATCCACGAGGAGCTGAACGGGAACGACAACTTCCGCACGCTGGCCAGTTGGGTGGACTTCGGGCGGATCGAAAAGTTTGCCGCCGGCCACGACAAGCGCGCGCTGCGCCTCAAGCACGGGCTCGATCCCGACGCGGTCATCGCCGTCAACATCGGCTCGGTCTGCGAGCGCAAGGGCCAGCACGTCTACATCCGCGGCATCGACCTGTTTGAAAAGGAACGCGCCGCGCTGTTTCCCGGGAAGAAGATCGAGTGGGTCATGGTCGGCGCCCGTGAGGGCCTCTATATGGAAACGTTGCGCGAGGACATCCAGCTGATGGGCCTGCACGACGTGCGGATTTTCGCCGAGACGCCCGACATCTACGATTTCTACCGGCTGGCCGACATCCTCGTCTGCACGAGCTTCGAGGAATCCTTCCCGCGCGTGCTGCTCGAGGCCATGGTGTTTGGCACGCGGATCGTGAGCACGGACGTCAACGGCATCCCGGAGATGGTGACCAACACCGACGAGGCGCTCCTCGTGCCCGCGGGGGATCCGTTCAAGCTGGCCGCCGCGCTTAAAATGGCGCTCGCCGATCACTTCGCCGGCAATCAAAAGATGCTCTCGATGGCCTACGCCCGCGCCGCCCGCAACTATCACCAGGCCCGCGCCCTGCCCGCCCACCTGCAGGTCGTCCGCGAGGCGTGGCTGGGGTGACCATGACGAGGCGAATCGGCTTTTCCGGCGGCCGCAGCCTGCAGGCAGGCGATCACCACGCGCGGCCGGCGTCGGCGGTGCTGAATCGCTTGCAAGCCAGCTCCTCCACCGGCCTCTGATGCACGAGACGCCGTTCAGCTTCAGCCATCTCGAGTCCCCTGCGCCTGGCGCGGCGCTACCCGCGGGCACACACACCCTGCGCGGCTGGGTCTGGCCGAAACCGGGCCGCCACTTCGCCAATGTGCGCGCCCGCATCGACGGCCGCGTGTTCGCGGGCATCCACGGCCGGCCGCGCGCCGACCTGGCCGCGCATTTCAAGACCGGCCGCCCGTATGTGCTCGCGGAGTTTGCCCTCACGCTCGAACTCCCGCCGGGAAAAATCGACGTGGTCCTGGAGGCGCTGGAAATCGAAGGCCGCTGGTCGGCCTTTCAAACCGTCACGTACCACGTCGCCGCGCGCACCGCACCCGCGCCCGAACCGCCGCTGCCGCGACCGTTGCGCTGGCATGACTTCGGCCGCGGCCTGGATTTCATCCTGCGGGCCCGGCGCACCCGGCCGGAAGCCTCCTGGGTGAAGCTCGCGACGGACCTCGCGGCCGAACTACCCGTGGGCCAGGACCAGCTTTATCCGCCCGCCCCCTTCATCGGCCACGCGGACGAACCCGCGCTGGTGAACCGCAGCCGCTTCGGCCTGCTGCCGGTGGTCGGTTATATTTTCCACCAGACGACGCCCATCAAGCGACTCTGGGGCACGGCCGACCTGCAGGTGCTGCAACCGCTCACGCTCGGACGCGCCACGGCCAACATCGTCCCGCACTTCCCCGACTATCCCGCGGCCGGCACAGCCGGCTACGAAGGCTACGTGGATGTGCCGCCGCAATTGCCCAATCCCGTCACGCTGCGCCTCTACGCGGAAATGCCCGACGGCTCGCTCCACCTCGTGCAGGTCCGCACCACGCGGCGCCACGACGCGGAGGAGGAAAAATACGCGTACCCGCCGTGCCCGGACTCCGGTTTCACGGAGGCGCTCACCGCCTGGCAGAGCGCGCTGCGCGTGCGCGGTTTCAGCGTGGTGCCGGACGCCCAGTTGCAGGCGGAGATCGACCGGCTGCGCGCCGCGGCCACGCGTCCGTCCGCCGTGCCGCGCCCGCCCCCGCCGGCGCACGCCGGCCGGCCGCTCACGCGCATCATCCTGGCCAGCCACAACCTCAACCTCGAGGGCGCCCCGCTTTTTCTTCTCGATTTGGCGAGGCACCACGCCGCGAGCGGTGTGGCCCTGACCGTGGTGAGTGCCGCCGATGGCCCGCTGCGCGAACGTTTCGCAGCCTGCGGAGCCGAGATTGTGATCGTGGACGCCGCCCCGGTGTTTCGCGCCGACAGCCCGGCCGCCGCGGAAGCCGGCCTGGCCGCGCTCGGCCGCGCCGTTGATTTTGCGGCGGCGGACCTGGTCATCACCAATACCTTCACCACCTTCTGGGCGGTCCACGCGGCGAAGGCCGCCGGCCAACGGGTGCTCTCGTACGTCCATGAGAGCACCAGCCCCGCGGCCTTCTACGGCGGCAGCGTGCACCCCGCGGTCCTGGCGCTCGCCGACGAGGCGCTCGCGCTCGCCGATGCGGTGAGCTTCACGAGCGACGCCACCCGCCGCTACCACGCCGGCCCCGGGCGGCCCGTGAAGGCCGTGCTGACGCC
Organism: uncultured Oleiharenicola sp.; assembly: GCA_964515595.1. Taxonomy (GTDB): domain Bacteria; phylum Verrucomicrobiota; class Verrucomicrobiia; order Opitutales; family Opitutaceae; genus Lacunisphaera. The sequence continues at coordinate 46,862 of CAZEUN010000010.1, read as the reverse complement.
CGGCTGGGTGGACCTCGCGGCGCTCGATGCCTGGCGCGCCGCGCACCCGCGCGAGAAGGTGCGGGCCGCGTTCGGACTCAAGCCCGGCGAACTCCTGGTGACGAACGTGGGCACCGTGTGCGATCGCAAGGCGCAGGTCAGCTTCGCCCGATCGGTGGACCTCTTCAACCGTCGCCAGCCCGACCTCGCCGCGCGCACGCGATTCGTCCTGCTCGGCGGACGCCACGCGCCGTTCGACGAGTTTCTCCGCGAAATTCTGGCCAACCTGGCGTTGCCCAACCTCGTCGTGCACCCCGAGACGCCCGATTTTCTCGGCTACTACGCCGCCGCCGATCTGAGCGTTTGCTCGAGCTACGAGGAATCGTCCCCCCGCGTGGTCTTCGAGGCGATGGCCTGCGGCACGCCGCTGCTTGCGTCGGATATTCCCGGCATCAGCGAAATCGCCCGCGACCGCCTCGAGGCGAAGCTCGTCCCGCCCGGCCACACGCCCGCCTGGGCGGACGCGCTGGCCGACGTGCTGGCCGATCCGGCCGCCGCGCACGCCCGCGCCGCGCGGGCCCGGGCCCGCATCGAGTCGCACTTCGCCGGCAGCATCGTCCTTCCCCGCCACACCGCGCTCGCCCAGGCAATCGCCGGCGGAACTCCCGTTTAACTCGAACGATGCAGTGGAGGTGGAGCGCACTGCCCCCGTGCGCTGGTTTGAGAGCGGACGCCGCCCAGCGCACTGGGTCCGGTGAAGAATTTAACACCTTCGCGTCTCTTTGCGTCCTTCGCGGTTAAAAATCGGTTGGGGGACTGCCCTGAATCGCCTGCAAGCAGGCCCCCAGTTGCATGAGTCCAACTCAGGCAAACCGGACGGCGCGATGTCCGGAGTCGGGCCGTTCATTCGTTGAAGGAGTGATCAACATCCTCCAACATGCACAAACCGTCATGAGCACTTCACCCCTGAAACCCCAGACGGCGGCGGCGAGACGATCGGCGGAAGCGCAACTGCGCGGGCTGATCACCCAGTTCGCGCCCTCGCATCGACGGCTCGTCGGCGTCCTGCGGCGGTGGCTGCAAAAGCGACTGCCCACCGCCCATGAGGTGGTGTATGAATATCGCGACTGCTTCGTCATCAGTTATTCGCCGAGCGGGCACGGCTACGAGGGCGTCTTTGCCATCCGGGCGAGTGCGGACGGCGTCAGGTTCTACTTCAATCACGGCAAGGGATTGCCGGATCCCGGGAAATTGTTGCAGGGGTCGGCCAGCCAGGTGCGTTGGATTCCCCTGGCCGGCGCGTCCACCCTCACACGTCCGGCCGTCGTGAGTTTGTTCGCCGAAGCCCTCGCGCGCAACCGCGTGCCGTTCGCGCGCACCGGCCGCGGGCCGATCGTGATGCGTTCGGTCTCACCCAAGCCGGGCCGCCCGCGTGCAGCCAAAGGTGGCGCGCACTGAGACCACGCGTTGGTTTGAGCGCGCGGCTGCCGCGATGTCCGTTGGCACCCCCCAATTCCGGTCTCAGCCGCCCCGCCGCCGCAGCCACGTTCAGGTCTCAGGTTTCAGGTTTTCCCGTCGCACGCGGAGGGGACCCAACGGGGTCAGGCCGCTTTCTGCTGCAGCGCAATCCGCGGCCTCCTCTTTCGACTGGCATCCTTAACAGCAAAAAGCGGCCTGACCCCCTGCGCATCCCAAGAGTGAGCACGGCATCACTGAGGATCTGGTCTGACTCGCGACTTTCGCGTTTCTTCGCGTCCTTCGCGGTTTCCACTGAATGGTTCCGGCTCAAGATGGGATCAAGGTGTGCTCTTGCGCGCCGGAAAGGGATCGGTCGCCCGAAAGGGAGCGCATACGGCAAGGTGAACGCCGGCTCCTCATATCCTCCTCGGCTCAAGTGCCCTGCCAGACACAGGATTGACCTCTTCCGACGGGGACGCACCTTGCCTGATCTGGCCATGCGCGCTTCCGCTTTTCCCTTCCTTTCCTCTCATGCCTGAGGCGGCCGGCTGGCAGTTTGCGGTGGAGGTGCATCCGGCCGGCTGGCGGTTTCCGGCGGGAGCGAGCTGGGTGGCGGGCTGGATTTATGCAGGCGAGGAACGCGTCGCCACCGACATCCGCGCGTGGGTCGACCGCCGGCCGTTCCTCGGGCTGGCGGGCCTGCCCCGGCGGGAGCTTGAACAAAAACTCCTCGGTCGCGCCGGTCCGCCGCACGCGGGGTTCGTCCTGCAACTCACGCCCCACCGCGGGGCGACCCGGCTGCGCCTGGAAGTCCGCGACCCGGCCGGTGCATGGACCGAGTTCTTCCGCACCACCATCACGGCCGAAAGCGCCGAAGCCGCGCCCAAGCCCGCGCCCCTCGCCCCCCGGCTCGCGGCCATGACCCTGGCGGTGTTGCGACTGCACCGGCGCCAGCCGCGGACATCGTTCGCGGCCCTCGCCGATGAGGTGGTCGGCGCCGCCGTCGCGGTGCCGCTCAACTCGCTCCCCAACCCGCCGTTAGTGGGCGCCCTGGAGGAACCCGTCGACACCGGCCGGCTGCTCTACGGCCGCCTGGCGGTCACGGGCTGGCTCGCGCACCGCACGGAAAGGATCCGGCGGATCAGCGCCGTGGCCGATGGCTTCCAGGAATCGGCGCTGTTGCACGGACTCGCGCGCAGCGACGTCGACCACCTGTTCACCGGCCTGCCTGGCAGCGAACAGGCGCAATTCATCGGCCAGGCCGACGCACCGGCCGATCCCGGCACGCCGGCGCTGCTGAAGGTTTTTGCCGAACTTGAAAACGGCGAAAAACACCTGGCCTTCGCCCAACGATTCGTGCCGCAGGTCACCGCCGGCGAAATCCCGCCATTGCCGCGGCTGTCCCGCCTGACTTTCGCGCGGGCGCTCTGGGCCCTGCGCGGCGCCGCCCGCCGTCACGAAATGCCGCCGGGCCCGCGTGCTGCGCTGATGTCCGCCGTCGCCGAAGCGTGGACCCAGTATCGCGCGGCGGCGCCGCGGCCCATCTCGCGCCGCCCCCCGCCGGCCGCCCCGGCCGCCACCGCGCGACCGCAGCGTTTCCTGGTCGTCACGCACAACCTGAACTTCGAGGGCGCACCGCGGTTGATTTTCGAACTCGCCCGCCATCTCCACGGCCAGCCCGGCAACCGCGTGCAGGTGCTCTCGCCCCAGGACGGACCGCTGCGCCGGCTGTTCGAGGAAGCGGGCATGCCCGTGCAGGTCGTGGACCTCGCGCCCGCCCTCGCCGCCACCTCGCCCGCGGAATTTTCCGCGGCCCTCGCGGCGGTGACCATCGACTGGTCCCAGGTCGATCTCGTGATCGCCAACACGATGGTTTCGTTCTGGGGGGTGCACCTCGCCCGCGCCGCCCGCAAACCCTCGGTGCTGTACGTGCACGAGAGCGCGCCGGTCCGGCAGTTTTTCGCGGCGCGCGTGGATCCCGCGCTGCTGCCCGTCATCGAGGACGCCTTTCGCCGCGCGACGCGCGTGGCTTTCACGGCGGATGCTTCGCGTCAGATTTTTGCGCATCTCGAGGAGGGCGACAATTTCCGCGTGCTGCCGAGCTGGCTGGATGTCGCCGCGATCGACGCCTTTGTCGCGGCCCACCCGAAGGCGGAACTGCGCGGGCGCCACCACCTGCCCGCCGACGCGGTGGTGTGTCTCAATCTCGGCACCGTCTGCGAGCGCAAGGGCCAGCACGTTTTCCTCCGTGCGATCGCGCGGCTGGCGCCCCAGCTGCGCGCGGCCGCGCGGCCGGTGGAGTTCGTGATGGTCGGGGCGCGCGACGACAGTTTCCTGGCGATGTTGCGCCAGCAGGTCGCCGACGCCGGCCTGGACCACGTGCGGTTCGTGCTGGAGACCCGCGACAACCTCGCCTGGCACCGGCTCGCCGACCTGCTCGTATGCACGAGCTTCGAGGAATCCTCGCCGCGCGTGCTGCTCGAGGCCGCGGCATTCGGCACGCCCATTGTCAGCACCGACGTGAACGGGATCCCCGAGTTGGTGACGCCCGACGAAGCGTGGCTCGTTCCGCCCGGGGATCCCCGCCGGCTGGCGGAGGCGCTGCAAGCGGCGCTCGCCGCGCATCTCGCGGGCGACACCACGCGCCCCCGGCGCGCCCGGCACGCGGTAACGGCCCGTTTCGACGAGCGCGTTTCCCTCCCCCAGCACGCCGCCCTCGCCAACGAGGCCGCGGCCATTTACGCGTAGCCCATGACTGAATCCGCCGGCTGGCAGTTTGCGGTCGAGATCCATCCGCCCGACTGGGCTTTTCCCGCGGGGAAAAGCTGGGTCGCCGGCTGGATCCATGGCGGCAAAAACCGGCTCGTCACCGATCTGCGCGGCTGGGTGGACGGCCGGCCCTTCCTCGCGCTGCACGGGTTGCCCAAGCCGGAGCTCGACGCGAAATTCCTCGGGCGGGCCGGCCCGCCCTATGCCGGTTTCGTGCTCCTGCTGGAACCGCACGGCGGCGCGACCTCGCTGCGGCTGGAAGTCCGCGACCCGGCCGGAAACTGGACCGAGTTTTTCCGGCAGCGCATCGCGGTGGCCGCCGATGCCGCGCCATGTCCGCCGCCCCCGCTGCTCAGCGACCAACTCGCGGAGCTGATGCCGGCCCTGCTCCGCCGCCGGAGCCAGCAACCGCAGGCGCCGTGGCCCGCGCTGGCGGACGAAATCGTGTCGGCGGCGATCGCGGTGCCGCTGGACTCGCTGCCGAACCCGCCCTTTTTCGGCGCCCTCGAGGAGCCGCGCGCCACGACCGGCTGGCTGCGCTACGGCCGGATGTCCGTCACGGGCTGGCTCACGCATCGCACCGCGAAGATCAAGCGCATCACCGCGCTGGCCGATGCGGTGCAGGAAGCGCCGCTCCTGCTCGGGTTGGCGCGCCCCGACATCGCCGATGTGTTCACCGACCTGCCCGGCAAGGACCATTCGCAATTCAGCGGGCACGTCGACCTGCCCGCCAACCAGAGCGCGCCGGCGCTGCTCAAGGTTTTCGCCGAGCTGGACAACGGGGAAAAGCACCTCGCGTTCGCACGCCGGTTCACGCCGCGCGTCATTGCCGGCGCCGACACCGCGCTGCCGACGCTGTCGCGCCTGACATTCGCGCGCGCGCTCTGGGCGCTGCGCGCCTCGGCGAAGCGGCACGGCCTGCCCGCCGGCTCCGGCGCCCGGCTGCTCGCCGTGACCCGCGAAGCCTGGGCCGCCTACCGGGCCGAAGCGCCGGCGCCGGTGCGGGCGGCCCCGGGACGCGCGGCCAAGTCCGGCGCCTCGGCCGGCGGGCCGCCGCTGCGCGTGCTGGTGGCGACGCACAACCTGAACTTCGAGGGCGCCCCGTGGTTCATTTTCGAACTCGCCCGCTACCTCGCCGCGCAGCCTGGCTTCACCGTGCGCGTCGTCGCCCCGCAAGCCGGCCCGATGCGCGCGGTCTTCGAAGCCGCCGGAATGCCCGTCGAACTCGTCGACGTGGCTCCGGCGCTCGCCGCCCGCTCGCCCGCGGACTTCACCGCCGCGCTCCGTGCGGCGTCGCGGATCGACTGGGACCAGATCGATCTCCTCGTCGCCAACACGATGGTGTCATTCTGGGCGGTGCACCTCGCGGAAGCCGCCGGCAAGCCCGCGCTGCTCTACGTGCATGAAAGCACGCCGGTGCGCCGCTTCTTTGCGCCCATCATGCCGGCCGCCCTGTTCCCGCTCGTGGAGGAGGCGTTTCGCCGCGCCACCCGGGTCGTGTTCACGGCGGATTCCTCGCGCGGCGTGTTCGAGTACCTCAACACCGGAAACAATTTCCGCCTGCTGCCGAGCTGGGTCGACGCGGACCGGATCGATGCGTTCGCCGCCACCCATGCCAAGGCGGACCTCCGCCGGAAGCACGGGCTCGACCCGGACGCCGTGCTGCTCGTCAACATCGGCTCGATCTGCGAGCGCAAGGGCCAGCACATCTACCTGCGGGCCGCGGAACTGCTGCGGGAGGAGCTGCGGCACACTTATCCCGGAAAAAAAATCCAGTGGGTCATGGTCGGCGCCCGGCCGGGGCTGTACCTCGACTCGCTCAAGCAGGAGGCGGAACTGCACGCCCTGGACAATGTGCTGTTCCTGCCCGAGACCGGCGAGATCCACGACTTCTACCGCCTCGCCGACATCTTCGTGTGCACGAGCTTCGAGGAATCCTTCCCGCGCGTGCTGCTGGAATCCGCGGCCTTCCGGCTTCCGGTCGTCAGCACGAATGTGAACGGCATCGCCGAGATGCTCGCGCCGGACGAGGCGTGGCTCGTTCCGCCGGGGGACCGCTATCAACTGGCCGAGGCCGTGAAGTCGGCCCTCGCCGCGCATTTCGCGGGCGACACCAGCCGCGCCACGCGCGCGCGCGACGCCATCCTCCGCCGCTATCACGAGGCGAACTCCCTGCCGCGGCATCTCGCGGTGGCGCGGGAGGCGGCAAATTCTCCGTAGGGGCGGTGCTTGCCGCCGCCCGGGGCTACGCGCAAGCCCGGGCGCCGGCGAGCGGCGCCCCTACGCCCAAGTACCGGGCTTGCGCCCCGCCCTTCGGTCCGCCTTAGTCCCACGTTCGACCGTGAACGAAAACGACGCCTATATCTTTGATGTGGAGGAGCCCCGCGAGTGGTTGTTCAAGGGCGAACCCGTTTGGATCGGCGGCTGGTTCCTGTCGAAGACGGGTGCGGTCTTCTCAGATATCCGCGCGGTCATCGACGGCATCCCCTCCCTCGGCATTTTGGGCATGCCCCGGCCCGAGATCGAGGAACGCCATCGCGGCCGCGCCGGCCGGCCGCACGCGGGATTTCTCCTGAGGGTCACGCCGCCCGCCGGGGCCCGCCTGTTGCGGCTCGAACTGCTCGATGCCGGGCACCACTGGGTGGAAATCTGGCGGACGCCGATCAAGGTCCAGCGGGGGCCCGGACTCCGCGACTACGACGCGCGCCTGCTGCCCGATCATTTGCACCGGCTGCTGCAGGCCCGGCGGGCCGATCCCGCGGCGGACCTGGCGCCGCTCGCGCGCGAGCTGGTGCTCGCCGGCGCCGCCGTGCCGCTCGATACGCTGCCGAACCCACCCTTTTTTGGCGCGCTGGAAAAGCCCGAACTCGTCGGCGGCACGCAATACGGCAAGGTGCGCGTCGAGGGCTGGATCATCCACCAGGGGCAGCGCATCGTCCGGCTCCTGGGCAGCACCCACCCGCTGGTGGAGAACGAATTCGAATACGGGAATCTCGAGCGCGCCGAGGCCGCCGCGCTTTTTCCCGAGCATCCGCACGCGGGCCGGTCGCAATATTTCGGGATGCTCGACATCGACGAGACCGCGCCCGGGCCGGTCCTCATCAAGATGTTTGCGGAACTCGAGGACGGCACGCGCCACCTCGTGTTCGCCCGGCGGTTTCATCCGCGGTCCTGCGAGATTTGGGAACGCCCCCTGCCCGCCTTTAACCGCGGGGAATTCGTGCGCAGCGTCCTTGCGTTGCGCCGCGCAGCCGCCGGGGCCGGCGTCCGGCTCGGGCCGATCCGCGCCCAAGTGCCGGCGCTGCGTGCCGCGTACGCGCTCTACCGCCGCGAGGCCCCGGCCGTCATTCCCGCCGATCCCGCCCGCGCGGACCCTTACGCCGCGTGGCAGGTCGCGGGCCGGCTGACCCCGCGCCTGAAACAGGAGCTGGCCAAAGCGGCGCAGGCGCTTGCTGCGACCGGGCCGCGGGTCGCGTTGCTCGTCGACGCCCGCGGCTGCGCGCCGGCGCAGTTGCAACGTCTCGCCGGTGATTTGCTGGCGCAACTGCATGCCCATTGGGAGGCGTGCTTTGTCGGCGCCGACGCCGCACCCGCGGCGGACCCGCGGATCAAGGCGCGGCCGGCGACCGCCGCGGATTTCGTGGCGGGGCTGAATGCGGCGGTCCAGGCGGCCGCCGGCGACCTGCTCACGCTGCTGCCCGGCCATTCGCGGCTGTCGCCCGACGCGCTCCTGGAGATCGCGGAGCGGTTCGCCGCGCAACCGGACTTGGAACTCGCGTACACGGACGAGGACCGGATGGACGACGCCGGCCGGCGGACGGAACCCGATTTCAAACCCGAGTGGAGCCCGGCGCTCGCCCTCTCGGGACTCTTTCCCGGGAATCTCAGCGTGATCCGACGCGCGCGTCTGGTGGAACTCGGCTCGTTTCGCGCGGGCTTTGCCGCGATCCCGTGGCTCGACGCGCTGTTGCGGGTCGCCGACCGGCTCGAGCCCGCGCGCGTCGCGCACATTCCCCTGGTCTGTCACCACGCCTGGGCCGGCGCGCCGCGGGAGCTCGACCTCGCCGATCCCTCGTACGAACAGGCGCGCCAGGCCGTGGCCGACGCGCTCGCGCGGCGCCAGTGGGCGGCGCAGCCGTTCCTGCCGGAATCGGGCCATCACCGGCGCACGCGTTTCCACCAGGTGCGCTGGGACCCGGCGCTGCTGGCCCGGTGGCCCGTGACGATTGTCATTCCGACCCGCGACCGCCTGCACCTGTTGCAGGAATGCGTGGAGCTGCTCGAGGAAACCGTGGACTGGCGCCACGTGAAGCTCGTGATCGTGGACGACCATTCGCGGGACACCGACGCCCTCCGCTACCTCGCCCGGATCCAGGAGCGCACGGACCTGCGCTGCACCGTGGTGCGCACGCCCGACGCGGCCGCGCCCTTCAATTATTCCCGGCTCGTCAATGCGGCGCTGCCGCACATCGACACGCCGCTGGTGCTGCACCTCAACAACGACGTCAACGCCCTCGAGCGCGGCTGGCTGGAGCAGATGGCCGGCTGGTTCACGCAGGCCGACGTCGGCGTGGTCGGCGCGAAGCTCATCTATCCCGACCGCACGCTCAACCACACCGGCATCGTCATCGGCCCGCACGGCGGCCTCGCGGACACGCCGTTCGCCAAGGTGGCGGAGAGCGCGGTCGACCTCAAATGGCACGCCGCCGCGCGCGAAGTGTCGGCGGTCACCGGCGCCTGCCTGCTGACGCGGACCAGCCTGTACCGGCAGCTCGGCGGTTTCGACGAGAAGGATTTCGGCGTGGCCTACAACGACGTCGATTACTGCCTGCGCGTGCGCGCCGCCGGCCAGCGCGTCCTGTACACGCCGCAGGCGAAGCTGATGCACTGGGGCAGCGCGACGCGCGGCGTGACCTTCGACGAGGCGGAGCACATCGCGTTCGTCCGCCGGTTCCCCGATTACCGCGATCCCTATTTCAGCCCGCACTGGCGGCTCGACGGCGCGCAGGTGCGCAGCCGGGCCGGCGGTCCCGACCGCACCGCGCGCGTCCCCGCGCCGCGCCTGCTGCTGCTCACGCACAATCTCAACCTCGAGGGCGCCCCGCTCTTCCTGCTCGAGTACGCCGCCCACCAGGCGACCAGCGCCGGCTGCCGCCTCGAGGTGCTGGCCGGCCAGGAAGGGCCGCTGCGGGCCTCGTTCGAGGCGCTCGGCGCGCACGTCACCGTGGCGGACACCGGCCCGCTCCTGCGCGCGACCGATGACGACACGTTCTCGCACCAGCTGGCGGAATTGTCGGCGCGGGTGGACTGGGACCACGTGGACCTCGTGGTGTGCAACACGCTGTTCAGTTTCTGGGGCGTGCTCCTCGCGCGCAGCGCCGACCGGCCGTCGCTGTTCTACCTCCACGAGAGCTCGTCGGTGTTCCGGGCCTTCGAGACGCGCCTCGCGCTCAACCTGCACCACCTCGTGCACGACGCCCTCGGCGCCGCGACGCGCACGCTGTTCCTTTGCGAGGCCACGCGCGCCTATTATGCCGACGACGACCGCGGCAACTTCCGGATCGTCCCGAGCTGGATCCGGATCAGCGACATCGACGAATTCCGCCGCACCCACGACCGCGCGGCCGTGCGCCGCAAGCTCGGGTTGCGCGACGACGAGGTCGTGGTCGCCAACATCGGCACCGTCTGCGAGCGCAAGGGGCAGCACATCTTCATCCGCGCCGCGGAACAGTTCAACCGCGGGCACCGCGGCGCACCCGTGCGCTTCCTCCTGGTCGGCGCGCGGCCCGGCATCTACCTCGACCTGCTCAAGCGCGACATCGCGCGCCTCGGGCTGGCCAACCTCACGCTCGTGCCGGAGACGCGCGCGGTGTTCGACTATTTCGTCGCGGCGGACCTGTTCGTTTGCACGAGCTACGAGGAATCCTTCCCGCGCGTCGTGATGGAGGCGATGGCCTTCCGCACGCCGATTGTGTCGACCGACGTCCAGGGCATCGCGGAGATGATCGGCCAGCGGCAGGACGGCTACCTCGTGAAGTCCGGCGACGTTGCGGGCCTGGCCCGCATGATGGGCACCTGCCTGGCGAAGGAGCGCAGCGGCAAATCCCTGGCGCCGGCGGCGTACTCGAAGGCCCTGCGCCTGTATGATTCCACGCGGGTGCTGCCCTGGCATGCCGCGCTCGCGCGCGAGGCGGTGCTGGCGCACGAGTAAGCGGACCCGTGAAGGCCTGGAAGATTATCTTCGCGTTCGCGCTGCTGGGCGCCACCTGGCTGTTGCGCTCGCCGGGGCTGGACAAAAAAATCTGGAACGTCGACGAGGCCGTCACCTTCACGATGGCCGAGCAGATCCTCGCGGGGGACATCCCGTACCGCGACGCCGTGGACCAGCGCACGCCGCTCGCGCCCTATGCGCAGGCCGCGGTCGCCGCGGTTGGCGGACACTGGAACCTGCGGGCGCAGCACGGAGCGCTCGCGCTGATGATCGGCCTGTCGGCGGTGCTGCTCTGGCAACTGGCGCGGCGCCTGGGCGACGAAGCGACCGGCGTGGCCGCGGCACTGTGGTTCACCTGGCTGGCGCTCATGCTTCCCTCGGTGCGCGACACGATGGCGGCGCACACCGCGTGGTACCTGATCCTCGGTTCGACCGCCGGTTTCTGGGCGCTGGCGCGCGCGTGGAAATCAGGCCGCCCCGGTTGGGCTGTCGCCTCGGGCGCCGCGTTCGGACTGTCGTTTCTCGCCAAGCAACCCGGCCTGCTCGATTTTGGCGTGGCGCTGGTGCTCGTCGCCCTGCGCGTGCGCGCCGAGCCGAAGCGCTGGCGGGAAAGCGCCCGCCTCGGCATGGCCCTGCTTGCGGGCTGGGCCGCACCCGTGCTCGGCACCGGACTTTATTTCGCCGCCAAGGGGGCGTGGCCGGATGTCGCCTATTACACGTGGACCTACAACCAGGTGCTTTATGTCCCGGAAGTCGGCCGGCTTGAACGCTGGCGGATGATGCGCGTCCCGTTCGAACTGGCGTGGGCGAGTCACCCGCTGGTGCTCGTGGCCGGGGGGCTGGCGGCCGTGACGCTGCTCGGCGGGGCGATGCGGCAACTTTTCCGTCGGCCGGCCGAATTTGATTTGGCCACCTGGCTCATCCTCGGGTGGAGCGCGGCCGGCCTGGTTTCGACCACCCTGAGCGGGCGCGACTTCACGCACTATTCCATCCAACTGATTCCCGGACTCAGCCTCGCCTGCGGCTGGCTCACCGCGCGCCTCGGCCGCGCGGGCCGCGACTGGTGCGCGGGCCAACCGGTCCGCCGAGTCGGCATGTGGGTGGCAGTCGCGGCCCTGGCCGGCTGGCTCCTGTGGCCCGTCGCCGCGCGCCTCCGCGCTTTTAACCTGCCGCTCGCGGAGAGCGACGCGATCGCCCAACTGGTGCGCCGGCACACCACGCCGGCCGACCGGATCTTCGTGTGGGGCTACACGCCGGAAATCTATCCGCTCAGCGAGCGGCGGCCGGCGACGCGCTTTCTCTACAATACCTTCGTCACGGGCATGATCCCCTGGACGAATCTCGATCCGCTGAAGAACACCGACTACGCGGTGGTGCCGGGCGCGCGGGAGAAATTCCTCGCCGACTGGCGGGCGCATCCGCCCGCGCTCATCGTCGACGGCCGGACGCAACGCGGGTTCATGAAATACCCGCTCGAAAAACAAACCTGGTTGTGGCCGTTGATCGAGGCCGGCTACGCCGAGGTCGCGACCGACCGGGCGACGCCGCTGGGCTTCTGGCTTTTCCGCCGGCTGGATGCGGTGCAGCCCGCTCCCTTGCCGGCCGGCCTGCCGATCAGCGGGGACCTGCAGCTTCGGCTCCTCCGCGCCACCGCCGGCGAGACCGCGCGCGTCTCCGTGCATGCGCCGGGCGAGGCGCACACCCTCGAACTCTATCTCGATGACATCCTTTATCGCCGTCTTCCCTGCACGCCGGGCGCCGCGGTCGAGGCGTCGTTCTTCATTCCGGCGGCCGACTGGTCGGGGCCGGGCCGGCGCCTGCGCGCGGTGGTCCGGGGATCGGGCGACACCGGCCGGATGAGTCACGAGCTCGCCCTGGTTGCGGCCGCGCCCGCCGCGGTGATCGGCGGCCCGCCGCTCGAATTTGCCGGCCGGCCGATCGCGGCGCTCGCATCGAGCACGATTACCGGCGGCCCGATTTTGTTGAAGCAGGAGGAGCCCACGCACTGGGACGCCCACGCGCCGTCGCGCGTCGTCTATCCGTGGCTGCCCGGCATGAACTCGCTGGCCTTCGCCTTTGGCATCGAGGCGGCGGCGCTGGCGCGCGAACCGCCCAATCACACGGACGGCGTGGAGGTGGTCGTGCAAACGGAGGACCAGGCCGGGCACATCACCCAGGTTTACCGCTACCATTTCGACCGGGAACTCGCGCGGCGCGCCGGCGGCGAGGCCATCGGCTTCGCGGCGCTGCCGCCCGGCGGTCCGGGGCGCCTCATCCTGCAAATGACGCCCGGCCCCGACTTCGCGCCGGCGTTCGACTGGAGTTACTGGCTCTGGATTTCCGCCGATCGTTCGCCGCTTTCGCTTCTGGTGGACCGGCAGTTGCGGCCGGCCACGCGGATCGACGCGCCCGGCGGCCTGCGCCAGGCCAGTGTCAACGGCCGGTCCCTCACCCTGGTCGCGACGCCGGCCACGATCGAATTTGCCGCGACGCTCGAGATGGATGAACTGTCCGCGGGCTTCGGGCTGCCCGACACCTCCTGGCTGGGCCAGGCGAGCGCGGCCCCCGTGGATTTCGCGATCACGCAGGTCGCGCCCGACGGCCGGGAAACCGCGCTGTTCACGCGAACCCTCGATCCGGCGCGCTCGCCAGCCGATCGCGGGCCCCAATCCTGCCAGGTGAAACTGCCGCCCTCGCTGTCCGGCCGGCTCCGCTTTTCCACGCGCGGCGGCCCCGGCGCCGACGCCTACTGGACCGGCTTGCGCGCGACCGTGTTGCGCCTGGCGCTGCGGATGGGCCCGGAATCGATTCCCGCCAGTCCGGCCAGCGAGGGCCGTTTTGGTTTCGTGAACAGCGTGGAGGAGGGCCGCCCCTGCCTGATCGCGCATGCGCCGGCGTCCCTGGTTTATGAATGGCGCGAAGGCATGAAACACCTGACAGGCGAGTACGGGCTGATCAGCGGCGCCTACACCCAGCACGGAACCGATGGCGTGGTGTTCGTCGTCGAAGTGCAGGCAGCGAACGGGCCGGCTCGCGAAATTTTCCGGCGTCACCTTGCGCCGACCACGGTCCCGGCCGACCGGGGCGCGCAAGCCCTTTCCGTGGAAATTCCCGCCGTCCCCGGCGGCCGGCTGATCCTGCGCACGTTGCCGGCGCCTTCCGGCAGCCTCAACGCCGCGTGGAGCTACTGGCGCGATTTGCAGACGGGGCCCTGACGGTCGCAGGAAAACCGCGCAACCCGGTGGCGGGTTCGGCGGGCTGGCGTGTCAGGGAAGGTTTACGCCGTGACGGATGCGCTTTCTGCCCAATGAGTGCGCTCTTGCCACCGATTCGCCCTCCCCCCTAAAAACCTTGAACTGAAGATGCTGTGCCACCCGTGAGCATAACCTCTCTTCCCGCCCGCTTCGGACCGGCCAAGCTCGCGTTCGCCGTCACTTTTCTGATCGACCTGCTGTTTGCGGCTTACACGCAGCATGCGTGGGAGGATTACTACATTACCTTTCGCACGAGCAAAAACCTCGTGCAGGGCCATGGCCTGGTTTTCACCCCCGGTGAACACGTGCACAGCTTCACCTCGCCGCTGGGCGTCCTGCTGCCGGCCCTCGCGAGCGCCCTGACGGGCGGGCATTCGGACGCGGCGGCCCTCTGGCTTTTCCGGGTGATGGGTGCCGCCGCCCTGGCGGGGGCGGCGTCGCTGTTGGTCCTCGGCATCCTGCGCGCCGGCGCCGGCCGGACCGCCGCCGGCCTCGGCGCAGCGTGGCTCGCGCTCGATGCCAAGGCGCTGGATTTCAGCACCAACGGCATGGAGACGGGATTCCTGCTCCTGTTTCTCGCTTACGCCTTCTGGGCGTTCACCGCCCAATCGGACAAACAATCCCGGCACCTGGGCGTGGCGTGGGCCGGCATCATGTGGACGCGCCCCGACGGCTTCATCTACATCGGCCTGCTCGCGGCCGGTTATCTCGTGTTCAATCACTTCGCCGCGGTCCGGCAGGATCGCCGCGCCGCCTGCCTGCTGCTGGTGCGGGCGGCGGTGGTGTGCACGGTGCTCTACCTGCCGTGGTTCGTCTGGGCGGCCATTTATTATGGTTCACCGGTGCCGCACACGATCATCGCCAAGGGCTCGATGAACCCCGGCCGGAGTCTCGCGGGTTTTGTCACCACGTTCGTCCTGCTGCCGTTCAAGACCTGGACCGGCAGCACCTCGGTGGCGGGCGCCCTGATGCCGACCTATTATCAGGCCGGCAGCTGGCCGGCGTTTTTCCACTTCATGGCGCAAGCGACGGGCACCGTGGCGATGGTCGCGTGGTTGTGGCCGCGCCTGCACCCGTCCGTCCGCGCCGCGTCGTTCGCGTTCCACGGCGCCCACGCCTACCTGACCTATTTCCCCTACTTCCCCTTCCCGTGGTATTTTCCCGCGACCACGATCCTCGCCATCATCGTCTGGAGCGGCGTGGCGGGCGCGCTGCTCGGTCCGGAGACCGCCGGCGCCAAAACCGCGCGGCCGGCGTTGCGTCGGCTGATCCTCGGCGGCGCCGCCGGCGTGCTGCTCCTCGAGGCCATCCTCACGGTCGCGTCCGCGATCCAGATGAAGGCGAAGCAGGAGATCGTCTACACCGGCAACCTCCGTCGCATCGGCGAATGGCTCGCGCAGAACGCCCGGCCGACCGACCACGTCTTCATGGAGCCGCTCGGCTACATCGGTTATTTCTCGCAGCTCCCGGCCTACGACTACCCGGGCTTGTCCTCGCCCCGCATGGTCGAGGCGCGGAAGCGCCTGGGCAACGGCTGGTCCGGCCTGCTCCTGGCGCTGACCCCCGAATGGGCCGTGCTGCGCGCGTCCGAAGCCGCACGAATCGAGTCCGAAGCGCCCGGCCTGCTCATCACGCAATACGCGCCGGTGAAGACCTTCGACGTCCGCGCCCAGGCCGATGCGGCGCAGGTGCGCGATCATTTCATGCTGAACTTCGACGCCGACTTCACCCTCTACCGGCGCCAGTTCCATGTCTTCGCCGATGAAACCCTGCTGGGAATCCAGCACCAGTTCGGCACCGACATCTCCGTCCGTTTCATCGATCACACCGCGGTCCGCCTCGTGCACGCGAGCGGGACGATGTCGCTGAAAGTGCCGGTTGATGCCACGCGCTTCGAGGTGAAATACGGTTTCCCGGAGGACGCCTACCAGGGGGATGCCGTCACCGACGGCGCGACCTTCCAGGTGATCTGGGCGGATGGCACGGACTGGCGGGTGCTGGCGGAGCGCACGCTCGATCCCGCGAAAGAACCCCGCGACCGCGGCTTGCTCACCCTTGAAGGCGTCCTGCCGGTTTCCAAGTCCGGCCGCGGCCGGCTGGTGCTGCATACGCGGGCCGGCCGGACCACGACCAAGGACTGGACCTGTTGGGGCCCGTGTCTTTTTCGCTGAAACGGGGGCGGGCATGAAATCGGAATAGCGGTTCCGCGGACGGCACTTGTCATGAGTGTATCGAGCCCGAGATCCGCCATTCCCTGCCAGCCACCCGCCCCGTCCCCGGTGTCGGGAGCGAGCTTGCTGCCCCCCGCCACGCTGTTCTAGTCATGATGGCCATCCATACATGATTTCCTCCAAGCGTCTGTCCGCCCCCCTGTTCGCCTTCTGCGCCGTCGCCGTGGTCGCCCTCGTCTTCGCCCTCCGGACGCAGCATGCCTGGGAGGACTACTACATCACTTACCGTGCGAGCAAGAACCTGGCCACCGGCCACGGCCTGGTTTTCAACGTCGGCGACAGGCTCCATACGTTCACGTCGCCGCTGGGCGTGCTGCTGCCGGCGGTTTCCTACCTGCTCACGTTCAACAGCTCCGATGCCGGCGCGCTGTGGATTTTCCGCCTGATGTCCAGCGCCGCCCTGGGCGGGGCCGCGGCGCTGCTCGTCCTGATCGCGCAGCGCCGGAACTACGGCCGCGCCGCGGCTTTCTTCCTCGTCGCCTGGCTGGCGCTCGATGCGAAGAGCGTCGATTTCACGATCAACGGCATGGAGACCGGCTTCATGCTGATGTTCCTCGCCTACGCGTTGTGGGCGCACCTGGCGCCCGGGCCGCGGCAATGGCGGCACCTGGGCGCGGCGTGGGCGGGGCTCATGTGGACGCGACCCGACAGCTTCATCTACATCGGGCTCCTCGCCGCCGGCTTCTGGCTGTTCAACGACGCCCGCCAGAGCGGCACCACGCGCGTGAAGCTGCTCGGGCTTTTCCTGAAGGCGGGCCTGCTGACGACCGCGCTCTACCTGCCCTGGCTGCTGTTCGCGCACTTCTACTACGGCACCGCGGTGCCGCACACCATTACCGCGAAGAGCGGCATCGGTGATCCGCGCACGTTCGCCGGCCTGATCAAGGTCGCGCTGGAACTGCCCTTCAACGGGTGGTCCGACTCCGCCTCGCTCAAGGGCACGTTCCTGCCGTCGTATTACATGATTGGCGGCTGGCCGACGCTGCCCGCCGAGGTCGCCGGCGCCATCGCGGCGTTTTGCTCGCTCCTCTGGCTGGCGCCTTTCCTCCGGGTCGAGACCCGCGTCAGCTCCTTCGCTTTTTTCGGCGCGCATGCCTACCTCAGCTACTTCCCGTATTTCCCGTTCCCGTGGTACCTGCCCGCCACGACGCTGCTGGCGCTCTTCACGCTCGGCAGCCTGCTGGCCCAGGCCCTGGGCGGCGCCGCCCGCTGGCAGACGGCCGAACCGGAGAGCGACCGGCCGCGCCGGCTCGCCATTTTTGCGGTCACGCTCGCGGCCTGCCTTGCCGCCGGTTCGGCGTGGTTCACCTGGCAGGCCGCCCGGGAACTGGCGGCGCAGCAGAAATACGTCGAGGACGGCAACCGGCGCAAAATCGGCGAGTGGCTGCATGCCAACGCCAAGCCCGGCGACACCGTCTTCATGGAGCCCCTCGGCTACATCGGCTACTTCTCGGGGTTGAAGACGTACGATTACCCGGGCATGTCCTCACGCGAGATGGTGCAGGCCCGGAAGAAAGTCGGCGAAGGTTGGGGGGCGCTGATCGAGCACCTGCAGCCCAAGTGGCTGGTCCTGCGGCCGCAGGAAATCACCCGGTTGGGCAACAGCTCCCCGCAGTTGCTGACCAGCTACTACACGCCCGTCCAGGAATTCTCGGTCGCCGACGAACTCGGGGGGCTTGACGTCATGGGCCGCCGTTATCTCGAGCATGACGCCCGTTTCACCGTTTTCCGCCTGGTGCGGATCAACCGCTACAAGATGGAACTCGCCGAGATTTCCAGCCGCTACGATGTGTCGCACCAAATGATCGAAGGCGTGGCCGTCAGCATGATCCACGCCCCTGGCCAGATGGTGGTCAAGGTGCCGGCCGGCGCGACCAGCGTGAAAGTTGCCTACGGCTACCCGTCCGCCGCCTACGAGGGCGAGCCGCGCGACCGCACCGACGGCGCCACGTTCCAGATCGAGTGGGAAGGCGACGGACGGAAAGTGACGTTGCTGGATGTCACCCTCGATCCGGCCAATAATCCCGCGCACCGGCCCCTGCAGCATTTCGAAGCCGCGTTGCCGGCATCGAAGGATACGGCCCGCGTGACGTTCCGCACCCTGCCGGGAGCGACGATGACGAAGGACTGGACCTGCTGGAGCCTGCCGGAGTTTCCGTAATTTTCGATGAGTGTGTCCCCCCGCAACGAGACTTGGCTGCCTTGGATCGTGGCGGGAATTCTGGCTGCGGGGGTATTCGCGCTGCGCTGGCCGACCTTCGATTTCAAAGTCTGGAACGTCGACGAGGCCATCCACGCAGCGGTCGCGCGCACCCTGCTCGATGGCGGGGTCCTCTATCGCGACACGATCGACCAGCGCACACCCCTCACCTACTACGTCGTCGCCGCGCTGTTCCGCGTCACGGGTGAAAACAACATCGCCGCGATGCACGCGCTCGCCGCGGCGCTCATCGTCGTCACGGCGCTCGGGTTGTTCCTGCTGGCGCGGGCGTGGCCTTCGCGGGGCGCCGGGCTGTGGGCCGCCCTGCTCTTCGCCGTGCTTTCCTCGGCGTTGTTTTATCCCGGGGATGCCTATGCCCTGAACACGGAATGGTTCGTGGCGATGTTCACGACCTGGGCGGCGTGGTGTTTTTTTGTCCGCGGCTCGCGCGCACTTACCGGTGCGTTGCTCGGGCTGGCCTTTCTTTCGAAGCAGCCCGCGCTGCTGGACCTCGGGGCACCGCTGGCGGCGGTGGCGTACGGCGCCTGGTCGGCCCGCCTCCGCTGGCGGGAAGTCGCCTCCCTGATCGCGGGGTTTCTCGCGCCCGTGCTGCTGGTCGCGGTTTATTTCGCGGCCCGCGGTGCGCTCGGCGATTTCGTCTTCTACGCGTGGCAATACAACCTGCAGTACTACGGCCCGGAAGTGGACGGCGCCGGGCGCGCGGCCTCGGCGTTCAAGGTGTTCTCATTGCTCGCCGCGCATTATCCGCTGGTGCTGCTCGCGCTGGCGGGCGCCGCGGCGTACGGACTTTTCCGCATCCTGCAACGGCAGCCTAAAGAGGCTGAAGCCGCCGGAAACCCCGCCTGGGTTTACCTGCTCGCGTGGCTGGCGACGTCGCTCGCAGGCGCGGCGTCAGGCGGACGCGGCTACGACCACTACTTCATTCAATTCCTCCCGCCCGCGTGTCTCGTCACGGCGCTCGGGCTCGCGGCCCTCCCGGCCTGGAGCCGGCAACATCGCGCCGCGCGCTGGCTGTGGCCGGCCGCGCTGGTTTTTTCGGCACTCGTGCTGCTGGAAATCGGCCGCGGCCTGGTGAAGGCTCGCCGCGAGGCCACGCAACCGGTCGACCCCTCGGTTCGCGTCGCGGAGTTCATCAAGGCCCACACCAGCCCGGCGGAACGCGTGTTCGTCTGGGGCTACCATCCCGACATCTACCTGTTTGCCGACCGCCGGCCCGCCTCGCGCTTTGTCTACGCCTCGTTTTTGAGCGGGTTGATTCCCTGGACCAACACCGCGCCCGACCAGGACACCGCCTACGCGATCGTGCCCGGCGCGCGCGCGACGCTGCTCCGCGAACTGGAGGCGGCGCCACCGGCTTTCATTGTCGACTGCAGCGCGGGACCCAATCGCTCGTGGCAGAAATACCCGCTCGACACGTTTCCGGCGCTGCGGGATTTCGTCGCGGCCCGCTACCGCGTGATCGAGGCCGGCCAGTTCGTGCCGCAGGGATTTCGACTCTACCAGTTGCTCCCGCCCGGCGCGGCCCCCGCCGGTGCCAACGCCGCGGAATTGTCGCCGGAGGCCCGGGCCGCGTTGAGCATTGGCGTGACCAGCCGCGCGCTCCCGCCCGGTGCCGCCCAAGCGCCCAATGGCGCGGGCTTCAGCATGGTCGAGGGCCGGGCCGAGTATTTCGCCCATGCGCCCTCGCGGCTCGTTTACCAGGTGCCGGCCGGTGTCACGGGTTTGCGCGGGGGCTTCGGCCTGCGGCCGGGGGCTTATGCGGACACCAATCCCGCCCCCAGTGACGGAGCCGAGTTCATCATTCGCTGGCGACCGGCGGGCGCCGGCGAGCAGATCCTGCTGCGGCGCCTGGTGCGTCCGCGGGACGTGCCTGCCGACCGGGCGGTGCAATCCTTCCGCGTGGAACTGGCCGGCGGCCGGGGTGGCGAGCTCGAGCTGGTGATTGGACCGGGCTCCGCGGACAATCCCGCGAGCGACTGGACCTTCTGGACGGATTTACTGTTGGAAACCGCGCCCTGATGACCTAACCACCCGCCCCATCGTTTCATCATGACTGCATCGGACCCCATCGCTGCCAAGCTCACCGCCGGACAAAAAGTGAACCGCGTCCTGCTGTTCCTGCTGCTGGTCACGGTCATCTTCACTTTTCCAAACCGGCCGAGTTTCGACCTGGACGCCTCGTGGCGCATGGCCTTGGGGAAATTCTTCCTCGACCACCTGCAGTTCGGCCGGGACATCGTCTTCACCTACGGGCCGCTCGGCTTCCTGATGGGGAAGACCTATTCGGGCCTGCTCTTCTGGAGCCTGATCGCGTGGCAGCTCGTCGCGGCGTGCACCATCGCCACCCTGATCATCTACTGGGGCCGGCGCCTCGCGACCGGCTGGCCGCAATTCTTCTACTACGCGTTCTTCCTGCTGTTCGGCGTGTGCTACGAGGATGCGCTGCACATGCTGGTCATCGCGCTGATCGGCTTCGAGTTGTTGCGGCGGGTATCGGACCCGTGGCGCTGGACGTCCGCGCTGCTGCTGTTGTTTTTATCCATCCAGAGCGTGGCCAAGTTCACCAACCTTCTGCTGGCCGTGGTCATGGTGGGCACCACGGCCGCGTTCGCCCTCTGGCGGCACCGGCCGGGGTTCGCCCTGCGTCTCGTCGCCTGGTTTGGCGGCGGCTTCCTGGCGGGCTGGGTGCTCTGCGGGCAGAACCCGCTGAACCTGCCCGTGTATTTCCTCAATTCCTGGTACGTGAGCCAGGGCTACCAGGAGGTGATGGGGATCGCGACGCCGGACGCGCCATTCTGGAAGGCCCTCGTCATCCTGGCGGTGCTGGGCGCCTACATCGTCCTCAACTTTTTCACGCAGAAGGACCGGCCGCGCGCCGCCGCCGGCAGCGTCATGCTGGGCGCCCTCATCTACCTGAACTGGAAACATGGCTTCGTGCGGGCCGACGGCCACATGGTGGGTTTCTTTTACTGCGCGTTGCTGCCGATGGTCGCGTATCCGGTGCTGCTGGAGGACGCCGCGTCCTTCGGCCGCCTGAAACGCGTGGTCCTCGCGGCGGCCGGGCTGCTGTGCGTGCTGGGCATCCAAAACACCCTGCCGGTCCTCGTGGATTCCGCGCTGGGCATCTTCCAAAACCGCATCTGGAGCAATGTCCGCCAGGAGCTGGCGATCGGCCGGACGCACGCCGAGTACGCCGCGCTGCTCTTCCAGGAAAAACAGCGCTACGACATGCCCCGCACGCGGGCGGTCGTGCAGGACCGCCCGATCGATGTGCTCGGCTACGACCAGGCGGTCGCGATCTACAATGGCTTCAATTACCGCCCGCGGCCGGTTTTCCAGAGTTACTCCGTCTACACGCCCGAGCTCGCCAAACTGAACGCCGATTTCTACCGCTCGAAACGCGCGCCCGATTTCGTGCTGCTCAAGATCCACTCGATCGATGAGCGGCTCCCCGTGATGGACGACTCCGCGGTGTTCTACCTGGTGGCGCATCGCTACCGGTACGTGCTTTCGGAAAAATCGTTCCAACTGTGGCAGAAGACGACGGACACGCTCCCGCCGGCCGCGGAGCCCCGCGTGACCGAGCGCCGGATGCTGCGGCTCGAGGAGGCCTGGCCGGTGGCCAGCTACGGCGAGCAACCGCTGTGGGTCCGCATCGACTTGCAGCCCTCGCTGCTGGGCCGGCTCCGCACCTTCTTCTACAAGCCGCCGATGCTGCGCTTCGTGATTCGCGATTCCACGGGAAAACAGACCACGTACCGCATGCCCGCGCCGATCGGCCGGGCCGGCTTCATCGTCAGTCCCGTGATCGACGACCTCATGGACTACGTCCACTTCACCAGCGACACGTCCAACCGGTTCGCCCACGAGATCATGATCACGCTGGCGCCCGAGGATCGGAAGTATTTCGCGGCGGCCGCGCAAGCCGAGCTCTCCGTCATCCAGCCCTCGCTGAACGCCCGGGCCTTCTTCACCCAGCAGAACCAGGAGCGATTCTACATGTTCAAGTCCGTGCCGACCTCCTACGAAGCCAACAATCCGCCGTCCAACGAGCAATTGGGGGGACAGGAGGTCATGGTCATGCATGCCCCGAGCGAGATGACCTTCGACTTCCCGGCCGGCGCCACGGAGGCCAACGGCCGCTTCGGCATCCTGGAGGGCGCCTACAACAACGGCAACCGCACCAACGGCGCGGAATTCGCCGTGGTCTGGTCCGACGGCAAGGATTCGGTGGAGGTTTTCCGGGAGTTCCTGGACCCCATGAAAAAAATCGAGGACCGGGGCCTGCATTCCTTCCACATCAACCTCGCCCGTTTCCACGGCGGCCGGCTCTATTTCCGCACGCTGCCGGGGCCTTATAACGACTTCGGCTGGGACTGGACGGCGTGGACGGGCATCGAAATCAAATAACGGGGCCCGCGCTTCCCGTTGCCCCGCCCATGGCCAGCCGAACCCAATGGCCCGCGTGGTGCTGGGCCCTCGGCGCGGCCACTTTGGTCCTGGCTGCCCGGCTGCACGAAATCCATCTCCACACCGGGGACGTGCCAATCAACGACCAGTGGAAGATCGAAGGGGGCGATATCATCGCCCCGTGGCTCGACGGCACCCTGCGGCCGGCCGATTTTTTCTCGCCGCACTTCGAGCACATGCCCGCGTGGACCCGGTTGCTCGCGTGGTTGGAAGTGATGGTGACCGGACGGTGGGATCCGTTCGTGCAGACGACGGTGAACGCGCTCGCCTATGCGGGCTTCATCGCACTGGTCGTGCAGTGGATCTCGCGGCACCTCCGCCCGCTGGCGGCGGGCGCGACCGGGGCGTTTTTGATTTTCAACGCCTCCCTGTCGCACGACTGGGAAAACATCACGTGGGGCTTCCAATCGCAGTTTCCCCTGGCGCTCCTCTGCCTGTTCTTTCACGTCGAAGGCTCCTTGGGCCATCCCGCGGGCAGCCGCCGGTGGTGGTGGGCCCAGGCGGCCGGCGTCGCGGGTTTGTTCACCCTCGGCGGCATGTGGCTCGCGCCGCTGGCGGTGGTGGCCGCGTCGGCGTGGACCGGCGTCCGCGACGCGCGGCAGCGGTTGGGGCCCCTGCTCGTGGCCGGGCTCGGGTTGCTCCTGTTGACCGTCCTCCGGACCCGCGCGGGACAGACCGCCGAACTGGACCTTGCGCCCCGGACGTCGTGGCAGTTTCTTTTCGCGCTCCTGGACCAGCTCGGCTGGCCCGCGGGGTGGCCCGGTGCGCTCGTCCTGCTGCAGCTCCCGCTGTTCGTGCTGGCGCTGCAGACGCGTGGCCGTCCCGCGACCACGGCCTTTGATCGCATTGTCCTCGCGCTCGGCGCGTGGGCGGCGGGTCAGGCGCTCCTGCTGGCCGTCGCGCGCGGTGCGGATTATTCCGGTTATGTTTCCCGGTATGGCGAATTGCTCGGGGTGCAGGTGCTGGCGAACTCCCTGGCCCTCGCGCGACTGGTTCCGGCCCTGCCGCGCTGGCGTCCGGCCGGGGCCTTGTTCGCCGCCGCCTGGATCGCCGCGGACGGCAGCGGGGCCTGGGCGCTTTCCACGGGCGGACACACCCGGCATTTTCACGAACGATCCGAGCTCTACGCGCGCCTGCGCCGCGATGCCGTGCAGGCATACCTGGCGCGGGGAGACCGGAGCTTGCTCGACGACCCGGGTACGCGCGCCATTTTTTATCAACCCGTGGAACAGATCACCACGCTGCTCGACCGCCCGCGTTTCCAGGCCCTGCTGCCGCATTCGGTTTGGGCGGAAAATCCCGCGGACTGGACCGGCGAAACCGTGCGTCGCCTCCAGTCGCAGGCGGGTTGGCTGGCGGTGCCCGGGCTGCTGCTCGTCCTCGGTGGCATCGCGGGAAGATGGCGCGAGACCCACCCGGCGGTGGCGCTCCCCGCCCCGCCGTTCGCGTCCGAGCCGCTGCTCCCCTGGCTCGCCCTCCCCGTCGCCCTCGGCGCAACCGCGCTCGTGTTTCGCTGGCCCGATCCGCTCACGTTCGATCAGGACAAGCGCTGGCATCGCTTCTTCAATCCGCCGGGAAGCGTGGGCGCGCTCGAGCTGCACATCCAAGGCAGCCTGGAGCCCGTGCCTGACGACCAGCTGATCGGGGCGGTGCCGCTCTCGCCCCCGGCGGTGCGCTTTTCGTTCGACGGCACGAATCCCGGCACCGCCACGTTCACCGGCACGGTGTGGAGCAAGGTCTTCCCCATCGTCTCGCCCTGGTTGGTCGTGCCTTACACCGGCGCCCCCATCGCCCATGGCAACGGCCTGCGCCTGCGCATGGAGGAGCCCGACGGACGGTTCATCACGGAAATCGCCTGCCCGGGTCCGAACACCACCGGCATCCGCTATTGGGTGGCCGACGTGCGGGCCTATGCGGGCAAACAGGCCCGGCTGGTGCTTTACGACGGACGGAAGGAGACCGAGGCCTGGGTCGGTGCGGCGCCGCCGATCGCCACCCGCGATCCTTCCCTCGCCGCGCGGATGGCGGTGAATTTCGGTTGGGAAGAGGTGGCCCACCTGCACCATGCCCTGGCCCGCCTGGCCGCCGGGGCGCTGGTGCTGCTGGCGCTCTGGCTGGCCATCGGACGACCGGTTTCCCCGGGAAACTGACCTCCCGCCGGCCAATTCCGCACGATTGCATTTCCCAGTAGCGGGTTTATCCGGTTGGCCTGTCTCCCCGGTAGCCACCTTCATGTCGGACAACCCACACAAAAGCCCGGAATTCGCCCGACTCTACCAGTCCACGGTGGCCCCCCTGCGCCGCTACCTGGCCCGGATGCTGGGCAATCCCGAGGAAGCACAGGATGTGGCGCACGACGCCTACCTCCGGGTGTACCCGAAAGTGCAGGACCGCACGGCGCTCAAACCCGAGGCCGTTCTTTATACCACCGCCCGCCGCCTGGCCATCAACCGCCTGAAACGCCGGCAGGTCGCGCCCTTTGTCCCCGGCGCCGCCGACCCGGAAAACGCGGCCGCCGCGACACCCGGCGTCGCCCAGCAGGTGATGGCCCGCCAGGAATGGGCGCGCCTCGAACAGGCCATCGCCCAACTGCCCGAGGGCTGCCGCACCGTCCTTCTGCTCCGCAAACTCGAACTCCTTTCCCACCAGGAAATCGCCGACCGGCTCGGCATCGCCGTCAGCACCGTGGAAAAACAACACGCCCGCGCCCTCCGATTGCTACGGGCGGCGCTCGCCGAACGGCTTTCCCCGGTCGAAGCATCCCCTGCGTCGGAGGCCCAACCATGAATTCCGCATCCTCACTCCTGGCCGACGAACAGGCCTCCCTCTGGGCCGCCCGGCTGGACGGCTCCGTGCTCTCCGCCGCCGACCGCGAAGCGCTCGACACCTGGCTGGCCGCCGACCCGGCCCACCGCGGGCGCCTGTCGGCCTACTGCCAATTTTCCGCCGATCTCGAGCAGCAATTGCCGTTGCTTGCAGGAATCAGGGACGAGTTGGCGGAAGCCCAAACCGCCGCAAGGGCCACCCGATCGCTTCCCTGGTGGTCCCGTCCGCTATGGGCCGGGGCCGCGCTTACCGCGGTCGCAGCCCTTGCGGCGGTTATTCTGTGGCCGGCCCGGTCACAGAACCAATTTCAAAGCCTCGCCACACCCGTGGCCCACCGCGAAACCGTCACGCTGGTCGACGGCACCCGCATCGAGCTGAATGCGCGCACCGCCCTCGTCGTCGAGGTCACCGCGGACTCGCGCCGCGTGCGCCTGGCCGATGGCGAAGCCTTCTTCTCCGTCGCCAAGGATCCGAAACGGCCGTTCTTCGTCGAGACCCCGGCCGGCACGGTTCGCGTCACCGGCACGCACTTCAACGTCCGCACCGAATCGCCCGCCAGCCTCGAGGTGACCGTCGAGGAAGGCAGCGTGCGGGTGCGCCCGGGTGGCGACCCCGCGCGCGATCTCGTCGGCGGCGACCGCCTGGTGCGGCAATCGGGCGAGGTGGCCGTGTCGCACCTCTCCCCGGACCAACTGCGGGACGCCCTCGCGTGGCGCCAGGGCATCATCGTCTTTGTCGACACGCCGCTGCGGGAAGCCCTGGCCCGCTTCGCGCGCTACCACGGGCGCAACCTCGTGGCTTCGGAGGCCGCCGCCCGGCGGACCGTCGGCGCCGCCAATCGCCTGGACGACCTGGATGGCTTCCTGAGTTCGCTCGAGGATGGGCTGAACCTGACCGTCACGCGCCGGCTGGACGGTTCGATCGAGGTGGACGTGGCGAAGCACGACGCGCAACCGTGAGGCCCGGCCGCGTCCCGCTGCTCCGGCGGCTGCTGCTCGGCGGCAGCCTCCTCGTCACCGCCGCGCACGCGGCGCCGGTGGACTTCGCCCTGCCGGCCCAGCCCGCGGCGGACGCCCTGCTCGCCTTTTCCCAGCAGGCCCGCGTGGAGGTGCTCTTCGCCTACGACGACCTGCGCGGCGTGACCTCGGGCGCGGTGGTGGGCCGTTATGAACCGGAGGATGCGCTGGTCCGGTTGCTGAAGAACACGGGGTTCGCCCCGCGGCGCAAGTCCCCCGGCCGCTTCGTCGTGGCCACGATGGCCCGCGCCGTCGGCACGATCCGCGGCCGGCTCGTCGCCACCGACGGACGCCCCGCGGCGAATGTCACGATCGCCATTCCCGGCTCCACCCTCGCCACCCGCTCCAACGAGCACGGCGAATTCACGCTCGCCGGCATTGCCCCCGGCCGGCACGAGTTGGTCGTCAACGGCGAGGGTTTCCAGCCGGTGCGGCTGGAAGGCGTGGAGATTGAAGCCGGCCAGCTCGCGTGGCTGCCCACCCAGCAATTGAAGCGCGCCGGCGCCATGGAGCTGCTCGAGCCGTTCATCGTGCAGGGACGCTCCGTGCGGATGCGGCCGCTCGATGACAGCGCCGCGCTGCTCGGCCCGCGCCGCGCGACGGGCAACCTCGATCTGCCGCGGACCATCAACGACGCGCTGCCCTACGCCATCTACACGCGCGAACAGATCACGCGCAGCGGCGTCGTCGCGCTCAACGAATTCCTCCAGCGCGTGGTGCTCGAGGCCTCGGCGAGCACGCAGCCGCCGGAGCAGAGCGGTTCGTTCGACTTGAAGGAAGGCCTCGCCGGAAGTTCCAACCTCCGGCTGCGCGGCTTCGTGGACAACGAGACCGTCATCCTGATCAACGGCCGGCGCCTGCCGGAAATCCAGACGAGCGTCGTGGGCACCATCACGCAGCCGCCGGATGTGAACTTCGTCCCGCTCAGCCTGATCCAGCAGGTCGAGGTGCTCCCCGCCTCCGCCTCCGCACTCTACTCCGGCAATCCGGTGGGCGGCGTCATCAACATCGTGCTGCGGCCGGACGTCACGGCCACCGAGGTCAACACGACCTACACCAACGCAGTCGGCGGCTATGATGCACCGCAGTCGTCGATTTCGCTGCAGCACGGGCAATCGCTGCTCGGCGGCAGGCTGCGCCTGCGTTTGAACGCCGTCTTCTCCACGTCCGAGCCGGCCACCGAGAGCGAACTCGGCCTGCGCCGCGCGCACGTCGCCCGCTCGCCGCTGCCGGGTGATCCGCTTTTCCGCGCCACGCCCAACGTGCGCAGCGCCGACGGGTCCCCGTTGTTCGGAACCGGCACGGCGAGCTTCACCTCGGTTGCCCCCGGGGCGACCGGCACCGGCGGCCTCGCGGCCTTCGCGGGACGCGCAGGCGTGCGCAGCGTGGATCTCTTCGACTCGCCGGGTGACATGTCCGCGTCGCTCACCAGCGCGGACTCGCCCTATGGCCGCCGGCAGCGGCGCGCCACCTACTTTGGGTCGATCACCTATGATCCGCTGCCCTGGCTGCAACTGGGCGTCGACGTCACGCACTCGGCGACCGTGCTCAACCGCGGGCTCGACGTGCTGTCGGCGGAACTCACTCTTCCGGCCGCGTCCGCGCTCAACCCGTTCGGCCGCGAGGTGCTCGTCGCGTTGAACGAAACCGCGCCGCGACTGGGCGACGACTACAGCGAGGCTCATATTGATTTTTCCTCCGGCGTCGCCGGGTTGCTCCTCCGTCTGCCCGCCGACTGGCGGGTGTCGCTCGATGCGCAATACGCCCGCAACGTCGTGAAGTACCGCGGCCTCGCCGGCGTGGACCCGGTCCGCTGGCAGGAACTCGTGAACCAGGGCCGGTACCAGCCGTTGCGCGACACCCAACTCGGCGGGCCGCCGGATGAATTCTACGACCGCGCGCTCGTCTTCCGCGGAGCCCGCAACCGTTTCGTCACGCTCGGCGATTACGACACGCTCGACGCCGCCGTCCGCGTTTCCAACCAGTCGCTCCTGTTGCCGACCGGCAAGGGGGCCGTGATCGGCGGCATGGACTACCGGCGGCTGCGCCTGGCGGACTATCGCGAGGAGACCGCCTATGCCGACGGCACCCCGGCGGGCGACCCGATCGAGCGGGCCGGCCGCACGCTGGAGCGCTACAGTTTCTTCGGGGAATTGCAGGCCCCGCTGCTGCCCACGCGCCACCTACCAGCCTGGCTCCACCGCCTCGAAGGGGACTTGGCGGCGCGCTATGTCGCCTCGGCGCAATCCAACGAGGTCAACGTCGCGCCGACGTTCGGCCTGAAGGCGGACTTTGCCGGCGGCCTCGCGTTCCGCGCGAGCGTCACGACTTCCAGCCGCTTTCCCACGCCGCAGTTGAGCAAGACCGTGAGCGCACCCGCCGGTCCCGGCGGTGGCGTCAACCAGGAGACCGTCACCGACCCCCGGCGCGACGAGGCCTATTCCATGCCGGTCGACCTGATCGTGGACGCGAAGCTGCCGCCCGAGGATGCGATCACGCAGACCGCGGGGCTGATCTTCGAGCGCGGCAGCGAGCACCGCTTCCGCGCCTCGCTCGATTTCGTCGACACGCGCAAGACCAACGAGATCCTCGCCCTCGAAAGCGCGAAGGATGTGCTCACGGTTGAGGAGCTCTTCCCGGACCGCGTGCAACGGGCCCCGCTGGCGCCGGGTGACACCCACGCCGTGGGCCGGGTCACGCAGGTGTTCACCGGCAGCGTGAATGCCTCTTGGCGGCGCTCGCAAAATTGGGCCGCGTCGCTCGGGTACGCCTGGACAGGTTTCGCCGGCGGCACGCTCGAGCTGCGCACCCGGCTGCTTTACTACCAGCGTTTCGATCGCCAGGTGTTTGCCGACCGGCCGGTCGTCGACGAGCTGAACCATCCCGACGGCACGACGCCGCTCCTCCGTTACCGCGGGGATTTCAACGCCAACTGGTCCAACCGCCGCGTCGGCTTCGGCCTCGACGGCCAGTATTACTACTCGCGGATCCTGCCGCTGGTCGAACGCCCCGCGCAGGGCAGCGCCAGCATCAAGCCCTATTGGCAGATCGACGTCTTTGCGCAGGTCGACCTCACGCCCTGGGTTCCCTGGAAGAGCGAGCACCGCGGCCTGCGGGCCCAGGTGCGCGTGAACAACCTCTCCGGCTTCGACTACCCCAAGTACGCCAGCGACGGCTCCGGCTCCGGCGTGCAGCCGTACGGCGACTGGCGCGGCCGCACGTACTCGCTGTCGCTGACGGCGACATTCTAGCCGGGCCACAGATTTACCCACCGCGAAGGGCGCGAAGAAACGCGAAACCGGATTTCGACCTTCGCGGCTCTTGGCGTCCTTCGCGGTTCAAAATGCTTTTGGAGGAGTTTAAAAAACCATCCGTTCCATGAAACTTAGTTTAAATTAAGGTGTAGCCGATCAAAACCGTGCCAATTACCGCTGTCGTCATTCTGAGCCGGGCGAAGAATCCAAGTGGATGTGCGCATCCCCTTGGATCCTTCGCCCGGCTCAGGATGACGGTCTCGGGAACAATCCGATTCCCTGAAACTTAAAACGGCTGCGGCTTTGCTGAGAATGCTGTAACCGCGAAATACGCGAAGAAACGCGAAACCGGATTTCGACCTTCGCGACTCTTCGCGTCCTTCGCGGTTCAAAATGCCTTGGGAGGCGTCGCCTTTAGGATTGCCCGCCTGCGCGGCGCACCTTTCCTCTTTTCGTCCCATGGCCAAGACCCTCCTCGTCACCGGTTCCTCGGGCCTCATCGGCTCGGAAGTGTGCGTTTATTTTGCCGGGCAGGGCTACACGGTCCACGGCGTCGACAACAACCAGCGCGCCGTGTTCTTCGGCCCGCAGGGCGACACACGCTGGAACCAGCACCGGCTGGCGAAGGACCTCCCGGGTTTCGTCCACCACGAGCTCGACATCCGCGACCGCGCCGGCGTCCTCGCCCTCGTCAAATCGGTCAGGCCGTCGGTCATCGTGCACACGGCGGCGCAACCTTCCCATGATCGCGCGGCGGCCATCCCCTTCGACGACTTCGACACCAACGCCGTCGGCACGCTGAATTTCCTCGAGGCCGCGCGCCAGGCCTGTCCGGAATCGCCGTTCGTGCACATGAGCACGAACAAGGTGTACGGCGACGCGCCGAACTCCATCAAACTGGTGGAGCAGGCCACGCGCTGGGACTACGCCGACCCGGCCTACGCGCACGGCATTCCGGAAACGTTCACCATCGACCAGTCGAAGCACTCGCTGTTCGGCGCGTCGAAGGTCGCGGCCGACGTCATGGTGCAGGAATACGGACGCTATTTCAATTTGCCCACCTGCGCGCTGCGCGGCGGCTGCCTCACCGGCCCGAACCACAGCGGCGTGGAACTGCATGGTTTCCTCTCGTACCTCGTGAAGTGCAACCTCGAGGGCAGGGAATACCGCGTGTTCGGTTACAAGGGAAAGCAGGTGCGCGACAACATCCACTCGCTCGACGTGGCCCGCTTCATGGCGGCGTTCGTCGAAAGCCCGCGGGCGGGCGAGGTCTACAACCTCGGCGGCGGCAAGGCCAACAGCACGTCCATCCTCGAGGCCTTCAAGATCGCGGAGAAGTTCACCGGCAAGGCGCAGGTCCACACCTACGTCGAGCAAAACCGTGCCGGCGATCACATCTGCTATTACTCCGACCTCCGGAAAATGCGCACCCACTACCCGAAGTGGGATATCACGCAGTCACTGGAGGAAACCATCCGCCAGATCGTCGAAGCCTGGCGCCAGCGGCCCAAGGCTTGAGCCGCCGGGGCGCGTTTAGCGGCCGTTGACGTAGATGATCACCAAGCGGGTGGGCGGGGTGCGCCACTTCTCCCACGTGCCGTCCCATTGGATCGGCGTGCCCTTGAAGTCCACATCGCCCGCCTTCCCACCGCGGAAAGCCACCCGGGCGCGCACCACACTCTTGGTGCCCTTGGCCCCGACTTTAAAGCTGACCGGGCGCGCGATTTCGGCGCCTTCTTGAGTGGCGAAGCAAAACTGCGTCCAGGTCTTCCCATCGTCGTTGGAATATTCCGCGTGGAGGAAGCCGATCTGCTCGCCGTCGGTCGCATCGGTGCTCGCACGGACGGTGACAGTCACCGTGCTGTCCGGGTCCGCCGCGGGCGGGGCCTCGATGTTAACCATCCGATTGACGGCAAGGGCCGGGACGGCCACCGCCGCGAAGAGGAGACTCAAAACGCCGAGAAGGGATTTTTTCATAATTGGCACCCCTACCAGACCGCGATCCCGGCCCCGGGTTCAATGCTGAAATTGTCCGCCACGGCGGCATTTCCCTCTTCACCTGCCGGCCCCCCTCTGCTTGCCTCCGCGGCATGTTTACCCGCTCAGTCCGATCCAATCCGCCCGGTGCCGCCAGCGGCCCTTTGCGCCGCTGATGAAAGACTGGGTTGACTGGCGCGCGGTGCTCCTGGCGGTGCTATTGGCGGTGGGCGCGGCCCTGCCGTCCATGACGACCAGCGTCGTCCGGCGGGACTATTACCTGTTCAATGTCACGCTCACGTCGACGTCGGCCGGCACGACGCAGCTCTTCTGGGACCTCGGCCGCGGTTACGGCGAAAACGACTCGTCGCGTCAGCCGCTGCGCATCGAGCGCGAGCCGGTGATTTACCGGTACATGATGCCGATGGGCGACATCAAGTCCCTGCGGTTCGATCCGATCGACGGCGCCGGCGCCTTCACGCTGTCGCAGGCCGAGATCGTCGACTACAAGGGCCGCGTGGTGCGGTCCTTCGCGCCCGCGGATTTCAAGGCCTTCGCGCAAATCGCCAGCCTCGAAATCCAGGGCGATAAACTCCTGGTGCAAACCACCGGCGACGCGCGCGACCCGATCCTGGAAATCGCGCTGACGAAACCGCTGCACCTCCCCAGCGACCCGCACATCTGGGTCAAGCTCGGGCTGCCCGTCGCGCTCCCCGTGCTCGCGGTCGGGTTGCTGCTCGGGCTGCCCTTCGTGGCCGGCCGCCTGGCCCGACTCCTGAAGCCCGTGGGCGCGTGGCTGCAGGCGCGTCCGCGCCTCACCATCGGCCTGGCCGCGACCATCGCGGTCGCCGTGCAATGCCACCCGGTTTTATTCCAGGGCCGCAGCTTCGCGTCGCCCAACAACGGCGGCCTCATGCTCTACGGCGAGCTCCCCACGCTGCCGGGCAACGCGGAATACATGTTCACGAACACCATGGCGTCCGACACCGGCGCGATGCTGTTCAACCACATCTACTACCCGATGATCCAGCGCGATGCCCTGCTGAAGCATCACGAATGGCCGTTGTGGAACCGCTACTCGCTCGCCGGCGAACCGCTGCTCGGGCAGGGGCAGTCGATGTTTGGCGACCCGTTTAACTTCCTCACGATCCTGACGGACAGCGCCGCCTGGGCGTGGGACGTCCGCTTCCTCGTCGCGCACTGGCTGCTCGCGGCCGGGATGGGTTACACGGTGTGGTTGCTGACGCGTCACGTCGCCGCCTCGGTGGTCGTGTCCGTCGCGGGAGCATTCGTGGCCTTCTTCACCTTCTGCCTGGTGCACCCGACCAACTTCAGCGTGTGCTATTCGCCGACGATCCTCTGGGCCTGGGCGGGGCTGCTCTCGGCCAACACGCGCCGCCGCGAGGCGGGCTGGCTGCTCGCCCTGGTTGCGGCCAACTGGCTCGTCATGACCAGCGGCACCCTCAAGGAGGCGTTCATGCTGATCGGCGGCCTGAACTTCGCGGGCACGCTGCTGCTCTTCCTCCGGCCGGAAACCGCCGGGCGCCGCGGACGGATCTTCCTGCTGGCGACGGCCGCGGGCGCGGGCTTCTCGCTTCTCGCTGCGCCGGGCTGGCTGTCGTTCCTCGTGGCGTGGAAACACTCCGTCACCGGTTACGATGCCCCCGGCGCGGTGGCGCTGCCGCTGGCGCAGTTCATCGGGTTTTTCGACGACATGTTTTACCGGCAGACGGTCGTGGACGAGATCGTCGTCGCGCCCGCGCTCAACTTCGTCTTCCTGCTCGGCGCGCTCTGGTGGGCGGTGAGCCCGCGGCTGTGGCGGCAGGACCGCACCGGCCTCGCGCTGTTGCTGGCCGCCTTGCCGCCGCTGGCGTTCGCCTTCGGGATCGTGCCGGCCGCGGTCGTCATGAAGATTCCGTTTGTCCGCAATATCATCCACACCGGCACCACCTTTTCCTGCGTGCTGGTCGTGATCGGGGCGGTCTTCGCGGGTTGCGGATTTCGCGATGCCCTGGACCGGCGCAACGAACCCGGCTGGGGGCGCCAGCTGGCCTGGGTTTTCCTGGCGCTGGCGGGACTGCTGGCGGCGTATTTCCTCACCACGCGCGGCGGGGCCAAGGGTCCCTTCTTCACCGGCTACGCGCCGGCGCTGGTGCTCGGCGCGATCGCCCTGCCCCTCGGCCTCCGCTGGGCGGCGCGAACCTCGCGCCCCGGCGTGCTCCTGGTGGCGGTGGTGCTCGGCGGCCCGCTGCTGCTCTGGCGGCACTGCCAGTACGGCGATACTTTTTTCAACGCGTATGCCTTCGTGCCCGGCCTGCGGACCGATTTGCACGCGCCGTCGGCGGGGGCGCAGTTCCTCGACACGCAACGGCGCGAGCCGGGCCGCGTCGTCGGCTGGGGCAACACCCTCTTCCCTTCCTATAATACCGCGCTGCGCTGGGAGAGCCTCTACGGCGTGGATGCCGTGCGGAATCCCTTCTACCAGGAACTCGCGATCGAGTTCGGCATGCGGCGCGTGTGGGTCTGGGACTGGTTCACCAAGGCCGAGGAGGCGCCGGATCTTTTGCCGGGACAGGACATGATGAACGTCACGCACTACGTCGCGGATCACAAGGAGCCCGCGGTGGCGTTCGCCGGCGTGAACCTGCTGAAGCAGCTCGACCTCGACATCTACGAGAGCCCGACGGCATGGCCGCGGGCCTTCTTCACCGACCGGCTCGGCACCTACACCACGCCCCTCGACTTCGCCAAGCAGGTGCGCGCCGGGGACCGCCGGCCCTTCGCCGCCGTCCAGGCCGGACAGACGGACGCACCAAAACTGCCGGCTGATCTCGCCACCCGCACCGTGCGCGCCGCGACAAACTATCTCCTGACCGGCAACGATACCTCATTCGTCGTCGACGCGCCGGGACCGGGCGTCGTCGTCCTGACCGAGGCCTACTATGAGGAGGACTTCCGCGTCACGGTGAACGGCAAGCCCGTCCCCTATTTCCGGGTCAACCACACCTTCAAGGGCGTGGCGATCGACGCGGCCGGCCGGCACCAGATCACCTTCGCCTACTGGCCGCAGCATTTCACGCTGGCGCTCTGGCTGGGCGCGGCGGGTTTCGTGGGGCTGCTCGCGGGCTTTTTCTGGCTTTGGCGCGGCGGAGCCGGCACAAGTTCCGGCGCTCCTGCATGAGTTCCGCCCGCCCATCCGCCCTCCCGCCGCTGCCCGCGCATCCGAAGCTTTCCGTTGTCGTTCCGGTCTACAACGAGCGTCCCACCCTGCAGATCGCGCTCGACGCCCTCACGGCCAAGCGGATCGCCGGCTGGGAGATCGAAATCATCATCATCGAGAGCAACTCGACCGACGGCTCCCGCGAAATCGTGCTCGGCTACCGGGACCGGCCCGGCGTGAGGATCCTGCTGGAGGAACGCCCGCGCGGCAAGGGCCACGCCGTGCGCGCCGGCCTGGCGCAGGTGACGGGCGACGTCGTGCTGATCCAGGATGCCGACCTCGAATACGACCTGGCCGATTACGAGAAACTGCTGGCGCCCCTCCAGGCCGGCACGCACTCCTTCGTCCTCGGCTCGCGGCACAGCCCGAACCAGTGGTCGATCCGTGAATTCAAGGGCCAGTTTTTCCAGGCCGCGCTGCTTAATGCGGCGCACTGGTTTTTCACCGCGATGATCGACCTGTCGCTCGGGCTGACCCTGCGCGATCCGTTCACCATGTACAAGGTCTTCCGCCGGGAATGCCTGGCGGGGCTGACGTTTCGCTGCAACCGCTTCGACTTCGACTGGGAGCTGCTGATCAAGCTCGTGCGCAAGGGCCACCGGCCCGTCGAGATCCCGGTGAGCTACCGCTCGCGCTCGTTCGTGGAAGGAAAAAAAATCCGCATGTTCTACGATCCGCTGACCTGGTTTGTCGCGTGGGCCCGCGCCCGCTTCGGCCCGCTCAATTGATTTTTTCCGTGTCCGCGCCCGCCTCCCCCCTTCCCCCTCCCTCGACCGAACGCGTGCCGGTGCCCGCCTGCCCGCTCTGCGGCGGCCGCGCCTTCACGCCGGTCTGCCGCGCTGCCGACCACGCCGTGGTCAGGTGCGAGGCGTGCCAGTTGCATTTGCTCAATCCGCAGCCGAGCGACGCCGAGTTGGTCGAGATCTACCATCCCCACTACAGCTTTTTCGGCACGGACCCGGGCGCCGCGGCCTGCGTCGGCCGCGTGAAGCAGGCCACCGCCGACCACTATCTCCACTTGCTGGCCAAGGCCGGGGTGGCCGGCGGCAGCCTGCTGGAAGTGGGCTGTGGCGATGGCGACTTCCTCCTGCAGGCGATGCGGCGGGGATTTTCGGTGGAAGGCATCGACTACTCCGCGCACTCGCGGGCCAAGGCCCAGGCGAAACTCGGCGCGGGGGCGCGGGTTCATCAGGGCGAGATCGGCGCCCTGGCGGACCGACGCGAGGCCTACGACCTGTGCGTGGCGTGCGACGTCATCGAACACGTGCGCCAGCCGGCGGCGTTCCTTGAAACCGTGCACGGGTTGCTGCGACCCGGCGGCCGGGTGTTTCTCGTCACGCCGGACCTCCACTCCCTCGCCGCGCGCTTGATGCGTTCGCGGTGGCTCGAGTTCAAGGCCGAGCACATGTATTACTACACGCCGCGGACGCTCCGCCGGCAATTGGAACAGTCCGGCTTCACCGACATCCAGTTGTTCACCGGCACCAAGTTGCTGAGCCTGGACTATGTCACCCGCCATTTCGTCACGTATCCGGTCATCGGCGTCACGCCCGCCCTGCGCTTGCTCCGGGCGCTGCTGCCCGAGTCGTGGGTGCAACGGCCGTGGCTCGTGCCGGCCGGCGGCATGATCGTCCTCGCCCGCAAGCCGGGCCCCGCGCCCCGCTAGGCGCATGCGGTTTCCGCCCCTGTCCGCCATGTTGAAATCCCTCTTCCTCTGGCTGGATCAGCACCCGGGCAGCTACTGGATTCCCGTGGGGGCGGCCTCGCTCCTGCTGGTGGCGCGGGTGGGGCACAGCCTCGGACGGGAGTCCCGGCAGACCGCGGGTCCGGCGCTGCACGTCTCCTGGCGCGACGGCGTGGTGCTGTTTCTTTTCCTGCTGGCCTGGCGGTGGCCGTTCCTGCTCGTGGCCTACGACTACAATCCGGATGAAAGCCAGATGATCGCCGGCGCCCTCACGCTCGCGCGCGATCCGGTCTTCTGGCGGTCGGTCGATGGCGGCAGCTCGGGGCCGCTCAACTATTACCTGCTGGTCCCGTGGCACTGGCTCGGGGTGCCGCTGGATTATTTCACCGCCCGGCTGACGTGCATCCTCCTGACGTGGGCCGCGCTCTTTGCCTGCCTGCGGGCATTGGCCGGCCAGTTCGGACGCACCGCCGCGTGGCTGGGCGTCCTGCCGGGCGCGGCTTTTTTCGCAACCGTCGGACACCCCGAACTCACCAACCTCTCCACCGAGCACCTGCCGCTGGCGTTGGCCGCGGTTTCATTTGCGCTCCTGGCGGACCGGTCGCCCGCGGACCGCGCCCGGCTCTGGACCGCCGCGTTCCTCGCGGGGGCCCTGCCTTGGAGCAAACTGCAGGCCGCGCCGCTGGGGGTCGTGCTGGTTGGCTGGGCGGGTTGGCAGGTGTTCCGGGCGGAGGGAGTCCCGGCCCGCATTCGCTGGCGCCGGGTGGCGGAAGTTTTGGCGGCCTCCGCGCTGCCGGGCCTCCTCGTCGCCGGCCTGGCCGTCGTCACCGGACAGGGCGAAGCCGCGTGGCGGCGATATTTCCTGCAAAACGTGCACTATGCCGGCACGGGGTCCGCGCCGACGGTTGGCGAAGCCATGGGACGCATGTGGGACCACGCCCAGGCCGACGGCCGGTTCCCGCTGCTGTTTGGCACGGTGGCGGCGGGGTTGCTCGCCGCGACGGCGTACCTGGCATGGCGACGCATCCGTCCGCCGGCACTGATGGTGGCCGCCGGACTGCTCACGCTCGCCGCGGTGGCGGCGGTCAGCGTGCCCCGTCGCGATTATCTCCACTACGCCCTGTTCCTCACAATCCCGCTGGTTCTTTGGCTGGGTGCGGCCGTGGGCACCTGGTGGCGGGAGGTGACCACGACGCCCGCCCGCATCGCTTTGGGCGGCGCATTGCTCGTCGCGGGCCTGCTGCCTTTGGGCACGCGCTGGCAATCCGCGGCGCCGGTTTATGGCGGCTTCACCCACCACTGGCGTTATCCCCGCTCGTGCACCGGCGCGGTGCTGCGCGCGCTCGCGACCCGCGGCGACACGCTCGGCGTGTGGGGCTGGGCGTGCTTTCTGTATGTGGAAACCGGCCTGCCGCAGGCCACGCGCGACGGCAACACGCTCTGGTCAATCCAGGAAAATATCCAGCAAGGCTATCATCGCGCCGCTTATCTCGCCGACCTGAAGCGCAACGCGCCGGCCTTGTTCGTCGATGCCGTCGGCCAGGGCGCCTTCGTTTTTTCCAACCGGACGCGGGAGGGCCACGAGGTCTTCCCCGAACTCAACGCCTATATTCACGAGCACTACACACTCGTGGTCGACCTGCAGGAGACGCGCATCTACGCCCGCCGGGGGCTGCCCGCGCTCGGCCAATTGGGCGAGGACCGGTTGAAGGAGGTCATCGCGCAGGGTCGCAATCCGGAGACCGCCACCCTGTCGCTGCCGGGCTCATCGCTGGGTCCGCACAACCAGAGGCTCATCGACGGGCGCCGGGTCCTGATGCTGCTGCCGCCGGCGCAAATGGAATGGGAGCTCGACGCGGAAGTCCGCGCAGTCTCCTTCGAGTACGGCTACGATCCCGTCGCCTACGAGCACGGCCACAGCAACGGCACGGACATTCTCCTGGAGGTGGTCGGGCCCGATTCCACCGTGCCGATTTTCCAGCGTTTCCTCAACCCCGCGCGGCAACCCGGCGACCGCGGTCTCCAGCGCGCGCGGGAAACGCTGCCCCCTTTCGTGCCCGGCTCCCGCCTGGTGCTGCAAACCGATCCGGGCCCCTCCGGCGACACGGCGTGGGACTGGGTCTACCTTGCCCGTCTGCAACTGCACCGGGAGTCGGACACGGACCCGGAATAAGCCGTCGCGTCAGCGCACGTAGATGATGGCGAAGCGCGCGGGCGGCGCCCGCCAGCCGGCCCAGGTGCCCTCCCAGTCGATCGGGCGGCCAAGATAATCCACATCCCCGGCGCGACCCCCGCGGAAGGCCGCCCGCAGGCGCACGATGATTTTGGAGCCCAGCGGTCCCGCGGTGAGGTCGAACGCCTGATCGACGTCGGCGCCGCCCTTTTCCAGGTAACACAGGCTGGTCCATTTCTTGCCGCCGTCCACGGAGTAGTCGGCGTGGAGGAAACCGATCTTCTCGCCATCGAGCCGGTCGGTGCTGGCCAGCAGCACGATCCGCAGGGTGCTGCCGGGCATCACTTCATTGGGGACGACGATCGCGGCGGTGCGGTCGGCGGAACGCGCCGGCACCGCGAGGACGGTCAGAGCGAGAAGAAGCGCCATGAATTGGAGCATGCATTTTTTCATAAAATTCCCGGAATCGGGCGTCGAATCATTTCCCGCTTTCCCCGGCGGGAGCCCTCTGTTTCCCTCCCGCCATGCGCATCCTCATCACCGGCATCTGCGGTTTCGTCGGCAGCACGCTGGCGCGCGGGCTGGTGGCGGCCGGCCACCAGGTGATGGGCTTCGACAGCTTCATCCGCCCGGGCAGCGAGACCAACCGCGCCCCGCTGGTCGCGCTGGGCATTGACGTGCGGACCGCGGACCTGCGCGATGCCGCCGCGATGGCCGCGCTGCCGCCGTGCGATTTCGTGGTCGATGCCGCCGCCAACCCGAGCGTGCTGGCCGGCATCGACGGCCGCACGAGCTCCCGCGAACTGGTCGACCACAATCTCACCGGCACGATCAACGTTCTGGAATACTGCAAAGCGCACAAAGCCGGCTTCATCCTGCTCTCGACCAGCCGCGTCTATTCCATCGCGCCGCTGGCGACGCTGGCGACCGTGGTGCA
This sequence comes from uncultured Oleiharenicola sp., assembly GCA_964515595.1. GTDB lineage: Bacteria > Verrucomicrobiota > Verrucomicrobiia > Opitutales > Opitutaceae > Lacunisphaera. Next base: position 7,182 of record CAZEUN010000010.1, on the reverse strand, counting down.
GAACGACGCCCTGGTCCCCGCGCCGGGCGCGCCGCTCCCGCCCGGCCTGGGCGCGGCGGGATTGTCCGAGGACTTCGCCACCACCGCCCCCATTTCCCTCTACGGCGCCACCAAGCTCGCGTCCGAGGCGATGGCCCTCGAATACGGCGAGACGTTCGGCTTTCCCGTTTTCGTCAACCGTTGCGGCGTGCTGGCCGGCGCCGGCCAGTTCGGCCGCGCCGACCAGGGCATCTTCGCCTACTGGATCAACAGCTGGCTGCGGCGGAAGCCGCTGAAATACCTGGGCTTTGGCGGCCTCGGGCACCAGGTGCGCGATTGCCTGCACCCGCGCGACCTTTTGCCCGTGTTGGCAAAACAATTTGCCGCCCCGCAAGTCGCCGTCGCGGACCGCCTCGCCAATTTTTCCGGCGGCGCCGCGTCGGCCATGTCGCTCCGCCAGCTCAGCGACTGGTGCGCCGGGCGCTTCGGTCCGCACGCGGTCGTGCAGGACGGCACGCCGCGGCCGTTCGACATTCCCTGGATAGTGCTGGACCATGCAAAGGCTACGACCATCTGGGGCTGGAAACCCGCTACTCCCACCCGCGAAATTCTCGCGGAAATCGCGCGACACGCCGAGGCGCACCCCGGGTGGCTCGAATTGTCCGCCCCGCGCTAGCCGAGGCTTGCCCTCCCGGGCAAAAATCCTGTCCTAGGATCGATGTCCGTCCCGCCTCCACCGGCGCCACTGGCCCTTTACAGCATCGTCATCCCCGCCCACAACGAGGAGGAGTCGCTGCCGCCCACGCTGCGCGAACTCCATGCGGTGCTGACGCGGGAAAATGTCCCGCACGAGATCGTGGTCGTGGACGACAACAGCCGCGACGGCACGTGGCGCGTCCTGCAGGAACTGCGGGCGTCCATCCCCACGCTGGCCCCCGTGCAGAACAAGGGCCCGAATGGTTTTGGGCGCGCGGTGATTTTCGGCCTCAACCACATCAAGGGCGACGCATGCACGATCATGATGGCCGACGCCTCGGACTCGCCGGAGGACGCCGTCCGCTACTGGCGCCTGCTCAATGAGGGCTGGGATTGCGTGTTTGGCAGCCGCTTCGTGAAGGGCGGGCGCGTCATCGACTACCCGCGCGTGAAGCTCTGGGTGAACCGGCTCGCCAATTTCCTCGTGCGCATCGGCTTCAACATCGCGCTGAACGACACGACCAACGCCTTCAAGGCGTACCGCCGCACCGTCATCGAGGGCTGCCGGCCGTTCCTCGCGCCGCATTTCAACCTCACGGTCGAAATCCCGCTCAAGGCGATCGTGCGCGGCTTCACGTGGACCGTCATCCCCATCTCCTGGCAGAACCGCAAATACGGCGAGGCCAAGCTCAAGATCAAGGAAATGGGCAGCCGCTACTTCTTCATCTGCGCCTACGTGTGGCTGGAGAAATATTTCAGCCGCGGGGACTACCGGAAAAAATAACGGCAGCTTCCCGCGATGAACGCTCTCATCCAGGGACTGCTCTGGCTCGACGCTGAACCGGTCCGCTTCCGGTTGCTCGCGGGCGCGGTGTTTGCCGCCACCGCTGCGCTGGCGATGGCCGGGGGCCGGGGAGAGGGCCGCGCCGGCCGGCTCGCCTTCGGTGCCGGGATTATCCTGACGCTCGCCGCCTTCCGCTGGCCGGGCTGGTTCGTGCCGCACGACCTCAATCCCGATGAAGCGCAGATCGTGGCCGGCGCCATCACCCTCCGCGAGTTTCCGGTCTACTGGTTGCATGTCGACGGCACGACGCACGGTCCCGTGTGCGAATACCTCCTGGTCATCCTCTCCTGGTTCGGGGCGCCGTTGAACTACATCAGCGCGCGTGTGCTCGCCGGGCTTCTCCAAGCCGCCGCGCTGATCGCGACCTGGCGCACCCTGAGCTACCTGGTTTCCGAACGCGCGGCGCGGCTGACCATCCTGCCCGGGCTCGCGTTTTGGAGCTTCGTGGCTTTTCACGATTTCGTCCACTACTCGACGGAACTGCCGGGCATTGCCCTCACCGCGACCGGCACGTGGCTGCTGGCTCGCGTGTTGGCTGCCGGGCGTGAATCCACTCCCGGGGGGCTGCTCGAACTGGCCGTTGGCGGGAGCGCGCTCGGCTTGGTCCCGCTCGCCAAATTGCAGAGCGCACCGCCCGCCGCCTTCGTTGGCGCCGTCGCCCTGGCCTTTCTCGGCGTCCGGCACGCTCGGTCCGGCGGCTGGCACCGGCCCGCCGCCAGCCTGGTGGCCGGCGGCCTGGTCCCCGCCGTCGTCCTCGCGGGCTTCCTCTGGCTTCACCGCCTCGGCGCGGACTTCAGGATCTCCTACATTGACAGCACCCTCGCCTACTCCGGCGGGGGCCACCATTCGCTGGCGGGAATGTTCGCGGCTTTTTTTTCGCTGGCCGGCGTGGCCCGCGCGTTCGCCCTCTTCCTCGGCGGGACGATCGCCTTCTGCCTGCTCGGCGCCTACCCCGCCTTCCGTTCCGCCCCGGCTCTCCGGCCGGCCCAGGCGGCGGCCGCCGGATTTCTGCTCGTGTCCTACCTCGCGGTGATTTTCGCCCGGCGGGACGTGACTCACTACCTGCATCTCCTGGTCCTCCCTCCCTGCCTGCTCGCCGGCACGCTGCTCGGGGGCGCGGCGGCCGCCCGCTCGCCTCTGCGCGGGCCTCGCGCCGCAATCGCGTTCCTGCTGCTGACCGTAGGGCCGCAGGTCTTGCATCACGACGCCTCCTGGCCGATTTATTCGGGGCGAGTCGCCGCCCATTTGCACGCGCCGCCGACCCTCACCGCCGGATACCTCCGCCGCGAAGCCCGGCCCGGCGACACGCTGACGGTGTGGGGTTGGGAGCCGAATCTCTTTGTGGAGACGGGCCTGCCGCAAGGCACGCGCGAGGCCCATACCGCGTGGGAAATTTCCGTCGCTCCTTACCAAGGCTATTATTTGCAACGATACTTGGACGACTTGGTGCGACGCGAGCCCACTTGGTTTGTCGATGCGATTCACCCAGGCGCCTTTGCGTTCAAGGATCGGGCCATTTTTGGCCACCAGGCTTTCGAGGGGGTCCGGCGGCTGGTCGAAGACCGCTATGAGTTTGTCGCGGAACTCTCGGGCCGGCGGATTTACCGGCTGAAACCCAAAACCCGCCGCCGGCCGCGGATCGCCGGGTGCGCGATCCGCAAGCGTTGTTGACCTCCCGCCGCTCCCTATTCCTATTTACCGTTCCATGATTTACCTGCTCGGAGGTTCCGGTTATGTCGGCTCGGCCTATCAGGCGCTGCTCACGCGCAAAGGCCTGCCTTTCCGCAACCTGCGTCGGTCTGAATTCGACTACGCGGACCGGCCAAAGCTCACGGAATTGCTCCGCCGGGAGAGGCCCGAGTTCCTGATCAATGCCGCGGGTTACACCGGCAAACCGAACGTCGACGCCTGCGAATTGCACAAGTCCGAATGCCTCATGGGCAACGCGGTCCTTCCCGGCACGATCGCCCAGGCCTGCGCCGACGCCGGCGTGCCGTGGGGGCACGTCTCGTCGGGTTGCATCTACACCGGCAGGCGCGCCGATGGCGCGGGCTTCACGGAAGCCGACCCGCCCAACTTCACCTTCCGCACCGACAACTGCAGCTTCTACTCCGGCACCAAGGCGCTCGGGGAGGAAACGCTGGCGGGCGTGCCCAACGTGTTCGTGTGGCGGCTGCGCATTCCGTTCAGCGAGGTCGACAGCCCGCGCAATTACCTGAGCAAGCTCATGCGCTACGCCTCGCTGCTCGAGGCCGAGAATTCGATCTCGCAGCTCGACGAGTTTGTCGCCGCCACGTTTGCCTGCTGGGAAAAGCGCGTCCCCTTCGGCACCTACAATGTGACCAACCCCGGCCACGTCACGACCCGCGAGGTCGTCGACCTGATCAAAAAAACCGGGGTCTCGAACAAGGACTTCAAGTTCTTCACGGACGAGGCCGAGTTCATGCGCACCGCCGCGAAGACGCCGCGCTCCAACTGCGTGATGGACTCGCGCAAGCTCGCCGCCACCGGCATCCGGATGACCGAAGTCCACGAGGCCGTGGAGCGGGATTTGCGAAAATGGGTGAAGCAGAAGGCGATTTAACCGCGAAGGACGCGAAGTTTCGCGAAGGCCATGGGTGATGATTTGCTCTGCCGAGATGTCTTTTTTTGCGTTATCATTGTGCGCCTGGCGCGAGACGAGGGAGGAAGAAAAAGTCTGGCTAACCGCGAAGAACGCGAAGATTCGCGAAGGCCATGTCCGACGAGTTACTCTTCCGCGACGAGGTTTTCCGCATCATAGGTGCGTGTGTGGCAGTCCATAAAGACAAGGGGAACGGCTTTGCCGAACCGGTCTACCAGGACGCCCTGGAAATCGAACTCGAGCTTTCCGGGATTCCTTTCGATCCCCAACGAAATTATCAAATCCATTACCGTGGGCGGCCCTTGAAACACAGTTACACGCCGGACTTGCTTTGCTGTGGGCAAATTATCCTCGAACTAAAGGCCGCTCGCGCGTTGGTCGATGAGCACCGTACCCAAGTTCTCAATTATCTAAAAGTAACAGGACTCCAGCTTGGCTTGTTGATAAATTTCGGCTCATATCCCCGCCTCGAATGGGAAAGAATTGTCCTCACCAAAACCTAAGCTTTCCGTCCTTTCGCGGTTAAAATTTTCCCAACCTATCCTCACCTTCGCGTCTCTTCGCGTCCTTCGCGGTTAAAAATCTTCATGAACTTACTCGTCACCGGCGGCTGCGGTTTTATCGGATCCAATTTCATCCGGCAGCGCCTCACCGAAAAGGGCTCGGCCCTCACGAAGCTCGTCAACCTCGACGCGCTCACCTACGCGGGCAACCCGGCCAACCTCGCGGACCTCGCCGGCGACCCGCGCTACGTTTTCGCGCATGGCGACATCGGCGACCCCGCCCTGGTCGCGAAACTCCTCGCCGACCACGCAATCGACGCCGTGGTCAACTTCGCTGCGGAATCCCACGTGGATCGCTCGATCGATTCGCCGGAACCGTTCATCCAGACCAACGTCACCGGCACCCTCCGCCTGCTGAACGCGACGAAACAACACTGGGCGAAACTCCCCGAACCCAGGAAGGCCGCCTTCCGTTTCCTGCACGTCTCGACCGACGAGGTGTACGGCTCGCTCGCGCCGGGCGCGCCGGGCTTCACCGAAAACCACAACTTCGAGCCCAACTCGCCCTACGCCGCGTCCAAGGCGGCCAGCGACCACCTCGTCCGCGCCTACCAGCACACGTACGGCCTGCCGACGCTGACCACGAATTGCTCGAACAACTACGGCCCGTACCACTTTCCCGAAAAGCTGATCCCGCTGATGATTCTCAACGCCCTCGAGGGCAAGCCGCTGCCGGTTTATGGCGACGGCATGCAGATCCGCGACTGGTTGTACGTCGAGGACCACGCCCGCGCGATCTGGCTCGTGTTGAAGCAGGGCCGCACCGGCGAGACCTACAATATCGGCGGATGGAATGAAAAGCCGAACATCGAGATCGTGAAGACGATCTGCGCCCTGCTCGGCAAAAAATCCCCGCGCGCCGACGGCCAGCCCTACGAGTCGCAGATCACGTACGTCACCGACCGCCCCGGCCACGACCGCCGCTACGCGATCGACGCGACGAAGATCCACCGTGAGCTCGGCTGGAAACCGGTCGAAACCTTTTCCACCGGCATCGAGAAAACGGTGGACTGGTACCTCGCCAACCGCACCTGGGCGGCGGATATCACCACAACGCGCTACGCGCGTCAGAGGCTAGGGGCTAAAGGCTAGAGGCGAGAGCCATGAGCAAGACCGGTTTCAAGGGCCTGCTCGTATGGCAAAAGGGCCAGGCATTGGCCGTGGCCGTTTACCTGCTCTCGAAAAGCCCCGCCTTTTCCAAAGAGTTTGCTCTGGCTGATCAACTCCGGCGCGCCGCAATAAGTATTTCCAGTAACATTGCGGAGGGCGATGAACGCGACACCGACAAGGATGCCGTGCGGTTCTTCTACATGGCCAAAGGTTCCATCGCGGAACTTCGGACTCAGCTAGACCTTGCCAACAAAGTCGGCCTGATCTCTGATCTGGACTTCAAAAACCTCGACCAACAAAGCGAAGAAATCGCCCGGATGCTTCGTGGACTGATCCAAGCCCGCTCACCTCATGCCTGACCCTCTAGCCTCAAGCCCCACGCCTCTAGCCCTAGCTCGCAAAGGCATCATCCTCGCGGGCGGCTCCGGCACGCGGCTCTACCCGCTCACCATCGCGGTCTCGAAGCAGTTGATGCCCGTCTACGACAAACCGATGGTGTACTACCCGCTGTCGGTGCTGATGCTCGCGGGCATCCGGGAGATCCTGATCATCTCCACGCCCACCGACCTCCCGAACTTCCGCAAGCTCCTCGGCGATGGCGCGAACATCGGCGTGAAATTCAGCTACGCGGAGCAGCCCAGTCCGGACGGGCTTGCCCAGGCCTTCCACATCGCCGGCGACACCGGCTTCCTCACAGGCCGGGAGCCCTCGGCCCTCGTGCTCGGCGACAATCTTTTCTACGGTGCGGAATTTGTGCACTCCCTCGCGGAGGCCTCCGCCCGCACCACCGGCTCCACCATCTTCGGCTACCACGTGGCCAATCCCGCGGAGTATGGCGTGGTCGAGTTTGCGCCCGACGGTCGCGTGCTGTCCCTGGAGGAAAAGCCGAAGCAGCCGAAATCGAACTACGCCGTGCCCGGCTTGTATTTCTACGACGCGAACGTCGTGTCCCTGGCCAAGGGCCTCAAGCCTTCCGCGCGGGGCGAACTCGAGATCACCGACCTCAACCGCCTGTATCTCGAGCAGGGTAAGTTGCACGTCGAGCTGTTCGGCCGCGGCACCGCCTGGCTCGACACCGGCACGCATGATTCGCTGATCGAGGCCGCCCAATTCGTGCACGTGCTCGAAAACCGCACCGGCCTGAAGATCGCCTGCATCGAGGAGATCGCCTACAAGCAGGGCTGGATCGACCGCGCCGGCCTCGAGGCCAACATCAGGAAACTCGGCAAGTCCGCCTACGGCCAGTACCTGAAACGCCTGCTGGGCTGAGGCTCCGATCGCAGGCCTGGCCTAAGGGCCAAGCCACGGGGAACCAAGCCACGGGGTCTGGCTTGAATGGCGCTAAGTTAAGGTCGGTGATCGTTGAT
>CAZEUN010000009.1:53502-192814 GCA_964515595.1 uncultured Oleiharenicola sp. | reverse complement strand
GCGCCGGCATCGAAAAGATCTTCGGATACTGGAAGCAATGGGTGGGTTACACCCGTGTGCGCTACCGCGGCCTGCGCGCCAACCTCGTGGAACTGTATCTGCGCTCCCTCGCCTACAATCTACTGCGCGCGGCCAACCTGGGCTGAACCCCCTCCTGCTTCGAGCGCACGCCCCCTTCCGACGTTCAGATCGCCCACACCGGCGTCTTCACGCCCCTCTTTCCCCCTCCCAAACTTTGTCTCCCACCCAAACCCGAGGCCTTTTGCAGAGGTCTGGTCACGTAATACGTGACATTCCCTCTGAAGCGGAATTCTGCAGCGCAAGAAACATGTCACGTAATGCGTGACATGTTCCCAGGAAGCCGGCGGAGCTGCGCGGCGATTTCCGGCTCTCCGGGATCCCCTCCATGAAGAGGGGTGCCCGCAGGGCGGGTGCGGAGGGAAGCATGCGGTACCTGCGGATTTTCGAGCGCGCTGACACACCCCGTCGCTTCGCGCCACCCCTCTCACGAGGGGATCTTCGGAAAGATATGGTTCGTCCGCGTCTGGGAACGCCGAACGGGGAAGCACTCCACCCCGGTGCGCTTCGGCCCGTGCGTACGCCAAGGCAGCGGACTGAGGTCAGTCCGCTCCACCTTCAAGGGCCCGGCGCAGAAATTACGCGCTGCGCACCCGAGCAGATTCCTGCGCAAACGCTATTCCTTTGCCGCAGGCGCCTCGCGCACGACGTCGCGGGCGGGCTTGTCCTGGCGCAGGCCGATGAACACGGGGTGGCGCAGGCGACCGTCGGAGGTCCACTCGGAAAAGCGCACCTGGCCGACCAACTCGGGGCGCAGCCAGCGGACTTGCTTCATGGCGGATGCATTCATCGTCTGGCCAAAACGCGAACGCCCGGTTGCCGGCAGGTTCGCGAACGGGCAGGTCGGGCGGGTGCGCGAGATCATGCGGGCGTGCAACTCGGCCAGACGCCGTCCATCGAAGCCCGTGCCCACCTTCCCGGCATACAGGAGTTCCCTGCCCTGGTAGTAGCCGAGCAGGAGCGCCCCGAAATGCCGGCGCGAGCCCTCGGGTGGCGTGAAGCCGCCGATCACGAACTCCTGCTCACTCGAGAGGCGGCACTTCAGCCAGGCGCCGGACCGGCGGCCGGCCTCGTAGAGCGAGCCCGCGGCTTTGGCGACGATGCCTTCGAGCCCCAGCTGGCGCGCCTGTTCGAAGAGTTCCGCGGGTGGCGCGTCGAAAGCCACGGACAGGCGCACGCCGGCGGGCGGCTTGCCCAGGAACTTCTCCAGCGCGGCGCGCCGGCGTTCGAAGGGTTCGTTCACGTAGGAACGGCCGTCGAGGCGCAGGAGATCGAAAACGTAATAGCAGATCGGCGGCCGCGCGTCCGTGCTCTCGCGCTGCTGCAGCAGTTGGAAATGCGAGCGGCCCTGCGCGTCGAGGGCGACGATCTCGCCGTCCAGGATCGCATCGCGACACTTGAACTTGGCCAGGGCGGCGACGATCTCCGGATAGGCCGGGCCGAGCGGCTTTTCGTTTCGCGACCACAATTGCGGCGGCTGGCCCCGCTGGACGATGCCCAAGGCACGGTAGCCGTCGAACTTGATCTCCGAATGCCATGCGCCCGCGGGAATCGCCTCGACCCCCAGCGCCTTCATCGGGGCGATGAAACGCGGGGCTCCCGTCGCGCGCTCGCCCGCGACGGCCGAGGCGCGTTTCCGGCGCGGGGCAACCCGGGCTTTCGCCATGGCGCTCAGGCGGCGCGCGGCCGCTTTTTCGCCGGGGATTTGTCCGCGCCGCGGCCGGATTCCTCCAGGCTCTGCTGCAGGATGGCCGCGAGGTCGACCACGTTGCTCGCCGCCTTCGGCCGATCCGACTTCCCGGGCAGGCTTTTGCCGCCGCTCTCCACCTTCCGCTTGATGAGCTTCATCAAGGCCGACGCGTAATCGTCCGTGTAGCGGCTGGGATTCCAGTGGTTTGTCATTTTGTCCACCAGGACCGTCGCCATCTCCAACTCGCGGCGGCCGGGCGGCTTGGCGGCGGGAATGTTGAGGTGCTCCACATTCACCAGTTCCTCGGCAAAATGGAGCAACTCGAGCACCAGCGCGGAGCCGTTGGCCTTGACCGCCGCGAGGTGCTGCCGGTTGCGAATCACCACCTTGGCGATCCCCGCCTTGTTCGTGCGCGCGAGCACGTCCCGGAGCAGCACGTAGGCGGACCCGCCGCCGCGCTGCGGCTCCATGTAATATGGCTTCATGAAATAAATCGGGTTGATCTCGGCCACGTCGACAAAATCCACGATGTCGATCGTGTCCGTGGCCTCGAGGTCCACGCGCTTGAAATCCTCGTCCTTGAGCACGACAAACTTTCCCTTGTCGTATTCGTAGCCCTTCACGATGTCCGGCCAGGCCACTTCCTTGCCATCGACGGCCGCGACGCGCTTGTAGTTCACCGGACTGAGGTCCGTCTTGCGCAGCAGCCGGAACTTCAATTCCTCGCGACGCGTGGCGGTGTGCAGGCCGACGGGAATCGTGACCAAGCCGAAGGAAATGGCGCCCTGCCACAACGGCCGCCCGAGTCGCTTGCCGCGCGCTTCGCCGGACGGGGAGGAGGCACGGGTGGGTTTTGCCTTTTTTGGGGTACGTCGTGAAGCCATGCCCTTGAGACCCGCCAACGCGTTGCCGGAGCATCGGTGAACGCTCGGTGGCCGGTATCGGGAAGCGGCCCGGCGGGACCGCTCAGCCCGAATCATGAGGCGCGTGACGGCCCCCGCGCTCATCGCCGCGCACCGCACATCGATCCCCGTGTCTGTCCTTCGCCAATGAAACCGCGTTTCCAAACCTTGTTCATCGTGGACGTGCAGAAGGCATTTCCCGTCCCGCCCGCGTGGCTGGAACGCCTGCGGCGCTATGCCGCGCGTTTCGAGTGCCGGGTGTTCACGCGCTTCGTCAATCCCACGGGCTCACCTTTCCGCCGGCACCTGGCCCAGCGCTGCTGCGCGCCCGGCTCGGAGGACATCGAGCTCCTCATCGCGCCGCGACCGGGCGATCTGGTCATCGACAAGCTGAGCTACGGGCTGTCGCCGGACGTTATCCGCCGGATCAAACGCCGGCGCATTGCGGAGGCCACCATCGCGGGCATCGACACCGACGCCTGCGTGCTCGGCGTGATGTTCTCGCTGTTCGATGCCGGCATCCGCTGTCGCGCCAGCCCGCCGCATTGCCGGAGCACGAGCGGCCTGCAGGGTCCGGCGCTCAAGATCATCCAAAACCAATTCGAACTCGTGCGGTGAACAGGCCGCGCAGGTGAATAAACACTGGGGCCGCGACATGCGCGGAGTGGGTCCTGCACCCCATCCTCCTCCCGCGCGATTTGGGCTAGAGTGTCGGCATGAACTTGTTCCATACCGCCAAAACCAAGACGCTGGAGTCCCGCAGTCGCGCCGCACTCCATTTGAAAGTGCTCTCCCACAAGGCCGCCGGCTGGGTCGTCGACGGGCCGATGTTGCAGGTCACGGGCTTCTCCCGCAGCAAGCGCGCCGTGACGCGCTACTCGCAGGCGCTGTTCAAGACCGGTGCCGCTTGGGATTTCGTCGCGCTGCAATAAAGCGTCCGGCGAAAACCCCGTAGTGCGGTTCGGGAACTGCACCGCTGGCGTGTCTCGTCGCCGCGTGGCATGCTTCGGGCAACCCTTCCAAAACATGTCCCACCCATCCGAACCCGCCCCTCAACCCGCCAATCCGGAAGTCGACCCCTCGCGGGGCACCGCGCCCAAGTGTTTTCCGGCCGAGCCCACGCCCAGGGACCGGCAGGAGGCCGCACCTTCCGCCAGCCAGGCGAATGATCCCGAGACCTCGAAGAGCCGGCTCGGCTCGGGCGAGGATCCCGACGTCGAGTCCGGCACCGACAAAAACGACCCGGAGCAACAAGCCGCCGGCGCAGACGACGAGGTGGAGAAGTCGTACGAGTAACAATCCCGGCGCAGGCTCCGCGAACGAGGCCGGCCGGACGATCCGAAAAACATGTCCATCGACAAGGAAAGCAACGGCGTGCCGGAGGTCGACCTGAGCAAGCGCACCACCAAGGTGAACCTGGCGGTCGTCGCGGCCGTCGGATTATTCCTGGCGATCGGCGCAGTCGCGATGTGGTGGCTGGCCGGCCGCGAGAGCTGAAGCTGCACCCGCTTTTTTCGCCGGCTCATTTGCCGGATTGATTGATTGGAGGAGCTTGCTTGCAAGCGATTCGGAACTCCCGCCGCGCGACCACGTCCTGAATCGCTTGCAAGCAAGCTCCTCCAATTTCCAGGCCGACGCTTGGCGGGATCAATTCTCCAACGCCGGGAGTGGCGGAGGCGGCGACGGCGGCGGGGCGCCCTGCCCCGAGAAGGTCGCGATCACCGCGTGCGGCTCGATCCGGTTATAAGCGCCGTCGGCGAGGATTTCCAAAAGCAGGTGCCGCGCTTGGCGGCCCAATCCGTCCGGGACGGGGAGCAGGGTCATCTCGACCGATTCCTTGCCGGCGGGAATGACGATTTCCACGGGCATGTCGCCCTGCGGACGCCGATAGTCGTTCCATTTCGTCGCGGTCCCGCGCAGATCGAACTTCACCGTCAGCGCCGCAGACCTCTCGCCCGACCGCGTGAAGACCAATGTCACCGGCTCGCCGCCCACGGTGGCCGCGGGACGCACGGCGCGCACCGTGACGGCGGGCCGGCCGTTGTCGGCGTTGAAGTCGGCGGAGGCAAACACGCGCCGGCCGTCCGGCCACCGCGCCTCGGCCTCGATCCACTCCCGCCGACCGCCCGTTGGCGTGAACGCGAAGGCCGGTCCCTGCACCGGTTCCTGACCCGCCGCTTCCCACATGATGGTGCCGGCAGCCGGGTCGAGACCGGCCGCGGGAGGAACCTCCAGGTGTACCCGCACCGATTCACCGGCCGTTAATTTCCCGGGCAGGCCGACAATCTTTCCCGCCACAGGCCGCCACGGTTGCGCGGCGGCGGCCGCGCGGGCCGCAAGCCAGGCCACCCCGGCGAGCGCGCGGGCCTGGTTGACGATCACAAACTCGCCGGCGGGACTGTGCACGTCCGTCCAGCGGTCATAGAAAGGATACGGAGCCTCCGCGGCGCCGTCCTCGGGAAACGACAGCCCGCCCAGTTCCTCGCGGTAAAGATCGAGCCACGGCAGGCCGGTCTGGATGTTGCCGATCGGCAGGCCGGAAGGCGGCAGCACGCGGCGGTCGTTGTGCGCGTACTGGTGCACGATTTCCCGCTGCTGCGTCTGGCCGAGGCCGGTGACGAACGTGCGGTTCACCGGGTTCGTGCCCAGTTCGTAATTCAGGTTGGCGAGGAAGGCCGCGAGAAACGCGGGCCGCGGATCGTCGCCGCGGGGATAGTCCAACTGGCTCGCCACGGCCAGGTCGAAGGCCTGGTCGAGCGAGAAGTACCAACCGACGCCCCGCACGCGCTTCGTCTCGTCCGGCAGCGAGGTGCCATACGCGCTGTGCTCCGACCAGCGGAGCGCATCGCGTCCGGCGCTCTCGATCTCCCGCTCGCACTTCGCGAGCAACCCGCGATCGAGCTGGTCCGGTTTCATCCGGCCCGTGCGCACGGCGAACGCATAGCTGCGGATGGCGTTGCCCCACCCCTCGTTCAAGCGCCACCAGCCCCAGCGGCGGATCGCCGGATTCGCGGGGTCGCACCACGCGCGGAATTTCTCGTGATAAGCCCGCTCGCCGGTCGCCAGGAAAAGCTCGCACGCCGCCCAGGCGAGTTCGTCGCTGTCGCGGTGGTTGTCCCCGTAGTGCGTGAGCCGCTGGTACGCGCCCGCGCGACCGTGCCGGGCGATCGCCTCCTCGAGAAAATGCCAGCCACGCTTCGCGCGCGCGAGGCAGTCCGCGGCCTCCTGCGGATACGCCCGGCGAAACGCGGGCGACGACGACGCCTGCGCCAGCGCCGCCACGGCGGCGGCCGTCACCGCGGTGTTTTTCGGCCACACGACCTGCGGGTCGCCGCGGTCGGGCAGGACGTTGTTCTCATAGGGCCGGTCGCGCGGGTAGACCAAAAAATAAAAACCGCCATCGTCGTCCTGGAGCTTCGCCAGGAAATCCACCTCCCACTTCGCTTCCTGCAGGACGTCGGACACCCCGTCACCGCTTCCGGGCAGGCCGAGGTTGTCGAGCGCCGCGACCCCGGGCAGCGCGTCGACCGCGAAGAGCAGCGCGTTGATGAACAGCGCGCTGTTGCTCGTGTACTTGCTGTAGTCGCCGGCATCGTGATGGCCGCCGGCGACGTCGAGCGCGCCCTTGCGGACAAAGGGATAGAGCTGCGCCGATTCGTTGGCGAGCAAGGGCGCAGCCGGGCCCGCGACCTTCTCCCCCTCGGCGGACACGCGCGCGAGGGTCTTCCATGTAAACGGAAAATCCGCCTCCGGGACCGGCACCTGCGCCGGGGCGGTGTGGCAGGCCGCATGCACAAAGCGAGTGAAGGGCAACTCGTTCGGCCCGCCGCAGCGTTGATGATAAATGCCCAGCGCGTAGGTGCGCGCGACATTCATCGCGAGTCCCTCGTCGATCTGAAAGGGCAACGAGGCGCCGAGTCCGGCGACGACCAGCCGGTAACGACCCGGGGTGCGCAGTTCGCTGAAGTCAGCTTGAAAAACCTGCTGGTAAGGCAGCGGCGAATACGCATAGCCCTCGTCCGGCCGCGGCAGCAGCTTGCCGCGATAGGCAACCTGGCCCGCTGCGGACACGATTTCGAACTCGCGCGCCGGCACGGGCAGTTCCCCCGCGCTGCCAAGATAAAATCCCACCAGGGCGCGCTTGGGCCACGCGGGGACATAGCCTTCCTGGTTGACGTGGATCGCCGCGCTGGACCGCAGGGGATCGGCGCGGACGCGCACCGGGTGGCCGGAGGACCACACGCCGCGATTCGAATTCGCGACCGTCACCTCCGCGCCCGGCGGCACAGCGTGGTCGAGTTCGAGATAAAGCCACGCACCGGTTCGGAGTTCCCGGTGGTCGAGCGGCGCAAACAAGGCCCGGCGCTTGAAGCCCACCGTCCGCACTTGCGCCGGCCGGCCCGCGATCGTCACGGCGAAGTCATCCCGGGCCGGCACCACGACGCTCGCCGCCGGCGTCGTCAGATTCCACGGGTAACTTCCCGTCGGCGGCGCCGGCTCGCGAACCAGCGTCCATTCCATTTCCAACCACGTCGGTGCGAGCACGTGCAAGGCGGGGGCCTCGGACGGCGCCGCCGCGGCGCCCTTCGGTGCGAGGATGGCCAGAAGCACCACGGAAAACAGGAGTCTCTGGGCATCCGGAAATAACAGGAAGGGCATCATCCCATTAAACCGTGGAAGCCTCCGCGCACCCATGGAGTCACTGCCCACCTTTTCGCCGGCGAGGGCCCGCCTGAACGCACCGAAACCTCACTAAATCCCCGAATGGATGAGGGATACCCCGTAGCTCTGGGGTAAACACCCACTGTAATACACCTACCTTCTCTGGCTTTATGGACAGGCGGGATTTTCACCGATCCCCCGCGGCCCGACCGGTCGGTGCCGTCCCTTCCGAACCTTTAAACCGCCCTCTCCATGGCCCAAAAAAATCGCTCCTCCCGCAAGCCGGATTCCCCCGGTTCTTTCGCGCACGCCGACAACGCCCCGGGTGCGTCGGGTGCCGGCAACGACAGCGATTTCGTCCTGCGCGAACTGGTCTCCCACCTCCGCGAGAACCGCACCCAGCTGCGGGAAGTCTGGGCCCGCAACATCCTCGACGCGAAACTGCTCTCCGCGATGACCAAGGAGGAAATCTTCTCCGAAGTCACCTCGGTGTACGACAACTACGTCGAGGTGCTTGAGACCGGCAGCGTGGACGCCCTCCAGGCGTATGCCCGCAACCTGTCCGAGCGCATCATCCCGCGCGGCGTCGAGACGCACGAGGTCATCAGCATCGTGCTGCTCCTGCGCGACGTGCTCGCCCGCTCGCTTTTCAAGAAATACCAGGACGACTTCGATCTGCTCAACCGCGTGCTCGACGCCTATGAGCCCGCCGCGAACCGCATCGCCAACACCGTCGCGGTGAGCTTCGTCGAGGAACGCGAGCGCATCATCCGCCAGCAGCAGGAGGCCATCCGCGAGCTGTCGACGCCGGTGCTCCAGGTGCGCGAGCGCCTGCTGATCCTCCCGATCATCGGCGTGCTCGACTCGCAGCGCGCGAAGCAGGTCACCGAGCAACTCCTGCGCGGCATCCGCAACAACCGCGCCAAGGTGGTCGTGGTCGACATCACCGGCGTGCCGACGATCGACTCCACCGTCGCCAATCACGTCGTGCAGACCGTCGAGGCTTCCCGCCTGATGGGCGCGGGCGTCATCATCACCGGCCTTTCCTCCGAGATCGCGCAGATCCTCGTCACCATTGGCGTCGACCTCAGCAAGCTCAACGCCGTCGGCGACCTCCAGGGTGGCATCGAGCTCGCGGAGCAGATGCTCGGTTACCGCGTGCGCACGTCGGAAATGGGCGCGGAGCCCCCGCCGCTCCTTCGCTAAGGGCTCCGTTCCATGCAGGTCCCCATTCTCAAGCAAGGCAGCTACCTCATCGCCAGCATCCAGGCGGTGCTGTCGGACGCGGACATGCTGCAACTGCGCGATGACCTCGCGGAAAGGGTCGGCCGGTTCCGCGCGCGGGGCGTCATCATCGACGTCACGGTGCTGGACGTCATCGATTCCTTCGCCACCCGCACGCTCCGCCAGCTGGCGCACATGCTCAACCTGCGCGGCGCGGAGACGGTCATCGTCGGAATCCAGCCCGAGGTGGCCTTTGCGATGGTGCAGCTCGGCCTGACGCTCGAGGGCGTCGGCACGGCCCTCGACCTCGAGGAAGGGCTCGCCTTCCTCAACACCAAAACCAAGCACCATGCAAAACCCGGCGCTTGATATTCACCTGGAGATCCGCTCCACGATCGACATCGTGACGGCCCGCCAGCAGGGCCGGGAGATCGCCATGGAGCTGGGGTTTCCCGCCTCGGAAATCACGCTGATCGCCGCGGCCATCTCGGAAATCGCGCGCAACATCCTCGACCACGCCAAGCGCGGCGAGGTGATCTTCAACGTGATCACCAAGGGCTCCAACCGCTGCCTGCAGGTCGTGGCCCAGGACGAGGGGCCCGGCATTCCCGACGTGGCGCGCGCGATGCAATACGGCTACTCGAGCCGCGGCGGCCTCGGCGTCGGCCTGCCCGGGGCCAAGTGGCTGATGGACGACTTTGAAATCGAATCCGTGATCGGCAAAGGCACGAAGATCACGATGCGCAAATGGCTCAAAAGCAATGGACCTCGCAAGCCCCTCCCTACCCCTTGAATGGGGAGCGGCCGAACAGGCCGCGCCCCGCGAAAGCGTCACCGCCGACGCGCACCTCTTGCTGCCCACCAGCACGGGACTGCTGCTCGCCGTGATCGACGGCCTGGGCCACGGCCCGGAGGCGGCGCATGCGACGCAGCTCGCGCTCGCCGCGCTGCGCGCGGCGCCGGAGCAATCGGTCATCGCACACCTGCGCCGCTGTCACGCCGCGCTGACCGATTCGCGGGGCGTGGTCATGACCCTCGCCGACTACAATCAGCAGGAGGGCACGCTCACGTGCTGTGGCGTCGGCAACGTCGAGGCCGTCCTGTTCCGCGCCCGGCCGGCCGCGGGCGGCGCCCAACAGGAAAGCGCGATGCTCCGCGGGGGCGTCGTGGGATCCCACCTGCCCGAGCCTTTCGCCACGATCATGCCGGTCCACGCCGGCGACGTCCTCGTCATGGCGAGCGACGGCCTGCGCCACGATTTTTCGCGGGACACCGTGCTGCGGTCCCCGCCCCGGCAGTCCGCCGGCGCCCTGCTCCGTAAACATGCGCGGGGCACGGACGACGCCGTCGTCCTGGTCGTCCGCTTTCCCGAACCCCGTCATGAATAACGCCAGCGCCCAGCTCATGGAACCCCGGCGCGCGTCGAGCGCCCCGGTTCCCCCCACTCCCTGGTCCACCCCGCCGGTCGAGCCGGAGGATGTTTGTTTTCTCATCAACGCCTCCCTCGGTTCCGCGCCGCCGCTCGCCTGGCCGCTCCCCGGCGCGCGCAACCGGCTCGTCGCCGAACTCTGGGAACGCCCGGATTTCCTCACGCAGTTCGAACGGCTGGCCCAGCGCTGCCTCGACGGCGAACGCCAGCACTACGAGGCCCAGTTCGATTTTCCCTCGGCCGGCCGCCGGCGCTTTGAGATCAACCTTTACCCGAGCGCGGCGGGCGCGCCGCCGCAGGCCGTGGCGGTCGTGCGCGACATCACGGAGCGCCGCCGCATGGAAACCCACCTGCAGCTGCTGCTCGAGATCGTGCACCTGCTGAGCATTTCGCCCGACCTTTCCACGGCCACCACCTCCATCCTCAAGCGCCTGTGCACCGCCGCCCAGTGGCCGCTCGGCGAGGTGTGGCTGCCGTCGCCCGACGGGTCGGTCGAGCTGTTCAGCATGGCGCACCGCGCCGATTTCCCCGCCGGCGAAAAATTCCACGGCGACACCGCGGGCCTGACGCTGCGGGTCAGCGAGAGCTGGCTTGCCGAGTTGTGGACCGGCGCCCCGACGTTCGTGGCGGACCTCAAGGCCGAGGCCACGATCTTCCGCGCGAAGGCCGCGGCGCGCGCCGGTTTCCGCTCGGCGTTCGTCATCCCGGTCAAGGCCGGCGACCAGACGCTCGCGCTGATGCTCTTTTTCCTGACGGACGCCCAGCCACCGGACCAGCACTGGATGTCCCTCGCCCAAGCCGTCGCCGCCGAGCTCGGCACCGTGTTCAAGCGCGAGCGCATGCAGGAGCAGCTCGACAGCTTCTTCAACCGTTCGCTCGACATGCACTGCCTCGCGGGTTTCGACGGCTTCCTCAAGCGCGTCAACCCGGCCTGGACGGACACGCTCGGCTACGAGGTCGGTGAACTCCTGACGCGCCCGCTGATCGAGTTCGTGCATCCCGACGACCGGCCGCTCTTCCTTGAGAACCTCGCCCGCCTCGGGCAGGGCGAGGACATGACAGCCGTCGAGGTGCGCTGTCTCTGCCGCGACGGTTCCTCGGTCTGGACGTTGTGGAACGCGACCTCCCTGCCCACGCAGCACCTGGTCATCGCGACGAGCCGCGACATCACCCAGCGCAAGCGGACCGAGACCGCCGTCCAGCAAAGCGAGGAACACTACCGCGATCTGTTCCACCAGGCGTACCAGATGCAGGAAAACCTGCGGAAGATGTCCGACCGCGTGCTGAAAATCCAGGAGCACGAGCGCAAGCGCATCAGCCGCGACCTCCACGACGAGGTCGGCCAGGCGCTCACGGCGATCAACATGAACCTCGCCGTGCTCCGCAATTCCCTGGTCGGCGGCCCGCCGGCGCTCGAGGCCCGCATCGCGGACACCCAGACGCTGATCGAACAGACGATGGGCCAGATCCACAACTTCTCGCGCGAACTCCGGCCCGCCATGCTGGACGACCTCGGCCTGCTGCCCGCGCTCCGGAACTACACCAAGAGCTTCACCGAGCGCACCCGCGTGGTCGCCGAGCTGGAAGTGCGGGATCCGGAGACGATCGAGCAGCTCGATTCCGAACGACGCACCGTCGTCTATCGCATCGTCCAGGAGGGCCTCAACAATGTCGCCAAGCACGCCCAGGCGAAGCGGGTGCGGGTGACCATCACCGGTTCGCCGCATGACGTCCACCTTCAGGTCGATGACGACGGTCGTGGCTTTGCGCTCACCAACCGTCCCGACAACGCACCCCAGCAACTTGGCTTGCTGGGACTTGCGGAACGCGTCCGCCTCGTGGGCGGCGAGTTCTCCGTGGCCTCGCTCCCGTCCAGGGGAACCATCCTCAAGGCCACAATTCCCTTCAAATCCCTCGCATGAACCCTCACCCTCCACAACCGCAGTCAGTCACCACTCCCATGAATAAGATCACTGTCCTCCTTGCCGACGACCATACCCTGGTTCGCCAGGGCTTGCGTTCCCTCCTGATGGCCGAACCCGACATCGAAGTCGTGGCCGAGGCCGAGACCGGCCGCCAGGCCGTCCAAATGGCGAAGAAATACATGCCCCACGTCGTGGTCATGGACATCGCCATGCCCCTGCTCAACGGCTTCGAGGCGACCCGCCAGATCGTCCACGAAATCCCGTCGGCGCGCGTCATCATCCTCTCCTCCTACAGCGACGACGAGTATGTCGAGCAGCTCACCGACGCCGGCGCCATCGGTTATCTCCTCAAACAGACGGCCGCCAACGAGGTCATCAAGGCGATCCGCGAGGCGAAGAACGGCAACGCGTACTTCAGCCCGTCGGTCTCCCGCCGCATGCTCGAGCACTACCGCCGCGCCTTCGTCAACGGCCAGCCGGTCAAGAAGGTCAGCGAGTCGCTCACCTCCCGCGAACGCGAGGTGATCCAGCTGATCGCCGAGGGCAACACGAACAAGCAGATCGCCGGGGTGCTTTGCATCAGCGTGAAGACCGTCGAGAAGCACCGCCAGCAGGTGATGAACCGCCTCAACATCCACGACATCGCCGGCCTCACCCGCTACGCGATGGCGAAGGGCATCATCGAAACGAAGGCCCCGATGCTGAAGCTGGCGTAAACCAGCCGCGCACGGGCGACGTTGGGCCGGTCGCTGACCGGCCCGGACCGGTCATCGGCCGGTCCCTGGGCGGCCCGGCGCATCCGGTATTGAGCCTGCACACCCTCTGACGATCCGCCCATCATGGCTGCTGACCGCCCGAACCTGTCCGATCCTGCAACCAGCCCGGCCCCTCTTGCCACCGCCGATGTCCGCGGATCCGACCGTGTCCCCCGCGAAGCGCCGGCCGACCTTTCCCGGCTGCTCGCCGAAATCGCCGCGCTGCGGACCGCCGTGCAGGAGCGGGACCGCCAGCACCGGCTCTATGAAACCGTGGCCTCGGCCACGCCCGACCTGATCTACGTTTTCGATCTCGGGCACCGCTTTATCTACGCCAACAAGGCCCTGCTCACGACATGGGGCCGGACGTGGGAGGACGCCGTCGGCCGGAACTGGCTCGAGCTCGGCTATGAACCCTGGCACGCGGCCATGCACGACCGCGAGCTCGAGCAGGTGATCGCCACCAAGCGCAGCATCCGCGGGCTCGTGGCGTTCAACGGCACGAACGGCCGGCGCATGTACGACTATATTTTTTCGCCCGTTTTCGGCGCGAATGGCGAGGTCGAGGCGATCGCCGGCACCACCCGCGATGTCACGGAACAACACAAGATCGCCGAGGACGCCAAGTTCGTCGCCAGCCTGATGGAACAGCTCCTGCCCCTGGACAACGAAAAGAAAATCGTCCACCAGGCGATGGCGGCGATCGGGCGTCACTTCGGGGTGCATCGCGCCTATTTCGTGGAAGCCCTCGAAACGAAGAATCTCATCCGCGTCGGCGACAACTGGGTCCGCGACGACGCGCCGAGCCTCGCGGGCACCTTCACCCTCTACGATTTCGGCGGGGCGGAATGGTGGCGGAAATATTCCGCCGGCGATTTCGCGGTGGAGGACGTTCAAAACCACCCGCTCATCAGCCGCGAGGCGGCGGTGAACTACGCGGCCGTCGGCGTGCGCGCGTACGCCGTCCAGCCCATCAAGCGCACCGGCGACTGGACCGTCGTGCTGTCCGTCACGGAAAACACCCCGCGCAAATGGTCGGCGGATGAACTGCGCCTGCTCGACCACGTGGCCGCGCGCGTCTGGCCGCTCGTGGAGCGCGTCCGCGCGGAAGCGGCCCTCCGCCAGGCCCGCGACGAGGCCGTCGCCGCCTCCCGGGCCAAGGACGACTTTCTCGCCATCCTTTCCCATGAGCTGCGCACGCCGCTCAATCCCGTGCTGCTCATGGCGAGCGAGTCCGCGACCGATCCGGCGCTGGCCCCCGAGGTGCGCGCCGACTTCAAGATGATTTCGGACAACGTCTCGCTCCAGGCCCGCCTGATCGACGACCTGCTTGATTTCAACCGCATCGTCCACGGCAAGGTCACGCTCGCCAAGCGATCGCTCGACCTGCACGCCATCGTCCGCGATGCCACGGCCACGCTCCAGGAAGAGATCGCCGCCAAGCGCATCGGCCTGACCTTCTCACTCCACGCGCGGCATCCCGCGGTCCATGGCGACCCGGTGCGCCTGCGGCAGGTGTTTTGGAACCTGCTGAAGAACGCCGTGAAGTTCACCCCCGCCGGCGGCCGCGTGGAGATCAGCTCGGCCGAGCAACAGCGCCCGGGCATGATCGAGCTGCGCATCAGGGATTCCGGCATCGGGATGCGCCCCGAGGAAATCGCCCAGGTCTTCCAGCCCTTCGTGCAAGGCCAGCACACGCGGGAAAAACGCCGCGAGTCCTACGGCGGCCTCGGCCTCGGGCTCGCCATCTCGCGCATGCTGGTCGACCTCCATGGCGGCACGCTCCGCGCGGAAAGCGCCGGCCCCGGCCAGGGCTGCACCATCCTGGTCGACCTTCCCCTTGAAACGACCGGGGTGCGCGAAACCGCCGGCGACGGCCACGTCCGCACCGGCCAGACCGCGCCGGCCCGCCGCCTGCTGTTCGTCGAGGACCACGAGCCCACCCGCACCGCCATGAGCAAGCTCCTGCGGCGCCGCGGCTATGAGGTGACGATTGCCCACTCGATCCAACATGGCCTGGAGCAAAGCGGCCAGGCGCCCTTCGACGCGCTGATCTCCGACCTCGGGCTGCCCGATGGGGACGGCTGCGAGCTGATGATCGCCTTGCGCAAGAAATTTCCCGGGCTGCCCGGCATCGCCCTGAGCGGTTATGGGATGGACGGCGATTTGGTGCGGTCGCGTGACGCCGGGTTTTCCGAACATCTGATCAAGCCCGTCAGCGTCGACTCCCTCGACCGCGCGATGACCCGGCTCTTCGCACGATCGGCCAACGGACGCCAGCGCGGATGAGCGATGCGCGCGGGGATCGCCAATTCCCACGCGAACGAAAACCGCAGCCCTCTACACACCCCGCCTTTCGGGCAGCAGCCTTCGCCGGGCCTACGGCTGCCAAGCCCCTCTTCATCCGGAACCATGCAATTGAACCGCGAAGGGCGCGAAGGTCCGCGAAGGTTCTTCGCGTCCTTCGCGGTTTCCACTGAATCGTTCCGGCTTCATAGAGGGGACTTCGGCTCCGTAAATCGGGATCCCCTCTACTATGATGAGGGGGCGCAGCGACGGGATGTGCAGGGAGCGCGCGCCGGCGCATCCGGCCAGTCCAACTACGTCCCGGCCTTCGCCGTTTTATCCGCTTCGTCCTTGAGCTTGATGAAATTGCCTTCCTCGCAGTTCCGCACGAAGCCTTCCGTGACGGATTTCAAGTCCTCCCACCGGCGGCGGATGGCCTTGGCCTCCTCCTTGGTGATCTGGTTGTCGGATGCGGCGACGGCGATCACCCCGAGCATGTCGGCAAATTCCTGCACGATGCTGTTGGTCGACGGGATGAGCTGAAAGGGATGCGGCTTGGCCTTGGGATTGTGGATGAAGAAACCGCCGGCGCGTTCGCAGACCCATTGGGCGATGCGTTCGTCGTTGGTGATGCGCAGGAGCTGCTCGATGCGATCCAGGGGATTGTTGGCCCCGCTGCCCGTTTCATCCTGCGGGGGCTCGGCCCACTTGTAGATGAGCGAAAGCGACAGATTCATGTCCGCCGCGATCTGTTTGGCGCTGGTTTTCTTCAGCACCTCCTTGAGCACCTCATGCGATTGCATGGCCGGGAGCTTGCAGGGCGCAAAAGCCATGGCAATCCCCGACCCACGGCCGGGCGGTGAAGCCGGTGCACGAGGAGCCGGGGTGGGACCGGCGGGCTTGCGCGGGCCTTTGGAGCGCGTCCCGGGTTGCCACCCCAGCTCATTCCCGGGAAGCGCACGCCGGCCTGCGGATCCGCAACCCGGCGGTCGAACACATCATAAGGCGGCGGGATCGCGGCATTAGAGCCGGGCCAAAGCTTCGAATATGTGACATGCCGGCCGCTTTTTTCATGTCTTTCGGCCGGCCTTTGTGGCAAATCTCAGGTCCTTTCCCCGCATGAACATCCACGAATATCAGGCCAAGGCATTGTTCGAAAAATTCGGCGTCCCCGTTCCCAAGGGCGCCGTCGCGACCACCCCGGAGGAATTCATCAACGCGTTGTCCCAGTTGCCTGAAGGTCCGACGATGGTTAAATCCCAGATCCACGCCGGCGGCCGCGGCAAGGGCACGTTCACCGACGGCTACAAGGGCGGCGTCAAATTCTGCAAGACCAAGGCCGACGCCAAGGAAGTCGCGGGCAAAATGCTCGGCAACACCCTGGTCACGATCCAGACGGGCCCCGCCGGCCGCAAGGTGCAGACGATCTACTTCACGGTCGCGAGCGACATCAAAAAGGAATACTACCTCGCCATCCTCCTCGACCGGAACAGCTCGAAGCCGGTCATCGTCGCCTCGACGGAGGGCGGCGTGGAAATTGAGAAGGTGGCCCACGACACGCCCGAGAAGCTGATCCGCGTCATCGTCGACCCCGCCTACGGTCTGGCCGATTTCCAGGTGCGCGAGCTCGTCACCAAGCTCGGCTTCGCCGGCGCCGAGGCGAAGAACGCCGCCAAGCTCATCCGCAATCTCTACACCGCGTTCTGGGAGACCGATGCCGCGATGATCGAGGTCAACCCGCTCATCACCACGCCCACCGGCGAGGTCCTCGCGCTCGACGCCAAGGTTTCCTTCGACTCCAACGCGCTTTACCGCCACCCCGAACTCGTCGCCCTCCGCGACCTCAACGAGGAGGACCCGAAGGAAATCGAGGCCTCGAAATTCGGGCTCTCCTACATCGCGCTCGATGGGAACATTGCGTGCCTCGTCAACGGCGCCGGTCTCGCGATGAGCACGATGGACATCATCCAGCATTTCGGCGGCACGCCGGCCAACTTCCTCGACGTCGGTGGCGGCGCCTCCAAGGACCAGGTCATCGCCGCCTTCAAGATCATCCTCGGCGACAAAAACGTGAAGGGCATCCTCGTGAACATCTTCGGCGGCATCATGGACTGCAACGTGATCGCCCAGGGCATCGTCGAAGCCGTGAAGGAAGTCGGCCTCAAGCTCCCGCTGGTGGTCCGCCTCGAGGGCAACAACGTCGCGGCCGGCAAGGCCACCCTCAACGCCTCCGGCCTCAAGCTCGTCTCCGGCGACACCATGGCGGATGCCGCACAGAAGATCGTCAAGTTGGTCGCCTGAAGCCCCGAACAGCCCAGAGCCAAGAGCTAAGTGTCCAGAGACCAGTTCTTCTGACCCCTTCTCTCAGCTCTAGACTCTAAACTCTCAGCTCAAAGCTCCTCCCTCATGTCCATTCTCATCACTCCGCAGACCAAGATTCTCATCCAGGGCATCACTGGTGACTTCGGCGGCCGCCACGCCAAACTCTCGCTCGATTACGGCACGCAGGTCGTCGCCGGCGTCACGCCCGGCAAGGGCGGCCAGTCCTTCGAGCACGGCGCGCACAAGGTGCCGATCTTCAATTCCGTCGCCGAGGCCAAGGCGGCCACCGGCGCCACCGTCGCCGTCGTTTATGTGCCGCCGCCGTTCGCCGGTGACGCCATCCTCGAAGGCGTCGACGCCGGGCTCGATCTCGTCGTGGCCATCACCGAGGGCATTCCGATCAAGGACATGATCCGCGTGAAGCGCGCCATCAGCGGCACGAAAACCCGCCTCATCGGGCCGAACTGCCCGGGGCTCGTCACGCCCGGCACCGGCGAAGGCTCCAAGGGCGGCTGCCGCATCGGCATCGCCCCGGGCTACATTCACAAGAAGGGCCACGTCGGCGTCGTGTCCCGCTCCGGCACCCTCACCTACGAGGCCGTTTACCAGCTCACTTCGAAAGGCATCGGCCAGTCCACCGCGGTCGGCATCGGCGGCGATCCCGTCAACGGCACCAGCCACCTCGACGTCATCAAGCTCTTCAACGAGGACCCGGACACGCACGGCATCATCCTCATCGGCGAGATCGGCGGCAACGCCGAGGTCGAGGCCGCGCGCTGGATCAAGGCCAACTGCAAGAAGCCCGTCGCGGGCTTCATCGCCGGCGCCACCGCTCCCGCGGGCCGCCGCATGGGCCACGCCGGCGCGATCGTCGGCGGCGCCGAGGATACGGCCGCCGCCAAGATCGCGGTCTTCAAGGAATGCGGCATCGAGGTCGCCGCGACGCCGTCTGACATGGCCGATGCCCTCCTCCGCGCCGCGAAGGCCAAGGGCGTGACGCTGTCGTAAGCGGAAGTTCGATTCCCCCTTCGAAGGCCGGGCCAGTGCCCGGCCTTTTTTCATCTTGGAGGAGCTTGCTGGCGAGCGATTGGGAACGCCGCCCGCTGGCGTGAATCCTGAATCGCTTGCCAGCAAGCTCCGACAATTTCGATCCCGCGCGGGACCCGAGTGACCTTATGGATTCTCCGGCATCACCAGCGGAATGGCTTGGTTTCGCAGTCGCCGGTAGCGCCGGAAGTCATCATCCACGGTGATCAGTTTCGCCCGGGGCAGCAGTTCCGATAGCACCACCAAGGTGGCGTCACCCGCATCCATATCCGGATACTTCGCCAGCAACTCCCCCACCCGACGCGGCTGACCGGCAAACGTCGGCCACAACAACAGGCGTTCCTCGGCCACCAACCGCGGAATCACTCCCAACGCCGGTCGCAGTTTTCTCAGCTTGTGACAGACCTCGGCCACCACCGTCTCCGTCGTCGCGAGGGGCTCATCCAAGACCGCCAAGGTTTGCAGGCTCCATGCATGCCATTGGTCATCGCGGTCGAGAAACCCGATCAGCGGACCGGCATCCACCAGGTAATTAATCGTCGAGGCCTTCACGCGTCGAAAGATCGCCCACCCCGGAGCGCACAATACCCGCGTATTTGCGCGCCGCCTCACCAAACGCCGCCGGGTGGCGAAATACCACCGCCTGGCCTGACGCCTTGGCCCGGGGCATCTTCGACGAAATTGGCTTTTTAGAGCGACGCTTCACCCCTGATCTCGAGCCAGCGATGGCTTCCCCGGCGATGCGATATCGGGTCAGGGCACCGCTGGACTCCCGGACAACCGTCGCCGTGGATTCATTCTGCCCGCAAGGCTTGGTGGAAAGGTCAGCCGGTGCGCCCTTGATTAACGAAGGCCCTTTGTTCAAGGCCCGCCCCTTGGTGCGCGCGCGCGGTTTGCGTCGGGAGCCCTTGGTGGAACGGGTTAAAGCCGTGGACACGCCACGAACGTCGCCCAGCCCGGCCCGCGGGTCAAGTGGGTCTTGGAACTCCGTCCATCGCAGGGTTGAATTCCATAACGCAATCCGTCAGACCATTGGCCATCCCTCATGCCGGAAACCATCCACGTCGACGGGTTGAGCAACCGGGAGTTTCTCGAGCAATACGCGGCGCCGGGCCGGGTCGGGCTGGTGGGCGGGCCGGAGCTGCTCAACCGGCTCATCATGCGGGCCCAGCGGCATCTGGATGAGAAGCACGAGTGGAGCCGCTGGTCGCATGCGTTCCTGTTCCAGGGCCGCCGGCGGGACGGGCACCACTGGGTCGTGGAGTCGGACCTCGACATCAAGCGCAAGCACATCCGGCTGGGCGTACAGGAAAACCGCATCGAGAAATATTTTGAGGACACCCACTACACTTCGATCGCGATTCTCGACTTCGGCCTGAATCCGGCCCAGGAGGAAAGCGTGCTGGCCGGGGCCCTCGAATTGGTGGCCGGCGGCATCCGTTATTCGCTGCGGGAAATCGCCGGGACGGTCTGGGCGATGCGACACCCGCGCTGGCAGCCGCGCGAGAACCTGCTGGTGCAGGAGAAGGCCTTCTATTGCTCCTCCTTCGTGCGGCATATTTTCGGCCGCGCCGGCGTGCACCTCGCGGAAGGCGTGGCCGAAAAAAACACGGCGCCCGAGCACCTCATCCGCACCCCGGTGCCGCACACCAAATGGGTGCTGACCCGCAGCGAGCTGCGCACGAGCCGGTTGAAACGCGTGGCGAAGCGCCACGGGGGTTCCTGAAGCCCGCGGGTGATTTGATCGCGAAGGGCGCGGAGGTTCGCGAAGGCATCCTGGCCGGCACACATCCTGGCGGACTTCGCGATTGCGGGGATTGGGATCCCCCGATGAGCTTGCGGGTGGAATCACCGCGAACACACGACCGCTCCCCGTTGTCCTAGAGAGCACATGCGCCTTCTCCTGCCCGCCCTGCTCTTGCTCGCTGCCGCCACCGCCCGGGCAGCTCAAACCCAGCCGACGTGGCACCTGTCGCTCCAACTGCACAGCCTGCATGAGCACACTACCGAGGTGGACCTGCACGATGACACCCCGGGCCTCGGCGTGATGCGGGTCACGCCCGGCCTCTGGCTGACGGGCGCCGGCGTTTTTCGCAACAGCCTCGCCCGCACCGCCGGCTATGCGTACGTGGGCAAGCAATGGCCGCTCGGAAAAATCCAAGTGGGCGGCATCGCGGGCCTGACGCATCACTATAATTTCAACAACGGCGGCATCGTGCCGCTGGCGGCCGCCATGATCACCATTCCCCTGCGGGACCGCTGGTCGATCGACATCCTCGGAATCCCGCGGCTCGACGGCTACACCTACACCACCGTGCACTTCGCCCTGCGCTGGCGGTTTCGGTAAGGGAAATTATCTGGAGCGTGGTTGGTGGGAGGGGTTTTATACCCCGACAGGATGCCGGCCACGAGCAGTCGGGGTGTGAAACCCCTCCCACCAAGAAACCTCCCACCAGGCACCGACCCGCTTCATTGCGCTCACTTCGAACTCACGAACTCGATCTTCATCCTGCAACCGAGCGCAGCCGCAGTCCGGGCGAGCGTCGCCAGCGTGAGCGACGTGTTCAACGGGTCGAGAATCCGGTTCACCGCGGCCCGACTCGTGCCGAGCGACTGGGCGAGTTCCGAGACACTCATATCCAGCCGCTCCATGCGCTGCGCGAGCGCGGTGGCGATCACCTGCTTCATCGCGCTGGCCTCGACATCCCCATACACACCTTCCTCGCGGAGATATTCCGTCGATTTCGTTTCGAAGCGCTTCAGTTTGTCCTCTTTCATTCCGAAAATGTATCTTTTTTGATCCGAAATCCCATTCGAAAAATTCGCACCCAAAACTTTTTTCGGCGCGACGAATCCCGTAAACACGCCAGTTGCAGCGGCTTGTCGGGCGCTACCTGACAACTTCAGTGCGCAGTTGAAAATTTTTCTGGCATAGGACGCGGCGATTTGCACAGTCGGCGTCGCATCAGGAAAGGATCGGCTGGAAACAGTCGGTTCTGCCAACCGGGTCTAGGAGTGATCACGGTGGTTTCGAGTGGCGCAAGTCACCCGGATGTGAGGCCGGTAAAACGGCCTAACAAAGAAACTCCTCCTAAAAGACGGAAAAGCCGCCTGATGCCCTCAGGCGGCTTTCTGTTTTCCGGAAAAACCCTGATGCGCGAACGATTAACTCACCATCAACCGCTCACGCATCATGTCCACCAACCTCATCACCCTCGCCTCCCTTCGCATCAGCGAAGCGAACCCGAACCACCACCTCTGGAACAACAACGGAACGTGGTTCTTGCACTACACGGTCTATCCGACCCCCTTCACCAAGGAGCGCATCCGCCGCTCGCTGGGCACGAAGGACGTCAAGCTCGCCCGTGAACGCCGCGACAACTTCTTCAGCCTCCTGGCGAAGCAGTCCGCCGCCCCGGCCCCGGCCCACGCCGGTCAGGTCGCCGTCGCCTGAGCCGGAGTCCTGCCGCCAAGGCGGTTTGAAAAGGTGGCGCGCACTGACCTCCGTGCGCGCGGAGCCCCGCTCCCCAATCAGCGCACTGGGGTCAGTGCGCGCCACCTTCCTCCGAGTGAATTGTCAGCCATAGAAAAGGAAGGCCCGCGCGAGCGGGCCTTTTTTTTGCCCGGGACCCGTTGGGCCAGTCTCCGACTGGCCCGGACCGGTCGAAGACCGGTCCTCCTTCACGGAATCCGCAACTGCATCCCCACGCGCAGCGTGCTGGAATTCTGCAGCACGTCGCGGTTGGCGTTATAGACGTCCTGCCAGCGGTTGGCCGTGCCGTAGTAGCGCATGCTGATGCGGGAAAGCGAATCGCCCTCCGCCACGGTGTGGATGCGGACATCCGTCGCGCCGGCCGGGGCCGACACCGGGACGCGCGTGGGCGCCGATCCGCCGGAGGCGATGCTGGCGGCGGGCGTGCCGAGACGCGCGGCCGAGGCAATCTGGTCGAGCGTGCCCTGCGCCTGCGCGAGGCGCGCAGCGAGCGCGGTGTTCTCGGTGCGCAGCTGGTTGATCACGGCGAGGCGGTCGCGCTCCTGCGCAGTGTTGCCTTCCATGATCCGGGAATTGGTTTCGCGCGCGCTCTGCAGGTCGCGCTGCACCTGCGCCAGTTGCGCGCTCAAGGCCGCGATGTTCTGCTGGGCACTGCGGTCGGCGTCGGCCTTCAACTGCTCGAGGTTGCCGGTGGTCTGCGCGAGCCGGGCATTGTCCGCCCGGGCCGCGGCGAGTTGGCGCCGGAGCTCGGTGCGCTCCTCCTCGAGCTTCACGTTGGCGCCGGTGAGCTCGGCGACCGCGGAATTCTGCGTATCCGCCGCCTTCTCGGCATCGGTGGTGCGGCCTTGCAGCGCGGCCAGTTCGGCCTGCGCCTTGTCGGCCGCTTCCTTGCTGGCGAGCGCACGCGACACCGCGTCCGCGTTATCCTTCTGCAAGGTGTCGATGTCCTGCTGCGCCTTGACGAGTTGCGCGCCGACCGCCTCCAGGCGTTCCTGCAGGGCCGCCTTCTCATTCGCCAGGCCGGGCGCGGTGGTCGCGGTCTTGCGCGCGTCCTCCAACCGCTGCTGCAGGTCCGTGCGCTCCGCGATCAGGCCTTCGTTCTCGGTCTTCAGCCGGTCGTTCTGCCGGCCCAAATTGCCCACGGACGTCGTGAGGTCGCGCACGCGGACCTGCAACTGGTCGAACTCCGCCTTGTCCACGGTGGGCGCTTCCGCCTGCTTCGCGGTCATCAACGCGCGGTTCGCCTCGGTCAGCGAGCGATTGGTGTCGCGGGTGCGCGCGAGCTGGGCGGCGAGCGTGGAAACCTCCTTGGCCGAATTGTTGCGATCGTCCTCCATCTGGCCCTCGAGCTCCTTCACCCGGGCCTGCAGCGTGGCGATCTCCATCTGGTAGGCGTCGGGCCGCGCGGCGGAGACAGCCTGGGACTGGGCGGCGAGCGCGGCGTCCGCGCTCTTGCGCGTGTTTTCCAGGTCCTTTTCCAAACGGTCGTTCGCGCCGGTCAGCTCGGCCACGGTGGCGTTGAGCTTTTCCACCGTCGCATTCGCTTCCGTCAAATCGGCGCGCAGCTTCTGCGTTTCCTCGTCGCTGCCGCGGGTGCGGACGGACGGGATCGGCGCCGTCGCGATCTGCTTCTCCAACTCAGCCACCCGGGCCTGCGCGGCGGCCAGGTCATTCCGCGCGCTGTTCGCGGCCGCCGTCTGCAGCTCGCTGTCGCGGGTAAGAGCCGTGATCCTGGACTGGAGCGCGGCCATCTGCTCGGTAGATCCGGCCAGCCGGCTGTTCTCGTCGCGCAAGCGCGCGAGCACACTGCGCAACGCGCCGAGCTCGGGGGACCCTTGCCGCGCGGTGGCCAGGTCGTGCTCGAGCCGTTCATTGGCGCCAGTCAGTTCGGCGACGGTGGCATTAAGCTTTTCAACCGCGGAGTTGGCTTCCGCCAGGTCGGCGCGGAGCTTCCGGGTATCGCCCGCGCGGGCCTGGTCTGACGCGGCGGACGCCACCTGCTTTTCCAAATCCGCCACGCGCGCCTGCGCCTGGTCGAGCTCGGCCCGGGCGCCCTTGGCCGCCGCCGACAATTGCTCGTTCTGCAGCTGGAGGGCGGCCGCCTGGGCCGCGTCCTTCTTCACCGCGGCCAGCTCGGATTCGAGCCGGCCGTTGGCGGCGGTGAGGTCCGCCACCGCCGCGGCGTTCCGCTCGAGGCGCTGGTTGGACGCGACCAACTGGCTCTTCAAATCGTCGATTTCCCCCGCGTTGACGGCCGGTTTCTGCGCGCTGCGCAGGTCGCGCTCCAGCGTGGCCACGCGCGCCTGGGCCTGCGCGGAGCTGCGGTGATCCTCGGCTGCCTGGTCGGCGAGCGAACGATTGTCGCGCGTGAGTTTTTCCAACTGCTGCTGCGCGGCGGCCACCTGCCCGCGCAGCGCGTCGAGTTCGGTGGTGTCCGGCTTCCGCGCGGCGCCGGCCTGTTCCGCCTGCGCGAGGCGCGCGGCCAGGGTTTTGTTCTCGGCCGCCGCGTCGTCGAATTGCTTCTGGAGCCGGGCGGCCTGCTGCCGCAGTTCCGCCACGGTGGCGCCCGTCCCCTCGGCCTGGGCGGTCTTTTCGTTGAGGGTCTGCTCGAGCGAACGGCTCCATTTTTCCAGCTCGGCCTTTTCCGACTGGAGCGTCGTCACCTGCTGCTGCAACTGGGCCGCGAGTTTTTGCGCGTCGGCCGCGCGGTTGTCCGCCGCCGGCTTCGGCTGCTTTTCCAGTTCCGACACGCGGGCGGCCAGCGTTTTGTTTTCCGCCTGGGCGCGGGCGGCGTCCTGCGACGCCTGGTCCAGTTTCGCGGTGAGCTGCGCCACCTGGTCGCCGGCACCCGCGTCGCCGGCGGCCGGCGCGGCCGGTTTGGCGGCCTGGTTGCGGAGCGTGCGCAACTGGGTGTTGAGGGAAAGCAGTTCGCGCGTCGCCCGCTTCACCTCGTCGTTCAGGCGGGCATTGTCCTTTTGCAGGTTGGCCACCACGCCGGACGGCTCACCAGGACCGCCGGGCGCCGCCTTGGCCAGCGCGTCTTTCTCCTGCTGGAGCCGGGCGTTGCCTTCCGTGAGCTGCAGGTTCGCGGCCTGGAGCTGGGCGAGCGAGGTCGTGGCCTGCTGCAATTTCTTCGTCAGGTCGGCGACCTGGCTTTCATAGCGCGCGACATCGGTCGGCGCGACGATCGCGCCAGCGGCCGGACGGTTGCGCGCATGGTCCTGCTGGAGATCCTTCACCTGGGCGGTCACCACCGCCAGTTCGCGCTGGGAGGTTTCCTTTTCGCCGGAAAGCGATTCCACCTGGGCCGCCAGACGCTGGTTCTGGGCTCGGAGCTGGTCGACGAGATTGCCCGACGAACCGCTGCCCTGGGCGAGCTGCTGCTCGAGGCGGGCTTTCTCCAATTCGAGACGCTGGTTGACCTCGGCGTACTGGGAGTTGGCCTCGCGCGCCTGTGCCAGCGCGGCCGTCAGGTCCGCCACGCGCAGGTCCGGCCCGGTGGCCGCGGCATTGGGATTGGGCGCGGAGGATTTTCCGGCGCGCCGGTCCGCAAGCAGTTGTTCGGCCTGCGCGCGCTGCGCGGCGGTGAGCTGTTTGGCCGCGAAATCGCGCGCGCCGGAATTGGCGCCGTTGTCCGCCGCGAGGCTCAGCCAGACCCACGCCTGCACGGGGTCGCGGGCGAGTCCGCCCCGGCCTTCCGAGAGCATCACGCCATAATTGTTCTGCGCCGCGGCAAAACCCTGGTCTGCGGCGGCGCGATAATAGCCGGCGGCGGCGGCCTCGTTCTTCGCCACGCCCCGCCCGTCCTCCAGCAGCAACCCGAGATTGTATTGCGCGCGGGGAAATCCGCGGTCGGCCGCCTGCTTGTACCAGCGCGCGGCCTGGGCCTCGTCCTTCTTCACCCCGCGGCCGGCCTCATAGGCGAGGCCGAGGTTGAACTGCGCCTCCACGATGCCCTTCTCGGCGGCCTGCTTCAGCCAGAGGTTCGATTCGAAAAGATCCTGGCCGGTGCCGCGGCCGACGGCATACATGTTGCCGACGTTGAACTGCGCCGCGCCGAATCCCTGCTCGGCGGCGGCGAGGTAGTATTTGAAAGCCTGGCGATCGTCCGCCGGCACGCCGTGGCCCAGCTCATAGGCGAGGCCGAGGTTGTACTGGGCCGGCGCAAAATTCTTCTCCGCGGCGCGCCGGAACCATTTCAACGCCTCCGCATAATCCTGCTTCAGCCCCGCCTTGCCGTCGTTGTACGCGGACCCGAGCGTGTTTTGCGCCTCGACGTCCGCCTGTTCGGCGCGCGCGCGCAATTTCTCCAGGTCGGGACCGCTCTGCGCCCAACCGCTCAGCCAGCTGAGGCCCGCGAACAGCGCGGCACCGGCGAGCACTCTCCCCTTCCGTGTGACGAGTTGGAGATGGGTGGGCGGGACGGGATAGGGCACGCGCTACGTTAAGGAGAAAACCCTACACGGGAGCAAGGCTGCATCGACCATCCCGTGGATGATTTTTTTATCCGGCGGGCAGAAAGTCGCCAGCGCGCCGGACAACCGCGCCTGGCCGCCGACCACGAAATAATAAGGGCACAGGCGCAGGCGTCCCTCCTTCGCCAACGCTACGGAGGGCAGGCCCGCCTCGACCTTTCCATACAAGGGATGCGTGATCTTCTTCGGCTTCCGGTATTCCTGCAGCACATGCAGGTTGGTCGGCGCGAGCGCGAGGGCTTGCTCGACGCCCTGCTGCCATTCCTCGCGCGAGCAATCGCTGCCGAGCACCACGCTGCGCGCGCCCCAGGCCGTCTCGTGGAAACCGGAAATCTTGATGATGAGATCGCGCTCCTTCTGGGACGCCGCCGTCAGTTCGCGCCAGTCGGCGAGCAACCGGCCGCCCACGCGCGGCCCGTCGAGCACCGCGCCCGGCGGCAACACCGCCGGTTCCATGATCCACGATTGGGGGATGAGCGCGCGCAGCAGCTTCAGGCTGCGGCCGCTCAGCGATTCCGTCCAGAAATCCGCCAGCAAATGGTGATGGAACAGGGCCAGCGCGAGTTTCTCCTCCTGGAACGGGCGCATCGGCGGCGCGATCGCGACGGTGCCGGCGGACCAGGCCTCGAGGATCTCGCGCCCGACCTTCACGTTGGCCCAATCGAACAGTTCGAAAAACCGGTAGATGATGTCGATCTTCTCGGGGTTGCCCTCGACGTCGAAAAACAACTCGTTGCCGAGGGGAAACACGTCGCCCGGCTGCAGGCAGAACACGCGCTTGCCGGTCCGTTGCAATTGCTCCGCGAGCCAGTGCATTTCGGGGCGGTAAGTGCCGGCCTCATCGCTGACCAGGATGGCGATGAGGGGATTGCGCACGCCGGGCCGCAGGGCCGCGAGCGAGGCGTGAAAATTTTCGATCATGACATCCCCGGCGCCGACGATGCCGCTCTCCGCGCCGCCCGCGGAATAGAGCCGGTTGAGAAACGCGGTGAGCCCGATGCCGCCGGGCACCGAGTCGAGCTCTGTCAGCGCGAAGCCTTCCTCCGTGAGCAGCAAATCCGGACGCAACACGGTCGGGAACGCGCCGCGGTTCCGGGGATCGCGGGCATGGGCGATGAGCGCGGCCGGTTTGCCGCGGTCGAGGTAATCGGCCACCCAGGGCGCGAGCAGCGGCTTGTTGCGCAGGAGATTCTTCCCCTGCGCGGATCGCAGGTAGAGCGTTTCCAGCGCGGCGTGGAATTCCACGCAGGCCGTGCCGATTTGCTCGAGCTCCGTGACCTGGGCCGGCGTCAACGGCCAGGCGGACGGCGAGAGCTGCCAGGTCTTGTCCTCAAAAAGCGACTGCTCGGCGAACGCCGCGCGGAGGGTTTCCTGGGAGAGATCGGGCATGGGACCGGAGGTCAGAAGTCAGAGATCAGAGGTCAGACCCGGAGAATCGCAAATCAAGCACCGGCACAGCCGATGGTTTGTTTGTCGGTCGTCTGACATCTGTCCTCTGTCATCTGAATTAGTCATCCATCTGGATGTCCTTGTTGCGATGCCGCGGGCAGCCGGCGCGGAGCCAGCCGGTGATGAAACGGTCGAGATCCCCGTCGAGCACAGCCTGCGTATCGCTGGTGCTCACGCCCGTGCGCAGGTCCTTCACCATCTGGTAAGGCTGCAGCACGTAGCTGCGGATCTGCGCGCCGAAGCCGATCTCGCCCTTCTCGCCGTAAAACTTGTCCATCTCGGCGCGCTGCTCGTCCTGGCGCTTTTCATAGATGCGGGCCTTGAGCACCTGCATGGCGGACGCCTTGTTCTTGATTTGGGAACGCTCGTTTTGGCACACGACCACGATGCCTGTCGGCGCATGCGTGAGGCGCACCGCGGAGTCGGTCGTGTTGACGCCCTGGCCGCCCTTGCCGGATGAACGGTACACGTCCACGCGGACGTCCTCCTCCTTGATCTCCACGTCGATGTCCTCGGTGATCTCCGCAACGACGTCCACCGCGCAGAACGAGGTGTGCCGGCGCTTGTTGGAATCGAACGGGCTGATGCGCACGAGCCGGTGGACGCCGCGCTCGGCCTTGGCGTAGCCGTAGGCATTCTCGCCCTTGATGAGGATCGTGGCCTTGGAAATGCCCGCGGTGTCGCCCGGCTGGACGTCCATCAGCTCCACCTCGAAACCGCGGCGCTCGCACCAGCGGGAATACATGCGGAAGAGGATGTCGGCCCAGTCGTTCGACTCGGTGCCGCCGGCGCCTGCCTGGATGCTGAAGATGGCGTTGTTGCGGTCGAACTGGCCCGTAAGGAACGAGGCGATTTCGAGTTTATCGAGTTCCTCGACCATGCTGCCGACGGAGGCGGTCAGTTCCTTGGCGTAGTCCTCCTGTTCGGCCGGCGTCGCCGACTCGATCAGCTCGACCATGACGGCGGCGTCATCGAGCCGCTTGTTGAACGCCACGAGGCCGTTGATGGTCTTCTTGAGGCCGTTGACCTTGGCGATGTGTTTCTGGGCTTTTTCGGAGCTGTTCCAGAAATCGGGAGCGCCCATCTGGGCCTCCATCGCTTCTATCTCGCGCTGTTTTTGTTCGACGTCAAAGAAACCTCCATAAGTAGCCGGCGCGCTTCTTTATGTTGTCGATTTGGGAAAAGGTCTCGGGAGCGATCATGGACAGCCCTACCCTTGGCACCCCGGCCCGCGCCGCAAGCGGAAAGTCAGGGCGGAAGTGACTCCGTCTGAAACCCCCTGGAGCCAGACAACGGCCAATCTGAACAAAGTAAGGACGCTCAGCCCCCCCGGCCTTGGGTTGCTCCCTGCGGCAAGCTCTTCGGCTCCTGTCCTCGGGAGCAACCCAAGGCCGACCGCTCAGGCACCCGCAACTATTTCAAACGCCGCGCCCGCTTCACTTCTGTCGCACT
Source organism: uncultured Oleiharenicola sp. (assembly GCA_964515595.1). Lineage (GTDB taxonomy): Bacteria > Verrucomicrobiota > Verrucomicrobiia > Opitutales > Opitutaceae > Lacunisphaera. The sequence goes on along the minus strand of CAZEUN010000009.1, from coordinate 163,625 downwards.
TCAAACCTGAAACTATCCTCTCCTAGTTCGCGGCCTTCACGTTCGAGCAAATCCATGGGACCGGCGAAAGGGGCCATGGGAAGTCTTCCCGCATCGAACACGCGAGCCTCTGACCACTTCTGATCTTTCTTCTTTGCGAACACCAAATACCGCCACGTAACCGATTCGAATCCTCCCGCGATGTTAAAGCCGGCAAAGAAGCGAACGTAATCATAGCTGCCGTCGCTGGCGGACTGGGGGCGTGTAAGTGCGATATAATCAGACGACAGATGATGCCGAAGAACCTTCATCACGGCATCTCCTGCCGGAAATGCCGGGTCTACGGTAAAACCCTTCACTTCTTCACCATTCTCCAACGCAATCCGATCCCGAGTGGCCTGCGAGGTGCACCCAACGGCTAAGCAGCAAAGTACCATAGCTAGGAATTTCATCCTTCTTCCGCCGATCGTTCGAGATCAGCCACGGCCGGCTGCGGCCATTGGCTGTAGCGCCTGGTTGGGCTGCTGGTCATTTGGGTTCATCGTGAGTGAAAGGATTGGTTCTTTTGGGCTCCAAAATTTTTCCGATGTGCGGCCCGACCACAGGGAGAAACGAAGCGAACATTACGTAAGACCAAGTCGTGTGCGCAATCGCTGCGCGGAACGACATGCTTTCATTCTCTCGCATTTTTTCGACGACCATCGGCACCATGATAAATGCGGCAAAAAGAGCGAAAATGATCATCGCCGAGCCAGCATACTTTGCCGGCTTGAACTTAAACTTCTCGTCGAGCTGGACGAGCAAGAGCCCTCCGCCACCGAATACGACGATAACCGCTCCTGAAAGGACTTTCTTCATCATCGCGTAGCCGATGCCTTCAGAGACTGATTTGCCGAGTGTCTTCACAGATTTGCCCAACGTTTCAGATGAGCCGCGAGTGATCGCGCGTAGCGCGGTCACTCGTTGGCTCTAGCGTGTGGTTCGGCTTCTTGTCACGCATAGCCGCTAGCATGTCGTCGATGTAACCGGGGTATGTGAGCGACACGGCCATCTCAGCATCAAATCGTCTATCTACTGGTCCATAACTGCTGAAGAGACCGTTCAATTCTTGCTTAAAAGCGGCGCTCAGGGACTGGGCTTCTTTCATCTGAGCCTTCGATGCGAACGCGATCTCAAATGCCGGGTAGCCATAGGACCACGAAATCTTTAATTGGGGAACTTGCGCCAGCGAACCGAACAGCCGATGAAACAGCGGCTCGGCCAATTGCGCCGGATTCTTCTTCTGTCCCGTGGGTGAGTCCCATGTGGCAATCAGAAGGGCACACACCGCTAGCAAGATAACAATGAGCGCGGTTGAATTCATCTCTGCCGAGACACTATAGCTGCGTGCGGAGCAGCAGGGAAAAATTAATGTGCTTGTCCCCTGAGCGCGGGTTGCCTGGTGAAGGGCAGAGCCGCAGGGTGGAGGCTGAAGTGCGAGCAACAACCAAACCAACCAAAAACGGAGACAAGCACATGAGAGGATTAAATAAATATGTCGGATTGGATGTCCATAAAGATACCACGGTGGTCGCGGTGGCGGAGAGCGGGCGGGAGGGCGAGGTGCGCCTGTACGGCACAATCTCGAGCGACCTGCACGCGCTGGAAAAGGCCTTGCGCAAACTTGGGGGCGAAGGCGTCACGCTGCACGTGGTCTACGAGGCGGGGCCGACCGGCTACGGGTTGTACCGGCGGCTGCAGCAGCTGGCGATCGACTGCATCGTGGTGGCGCCCTCGAAGACGCCGCAGCCCAAGGGAGCCAGGCAAAAGACGGATCGGCGGGACGCCGAGCAGCTCGCGCGGTTGCACCGCGCCGGGGAACTGACGGCGATCTACGTGCCGGATGCCGTCGATGAATCGGTCCGCGATTTGACGCGAGCGCGGGCCGATGCGGTCCACGACCTGACGCGGGCCAAGCAGCGGCTGAAGTCCTTCCTCCTGCGCCAGGGCTATCGCTATCAAGGCAAGGCCAACTGGTCGGAAGCGCACCAGCGTTACCTGCGGGAGCTGGTGCTGCCGCTCCCGGCTTTGAAGGCGGTGCTCGAGGAGTACCTGCTCGCGATCACGCAAGCGAGCCAGCGCGTCGCGCGACTGGATGAGCTGCTGGCCGCGCAGGTGCCGGCGTGGCGGCTGTATCCGGCGGTGCAGGCCTTGATGTGCCTGCGTGGATTCCAACTCACCGCGGCCGCGGTGTTGGTGGCGGAACTGGGCGATGTGCGGCGCTTCACGCACCCGCGCCACGTGATGGCGTTCCTCGGCCTGGTGCCGCGCGAGCATACCAGCGGGGATAACCGGAAACTCGGCGGCATCACCAAGGCGGGCAACGCGCATGCGCGCTGGATCCTCACGGAGGCGGTGCAACACGCCTTCCTCGTGCCGAAGGTCTCCGCGCACCTGGCGCTGCGCCAGCAGGGCCAGCCCACGGCGCATCGCGAACTCAGTTGGAAGGTGCAGACGCGGCTGTATAAACGCAGCCGGCACCTGCTCGGCCGCGGCGTGATGAAGGCCAAGGTGACCGTGGCGCTCGCCCGCGAACTCGCCGGCTTCGTGTGGGCGTTGCTCACGCAGGTGCCCGTGCCCAAGGCGTGAACGCTCCCGCCTGAGCAACGCATGAATCTTGTTCTTTGATCGCCGCCCAGCGAGGGAGGCAATCGTCAGGGACCGGGCGGCCGGCCCATGCATGATAACGTTCGGGACGGGTGGAGGCTCCGGCCTCCGCCGAGGTCCGAGCCTAGAGTATGCGGGCAAGACGCACCATTGAACCGTGGATAACCAAACCCACGAAGATCAGCACGCTCACGGTGAAAACCTGAGACGCAACCAACGCACGCGTTTCCTCCAGTATCGTGCCCGGTCCCTGTCCTTTGCCTCCCTCCTTCGCGGATCTCTCCTCCCGCCGCCTCCCACGCCGCGGACAACTATTTAATTTTTTCCGCTTGAATGCACGCAGCTAGATCAACGATTACGATGAGCCACGCCGCGTTAGCGGCGTTGGCTCTGGCAGTTGGATCGGCGCTTCGTTGCGCCCCCAATCGATGAGCATGTCGTCGAAGCCCTCAAGCGAGCAGACTTCGCTGTCCGGCACAGGCCCATATCTTTGAAAGCTATCCAGGATATTGCGTAGCCCATAGGTTTGTTCGCCCATCAGTGTTAGTGGGACTCGAAAACGAGTCTTTTCCCCCGAGCATTCATCAACGCAGCTAGTTGCAGAAGCGCTTCAGCGGCAACACCGGAGTTTCCGGCTCAAGTCAATTCCACGCTTAAAATGCATGGGGAAATGACTTGTGGGATGGCTGATGGAGGGCCGATTTGTCACCGCCGTTATGGACCGCCAGCCGATCAGCTTCCCCCGGGACTTCTCGAAATTGGTTCGGAGCGCGGCTAATCACCGCGATGAGAGAGGAAGCGTTTTTCAGTCGGCGATTAGCTCCCCCGAAACCCATCGCGGAGCCGATTAGGCGCAGCTCACCCTGTAGCCGTGCCGTTAGGCGAGGCATCCGTGGTTAAAACACTCCGCTCGTTCGGTCCTTGGCCTCGGCGACGAGCCAAACGGGTTTGATGGCACTCCCAAATGCTCCTCCGCTCCATGACTATCTTCTCGAGCAACCCACCCCGCCCCGCGGGCAGCAGCCCTCGCCGGGCCTACGGCTGCCAAGCCCCTCTCGAGCCGGAAGCATTCAGTAGAAACCGCGAAGGACGCGAAGAAACGCGAAAGTCGCGAGTCAGACCTGATCCTCGGTGATGCCTTGCCGTACTCACTCTTTCGTGATCCCGGGCAAAATCAGGATTTCCCGGCAGCCCTTCGCGGACCTTCGCGCTCTTCGCGGTTCAATTGCATCGTTCCGGCTCAAGAGGCGATCTTCGCGGGCGCGGCGTGCCGGGGGCAGCATGTCACGGGGTAACTCCAAGGCGGGATCCGGTGATCCCGCCCGGTTAATTCAAACGAACGCGGTGGCGAACCACTTCTGGTAGTGCTCGCCGACGACCGGCAGGGGCTTCTGCTGGCCGTTGATGGCCGCGATCAGCCCGATGATCCACAGGACGAAAAAGGCCAGCCCGACAAGGGGTCCGAGAATCAGCAGCAGCATGTTCACCACGGGGACGAAACCGATGACCAGCATCGCCATCCAAACCACGATGCTCGACACCAGCAGGCCGAGGGACTGGCGGAGATGGAAAGCGCCCAGCGCGGTTTTCTTGCCGTTGTGCATGATGATCGCGATCACAATGCCCACGCCGAACAGAATCGGGGTGATGTAGGCGAGCAACGCGATCGTGGTATCTTCCTTGGCCGCGATAGCGGGCGGCGGTGTGTCGAGGGACATGGAGGGTGCGGGTTGAGGGTGAGTGTGCAACGAACCGGCCGTCAGCTTGGTGGTCGCACGACGAAGGTCAACGCCGGGCACGGTGGCCGGATGGCCCGGGTAGGGCCGGTCTAAAGGACCTTTGGAAAGTAGCAGCCGTCGTCAGACGGCTGGCGCCAGCGGTCTGACGACGGCTGCTACTTCCGATCACCGGCAAACGCGCCTAACTGCGCAGCGTGCCGTCGGCCTGCTCCGCGAGGAAGCTGGCGTAGGTTTTCTCGATGCCCGCGCGCACGCCGATCCGCGCCTGCCAGCCGAGCGCGGTCATCCGCGAAACATCCATGAGCTTGCGCGGCGTGCCGTCGGGCTTGGTCGGATCCCAGGCGATCCGGCCCTTGAACCCGACCACGTCCGCGATGATTTCCGTCAGCTCCTTGATCGTCACGTCGGTGCCGGTGCCGATGTTCACCAAATCCGGCGGATTCGTCATCTGGAGCAAAAACGCGCAGGCATCCGCGAGCTCGTCGACATGGAGGAACTCGCGCTTCGGCGAACCCGTGCCCCACGCCCCGACCTCCGTCCTGCCGGCCAGCTTCGCCTCGTGGAACTTGCGAATGAGCGCCGGCATCACGTGCGAATTCTGCAGGTGATAGTTGTCCCCCGGCCCGTACAAATTGGTCGGCATCGCCGAGTGATAGAGCACGCCGTGCTGGCGGCGGTAATACTCGCAAAGCTTCAGGCCGGCGATCTTCGCAATGGCGTAGGCCTCGTTGGTCGGCTCGAGCGGGCCGGTCAGCAGGCAACTCTCCGGCATCGGCTGCGGCGCGAGCTTCGGGTAGATGCAGGAACTGCCGAGGAAGAGGAATCGCTTCACGCCGGACTGGTACGCGCCCTGGATCGTGTTGGTCGCGATGACGAGATTGTCGTGCGCGAAATCCGCGGGGTAGGTGTTGTTCGCGTGGATGCCGCCGACCTTCGCGGCCGCCATGATCACCGTGTCCGGTTTTTCCGCCGCGTAGAACGCATTGACCGCGGCCTGGTTGGTCAGGTCGAGTTCCCGGCGGGACCGCAGCACGAGCTGCACGCCGGCCTCACGCTGAAAGCGACGCACCAGCGCCCCGCCCACCATTCCGTTATGTCCGGCAATAAAGAGTTTCATGCTTTTGAACCGCTAAGTACGCCAAGAAACGCGAAGGCGCAAAGCCGGGCTTGGCGATTCTTCGCGTTCTTCGCGGTTAAATCAGAATCAGGCAAAGGGCGTCTGCGTGGGCTGCGGGAGCTTGGCGATCTGCGCCTCGCGCTTGGCGAGTTCGAGGTCGGCCTCGGTCATGATCTTGACGAGCTCCTTGTACTTCACCTTGGGCTCCCACCCCAGTTGCTTTTTGGCCTTCGCGGGGTTGCCGATGAGCAGTTCGACCTCGGCGGGGCGTTCGTACCGGGCGTCGTACTTGACGTATTTCTCCCAGTCGAGATTCAGCAGGCCGAAGGTCTCCTGGATGAATTCCTTCACGGAGTGCGTCTCGTTCGTGGCCACCACGTAGTCGTCGGGTTTGTCCTGCTGGAGCATGACCCACATCATCTCGACGTATTCCTTGGCGTAACCCCAGTCGCGCTGCGCGTCGAGGTTGCCCATGTAGAGCGACTCCTGCAGGCCCAGCTTGATGCGGGTGGCGGCGCGCGTGATCTTGCGGGTGACGAACGTCTCGCCGCGGCGCGGGCTCTCGTGGTTGAACAAAATGCCGCTCGAGGCGTGCAGGTTGTAGCTCTCGCGGTAGTTCACCGTCAGCCAGTGCGCATACATCTTGGCGCAGCCATACGGCGAGCGCGGCCAGAACGGCGTGACCTCCGTCTGCGGCACCTGCTGCACCTTGCCGAACATCTCGGAGGACGACGCCTGGTAATAGCGGCATTTCTTCACGAGACCGGCCTCGCGGATGGCCTCGAGGATGCGGACGGCGCCGACGCCGACAACGTCGCCCGTGTATTCGGGAATGTCGAAGGACACGCGGACGTGCGACTGCGCCGCGAGGTTATAGACCTCGTCGGGCTGGAGCTCGTACAGCAGCTTCACCATCTGCACGGAGTCGGCGAGGTCGCCGTAGTGCAGGAAAAGCTTCACGCCGTTGATGTGCGGGTCGCGATAAAGATGGTCGATGCGGCTCGTGTTGAAGGTCGAGGCGCGACGGATGACGCCGTGCACCTCGTACCCCTTGGCGAGCAGCAATTCGGCGAGATAGGAACCGTCCTGGCCGGTAATGCCGGTAATCAGGGCTTTTTTCATGTAGGGCGGCTAGCTAGAGGGATTAGATTCCCGCAGGCAAGCGCCGAGGCAGCGGGGGTGTTGAGCGCGTATGACCGCGCTCATGCCCGCGCGCACTCCCTACACACCTCGACCTGCGGCCAGCAGCCTTCGCCGGGCCTACGGCGACCAAGCCCCCTCTTCATCCGGAACCATTCAGGAGAAACCGCGAAGGACGCGAAGAAACGCGAAGATCGCGAGTCAGACCTGATCCTCGGTGCTGCCTTGCCGTACTCACTCTTGCGTGATCCTGGGCCAAATCATAATTTTACCGGTAGCCCTTCGCGGACCTTCGCGCCCTTCGCGGTTCAATTGCCTCGTTTCAGCTTATTGAGACTTACCTGAAGAAGTGACGATGCCTGTCATCGCAAAGGGACGGAATACGGCTGAACGCTCGAGAGGAGGGCGCAAGGGACGAAGCCGGTCGTCGGCACGCAGCGCGAGCTGCTCTCAATGTCCGTTGTAGGGCCGTCGCTTGTCGACGGGCCGTCGCGCTTTCAATCCTCGGCAACATCGAATCACCGACCGACCGTCGCGGCTATACTCCCCGTGCCTTCAGTTGTTTCGGGGATGAGGGCGGAGTTGGCACGGCCCGTCGACGAGCGACGGCCCTACAAAGCTCGCGTAACTTCTTAGGGTAAGTCTCAATAATAGAAGGGATCTACAAGCAGGCTCCTATCTAAAATCCTGCGACCGGGCAGGCCGCGGACGGAAGCGAAGCTCGCAAGCGTGACGGTCGCCGACCCACGGCGACCCTACATTTCAATCCGCACCCGCGGCGGCAGCAGGCAGCGGAAACCCGCAGGCAGCGCACGCTGGAGCGCCACTTCGCAGGTGGCGCGGTTTCGCTGGTACACCACGCCGAGCGCAATCACCGCGAGGCCGAGGAAGGTCAGCGCGAAGGGGAAAAGCAGCGAATGCTCGAAGACCCGCCACGCGAGGTGCCCGATGTAGCCGCTCACGCCGAGCGCGCCGAAGACCAGGAACATGACGCGCCGCAACACGAGCGAGATCGCGATCAAGGCGAGGTTGATCAGGCAGTATGAAAATTTCCCGAGCTCGCTGTCGCTGTTCATGAAGGAAAGCCCGCCCCAGAACGCCAGCAGGCCGAAGAGATAGATCCAGAACGCGAGGTCCTCGTCGCGGCCGCGCAGATCCGTGGCATAGGCGCCGACCAGCGTGGCGAGGCCAAACCAGAGCGAGACCCAACGACGCAGGTCCCAATCGAATTCGTTCACGCCGAAGAGGAGCGGCGTCACATCCATGGAAAGATACCACAGCGCCACGGCCACCGGCGCCGTCAGGAACGGAAAGCGCCGGAAGCGCAGCGCCAGCACGCCGGTGAGAATTGTCGCAAGTTCCAGCGCGATCCAGCTGCCGTTGACCCACACATGGAAGCCGCTGTACGTGCCGGGATCGCGCTGCGGCCAGAGATCGAACCCCCGCAGCAGGCCGTAGGTGGCGAGCGGCGTCATCGCCACCGCCATCGTGAAAAGCAGGCCACCCGCCACGCGCAGGCCCAGCCGGTCCCACAGCCAGCGCCCGGCCAATACAAACCCCACGGCGTAAGCCGCCGCGACGGCGAAAATTCCCGAGCCGCCCAGCGATTCCCACGCCGTCGTCATGAACCACCCCATCGCCCCGATCACAATCAGCGCGCCGGCGTAGTAGGCGACGTTGGCGAGGTCGAACCGGGGCTTCCCCTCCCCCGCTTTGGATAAATGCCGCCAAAGCGCGTCGTCCTGGCCGGATTGGAGAATGCCCTGCGCGGTTGCACGGCGGAGATCCTCGCGGGAAATATTCATGGTGTGTGTGCTGCCCCGTCGCCGCCAACACACCGCAAACGGCGGGGCGCGTCAACGCCCCAGGCGGGGATTGGCGGTAGCCGTGGCCGTCACGCCGCTGGCGCCAGCCGTCTTACGGCGGCTGCTCCTTCAAAATGCCGGGCCGCGAGCGGCCGCGAGGATCGAAAGCGTGACGGCCCGTCGACCAGCGACGGCCCTGCACTCGAACTCAATTCCTCATCCCAGCGCCGCCAACAGCCGCTCCAGCTCCACCTTCTTCGCCTGCTGGTCGGCGAGCTGCTTGCGCGCGCCTTCGAGCACGGCCGGCGGGGCCTTGCTGACGAACGCCTCGTTCGCCAGCCGCGCCTGCGTGCCGGCGATGTGCTTCGTGATGGCCTCGATCTCCTTCTTCAAACGCACCTTCTCCTCGGCCGGGTCGCCCTTCAACTGCTTGATGAGATTCCACGAGCCGAAGGCCGTGACGATGGCCGGGGCGTTGGGCGACATCGCCCCGCGCACCACCGAGCCCGCGCCCATCATGCGCTTCAACTTCGCCAGGTTGGCCTCGAGCACCGCCCAGTGGGCGTCGGTGACCTCGACCACAAATTCGGAAGCCTTGCTCGCCGCCTCGCCGTGCTCGGCCTTGAAGGCGCGCACCTGGGAAACCACCGCCTTGAGCTGCGCCACCAGCGCCGCGGCGGCCGAGTCGGGTTTCAACCCGCGACCGGCCAGTTGCGACGGGTTGTCGAGCTGCGTGTCGCGCATGAGGAACGTGCCCTCCGCGCCGTAGCCGAGCAGGTGCCACAATTCCTCCGTGATGAACGGCATGACCGGGTGCAGCAGCAACAGCGTTTGCCGCAGCACGAGGTCCTGGATCGCCAGGCAGTTGGCCTTCGTGGACGGGTCCAGCAGCTTCGCCTTCGAAACCTCGACGTACCAGTCGCAGAAATCATTCCAGAAAAACCCGTAGAGCGCCTGCACCGCCGCGCTGAACTCGAACTCCGCGAAGCAACGGTCCATTTCGCGCGTCGTCGCGAGCAGGCGCTCGAGGATCGCATGATCGTCGGCGTCGAACTTCGACGGCTCGATGCGCGCGAGGATGGCGGCGGTGGAGGAGTTGTCGGCCATCTCGCCGCTCATCTGGCGGAAGCGGCACGCGTTCCAGAGCTTGTTGCAGAAGTTCTTGCCGCCCTCGATCCGGTCCTCCTGGAAACGGATGTCCTGCCCCTGCGGCGCGATCGACACGATGCCGAAGCGCAGGCCGTCCGCGCCGTACTTCGCGATCAGGTCGAGCGGGTCCGGCGAATTGCCGAGCGACTTCGACATCTTGCGGCCCTGCTGGTCGCGGATGATGCCCGTGAAATAAACGTTCTTGAACGGAATCCGCTTCTCGAGCGGCTCGCCGGGATGCGTGAATTCCAAACCGGCCATGATCATGCGCGCCACCCAGAAGAAAATGATGTCCGGCCCGGTCACGAGCGTCGTGGTCGGGTAGAAATAATCGTAGCCCGCCTTTTGCATCGCCGCCTGGTCGGGCCAGCCGAGCGTGGCGAAGGGCCAGAGCCACGACGAGGCCCACGTGTCGAGCACGTCGTCCTCCTGCACCCAGTTGTCCTTGTCGGCCGGGCCTTCGAGCGACACGTGCACTTTCTTCGGATCGCGGATGTCGGCCTCCGTCAGCGTTTCCTTGTCGAGGCCCTTCGCGTACCACACGGGAATGCGGTGGCCCCACCACAGCTGGCGGCTGATGCACCAGTCCTGGATGTTCTCGAGCCAGTGCAGGTAAACCTTCGACCAGCGCTCGGGATAAAACTTGATGTGGCCGTCGCGCACCGCCGTCTTGGCTTCCTCGATGCGCGGGTATTTCAGCCACCACTGCCACGTGAGGCGCGGCTCGATCGGCACATCGGCGCGCTCGGAGTAGCCGACGTTGTTTTCGTGGACTTCCTCCTTCACGAGGTTGCCGCGCTCCTTCAACAGCTCCGCGGCCTTCTTGCGGCCGGCGAAACGATCCATCCCCGCCAGCTCGGGCCCGGCAAGTTCGTTGAGCTTGGCGTCGGCCGTGAGCACGTCGATCGGCGCGAGCTTGTGGCGCTGGCCGACTTCGAAATCCACCTTGTCGTGCGCCGGCGTGATCTTGAGCGCGCCGGAACCGAACTCCCGGTCGACCGCCTCGTCGGCGATGATCGGAATCTCGGCGGCGGGGCCGATCGGACGCTTCACCTTCTTGCCGATCCACGCCGTATAGCGCGGGTCGGCCGGGTGCACGGCAATGGCGACGTCGCCGGGAATGGTTTCCGGGCGCGTCGTCTTGACCTCGATGAACTCGCCCGGCGCGTCGGCGCGCTCGTAGCGCACCTGGTAGATCGTGCCCTTGACGGGCTTCATGATGACTTCCTCGTCGGAGAGCGCGGTGAGGCTGACGGGGCACCAGTTGACCATGCGCTTGCCGCGGTAGATGTGGCCCTTGCCGTAAAGGTCGACGAACACCTTGAGGACGGCGGCCGAGTAGGCCGGGTCCATCGTGAACTGCGTGCGGCTCCAGTCCGCCGAGGCGCCGAGCGCCTGCAGTTGTTTCAAAATGATGCCGCCCTTCTCCTCGCGCCAGGACCAGACCTTCTCGAGGAATTTTTCGCGGCCGAAATGGTGGCGCGTTTTCTTTTCCTTGCGCAACTCGCGTTCCACCACGGTCTGCGTGGCGATGCCGGCGTGGTCCGTGCCCGGCAGCCAGAGCGCCTCGCGGCCCTCGAGCCGGGCGCGGCGGATGAGAATGTCCTGGAGCGTGTTGTTCAACACGTGGCCCATCGTCAGCACGCCCGTGACGTTGGGCGGCGGGATCATGATGGTGTACGGCTGCTTCTTTGAATCCGCCCGCGCGCCGAACGCGTTCGCCGCCAGCCACGCGGCATACCACTTCTTTTCGACGTCGTGCGGTTCGTAGCTCTTGGTGATCGCGGCCATGGCAGGTAGGTAGCCGGGCAGTGAAAGGCTCCGGCCCTGCCCTGCCAATCAATTTCACAGAAGGTAACGGAGGCAACCGAGGACGACCCAATCCATCAGGCCTGACTCCGTTCCCTTCGTTTCCTCATGTAAAACAAAAGCGCCTCAGCCCCGGTCCACGACATCCAGCTCCGGCCACTCCGCGATCTTGCGGTGCAGCGTGCGGCGGCTGATGCCGAGCAATTGCGCGGCCTTCGTGCGATTGCCGCGGGCTTTCATGAGCGCTTCCTTCAACAACCGCTTCTCGTTGTCCTCAACGGAATAGGGGTTGGCGGGGGTCGCCGTCACCATGGCGGGCGGCGGCGCGACCTCGCCGCGGAACTTGGGCTCGAGGTCGAACTCGCTCAACTTGCCGCCACGGCGCAGCACCACGGCGTTCTCGGCAAAATTGCGCAGCTCGCGGATGTTGCCGGGCCACGGGTAGGCCTGCAGGTGGCGCATCGCCCCGGGCTCGAGCGTCACGGGCTCGTAGCCGTTTTCCTTCGAGTACACCTTGATGAAATGTTCGAGCAGGACCGGGATGTCGTCCGTGCGCTCGCGGAGCGGCGGCGTGACGATGCGCACGACGTTCAGGCGGAAGAAGAGGTCCTCGCGAAACTTCCCCTCCTTCACCATCTGCTCGAGGTTGCGGTTGGTCGCCGCGACGAGGCGCACGTCGACCGTCATCGTCTTCGAACTGCCGATCCGCTCGAAACTCTTCGTCTCGAGGAAGCGCAGGAGCTTCACCTGGATCTCCGGACCGATCTCGCCGATCTCATCGAGAAACACCGTGCCGCCGTCCGCCGCTTCGAAACGCCCCTCGCGGCGCTCGGTTGCGCCGGTGAACGACCCGCGCTCGTGGCCAAACAGTTCGCTCTCCAGCAGCGTCGCCGGCAGCGCCGCGCAATGCACCGCGACGAACGGCCCGCGCGCGCGCGGACTCGCCTGGTGAATCGCCTGCGCGATCAATTCCTTGCCGGTGCCCGTCTCGCCCTCGATCAAAATGGTGGCCTTCGACGGCGCGACGAGTTTCACGCGGTCGATGACCTCCGCGAGTTTCGGCGAGTGGCCGACGATGCCCTCGACGTTGAACTTCTCGTCGAGGCGCTCGTGCAATTGCTTCACCTCGACCTCGAGGGTCTTGGTCTTGAGCGCGCGCTGGATGAGGATCTCCAGGCGCTCGATCTGCACGGGTTTCGTGAGGAAATCCACGGCGCCGCGTTTCATGGCCTCAACGGCGGAGTCGATGCTGCCGTACGCCGTCATCATGATCACCGCCGGCTTGTTCTGGAGGGCCAGCGCCTTGTCGATGACCTTGAGGCCGCTTTTGCCCGGCATGCGGAGGTCGGTGATGATCACCTCGAACTCCTGCGCATCCATCAAATTGAAGGCCTCGTCGGCGCTCGCCGCGACGGAAACATCGTAATGTTCCTGCAGGGCCTGCTGCAGGCCTTCGCGGGTGTGCTTCTCGTCGTCGACAATCAGAACGCTCGGCACCATGCGGCTATGAAGCCCCGGACCTCGCCCCCGGTCAACGGGAAATGAGACGACCTGACACAGCTTTACGCGACGCTTACCTTGCCAGCCCCTCCACGTTCCCCGCCGTGAGCCTATCCGGGACCGCGGAGAGTTATAGCCTGTCCCTAATGCGAACCTTCGCGGCGCAGGTCATCCGCTATAACCTGTCCCTAACGCAGGCCGTGCAGGCGGTAGGGCCAGTCTGCGACTGGCCCGGTCCGGTCGCAGACCGGACCTACTTGGCGTCCGCCAGCCGTCCAAGCTCAGAACCCGCCAGCAGCAGCTTCACCATCTCCTGCAGGCCGATCGCGTCCTCGGTATCGAAGCGCGCCAGGTTTGGGCTGTCCAGGTCGAGCACGCCGAACAGGTGGCCGTCCTTTAAAAGCGGCACGACGATCTCCGAGCGCGAGGCATGGTCGCACGCGATGTGGCCGGGGAATTTCTCGACGTCCGGCACGACGATCGTCTCGCGCCGTTGCGCCGCGGTGCCGCACACGCCCTTGCCGAGCGGGATGCGGATACAGGCGACCTTGCCTTGAAACGGCCCGAGCACGAGCCCGCCGTCGCGCAGGAAATAAAAGCCCGCCCAGTTCAAACCCGGCAACGCCTGGTAAATGAGCGCCGCCATGTTCGCGGTGTTGGCCAGGCCGTCGCGCTCGCCGGCGAGCACCGCGGACAACTGCGCCTGCAACTGGCGGTAGGCCTCGGGTTTCGCCAGGCCGGCGGTGGTTTTGATCTCGTGCATGCGACAGGCCACAAAACGGACAAAGCGCGCAAAAACGAACAGTTTCTTTCGCGCCGGGCTCCGCCGGAGGCAATCAGTTCCCTACAAGTTTCCGCGGAACACCTGCTCGACCGATTGCGCCGCGTCCTGTTCGTCGTCACCCACCACCTCCACCTCGACCGTCATGCCCACCGTGGCGCAGAGGGTGAGGACGCTGATGATGCTGCGGAGATCGGCAATCCGGCCGCCGCATTTCAAGCGGACGACGGAATGGAAGCGCTGCGCGACTTTGACCAGTTCGACCGCCTGGCGCAGGTGCAGGCCCTCGTGCCAGGGCACGGTGACTCGGGTGGATTTCATCCGCCCTCAGACTCGGTGCCGACCGTCTGGTTCAACGCCGGGACCAAACAATTTCGAAAAATTTCCGAAGCGCCTGTAACCGACCGCCGTTGCATTGAGCGCACCCGCGACACCCGCGAGGCAAACGCACCATTCCCGTCGATGGCAAGGACGCGGACCACAAGGATGGCCTTCTGGTGCCTTGGGGTCCCCTTGCGGCGAAATTGAATCGGGCCCCGGCAAATCCTTGCGGCCGCGGCCGCGCCGCGTCAGCGTCCCGACCATGCCTGCCAGGAAGGATCCCCGCGTCGATGCCTACATCGCGAAGGCCGCCCCTTTCGCGCAGCCGATCCTCAAGCATCTCCGCAAACTCGTGCACGCGGCCTGCCCCGCGGTCACCGAGGACATCAAATGGGGGATGCCTTCCTTCATCTACAAAGGGAAAATCCTCTGCGGCCTGGCCGCTTTCAAGGCGCACGCGACCTTCGGGTTCTGGCACCGCGGGATGGAAGAGCGGTTGAAGAAGGACCTTGGCAAGGCCAGCGAGGCGATGGGCCTCCTGGGGAGGATAGCGAGCATCGGCGATCTTCCGTCGGACAAGGTGATGATCCGTTATATCAAATCAGCCGTCGCGCTCCACGATTCCGGCACCGCCACCCGGCCAAAACCCAAGCCGCGTGCCCCTCTCCCGGAGCCAGCCGACCTCGCTGACGCCCTGAAACGAAATAAAAAGGCGGCCGCCGCCTGGACCGCCTTCAGCCCGAGCTGCCGCCGTGATTACATCGAGTGGATCACCGAGGCGAAACGCCCCGAAACCCGCGAGCATCGCCTGCTCACCACCCTCGAGTGGGCCGCCGAGGGCAAATCGCGGAATTGGAAATACCAAAACGGCTGAATTTTCCTGCGCGTCCCCTCAACCCACCAGCCACCCTCCCATGAAAACCTCCAAGCTCCTTCTCGTCGCCGCACTGCTCGTACCGGCTGCGCTGCTTGCCCAGAGCCGGACAGTCGCGCCGACGGAACCGGTGGTCCAGCCCGCTCCGAACACGACCATCAACATGCGCACGACCGCCGCGGAACTGGCCGACGGTTATGCGGCGGCCATTCCCCAGATGACGCTTAAAAGCGTGGTCATCTTCCTGAAAAGCGAAGGGAAGATCGTCACGGTGAAAGGCATCCGTTCCGCCCGCGCCATGGGCGCCGTGTTGCTGATCGAGTTTTCCGCGGGCGACCGGCTGGCCGTCAACGCGGAGCAGATTCTCATGATCACGGACGGCACCCGCACACCGTGAGCGCCCCCCTGAAACCCGAAATCGATTACGGAACCTTCGCCGCGGTCGATCTGCGCGTGGGCACGATCCAGCGCGTCGAGGATGTGCCGCACTCGGACAAGCTGGTGCGCCTGATCGTCAGTTTCGGGGATCACACCCGGCGCATCCTGACGGGCATCAAGCAAGAGCGGCCCAATCCCCAGGAGCTCGCCGGCCGGCAGGGTCTCTTCGTCGTGAACCTGAAACCCCGCAAGATGGCCGGCGAAATTTCCGAGGGCATGATCGTCGATGTGGGCTATGCCGACGGACTGGTGCCCGCACCCCTGGCCATTCCCGAAACGCCCGTGCCCGATGGCACCCGGGCCGGCTGACTCCGCTTGAGTGCGAGGGATTTTATCCCTCGACTCTTCGGCAACGAACATCCTGGTCGGGGGATAAAACCCCTCCCACTTTCAATTCGAATCAATGCACGCGTCCAAAGATCCCCTGCACGGTGTCACGCTCGAGAAAATCCTCGAGGCCCTCGTCGCCCACCACGGCTGGCGGGGACTCGCCACGCGCGTCGAGATCCGCTGCTTCATGTTTGATCCGACCATCAAGTCCTCGCTGGTTTTCCTGCGCCGCACGCCGTGGGCGCGCGCGAAGGTCGAGGAGCTGTATCGGGAGATGGTGGCGGGTGGGATGCGCTGAGCTCAACGCGTTCGAGGCAACCCACCCCGCCCTTTGGGCACCCCTCTCGAGCCGGAACGATGCAATTGAACCGCGAAGGGCGCGAAGGTCCGCGAAGGTATACCGGGAAAATCCTGATTTTGCCCGGGATCACGCAAGAGTGAGTACGGCAAGGCATCACCGAGGATCAGGTCTGACTCGCGACTTTCGCGTTTCTTCGCGTCCTTCGCGGTTTCCACTGAATGGTTCCGGCTCGAGAGGGATGGCCCGCAGCGACGGGGTGTGAGGGCCGCGCCCCGGATTACGAGAACGATTGCGACCCTAACCCTGCGGCAGCATCCGCACGCGCCGGTGGCGCTGCGGGAACTGCAGCGTCACCACGGTGCCGACGCCTTCCTTGCTCTCGATGCCGACGTGCCCGCCGTGGTCGCGCATGATGCGCTGCACGATCATCAGCCCGAGGCCGTGACCGCCGGACTTCGTGGTGTGGTAAGGCGAGAACAGCCGCGACAAATCCTCGGTCTTGATGCCGGCACCGGTGTCGGCGATGCGGATGAACACGGAGTCGTCATCCGCGCGCACGCGGATCGCGAGCTTCCCGCCCGTCGTCATCGCCTCCATGGCGTTCTTGATCAGGTTGAAAAACACCTGCTTGAGCTGGTTGCGGTCGGCCATGATGACCGGCAGGTTCGCGGGCAGGTCGGCGCCAATGACGAGCCCGCGGTCGGCGAGCTCCTTGTCCTGGAAACGCAGCACATCCTCGATCACCTCGCCGACGTTGACCTCGGCGAGGTCGGGCGGCCGCGGACGGATCGCCTCGAGGAAATTCCGGATGATGCCGTCGAGCCGCGTGACCTCGTCCTGGCAGATGCGGATGGATTCGCCCAGCGACTCGGATTCCTTCGAGCCCTTCAGCTTCTTGAGTTTTCGCTCGATGAGCTGGAGGTGGATCGTGAGCGAGTTGAGCGGATTGCCCAGCTCGTGCGCCACGCCGGCGGCGAGCAACAGGATCGAGGAAATCTTTTCGTTTTCGATGAGTTCCTCGGTGGACCGCTTCTCGCTGGTGATGTCGGACAGGATGATTGCAAAGCGCGGCGCGCCGCCCTCGCCTTCGCTGAACGGCACCTTGTAGAGCCGCACCACGCGGGGCGCCGGATAAGTCAGTTCGAACTCACGGGTCACGACCGGCTGCCCGGCGGCGTGGCCGGGCGCCCCGCCGGCTTCGAGCGAGGCGCGCAATCCCGGCACCAGCCGCCACAGGGTTTTTTCCTGCCCGGGCTCATCCCGATAGCCGATCAGGCGGGCAGCCGCGTCGTTCGCGTAGTCGATCTCGCCGTCCACCGTGATGACCAGCACGCCCTCCTGGAGCGTGTTGAACACGGTTTCCAACAAGGCGCGCTCCCGCGCCAGCCGCTGGACGAGCGTCCGCAATCCGGCGGCATCGAGCCGGTCAAGCCGGTCCAGCACCTTGTCGAGCGGATTGGGTTTGCGCGTGGCCATGAAAACCCCGCGAGTTGGCCAAAGGAACCCGATGGCTGCAACCCTAAGTGAGGCCGGTCCGCGCCTCCATTTGAACGCAGACGAATCCAACAGTAGCAGCCGTCGTGAGACGGCTGGCGTCCGACGCAATGCGTACGCGCACGAACCAGCCGTCTTACGACGGCTGCTACTTTATTGAATGGAGGGCCCGCGCTGGTCGCGGGGCCGGGGCTTGAAGCCACGTTCGCGGCACGGCCCGCCGACAAGCGGCGGCCCTACAATCGATCCCAGCTGCTACCTCACTGGGTGTAGGGCCCGCGCTCGTCGCGGGGCCGGGGCTTGATGCCACGTTCGCGGCACGGCCCGCCGACAAGCGGCGGCCCTACAATCGATCCCGGCTGCTGCCTCACTGGGTGTAGGGCCCGCGCTGGTCGCGGGGCCGGGGCTTGATGCCGCGCTCGCGGCCCGGCCCGCCGGCGAGCCTCCTTCGCCAAGGCTACGAAGGCCACGGGCGGCGGCCGTCCACTTCGAATCCGAACCAGCCCTATTCAATCGAACAAAATCATCTGCCCCTCGAGGTCGCGCGGCTGGGCGAAGAGCTTGCGCAGGAAACTGTCGCGGTGCACGGCGGTGCGGCCGAGTTTCAGGATGGCGTCGCGGTGCTCCTCGGTGCCGTAGCCCTTGTGCTGGCCGAACCCGTAGCCGGGATGCAGCTTGTCGAGCTCGTCCATCAGGCGGTCGCGCGTGACCTTGGCGATGATCGACGCCATCGCGATGCACAGGGAGCGCGCGTCGCCGCTGACGATCCCCTGGTGCGGATACGGGAAACTGCGCAGCGGCAGGCCGTCGATCAGGATCTGGCAGGACACGGTTGGGCGGAACGCGGCCTTCTCGCTTTCGCTGGCGAACAAGTCGGGCTCGACCTTCCGCTCGAAGGCATCCGGCGGATAAATCCCCTCCAGCGCCCGGCGCATCGCGAGTTTGGTGGCGCCGAGGATGTTGACGGTTTCGATCTCGGCGACGGTGGCGGCGCCGAAAGTCGCGTGGATCTGGCCCTGCGCCGCGAGCTCCTCGAATTCCGCCCACAACTCGGTGCGCTCCGCGGCGGTGAGTTGTTTCGAATCGTTGACGCGCCCCGACTTGGCGACGGCCCAGCGGCCCTCGAGAAATTCGGGGGAAATCATCACGGCCGCCGCGACCACCGGCCCGGCGAGCGCGCCCCGGCCGGCTTCATCCACGCCAATGAGGCTCCCGAAGCCATAGATCTGCTTCAGGTCGAATCCGCGGAGCTGCCGGCGCTTGGCCATGCGACGTTTGTAGGGGTCGAGGAGCGGCAGGCAAGCGCGGCGCTTGGCGTTTTGCTGTGAGGTGGAGCGCGTTGTCAGTCCCCAACGCGCTTGGGCAGCCGCCCGCGCATGCCGGCGTGATGCCTTGGACCTGGCCTAACACACCCCGCCCTGCGGGCAGCAGCCTTCGCCGGGCCTACGGCTGCCAAGCCCCTCTCAAGAGGGGATCTTCGTAAGTGGGAATTGAGATCCCCTCTAGCAGGCTGCTGAAAAACCGCCCGATTTGATGTTCGTGGTCTTCGGTGAGTGGTTTTGCGGGGCGAGAGCGAGCGCCGTTTGGCTTGTGAGCGCGCGGCGCGGAAGCGCGGTCCGCTCGATTTGTGGGGTTTTCGCGGTGTGCGGACGCACCGCGGCCCCGGCGGGCGCTCAGGCCCGCGCCGAAGCTGGTGGTCCGAGGGAGAGTTTGGCCATGCGTACGAGGTTGCAAGCGATGGCCACGTAGTGGCCTTGGGCGTTGGTGCGCGCCACGCCATGGTAGCGGCTCTTGCGAAAGTTGCCCGTGGTCTTGCACCAGCCAATCAGTTCCTCGATGCGTTTGCGGATGCGCTGACTGACCGCGTGGGTGGCGGTGAGCCGGACGCGCAAGGCGTTCTCCTTGGCTTTGAGCGCCGGATGCGGAACGACGCCTGCTTGGCGCGCGCCCTCGATGAAGTTGCGATTATGGTAGCCCTTGTCGGCGCCGACGGTTTTGGGCCGGAAGCCGTTGGCCTTGAGTTCCGCGAGTTGCTCCAGCGCCGCCTCGCTCTCGCTGACGCCGAGCGCCGGCTTGACCGCAAAGCGCACGCACAAGCCGTGGCGGTTCTCCATCGCCAGATGGGCGCCAAAGCAAAGTCGCGCTTCCTTGCCGTCACCCTTGCGGACCAGCTTTGCCTCGTGGTCCGTCGTCGATTGGTGGGTGTCGTTACGCCGCTGCTGACCTTTGAAGTCGGTCCAGGCGTTGCCGGAGCCGGGCCCCTTGGGTTCGTCCTTCGGCCGGAAGCTCTTCATGGAGGCCCACGCTTCGATCAGCGTCCCATCCACGCTGAAGTGTTCGTTGGAGACCCAGCCGTGATGCCGGGCCAGTTCCACCACGGCCGTGAAGAACAACTCGGCGACCTGATGCTGGAGCAGCCGCTGCTGGTTCTTGCTGTAGGTCGAAGCATCGAACACCGACGCTTCCAGCGGCAGATCCACAAACCACCGGAACATCATATCGGTCTGCAGCCGTTCGCACAACTGGCGATCCGAACGCACCGTGTAGAGCGCCTGCAGCACCTTGCCCTTCAACAACGTCTCCGGCGGAATCGACGGCGCGCCCTCCTCCGCATAGATCCTGTCGAGTTGCCCGCTCACGCTCCTCAGCACCTCGTCACACATCCGCTTGATCACCCGGATCGGGTGCGTCGGAGCGATCAGACTCTCCACGTTGATCAGGCTGATAAAACTGGACTGGGATGGCAGTTGGCCGCGCATGTTGCCTGCTTCGACGCAGCTCCAACGCCAATGTTCAACCACTGACAGACTTTTTCAGCAGCCTGCTAGAGAGGGGTGGCGCGCAGCGACGGGGTGTGTCAGGGATGCGCCTACCGCTTCCACTCCGTCCGTTCCTTCGGCACGGGCAGCGGCAGCTCGTCGAGTTTGCCGGCTTCGGACACGACTTCGTAGCAGGTGCGAAAATGCAATTTGGCGAAGCGTCCGAGCGCTTTCGCGCCCAACTTGTCGATGAGGACGCGCGCCTGCGCCTTCGCCGGCGCGCCGGCGCCCTTCTGGAGCTTGTCGCCGAATTCGCGCGAGAGGTCGCGCATGACCCGGACAAACTCCGCCCGCGCCACGATCGACGCCGCGGCAACCACCGGGTCTTCCTCCGCCTTCGTGCGCATCGCGAGGTCGAAGCGTTCGAGCCCGAGCTTCTTGAGTTCGCGCTGCACCAGCGGCTCCTTGGAAAACTGGTCGAGCAATCCGCGCGGCACCCATTTCTTCTTCAACGCCGCATCCAGCGCGTCGGCGTGATGCTGGGCGAGCAGCCGGTTGAGACTGGCATAGGGGCGCGCCATCACGCGGTTGTATTCCCCCATCTCCATGTAGCGCACCTCCACGACCACGCCGGGTGTGTCGCGAATGAGTTCATCGAGTTTCAGGATCTGCGCGTCGACGACGGTCTTGCTGTCGCGCACGCCGGCCGCCTGCCAGGCGAGCACCGCTTCCTTGCCCGCGATGACCGTCGCGGCCACGACCGGGCCGAACAAGTCGCCCTTGCCGCTCTCGTCGAGACCCGCGTGCGGCTCATACCAATCGGGATGCAGCACCTCGTCGTAGCCGAGCTTCGGCGCGCCGGTCACCTCGGCCTCGATCACGTTCTGCACAAAATCCTCCGTGTCCTTGCCCGCGACCACCACCTTGCCGCTGGTGTAGGCGGTCACGTTGACCTTCGGGCCCTTGAACGCGAACCGCGCATACGGCACCTCCGCCTGCTCCCAGTTCTTCGCCGCCACCACGGTGCGCAGCTTCTCCATCTGGGCATCGTCCAGCTTGATCGTGTAGGTGGTGAGCGCCTTGGGTTTCTCCTCCGCGTCGTCGGGCCGTTTGGGCATGGGGATGAGATGGCCACAAAAAGGCGCAAAAACACACAAAAAAATCGCCTCCCCATCTTCCCCGTGGAGGGCCCAGCTCCAGCTGGGCCGCGAACGTGTTTTCACGCGCGCACGCCGGCCCAGCTGAGCTGGGCCCCTCCACGGGGAAAAGGCGTCCGGATATTTTTGTGTCTCTTCGCGCCCTTTTGTGGCTAATCCAGATTCCTTCGTGGCCAATTCCGAAAAGCTCATTTCGCAACGAGCGTCCTTCCAAGCCGCGCTGCACGCCTGGTATCGCGTGCATCACCGCAAGCTGCCGTGGCGGGAAGCGCCCTCGCTCTACAAGACGGTCGTGTCGGAATTCATGCTGCAGCAGACGCAGGTCGCGACCGTGCTGCCCTACTTCGACCGCTGGCTGCGCGAACTGCCCGACTTCGCCACGCTGGCCGCGGCGCCCGAGACGCGCGTCATGAAACTCTGGGAGGGACTCGGCTACTACTCCCGCGCCCGCAATCTCCACAAACTCGCGCAGGCCTACGTCGCCGCCGGCGCCAGGCCCCCGCGCTCGCCCGCGGACTGGCGCGAGTTGCCCGGCATCGGTCCCTACACCGCGGCGGCCATCACCAGCATCGCGTTTTCCGAACCGGCCGCGGTCGTCGATGGCAACGTCGTCCGCATTCTCGCCCGCCTGAGCGCCGAGGGCCGGCTTTTCCGCGACGGCACCGAGGCGGTGAAATGCTTCACCCCGCTGGCCGACGCGCTGGTGATCGGCAGCAACCCCGGCGAGCATAACCAGGCGATGATGGAACTCGGCGCCACGATTTGCACGCGCCCCACCCCGCAGTGCCTGATCTGTCCCGTCGGCCAGTTCTGCGCCGCCCGCGCCGCCGGCACGCCGGAGAAATTTCCGCGACTGAAGCCGAAGGTCATCGAACAGAAATCCATCACCCGGGTGTGGTGCGAGCACCGCGGCCGCCTCCTGCTCCGGCGCGGACACGCGCAGGCGAAGCGCCTCGCCGGCCTGCACGAACTGCCCGAGGCAGCCGACCTCGGCGTGCGCCCGCCGGCCGCCGCGCTCCTCGCCACGAAGCGCCGGACAATCACGCGCTTCGCGATCACGGAATCGATCTACACGATGAAAGCGTCGACGGATCTGCTGCGGCGGATTGCCAAAAACGAGTCGCTCGAGTGGGTGCCGCTCGAGGAGTTGGAGCGCGTCACGCTTTCCGGTCCTCATCGCCGGTGGATCGGTGAACTGCGCAAGCCGAATCGCCTTTAGTGCAGGGCCCGGGCTCGTCGCGAGGCCGGGGCTTGAAGCCGCCTTCGCGGCACGGCCCGCCGACAAGCGGCGGCCCTACAGTCCGAGCGGAGCTGAAGCAGCAGCCGTCGTGAGACGGCTGGCGAACGGCGCAAAGCGTGCGCGCAGAACCAGCCGTCTTACGACGGCTGCTACTTTGTTGAATGTAGGGCCCGCGCTCGTCGCGGGGCCGGGCTTGAGGCCGCGCTCGCAGCACGGCCCGCCGACAAGCGGCGGCCCTACATTAGTGAACGCCGGCCCTACTCTCCAAAATGCTTCTTCACCAGCCCCTCCACGCGCTGCTTCGAGGCCAGGACTTCCTCGGGTGTCAGGCGCGGGCTGAGCTCGATCACGAGCGTGTGCTCGGGGCGCCAGAAGCTGCTGACCATTTCGAAATCAATCCTGCCGGAGCCGATCGCCTGGTGGTCGCGGCCCTCGGCGCTGACATCGTGCAAATGGAAACCGATGGCGTGGGGCGCGTTCTTTTCCAGGTGCTCACGGTGGTTCAACAGCGCCATCGACTGCTTGATCTGCGCGTGGCCGGTGTCGTGCCAGTAGCCGCAGGCGCCAGGCTTCGCCATCGCGGCGATCAGGTCGGGATGGTCGGCATCGAGCGGCAGTTCCTCGAACTTCTCGCGGTTCTCGAAGCCGAGCATCACGCCTTTCTGCTCGGCATAAGGCAGCAGTTCGAGGAGTCCCTGCTTGGTGTTTCCCCAATAAGGCGGCATCCGCTCCTTCAGCTTGGCGAGCGATTTGGCGAGGAGCTTCTGGTACGCGGCGTCCTGGGTGAGGTCGGCCTCCGGGTGCGCGTCCACATAGGCGTCCACCTTGCCGGCCGGGTTGAACCAAAAGAATTCCACGGAGCCCAGGTGCATCACGACCTTGCGCGCCTTCACCTGCGCGGCGAAGTCGATCGTGCGCTTGCTGTGCCGCATCCACTGGTCGCGCTCGCGGGCGTCGGCGGAGGAACAGACGTAGAGATTGGGCGCGGCGTGCATGACGCCGGTCGGCAGCGGACAGAAATTATGGCAGGAAGCGACCTTGATGACGCCCTCCTCGACGGCCTTCAGGATGCCCGGCACAAGCGTGATCCGGACGCCGTGGCTCAACTCCACGTACTCGAAACCCAGGCCCGCCATCTCCTTCAGCATCGCATAGCCGTCTTGGTGTCGGTGCGAGCACCAGCAGGTCGAGAGGGCGACGATGGGTTTCATGTGCGCAACGACTAGGACACGGGGCGCGGGGTAAATCAAGCCGCCTACACACGCCCCGCCCTTTGGGCACCCCTCTTCATCGAGGGGACTTCGGCTGGCGTCGATTGGGTCCCCTTTATTGAAGAGGGATGGCGCGCAGCGACTGGCTGTGTGGGGCGCACACCGTTGCCGGCTGCTGCCGGCCCGGTGTACGTCCGGGGTTCTTGCGACGCAAAACCCGGGCGTAAATACAACCGGCCGGACATCCGAGGACGTCCGGCCGGTTGCAAAGAAAAAGGCTTGAGAGGAAGCTTACTCCGCGTAACGGCGGCGCAGCATCGCGGTGAAGGCCATCACCTTCTCCTTGCGGCGGCGGCGCTCACAGGGCTTCTCGTTATAGCGCTTCATGCGGACATCCTTGATGATGTTCTCGCGCTCGAGCTTCTTTTTCAGGCGACGGAGAGCCCGGTCGATCGGCTCGTTCTTGCGCATCTTGATCTCAATAGGCATGGGAAAGGCGGTGGTTGGCGTTGAAGAAAAGGAGCAAGAAGCCAGCCGCTCCGGTCACCGTCAACAGCAATTTTGAGTCTGGCCGGAACCGGCCGGATTCACCGCGCCGAAGGCTCGGCGGAGGCGGATCGACGCGCCAGCCCCGGGTTCGCTACCTCGGACAGGTTAAATACTTACAATCCCGGACGCTTTTCGGTCCGGCGCGCCCTGCCCGGGCGGCCGGGCACGTTTCTTTCAGCTTGCGGGAGCCAGTAGGCAGGCATCCCATCACAACCTGTGGCTTCCGCTGACCAGAATTTCGTCCATCTCCACGTCCACAGCGACTACAGCCTCCTCGACGGCGCCTGCCGCATCGACCGCCTGATGGACCGGGCCAAGACCCTCGGGATGAAGGCCCTCGCCCTCACCGACCACGGCAATCTTTACGGCGCAATCGAGTTCTACAACCAGGCCAAGGCGAAGGAAATCAAGCCGCTCGTGGGCTGCGAACTCTACCTCGCCCCCGGCTCCCGCCTCGACCGCACCGGCCGGTCCGACGAGGGCAAGAGCATCTACCACCTCGGCCTGCTTTGCCGCGACCTGACCGGTTACCAGAACCTCCTCAAGATGGTGTCGGACGCGCACCTCAAGGGTTTCTATTACAAGCCGCGCACCGATCTCGAGACGCTGGCCAAACATTCCAAGGGCCTCATCGGTTTCACGGGCTGCCTCGCCTCCCTCGTGCCGCAGCACCTGCTCAACGACAACTACCCGGAGGCGCGGAAGGCGTGCGGCCATTTCGTCGAGATCTTCGGCCGCGAAAATTATTTCGTCGAGATCCAGGACCACGGCATTCCCGAACAGCGCAAGGTCATCCCGGGCCTGCTCAAGCTTGCCGAGGAATTCGGCTTGAAGGTCATCGCGTCGAACGACGTCCATTACGTCAACTCGAGCGACGCCGGCCCGCACGACGCCCTGCTCTGCATCCAGACCGGCGCGAAGATCGCCGAGGAGAACCGGATGAAATTCTCCGGCACGCAATTCTACCTGAAGACGCGCGAGGAAATGAACCGCGTGTTCGCCGAGGTCCCGGAATCCGTCACCAACACCCAACTGGTCGCCGACATGTGCGACCTGTCCATCCCCTTCCCCAAGGGCTCCGAACGCTACCCGAAGTACCCGCTCCCGCCGGAAGTGAAGACGGACCGCACCGGTTACCTAAAGGAACTCTGCATCGAGGGCCTCAAGTCGCGCTACGGGGTTGATTATAACAAACCGGAGAAGGCGAAGGACCAGGAGCAGGCCAAAGTGCTCGTCGAGCGCCTCGACTACGAAATCTCGATCATCGCGAAGACCGGCTTCGTCGATTACTTCCTCGTCGTCTGGGATTTCATCGACTGGGCGCGCAAGCAGGACATCCCCGTCGGCCCGGGCCGCGGCTCCGGCGCCGGCTGCATCGTCGCCTACCTGCTCGGCATCACCAACCTCGACCCGCTGCGCTTCAAGCTGCTCTTCGAGCGCTTCCTGAATCCCGAGCGCGTGTCGCCGCCGGACTTCGACATCGACTTCTGCATGCGCCGCCGCGGCGAGGTCATCGACTACGTCCGCAAGAAATACGGCAACGACTGCGTCGCCAACATCATCACCTACGGCACGCTCGGCGCCAAGATGGTCATCCGCGACGTGTCGCGCGTCCACGACCTCCCCTATGTGGAGGCCGACCGCCTGGCGAAGATGATTCCCGACGAGCTCAACATCTCGCTCGAGGACTCGATCAAGAAATCCGCCGAACTGCGCAACGAGTTCGAGAAGAACCCCACCGCGAAGAAAATCATCGACCAGGCGCTCGTACTCGAGGGCATGGTGCGCAACACCGGCAAGCACGCCGCGGGCATCATCATCACCGACCAGCCGCTCGAGAACTTCGTCCCGCTCACGCTGCAGGAAGGCGACGTCACCGTTCAGTACGACATGAACGCAGTGGGCAAGCTCGGCCTGCTGAAGATGGACTTCCTCGGCCTGAAGACGCTGACCGTCATCGCCGACGCCATCGAGCACGTCCGCCGTACCGCCGATCCGAAGTTCGACATCGAGGCCGTCGGTTTCGAGGACCCGAAGACCTACGCGCTCCTCAACTCCGGCCGCACCACCGGCGTGTTCCAGTTGGAATCCGGCGGCATGCAGGCGCTCTGCCGCCAGATCGGCCTGTCGTCGATCGACGAGATCGTCGCGCTCATCGCGCTCTATCGCCCGGGCCCGATGGAGTGGATTCCCGACTACGTGCGCGGCAAGAAGGACCCGAGCACCGTCCAGTTCCCGCACAAGCTCCTCGAGGAGGTCTGCCGCGAGACGTATGGCGTGATGGTTTACCAGGAGCAGGTCATGGAGGCGGCGAAGATCATCGCCGGCTACACGCTCGGCGGCGCCGACATGCTGCGCCGCGCGATGGGCAAGAAGGACGCCGAGGCGATGGCGAAGGAACGCGCCAAGTTCGTCGAGGGCGCCGCGAAGGTGAACAAGATCGACGCCAAGACGGCCAACTCGATCTTCGACATCCTCAACAAATTCGCCGGTTACGGCTTCAACAAGTCCCACTCCGCCGCCTACGCGGTGCTCAGCTACCAGACCGGTTTCCTCAAGGCCAACCACCCGGTCCAGTTCATGGCCGCCATGCTCACCTCCGAGCTCGGCAACTCGGAAAAGGTCGCGCACTTCATCGCGGAGTGCGAGGCGATGGGCCTCAAGGTGCTCGGGCCGGACGTGAACGAGTCGCGCGCCAATTTCACCCCCGTCCGTCAAGCTGTAGGGGCGCCGCTTGACGGCGCCCGGGCGTTCAATGCCATCCGTTTCGGCCTCGCCGGCATCAAAGGCGTGGGCGAGCAAGCGGCGCAAAAGATCCTCGAGGAGCGCGAGAAGAACGGCCCGTTCAAGGATTTCGCGGACTTCACGTCGCGCGTCGATGCCCGCGCCCTCAACAAGCGCGTGCTCGAGCACCTGGTGAAGACCGGCGCCTTCGACTTCAGCGGGGCGCCCCGCAAGCAGCTCTTCGACAGCATCGACAGCGCGATCGCCGGCGCGGCGGCCCAGGCGCGCGACAAGGCGGCGGGCCAGAACACGTTCCTGGACATGTTGGCGGAACCCGAGCCCGCGGCTCGGAATCTGAAATCCCCGATCTCAAATTTGAAATCGGCGGAGCCGATGGTCCACACCACCACCGCCAGCGACTTCACGGCCGCCGAGCGCCTGCAATTCGAGAAGGAGCTGCTCGGTTTCTACGTGTCGGGCCATCCGCTCAATGCCTACAGCGGCCTGGCCGAGGCGCTCTGCACGCACACCGAGGAGTCCGTGCTGCTGGAAGGCGACCGCATGGAATTCCGCCTCGCCGGCATCATGAGCGGCATCAACAAGAAGCTTTCGAAAAAGGACAACCGGCCCTGGGCCTTCTTCAACCTCGCGAGCAAGAAGGCGACGATCTCGGTGAACATGTATGCCGACGCCTACGAAAACTACAGCAGGCACCTCGCCGAGAACCAGCCGGTCGTCGTGCTCGGGACCGTGATGAAGGGGAACGACGGCGCCCGCCTCAACGTGAAGGAGCTTTACCCGCTCGACGGCTACATCCCAAACAACATCCGCAAGGTGATCTGGGCGGTGCGCCCCGAGCACCCGGAACTGCCCGACTTCATCCAGAAACTCCGGACGACGATCCAGGCGGCGGGCGGCGACGCCAAGGTCGAGCTGGCCTTCCTCTTTGAAAACCGCGTGGCCCCGATCGCCGAGGCGCCGGCCAGCCTGAACTGGCGGGTGAATTCCACCGCCTTCCAGGACCTGCGCTCCCACCCCGCCGTCGCCGGCACCCAGATCGAAGCCCGCCGTCCGGAGTTGAAGGAAGTGAAGCGCAAGTGGGAGAAGCGGGGCTGAGCCCGCTCCACCCTCAACTGCCAGGACGCTGGAAGCCCGAAACGGACAACGGTTCGCCGGGAATTGACTCGAACCCGCCGCCGCGCTCCATTGGCGGCGGGCCGCCCCTCCTCATGCATATCCCGATTCGAGCCGCGTGGTTCGCGCGGTTGTTCCTGACCGTCATTGTCCCCGGCTGCCTGCTCGGCGCTCCCTCCGCTGCCACCGGACTTCCCGCCGCGGATTATTTTCGTCCGCCGGAAATCATCAGCGTCCAGCTCAATCCCGCCGGCACGCATCTGGCGATGCTGGTTTATGAATCCAAGACCGATTCCACCGGGCTGCGGATCGTCGATCTTGCCTCCCAGAAGGTCACCGGGCTGGCCGGCAGCAAGACCTTCGACCTGTATGCCCTGCAATGGATCAACAACGAGGAAATCGTCTACAGCATGAGCCGCGGCAAACTTTATGCGGCCGGGCTGTACCTCATGCACCGCGACCGGGTGGGGAACAGCCAGCCGCTCAATGCCAACGACGCCCTGCGAATCCTGGGCGTCCCCCTGGCCCGGCCCACCCACCTCCTGGTCTGGATCACGGGCAGCGCGCTCACCGGTGGCGGGCAGGCGGGGCTCCTCGAGTTGGATCTGAAGCGGCCGTTTCGCAACGGGTTTGGGGACGATTATGGCAACACGGTGGAATGGATCAAACCTCCCCCCGGCGATGGCATCGCCCACTGGATGCGCGACCGCACCGGGGAGGTTCGCTACGCCGTGGCCACCGATCATGGCGCGTACCGGCTCCACCGGCGGGCCGTGGATGGAACCTGGAACCCGGTGAACCTGAATTTTGATGACGCCGCCCCCCTGGCGGTCGACTCCGACCCGAATAAGCTGCTGGTGGCCCGGACGACCGCCGCCGGGCCCAGCGAAATCGTCCGGTTCGACACGCAAACCGGCACTACCGGCCCCGCGCTTTATCAGGACGACAAGTACGACCTGCGCGGCGCCAACGTTCGCTATTCGGAGGATGGGAAGCAGATCCTCGGTTTCGGCTACCGCCGCCAGGCCTACACCCAATTTTGGCTGAGCGAAGACGAGGCGGCCCTGCAGAAGACGATCGACGATGCCCTGCCTGATCGCATCAACCTCATCCTGAGCCGCAGCCAGGATGGGCGGCGCCTGGTGATCCAGAGTTCCTCCGACCGGCATCCCGGCACATTCTATCTCTTCGAGCCCGCCGCCGGGAAACTTGCCGCCATCGCCAATCGCGCGCCCTGGCTGCCCGAGAGCCAGCTGAGTCGCGTCACGTTGATGCGTTTCAAATCCCGGGATGGGCTGTCCCTCGATGCTTATCTCACCCTGCCCGCGGGCACGACGCCGGGCAGGCCGGCGCCGATGATCGTGATCCCGCACGGCGGTCCCTGGGTCCGCAATGCGGTCGGCTACGATGCGGAAGCCCAGTTCTTTGCCAGCCGCGGGTACGTCGTCTTCCAACCGAACTATCGCGGTTCCAGCGGCTACGGCCCGGCCATCAGCCAGGTGCCGCGATTCGACTTTCGCGGGATGCACAACGACGTGACCGATGGCACCCAGGCGCTGATCAAAGCCGGGATCGCCGACCCGGCGCGCGTGGCCATTCTCGGCTCGAGCTTCGGCGGTTACCTGGCGATTTGCGGCGCGGCGTACGAACCCGGCCTCTACCGCTGCGCCGTCACCATTGCGGGGGTCTTCGATTGGGAACGCGTGATGAAGGACGCGCGGTTTCGCGATCCGGAGACGTTCCGTTACGATTTTTGGCGCCGGAACCTCGGCGACCCGCGGGAGCAAGCCGCGAAATTCGAGTCGATCTCCCCGCTGCGTTCCACCGGCCAGATCAAGATTCCGGTTTTCGTCGCCCACGGCGAAGTGGATCCCGTCGCCGACTCGAGTCAGTCGCACCGGCTCGTCCGTGCCCTGGGGATCGCCGGGGTGCCGTGCGAGACCCTGTTTGTATCCGAGGAGGCGCATGGCTTTGCCGCCCTCACCCACCGCGTCGAACTCTACACGCGCATCGAGTCTTTCTTGAAGAAGAACCTCTGACCGGCTCTGCTGCGGCGGTGTCCCACTCGCCTCTTCTCAATCAAGCCGCGCGCATCCTGAAGCTGGTCCAGGCCGGCACCCCGGCCGACCAGGCCCTGCGGGAATCGCTGACCCAGGACCGGCATTTCACCGCGCCCGCCGAGCGCCGGGGCATCAGCCGCGCCGTCTTCGCCTATTTCCGGTGGTGGCGCTGGCTCGAACCCAAGGACTCGCCGCAGAAGCAGCTGGCCATGGCCCTCGAGCTACAAAAGCGGTTCGACGCCAACCCTGCCAGTTTCAAGCCCGAGGCCCTCGCCGCCCGCGCCGTGCCGGACTGGCTAAAGGACGAGATGGACGTGCCCAAGGCGTGGCTGGTCCAATTGCAGCGCGAACCAGCGCTGTGGATCCGCGCCAAGGCGGGCACCGGCATCGGGCTGACGAAGAAGTTGAGCCATTGCATTCCGGCCGCGCAGTCCACGGACGCCCTGCGCTACACCGGGCTGACCGATCTTTACCGCACCAAGGAATTCCAAGCCGGCGAATTCGAGATCCAGGATCTCGCCTCGCAACTGGTCAGCCTGGCCGCCGCACCCCAGCCCGGCGAAACCTGGTGGGATGCCTGCGCCGGCGAGGGCGGCAAGACGATGCATCTCTCCGACCTGATGCAGAACAAGGGCCTGCTCTGGGCCAGCGATCGCTCCGCGCGCCGGCTGGCCAAGCTCAAGACGCGGGCGGCCCGCGCCAAGGTTTTCAATTTCCGCGCCGCGGCGTGGGAGGGCGAGGCCAAGCTGCCGACCAAGGCCAAATTCGACGGCGTCCTCCTCGACGCGCCTTGCAGCGGCGTCGGCACCTGGCAGCGCAACCCACACTCGCGCTGGACCACCCTGCCGAAGGACGTGCAGGAACTCGCCATCGTGCAGGCGCGCCTGCTCAACCACGTCGCCGGTTCCCTCAAGCCCGGCGGCCGCCTGGTCTATGCGGTCTGCACCCTCACGCGCGCCGAGACGACCGCCATCGCCGATGCCTTCACCGCCGCGCATCCGGAGTTCGACCCGGTTTCCACCCAAACCCTCTGGCCGCACGAGCTGAACGCCAACGGCATGTTCATCGCGATCTGGAGGAAAAAGTAGGACCGGTCCCCCGACCGGTCCGGGTCAGTCGCAGACTGGCCCGACGCAACCATGCCCGAACCCACCACCAAGATCGACGGCACGACCGTCCGCGACGATTTCAACGCGATCAACGCGGTGCTCCACTATGCGCGCGCCGCGCATTTCGTCGGCCTGTGGAAATCGGAGCTGGCGCTCATCGCGAAATATTTTCCCGACCGCTCCACCCGCCTGCTCGAAGCCGGCTGTGGCGCGGGCCGCGTGACGGTCGGCCTCTGGCACCAGGGCTACCGCGACCTCACCGGTTTCGACTTCGCCGCCGAGCTCGTCGACCAGGCGCGCAACCTCGCGCAGGAGCAGGGCATCGAGGGACTGACGTTCCTCCAGGCCGACGCCACGCGCCTGGCGGAATGTCACGTATTACGTGACATGTTGGCCGATGGCGTGCTCTTCATGTTTAATGGGCTGATGCAGATTCCGGGACGGGAAAACCGGCGGACGGCCATGCGCGGGTTGCATCGCCTGTGCCGGCCGGGCGGGCATTTTATTTTCACCACGCACGATCGCGACGACCCCAAGGATCTCAAGGAGTGGGCGAAGGAGGCGGCGCGTTGGGAAAAGGGCGAACAGAATCCCCGGCTCGTGGAATTCGGCGACCGGTATTTCACGGACGACAACGGGAACACGTTCATGCACCTGCCCGACCGCGCGGAAGTGCTGGCCGACCTCGCGGCGACCGGATGGACCTATGTCGAAAGCGCCACGCGCAACGAACTCGCCAGCGAAACGCCGAAGGTCCGGAATTTCTCGGACAATTGCACGTTCTGGGTGGCGAGGCGGTAAGTCCATGGGTGGAGGGCCCAGCTCCGGCTGGGCCGCGAACGCGGCATCGCTTGCGCCCAGCGGTCCAGCCGGAACTGGGCCCTCCACCAGCAGGCCAGCGGAAGACGGTTCTGGATTACGCTAGCCGACTTTCATTTCGTGAATAGCCTGTCCCCATGAAACTCCTCGCCGCCCTCGTCCTGCTCGCCGCCACGGCCGTCGCCGCGGAGCCGGAATATCCCAAGATGGGACCGGACCTCTACGATACCCAGGCCGACGGCACCGCGCAGATCGCCGCCGCGGTGCAGGAAGCGAAGGCCGCGCACAAGCACGTGCTCGTCAAGCTTGGCGCGAACTGGTGCATCTGGTGCCGGCGCCTCAGCCACACCTTTGAAACCGATGCGGCCGTCGCGAAGGCGCTCCAAGCGAATTACGTCCTCGTGCTGGTCGACGTGAACCATCGCAACGGCAGGAAGCGCAACGATGCCGTGAACGACCGGTTCGGCAACCCGATGGCGCAGGGACTGCCGGTGCTCGTCGTGCTCGATGGCGACGGCCGCCAGCTCACCACGCAGGAAACCGGCGCGCTCGAGGACGGAAAGTCGGCGCACGACCCGGCGAAGGTCGTGACGTTTCTGGAAAAGTGGGCGCCGAAGCGGTAGCGAAGCCCCCTACCCACCCCGCCCTGCGGGCAGCAGCCTTCGCCGGGCCTACGGCTCCCAGGCCCCTCTTCATCCGGAACGATGCAATTGAACCGCGAAGGGCGCGAAGGTCCGCGAAGGTATACCGGGAAAATCCTGATTTTGCCCGGGATCACGAAAGAGTGAGTACGGCAAGGCATCACCGAGGATCAGGTCTGACTCGCGATCTTCGCGTTTCTTCGCGTCCTTCGCGGTTTCCACCGAATGGTTCCGGCTTCATAGAGGGGACTACGGCAATCTGACTTGAATCCCCTCTATGAAGAGGGGCTTGGGGAGCCGTAGGCCGGGCGAAGGCTGCTGGCGCGCAGCGACGAGGTATGTAGGGAACGTGAAATTAGCGGGCCAGCTTCGCTTCCAGCGCCACCTTGGCCGCGGGCCACTCGGTGTCGAGCAGGCTGAACATGGCGGTGTTCCGGACGAAGCCGTCGGCGCGAAGCTGGTAGCGGCGGAGAATGCCCTCGAAGGTGCAGCCCAGCCGCAGGATCGCCGCACGTGACCGCGCGTTCCGTTCGTCGGTCTTCAACTGCACGCGCCAGGCGCCCAGTTCCTCGAAGGCATGCCGCAATTGCAGGTACTTCGCCTCGGTGTTGAGCGGCGTGCGCCACACGTCGGACGCGAGCCAGGTGTTGCCGATCTCCAACCCGCGGTTTCCACGACGGATGTCCAGGTAGGTGGTGGCGCCCACCACGCGGTCATCGCTGCGGCGCACCGTGGCCCAGCCGACGTCGGTGCCCGCCGCCTGGCCTTTCAGGATTTGCTCCAGCCACTTGGTCATCTCCGGCTCCGTGTTCAACGGCGGGGTGACAAAGTACTGAAACACCGCCGGGTCGCGCCCGGCTTCGAGCAGGGCGGGCAGGTGCCGGCGCTCCAACGGCTCGAGGCGCACATGGCGGCCTTCCAGCAAAACGGGCCGGGGATCGAACGCGGGAGGCATGCCGGAAGCATGGTGGCGGCAGGCAACGACCCAAGCGGAAAGGAGGAAACAACCGGCACAGCTCCCGGCCTTTCGGTGGAGCGTGTTGCCCGGATGATGATTTCGAGGCGATCGCCCGTTTCGCTACACACCCCGTCGCTGCGCGCCACCCCTCTTCATAGAGGGGATTTAATCTTTGCCGGCGACGGTGGGCAACGCGCTCCACCTTAATAAGCGGGCTGGGCGGCCCTAATTATTCCCCGCCGTGCTTGCCGCGCCCTCCCGGGGTTGCCAAGTTGCCGCCATGTCCTCGCTGCTCACCGACCGGGCCTTGTTGTGGCTCGGTGCCCTGCTCTATCTCGCCGGCTTCCTGACCGGCTTGATGGCGCTTACCCGGCGGTCCGCCCCCGCCGGCTTGCGGACGATCCTCAACACCTTTCTCGTCGGCGGCTGGATCTTCCAGATGGCCGGCCTCTATGTCCGCGGCCTGGCGGTCGGCGGCTGCCCGCTGGGCAATACCTTCGAGATCGTGCAGTTCGTGGCGTGGTCCGCGATGGTCCTCTATTTTTTCGTCGGCCCCACGTTCCGCAGCAGCGTGCTCGGCCTGTTCACCGCCGGCTACGCGGCGGCGCTCGCGCTGGTGTCGCTCCTCGTGCCGGCGTGGGACCTCACGCATGGCGCCAAAATCTTCGGCAACAACCCCTGGATCGAGCTCCACGCGGCCCTTGCGGTTTTCAGCTACGGCGTGTTCGGCCTGCTGGCGCTCACCTCGGTGATGCACCTGCTGCAGAACTGGAGCCTGAAACACAAGCGCCTCAACGGCCTGTTCTGGTTCCTGCCGTCCGTCGTCCAGCTGGGCGACATCAACTTCCGCCTGCTCGCGCTGGGCGTGCTGCTGCTGACCTTCTCGCTCGGCGTCGGCGCCGCATGGTGGGTGCGCGACACCGCGTCCGTGGACTACCCGAAACTCATCGTGACGGTCGGCGTGTGGTTTGCCTACCTGCTGGTCTGGGTGCTGCGCTGGCGCGCCCGGCTGGTCGCGGTGCGCCTCTCCTGGGTCTGCCTGATCCTGTTCATCGTGGCGCTCCTCTCGCTCGGGCCGGTGAACTCCAGCCGCCACCATGAGGTGATCCTCACGCCCGAGAGCCGCTGATCCATGGAGCCGACCGTCCCCGTCCTTTTCCTCCTGGGTGCCAGCCACCACACCGCGCCGCTGGCCGTCCGCGAAAAGCTCGCGTTGGACGAGGCGCGCGCCGCGACGCTGGCGGCGAAGCTCCGGGCGCTGCCGGGCGTGAGGGAATTCACGCTGCTCAACACCTGCAACCGCGTTGAAATCTACGGCGTGACGCGCGAGCCCGCCACGCTCGCGGCCCTGCGCAGCGTGCTGGCCGACATCACGGGCTGTGCGCCGGCGGACCTGGAGGGCGTGCTCCATCTCCGGCAGAACCACGACGCCATCGCCCATCTTTTCTCGGTCGCCGCGGGGCTCGATTCGCAGGTCGTCGGCGAAACCGAGATCCTCGGCCAGGTGAAGGCCGCATATGACGATGCGCTGGCCCGCGCGTGGACGGGTCCCGTGCTCAACCGCGTTTTTCAAAAAACGTTCCAGGCCGCCAAGCACATCCGCACCCACACGGCCATCGGCGCGGGCCAGATCAGCATCGCGACCGTGGCGGTGGACCTGGCCGGACGCATCTTCGGTGACCTCGGGACGAGCCGCGTGCTGGTGGTTGGCGCGGGCGACATCGGCTTGAAGACGGCGCAGGCCTTCCAAAGCCGCGGGGCCGCGTCCATCACAGTCGCCAGCCGCACGCTTTCGAATGCGGAAGCCGCCGCGGCGCAGACCGGCGGCTGGGCGGCCAGCCTGGCGGAATTGCCCGAGTTGCTGGCGACCGCCGACATTGTGGCCAGCTCGACCTCGGCGCCGGATTTTGTGCTGACGGCCGACCTCGTGGCCGCGGCGATGAAGCGGCGCGCGGCCCGCCCGCTGTTTCTGATCGACCTCGCACTGCCGCGCGACATCGACCCGCTCGCGGCGAAGCAGCCCAACGTGTTTCTCTACAACCTCGACGACCTCGCGGCCATCGCGGAGGAAAACCTCGCCCAGCGCGAGGCCGAGGCGGCGAAAGGCCACGCCATCGTGGCGGAACGCACCGCCGCGCTCTGGCCGCAGGTGGCGCATTCGCTGAATCAGCCCGAATAAGGGCCTGCCATTGTGCCGCGAGCGGATTGGAAAGTAGCAGCGGTCGTAAGACCGCTGGCGCCAGCCGTCTCACGATGGCTGCTACTTTAAAACCGCCCCGCGACAGGCGCGGGCGCTTCATTAGAGCTTTTTAAACTAAGGTGTAGCCGATCAAAACCGTGTCTATTACCGCTGTCGTCATTCTGAGCCCCGCGAAGAATCCAAGCGGATGTGCACATTCCCTTGGATCTTCGCACGGCTCAGGATGACGGTCTCGGGAATAGTCCGATTCTCTGAAACTTAAAACGGCTACGGCTTTGCTGAAAGTGCTTTAAAACCCACCTACCCCGGCGTCACCGGCGCGGTGTTGCCGTCGCGCTTGGCGAAGATGGCGAGCAGCGCATCGAAGAGATTCGCGGGCTTCACCGGTTTGGTCAGGATCGCGCGGAAATGTCCGCCGGGATTTTCCTTCCGGCCGGGATTCGCGAGCAACACGAGCGGGAGGCCGCCCCGGCCGGGGAGATCACGGATGCTGCGGGCCAGGGCGCGGCCGTCGAGCTCCGGCATCTGCAGGTCGATGATGACGGCGTCAAACCGCTCGGCGCCGCCCAATTTCTCCAGGGCTTCCGCCGAGCTGTCGACCGCCACGGCCTCCACGCCCCAATGGCGCAACATCCCGTTGAGGATGCGCCGGCTGGTGGCGTTGTCCTCGACCACGAGGATCCGGCGGCCGCGCAACTCGCCGGCCGGGCGCGCCGGCGTCAGGCCGGCCGTGATCTCCTGCAACCGCAGGACAAAGCTGAAACTCGAGCCGCGGCCGACCTCGCTCTCCACGCTGATGCCGCCGCCCATCAATTCCACGAGACGCCGGCAGATGGCGAGGCCGAGGCCCGTGCCGCCAAACCGGCGGGTCATCGAGGCATCCACCTGGCTGAACGGCTGGAAAAGCTTTTCCATCTGGCCGGCCGGGATGCCGATGCCGGTGTCCGCCACCGTGAAGACCAGGTCGGCCTGGGAGGCCGAGCGCGCCAGCAGCCGCACCTTGACGAGAACCTCGCCGCGCTCGGTGAACTTCACGGCGTTGCCGACGAGGTTGACCAACACCTGCCGCAGGCGCACGGCGTCGCCGCGGACGACCGGCGGGATGTCGGCGGGGATCTCGCACAACAAATCGAGCTGCTTCTGGGCGGCGGCCGGCCCGAGGACGTCGACCGCGCCTTCCACGCAGTCGCGCAGGCTGAACTCCGCGTGATCCAGTTCCAGCCGGCCGGACTCGATCTTCGAGAAATCGAGAATGTCGTTGATGATGGTCAGCAGAGCCTGGCCGCTCTGGCGGATGGTCTCGGCGGACTCGCGCTGGTCAGGCGTCAGCGGCGAATCGAGCAGCAGGCTGGCCATGCCGATCACGCCGTTCATCGGCGTGCGGATCTCGTGGCTCATCATGGCCAGGAACTGGCTCTTCGCGACGTTCGCGCGTTCCGCGGCTTCCTTCGCCTCGCGCAACTGGGCCGACTGCTGCTTGCGTCCGGTGATGTCGAGTTGCAGGCCCATGAAGCCCGTGACGACCCCCTGGGCGTTGCGCACCGGCTGCACTTCCAGTTCGACCCAGACCTTGCGACCGTCCTTGGCGTAATTGAGAATTTCCCCGATGTAGGGCCGGCCCGCCACCCCGGCCTGGTTCACGGCGTCCAGCGTGCGGGGATCGGTCTCCGGTCCCGCCATGAAGCTGCCGGGCTGGCGTCCGCGGATTTCATCGAGCGTGAAACCGAACAGCCGCGTGAACCCATCGTTGATCCATTGCACGCGCCAGTCCGTGTCGGTGAGCACCACGCCGTTGCCGGTGCGGCTCGCGACCATCGCGAGGCGGCTGGCCTCCTCCTCGGCTTGGCGCAGGCCGGCGATCTGGTCCTCGGCGAGCTTGAGCGCCTGCCGGCGCGAGTTCACCAGCGCCCAGGTCAGGACGGCCACCAGCGCGCTCATCGCGAGCCCGCCGGCGAGCACCACGGACGGCAGCGAGCTGATGTTGATCCGCTCGAAGTCGGGCCGTGTGCTGAAGCGGAGCGTCCACTCGCGCCCGAAGATCATCATCGTCTGCCGGTCGTGGAAGATGCGGGTCGAGAAATCCCGGTCCGAGATCTGGCGCGCGGGACCGGCGGCGAGATGGCCGTCCTCATCGTAAAGCAGCATTTCCGAGCGCGTGCCGTCGCCCTCGAACACCTCGAAGTCGATCTGCCCGCCCGCGACTTCCGCCACGCCGCTCATCAGGTGGTCGATGCGGATCGGCGCGTAAACCCACCCCTGCACCGCGGCGAGCCGTTCCTCGGGCGTGGCGACCGGCAGGCCCTTCTTGTACACGGGCAGGAACAGCAGGAAACCCGGCACCTGGCGGTGCTCGTAGTCGAGGCGGATGTGGCGCGTGAGCACCATCTCGTTGTTCCGGGCCGCGGCCTCGGCCGCGCCCTTGCGCGTGGTGCCCGAACCGACGTCGAGGCCGAGCACCCCGGTGTTCCGCTCGACCGGTTCGATGGCCATAACCACATACAACACGGGGTGGCCGCCCGCGCGTTCGATGGTGAAATCCGGCCGGCCCGCGGCCCGTACCCGGCGTTCGACCGCCTCGATCTGCGTCCGGTCCACCGGTTCAACATACCCCAGGCCGACGACGCCGCTGTCCAACTGGGCGGCGGCGCGCCGCAGGTACACCGACCATTCGGCCGCCGACACTTCCTCGCTCGCCTCCGGCAACGCGGCGGCGCCGTGCAACAAATGGGCCGCCGTATTGAACCGCAACCGGATCGTGTTGCCGATGCGTTCCGTCAGCCGGTCGAAGCGCGCCCGGGCCGTCTGCTCGGCTTCGGCCGCCAGCAACCACCAGGCGACGAGCGTCAGCGCGGCCAGGACCGTGAAAACCGCCCACGGCAGCCAGCCCATGCGACGGCGCGTGGCTCGCTGGAGGGCGGGTGAAGGCATGCGGCCATTCCGGCGGGCGCCCGGGAGCATGGCGAATTATTTTTGGAACTAAAACCGCCTAATCCATGGTGGTCGGGGCGCCAGTAACCGAACGCATGAGCGTTGGGCTCGAAAAGGGCCCAACGCTCACGCGTTCAGCTACGGGTGCGGATTCCGCGTCCGGGCCCGCTCGATGGCCGCGAGCAGGTCGGCCCGCTTGATCGGCTTGCTGATGTAGTCGTCCATGCCGGCGGCCAGGCACATCTCGCGGTCGCCCTGCATGGCATTCGCGGTCAGCGCGATGATCCAGGGACGCTCCGCGCGGTTCGGATGGAGCCGCACCAACTGGCGCGTGGCCTCGAGCCCGTCCATTTCCGGCATCTGCACGTCCATCAGGATGACATCGTACGGCTGGCGCTCCACCGCCGCGAGGACCTCGAGGCCGTTGGCGGCCACGTCCGCGCGGAACCCCATTTTCTGAAGCATCGTCAGCGCGACCTTCTGGTTCACGACATTGTCCTCGGCGAGCAGGAGGCGGTCCGCGAAACTGGCGGAGGCCGCGGCGGGCGTGCTCGCGGCGACCGCCGCCGCCTTCTCCGGCGCCGCGTCGCCGCGCCAAAAGATTTTGGCGAGCACATCGTAGAGCTGCGAGGGTTTCACCGGCTTCGTCAGGTTGGCGGTGAACAGGTGCGCGGTGTCCTCACGGCGGCCGAGCGACGAAAGCAGGATGAGCGGCAATTCCGCGGGCTTGCGCAGCCGGCGGATTTCCGCGGCCAGCATGGCGCCGTCCATCTCCGGCATCTGCATGTCGAGGATGCCCGCGTCGAAGGTTTCGCGACGCTGCAATAATTCCAGGGCCTCCGCGGGGTGTTCGACCGCCACCGGCGTCATGTCCCACTTCCGCGCGAGGTCGCTGAGGATGCGACGGTTGGTCGCGTTGTCATCGACAATGAGCAGGCGGCGGCCGTGGAGGACGGCCTTGGTGCCGCCGGTGTAGACGCGCGGCTTGCTCGGGACGACGCCGGCGCGGATCGTGAAGCTGAACGTCGAGCCCTGCCCGACCTCGCTCTCGACCCACATCCGCCCCCCCATCAGTTCGGCCAGCCGCTTGCTGATGGCGAGGCCGAGGCCCGTGCCGCCGAACCGGCGGGTGGTCGAGGCGTCCACCTGGCTGAAGGACTGGAAGAGCCGCGCCATGGCCTCGGGCGGGATGCCGATGCCGGTGTCCTTGACGCTGAAGACGAGTTCGACCGTATCGCCCTCGAGGACCAGGGGGCGCACGGTCAGCAGGACCTCGCCCCTTTCGGTAAACTTGAGCGCGTTGCCGAGGAGGTTCACGAGCACCTGGCGCAGGCGGGAGGGGTCGGCACGGAGGCTCGCGGGACAGCCATCGGCCACTTCGTAGAGCAGGTCAATGCGCTGCTCGGCCGCGCGCGGCGCCAGCAGGTCGAGCGCGCCCTCGATGCATTCCCGCAGTGAGAACTCCGTGCTCTCCATCTCGAGCTTGCCGGACTCGATCTTCGAGAAGTCGAGGATGTCGTTGATGATGGTGAGCAGCGCCTCGCCGCTGACCCGGATCGTCTCGGCATACTCCCGCTGCTCCTCGGCGAGCGGCGAGTCGAGGAGCAGGCTGGTCATGCCGATGACGCCGTTCATCGGCGTGCGGATTTCGTGGCTCATCATCGCAAGGAACTGGCTCTTCGCGAGGTTCGCCTTTTCCGCGGCGTCCTTGGCCGCGTTCAGTTCCTCCTGCACGCGCTTCAACTCGGTGATGTCGACGAGCGCGTTCAACTCCTGCGGCGGCAGGCCGCCGGCGTCCCGGTAGATCCGGCGGAACATGCGCACCCACGTCACCCCGCCGTCCGGGTGCCGGTAGCGCTTGTCGATCATGAAGTGGTCGATTTCACCCGCGCGCATCCGGGCCACGAGTTCGTCCTGCCGCCGCGCATCGTCGGGGTGGCTGCGTTCCTGGTAGATCCCGGGCTGGGCGCGGGCCAGGTCGGGCGTGACGCCGCTCACGCGCACGTGCTCGGCGTTGACCATGCGCGTCTCCTGGTCGCGGCCGGCGATGGCCCAGGACAGGCCGACGGGCACCGAGTCGAAGATGAAGCGGAACTGCGCCTCCTTGGCCACGAGCTCCTCCTGGATGCGTTTCAGGGCCGTGATGTCGACGACGGTGGAAAGGTGCTCCTCGCTGCCGTCGGGATTCAGGCGGCGCTGGTTGGTGAACGTCACCCAGACCACGGAGCCGTCGCGCCGGATGTAGCGCTTGTCGAGCGAGTACTCCTTGATGGCCCCCGCGAGCAGCTGCGCCTGCAGCCGCGCCTGGAGGGGCCGGTCGTCCGGGTGGGTGATCTCGCCGAACGCCGTGTCCTTCTCCGCCTCGCTGCGCGTCAGCCCCGCGATCCGCAGGTGCGCCTCGTTGATGTGCCGCTCGATCGTGCCGTCCGGCGCGGTGTGGCGCCACGAGATGCCGAGGGGCACGTTCTCGAAAATGAAACGCAGGCGCGCTTCCTGGCCGGCCAGGCGCTTGGAGATGTGCCGGAGCTCGGTGAGGTCCGAGATCGTCGCCACCTCCTGGAGAATCTTCCCGTCGGGACCGCGGAACACCTGCACGCTCAGGAGGCCGTTGACCTCCGTGCCATCGAGCAGTTGGTACCGTTTCTCCAGGCTGAAGCGGTCGATCTCGCCCGCGCGGACGCGCGCATACTCGGCCGCCTGCCTGGCCCAGTCGTCCGGATGGGTGATGGCACGGTAGGCTTCATTGGAGAGCGCCTCCTCGCGGTTCAGGCCGGTCAGCCGCAGCACCGCATCGTTGACCCAGGATTCGCGCTGCTCGCCGTGGGACGTCCAGCTCACGCCGACGGGGAGCGCGTTCAGGATGAACCGGAACTGGGCCTCGCGCTGCGCGAGCTCGCGCTCGGCGCGCTTGCGCTCGGTGATGTCGAGTTGCAGCGCCATGTAGCCGGTGTGCGCGCCCGACTCGTCGCGCAGCGGCTGGATCTCGAGCTCGACCCAGTATTCGCGGCCGTTCTTCGCGTAGTTGAGAATCTCGCCCTTGAAGGACCGGCCTTCGCGTTCCGCCTCGTCGATCGCGTCGATCACGTCGCGGTTCGTGAGCGGCCCCACCAGGAAGCTGCTGGGCCGGCGGCCGCGCACCTCGTCGAGCGTGTAGCCGGTCAGCTGCGTGAAGCTCTCGTTGATCCACTCGATCCGCCAGTCGCGATCGGCAAGGACAATGGAGCTGGCGGTGCGGCTCGCCACCAGCGCGAGGCGGCGCGCCTCGGCCTCCGCGGCCTTGCGGGCGGTCGTGTCGAGCTGGATCGACATGAAGCCGGT
Source organism: uncultured Oleiharenicola sp. (assembly GCA_964515595.1). Lineage (GTDB taxonomy): Bacteria > Verrucomicrobiota > Verrucomicrobiia > Opitutales > Opitutaceae > Lacunisphaera. The sequence continues at coordinate 121,395 of CAZEUN010000009.1, read as the reverse complement.
CACGATCCCCGCCTCGTCGCGCAGGGGTTGCATTTCAAAATCCGTCCAGATTTCCCGGCCGTCCTTCGAATAGCAGAGCATCTCGCCGTGGAAGGGCCGGCCCGCGCGCGCCGCCTGCGCGACGCCCTTGAACAGGCGCGCGCTGGTCTTCGCACCGCGGAGGACGCTCGGGCCGAACTTGCCGCGGCATTCGTCCAGCGTGAAGCCGAAGAGCCGGGTGAAACCCTCGTTGATCCACACGACCTTGCCGGCCGCGTCGGACAGGCCGACGGCGTTGGCCGTGCGACTCGCCACCAGCGCGAGGCGGCGGGACTCCATTTCCGCCTGCCGGTAATTGGCCGCCATCAAATCGGCCAGCGCCAGCGCGCGCACGCGGGAATTGACCAGCAGCGAGGTCACGCCGGTGGCGACCAGGCTCGTGAGCAGGCCGGCGCAAAGCACGCCCCAGGAAACCAGCGCGTTGCTGGATTCGAGGAAACCGGGCCGTTCGGTGGTTTTCAGGATCCAGTGCTGGCCGTAAAGTTCCAGCGGCTGCGTCAGGCTGAACTGTCGCGGCTCCACCATGGATTTCTGCGCGAAAAGATGCCCGTCCTCATCGTAGAGCAGATGGTCGAGGGTGGCCGCGTCGCCCTCATACAACTCGAAATCGAGGATCACCGAAGCCTCCTGCGTGGCCTGGGCCAGCAGTTCGTCCATGCGGATCGGGGTGTAAACCCAGCCCTGGAGGGCCGCGGCCCGCTGCTCCGGACTGTCCACGTGCGCGCCCGGGGCGTACACCGGCAGGAACAGCAGGAAACCCGGGACCTGGCGTCCGTCGAAATTGAGCTGGAGGTGGCGGGAAAGGACCAGCGTGTTTTCCCGCGCCGCCGTCTCCGCGGCCGCGCGGCGTTTGGTGCCGTTGGCGAGATCCAAGCCGAGCACCCCCGGATTGTGCTCGCGCGGCTCGATGCTGGTGACGACGTACAGCCACTCGTCCTTGCCTTCCCGCTCCACCTTGAAGTCCGGCCGGCTCTCCCTGCGGATCGCGGCTTCGAAGGCGTCGATTTCCGACCGCCGCACGCGCGTCACATAGCCCAGCCCGACCACGCCGTAGTCGAACCTTTCCCGGACGGAATTAAAATACGTGGACCATTCGGACACCGTCACCTGCTGGCTGGCGTCGGAGTGGGCGCGGGCACCATAGAGAATCTGCGCGGTGGCCTCGAAGCGCGAGCGGATCAGGCTGGCGAGTCGCGCCGATTGCAGCTCGAAGCGGGCCTGGGTGGCGTTGCGCACCGACCGCTCCACCAGCCACCAGGCGCCGACGGACATGGCACACCCCAGCGCAAACGCCAGCAACGGCATGAGCCAGTTGCGCCGGGCTTTCGGGGTGGGTTTTGCCGGGTCAGACATGCTCACTTCAAACAAAGAGGCGCCGCGCCGGACGCGACAATTTAAAGTGTTCTAGGGGAAAACAATCAGGCGATTTCCCGGGCCAGCCAATCCGCCGCGGTGCCCTTCGCCGGGCGCGCCAGCAAAGCCCGCAACCTCGCCGCGTGATCCGCGGTCGCGGCGCGGCGGTCCGGGTCCTCCAAGCTCGCCTTCAACTCTGCCGCCAGGTTGGCCGCGGTCGCGGCGCCCTGGATGTATTCGGGATACATCGCTTCCCCGAGCAGCAGGTTGGCGATGCCAATCTGGTCCACGCGCACCAACAGCCGCCCAAGCGCGTAAGTGAGCGGATCCGTCTGGTAAGCCAGCGCGCCCGGGATTCCCGCCAGGGCGCAGTGCATCGACATGGTGCCGCTCACGGTGAGCACCGCGGCCGCCCTGACCGGGCCGCTGGCGGCGCCGGTGCGTTGCAAGGTCACCCCGGCCGGCGGATTCGCCGCCTGCAACACCTCGAGAATCTCCTCGCCCGGATACAGCACGACCGCGGGACGCCGGGTGCCGGACAACCGGTAGGCTTCCAGCAGCACCGGGAACAGCCGCGCGACGACGCTCCGCCGGCTGCCGGGCAGCAACAACACCGGGCCGGCCGGATCGAAGGCGACCGGCGGGACATGCTCCGGCGACACGAACGGGTGGCCGACGAACTCGACCGGCAGCGGCGTGTCGGCGTAACAACCCGGCTCGAAGGGAAAAATCGCCGCCAGCCCGTCGAGGTGCCGCGCCATCTGCACGCGCCGTCCGGCACGCGACGCCCAGATCTGCGGGCTTATATAATAGAGCAGGCGGGTCGGCCCGCCGGCCTTGGCGGAGAAGCCGCGGTCGAACAACCCCGCCGCGATCCGCAAATTCAAACCCGAGGAATCGACGAAGCACACGGCGCGCGGCCGGTGCCGCCCCACCCACTCCACGATGTCCGCGATCAATTTCCGGTAGTGCGAGAGCTTCGCGATGACGGCAAAGCCCATGGCCGAGCCCTTCGTGAGGTCCCGCAGCAACTGCGCGCCGGCGGCCGCGAGCCGCGGGCCGCCCAGGGCGCAGACCCGCAAGCCCGGCTGCCGCGCGAGCAACTCGCGCACCATGCGGGCGGCATGCTCGTCGCCGGAATGTTCGCCGGCGATGACCAGCAGGTCGACGCGGCCGGTCGCGGGCGGAGGCAGGGAGGTCGCGGATTTCTCGACTGGCGACGGCATGGTCAGCGATTCCTCCGCGAAAGCCCCAACCTCCAACCTCCAACCTCCAAAGAACCACCCAGCCCAAAAATCATCGAACCAGGCCACTCATGTTTGCAGGATTGGAAATTCACTGGAGCTTGGTTGTTGGAGCTGGGAGCTTGCCGCCCCCGCGTGCCGCTTCCGGCCATCACGCCTGCTGCGACCGCCGGATCTGGTCCGTGATCGCGATCGCCACCTCGAGCGCGGACTTGCCCAGCGCGCCGCCGACCTTGGGTTGCTTCGCCTCGCGGACGCTCTCGACGAAATGCGCCAGCTCGATGGCGAGGGGCTCGCCCTTCTCGATCGGGATCTCGTGCACGGGAATCGAGGAGGCGTCACCGGCCTTCGCGAGACCGACCTTCAGTTTCACCCCGTAGGCGATGATATCGCTTTTCTTCACGAGGTGGCCCTTCTGGTTCATGAAATCGAGCGACAGGTAGGCGTTGTCCTGGAACACGCGGATCTCGCGGTTCTTCTTCAGGCTCATGCGCGAGGCCGTGAGGTTCGCGACGCACCCGCTTTCGAATTCGATGCGCGCATTCGCGATGTCCTCGGTCTTGGAAAGCACGCTGATGCCCACCGAGTCGATCTTGCGGATCGGCGACTGCACGAGCGCGAGCACGATGCCGATGTCGTGGATCATCAAATCAAGGACGACACCGACCTCGGTGCCGCGCGGCGTGTAGGGCGCGAGGCGTTCCGTGGTGATGTATTGCGGCCGGCCGGTGTGCTTCTCCAGGTAGCTCATCACCGGGTTGAAATGCTCGATGTGCCCCACCTGCACGACGCAGTGGTGTTTCCGCGCGGCCGCCAGCACCTGCTCGGCCTCGTCCAGCGAGGCGCAGAGCGGCTTCTCGATCAACAGGTGGCAGCCTTGCGCGAGCAGCGGCAACGCCACCTCCGCATGACGGTCGGTCGGGACGACGACGCTGATGGCGTCGCAGGCCGCGCCCAGTTCCGCGATGGTCGGGAAGCGCCGGCAGTTGTGCTTCGCGCAGATTTCCGCGGCCCGGGCGTCGCTGGTCTCGAAGATCCCGACGAACTCGATGTTCGGCAGGGCCGCGTAAATGCGCGCATGGTGCTGGCCAAGCGAGCCGACGCCGGCGACGCCGCAACGAATCGCCTTAGGTTTACGGTTTAATAGGTTCACGGTTTACCGTTGATTTGAACTTACGGCCGCGGAACTCCGCGCCCTGGAGGTATTTCATCAAGCCACTAATCAACGCCTCGGCTTCGCTGGCGAGCCGATAAAGGCGTTCGAAATCCGGTGGGGCGAGCGCACCAACGTCTGATGCCACGTAGAGATGTGACTTAACTTCGGCGGCGGAGCCTCGCGCGTAGCCGAGAAACTGAATGAATTCCCGATTTCCTCCCCGACCAAAACCTTCCGCAATGTTGGCCATAATCGAAACGGTGGCCCGGCGGAGTTGATCCCGCAGGCCGAAATCGCGAGCCAACATTCCCTGGTCGCACAAGGCATACACATGCCGCGCAAGCTCACGTGCCTTTTTCCATCTCTCGATATCTTCGAAGCGGGTGATCGTCGCCATGGTCAGACACGCTAACCGTGAACCGCGAACAGTGAACCGAAAACGTTCTTTCCTACTTCAACCCCGACGGCAGCTGCGGCGTGGAGATCAACTCGGTGAACGCGGCCCAGCGCCTGGCCGAATCCCCCTTCGCCTGTTTTTCAACCCAGTCGCCGACGAGCTGCTGGCCGTGGTTGTAGGTGATCACGTAGCTGCGATATTTGTCCATGAAGCGGACGCGCTGCTGCGCGCGGGCCGGCTCCATGAGGGTGTATTTCTCCAGCCACACGACGGCGTCCGCCGCGCTGAGTTTGCCGTCCAGGTAACGGCGGGCCGCCTCGTTGCCGGCGAAGCCGAGCTTCTTCGTCAGTTCCTGGACCCGCGCATACTCGCCCGCCCGCGCGGGATCGAGTCCGGCCAGCGGATACAACACCTCGCGCTCGAACGTGAGCTTCTCCGCGCCGGGAAACGCGACCTCGATCCCGTAGTTGGCGCTGCCCTCGGCGATGATGGCGCCCGGGCCAAACAACGGGTTGATCGAAAACTCGATCCACCCGCGGCCCTTCAGAAGTTTCTCCTCGAGCAAGGTCCCGTAAACGTGGTGACCGGGGTACCCCTCGTGCGCGGCGAGGTCCACGGCGCGGTCGATGAAGATCGGCAGGTCGGTGTTGACCTGGATCAGGCTGTGCGCGCCGCCTTGGTACCAGTTGTAGCCGCCCCACGGCTTGTCCTTCACGAACTCGAGGGTGAAGCGCTCGTCCGCCGGGAGCGGAATATGTTTCAACGTGCGGGCGCGGGCCTCGGCGATGGCGGCCTGGAAAACCTTCTCCAGCTTCGCCGGCGGGATGATGAACTGGTTGCGGAAAGCCTGGTAGCGAGCGGCCACGGAGCCCTCGCCCGGGAGCGCCCGGCTGAGCTCGGCGAGGACCGCGTCGTAATAAGCCTCGTCGTTTTTCGGCGCGACCGTGTCGTAGATCCGGGCCGATTCGTCATCGAAGGAAATTTTCTCACCCGCGAGGATCGCCAGCCGCGTCGCCAATGCCCCAACGACCTTCGAGAGATAGGCGTGCCGCTGGCGGTCCATCGCCGCCAGCCCACGCGTGTCCACCTTGGCGAGATCACGGCCGAGCGTCTCGATCCGGGCGCGGACCTCGGGCAGTGGCCGCTTCGCCGCCTCGGCGGCAGTCCGCCATTCCGGCGGGCCGGAATAGGCATCCACGTAATCACCGTCGTGCACGCCGGCCGCCAGGGCGAGTTTCACGTAGGATTCAGCGAGAGTATTCATGGGATCGGGAGCGGTGGCGCGGGCGACAAGCACGGTGCCGGCCAGAAGAAGCGCGAGGTGGCGAAGGAACGTCTGCATGAACCGAGCACAGGGATTCCCGACCCGAGCGGCAACCGTCTTGTGGAGGGCCCAGCTCCCGCTGGGCCGCGCACGCGATATCCCGTGCGCACGTACGGCCCAGCGGGCTTGCCCGCCATAGGCTTGGCGACGGCGGGAGCTGGGCCCTCCACATTCTTAGTGGCCAAACGAACCGGCCTGCAACACCAGGTGCCGGGCGCAGCGCGCGGCGTGGGCGGGGTTGTGCGTGACCAGGACGAGCGCGGCCCTTTCCTCCGCGCAGACCTCGAGCAGCAGCGAAATCACGTCCTCGCCCGTGCGCTCGTCGAGGTTGCCCGTCGGTTCGTCGGCAACGATGACCTGCGGGCGGTTCATCAGGGCGCGGGCGACGGCGACGCGCTGGCGTTCGCCCCCGGAAAGCTGGGCCGGCAAATGCGCCGTGCGCTCGGCGAGCCCGACGCGTTTCAGCAGCGCGGCCGCGCGTTCGCGCCCGGCCGGCCCCACCCCGCCGATCAGGCGCGCGCCCATCAGGACGTTGGCGAAGGCATCGAGCTCGGGGATGAGGTAATACGATTGGAAGACCATGCCGAGGAAGCGGCCGCGGCGCGCCGTGAGTTCGCCGAGCGAGAGCGTGTGCGCGGCCTCGGCGCCCCAGAAGAGCTCGCCGCTATCCGGCCGGTCGAGGCCGGCGAGAATATTCAGCAGCGTGCTCTTGCCCGAGCCGGATTCGCCGCGGATGGAAACCGTTTCGCCGGCGCTGACCGAAAAATCCACGCCCTGCAGCACCGACAGCGTGCGGTCGCCGCTGGGGTAGGTCTTGCGGATGCCGGCGGCGCGGAGGACCGCGCTCCGGCCTCCTTGAACATCGAACGCTGAACTTTGAACGTCGAACTTCGAACTCCGATCATTCGGAGATTGGGGTGCGGGTGACTGTTCAGCCGGTGGCATTTATTTCCGAGATTCGAAGTTCAATGTTCAGCGTTCAATGTTCGAAGTTCCGCAGCGATCATTCGCTGCGCAGAGCTTCCACGGGCTTGAGCTTCGCCGCGCGCCAGGCCGGGATCAGGCCGGCGATGGTCGCGGCGAGGATCGAGAAGACGATGATCATGACCACGTCGGACGGAACCGTGTGGCTCGGCAGGGAGCTGAACTGGTAGAACTTCGCGAAGGCGTCCCGCCCCATCGTCATCCGGGCGATCAATCCGACGAGGTCGTCGCGAAAGCGCAGCAGGAGAAACCCGCCGGCCAGCCCGAACGCCGTGCCGGCCACGCCGATGAACAGGCCCTGCACGCAGAAGCAGGCCGCGACCGAACCGGCCTTGCCGCCCATGGCGCCGAGCAGGCCGATCTCGCGGGTCTTGCGCACCACCGTCACGAGCAGCGAACTCGTGATCGAGAACGCCGCGACGATCACGATGAACGTGAGCAGGAAGAAGATCATGTTGCGCTCGAAGCTCAGCACTGCCTGGAAATCCGCGTTCGATTCGAACCAGGTCAGCGCGCGGGTCGACTCCGGCAACTGGCGGTTCAGCGCGGCCGCCGCGGCGTATTCGTCGACGCCGGGCTTCAGGCGGACGTTGTAGCCGTGGACGCGCTGCTCGAGACCGTAAAGGTCCTGCATCAGCCGGAGCGAACAAAGCACCGTGGAGCTGTCGAGTTGCTGGTGGCCGACGTGAAACACGCCGGCGACCACCACGTCGCGCGGCAGCAGCAGCTCGTTCTGCCGGGCGCGCTCGAGCGCCAGCGGCGAGTAGAGGCTGACGACGTCGCCCACCTTCACGCCGAGCGAACTCGCCAGCAGGGAACTGAGGATGACGGAATCGTCGTCGAGGTTGTCGAGCGACCCGGCGACGAGGTAGCGCTCGAGCGGCACCACCTTCCTCATGTCGTCGTAATTGAAACCCTGGATCGCCGGGAACGCCGGGCGGCTCTGGTATTCGAGCATCACCATGCCGGCGGCGTAAGGCGCGAAGGCCTGCACGTCGGGCGAGGCCGCGAGGACTTTCTCCACGCCGGCCGCGGCCGGCTTATCGAGGAGGACGCGCGCCTTCACCTGCACCTCGCCCTGGGTGTCGATGATCATCCGTTTGATCTGGTAACCGAAGCCGCCCATGACACTCATCGTCACGAGCATCAGCGCCACGCCCAGCGCCACGCCCGCCACGGAGATCAGCGTGAAAAACGGCACCCGCCGGCCCGACGGGAAGAGCTGCTTAAAGGCGAGATAGACGGGCCAGGGCATGTCTGTAAGTTTTAAGGTGTAAGGTTTAAGCTCTAAGGTCGAGCGCCCGAAGGTCTGACTTACAGCTTACAACTTAATCCTTACGGCTACGGCTTCGCTTCGTTCTGCCGCAGCGTCGGGAACAGGATCACGTCGCGGATGCTCTCCGCGCCGGTGAGGAGGATGCAGAGGCGGTCGATGCCGACGCCCATGCCGCCGGCGGGCGGCATGCCGTGCTCGAGCGCGAGCAGGAAGTCATTGTCGAGGTTCTGCTTGTCGTCGCCGACCTGCTTCTCGAACATCTCGCGCTGCACGAAGGGATCGTTCTGCTCCGAATAGGCCGGGGCGACTTCCATGCCGCCGATGATGCACTCGAAGACATCGATCAGGCCCGGGTCCTCGGCGTTGAGCTTGGCCAGCGGGCAGAGTTCCTTCGGCAGGTGCGTGACAAACGTGGGCTGGATCAGCGTGGGCTCGATCTTCTTGCCGAAGATCTCGTTCACGACCTCGTGCGTCTCCCAGCCCGGGTGGATTTCCAAGCCGAGCTTCTGCGCCGCGGCGGTTGCCTTCGCGCGAAAATCCGGGGCGTTCCGCTCCGCGCTGAGCTTGAAGCCCACCGCCTCGTCGATCAGGTCGAAGTAGCGCGCCTCGCGCCACTCGCCGGCGAAGTTGATCAGCTGGCCGCTGGCGGCGTGCTTGATCTCGGTCGCGCCGATGACGTCGCGGCACAAATCGGTGAAGATCGCCTTGAGCAGCTCCATCATGCCGCGGAAATCCGAGTACGCCTGGTAAACCTCGAGCATGGTGAACTCGGGGTTGTGCTTGCGCGACACGCCCTCGTTGCGGAACACGCGGCCGATCTCGAACACGCGGTCGTACCCGCCGACGAGCAGGCGCTTCAGGCGCAGCTCGAGCGCGATGCGGAGGAAGAAGTCGGAGCCGAGCGCGTTGTGATGCGTGGTGAACGGCCGGGCCGCGGCGCCCCCGGCGACGCCCTCGAGCATCGGCGTTTCCACCTCGAGGAATTTCCCCTTCGCCAGCGTCGTGCGGATGCTCGCCACGATGCGGCTGCGCGTCATGAGGCGCTTGCGCGACTCCTCGTTCACGATGAGGTCGAGGTAGCGCTGGCGGTACACCTGCTCCATGTCGGACAGGCCGTGCCATTTCTCCGGCAGCGGACGCAGCGCCTTCGAGACCAGGACGTACTTGTCGACGCGCACGGTGATCTCGCCGGTCTTGGACTTAAACAGCGTGCCCTCGGCGCCGATGATGTCGCCGAGATCGAGCTTCTTGAAGGCCGCATAGGCGTCGTCGCCCACCAGGTCCTTCTTAATATAGAGTTGGAGCCGGCCCTGCTGGTCGAGAATCTTGACGAACTGGCTCTTGCCCATGTCGCGGATGACGACGAGCCGGCCGGCCACCTTGACCGGGACGGTGTAATCCGCGCCCTCGACATAAGCTTTCAGCGCCTCACCCGAGAAATGCGTCTGCGTCGCGTTGGCCCGAAACGGATCGGAGCCGGCCGCGCGCATGTCCTGCAGCTTCTTGAGCCGCACGGCATACTGGTCGTGGGAGATGTCCGGAGGGATGTCGCTCATGGAATGGCCAAGGCTTGGCAACCGGACCGGCCGGCGCAAATGGAAAGTGCCGCAGGGGGCGAAGCCTACACACCCCGCCCTGTCGGGCACCCCTCTTCATAGAGGGGACTTCGGCTGCGTGGGTTTGAAATCCCCTCTATGAAGAGGGGTGGCCGAAGGCCGGGGGGTGTAGGAAATTCACGCCCTCGCCAATCCCAGCGCCGCCCTCACCCGTGCGCCGCACGCGGCGATCGCGGCCTCCGCCGGCCAGCCTAGCCAGGCGGCCGCGTTGGCCGCCGCCCGGTCCATCGTCAGCGACGAGCCGGCGAAATTGCGCTGTCCCGGCTCGCGCACGATGCCGTCCGCGCCCACCTCGATCTCGAGGCGGCCGATGCGATAGCGGCCCGGACCGGCGCCCGCCGCGGCCATGCAGTCGGTCGTGAAGAGAACCTTCCCGGGCGGCTTGGCCCGGACGAAATTGCGCAGCACGGCCGGCGGCACATGCAGACCGTCCGCGATGAACACCGCCGTCAGCTCGTCCCGCGCCAGCAGTCGCTGGATGATATTGTCATGCCGCGGCAGTTCCAGCGGGACGCCATTGCCGAGGTGGGTGCAAAGAGTGAGTCCGGCGGCAATGGCCGCGTCGAGTTGCGCCTCCGTGGCCGCCGAATGCCCGATCGCCACGCGCGTCCCGGTCGCCACAACGTGCGCAATATAGTCCGGCGATCCCGGCCATTCCGGGGCGAGGGTGACGAGACGGATGTGTCCGCCCGCCGCCGCTTGCAGGCGGTCGAACGCGGCGCGGTCCGGCGCCGTCATGAGCTCGCGCGGATGCGCGCCATGATAACCCGGCAGTGCACTCAGGTGCGGGCCCTCCAAATGATAACCGGCGACCATCGCGGCGATCACCGGGTCCGCGGCGCGGTAACGCTCGATCTGCGCCAGTTTCGCCGCCAACGCGTCGATCCGGTCGGTGATCAGCGTCAGCAGGATCCCGCCGGTTTGGTGACGTGCGAGCGCGTCCACTGCCCGGCGCAGGTCCGTCTGGCTCAAGGCCGGGTCCTGAAAATCAACGCCGGCAAATCCGTTGACCTGAAGATCGAAGAACGGCGCCATGATCATCCCTGGCGCGCGGCCGCCGCCAACGCGGGCGGCAGCAGGGACGCCGCGGCGGGATCGAGATGCAGGGCGGCATTCGGATGCCGGCGCAACAACGTCGCGGGACACTCCACCCCCACGGGCCCGGTGAGCGTGGCCAGGACCGCCGCGGCCTTGCGCGCGGTCGGCACATGGCACGAAAGCATGCGGGCCTGCGCGAACACCGGCAGCGTGATCGAGATCGCGTGACGCGGCACGGCGTCGATGGCCGGGAAACACCCGTCGTTGACCTGCTGCTGGCGGCACACGCGATCCATCTCCACGACTTTCACCGCCACCGGGTCATTGAAGTCGGCGACCGGCGGATCGTTGAAGGCGATGTGCCCGTTCTCGCCGATGCCGAGGCCGATGAGGTCGATCGGCGCCGCCGTCAGCAACCCCGCGTAACGCACCGCCTCGGCGGCTGCGTCGGGCGCATCGCCGCGGATCGGATGAAACTCGGCCACCGTGATCCGGTGGAAAAAATGCTGCTGCAGGTAATGGCTGAAACTCTGCGGGTGATCCGGCGCGAGTCCCACGTAGTCGTCCATGTGGTAGGCGACCACCGCCCGCCACACCGCCGGTTCCGCCGCGGCCAGGTCGGCGAGCGCGGCATAGAAATCATTTTGCGACGGCGCGCTCGACAGGATCACACGCGCCCGGCCGCGGGCGGCGACCGCGGCTTTAACGTGCGCGTGGGCCGCGACGGCCGCCACGCGGCCCATCAGCGTGCGGTCGGCGTGGAGGTGGACGGACAGTTGGTCGACGAGAAGCGGCATGGCGTGAATATTCACCGGACAAAATTCCCGGTGGCGGCCACAACCACAGGATTGGCAGGACGCGTCAAATTAAACCGGCTGGCGAAGCTTTGACGTTGCCAACTCCCGGGCCTTCGGGCCCCGTCGGCGCGCCCGCTCCGCGCGTTCCCCCGTTTTCATGATCAAGCCTCCTCCTGGAAAAATCCGCGGCCTGCGCTGGTATATTGTCGCGCTGCTCGCGATGGCCTCGGAGCTGAACTACCTCGACCGCCAGGCCCTGTCGGTGCTCGCGCAGACGATCCAGGACGAGCTGGGCTTCACGACGATCGAGTATTCCTACATCACGTCGGCGTTCCTCGCGAGCTATACGGTGATGTATCTGGTCAGCGGGCGGCTGGTGGACTGGCTCGGTTCGAAGCGGTCGTTCTCGATCTTCGTCAGCGGCTGGTCCTTGGCGACGATGCTGCATTTCTTCGCGCGCACGCCGTTCCAGTTCGCCGGATGCCGTTTCCTGCTCGGCGCGACGGAGCCGGCGAATTTCCCGGCGGGCGTCAAGGCCGTCTCCGAATGGTTTCCGATGCGCGAGCGTGCGCTGGCAGTCGGGCTCTTCAACGCCGGCACCGCCGTCGGCGCCGGCCTCGCGGCCCCGGTGGTTTCGGTCATCGCCCTGACGCTGGGTTGGCGCTGGGCCTTCATCATCACGGGCGGCATTGGCCTGGTCTGGGTGGCGGTCTGGCGCCGGTTTTATCACGCGCCCCAGGATCACCCGCGTCTTTCCGCCGGGGAACGGACGCACATCCTCGACGGCCAGCCGCCCGACCTGGCGCCGGAACCGATGATGCCATGGGCGCAGCTGTTGCGGCTGCGCGCGACGTGGGCCTGCGTGTTCGCGCGCATGCTCACCGATCCGGTCACTTACTTTTTCATTTTCTGGACGCCGAAATACCTGCAGCAGGAACAGGGCTTCGACCTGGCCGACCTTGGCAAGTTCAGCTGGATTCCCTTCGTCGCGCTCGCGCTGGGCAACGTCGCCGGCGGCCTCGTCCCGAACCGGCTCGTGCGGCACGGCTGGACAGTCAACCGCGCGCGCAAGTCCACGATGCTCGTGGCCTCGCTCGCAATGCCGGTGCTGTGTTTCACCATCGCCGAGGCGACGGTGCCGGCGGTGGCGCTCACGTGCATCAGCGTCGCCATGTTTTTCCACGCGGCCTGGGCCAACATGACCTTGCCGGCGGAACTCCTCCCCTCCCGCGCGATCGGCTCCGTGACCGGTCTCGCCGGCGCCATGGGCGGCGTGATGGGCATCGTCTCCCAAACCGCCGTCGGCTGGACGGTGCAGCATCTCTCCTTTACCCCCGTCTTCGCGGTCGCCGCCTTCATGCATCTCACCGCCTTCCTCGGCGTGGTGCTGCTCGTCGGCAAGATCGGCACGGTTGCCGGCCAGTCCGGTCCGACTTTAAAAACCAGCTGAGCGCGGTCCGGCCCACGCCGGTAGCTTCGCCGCCGGGTCCGACGAAAAAGTTGCACCAGCGCACTCTTTGGCGGAAGGTGGCCGGTCTTCCGGTGGACCCGCGAGCCTGCTCGCGAGTCCGCCTCCGACGATTCCTCATGCAACCACCCGTCACCACCGCGCCCGCCCTCACGATCCTCGATTGGGGACGGACCGGCTATGCGGACGCCTGGCAGCGCCAGGAAGCGTTGGTCATCCGCCGCAACGCGGGCGAGGTCGGCGACACGCTGGTGTTTACCGAGCATGATCCGGTCTACACGCTCGGGGTCCGCAAGGGCGCCGATCAGCACATGATCTGGGATGAAGCTGAGCTGGCCCGGCGGGGCATCGCGATCGCCCGGACCAACCGCGGGGGGGACATCACTTACCACGGCCCGGGTCAGATCGTCGGCTACCCCATCGTCAATCTCAGCGCGCGGAAGGATCTCCACGCCTACCTCCGGCTTCTTGAACAGGTCATGATCAACACGGTCGGCACCTTCGGCCTCGCCGCCGCGCGGCGCGAGGGCAAGACCGGCATCTGGCTGGGCACGCGAAAAATCGCGGCGATCGGCGTCGCGGTGAAAAAATGGACGACCTACCACGGCTTCGCCCTCAACGTGGACGCGGACCTCACGCCCTTCGGCGGCATCGTGCCGTGTGGAATCACCGACGGCACCGTCACTTCCATCGCCGCCGAGCTCGGCAAGGCGCCGCCGTCGGACGAGGTGAAACGCGTGCTCGCCGCCGAGTTCGGCCAGCTGTTGCCGGAGTTTTTGTCGCCTGCGAATCACGCGAATTCACGCCCATGAGGAATTGGCGCAAACTCTCCGGGTCGCTGGGCGACAGAGAAAACTCGCTTGTGATTCGCGTTCATTCGTGTGCATTCGCGGGCAGCTCCTTCCGATGACGCCGACAAACCGCAAACCCGATTGGCTCCGCGCCAAACTGCCCTCCGGTCCCGCCTACCAGGCGACCCGCCGGCTGGTCGAGGACAACAAGCTCCACACGGTTTGCCAGAGCGCGCAGTGCCCGAACATCGGCGAGTGCTGGTCCCGCGGCACCGCGACCGTGATGATCCTTGGCAACATCTGCACGCGTTCCTGCAATTTCTGCGCGATCCAGACCGGCCGTCCGACCGAGTTCGACCTCGGCGAACCCGCGCGCGTGGCCGACGCCGTCGCCAAGATGGGCCTCCGGCACTGCGTCATCACCTCCGTCGCCCGCGATGACTTGAAGGACGGCGGCGCGAGCGTCTGGGCCGCGACGATCCGCGCCACCAAGTATCGCAACCCGCAATGCGCGATCGAGGTGCTGACCCCGGATTGGAAAGGCCGCATGCACGACCTCGACACGGTGCTCGATGCGAAGCCGGACATTTTCAACCACAACGTGGAGACAATCGAGCGCCTGCAGAAGCCGGTGCGCGTGCAGGCCCGCTACGAGCGCAGCCTGAGCGTGCTGCGTCACGCCAAGTCGCGCGGCTTCACGACCAAGACCGGCATCATGCTCGGTCTGGGCGAGACGCCCGCCGAGGTGGAAAAGTGCCTGCGCGACATCGCGGCCGAGAAGGTCGACATCCTGACGCTCGGCCAGTACCTGCAGCCCACCCCGCAGCATTGGAAAATCGACCGCTGGGTGACGCCCGAGGAATTCAAGCACTGGAAGGAATTTTCGTTGAGCATCGGCTTCGGTGTCGTGGAGTCCGGCCCCCTCGTACGCTCAAGCTACCATGCCGACGAACAGTCCTCGAAATACACGGGCGAGGAGCATTTGAATATTAACCCGACCTTCGCCTCGGCTTAGGGCGCGGCTGCAGCCGCGAAAGATTGGCAAAGGCGGCGGCGCGGCGCCCCCGGGGATAGCGGGTTTCCTTCCGCAAAGTGTCACACAGGGCATGACGCGACGTTCCCGACTTCCCTCCTCCCGCGGCCGCCTCCTGGCGCTCTCGACCTTCCTGGGCCTCGCCGGCCCATTCGTCACTCTCATCGCCCAGACCAGCTCCGCGACGCCCATCTATCGCTGGACAACCCTCGCCGGACGCGCGACCACGGGGTTCGACGACGGTCCCGCAGTGAGTGCGCTTTTCAACAATCCGCACGGCGTGGCGCTGGCGGCCAACGGCGATGTTTACGTCGCCGACTCCGGCAATCACGCGATCCGCAAAATTTCGGCGCAAGGGACCGTCACCACGCTCGCCGGCTCGCCCAATCAAGCGGGCAGCGCGGATGGCACGGGCGGCGCCGCCCGCTTCATGCTGCCCGAGGGTGTCGCGGTCGACGCCAGCGGAAACGTCTATGTCGCGGACACGGGCAATGCCACGATTCGGAGAATCACTCCGGAAGGCGTGGTGACGACCCTCGCCGGTCAGGCCGGCCAGCGCGGCACGGTGGACGGCGCCGCGTCGGACGCGCGCTTCAACGCGCCGGCCAGGATTTTTAGCGGCGAGGCCGGCAGCGTTTACGTAATCGACAACGGGCTGCGCCGGATTGCCGGCGGCACGGTGACAACCGTTGCGATCACGGGGACGCTCACTTTGGGCAACGGCGCGACGGTGGACGTCAGCACGCTCTTCTGGGGAGACCGCATGGCCGTCGATGCCACCGGGCAGATTTACCTGTCGGTCACGCCGTCCGCCGGCAGCTCCGCCTGGAAGCGGATCATCAAACGGGATGCCGCGGGCGCATATTCGATCCTGGCCAGTTCGGAGGCCAGCGACAACAAGCCGTTTGTTTCCAGCTCAACCAGCGAGGTCGCGATGACCACCGACACCGCGGGCAACCTCTATTTCGTGAGCCAGTTGATCTCGAGCATCATTGAATACGACCTGCATAAAATCAGTCCGGACGGAACGCTGAGCCATCCCAATTGGGACGGCCTGGACCGCGGCACCTTCAACGACCGGCCGGTCGGATTCGCCGCCGATGCGACGGAGCGAATCATCCACACCAACCCGGTCGATGATGTCATCCTGCAATCCACGCCCCAATCCTTCGGCGTCCTGGCGGGCGTTCCCTGGTCGAATCAAGGCAGCGATGGGACCGGCGCGTCGGCCCGTTTCGCCGGTATCGCCGGGCTGGCGATCGACCGCGCGGCCAACGTGCTGGCCGCGGATGCCTACAGCATCTACAACGTGCGGACCCGCGGTGGCGTCCAGTTGAGGAAAATTTCCCCGGCCGGCCAGACCAGCACGGTCTACACGAGCCCCTCGATGGAAAGCCCGCCCGAAGTGCCGCTGGGCGTGGCGCTGGGCGCCGCCGACACCTTTCTCGCCAGCCGCTACACCGCGGCCCGGTTGCGCCAGGTTTCCTCCGGCGGCACGGCGACGCCCATCGACAACGGGGATTTCCTCGACCTGCGCGCCCTGACCTCGGACGCAACGGGCCGCTTGATCGTGGCCGACAACCAGCGCCGGCTGCAGCGCCGGTCGGTTGGCGGCGAATGGAGCGTGCTGGCCGGGGCGAACCAGCCGGCGGAAATCACGGACGGCGTGGGCGCGGACGCCCGCTTCGGCGATATCCGCAGCTTGAGCGCCGCCCCCAACGGCGACGTCTACGTGCTAGACAGCCTGAGCACGCCCAGCCTCAACGTCGTCGCCCGCCGGGTGAAACCCGACGGCAGCACCGGCACGATCAGTGGAAACCTGGTCAAGGGAACGGACATCGCTCCGATCCAGATGGCGATCGACGCCAAGGGCGACCTGGTGCTCACCTACAGCGACGACACCGTGCGTCTGATTGCCGCCGCCGGCGGGGATTTCATCATCGGCGGCGTTTCCGGCCAGAGCGGCGTGCGGGATGGCGATGGGCAGACCGCAAGATTTTATCTGCCCGCCGCAATCACCACCGATGCGCAAAACAACGTCTTCATCACGGACAATGCCGGCGTCACCGTGCGCAAGGGGGAATTCCGCGGCTACAACAGCAGCATTACCAGCCAGCCCCAAAGCCTCAGCGTCGTGGCGGGATCGAACGCGCAATTCAGCGTCACCGCGAGCGGCACGCCGGCCCCGACCTATCAGTGGCAGTTCAACGGCAACGCCATCAACGGCGCGACGGGCAGCACGCTCTCCCTCACCAACGTCACGACGGCCAACGCCGGCAGCTACACGGTCGTCGTCACCAACCCGATCGGCAGCGTCACCAGCAACGCGGCCACGCTCACGGTCACCGCCGCGCCCTCCAACCCACCGCCGACGGGTGGCGGCGGCAGTTCCGGCGGCGGCACGAGTTCCGGCGGCGGCGGTGGTGGCGGTGCCCCGAGCCTCTGGTTTTTGCTGGCCTTGTTCGGCGCCGGGGCGGTCAGGCATTTGCAGACGCGCCGGGCCCGCGCCTGAGATAGCCGGCCTACTCGCGGCTCGGTCCGGCCGCCGCCGAGGGGACATGTCTCCTATTGGGTGACATGTTCCTCTGTAGCCCGCCGACAAACATGTCACGTAATACGTGACATGCTCGCAAGGCGCGGACTGGGAATAGCGGGTTCGTCCGTGCCAGTTGTCATTCCCGGTGACAATCGCGTCAGCCCATGCCTGCTCCGTCCCCCAGCCGACTTTTCCTTGCCGTTCTCCTCGGATGGCTGGCAGTTGATCCGGGCACGCTGCCTGCCCAGACTGCTCCCGTCTATTATTTCACACACCTGGCTGGTCCGCGGGGTGGACCCGGCAATGCCGATGGGCCCAAGGACATCGCCCGTTTCAACGGCCCGGGCGCGGTGGCCGTCGATCCCCAGGGCAATGTTTACGTGACCGACACCGTCAACCGCGCGATCCGCAAAATCTCGCCTGCCGGAGTGGTGTCCAAGTTCGCCGATATCTTCCAGCCTTCGGGCATCGCCACGGATCTGTCCGGCAACGTCTATGTCGCGGACTCCAATCGCGACACCATCTACAAGATCAGCCCCGCCGGCTCCATCGCGACGCTCGCCGGGGCGCCCTACTCGAAAAACTTCAACAGTTTTGGACCGATCGGCATCAATCGCGACGGCACAGGCGCCGACGCGCGTTTCCACCAGCCTTCGGGCCTGGCCGTCGATGCCTCGGGCAATGTCTATGTCGCCGACACCCTGAACGGAACGATCCGTCGGATCACTCCCGACGGACTTGTCACCACGATCGCCGGTGACCCGGCGGTCACCGGCAACGACGATGGGCAGGGCTCCGCCGCGCATTTCAACCGTCCCGTGGGCGTGGCCATCGATGCCAGCGGAGCCATCTATGTGTCGGACGTCCGGTCCATCCGCCGCCTGAGTCCCGGCGGGTTGGTCACGACTCTTTTCGGCAATGGCCTGCCGGCGGGCACCGCCACGGCCGTCGGAACGCAGCCTGCGCTCGGCGAACCCCGGATTGCCGTCACTCCCGCCGGCACCCTCTATGCGGCGGAACGCATCAACGGGGTGATCCGACAAATCACGTCCACCGGAACCGTCACGATCCTCGCGGGCGACGCGACGGCGCAGCCCGGATTCGCGGAAGGCATCGGCGCGGCGGCCCGCTTCAATCGTCCATTGGGCCTCGCCGTCGATGCCACGGGCAACCTGCTCGTGGCCGATTCGGAGAACGACGTCATCCGCCAGGTCTCGACCACCGGGACCGTCTCCACCTATGCCGGCCGGGCAGGTGGGGCGGGTTTCGCCAATGGCCCGGCGGAAGCGGCCCAATTCAACCAACCCGCCGGCGTGGCCATGGACAGTGGGGGCAACTTGTTTATCGCAGATTCCGGAAACAACCGGGTCAGGAAAATCACGCCCGGCGGCGAGGTCAGCACATTCACGGGAGCGACGGGCGAGTTCCGGCAACCCAACGGGGTGGCCATCGGCCCCACGGGCACGGTCTATTCGGCGGATGCGGGCCGGGATCGGGTCGCGATCAACCTGCCCGATGGCACGGCCACCACCCTCGCAGGCGGACCGCCGGGCCTGGTCGACGGGCCGCTCGCCGCCGCCCGTTTCCACTGGCCGCTGGGCCTCGCGGTCGGACGCACCGGCATCATTTATGTTGCCGACACGGCCAACCAAAGGATCCGCCGGATCAGCACCGACGGGGTGGTGAGCACCCTGACCAACGCGGTCGACGCGCCCAATGGCGTGGCGGTTGACGACGCCGGCAATGTGTACGTGGCCGACCGCCACCTCGCCGTGGTTTTGAAAGTGACCCCCGCGGGGCTGACCTCCGTCCTCGCGGGAAGCCCGAATCAAGTCGGCACGACCGTGGACGGCCAGGGCTCGGCTGCGCGATTCAACGGACCCTGTGGCGTCACCGTGGACCGGCAGGGCAACGTCTTCGTGGCCGACACCGACGGAAACACCATCCGGCGAATCACGCCCGATGGCACCGTGACCACCCTCGGTGGCCAGCCCGGCGTTTATGGCAGCGCCGACGGCGTCGGTGGCAACGCTCATTTCTACGCCCCGCACGGCATCACGGTCACGGATGATGGCACTCTCTATATTACAGAGGAATGGAATCACGCCATCCGCGTGGGCCGTCCGGCGGGCCCGCCGGTCATCACCACCCAACCGCGCAATCTCACGGTCGCCCCCGGTGGTGCGGTCCAGTTCTCGGTCAACGTCGCCGCCGTGCCCGACGCGACCTACCAGTGGTACGTCGACGGCCAGCCTTTCACGGGCGCCACCAGCAGCACGCTGAGTTTTGCGAGCGCCCGCGCGGCCGATGCCGGCAGGTACCAGGTCGTGGTCACAAACTCCCTCGGCAGCGTCACCAGCAACGCCGTCACCCTGACGGTCAGCGCCGGGTCCGGAACTCCCCCGCCATCCGGCGGCGGCACGAGTGGGTCCGGGTCCGGCGGCGGCGGTGGCGCCCCGAGCCTCTGGTTCCTGGCCGCCTTGGGGGCGGCTGCCGGGCGGCGACTCTTCGGCCGGGTCCGGGCCGCCCGCTAGATTCCCAGCCGTCGCGTTGGCCCTGCCCGGACGACCGGCGGACCTGGGTTGCAAATTAGCCTCGCCGCCATCCGCGGCGGGGCTAATTTTTTGCGGGCAAAACCCCCCGCATGGAAACCAAGAAGAAAATCGTCGAGAACTGGCTGCCGCGCTACACGGGTGTGCCGCTCAAGGGCTTCGGCCGCTACATCCTGCTCACCAATTTCGACCGCTACGTCGAACTGTTCGCCAACTGGAACCGCGTGCCCGTGCACGGCCGGGGCAAGCCGATGACCAGCGCCACGGCCGGCGGCATCACCATCATCAACTTCGGCATGGGCAGCGCCACGGCCGCCACGGTCATGGACCTGCTCAGCGCGATCCATCCCGAGGCCGTCCTGTTCCTCGGCAAGTGCGGCGGCCTGAAGCACCGCGCAAAGATCGGCAGCCTCATCCTGCCCATCGCCGCCATCCGCGGCGACGGCACGAGCAACGACTACTTCCCGCCCGAGGTGCCCGCCCTGCCCTCGTTTGCGTTGCAGAAGGCCATCTCGACCACCATCCGCGACCACAAGAAGGATTACTGGACCGGCACGGTGTACACCACCAACCGCCGCGTGTGGGAGCACGACACCGACTTCAAGAAATACCTGAAGCGCATTCGCGCGATGGCCGTGGACATGGAGACCGCCACGATTTTCACGACCGGCTTCGCGAATGAAATCCCGACCGGGACGCTCCTGCTCGTGTCCGACGAACCGATGACGCCCGAGGGCGTGAAAACAACCGAGAGCGACAAGACCGTGGACAGCAAACACGTCTCGATGCACCTGCGCATCGGCATCGATTCCCTGAAGCAACTCATCAACAACGGCCTCACGGTGAAGCACCTGAAGTTCTGAGACCGGTGGCGATGAACCACAAAAGTACGGGCGCCCCAAGCAAGCGCCGCCCGAACCTTGCCGCCTTCGTCCCCTCGTGGCTGAGGAAGGCCCTGGGGTTTCTCGTCCTGAGCCTCCCGGCCTTCGCCGGGGCCGAGCCCGGCAGAATCCGGGTGCTGATCACCGATGGCCGCAGCAATCACGACTGGCGGCTCACCACCGCCTCGATCCGGGCAATCCTCGAACCGACCGGGCTCTTCTCCGTCGACGTTTCCACGGCTCCGCCCTCCAAGGACGCGCCGGGCTGGGACACCTGGCGACCGAAGTTCGCGGAGTACGATGTCGTCATCCAGCACTACAACGACATCGGCGGCGGCGCGCCCTGGCCCGCGGAGGTGCGCGCGGATTTCGAAGCCTATGTGCGCAACGGCGGCGGCGTATACGTCTGGCACGCCGGCAACAACGCCTTCGCCGACTGGCCGGCCTACAACCGGATCATCGGCCTCGGCTGGCGGAAAAAGAATCAGGGTGACGCCCTCCAGGTTGGCGATGACGAAAAGATCATCCGCATCCCGTCCGGCGAGGGCAACCCGACCAGCCATGGCCCGCGCTTCGACGCGCTCGTCGTCCGGCTCGGCGATCACCCGATCCATCAGGGCCTGCCCCGGCGCTGGCGGGCGGCGGACATCGAGGTCTACAACTACCCGCGAGGCGCCGCGGAAAATGTCGAGGTCCTGTCCTACGCCAACGACACCGTCCGCACAAAACTGAACTGGCCGATCGAGTGGACGGTGCACTACGGCTCCGGCCGCGTCTACACCTCCACGCTCGGCCACGTCTGGAAGGGGGACGTGCAGCCCGTGACGGTTCGCGACGCCGCCGTGCAAACGTTGCTCGTCCGCGCCCTCCAGTGGCTGGCGCGGCGCCCCGTCGACTTTCCGGTGCCCGCAGATTTCCCCAAAGAAGACGCCACTTCCGTCCGGGGTCCGCTGTCTATCCCGGCGAACTGAGTCAGTCCACCATGCGTTTTCACCCTGAACGAAGCGAAGAATCCAGTACGATGGCCGCGAACCCGCCCGGCCCCGGCTCCTTCCCTGGGTCCGGGATGGATGACGGCTCCGGGCATCCCTTTGGGGCAATGCGCGGCATGGTTGGTTAAGTCATTCCGGCCTTATTTTGTTCGATGCTCATCCGGATCAAAGGCGCGATTTCAAACTGTTACCTCCTGCTGGGGGAAAAACCCGTCCTGGTCGGGACCGGCGCGCCCGGCGACCTGAAGACGATCCTGTCGACGTTCAAAACATATCGCGTCGACGTCAGGCAGCTCGCCCTGATCCTGCTGACCCACGGTCACAGCGACCACGCCGGTTGCGCCGCGGAGCTGCGTCGCCGCAGCGGCGCGCAGATCGCGATCCAACAGGCCGATGCCCCGCTCGTGCGCAGCGGACGCAACGGGATGATTGTCGTGCAGGACTGGCTCGGGCGGGTGTTGCGCCCCCTGGTCGACGAGGAGTTCGAGGCCTTCGAGCCCGACCTGGTTTTCGAGCAGGGCATCGCCATGGAACCCTATGGCCTCCGCGCCCGCGTCATCCCCACTCCCGGCCACACGCCCGGCTCGGTCTCGGTCGTGCTGGCGAACGGCGAGGCGCTCATTGGCGACGTCCTCCGCGGCAGCCTCGTGTGGCCCAACAAGGCGCGTGAACATTATTTCTGCAACAACCCCGCCCGCAACCAGCACAGCATCGCGATGCTCGCGCGCGAAGGCCTGCTCCGCTGCCACCCGGGAACGTTCGGCAGCTTTCCCGGCACGGAACTCGGCCGCTTCCTTTCCACCGACGGCGGCGAAGTACTGGAACTCTCGAGCGAGACGGCGTAGAGGGGGAAAACCTGAAACTTGAAACCTGAGACCTGAGTTTTTGCACTCGATAGGCTCGCTGAGCCGAACTCATGCAGTTGTAGAAGCCTGCTGGCAGGCGATTCAGGGCGGCCCCCAATGGATTTTAACCGCGAAGGACGCGAAGAGGCGCGAAGGCGTTAAGTTCTTCACGGGGCTTAGCCGGATTCATGCAGGAGCGGTCGTCACTGCCTGAAAAGCTGCAAACCAAAAAGTGGAACGCACTGCGTGCGCGCCGTAGGCTTGGCGACGGCGGGTCCTCAGTGCATTGGCTTCGTAAGCTCCCAAACCAGCGCACTGGGGTCAGTGCGCTCCACCCTAATGCATGAGTCCGGCTCAGGTCTCAGGTTTCAGGTCTCAGGTTTTCGCGCCGTAGCGCCACGCGCTACGGCATCACATCCACCCAGAACGGCACGAAGGCTTCGCTGCCGCCGAGGTTCACCTGCGCCCAGATGACGTAGCGGCCCGGTGCGGGGATCGTGACCTTGAAGGTGAGTTCCGGCCGCAACGCATCGGGCGGTTTGGAAAGATCGATCTCGTTCGGGTGCAAATGGGCGAACCCGCTGCGGGTCTCGTTGAACGCGACCAGATGCGCGAACGCCCCCATGACGGGCTGCAGGGGCACCGGCTGTTTCTCGCGTCCCTGGCTCTCGATCCGGAACTTCAGATCCGCCGCCTTGCCCGCCTGCAGGGTGTCCGGCAGCACCAGCTCGAACTTGAATCCGCCCATTTGCGCCGTCGTGTTCGGCTCGCGCGTGACGGTGGCGACGGAACCCGGCACCGTGAAATCCGCCGAGGCATACAGCCCGCGCTGCGTCGCCGCCGGCGTGAAGTCCGCGAACACGCGGTAAAGCCCGGACCGCTGCGGCGTCATCGTGAAAACCCATTCGCCATCGCGGCGGCCCGGCTCCGGATGGATGTGCTGGTAATCGTTCAGCGTCGGATCGACGACCAGCAGGTGCAGCTTGCGCGTGTGGGCCACGAGGAGGTCCGCCGGGCCGACCGGCTTGCCGCTCGCGGTCGCCAGTTTCAAAATGAAATTCACCGGCTGGTCGCGCGCGGGCTCGCGGTCCGCGTGCAGCGTGATCACCACCGGCGAGCGCACGGCCACCACGGGAATAAACTGCGGATTCGCCGGGTCGCAGAACTCCAGGGCGCCCTTCCCTTCCATGCGAAAATCCATGTGGTTGAGGTTGCTGCCGGTCGGCAGCAGGCGGACCACCACGTAGAGCGCGAGGGCGGTCGCGGTGATGAGGAGAACCTGACGATTCCTGTTCATGGGTGGAGCGCGGCCTCCGGGCGCGCCCTTAGGATTCGCACCTCCTGAAATCCGTCCGGGGGCCGGGTTCCCGCTGGTGATGCCCTATTCATGCCTTCTTCAACCGTTTCACGAAATCGTCGATCAACCAGACGCTGCCGTCCACGCGGTAGGCGATCTTGCCGTCGGCGTTGATCAATACGGTGGCCAGCGTGTGCTTGATCGTCGCGCCCTCGAATTCGCGGATCACGCCGAGTTGAGCGAGGAGTTGGCGCACCGCGGCGTCCGGACCGGTGAGGAACGACCAGTTCGAGGTGTCGAGCCCCCGCACGTCGGCATATTCCTTCAGCACGCCCGGCGTGTCGTACTCGGGATCGAGCGAGATGGAGACGAGCTCGAAATCCTTCGCGCCGGCTTCCTTCGCGACCTTCTGCAACTGGGCCATCCGCTCCGTGGCGGCCGGGCACATCGTCGCGATCGGGCAGCGGGTGAAGATGAAGTTGAGGACGATCTGCTTGCCCCGGAAGCGGCTGGCCGCGACGGCCTTCCCGGTCTGGTCGAGGAGCGTGAACTCCGGCAGCGTCTCGCCGATTTCGCGGTAGGCCTCCTTGCCGCGCATCGACGTGTCCTGGGCCAGCGCCTTCGCCGACGCCTCCAGCGCGCGCTGCGTCGCGACGTCGTCCGGCCAGATTTTTTCCAGGGACATCCCCTCCGGCCGCACCACCAGTTCCGCGCGGATGTGCTGGCCTTCCCTGGCAATCGCCAGGTCGCCCTTGGTGACCGTGAACTCCATCGTCATGGCCGGCATGAAGTCCTTGATGTCGTCATGCCGGACCAACAGCGCGGAGCGCGCGGCGTCGACCTTCACGATTTCGCCGGTGAGCGGATAACGTTTCTCGGCCGGGTTCGCCGCGGGCGCGCTGGCGGCGGCTTCCCGCTTGCCGCAGCCGGCGGCGAAGAACACCGCCATTAGCAAACATGCGGCCAGCCGCACGGGAGGCGAATAACTGGGCTTCATGCTGCACATACCTTTGCCAGGGAGGGAAATTGTCAAAAGGTTTGCGCTGCCCGGACCGCGGGTATCACCTGCCGGTTCCGGTCCTATTAATGATTCTCGACCCGATCCTTGTAGGGGCGCCGCTTGACGGCGCCCGCGGGCGTCCGCAAGGAACGCCCCTACAATCAAACCCATGACCCGCACCGCCACCTACAAGCCCGGCCTCGCCTGGTTCGCCGCCATCGGCAGCCTGTGGGTGTTCGTGCTCGTCGCGCTCGGGGCGTTCACCACCAGCATCGGCGCGGGCATGGCGTTTCCGGACTGGCCGTTGTCCAACGGCTCGATCAACCCGCATGGCTGGCTGACGGAAATCGACAAGTTTGCCGAGCATTCGCACCGGCTGTCGGGCACGATGATGGGCCTCCTCACGATCGCGCTCGCGGTCTGGCTGCATCGCGCGGAGCAACGCGCCTGGCTGCGCCAACTCGGTTGGTGGGCGCTGGCCATCGTGATTTTCCAGGGATTTCTCGGCGGCACCCGCGTGATGTTCGACCGCGTGCATGTGCCGGGCTTCGAAATGTCCTTCGGCCAGATGCTGCGCATCCCGCACGGCGTCCTCGCGCAGGTCTATGTGTGCGTGCTCTTCGCGATCGCCGCCGGCCTCTCGCGGGCCTGGGTTGAGAACCTGCTGGGCCAACCCAGCGAGCGCGTCCGCCGGCTGGGCTGGTGGTGCGTGGTCCTGTTGCTGGTGCAGCTGACGATCGCGAGCACGATGCGCCACAACTACGCCGGGCTGGCGATCCCGACATTCCCGTCTTCCACGCCGGACGGCGGGCTGCTCCCGGCGCAGTGGGATTACAAGGTCGTCCTCCATTTCATGCACCGCGCAATGGCCGCCGTCATCGGGATCATGGTGCTGGTTTACGGTCATTTCCTGTGGCGCGAGAAATCGCTGATCCTCCCGCTCCGCGCCGCCAGCTTTCTGCTGGTCGCGGTCGTGGCCGCGCAGATTTACCTCGGGGCCCAGATCATCTGGACGGGCCGCAGCGTGTACATGACCACGGGGCATGTCATCCTCGGCGCGCTGACGCTCGCGACCACGTTCGTGGTGGCCTTTTTCACCCAGCGTGGCTCGATGGAGCGGAACCGCCCATGACGAAGACTGAGGAACAACTCCGCGGCGACCTCGCCACCCTCCCCGCCGGGCGCACAACCTGGCGGCATTACTTCGAGCTGACGAAGCCGCGGCTGAGTTTCATGTCGGTCATCACCGCGATGGTCGGCTACCTGGCGGCGCTGCCGTATTGGGATTGGTCGCGGACGATTTACTTGATGATCGGCACCGCGCTCTGCGCCGGCGGCGTGGCGGCGATCAACCAGTGGATGGAGAGCGAACTCGACGGGAAGATGAAGCGGACCGCGGACCGCCCGATCCCGACCGGCGCCGTCCAGCCCGGCTCGGCCTTCATCCTCGGCTGGCTGATGTGCATCGCGGGCCTGGCGATGCTGTTCCGGCAGGTCAACGGCATGTCCGCGTTTCTCGCGCTGGCCACGATCGTCGCCTACCTCGCCATCTACACGCCCGCCAAGCGCTGGTCGCGCTGGAACACCGAGATTGGCGCCATCAGCGGCGCGCTGCCCCCGATGATCGGCTGGGCCGCGGCCGGCCGCTCGAACGACCCGCTCGGCTGGACGCTCTTCGCCATCCTCTACACCTGGCAGATGCCGCATTTCTTCGCGCTGTGCTGGACGTACCGCAAGGACTACGCCGCCGCCGGCATGAAGATGATTTCCGTGACGGACCCCAGCGGCCACAAGGTGTCGCGCCGTGCGTTCATCTGGACGGTGCTCCTCGTGGCGGCGAGCCTGCTGCCCACCCTGCTGGGCTATTGCTCGTGGTATTATTTCGCCTTCGCGGCCGGGCTCGGCCTGTGGATCCTGCGTTCCTCCATTCTGTTTCTCAATCCCGCGCGCCGTGAAACCGAGGCCCGCCGGCTGTTCCTGATCTCGATCGCCTACCTGCCGCTGCTGATGGCCCTGTTGCTGGCGGACCGGTTGTATTTCAGGTTGTGAGACCACCGGCCGTCATCCTGGGCGCAGCGAAGAATCCGGGCGGCGACCGCTTATCCATTCGTATTCGGCCATCCCTGGATTCTTCAGTGCGTTCAGAATGACCGGTTTTGAAAATCCGCCTTCATTTTTGCGTGTGCCGTGTGCTCCGTGGTTAACTTCTTCCCATGACCCTCTCTGACATTCCTGCGCTCAACGCCGCGCTCAACGCGCTCGCGACCGTGCTGATCACGCTCGGTTTCATCCAGATCAAGTCGGCCCAGCGCGCGTCGGACCCGGCGATCCGGTCGGCGCGGATCCAGACGCATCGCCAGCTGATGCTGGCCGCGGGCGCGGTGTCGGCGGTTTTCCTCGTCGGGTACGTTTCCCACAAGGTTTTGAAAGGCATGGCCGCCGGCGCGGGTGAGGCGGTGCACACGAAGTTCGGCGGGACGGGCGCCATCGCCGTCGTCTACTATGTGATGCTGATCACGCACATTCTCCTCGCGATCTCGATCGCCTTCCTGGTGCCAAAAACCTTCAGCCTCGCGCTCAGCGGCCAGATCGAACGCCACCGCGCCTGGGCGAAATGGACCTACCCGATCTGGTATTATGTATCGGTGACCGGGGTGCTGGTTTACTTCTTCCTGTATCGGTGGTGGCCGGCAGGGAGTTGAGGTTTGCGCAGGGTCGCCGTCCGCCGTCGCTGAGGCCAGGGCGGGCAAGCAAGCACGCCCCTCTCTTCACGTGGAGGGCCCAGCTCCCGCTGGGCCGGGGTGCGATCGCGATATCACGTTCGCGGCCCAGCGGGAGCTGGGCCCTCCAGCAGCGGGCTTACTCGCTGGACCCTGCACAAAGAAAAAGCCGGGCGCGAAGCCCGGCTTTGGAAACTTGGCTGTTTGGACCCCTTACTGGACGACCAACACGCCGTGCATGCCGGACAGGTAGTGGGCCGGGAAGGTACAGACGAAGGCGTATTCGCCCGGCTCGGTCGGAGCCTTGAAGCTCAGCTCTTCGCTTTGCTTCGGCCCGAGCAACTTGGTGTGGGCGATGACTTTGTCCGCTTGGTCGGCCGGGATGTAGTCGGTCGCCTGGGCCGAGACGGCGGCGTCGGCAAAGGCCTTCCCGTCCACGCCCTTCTTGAGGAGCACGAAGTTGTGACCCATGGCGGCCTTGGGCATGGTGCCCGTGTTCGTGAAGGTGATCTTGACGTCCTGTCCGGCCTTAACCTCCAGCCGGGTCACGCTGAATTTCATCGTGTCATTGGCGGTCACATCGAAGTTGCCGCCCGTCGCGGCCGGAGCCGCCGCCGTGGAGGAGGCCGCCGGGGCGCCCGCCGTTTGGTCCTCTTTCTTGCCGCAGGCCGTCAGGAAGACGCTGCCTGCCAGCACCGGGATAAACAGGTATTTTTTCATGGGCGGGAAGTATCGCACAGCCGGCGGCGGCGCGCAATGCCGCAAGTCCGATTTTATGTGTCACTAATACTGAAAGCCCCGTGGGTTAATACCCGGCGTGCCCTCGGGAAACCGACGTGGTTTTATAGTTGAAATGGGTTCCGTTTTCCAAACGCTGACTCTGCACACTTGCCGCAGCGCGACACGCTGATGCCGCCAATGTTACACATGACCCGTACACGCCTCGATTCACGTAAAGTTTTCCGCTTTACGACCGTTTTTCTCGCCGGCCTCGCCCTGGTCGCCCTTTCCGGCTGCAAGCTGGCCGAGGTGTTCAGCCTCAGCGGCAACCAGTCGACCATGGTCACCGAGGGCCCCGTGGCCAAGGCCCAGTGGGACCTGTTCATGATCACCGTGTGGGTGACGACCGGCATCTTCATCGTGGTCGGCGCCGTTCTGGCCTACGCCCAGATCAAGTTTTACGCCAAGGACGAGGATGCGCTGAAGGCGGAGCCGCCGGCGCAGGGCCATGGCAACCCGCTGATCGAAATCGGCCTCATCGCCGCCTCGGTCGGCCTGCTGGTCATCATTGCCGTGCCGACGGTCCGCGACATCTGGTACACGCATGACGTCCCCGAGGCCGAGAAGGCCGATGCCATCGACGTCACCGCCACCGGCTACCAGTGGTGGTTCAAGTTCGAATACAACGACCCGGCCATGGCGGTGAAGCTGCCCGCGGGCGGCGAGGCCCCCCTCGTCACGGGCAACGAACTCGTCGTCCCCGCCGGCCGGCCGGTTCGCGTGCACCTGCGCACGATCGACGTCATCCACTCGTTCTGGATCCCGAAACTGGCCGGCAAGGTGGACATGATGCCGAACCGCGCGAATTTCCTCTGGTTCAAGGCCAACCGCCCGGGCTATTTCTACGGCCAGTGCGCCGAATATTGCGGCGAGTCGCACGCGATCATGAAGTTCCGCGTCATCGCGCTCGACCAGGCCGATTACGACAAGTGGCTCGCCAACCAGAAGCTGCCGGCCCGCACGGTCGCGGCCCCGGCCGCCGGCACCGAGCTGCCCCGCGTGCAGTTCGCCAGCTTCGTGAACGACGGCCGCGCGCTGTCCGCCTCGCCCACGTTCGATGCCAATCCCCTCGCCGCCTGGCGCAAACTCCAGGAGCCGGAAGCGGGCGAAAACGCCGCGCTCGTCGCCCAGGGCCGCAAGCTCTTCCAGGAAAAGACCTGCGTCTCGTGCCATACCGTCCGCGGCCACGAGGGCATGGGCATCACCGGTCCCGACCTGACCCGCGTCGGCGCCCGCTCGACCATCGCCGCCGGCGTCCTCGAGAACACGGCGGAACGCCTCGGCCAGTGGCTCGAAGACCCGACCCATTTCAAGCCCGGCAACAAGATGTATTACGGCGGCTACATGGTCCAGAGCCCCGATGGCACCTGGAAGCAGAATTTCTCGCTCAACAAGGAAACGGAAATCCCGGCCCTCGTCGCGTACCTGCACAGCCTCAAGTAACGGTCTCCCACTCTCAGCTCCAAGCTCTCAGCTCTCAACTCTCTCCATCATGGCAGAAGCACTGGCAAAACACGCTTACTCCGGCGGCACGCACGCGCCGGCGAAGAAGGCGACCTTTGAATTGTTCGCCCGACCGACCGCCAAGACCGGCCTCGTCAGCTGGCTGACCACCGTCGATCACAAGAAGATCGGCATGCTGTACGGCGGCTTCGCGATCCTCTTCTTCCTCATCGGCGGCATCGAGGCCCTGATGATCCGCACGCAGCTCATCGTCCCGAACAACCGCTTCATCAGCGCCCAGCTCTACAACGAGCTGTTCACGATGCACGGCACCACGATGATCTTCCTCGCGGTCATGCCGTTGAACTCCGCGTTCTTCAACCTGCTCGTGCCGATCCAGATCGGCGCGCGCGACGTCGCCTTCCCCCGCCTGAATTCCTTCTCGCTGTGGGTCTGGGTCGTCGGCGCCATCCTGCTCAACGTGGGCTGGCTTTCGCACTTCGTCCCGAGCTGGCAGTTCGGCGGCGCGCCGGACATCGGCTGGTTCGGCTACGCCCCGCTGACCTCGAAGGTCTTCACCCCCGACCTGTCGACCGACCTCTGGGTGCTCGGCCTGCAGCTCCTCGGCGTCTCCTCCATCGTCGCCTCCCTGAATTTCATCGTGACGATCATCAACATGCGGGCCCCGGGCCTCACGATGATGCGCCTGCCGGTGTTCACCTGGATGGCGCTCGTCACCAGCTTCCTCCTGATCCTCGCGCTCCCGGCCATCGCCATCGCGCTGGTTGAGGTGATGTTCGACCGCAACTTCGGCACCAGCTTCTTCGAGGTGTCGGGCGGCGGCCAGCCGATCCTGTGGCAGCACTTGTTCTGGGTGTTCGGCCATCCCGAGGTGTACATCCTCATCCTGCCCCCGATGGGCTATGTTTCGGAAATCCTCCCGACGTTCTCCCGCAAGCCCCTCTTCGGCTACCCGATCATCGTGTTCTCGGGCGTCGCGATCGGTTTCATTGGCTTCGGCGTCTGGAGCCACCACATGTTCACGACCGGCCTGGGCAACGTCGCCACCGCGGCCTTCGCGCTCGCCACCATGGCCATCGCCGTCCCGACGGGCGTCAAGATCTTCAACTGGATCGGCACCCTCTGGGGCGGCCAGGTCATGACCCGCGTGCCGATGATGTTCGCGCTCGGCTTCATCTGGATGTTCATGCTCGGCGGTTTCTCGGGCATCATGCACTCCGCGGCCCCGGCCGACGCCCAGCAGCAGGACTCGTACTTCGTCATCGCCCACTTCCACTACGTGCTCATCGGCGGCGCCACCTTCGCGCTGCTGGCCGCCATCCACTACTGGTTCCCGAAGTTCTTCGGCCGGATGGTGCCGGAGTTCTGGGGCAAGCTGTCCTTCTGGCTCATCTTCATCGGCTTCAACTGCACGTTCTTCCCGATGCACTTCCTCGGCCTGAACGGCATGCCGCGCCGCACGTGGACCTACGACTCCAACATGGGCTGGAACGAGGGCAACCTGTTCGCCAGCTGCGGCGCCTACCTGCTCGGCGTCGGCATCTTCACCTACTTCGCGGTGCTCGTCTGGAGCCTCTTCAAGGGCAAGGTCGCCGGCAGCGACCCGTGGGACGGCCGCACCCTGGAATGGTCCATCCCGTCGCCCCCGCCGGAGCATAATTTCGCCGCGATCCCGACCGTCCACGCCCGCGACGCCTGGTGGTACGAGAAACATCACCAGGACGAGATCGCCCAGGAGAAGGCCGCGCGCATCAAGGCCGAGGAATCCCATGGCGGCATCCACATGCCCGACCAGTCCTGGTACCCGCTGTTCTCCGCGATCGGCCTGCTGATCGGCGCCTACAACTTCGCCCAGATTCATCACCCGGTGATGATGTTCCAGAAGCAGGTCCTCGCCTCCCACGTGCCCCTCGCGATCGCCGGCGGCATCATCATGGTGGCGTCCCTCTACCTGTGGGCTTTGGAAGGTCCCGGCGGCTATCACCTCCACATCGCGGCCAACGGCAAGGTCACCGAATCCCGCGGCGACCACCATTGAGGAAAAAGTGAAAGTGAGAGTGAAAGTGTCCAAATCCCGCCGCCGTAACTCCCACCTTCAGTCCTGAATCCGAATTCCGTCACTTTTCCCTCTCACTCCCACTCTTTCCTTCATCCATGAGCAGCCACGCGGCCACCGGTCAAATCGACCACCATCACGACCACACGACCTCGACGGGCATTCCGAACAAGAAGCTCCTTTGGTGGGCCTTCCTCGCCTCGGACTGCATGTTCTTCGGTGCGCTGATCTCGACCCACATGGTCTATCGGCTGAACCAGCCGCCGGGCAACGCGGTGCCGACGCAGGTCTTCAACATCGAGCTGACGTCGTTCTCCACGTTCATCCTGCTCATGTCCTCGCTGCTCATGGCGCTCGCCGTGAACGCCATCCAGCGCGGCAACGTGAAGAGCACCCGCACCATGCTGCTGGGCACGATGTTCTTCGGCTGCATCTTCCTCGGCGGCCAGGTGTACGAGTTCGGCCACTTTGTGCACGAGAAGCACATGACGCTCTCGAACAGCATCTTTGGCTCCACGTTCTACACGCTGACCGGCACGCACGGCACCCACGTCGCCATCGGCGTGTTGCTCCTCGGCATGATGTACGTCCGCACCTTCAAGCCGGCCGGCAACCACGGCGGCGGCGTCCTGATGAACGTCGTCCACCTCGGCACCGTCTGCGTGGTGATGGCCGTGTCCTTCATCTGGCTGGTCCCGGGCCTCATTGAGGTCGTCTACGGCCTGCCCATGGGCGACTTCCTCAAGCGCGCCCCGATCCCGCTCGCAGTGGGCGTCGTCGCCTTGATCGCCCTCTTCGTGCTCGGCAAGAGCCGCGGCCCCGTCGAATTCGGCGAAAAGAACGCCATCGATGTCGAGTCCATCGGCCTCTACTGGCACTTCGTCGACATCGTCTGGATCATCATCTTCACCGCCGTCTACCTGTTGGAATACCTGTGAGTCCAAAGTAAGGGTGAAAGTGAAAGTGGACCAAGCCACAATCACCCTCCGATAAAACACCTTCACTCTCACTTTCACTCCTCCCGCCATGTCCGCCCACGATTCCCCCGCTGCCGCCGTCGCCCACCACGAGCCGAGCAAGTATCATTTCTACATCAAGGTCGCGATGATCCTGTCCGTCGTGACGGGCATCGAGGTCGTGCTGGTGTACCTGCCGATCGCGAAGTGGTTCGTCGTGACCACCCTGCTGATCCTCTCCGCCGGCAAGTTCATGGCCGTTATCTTCTATTTCATGCACCTGCGCTGGGACAAGGTGTTCTGCACGATCCTGTTCTTCATCGGTTTGGTGCTGGCCGGCGGCACGATGTGGGCGCTCCTGCACATCTTCGGCGCCGACGCGGCGAAGCCCCTGACGTCGGCCGCGCTCGAAATGGCGCGCCTGGCCGTGGCCTGAAGCCCCCTTCCCTCCTCTCAAGCCGCGCTGATTCAGCGCGGCTTTTTTTGCGCCTGATGCGCCTTTTTGTGGCCATCCCCGTCCCGGCATTTATCAGTGATCTTCCATGATCGACTGGACCCACTGGCACAATGAGCCGTTCCTCATCGGCGGGCTCATCTTCCTGGGGTGGCTTTACGCCATCCTGACGGGGCCGTGGCGCGACCGGTTGGCGCCGGGCCTCGCTTATCCGCGAAAGCACGCGGTGAAGTTCTACACCGCCCTCGTCATCTTCTATCTGGCCGTCGGCTCTCCCCTCGACCAGGCCGGCGAGCGCTACCTGCTCAGCGCGCACATGCTGCAGCACCAGCTGATCATTTATCCGGCGGCCATCCTGTTCCTGCTCGGGTTGCCGGACTGGCTCGTGCGGCCCGTCACCGGCCGGCCCGGGCTGCGGCCGGTGCTCCGGGTGCTCACCCACCCGATCGTGTGCGGGATGATCTATACCGCGACCATGACCATCTGGCATCTGCCGGCGTTCTATGATCTCGCGCTGCAAAACCGCCCGGTCCACATCGCCGAGCACTTCATGTTCTTTGGTTCGGCGCTGTTTTTCTGGTGGCCGCTGCTGAGCCCGTCGACGGAATTTCCCCGCGCGAGCTTCGGCTGGCAGATGCTTTACCTGCCGGCGGTCATCATCGCCATGACCCCCGTCTTTGCCTACATCACGTTCTCGCCGGACGTCCTGTATCCGACCTACGAATTCGCCCCGCGGATCACCGACCTGACGCCCGCCGCCGACCAACTGCTGGCCGGATCGATGATGAAGTTGATCGGGATGAGCGTGGCGATGATCGCCTTCGGCATGAGTTTCTACCGCTGGTACCAGGCCACGGAGAAGAAGCACCCCGCATTGGGCAAAAGGTAATCCAAGTTTACAGGAGATCGCCGAGAATGAATGTCCTTATCTCCGTTTCCTCCGTTAGCTTCTGTAAAATGAATCGTTCGGTCTGCTTCGAGAAAATTCAGTTTCACAGAAGGTAACGAAGGAAACCAAGAGCCAGACGCTGCGACCTCCTGTGAAGTTCCTCATTCCCGATGTCTGAAATCGATCCCAAGCCGCACAAGCGCCGGCCGCGCTATTCCGGGAAGAATCCGCGGCAGTTCGATGAGAAATACAAGGAGCTCAATCCCGAGCGCTACGCGGCCGACGTGGCCAAGGTCCTCGCGTCGGGCAAGACCCCGGCCGGCACCCACCGGCCCATCATGGTGGACGAGATCCTCGAGGCGCTCGCGCTGAAGCCGGGCGACGTCGCCGTCGACTGCACGCTGGGTTACGGCGGCCACGCCCGCGAGTTGCTGGCGAAGCTGGTCCCGGGCGGGCGCCTCATCGGCCTCGATGTCGACCCGCTCGAACATCCCAAGACCGTGGCCCGGCTGCGCGCCGCCGGTTGGGGCGATGACGTCTTCACGCCGGTGCGCAGCAATTTCGCCGGCTTGCCCAAGGTCCTGGCTGAACTGGGCCTGTCCGGAGTCGACGCAATCCTCGCCGATCTCGGCGTGTCCTCGATGCAGATCGACGACCCGGCGCGCGGCTTCACCTTCAAGACCGACGGCCCGCTGGACCTGCGCCTGAATCCTTCGCGTCCGCCTTCCGCCGCCGACTGGCTGGCCCGGGTCAGCACCGCCGACCTGGCAACGGCCCTCACCGAGCACGCGGACGAACCCCGCGCCGACCTGCTGGCCGCGGAGCTCGTGGCGCGTCGTGCGGCGACACCCTTTACCCGCACGCGTCAGCTCGCCGATGCCATCCGGGATATCCTCAACCTGCCCAAGCCCGTGCGTGGCGAGGAAGCCGACGATACCGCCGTGCGCCGCGTGTTCCAGGCGCTGCGCATCGCGGTGAACGACGAGTTTGGGGTGCTCGACCTTTTCCTGCGCAACCTGCCGCACGCGCTGAAGCCGGGCGGACGGGTTGCGATCCTGACTTTCCACTCCGGCGAGGACCGCCGCGTGAAACACGCTTTCAAGAGCGGCGTACGTGACGGCATCTATGCCTCGGCCAGCGAGGAGGTGATCCGGGCCGGCGCGGAAGAGTTGCGCGCCAACCCCCGCAGCTCGTCGGCGAAGCTGCGATGGGCGGTGAGGGCGTGAGGCCCGGCCTACACACCCCGGCGCTGCGCGCCACCCCTCTTCATAGAGGGGAGTCGATCCACGCCGGCGGAAGTCCCCTCTATTAAGCCGGAAGCATTCAGTAGAAACCGCGAAGGACGCGAAGAAACGCGAAAGTCGCGAGTCAGACCTGATCCTCGGTGATGCCTTGCCGTACTCACTCTTTCGTGATCCCGGGCAAAATCGGGATTTTCCCGGTATACCTTCGCGGACCTTCGCGCCCTTCGCGGTTCAATTGCATAGTTCCGGATGAAGAGGAGTGCCCGGCAGGGCGGAGTGTGTAGGGAAGCATACCCGCCCCCTATGCCGCATCCTTGCATTGCCTGAAGTCGTCGCGGCGACACCCTCTCCTCCACCATGCCGCGCACTTCCCGCCGCACCGCCACGTTCACCGAGTCGCTGATTCGTGAGATGACGCGCGTCGCCCAGCAGCACGGTGCCATCAACCTGTCGCAGGGGTTTCCCGATTTCAATCCGCCGCGGGCGATCCTCGATGCCGCCAAGGCCGAGATGGATGGCAACAACCACCAGTACGCCGTCACCTGGGGCGCCGCGCCGCTGCGGCAGGCGCTGGCGCGGAAACTCACGCGCTTCACCGGGCTCGAGTGCGATCCCGACCGCCATCTCATTGTCACTTGCGGCGCCACGGAGGCCATGATGGTCGCGGTCATGACCGTGGCGGACGTCGGCGACAGGATCGGCCTCTTCTCTCCTTTCTACGAGAACTACAGTGCCGACGCGATTCTCTCGGGC
Source organism: uncultured Oleiharenicola sp. (assembly GCA_964515595.1). Taxonomy (GTDB): domain Bacteria; phylum Verrucomicrobiota; class Verrucomicrobiia; order Opitutales; family Opitutaceae; genus Lacunisphaera. The sequence continues at coordinate 85,460 of CAZEUN010000009.1, read as the reverse complement.
GTGACCCCGGTGTTCGCGACCCTGAACCCGCCGGACTACACCTTCGACCCCGCCGCCCTGCGCAAGGTTTTCGCCAGCGGCATCAAGGCGTTCATTCTCTGCAATCCGTCCAATCCCACCGGGAAGGTTTTCACGCGGACCGAACTCGAACAGATCGCCGCCCTCGCGGTGGAGTTCGACGTGTTCATCATCACGGACGAGGTTTACGAGCACATCGTCTTCACCCCGCACCGGCACACCTACCTGTCGTCCCTGCCGGGCATGGCGGAGCGCACGGTCATGTGCAGTTCGCTTTCCAAGACATTCGCGATCACGGGCTGGCGGCTGGGCTACCTCTTTGCCGACCCCGCGTTTGTTGCGCAAGGACGCAAGGTCCACGACTTCCTCACCGTCGGCGCCGCGGCGCCCCTGCAGCACGCGATCGTCGCGGGACTGCAAATGCCCGACTCGTATTACGCCGGCCTGGCCGGCGAATACGCCGAGCGGCGGCGGATCCTGCTCGGTTACCTGGACCAAACCGGCCTGAGCTACACGAATCCCCAGGGCGCCTACTTCGTGATGCTGGATGTTTCCCCGTACGGCCAGGCGGACGACGTCGAATTCGCGCGCTGGATGACGCGGGAAATCGGCGTGGCGCCCGTGCCCGGGTCGGTGTTCTTCCACGAGCCCGAGCACCGTTACGTGCGCCTCAATTTCGCCAAGCGCGCCGAAACGCTGCACGCCGCCGGCGAGCGGTTGCTGAAGCTCAAGCGCGGCTGAGGCTGGGTCCCAGGTGGGAGGGGTTTTATACCCCGACGGGATTGATGCTGACTTCGCTGTCGGGGTATAAACCCCCTCCCACCCGGTCTGCCGACAAGCGACGACTCATAAAAAAGGCGCCCGCTTGTGACGGGCGCCTCCGAAGGGTGACTGGTTATTTTCCGGCCGGGATCAGGTCGTCGATCGAGTCGGTCTCGACGTTGACGTCCGCAAAGAGCCAGGTGGACAGATAGCGTTCGGTGCTCGACGGGATGATGGCGACGATCTGCTTGCCCTTGTTCTCGGGGCGTTTCGCTAGCTGGATGGCGGCCCACACGGCGGCGCCGGAGGAAATGCCCACCGGGATGCCGTCGAGCTGGTTGACCTGCTTGGAAATGGGGCCGGAATCGGCCTCCTTCACGCGGATCACCTCGTCGTAAACCTTGGTATTCAGGATCGCCGGGATGAAGCCGGCGCCCAGGCCTTGCAATTTATGCGGGCCGGGCTGGCCGCCCGAAAGAATCGGCGAGGCGTCGGGCTCGACCGCCACGATCTGGAGCGACGCCTTGCGCGGCTTGAGGACCTCGCCGACGCCGGTGATGGTGCCGCCGGTGCCGATGCCCGACACGATGATGTCGACCTTGCCGTCCGTGTCCCGCCAGATTTCCTCGGCGGTCGTCTTGCGGTGGATCGCCGGGTTGGCCGGGTTGGAAAACTGCTGCAGGATGATGCTGTTCGGAATCTTCGCCGCGAGCTCCTCCGCCTTGGCGATGGCGCCCTTCATGCCCTTCGGTCCTTCCGTGAGGACGACGCGCGCGCCGAGGATCTTGAGCAGCTTCTTGCGCTCGCTGCTCATCGTCTCGGGCATGGTCAGGATCAGCTTCAGGCCCTTCGCCGCCGCCACAAAGGCGAGCGCGATGCCGGTGTTGCCGCTCGTCGGCTCGATGATGACGCTGTCCTTGTTCAACTTCCCGGATTTCAGCGCGTCGTCGATCATCGCGAAGCCGATGCGGTCCTTGACGCTGGACAGCGGGTTGAAGAATTCGAGCTTGAGGAGGATCTCCGCCTGCGCGCCGTGGGCGGCGGCGGTGCGGTTCAGGCGAACGAGCGGGGTGTTACCGATCGTTTCCGTGATGTCGTTGTATATCTTGGCCATGATCGTCGTGGGTTGAGTTTCGGTGGGATGAAATTAGAACGGAAAAGAGCGGAGGCAACCCGGAGCTTGTCATAAAGCCGGACGCCGCGGACTCAGATGGCGTAGTCCTCCTCGAAGGAACGAGACTGGCGCAGGCGCAGGAGCACGAGGTTGTTCACCCTGAGCTCGAGCCGCTCCAGGTCGGCGCGGGAAATCTCCGCCTCGACGGTCTCGCGGTTGTCGACCTGCTCGAGCGTGAGGCGCGCCTGGGGCCCGGCGGCGTGGATGTAGCGCAGGACGGCCGGAATGCCCGCCACGCCGTTCTCGTGCGGGATGACCTCGATGTCGTGCGGGCGCACGTAGATCAACCCGTTGCTCTGCAGGCCGCCATTGAGCAGCGGACTGCGGGAGCCGGTCGCGAGGGCCGCGGCCTTCAACATGTTCACGTTGCCGAGAAACTGGTACACAAACGGCGTCGCCGGCCGGTCATAGACGTCCTGCGGCGTGCCGATCTGTTCGATCCTGGCGTTGTTCATGATCACGACCTCGTCGGCGATCTCGAGCGCCTCCTCCTGGTCGTGTGTGACGAACAGCGTGGTCAGGTGGATCTCCTCATGGAACTTGCGCAACCAGCGCCGGAGTTCCTTGCGCACCTTGGCGTCCAGGGCCCCGAACGGCTCGTCGAGCAATAGCACCTTCGGCTCAACCGCGAGGGCGCGCGCGAGCGCCACGCGCTGGCGCTGGCCGCCCGAAAGCTGGTGCGGGTAGCGTTCCGCGAGATTTTCGAGCTGCACCAGCTTGAGGAGCTTGTGCACGCGGTCGGCGATCTCCGACTTGGGTGGACGTCCCTGCCGCCGCACTTTCAGGCCGAAGGCGATGTTCTCAAAGACCGACATGTGCCGGAAGAGCGCGTAATGCTGGAACACGAAGCCGACCTTGCGCTGGCCCGCCGGCACGCCGGTCACGTCGTCGCCGTGGAAAAGGATGCGGCCGCTGCCCTCGTCGGGATACTCCAGCCCTGCGATGATCCGCAGGAGCGTCGTCTTGCCCGAGCCCGACGGCCCGAGCAACGCCGTGAGCTTGCCGCTCTTGACCGACAGGCTGACGTCGTCGAGCGCGGTGTATTGCCCGAAGGTTTTGCGGAGATTGTTGGCTTGAACGCTCATGGGCGGGCAGGGACGAACGTCGAACTTTGAACGTCGAACTTTGAACTTTGAATGACGGAAATCATTATTTGGCGTTCTTCTGGGCAGTTCGACGTTCAGTTTCTGGCCGCGCGCCACTCGACCAGGCTCTTGAGCAGCAGGGTCACGAGGGCGAGCAGGGCCAGCAGCGAGGACACGGCGAAGGCCGCGACGAAGTTGTACTCGTTGTAGAGAATCTCGATGTGCAGCGGCATCGTGTTGGTCTCGCCGCGAATGTGGCCGGAAACGACCGACACCGCGCCGAACTCGCCCATCGCGCGGGCGTTGCAGAGGATCACCCCGTAGAAGAGGCCCCACTTGATGTTGGGGACGGTCACGCGCCAGAAGGTCTGCCAGCCATTGGCCCCGAGCGTGATGGCCGCGTACTCCTCATCGGTCCCCTGCGCCTGCATCAGCGGGATCAACTCGCGCGCGACGAACGGGAACGTCACGAAAATCGTCGCCAGCACGATGCCCGGCACGGCGAACACGATCTTGAAATCCTGCTCGACCAGCCAGTGGTGCAACGCGGGCCAGGCCGGGTTCTCCGAGTTGAGGTACTGGCCGTACCAGCCCTGCGCGCCGAAAACCAGGACGTAGATGAGGCCCGAGATGACCGGCGACACGGCGAACGGCAGGTCGATGAGCGTGGTCAGCAGGCTCTTGCCGCGGAAATCGAACTTCGCGATGCACCAGGCCGCGGCGACGCCGAAGACGAGATTGGCCGGCACCGCGATCGCGGCAGCCGTCAGGGTGAGCTTGATCGCGCTGAGCGCATCCGGGTCCTTGAACGCGGCGAAGTACGCGCCCAAGCCCTTGCGCAACGCCTCCGTGAAGACGGCGGCCAGCGGCAGCAGGAGGAAGCAGCCGACGAAGGCCAGCGCGATCGTCATGAACACCACGCGCACCCACAGCGGATTGCGAATAATCCGCCGGCCGCTGCCGCGGGCGGGCGTTTTGCCGGCGATGGTGGAAGTGGCGGTCAGGCTCATGTCAGACGCGGTAGTAGCGGCGGCTCCATTTCTGGAGCAGGTTGATGAGCAGCAGGAGCACGAAGGACGCGACCAGCATCACCACCGCGATGGCCGTGGCGCCGCGGTAATCATATTGCTCGAGCTTGGTGATGATGAGCAGCGGGGTGATCTCGCTGTGATTCGGCATGTTGCCCGCGATGAAGACGACCGAGCCGTATTCGCCGAGCGCGCGCGCAAAGGCCAGGGCGAACCCGGTGATCAACGCGGGCATCAGTTCCGGAAAGATCACCCGCGTCATCGTCTGCCAGCGGTTGGCCCCGAGCGTGGCGGCCGCCTCCTCCAGTTCCGGCTCAAGTTCCTCCAGCACGGGCTGGAGCGTGCGCACCACGAAAGGCAGGCCGACAAAGGTCAGCGCGAGGAAGATGCCCGGCCGGTCGAACGCGACCTTGCCGCCCAGCCAGCCCGGCCAGTCGATCCAGGGGACCCATTCGCCGAGCTTGTGCACGCCGCCCGCCCAGAGCGGGTCGAGCCACTTCCCCAGCCAGCCGTTGGGCGCATAAATGGCGGTCAGCGCAATGCCGGCCACCGCGGTGGGCAGGGCGAACGGCAAATCGACGAGCGCATCAACGACCCGGCGCCCGGGAAAACGGTAGCGCACCAGCACCCAGGCGAGAATCCCGCCGAAGATCGCGTTCACGAACGCCGCGAACAGCGACACGCCAAAGCTCACGCGATACGACGCGACGACACGCGGCGAGGTCACCGCCGCCCAGAAATCCGCCCAGCTGAGCGACGAGGAGCGCAGGAACGCCGCGGACAGCGGGATCAGCACAATCAGCCCCAGGTAGACCAGCGTGAAACCCAACGACAGGCCGAAGCCGGGGAGAATCCGGCGACGGAAGCGGGGCTTGGTGATGGCGAGGCTCACGAGGTTTCAGGGGGTGATAAGGTCCCGGCAGTCTTTCAACACCGACTGCAATGCGCAACTGATTGCTTCCACCTGCTGTGTCATCGGACCGGCCATCGGGACTTCGCAAACCAGCCGCACGGGCGCCTGCAACCAGGACGGCGTGATGTTGAGCAAGCCGGCCGTTCCATTTTGCAGCGTCACGATTCCGTCGAATCCCTGGCTGGCCACCTCCGCATTGAGAATGCGCAACTCGGGTTCCGCGGAGCCCTGCCAGAACTCGCGGCTGAGATCGTGCCCGCCGCGATTGTGCGGCGTGTCGTCTTCGAAACCCGTGGGATTGCAAAGCGGGTAAACCACCAGCTCGTAACCCGCGGCGAGAAACGGCTCGGCGACGAGCCGGCTCAACAGCCGTTCGAGTCCGAGCGCCCCACCCGGCTCGTTGCCTCGCAACAGCGCGAAGAGTCCCAGCCGCACGGGCGGCCGGCCGGCCGGCGGGCCCTGGAACACAAAGCGCGGGATCGTGTAGCGCTTGCCGTCCCATTCGAACGAACCGGCCACGGTGCCCACGATCTCGCGACACACCTCGGCCAGCGCGATGAACGGCCAGTAAAGTCGCCGCAGCTTGAACGGATATCCTTCCGGCGTGGTTTCGGGCATGGTGAATCTCAGAGGTGCTGGCCGTAGGCGAGGAATCCGCGGTAGCGGACAATCAGGCGTTTCAGGATCGCGACCGCCGCCGCGCGATAAAATTCCGGCGACCAATCGCCGGGCACGCGCAACGTCAGGTCGAGCGGACGGAACGGCAGGTCGTCCGCGAGCGACAGGGGGCCGGTGCCAGTCGCCGGACCGGCGTCGATTTCCCAACGCACGGCATAAGGCGCAAAGTCCTCGGAAGAGAACAAGGCGGGCTCCGCGCCTCCGGCGGTCCGGAGACTCAGGGTGGCGGCATCGCCGGCCGGCCCGGACTCCACGCGAATGAATGCGTGATAAGCGCGCAGCCGCGAATCCCTGGCCAGCAGGTCGAGTTCCGGCGCGGTCGACGAGGTCCAACGCTGGCTCGCGAGATCGCGGCCCTCCGCCTGGCGCAGATGACCCAGGACATCCACCAGCGGGAAGAAGGTCACGTTCAGGCTCTGGCCGATGTCAGGCTTGCGGGCCAGTTCCTCCACCAGGTGCAGCAACGCCAGCGTCGGGCGGAGATCGCGGCTGTCGAGACCCGCCAGAAAGGCGAGACGCGGCGATTCCCCGGACGTGTGCGGCCCAAAGTAAACGAAGCGCGGCACGGAGTGGCTGTGCGCGCCGTGCGTGAACGGCCCGAGCGGCGTGCCGAAAACGAAGTCGGAACGCTGGGCGAGTTCATAGAGCGCGGCCAGTTGCCCGCCGAGGGCGGCGGACAACGAGCGCGAGCCGGCCGGCGCAGGGGCGCGGGGGGCCGTCACGGGACGGGGGGAGATATTTCTACTCATGATCGGGTTCATGAAAATCCGCCGCGCACGGGCGCGCCGTCACCCGGTCGCGGGCGCACGCGGCGGATCCCGGTTAATTATTTCGCGTAGATCTGGTCGAACACGCCGCCGTCGGCGAAGTGCGCCTTCTGCACCCTGGCCCAGCCGCCAAAGGCCTCGTCGATGGTGAACAGCTCGAGCTGGGCGAAGCTGCCCGCATGCCTGGCGGCGACGGCCGGGTTGCGCGGACGGTAGAAATTCCGGGCCGCGATCTCCTGGCCCTCGTCGGAGTAGAGGTAGTCGAGGTAGGCCTTTGCCACCTCGGCCGTGCCCTTCTTCTTCACCACCTTGTCGACGAGGCTGACGGTCGGCTCGGCGAGGATGCTGATGGAGGGCACGACGATCTCGAACTTGTCGGCGCCGAATTCCTTCACCGCGAGGAACGCCTCGTTTTCCCACGAGATCGCCACGTCGCCGATCTCCCGCTGGACAAACGTCGTGGTCGAGCCGCGCGCGCCGCTGTCGAGCACCGGCACGTTCTTGTACAGCTTGGTGACAAAAGCCTTCGCGGCCTCGTCCCCACCCTGCTTGCGCTTCGCGTATTCCCAGGCCGCCAGGTAATTCCAGCGCGCGCCGCCCGAGGTCTTCGGGTTCGGCGTGATGACGGCCACGCCGGGCTTCACGAGGTCATCCCAATCCCTGATGCCCTTCGGGTTGCCCTTGCGGACGAGGAACACGATCGTGCTGGTGTACGGCGCGGAGTTTTCCGGCAGGCGCTTCTGCCAATCCTTCGGGATCAGCTTCGCCACGTCGTGGAGGGCATCGACGTCGGCGGCGAGCGCCAGCGTGACGACGTCCGCGGACAGGCCGTCGATCACGGAACGGGCCTGCTTGCCCGAGCCGCCGTGTGACTGCTTGATCGTGACATCGTCGCCCGTCTTCGCTTTCCAGTGGGCGGCGAAAGCCTTGTTGAAATCGACGTAGAGCTCGCGCGTCGGGTCGTAGGAAACGTTGAGCAGCTCCACAGTCTTGGCGGACGCGAAGGTCGCGACCGCGAGGGCGAGCGTGGTGAGGAGGGTGAAACGGAGTTTCATGGCCAAAGGGAGTTGAGGGTTAGAACGCGAGCTGGAAGCGGGTGATGAACGTTTTCTCATCCTGACGGAGGGCGGCGCTGGTGGAGACAGCGGGCGCACCGGCCGGGAAGTCGAAATTCGTCTGGTAGTAGTCGAGTTTGAAGGCGACGGCCTTGCCGAGATACCAATTCAGGCCGAGGCCGAACGAGGAAGCCTCGTCAGCGTTGCCGGCCAAGGAGGCGTAAAGTGGAAACGCGGCGTCATCCACCTTCACGTTGGCATAACGGGTCGTGACTTCGAACGCGCCCCACGTGCCCTTGCTCCAGTCGAAGTTGGTGGCCGGCACGACGCCGTTGAACGACGAGTTCTCGCCGGTGAGCACATAGCCGGCCGCGACCTGCCAGGCCTTGTTCTGCAACTCGGTCTTGCGGCCGGTCGCGCTCGGGCGGACGTTGATCGCCGAGACGGCGTATTCGCCGAGGAGGCCGAACGAACCGTGGCGGTAATCGAGTTGCGGCGAGATGCGCCAGTTCGGGCCGTCGGTGATCGTCGTCGCCAGGTAGGAGAAGAACGTCTGCTGGCCATCGGTGCGATAAGCGCCGGTGCGGCCCGCGGCGCCCTTCTCGCGGCCGTAGCTCGCGCCGACGCCGAACGAGAGGCCCTGCAGGGCCGAGCCCGCGGAGTCCTTGAAGGGCGTGGCGAAGAGCCGCGCCACGAAATCCTTCTCGTTGTCGAAGTCCGCATTCGTGGTGCTCGCACCGTCCGCGACGCCGTTGAGGACACCGACGGTGTAGTTCAGCCTGCCGCCGAGAATGTCGCCGCCCGCCGTGATGCCGAGGTCGCGATTCGGGACGAGATTCGTGGCGATGGAGCGCTCGTTGAAGAACGTCCAGGAATCCGACTGCAGCAGCTCGAGGCCGACCGGCGCCTTGAACTTGCCCAGCTTGAACTGGAGCGCCGGGCTGAGGTTGATGCCCAGGTTCGCGTCGGGGATGCTCACGGCGCTGCCGCCGAATTCCGTGACCAACTGGAAGGTGTAGTTCCTCGCAAACACGCCCTCGGTGATCAGGCGGGCGCGGCGGAGGACGAAGCCGTTGTTGTTCAGGCCGGCGGCGGCGCCGTTATCGTTGAAGAAGGCGCGGTGATCGAGCTGCACGAGACCGCGCAGGCGCAGCGAATTAGCCGCGTCGGCGGAGGTGAGCGTCACGCCCCTGTCGTTGACGATGATTTTCGGCGTGGTCGGGGCCGCGGCGGTCGCGGCCTCCTCCTTGAGCTCGATCTGGCGGGCCAGCACCTTGAGCTGCTGCTCGAGGGCGCGGACCTGCTCGCGCAGGGCCTGCAGTTCGGCGGCACCGGCCGGTGCGGCTGGCAGGGGGATGGAAAGGGCGACCGCGGTGACGAGCGCGGCGCCGGTGCGAAGGATGTTGTTCCTCATGGGAGTTGGATCGGATGACAGGACAACTTCCCGGGGTCGGGTCAGTCAGGATGAATGGACTTGGTGTAGGTCGCCTTCGCCGGTCGGGCGGTGGGCGTTAAATTCAAATGCCGGCGCCGTCGCGATGGACGGGCGGCGAGAGACGCGTCTTTTCCGTGCGCTCGATCAGGGTGACGCGGCCGTCGTGAACAACCAGTTGCACGACTCCATAGCGCAGGGTTTCGACCTTCTGCTGGACCACGCGCAACCATTCCGGTTGCCCGGCCAGGTCGGAATTTGTGATGGAATCGCTCATATCGCGTAGTCGCCCAGCAGTTGATGGATGACGCCCTCGGTGGGACTCGTGCTGGCCGCACGACCGCGCACCCGGGGCTTTGGTTCCACGGCCGCGGTGGGAGCCGGCACGCTGTAAGGCAGGGGACGTCCACTCGTGGCCATCTTGCGGGTCGTCACCTCAACGACGTCCGCCAGCGTGTAACGGTCGAGAATGCCCGCGATGGCGTTGCGCACATCGAGCATCAGCATCCGCAGGCCGCAATGCGCCTCATCCGGGCAATTGCACGGCGTGTAGGCCGACTGGCTGACGCAGCCGATCGGCGCGAGCGGCCCATCGATCAAGCGCACGACCTCGCCGATATGGATCTGGCTCGCCGGCTTCGCCAGACGGTAACCGCCCATTTTGCCGCGTTCGCTTTCCACAATGCCGGCCTCCCGGAGCTGTTGCATGACCTGCTCCAAGAATTTGATGGGGAGGTCCTCCGCCTTGGCCAATTCGGTCACGCGCACCAACGACCGGCCCACCTTGGTGGCGATGCCGAGGTTGATCAGGGAGCGCAGGGCGTACTCACCGCGTTTGGAAAGCTTCATAGGCGATTGCTTGAATCTACATTATTTTAGTGGGAATTAAGGCAAGCGCTATTTCCTTGTTTCAGAATGTTCTATGACACGGCTACGGGAGACCGCCTGATAGCTGTAGCTGAACGCGTAAGCGTTTGGCAAACTCGCGGGGCCAAACGCTCACGCGTTAGGCTACACTACAGACTTAACCGCAGGCCATCGTAAGCCAGTCCGACGCCGGGATGAGTCCTGGCCAGTCGCTCACTCCAGGCCTCGTGATCAACCCCGTGGGTGAGGTGCGTGAGGTACGTCGTCGGCGCACCAATTTCCACGGCGGCGGCGCACGCCTCCTCGATGTTCATGTGGGTCGGATGCGGCTCCGGGCGAAGGCCGTCGAGACAAACCACCGCCGCCCCCTTCGCGAGCGCCACCGCCTCCGGGGGAATGCGTTTGCAGTCCGAGTAGTAGGCAAATTTTTTGCCCGACGATTTTTCGGTGAACACGAGCCCGAGGGTATTGATCGAACCGTGCGGCAGCAACGTGGCCTGAATGGTGCCCTGCGGGAATTCCATGACCGGTGGCATGTCCACGAGCCTGAAGGCGGCGTAACCCTTTGCCGCCGGCCGCTCGGAAATCGCGTAGGGGTACATCGCCTGGACGCGCTCCATGCCATCCGCCGTCGAGTAAACCGTGAGCGCCGTGCCGCCGCGGAGGTCGCAGAAGCGCCGCAGGTCATCCATGCCCGTGATGTGGTCGTTGTGGCCGTGCGTGAGAATGAACACGTCGAGCTGCTCGATGTGCTCGCGCAGGCACTGCAGCCGGAATTCAGGCGAGGCGTCGACCTGGACATGCAGACCGTCCATCACGACGTGGATGCTCGCCCGGGTGCGCCGGTTGCGCGCATCGGCCGACGTGCAGACCGCGCAGTGGCACGCGATCATCGGGACTCCCTGCGATGTGCCCGTGCCCATGAAGATGACTTCCATGATGTGACCACCACGGAACACCCTCCCCCGCCCGCTGGCAAGAGCTTCGGCGTTGATCCCCTCTACAGCATTTTAAGCAAAGTCGTAGCCGTTTTAAGTTTCAGAGAATCGAATTATTCCCGAAACCGTCATCATGCCTGCCCGCCTTAGGCTCGGCGGCGGCGGGAGCCGTGCAAGGATCCAAGGGAATGCGCACCTCCCCTTGGATTCTTCGCCGAGCTCAGAATGACGACAGCGGTAATTGGCACGGTTTTGATAGGCTCCATCTCAATTCAAAATTCTCTAGAGCCGGAACCATTCAGTAGAAACCGCGAAGGACGCGAAGAAACGCGAAAGTCGCGAGTCAGACCTGATCCTCGGTGCTGCCTTGCCGTACTCACTCTTTCGTGATCCCGGGCAAAATCAGGATTTTCCCGGTATACCTTCGCGGACCTTCGCGCCCTTCGCGGTTCAATGCATAGTTCCGGCTAGAGAGGGGTGGCGCGCGGCGCCGGGGGTGTCGCCCGGGAAAACGGCCGTGCTACTGCGCCGCGATCGCGTGATGCAAGGCCTCGGCTGAACGTCGATTGGTTTCGTTGGCGAAAAATTCCAGGGATGCGCGGCGGCTGGCGGCGCTGATCGCGCCCGCCCGGTAATCGTCCTCCCGTGCATTGATCCACGCGGACAGATCGGGAAATTCCCTGGCGATCTCCTTCGCACCAGCCGGTCCGATCTCCGGTACGCCGAGACCACAAATGAACCGCCAGAACTCGCGCGTTTTGCTGGCCGCAATGGCCTGCAGCAACTTGCCGGCGGTTTTCGCACCGGTGATTTCGCGCAGTTGTTCCTCCCTCAACGCATACAGGTCGGCGGGCCGCCGCACCCAGCCGCGGCCGACCAGGGCGGCAATCGTTCCCTTGCCGAGGCCCTTGATGTTTACCGCCCCGCTGGACGCGAAATGTTCCAGGCGCCGCTGGATCTGCGCAGGGCAATCGTAATGCGGACAGCGGGTCGCGGCGCCATCCATGGCCAGCGCCGATCCGCAAGCGGGACATTGGACGGGAAAGGCAAATGGCGCCGACGCGGCGGCGCGGCGGGCAAGATCCACGCCCGTGATGGCCGGAATGATTTCCCCGGCCTTTTCGAGAAACACCCAGTCGCCGACGCGGACATCCTTGCGCGCGATCTCGGCGCGATTGTGCAGGGTGGCGCGCCGGATCGTCGTGCCGCCGATCTTGACCGGTTCCAATTCCGCCACCGGGGAAAGCACACCGGTGCGGCCGATTTGCAGGATGATCGCCGTCACCCGCGTGGCGACGGCATCAGGCGGATATTTGTAGGCGATGGCCCCGCGCGGCGCTTCCGAGGTCGCGCCCAACTCCGCCTGCAGGCGCAGGTCGTCGAGTTTCACCACGGCCCCATCGATCGGGTAAGGCAGCATGGAGCGCTTCCGCCCCAGGGCCTGGACTGCGGACCAGACTTCCTCCGCGGTCCGCACGACCGGAAATTCGTCCACTCCCGGCAAGCCCCGGCGCTTGATCCAAGCATGGAGTTCCTGTTGGGAGCGCGGCCCGCCGTCAGCTGGCGCCACTGCGCCGAGACCATAAAACACGACGGACAGCCGGCGGGGCGGGCCGTCTCCGTCCTGTGCCCTCAAGGTGCCCACGGCCAGGTTGCGCGGATGTGCGTAAGGTTCCTCGCCGGCGGCCTCGCGTTCCTCGTTGAGGCGTTTGAACTCCGCGTAAGCCATGTAGACTTCGCCGCGCAGTTCGATGAGCTCGGGAATATCGCCGCTCGCTCCCGCCAAGTGACGGGGAAGCTCCGTGAGGCGGAGAAGATTGGCGGTGACGTCATCGCCCTCCGTGCCATCGCCGCGCGTCGCCGCACAGATCAGCCTTCCCTTCTCATACGTCACGCTGATGCCGAGCCCGTCGTATTTCGGCTCGACCACATAAGTGAGATCACGCCGGCCCGATTGTTGATTCAGGCGGTGGATGAATGCCTTCAATTCACCCTCCGTGTGAGTCTTGCTCAGGCTCAGCATGGGAGCCCGGTGACGATGGCGGGAGAATCCGGGCAGGCGGTCGTCGCCGATGCCGGTATCCACGGCCAGCTCGGGAAATTTTTCGGCCAGGGCGCGCCATTCCCGTTTCAAGGCGTCGTATTGGGCGTCCGTGATCTCCGAATCCGCCTGGCCGAAATAACGCTCGTCGTGATGAACGATCTCGGCCCGGAGCCGGGCGACGCGTTCGCGGGCCTGATCGATCGTCAGTTCATTTCCCGCCAGAGCGGCCGGCACGACCGCGCAAACCAGGACAAACCATCTCGTGATATTCATGGGGCTGGACTCAACAACGCCGGCCCCCTGTCCGCGGAAAAATTTGCTGGACCGCGCAGCGCCCGTCGACCGAAAATCACGGGCAAAACTGCCACCTGACTTCGGGTGGTTATTGGATTCGAAAACGCCGGGCGGAATCGCTGATCCCACGGGCTGATCCCGTTCCTCGTCGTAGGAGCTTGCTAGCAAGCGATCCAGACGCACGCCGGCCGCGGCCATGTCGAATCGCTTGCCAGCAAGCGCCTACAAGTGAAGACGTTTCCTGCGTCGCATGCAGATCAGTTCTCCGATCAGCAGAGTGGCCAGACAGGCTCTCCCACACGGCCCGGGTGCCGGCTCATCGATATGAATAGCGCGCCTTGACTTTGCCCGCGGAGGATGACTCCGTGCGCGCATGAAACCCAAGTCACGCACCGTTTCTCACCGGGCCAAGGCCAGGAACGGGCGGCGTGCGCCTGCGAACCGTCTGCCCAGCTTTGGCGAAGCCGCCAAGCGCGTAGCCGGCATGATCGAAGGCGATTATTACCTCTCCAGCCGTGAAGGCTTGGGCCCAACCAAGCTATCTCGTTGATGCGGGACCTTTGATCGCGCTTTTTGCCCGACGAGACCGCTGGCACGGTTGGGCGAAGGCAACCTTCTTTGCCTTGGGCGAGCCACTCTGGGCCAGCGAACTCATTCTCGGCGAAGTGGCTTGGAATCTTGGCCAGAACACTCCGGCAACCCGGGAACTGCTCAGTTTCGTTCAGCGAAGCGAAATCGGAGTCATTCCGGTTCTCGCCCGGCATGCCGCGCGACTCAGTCAGCTCATGACCAAGTACGAACGCATGGATTTCGGCGATGGCTCGCTGGTCGTGCTGTCGGAGCAGTTCCCAAAGGCAAAGATCATCACGGTCGCTACCCGCGATTTTCCGATCTGCCGTCGGTTCGGCCGCGAACCCCTGCCGTTGATCATGCCGGAATAAAATCCGACGAAACCCTCTGTTTGGCTTTCCTTGCAGGAGCTTGCTGGCAAGCGATCAAGACGCGCGCCGGCCGCGCCCATGTCGAATCGCTTGCCAGCAAGCTCCCACAAGAGAAGGCATCCGCTGTCCCATGAGCGGCGCAAAAAAAAGCGCGCTCCGGGGAGCGCGCCTTGAAGGGTTTTGGATTGGATCGACCGGACTTAGTAGTCCATGCCGCCCATGCCGCCGCCGTGGCCACCACCACCGCCGGCCGGAGGAGCGGACTTCTCCGGGATGTCGGTGATCATGCACTCGGTCGTCAGGAGCAGGCCGGCGATCGAGGCCGCGTTCTGCAGCGCGGTGCGCGTGACCTTCGTGGGGTCGACGACACCGGCCTTGACGAGATCCTGGTATTCACCGGTCGCGACGTTGTAGCCGAAGTTGGCCTTGCCGGCCAAAACTTCCTTCACCACGACGCCGCTGTCGACGCCGGCATTGGCGCAGAGCATGCGGATCGGGTGCTCGATCGCGCGACGCACGATCTGGGCGCCGAAGGCCTCGTCACCCTCGAGCTTGAGGGCCTCGATGGCCTTGACGGTGCGGAGGAGCGCGACGCCGCCGCCGGCGACGATGCCCTCTTCCACGGCCGCACGGGTGGCGTGCAGCGCGTCTTCCACGCGGGCCTTCTTTTCCTTCATCTCGACCTCGGTGGAGGCACCGACGTTGATGACGGCGACGCCGCCGGCGAGCTTGGCGAGGCGCTCCTGGAGCTTCTCGCGGTCGTAATCGCTGGTGGTCTCGTCGATCTGGCGGCGGATCTGCTTCACGCGGCCCTGGATGTCGGACGACTTGCCCGAACCCTCGACGATGGTGGTGTTCTCCTTGTCGACGACGATGCGCTTGGCGCGGCCGAGGTCGGCGACGGTGAGGTTCTCGAGCTTGAGGCCGAGGTCCTCGGTGATGCACTTGCCGCCGGTGAGGACCGCGATGTCCTCGAGCATGGCCTTGCGGCGGTCGCCGAAGCCCGGGGCCTTGACGGCGCACACGTTGATCGTGCCGCGGATCTTGTTCACGACGAGGGCGGCGAGGGCCTCACCCTCGACTTCCTCGGCGATGACGAGCAGCGGCTTGCCGCTCTTGGCGACGGTCTGGAGCAGCGGGAGGAACTCCTGCAGGTTGGCGATCTTCTTCTCGTGGATCAGCACGTAGGCGTCCTCGAGCACCGCTTCCTGGGCCTCCGCGTTGGTCGCGAAGTACGGGGAGAGGTAGCCCTTGTCGAACTGCATGCCCTCGACGACGTCGAGGGTGGTGTCGATCGACTTGGCCTCTTCGACCGTGATCGTGCCGTCCTTGCCGACCTTGTCCATGGCGTCGGCGATGATGTTGCCGATCGTCTCGTCCCAGTTGGCGGAGACGGTGGCGACCTGGCGGATTTCCTCGCGGTCATTGACCTTCTTGGAAACGCGCGCGAGCTCGGCGACGGCGGCCTCGACGGCCTTGTCGATGCCGCGCTTCAGGTAAACCGGGTTGGCGCCGGCGGTGACGTTCTTCAGGCCCTCGCGATAGATGCCCTCGGCGAGCACGGTCGCGGTGGTGGTGCCGTCACCGGCGCTGTCGCTGGTCTTGGAAGCGACTTCCTTCACCATCTGCGCGCCCATGTTCTCATAGGGATCCGGAAGCTCGACTTCCTTCGCGACGGTCACGCCGTCCTTGGTGACGGTCGGGGAACCGAATTTCTTGTCGATGACCACATTCCGGCCCTTGGGCCCGAGGGTGACCTTGACCGCGCGCGAGAGAACCTCGACGCCGCGGAGAACTTTCTGACGAGCTGCCTCGTCGAACAGGAGTTGTTTGGCTGCCATATTAAGTAATTAGCTGAGAGTTGAGAGTTGAGAAAAACGAACTGGTTAGCCGATGACGCCGAGAATGTCGTCCTCGCGGACGAGCGTGAATTTCTGGTCGTCGATCTTCACCTCGGTGCCGCCGTATTTGGAGATGAGGACCTTGTCGCCGACCTTCACTTCGAAGGGCGTGACCTTGCCGCTCTCGTCGCGCTTGCCGGTGCCGAGGGCGATGACCTTGGCCTCCTGCGGTTTTTCCTTGGCGCTGTCGGGAATGATGATCCCGCCGCGGACCTGTTCTTTTTCCTCGATGTGCTGCACGAGCACGCGATCACCGATGGGTTTGATGTTCACTTTAGCCATATTGGTTCTGTGTGGTTGGGTTTAAGGATGGTTGTTGGGAAAAATGGCGAACCCGTTCCTTAACAGGAAACGGCTTCGCGTGGGAAGTTACTTCTTCTCGTCGTCGACGATTTCGACGTCGGCGTCGACGACCTTGCCGTCGGCCTTCTTGGCCGGCTTGGGTTCGGCGGACGGGTCGGCCTCGGTGGACGTGGCGCCCGGCTGGGCCCCACCCGCCGCGGCCTGGGCCGCCTGCGCCTGCTGATAGAGCTCAGCGCCAACCTTCTGCAGGTTTTCGAGCGCGGCCTTCATCCTGGCCGGATCGTTGGTCTCGAGCTCCTTCCGGGCGTCCGTCAGCGCGGTCTCGAACTTGCCCTTCACGTCGGCGGGCAGCTTGTCGCCCGCGTCCTTCATGGTCTTTTCGAGCTGGTAGATGGTCGTATCGAGCTGGTTCTTGGTCTCGACGGCCTCCTTGCGCTTGGCGTCCTCGGCGGCGTTGAGCTCGGCCTCCTTGGTCATCTTCTCGACCTCTTCCTTGGAGAGGCCGGACGAGCCCTGGATGGTGATCTTCTGCTCCTTGCCGGTGCCAAGGTCCTTGGCGGACACGTGCAGGATGCCGTTCGCGTCGATGTCGAAGGTGACCTCGATCTGCGGCGTGCCGCGCGGAGCCGGCGGAATGCCGTCGAGCTTGAACG
The DNA here is from genome assembly GCA_964515595.1 of uncultured Oleiharenicola sp. Taxonomy (GTDB): domain Bacteria; phylum Verrucomicrobiota; class Verrucomicrobiia; order Opitutales; family Opitutaceae; genus Lacunisphaera. The sequence goes on along the minus strand of CAZEUN010000009.1, from coordinate 68,607 downwards.
TGCCGAGATTCTTGTTGTCGCGGGCCATCGGGCGCTCGCCCTGCAGCACCACGATTTCCACACCCGGCTGGTTGTCGCTGTAAGTCGAGAACGTCTGCGTCTTCTTGGACGGGATCGTCGTGTTGCGCGTGATCATCGGCGTGGACACGTCGCCCGCGGTCATGATGCCGAGGGTCAGCGGGGTCACGTCGAGCAGGAGCACGTCGCGCACGTCGCCCTTGAGCACGCCGCCCTGGATGGCCGCGCCGACGGCGACGACCTCATCGGGATTCACGCCCTGGTGCGGGGTCTTGCCGCCCAGGTTCTTGGCGATGTCCACGACCTTGGGCATGCGGGTCATGCCGCCGACGAGCACCATCTCATCGATCTTGTCGGAGGCGATGCCGGAGTCCTTGAGGCAGTTCTTGAAGGGCTGGATGCAGCGCTCGAAGAGGCTGTCGCAGATCTGCTCCATCTTCGCCCGGGTCAGCTGGAGATTGAGGTGCTTCGGGCCCGACGCGTCCGCCGTGATGAACGGCAGGTTCAAGTCGTAGGTCGTCGCGGAGGAGAGGGCGATCTTCGCCTTCTCGGCCTCTTCCTTCAAACGCTGGAGCGCCATCGGGTCCTTGCGGAGGTCGATGCCGTTTTCCTTCTTAAAGGTGTCGACGAGCCAGCCGATGATGGCGTCGTCCCAGTTGTCGCCGCCGAGGTGGGTGTCGCCGTTGGTGGCCTTCACTTCGAAGACGCCGTCGCCGATCTCGAGGATCGACACGTCGAACGTGCCGCCGCCGAGGTCGAACACCGCGATCTTCTCGTCCTTTTTCTTGTCGAGGCCGTACGCGAGCGAGGCCGCGGTCGGTTCGTTGATGATGCGGAGCACCTCGAGGCCCGCGATCTTGCCGGCGTCCTTGGTGGCCTGGCGCTGGGCGTCGTTGAAATAAGCGGGGACCGTGATGACGGCCTGCGTGATCTTTTCGCCGAGGTAGGTCTCGGCATCGGCACGGAGCTTGCCGAGCACGAACGCCGCGATCTGCTGCGGCGCGAACTGCTCGGTCTTGTCGCCGACCTGCACCTCGATGTAGGCGTCGCCGTTCTTGCCGGCCGTCACCTTGTAGGGGAGGTTCTTGGCTTCCTCGCTGACTTCCGTGAATTTGCGGCCGATGAGGCGCTTCGCGGAAAAGATCGTGTTCTTGGGATTGGTCACGGCTTGGCGCTTCGCGGCCTGGCCGACAATGCGCTCACCGGTTTTGGTAAAGGCCACCACGGACGGCGTCGTGCGCGCGCCCTCGGCGTTCGGAATGACGACCGGTTCGCCGCCCTCCATGACCGCCATACAGGAATTGGTTGTGCCCAGATCGATACCTAAAATCTTGCTCATGGCGCCGCTGCTAGCAATGGCTGTGCCTTGGGGGTAGTTCATTCATTTCTAATTACACCGTAACGAGTTATTATTATTTTTAACCTCCAACCCAGCCAAAGAAACCGCGCCTTTCGAGCCAGCCTGTCTCAAATCACGGTGGGCGTGTCACAGTGTGCCACCGGTGAGTCAGCGAGCCCTCTCGCGCCGGTTCCAGCCTGATGCCGGCAAGTCCGCTGAACCATTTCATGCGGCAAAGCGCGGGTTGAAAATGAGGCCTGCGCACCTACCGTGAACTCAATGGAAACGCTGCATGTGCCCGCGACGGTCCCGGTGATGACGCTGCCGAACACCGTGTTCTTCCCGCAGGCGCTCCTGCCGCTTCATATCTTCGAGGCCCGCTACCGCGAGATGCTGCGCGATGTGCTGGCGAAGGACCGGATGTTCGCGATCGCCCACCTCGACGCCAGCCGCCAGCAGGATCCGAAGCTGGTGGAACCGCTGCACCTCACCGCTTCCGTGGGCATTATCCGCGCGTGCCAGAAGGGCGAGGGCGATACGTCCAATCTCCTGTTGCAGGGCTTGTGTCGGGTCACGGTGAAGAAAATCGTCCGCGAGGAGCCCTACCGGATTATCGCCGTCAAACCGCTCGCCACCACCGCCGGCACCCACCAGGCGGAACTCGAGGTTCTCCGGCTCGAAGTCATGCGCCTGCTGAATGTCCGCCGCCGCCTCGGCACGCCGGTGCCGAAGGGCATGACGCAGTTCCTCGAGAGCATTGAGGACGTCGACACCTTTGCGGACATCGCCGCTTTCAATCTCTGCGAGGACAGCGCGATCAAGCAGCAGCTCCTGGAAACCCTCGAGACGCGCCGCCGCCTGCAACTCCTCGCCGCCTCGTTGCAAACCGAGATCGAGGCCCAGCGCCTGCGCCGCAAGCTGCAGGGCCACCTCTCCGACGACCATATCGTGGACAACTGACCCCTGTGGCCGTCAGATGAATCATCCTGAGCAGCGAAGCGCCGAAGGAGCCAAGCCAGGGTGGGCCCCCGGACCTTCAACCGGATTGTCGGCGTCATCGGTGTAATTGGCTGCCCGGCCACCTCATTGACCGGATCCGGTCGGAACCGCACGGCTCCCGCGGAAATTGAAAAGGGAACCGTGAACCGGGGACCCACTCCACAGGACATGAAGACTCCCATGTTCTTGCCAGCTCCCAACGGCCTTTCCCCTCCCATCATCAGCGCGTCGATCATTCCTGACGTCCCTCGTGGCCGCGAAACCGATGACGCCAACTCGCTGCCCGCCATTTTGCTCATCGAAGAATCGGCGACCTATCGCCATTTGACCCAGGAATTGCTGAGAAACTCGGGGCTGAAAAACCCCGTCGTATCAGTCCGAGATGTTGGCCAGGCGATCGTGTGGCTGGAAATGGGGATTCGGGATTTTCCGCTGCACTCATCGCCGGTGGCGATGTTCATCGACCTTGAACTCGCCTGCGATGATGGGATGCCCCTGATCAGGTGGGCGCGAAGCCGGCGCGAGCTCGACGGAATGCTGATCGCCGTTTTGTCAGGCTCGCCAGATCCCGAGTTGCGCAAGCTCGCGATCGCCGCGGGCGCGGATCGCTATTTGGGCAAATTCCCCGGGGCGGAAATTATTGCGAACATGGTCACCGCATGGGCGGACCTGAGGGGGTCAGTTCGGTGCGACCTCTTCGAATCTTCACTTCGCTCAGAATGACGGGAGGTTGCAGGCGATCAGGATTAACGCCGACTCACCACGGCCCATCGCCTGCAAGCAGGCTCATGCAAAGAGGGGCAACCGTAGCCCTGGCGGCCTGCGCCCATGGAACGCCATCCTCCGCCAAGCCTACGGATGGCAGTTTTCGCTGCGCGAAAACTGGAGCCGCTTGTCGGATTTGAACCGACGACCTACTCATTACGAATGAGTCGCTCTACCAACTGAGCTAAAGCGGCGAACAGAAAGCGGCATTCGGCGGATTTGCCCCGGGTGAGGCAAGCACGTTTTTGAATCTCCTCGGCCGGCCCCCAAGGACGGGGGTTGCCGTGCCCCGCGGAGCCTTCTAACCCTTCCCTGCTTGCAGACCGATCTCTTCGACTACCCGCTGCCTGACAGGCTCATCGCGCAACAACCCGCCGACCGCCGGGACGCCTCGCGCCTGCTCGTGGTGCACCGCCGGGAGCACCGCATCGAGCACCGGCATTTCCGGGATTTGCCGGAATACCTGCGGGCCGGGGACTGCCTTTTCCGCAACAACGCCGCCGTCATCCCCGCCCGGCTGCACGCCACCCGCCCCACCGGCGGCCAGGTCGAGTGCCTGCTCCTGCGACCGGCGGCCAATCCCAAGGAATGGTGGTGCCTGCTGCGCCCGGGCAAAAAGCTGCCGCTGGGCGCCACCTTTGGCCTTGCCGGGATTTTCAACGCCACGGTGCTGGAAAAAACCGGGGAAGGCATCGTCCGGGTGGCCTTTGAGGTGGAGGACGGGGATGTCTTCGCCGTGGCCAACCGCATCGGCGAGATGCCGCTGCCGCCTTATATCACCGGCCACGACAACGACGCCGCCCGCGCCATCGATCGCGAACGTTACCAAACCGTTTACGCGGATCGCGCGCACCAAGTCGCCGCGGCCGCGCCGACCGCCGGCCTGCACTTCACGCCGGAACTGCTCGCCTCGCTCGCCGGCCTGGGGGTCGCGACGGCCGATCTCACGCTGCATGTCGGCTTGGGCACGTTCCGGCCCATTGCCACGGAACATGTCGAGGATCACCCCATCCACCGCGAGGTGTACGAAATTCCCGCCGCCACCCAGCAGGCGCTGTTCAAGACCGAGGGCCGCCGCATTGCCGTCGGCACCACCTCCGTTCGCACGATCGAACATTACCTGTCCCTAACCGCCGCGCCGGCCGGCCGGGATTTCCTGAGCGAGGCCGACCTGTTCATCTACCCGCCCCGCCACTTCCGCGGCGTCGATGCGCTCATCACGAACTTCCACCAACCGCGCTCCACGCTGCTCTGCCTCGTGTCGGCCTTCCTCGCTCCCGGCTCAGTCGATGGCATTGCCTGGCTGAAGGAAATCTACGCCGACGCCGTCGCGCGCGAATACCGCTTTTTCAGCTACGGCGATGCGATGCTCATCCTGTAAAACCCTTGTGACGATTGAGTCCATCGTTGCACGGAGATCCGTTCTGCCTCTCCCTTTCCTCCTTATCCCCACCACACCCATGAAACATCTCCTCCTTGCCCTTGCCCTCGTCGGTTCCGCGGCGTCCGCCGCCGATACCTGGACGGTCGATACCCGCCACTCCGGCGTCACCTTCTCCGTCCGCAACTTCTTCGTGCCCGTCGAGGGCTCGCTCAAGGTGCAATCCGGCAAGATCACCTTCGATCCCGCAAACGTCGCCGCCAACTCGGTGGAAGCCGTCATCGCCGTCACCTCCATCAACACCCAGGACGGTGACCGCGACAAGCATCTCAACACGAAGGATTTTTTCCTGACCGAGACGTTCCCCACCGCCACGTTCAAGAGCACGAAGTGGGAAGCCGCCGGCGAGAACAAGTTCAAGGTCACCGGCAACCTCACCATCAAGGACGTGACAAAGGCCGTCACCCTCGACGTCGCCCTCCTCGGCACCGGCGCCGGCAACCGCGGCAAGACGATCTCCGGCTGGCAGGCGACCACCAAGGTCAACCGGAAGGACTTCGGCATCAGCAACGGGCCGTCGATCGCCGACGAAGTCTCGATCACGATCAACGTCCAGGGCATCAAGGACGAGGCGCCCAAGCAGGGCTGAGCCGGCTGGCTGCAGGGTGGGCGTCGGTTTCCACCCCGACGCTCCGCCGGTCTGGAAACCGGCGATCACCTGACAATTTCGAGGACGGCCGCGAGGCCGTCCTTTCTTTTTGTCCGCCGCGTGCTACCGTGACCCCGTGACCGCTGACGAAGTCCAGAGCCTGATCGAGGAAGCCACGTTCGACTACACCATGGGCGAACACGACACCGCGCTTGCGAAGCTCGCCCGCGCCGCCGCCGCGGCTCCCGCGGCCTTCGAAGCCTGGCATGCGCTCGCCGAAATCAATTTTTCGCTGCGGCGTTTCGACGATGCCCTCGCGGCCGCCGACCGGGCCCACGCCCTCCGCCCCGCCGATCTTTTCATCAACACCACCCTGTCCCGCATCTGGATGGAGAAGGGCGACAAGACGCGCGCCGAGCATTTCGGAGCGCAGGCCAAGATTCTCAGTTGGAAGGACCAGTTGAAGAACCCGGAAGCCGCGAAGGACGGTTTGTAAGATCGAAGGAGGGCCGGTCTGTGACCGGCCGGTTTTGCAGATGCGCGTCCGGATGAACCGGCCGAAGAGGATTCCGAACACACCCCACCCTTCGGGCACCCCTCTCGAGCCGGAAGCATTCAGTAGAAACCGCGAAGGACGCGAAGAAGCGCGAAAGTCGCGAGTCAGACCTGATCCTCGGTGATGCCTTGCCGTACTCACTCTTTCGTGATCCCGGGCAAAATCGGGATTTTCCCGGTATACCTTCGCGGACCTTCGCGCCCTTCGCGGTTCAATTGCATAGTTCCGGCTCGAGAGGAGATTTCCGCCCGCCGACACTCCCTAAGGAAAACGTCGCACCTCTTCGACAGGACCAGCGTGTTTGCGTAGTCGCGTCCTGATGCGCCGGTCAGAGACCGACCCTACGAACCAAGCCCCGGCTTTGGGCCGGGGCTCGATCTGAAACCGATCGATGAAACCTCACGCCTTCTTCGGCGCGTCGACCTTTGGAGCGGGCACTTCCGGTTTCGCCGGCGTGCCTTCATTTGATTTGCCGAGATAGGACGGCAGCTCGAGCCCCACGCTCTTGGCAATCTCGTTGATGGGCAGCACGCCTTTATAGAGGTCCTGGATGAACTGGCTGGTGCCGCCCTGCCCGTTGCCGCCCATGACCACGATCTTCTCGAAATGCAGGCCCTTGATGGCGCCCGCCTGGATCTCGGCGATCCGGACGATGTTTTCGGCGATGAGGAGCTGCGTGGCTCCCTGGGCGTCGCGGGAAACCTTGAGCAACTTGTCGAAGCCCGCGGCCTTGGCGTCGAGCAGCGCCTGCGTGCCCTCGGCCTCGGCCACGAGCTTCGCCTTGATGCCGGCCGCCTCGCCCTCGGCGAGCCGGCGCACGCCCTCGGCCTCGGCCTGTTTCTGCGTGACGTAGGCCGATGACTGGCCCTCCTGGATGATCTTCGCCTGCGCGGCCTTCGCCTCGGAGTCGATGCGGAGGCGTTCCTTGTCGATTTCCGCGCGCACAATCTGGTCCGCCTGCTGCTGCGCCTTGTCGCGCGCGGCCCGGGCCAGTTCCGCTTCCTGCTGCGCCTTGTAGGATTCCTGCAGGGCCCGCGCCTCGGCCACCTTCTGGGCGGCTTCGGTGCGGCGCTTGGCCTCGGCCTGCTCGGTGGCCAGGTCGGCGGTGGACTTGGCGATGACCATTTGCGCCGTGTTCTCGCCCTTGCGCGCCTCGGCGAGGGCGGTGGCGACGCGGATCGCCTGCTCGCGTTCCGCCTCGGCGCGACCGACGGCGCCGCGCTGGTTTTCCTGGGCCACGCGGATTTGCGCATCGTTGATGGCCTTCGCGGCCGCTTCCTTGCCGAGCGCGTCGATGTAGCCGGAGAGGTCCTTGATGTCGCGGATGTTGCCGTTGATCATGCGCAGGCCGATCTTGTGCAGCTCGACCTCGACGCCCTTCGTGATCGCCGAAATCAGCTTCTCGCGGTCGTTGTTGATTTCCTCGATCGTCATCGAGGCGAAGACCACGCGCATCTGGCCCATCACGATTTCGGAGGCGAGGTGCTGGATCTCCTCGGAGGAGCGGCCGAGCAAACGCGTCGCGGCGTTTTGCATGATCTCCGGCTCGGTCGAGATGCCGATGGTGAAGGATGCCGGCGCGTCGATGCGGATGTTCTGGCTGGAAAGCGCGCCCTTGAGCTCGATCTCCATGTTGATCGGCGTGAGGTCGAGGTAGCCGTAGCTTTGGAAGACGGGCCAGACGAAGGTGGAGCCGCCATGGTAGCAGCGGGAAGAGACGCCATCCGCCACCTTGCCGTACACGACCAGGATGCGGTCGGGCGGACACATGCGGTAGCGGGACATCATGGTGACGGCGAACATGAGCAGCATGAAAGCCGCCGCACCGATAAGGATGATATAGGTCATGGGTGTGTGCTGGGGGTTGAAAAAAGAAAGGCGGCGCTACAGCGCCTCGACGAAGACCGTGCGGCCGTCGACGATCTGGACGACCTTGACCTTCTCCCCGCTCGCGATCGGCGAGGCCGAGCCGGTGAGCGCCGTGAGGGTTTCCTGCCGTCCGCTGAAAGTCACGACCACCTGCCCGCCCGCGCCCTTGTTGGCCGGCACGGTCACATAAACGGTGCCCACGGCGCCGAGCGCATCGGCCACCTTCATGGTGCCGTCGCTTTTCAACGAGAGCATCACGCGAAACATCGCATAGACCGCGCCCATCAGGACGGAGCCGGCCGCCGTCGCCACACCGATCGCCGCAAAGAGCGACAGGCCGTGGTCGAGCGCCATGCCGCCCGTCCAGCCGAAGGCGAGGAAGAAGGCCGTCATCGGCTTGACGGAAAACACGCCGAGGCTGTCGTGATGCATCCCGCCGGAATCCATGCCATCGTGGTGATCCGACCCAAACATCGAGAGCGCGGTGAGCAGCACGGAGATCATGCCGGCGAAAATGCCGATGCCGTAAAACATTTGCTTGGCCAGCGTGAGTTCATTCCACCATCCGCCGAGCTGTTCGGTGAAGGCCAGGATCGTCATGGGTAATTGCCTCGCAGTTTAAGGGGTTGTCGCCGAGGGCGATATTACAAGCCCAACGGCGTTTACGACACAAGCGCGCAACGCAATCCCGGCGCCTCCGGGCCGATCCCAGCCACCCGTTGACAGCGGGCGGCGGCCACCCCTAGCCTTTCGTGATGGAAAGACCCGCCTACCTGCTGGAATTCGAAAAACCGCTTCGCGAGCTGGAGAAGCAGCTCGAAGCCCTCCATCAGCAATCCCTTGAAAACAATATCGATATGTCGGCCGAGCTGGCGACGATCGAGGCGAAGATCGAGTCCACCAAGCGGGAGATCTACAGCAACCTGACCCCCTGGCAGCGCGTGCAGGTGGCGCGTCATCCCAAGCGGCCCTACGCCCTGGACTACGTCGCGGCGCTCTGCGAGGATTTCCAGGAATTGCACGGCGACCGCCAGTTCAACGACGACCGCGCGCTGGTCGGCGGCACGGCCTTTTTCGAAGGCCGGTCCGTGATGATCATCGCCCAGCAGAAGGGGCGCGACACCAAGGAAAACATCGTCCGCAATTTCGGCATGCCACAGCCCGAGGGCTACCGCAAGGCGCTCCGCCTGATGAAACTCGCCGAGCGTTTCGGCCTGCCGGTGATCACGTTCATCGACACCCCCGGCGCGTATCCCGGCGTCGAGTCCGAGGCCCGCCACGTCTCCGAGGCCATCGCCGTCAACCTGCGCGAAATGGCCATGCTCAAGGTCCCGTCCGTCGCGATCATCGTCGGCGAGGGCGGCTCCGGCGGCGCGCTCGGCATCGGCGTCACCGACCGCGTGCTGGTTTTCGAGAACGCCTATTATTCCGTCATCTCGCCGGAAGGCTGTGCCGCGATCCTCTGGAAGGACCGCGCCCACGCCCCCAAGGCCGCCACCGCCCTCAAGCTCAACGCCGGCAGCCTCAAGGAAATGGCCGTGGTCGACGATGTGATCCCCGAACCGCTCGGCGGCGCGCACAACGATCCCGCCGCCGCCACCGCGGCCCTGAAGAAGGCGCTGATCCACCACTTGAACGAACTCCTGCCCCTCGACACCGGGAAGCTGCTCGACAACCGCTACGAGCGGTACCGCGCGCTCGGCGAATACCGCGAGGTCGCGGCGAAATAATCCCTTCCGGGCCATCCCACGGGACAACCTCAGGAGCCGGGCGTCAAGGCGCCCGCTATGGCGTTCAACAGGTCGGCCGGCGCAAAGGGCTTGGCGAGCAGCTTCGCGATTTGATGGGAGGCGAGTTCCTCCGCCTGCGGGCTTTGCTCCAATCCGCTGATGGCGATGACCGGCAACGACTGCGATACCAACCGGATCGCGCGAATCAGGGCCAGCCCGTCCATTTCCGGCATCATGATGTCGGTGACGACCAGCCGGACCGTCCCCTGATTTTCCAGGAACACGCGCAGCGCCTCATCGCCATTCGCCGCCACCACCACGCGGTAACGGTGCTTTTCCAACAAACTGCGCGTCGCTTCGCGGATGGGCGCCTCGTCGTCGACGAGGAGAATTTGCTCGTCGTGTCCGCACGGCAGCCGGTCCGGCGCGCCCCGGGAGGCGCCGACGTCCGCCTCGGCGGCCATCGCGGGCAGGTAAACCCGGAAGGTGGAGCCGCGGCCGGGCTCGCTGACGACCTGCACGTGGCCGCCGTGGCTGCGAATGATCCCGACCACCGTGGACAGGCCGAGGCCCGTGCCCTTGCCGACTCCCTTGGTGGTGAAGAACGGTTCGAAAATGCGATGGACGATTTCGGGCGGGATGCCGGTCCCCGTATCCGCGACTTCCAGCAACACATAGGCCCCCGCCCGCGCAGCCGGATCCAAGGCGAACGCCTCGCCGGCGCCGAGCTGGACGTTGGTCGCGCCGAGGGACAGCGTCCCCCCGGCCGGCATCGCATCGCGCGCATTGACGCAGAGATTCATGATGACCTGGTGCAGCTGCGTGGCGTCCGCCTCCACCGTCCACAGCTCGCGCGGCGCGGACTCGACGATCGTGATGTTGCGCGGAAAGGTCTCGCCCATGATTTTCACCATCTCATGGACCATGTGGCGCGATTGCACGGGCCCGCGCTCTCCCACCATTCCGCGACTGAACGTGAGCAGCTGCCGGATGATGCCCGCGCCGCGGTGCGCGCTGTTCTCGATGATTGACAGCAGCTCGACATCGCGGGCCGAAAAGTCGGGCCGTGACTTGAGCAGGCCCGCCACCATGAGCACGGGCGCGAGGATGTTGTTCAGGTCGTGGGCGACGCCACTTGCCAGGGTGCCAATGGCCTCCATGCGCTGGGCATGCAGGAACTGTTCCTCGAGTTTCTTCTGCTCGGTGATGTCCATCGCCACGCCAACCACGCGCCCGACCCGGCCGTCGGGCCCCTTGACGGGAAACGCGCGGTCCCGGATCCAGCGGATCGTTCCGTCCGGACGGAGGATCCGGTAGGTCTCCTCGTAGGTTCCCAAAACCTGCCGGCCCGCCGCGGCCCGCATCACCCGTTCCCGGTCGGCTTCATGAATGCTTCCGCTCCATGATTTCGGAAAGGTGTAGAGTTCCGCGCAGGGCCGGCCCCAGATCTGTTCGTAGCCCGGGCTGATGTAGACGATCGTGTTCTTCTCCACATCGATCATCCAGAACACTTCCTGGATGTTCTCCACCACCTGACGGAAACGCTCCTCGCTCTCCTTGAGGCTCCGGCCGGTGCGCTTCTCGTCCTCCAGCACGCTGAGCAACGCGCGCCGCGATTTTTCGGTGACGGCGGCCTGGTGCGCCAGGTCGCGCGACTGGCGGCGCAGTTCCAATTGCGCCACCGCCCGGCGGCTTAACGCCCGCAATGCCTTGACCTGATCGGGCTGCAAATGGCGCGGGGCCTGGTCCATCACGCACAGGGCGCCGAGCACGTGGCCGTCGGGGGCCACGAGGGGCGCGCCGGCATAAAAGCGGATCTTCGGACCCGCGGTGACCAGCGGGCTCGCGGCAAAACGCGGGTCGGCCAGGGCGTCCGGAATTTCCATGACGGTGTCCGCGTCGAGGATGGTGTGGGCGCAAAACGCCATGTCGCGGGGCGTCTCGGAAGCTTCCACGCCCACCTTGGCCTTGAACCACTGGCGGTCACCGTCAACCAGCGAAACCTGGGCCATGGGCGTCCCGCAGATCTGGGCGGCGAGCAGCGCAAGATCGTCAAAGGCCTCCTCGGGCGGCGTATCGAGGACGCCATAGCTTTTCAACGTCGCGAGGCGCTGGGCCTCGTCCGGTGGCCGCGGTGCACTCATGGCTGGGCCTCCGGGTAGCGGACCGCCCCGCCCTGCTGGAGCAGAAGCGCATTCACCTCCGCCTTGAGCTGCATCACCCGGTCCTCGCGGTCGAGCATGGCCTCCTGCCAGCGCAACAGCTCCCCGACCTGTTCCCGAATCTTGAGATCGGCCTGCCGCAGGGCGGTGACGTCGACGATGACGACGATGACGACCGGGCGCCCCTCGTCGGCCCCCAGCCGGTAGGAAACCGCACAGCGGCGCTCGCCTTCCGGCCCTGACATTACCAATTCGAAGTCCAGGTGCTCGCCCTCAAAAGCGCGTTGCAGGCGCGGGCGGATTTGCGACGCGTAGACCGCCGGCAGCACGTCCTCCACCCGGCGACCGGTGAGTTCATGGGTCTCCAGCTGCAGGATGCGCGCGTAAGCCGGGTTGGCGTAGCGATAACGATGGTCCGGATCCACCATGGCCAGGCCCACCTGGGCCGTGTCGGTGACGAGCCGCAACCGGGATTCGCTCTCGCGCAAGGCCTTTTCCGAGGCGATCTTTTCCGTGACGTCGCTGGCCATTACCAACTCCGCCGGACGCCCGCGGAAATTCGTGCGCTGCGCGGTGGTCTCGACGAGGATTTCGGTCCCGTCCTTTTTCCGATGGCGCCAGACGCCTGCATGGGCGAGGGCCGGGCGCGGGCCCCGCACCGATTCCAGCATCCGCGGAATATCCTCCGGCGGCCGGATGTCCTCCAGCCCGCGCGCCAGGAACTCCTCCCGGGTATATCCATAATGCTCCACCGCCGCGTCGTTCACGGCCACAAAACGCAGGTGCTCGAGCTCGTACACCCACATCGGCATCGGATTGCGGGCAAAGAGCAACTGGAAGTCCTGCTCGATCTGCCGGCGCTCGCGCCGCAAGCGGCTTTGGCCGATCGCCTGCTCAATGGCGGGGCCCAGCCGCGCCAGCCGATCCTTCAGGAGGTAGTCCGTCGCCCCCTGCCGCATGATCGCGACCGCGGTGTCCTCGCCGATCGTGCCGGAAACGATGATGAAGGGTATCTCCAAACGCAGATCCTGGAGGATCGCCAGGGCGCGCGGCCCGGTAAACTGCGGCATCTGGTAGTCCGAAAGCACCAAGTCCCATTCCTGCTCAAGCACCCGACGGTAATCGGCCTCGTTGTCGACGCGGTGGTGCGTGACGGCATAGCCCGCCCGCCGCAGCCGTCGCAACAACAGCGTCTCGTCGTCAGGATTATCCTCAACGATCAGGACCTTGAGGGAGGGGGAGGCGGTTGTCATCCGATGTGCGGCGATTGGTTCAAACCGAGCCAGTAATGGCCGATCTCCCGGACCACCGCGGCGAAACGCTCAAACTCCACCGGTTTGACCACGTAGCTGTTCACGCCGAGACGGTAACTCTCGAGGATGTCGCGCTTCTCCTGCGAAGAAGTCAACACCACGACCGGGATCAGGGCGGCGCGCGGATCCGCCTTCAGGCGCTGCAGAACCTCCAGGCCGTCGAACTTCGGCAGCTTGAGATCGAGCAGGATCAGATGGGGGCGGCAGCCCTGCTCGAGCACGAGGGTCAGCACCTCCGCCCCGTCGCGCGCCACCAGGAGCCGCTGGTCGATGCCCGCCTTCCGCAGGGCCCGCAGGGTCAATTCAAGATCCTGCGGATTGTCATCCACCACGAGAAGGTCGGCCGAGTTGGTGCCGTCGGTGTTCATGGGATCTCCGCGCTCACGGTGAAAAAAAACCTCGCCCCGCGGTCGACCTCGGCTTCCACCCAGACCCGCCCGCCGTGCCGCTGCACGATCCGCTGCACCATGGCGAGCCCGACCCCCGTGCCCTCGTAGTCTTCCATGCGATGCAGGCGTTGGAACACTCCGAAAAGCTTCGGGGCATACTGCATGTCGAAGCCCGTGCCGTTGTCGCATACATGATAGACCGTGGGATCGCTGCCGGTGCTGCCGATTTCGATCACCGCCCGCTCCTGCCTGCGGGTATATTTGAAGGCATTGGAAATCAGGTTGAGCCAGACCTGCTTCAACAGGGCCGAATCGCCCTGGCACGCCGGCAAAGCCCCCAGCCGCACGTCGATCTGCCGGCCGCGTGCCTGCTCCTCCATTTCCTCAAGGGCGGACGCAACCAATGCGGCCATGGCGACGTTGCCCTTGGTCAGGGGCTGCCGGCTGAGCCGGGAAAAGGTCAGCAGGTCATCCACCAAAGCACCCATGCGCTGGGCGCCGGCCCGGACGGTCTGCAGGTAACGCTGGCCTTCGGCTGGCAGCAGTTCGCCAAAATCCTCGATCACCGCCTGGGAAAATCCGTCGACCGCACGCAGCGGCGCCCGCAGATCGTGGGAGACGGAGTAGGAGAACGCCTCGAGCTCGCGGTTGGCGGTCTCCAGCTGGGCCGTCCGCTCCGTCACCCGCTGTTCCAGGTCGGCATTGAGCTGGCGGACGGCATCCTCGGCGCGTTTGCGCTCCGTGATGTCGGCCCGGATGGCGACGTACTGCCGGGGTTTTCCTTCCTCCGTGAGGAACGGCACGATGGTGGTGTCGACCCAGTAGAACGAGCCGTCCTTGGCCCGGTTCTTGATTTCGCCGTGCCACACGCCGCCCCGGCCGATCGTGGTCCAAAGCGCACGGATGAATTCCTTCGGATGGAAGCCCGAATTGATGAGGCGGTGGTCCTGGCCGATGAGCTCCTCGCGGGAGTATTGCGAAATCGCGCAGAACTTGTCGTTCACATACGTGATCCGGCCCTGCGGGTCGGTGATGGCGACAATGGCGTGCTCATCCAGCGCCGCCTTGAGATCGATCACCTCCTTCGTGGAGGCCCGGAGGTTCTCTTCCGCCCTTTTCCGCTCGGTGATGTCGGCCCGGATGGCGACGTATTGCCGGGGCTTCCCCTGCTCGTTCAGAAAAGGCACGATGGTGGTGTCGACCCAGTAGAACGAACCATCCTTGGCGCGGTTCTTGATCTCGCCTTTCCAAACCCGGCCGCGCCCGATCGTGGCCCAGAGCGTGCGGATGAACTCGTGCGAATGAAAGCCCGAGTTGATGAGGCGGTGATCCTGCCCGATCAGCTCCTCGCGGGAGTATTGCGAAATCGCGCAGAACTTGTCGTTCACATACGTGATCCGGCCCTGCGCATCCGTGATCGCGACGATGGCATGTTCATCGAGCGCGGCCTTGAGGTCATCCACCTCCTTGCGGGTCGCCTTCAGCTGGGAATCGTCGTGCATTGAATTCCCCTGATCACGCCGCCCCAAGCATAACCCTCTCGGAGGCATCCGCAGGATCGTTCGTACTCTCTGGGTTTGGGGATGTGACGCACATTTGCCGGTTATCGCGGGGAAACAACAACCAGAAGTGGCCCGACCCGAGAGAATACCACTTCGGCCCATTAACAAGCCAAACCTGACTTCAGGCAGTCGCAATTAAGCACGCCCCGGCAGTCCCGCTGAGTTCAACGGCGCCGCGCCCGCCATATTCCCGACTTGCTAGCGCCCGATAATTTCCCTGACATGCACCGCCCAGTTGCCCGGGTGGCGGAATTGGCAGACGCAGTGGACTCAAAATCCACCGACCTCTAAAGTCTTGCGGGTTCGACCCCCGCCCCGGGCACCAGCCTTCGCCGAGCGAAGCGAGCACGAAGGCTGCCATCCGTAGGCTTGG
>CAZEUN010000009.1:0-53402 GCA_964515595.1 uncultured Oleiharenicola sp. | reverse complement strand
CGAAGGATGGCATTCCATGCCCGATGCGGACACCGAGTGGCTACGGCTGGCAGGCCAGCCCACCAGCCTTCGCCGAGCGAAGCGAGCACGAAGGCTGCCATCCGTAGGCTTGGCGAAGGATGGCATTCCATGCCCGATGCGGACACCGAGTGGCTACGGCTGGCAGGCTGAATCCCCTCGTTGCCCGAAAAGAAATTATCCTCCGTAACCTGAGGGAAGGAGGACGTCGCAAGCCTCGCTTACTCGCGCTCGGCGCCACCGGCCGATCCCGTCAGTCCGAAGTCCGTGAAGTCATTGAGCACATCCGGATAAGGCCGGTCCTGCTTGTAGACCTGAAGGATGCGCCCGTGCTCGTAATCGCTCGTCGGGAAAATCCTCGCTTCCTCCCCGGGAAGGAAGATCGCCGTGTAAGCCCGGTGGCGGTCGACAATGCGACGGATGACAACCATCGCCTGCACGATGGCGCGCTTCATTCTTTTTTCCAGTCAGGAAGCCCGACCGGATTCGCCAGCAGGCACTTTTGCTTATTAAGCAAAGGTGCCAAGGTGGAGCGCGTTGCAGCCCCCAACGCGCTTCGGGAATGTGAGCAACGCGTTGAGGGCGACGCGTTTCACCTTGGCGCGAACGATTGACCTTGCGGGAGCGCCGGCAAAACTCCCTCCGCCATGCCCGACTTCCGCGCCCATGCCCCGACCGTGTCCGCTGGCGCCACGGAGATCCGGCTCTCGCCGGAGGAGAGCCATCACCTCGTGACGGTGAACCGCTGCAGCCGCGGCGACCCGGTGGTCGCTTTCGACGGACACGGACGCGAATGGCTCACCGAGTGCATCGATCCGGCCAAAAGCGGCGCGGTGCTCCGGGTGAAACAGGCCCGGCCGGCCCAGGTCCGCTCCTTCGAAATCACCCTCGCCCAGGCACTGCCGAAGGGCGCGACGATGGACGACATCGTCCGCCAGGCGACCGAGATCGGCGCGGCCCGCGTCATCCCGGTGATCAGCGAGCGGACCCAGGTTCATCTCGACGGCGACCGCGCCGAAAAGAAGATCGAGAAATGGCGCACCACGGCGATCGAAGCCGCCAAGCAATGCGGCAATCCCTGGCTGCCGGAAATCGCCCCCATCACGGCCTTCGCGAATTTGATCAGATGGGCGCCGGTTTCCACCCCGGCGATGAGCGTCGGGGTGGAAACCGCCGCCCACCCTTACGATTTGAAACTCATCGCGAGCCTTCACGCCGGCACCACGACGCTCAAGCAAGCCCTCGCCACCTGGACCGCGCAACATGGGGGCGCCCCGCACAAGGTGCTCTGGCTCGTCGGCCCCGAGGGCGATTTCTCCCCCGCCGAAATGACCGCCGCGATCACCGCCGGCTGCGTGCCGATCACGCTCGGCTCGCTCGTGCTGCGCAGCGACACCGCGGCCGTCTATGCGCTCAGCATCCTGAGCCACGAACTTTCCAGTGGCGGCGCGACTCGCAGTCCCACGGATGGCCGGCATTAGCACTCCTCCGTTACCTGCTGAACACACCGTAGAAACCGCGAAGGACGCGAAGAAACGCGAAAGTCGCGAGCCAGACCTGATCCTCGGTGATGTCTTGCCGTACTCACTCTTTCGTGATCCCGGGCAAAATCAGAATTTTCCCGGTAACCCTTCGCGGAACTTCGCGCCCTTCACGGTTCAATTGCATCGTGCCGGCTCCAGAGGGAATCCACGCTCGCGATGATCCCCTCTCCAGCTAGTGCCGCCTCCCTGTCCGGGCCGGACATTTTTGCGTTCGCCATGGGCGCCGCTTTTCCCGATAGCTGGACCCGGTTCATCAGTCGTTCCGCACACTTCGGCTTCATGACCAGGAAGATTACCAAAACCCAATGGCTGGCGTGGTTCTATTGCGCCAATTTCCTTTTCATTGTCGGCCTCAGCCATTGGCCGGGCCTCACCGATGCCCAGGGACGGCTGATGGGGCTCTTCGTCATCGATCCGGTCGACGACATCTTTCACCTGCTGTCCGGCCTGCTCGCCGCCGTCTGCGCCTGGAAGTCCTATCGCTGGTCGGTGAACTATTTCAAATACGCGGGCATTCCCTACGGTCTCGACGCGCTGACCGGCATTTTCCTCAACGTGCAGTTCCTCAACGGGGACATCTGCCGCATCGGGCCGCAGGGGTTTGATCCCAGCCTGCGCGTCGTGCTCAACAATCTTCCGCACGTCCTGATCCCGGTCGTCGGCATGATCATCGGCTTCTGGTACGCCCTTCGCGAAAAACCGGCGCAGCCATGATCCGTCGCCTGTTCAAGTGGCGCAACCTGTGGCGGCTGCTTAAATACGGGCTGCTGGCCGCCCTCGCCGTCACGGTGATCGCCGTTACCGCCTTCCTGCTGGTCGCGCGCTCGAAACAGCGGGACTTCACGCCGGTGGCGGACGCCATCGACCCGGCGCAGGCCGCGCGCATTGCCGCGATTCCGAAGTACAAACGCGATGAGGACGCGACTTACCTGACGTTTCCCGAATGGTACCTCGTCTTCAACCCGCAGGAGAATGCCCAGCACCTCGCGACCGGCCGGCCGAGCCACTTTCCGTATTTCCGCGGCATCGCGCAAATGTGGTCGGGCTACGCCGAGGTCTATGGCCTCGCCCGCCGCCACTACCCCTTCAATGGCGGCTACAACCTGATGCTCGTGGTGATCTGCACGAGTTCGACCTTCGAGTTCGGCCTCAAGGGTCTTTATGAAAAAACCGTGGGCCGGCTGTCGGAGTGGACGGCCGGCGGCGCCACCACCTCCGAGGACGCCTTCGCCGCGCGGGTCGCGAAGGACTATGGCGATTTCGTCCCGACGCGTCCCTGGTTCGAGTTCCCGTTTGGCCGCACCTTCCGGAAGCTGTGGGCAACCAACGATTTCTTCGGGCCGCATTTCCTGCGCAAATGCGAGCGGAAATTTTTCCTCAGCCTGGAGTATGGCGTCAAGACGCCCTACGCCGCCCTCATCGGCTGGGCCAGCCACTCCGCGTACGGCGTCGCCGACACCGAAGTCTACGCGTCGGTCCGCAACCTGGGCGAGGCCACCCTCGCCCGCCCCGGGATCCGCCGCGTGCATGATCTGGGCGGCGGCCGCGCCATCATCACCGTGCCGCACTACCAGGGGTTCACGGACATCGCACCGCTGCTGGCGCGCGACGGTTTGGAATTCGACGAAATCGCCGGCAACGACGAGATCATGCTCACGCTCATCGCGCCCGCGGCGTGGACCTACGACCTCGGCGCCGGCCGGCCGCTGTTCACGATGAACCTGCTCACCGGCGCCGCCAGCAAGCGCGTCGCCGTCCAGGTGCCCACCAGGGCGCTCGGCCGCGTGCTGCGCGCGATGGACGCGAAGAACCTCCGCCTCGAACACCTCTTCGACTACTGACCATGCGCCGGATTCTTTTCACATTCCTCGCGATCCTCCTCCTCACCGCCGGCCTCATGCTCGCGCGGCCCGTCCTGTTCCTGGCCGGCGTGTGGTGGCACGACGGGCGCGCGCCGCGCGCCATGCCCGCCGCGGGCACGAACGACGCAAGCCGATTGAACCCGACGGCCCCGGCGGAAGTCATCCCGGTGGCGGCCGATCCGGTGGCGGCGGTCCGGCAATTGGGCGAGCTCGTGCGGAGGGCGGCGCGGGAAGGCCGCCACATTTCGATCAGTGGCGCCCAGCATTCCATGGGCGGGCACACCCTGTATCCGGGCGGCATCGCGCTGGACATGCATCCCTTCCGGCAGATGTCGCTCGACGAAAACCGGCGACTGCTGACGGTCGGCGCGGGCGCGCGCTGGCTCGAGATCATCCCCTACCTCGATGAACGCGGCTATGCGGTCACGATCATGCAGACCAACAATGATTTTTCGGTCGGCGGTTCGATCTCGGTGAACTGCCACGGCTGGCAGAACGACATGCCGCCGATCGCCAGCACGGTGGACTCGTTCCGGTTGCTCACCGCGACGGGCGAAGTGGTGCGCTGCAGCCGCACGGAGAACCAGGAATTGTTCTCCCTCGCCCTGGGCGGCTACGGGCTGTTCGGCGTCATCCTCGAAGTCGACCTCCGCGTGCTCCCGAACGATTTCTACGCCGCCGAGGCGCACGCCGTGGCGCCGAAGGATTATGTGAAGGCCTATCGCGAGCTGACGTTGAACCAGGCGGACGTCGGCATGGCCTACGGGCGCCTCAGCGTGGCGCCCAATTCGTTTTTCCAGGAGGCGTCCGTCACGCTCCTGCGCCGCAAGGCCTCGGGCCAGCCGGTCAAGGGCACCCTGCTCCACGAAAAGCCCAGCCTCCTGAAGCGCCTGGTTTTCCGCGGCGGCATCGGCAGCGACTACGGCAAGAACCTGCGCTGGTGGCTGGAAAAACAATTCGGCGAGACAGGCGGCCAGGTGTTTTCCCGCAACGAAGTGATGAACGAGCCGTCGAACCTCTACGCCACGCGCGACGACGCCACCACCGACATCCTCCATGAATACTTCATTCCCGCGGACCGGGTCGGCGACTTCATCGAGAAATCCCGCGCGATCTTCCTGACCTTCCGGCCGCAGTTGCTGAACGTCACCATCCGCAACGTGAAGCCGGACCACGACACCTTCCTGCGCTACGCCCCCGAGGAGGTATTCGGCTTCGTGCTGCTGTTTCACCAGGCGCGCGACGACTCCGCGGAGGCGGCCATGAAGGTGATGACGCGCGAGCTGATCGACGCCGCCCTCGCCTGCGGCGGCCGCTATTATCTCCCGTACCGTCCGCACGCCACCCGCGAGCAGTTCCTGCGTGCGTATCCGCAGGCACCGGAATTTTTCGCCCACAAGGCCCGCTACGACCCGCACGGGGTGTTTGAGAATCAGTTTTATCTTAATTACGGCGCACCGCTGGCGGCGAAGGCCGCGCCCTGACACACCCCGGCGCTGCGCGCCACCTCTCTCCAGCCGGAACGATGCAATTGAACCGCGAAGGGCGCGAAGGTCCGCGAAGGACTACCGGGAAAATTCTGATTTTTTTCGGGATCACGAAAGAATGAGTACGGCAAGGCATCACCGAGGATCAGGTCTGACTCGTGATTTTCGCGTTTCTTCGCGTCCTTCGCGGTTTCTACTGAATGGTTCCGGCTCCAGAGGGGATCAACGCCAACGAAGATCCCCTCGAGAGCGTTTAAAATTAAAGTATAGCCGATCAGAACGTATGATTCCCCGCCATCGTCATTCTGAGCCCCGCGAAGAATCCAAGCGGATGTGCGCATTCCCTTGGATCCTTCGCGTGGCTCCCGCCGCCGCCGAGCCTAAGGCGGGCAGGCAGGATGACGGTGGCGGAAATGATCCGTCTTTCTCGACCGAGAGCCGACTACGGATTTATTTTAAATGCTCTAAAGAGGGGCTTGGCAGCCGTCGGCCCGGCGAAGGCCGCTGGCCCGAAAGGCGGGGAGTGTTCCCGGCAAAATTATATCGCCTGCCCGCAACCTCCGCCAAATCATCCCGATCCCCCTATGAAATCCCCGCTTTCCCGCCTGGCGGTCAGTCTGGTTGCCCTCGCGCTCGCGCCGTTGGCGTTCGCGCTCACTTCCCCGAAGGAGCACTTCGGTTTCAACCTCGGCGACGACTACCAGCTCGCCACCTACACGCAAACGGAGGCCTATTTCAAGAAACTCGCCGGCGAGTCCGACCGGTTGAAGTACGTCGACATCGGGCCCACCGAGGAAGGCCGGCGACAGGCCATGGTGATCTGCACCTCGCCCGCCAACCTGGCGAAGCTCGATCGCTACAAGGAAATCGCCGCGCGGCTCGCCCGCGCCGAGGGCCTCGACGAGGCCCAGGCCCGCGCGCTGGCCGCGGAGGGCAAGGCCGTGGTCTGGATCGACGGCGGCCTGCACGCCACCGAGACGCTGGGCGCGGCGCAACTGGCCGAGACGCTGTGGACCTTCGCCAGCCGGAACGACGCCGAGACGCTGCGCATTCTCGACAACGTCATCATTCTCTTCGTCCACGCCAATCCCGACGGCCAGGAACTGATCAGCTCGTGGTACATGCGCCGGCCGGATCCGGCCACGCGCGTCGTCGACCGCGAGCCGCGGCTCTACCAAAAGTACATCGGCCACGACAACAACCGCGACTTCATGCAGACGAACATGAAGGAGTCGCAGAACATCGCGCGGCAGCTCTACCTCGAGTGGTTCCCGCAGATCGTCTATAACCACCACCAGACCGGGCCCGCCGGCACGATCGTCGCCGGTCCGCCCTACCGCGATCCCTTCAACTACGTCTATGATCCCCTGATCGTCTCGCAGCTCGACCAGATCGGCGCCGCCATGCACAGCCGCTGGATCGCCGAGGGCAAGCCCGGCTCGACCATGAAGCGCGGCTCGGTCTTCTCCACGTGGTGGAACGGCGGCCTGCGCACCACGGTTTATTTCCACAACATGCTCGGCCTGCTCACCGAGACCGTGGGCAGCCCCACGCCGATGCAGATCCCGCTCGTGCCCGAGCGCCAGATCCCGTCGGGCGACCTCCCGTTCCCCGTCGCGCCGCAGCTCTGGCATTTCCGGCGCTCCGTGGATTATTCGCTCACCGCCAACTACGCCGTGCTCAACTACGCCGCCCGCAACCGCGACGAGCTCCTCTTCAACATCTGGCACATGGGCAACAACTCCATCGAGCGCGGCGGCCGCGACCATTGGACGCTCTCGCCGAAACGCGTGGAGGCGATGCGCGCCGCCGCCACCCCGCCCGCCAAGCCGGGCGAGTTGGACGACGCCAGTTACCGCTTCGCCGGCCAGGGCAGCAGCGCCATCCCGGCGAAGTTCTACGACGAGCTGCAGAAACCCGGGCTGCGCGATCCGCGCGGCTACATCATCCCGCGCGACCAGGCGGATTTCCCGACCGCCGTGAAGTTCATCAACACGCTCGTGAAGTCCGGCATCGCGATCCACCGCGCGACCGCGGAGTTCACCGTCGCAGGCAAAACCTATCCCGCGGGCTCGTACGTGGTGAAGACGGCGCAGGCCTTCCGGCCGTTCGTGCTCGATGCGTTCGAGCCGCAGGACCACCCGAACGATTTCCAATACGACGGCGGCCCGCCGATCGCGCCGTACGATTCCGCCGGCTGGACCATGGCGTACCAGATGGGCGTGAAGTTCGATCGCGTTCTCGACGCTTTCGAAGGCCCCTTCGAGCGGCTCCCGTACGGCCAGCTGCAGAATCCGCCCGCCGGCCGCGTGGGCCCGGGCGCCGGCGGCTGGCTGGTGAGCCACCGGGCCAACAACAGTTTCATCCTGGCGAACCGGCTGCTGAAAGCGGGCGCGGACGCCTACTGGCTGAAAACGCCGCCCACGGGCTATCCGGACTTCGGCGCCGGCTCGCTGTATATTCCCGCCTCCGAGGCGGCCCGGCCGGTCGTCACCCAAGCCGCGGCCGAGCTGGGCCTCGATGCCGTTGCGGTTACGCTCAAGGCGATCACCGACGGCGTGCAACTCAAACCCATGCGCATCGCGTTGTGGGACCAGTACGGCGGCTCGATGCCCTCCGGTTGGACGCGCTGGAATCTCGAGCAGTTCGAGTTTCCCTTTGACGTCATCTACTCGCAACAAGTCGACGCCGGCAATCTGCGCGCGAAGTACGACGTGATTATCTTCGTGAACGGGGCCATCCCGCTCCCGAAGTCCATGGGCGCGACCAATTCCCGCTTGAGCGAGTTTTTCGTCAAGGTCCCCACAGGCGACGACCTGCCCGCTGAATACCGCGGTTGGACCGGCAGCATCACCGAGGAGAAATCCATTCCGGCGCTGAAGCAATTCGCCGAACAAGGCGGCACGCTGGTCACGATCGGCACCAGCACCAACCTCGCTTATCACCTGGGCGTGCCCGTCCGCAATGCGCTCGTCGAGATGGGACCGTCCGGCCGGGAGCGGCGTCTGCCGCGCGAAAAATTCTATGTCCCCGGCAGCATCCTGACCGCGGCCGTGGATCCCGAGGCGCCGCTCGCCTGGGGCATGAATCCGGTCGCCGATGTTTATTTCGACAACAGCCCGGTCTTCAAACTCCTGCCCGATGCCGTCGCGAAGGGCGTGAAGCCCGTCGCCTGGTTCGCCAGCGCCGCGCCCCTGCGCAGCGGCTGGGCGTGGGGCCAGCCGTATCTCGCGGATGGCATCGCCGCCCTTGAAGCGCCCGTCGGCGCCGGCCGGATCTACCTGCTCGGACCCGAGGTCGCCTTCCGCGCCGGCACGCACGGCACGTTCAAGCTCCTGTTCAACGGGCTTTATCTGAGCACGGCGAAGGAGATCAAGTAGGCGCACACGAGGATTTGAAGGAGCAGCGGTCGTCAGACCGCTGCTACCTTCAATCCACGCTTACCTGTATTCCTGCCTTTCATGTAGGGCCGCCGCTTGCCGGCGGGCCGCGAGCGATGCGGGATGCTCGCCGCGCTCAGGATGACCCGGAAAATTCAAACGGGTTAACCGCGAAGGTCGCCAAGACGCGCGAAGATCAAGACGCCTTCGCGGCTCTTCGCGTCCTTCGCGGTTTCCTCGATGCTTTCTGGAATTTGATCGGAGGCGGAGAGCTTGAAGCTTGCGTGGGTTATTTCCGCGACGGCCCGGCGACGAGCGCCGGCCCTACATTTTATTTCCCGCTGCATACGGCAAAGGAGCAGCGGTCGTCAGACGGCTGGCGCCAGCGGTCTGACGACCGCTGCTCCTTTCAATCCCAAGCTTTTTCGTAGGGCCGCCGCTCGCCGGCGGGCCGCGGGCGATGCGGGATGCTCGCCGCGCTCAGGATGACCCGGAAAATTCAAACGGGTTAACCGCGAAGGTCGCCAAGACGCGCGAAGATCAAAACGCCTTCGCGTCTCTTCGCGGTCTTCGCGGTTTCCTTGCTGCCTGCTTAAATTTGATCGGAGGCGGAGGGCTTGAAGTCCACGCCGCTCCCATCCGCAACGGCCCGGCGACAAGCGCCGGCCCTACAGGCGCCATCTTTTTCACGCTACGCGACGGCGGTAGTCTTAAGTAGCAGCCGTCGTCAGACGGCTGGCGCCAGCGGTCTGACGACCGCTGCTACACTAATCCATCAAGGGACCCGCGCGGAGCGCGGGTCCTCCATCATTTCCGCGTCGCCAGATACTTCGTCACGTCGTCGCCCGACACGCGGCCGCCGGGGCCGGTGGCTTCGATTCCGTTGAGGGTGAGGTGATCGAGCCCGGCTTCCTGCGCCATCTTGATGGCGCGGGGCGTCCAGACGAGGGACTTGGCCGTCGCCGGGCTTGCGGGACCGGGAGCCTGGCCGCCCGCCTCGGGCCTCGCGCCCCGCACCTCCAAATGCCGCAGGCTCTCGTCGGTCGTTTCCATGCGCACGAAGGGCTGCCCCGACGTGATGGCGGCGCCGTTCTTCGCCATGATCGCGACGATCGTGCCCTCGGCGGGCGATTCGAAATCGAACGCGGACTTGTCGCTTTCCAGCGCGGCCAGCTTCTGGCCCTTGGCGATCCGGGCTCCGGGCGCGACGGCGAGGTTGATGACGGTGAGTTCGCTGACGGTGGCGCCCATGGAGGGCACGGGCACGTCGATGAGGAAGGAGGACATGAAGAGAGGTTGGGTTGATTGACACCATGCGGACGCGGACGGCCCGGTCAATTCGTTGTCGGTGGGCGCCGACAATTGATTCATTTGGAGGGCTCAGCTCCAGCTGGGCCGTATGGCCGGACGCATTGTCACGTTCGCGGCCCAGCAGGCTTGCCCGCCATAGGCTTGGCGACGGCGGGAGCTGGGCCCTCCACCCAACACACCTCAAGCCCCGCGGACCGCCTTCCACACGGCCACGCACGAGGCGATCAGCGCGGGCAGCTCCTTGGTGGGAATCTGGTTGGGGCCGTC
The DNA here is from genome assembly GCA_964515595.1 of uncultured Oleiharenicola sp. Taxonomy (GTDB): domain Bacteria; phylum Verrucomicrobiota; class Verrucomicrobiia; order Opitutales; family Opitutaceae; genus Lacunisphaera. The sequence goes on along the minus strand of CAZEUN010000009.1, from coordinate 43,533 downwards.
GGAAATCGCCTTTGCCGGATTGGGATGCGTCTCGATGAACAAACCGTCCGCCCCCGCCGCCAGCGCGGCGCGGGCCAGCGCGGGCACGAACTCGCGGCGGCCGCCGGTCTTGCCGCCGGCGGCGCCGGGCTGCTGCACGCTGTGCGTGGCGTCGAAAATCGCCGGCGCCCCGAGCGCCTTCATCTGCATGAACGAGCGCATGTCCACGACGAGGTTCTGGTAACCAAAGGTCGTGCCGCGCTCCGTCTGCCAGATTTCCTTCGCGTGGCCCTGCTTCAGTTTGCTGACGACAAATTCCATTTCCTGCGGCGAGAGGAACTGCCCCTTCTTCACGTTGACGACCCGGCCGGTCGCCGCGGCGGCGAGCAGGAGGTCCGTCTGCCGGCAGAGAAATGCCGGGATCTGCAGCACGTCGCACACCTCGGCCACGACGGCCGCCTGCTGGCGCTCGTGGAAATCGGTCACGACCGGGAACCCGTAGTCGTGCTTCATCATCGAGAGCAGCGCCAGGCCCTCGTGCAGGCCGGGGCCGCGCTCGCCCCCGAGCGACGTGCGGTTGGCCTTGTCGAACGATCCCTTGAAAACGATCTTCAGCTCCGGGTGCTTCTGCCCGATCTTCCGCAGCGTCTCCGCCGCGGCGCGGCAAACCTTCTCATTCTCGAGCGAGCAGGGACCGGCGAGCAGGAGGAGTTTCCTTGAATCGAAGAGCATAGAACAGTCTCGGGATGACGGCAACGGTTACTTCCTTCCCTTCCGGTTCTTGATCGCCGCGGCGATGAAGGCCGCGAACAGCGGATGCGCCTTGTTCGGCTTCGAGTGGAACTCGGGGTGACACTGCACGCCGAGAAACCACGGGTGGTCCTTCAGCTCCGCGACCTCGACGAGGCCGCGCTTCGGGTTCCAGCCGGAAATGATCATGCCGGCCTGCTCGAGCCGGGCGATGTAGTCGTTGTTGACCTCATAGCGGTGGCGGTGGCGCTCGCTCACGCTGGCCGCGCCGTAGGCCTTGCGCGCGAGCGTGCCGGGCTTGAGGTCGCACGTGTATGCGCCGAGGCGCATCGTGCCACCCTTCTGGACGACGTTGCGCTGCTCGTCCATGAGCGCGATGACGGGCTCCGGGGTCTTCGGGTCGAACTCCATCGAGTTGGCGCGCTTCAGGCCGAGCACGTTGCGGGCAAACTCGATCACGGCGATCTGCAGGCCGAGGCAGAGGCCGTAGTACGGCACCTCGTTCTCGCGGGCGAATTTCGCCGCGGCGATCTTGCCCTCGGTGCCGCGGTCGCCGAAACCGCCGGGCACTAGGATGCCGTCGAGTTTCTTCAGCTGCGCCAGGCCGGCCTTGGTTTCGAGATCCTCGGCGTCCACGCGCACGACGTCGACGTGGGCGTTGTTGGCAATGCCGGCATGGGCCAGCGACTCGTAGACCGATTTATAGGCGTCCTGCAGCTCGATGTACTTGCCGACGACGCCGATCCGCACGGTGTGCTTCGGCGACTTGATGCGATGGACGATGTCGACCCAGATGTTCTTCGCGGGCGCCTTCGCCCGGATGCCGAAAAGATCGCACACGTACTGGTCCATCCCCTGCCGCTGCAGCATGAGCGGGAGTTCGTAGATGGAGGCTTCGACGTCCTCGGCGGCGAACACCGCCTTCACCGGGACATTGCAGAACATCGAGAGCTTCTCGCGCATCTCCATCGTCAGCGGTTTTTCGCAGCGGCAGACCAGCAGGTGCGGCTGGATGCCGATCTCGCGCAGCTTCGCGACGCTCTGCTGCGTCGGCTTCGTCTTCAATTCCCCGGCGGCGCTGACGAACGGCACGAGCGTGACGTGGATGAAAATGCAGTCCTTCGGCCCGACCTCGAGGGCGAACTGGCGCAGCGCCTCGAGGAACGGCAGGCCCTCGATGTCGCCGGTCGTGCCGCCGATCTCGGTGATGAGCACGTCGACGCCCTTCCCGCCCTTGTAGATGCGTTCCTTGATCTCGTTCGTGACGTGCGGGATCACCTGCACGGTGTTGCCGAGGTAGTCGCCGCGGCGCTCCTTGGCGATGACCGCCTCGTACACCTGGCCGGAGGAAAGGCTGTTGGCGCGCGACAGGCTGCCCGAGGTGAAGCGCTCGTAATGGCCGAGGTCGAGATCGGTCTCCGCCCCGTCGTCGAGCACATACACCTCGCCGTGCTGGTACGGGCTCATCGTACCCGGATCGACGTTCAGGTAGGGATCGAATTTCTGGATGCGCACCTTGAGGCCGCGCATCTCGAGGAGGGCGCCGAGCGAGCCCGCCGTGAGCCCCTTGCCCAAAGATGAAACGACCCCGCCCGTGACGAAAATATACTTCACGGGGTATGGGTAAAAACTGCCCCGGAACCATACACAAGGAAAAGGTGGCCCGGCGCCGTTTCCCGCAGTGAAAACCCGCGCAAAATAGTTTTGCCGCCCCCCTGCCCGCGCCCCGCCCGAACTTGCAGGGTCGTCGCTTGCCGGCGCCGGGCCATGGGCGCGGCCTCAAGCCCCGGCCCCGCGACAAGCGCGGGCCCTACACCGACCGCCGGTCATCGAGTGCCTCTCCCGCTGCAGACCAAAATAGTTTGCCGCTCCCCCGCCCCCGCCCATCCTCCCGGCGTGCAGTCGAAACCCTCCCTCCTGGCCTGGATCACCTGCGATGGCGTCCACATCGACCCCGCCTCGGGGAAGCATACGATCCTCGGGGTCTTCTCCAACATCAAGGCCCGGTCCTTCCCGGTCATGCACCCCTACATGGTGTGGTTTCTGACGCTGACGGATGTCCAGCCGGGCGTGCACAAGATCAAGATGTCGATGGGCCTCAACCCCTCCAACCCCACCGAGCTGTTGCACCGCGAGTTCGAGTCCCAAAGTCCCCTGCACCGCATCAATTTGATCAACGAACTGCGCAACCTGCGCTTCGAACAGCCGGGCGATTACTCGATCGTCATCGAGGTCGACGACGACCCGATCCTCGCCACGAGCCTCACCGTCAGCTGACGCTGACGGTATTGTTCATTGTACATTGTTCATCGGAAATTTCGATCCGGTGGGCTCGAAATGAACATTGAACAATGAACATTGAACGATGAAGAATCCGCCTTTCATGGCTTCCTCCTTCGAACTCATCGGCATCGGCAATCCCATCATGGACCTGCTGGCGCATGTCCCCGAATCCTTCCTCACCGCGCACGTCGCGGGCGAGAAGGGCGGCATGGTGCTCGTGGACGACCACGACATCGCCGGGCTCGTCGCCAAACTCGGCACCGATTACGCGATCACGCCGGGCGGCTCGGCAGCCAACGCCACGCTCGGCGCGACCAAGCTCGGCCTCAAGACCACCTTCCTCGGCAAGATCGGCGGCGACATCACGGCGCGCGACTACCGCGCCAACTTCACCGCCGCCGGCGGCGACGGCTCGCGCTTCAAGCACGCCTCCCTGCCCAACGGCCGCTGCCTGTCGCTGGTGACGCCCGACGGCCAGCGCACCATGCGCACGCACCTCGGCGCGGCCATGACGCTCAGTCCCGACGAGGTGACGGTGGCCGACTTCGCCGGCGCGAAGCACGCGCACATCGAGGGCTACCTGATGTTCAACCCGGCCCTCGCCGAGAAGGTCGCGCAGACCGCGCGCGCCGCGGGCTGCACGATCAGCCTCGAGCTGTCCTCGTTCGAAGTCGTGAACATCGCGCGCGAATGGATCCTGGCCCAATTGCAGCAGGGCGTGCACGTCGTGTTCGCCAACGAGGACGAGGTCCGCGCCCTTTTCCAAAAGGACGCCTCCTACGACGCCTGCGCCCGCAAGCTCGCCGGCTACGGCGGCGTCGCCTGCGTGAAGATCGGCAAGGACGGCGCGTGGGTGGCCCGGGGTTCCGAGCTCCACCGCATCGAGCCCATCAAGGTCGCGCGCGTCGTCGACACCACCGGCGCCGGCGATGCCTGGGCGGGCGGCTTCCTTTATGGTCACCTGCGCGGCTATTCGCTCCCCCACGCGGGCGCGCTCGGCTCCGCGCTCGGCGCGGAGTGCGTCCAGCACCTCGGCCCCGCCATCCCCGACCTGCACTGGCCGCGCCTGCGCGCGCTGGCGCAGTCGCTGAAATAGCGGATTATAAATGTCACGTAATACGTGACATTGTTATATTCGCCGGCTTGCAGGAAAGCCCGGCCGGGGTGAGTGTCCCGGTCGCCCGCCGATGAAACCCGCCGGTCTTCCCCTGCTGCTCTGCCTGGTGAGCGGATCGCTCGCCGCGCAGGATCCCGCGCCGGCATCGCCGGCAAAAACTTCCGTCCGCCTCGGCCAGGAAATCCGCGCCAACCTCCCGAAGTTCACCCCGCCCGCCCCGAAAATCCTGGACCGGCCGAACACCTCCGCCGACGAAGCCGATCCCGGCCTGCTCGCGCTGCCCACGTTTACGGTGCGGGAAAAACGCCTCCTGCGCATCGACCCGGACGAACTCCTGGCGCCACCGGAGCTGAATAAGAAATTCGCGCGCGAGTACCGCTCCTCCCTCCAGGGAGGCTTCGACCGATTCCTGAACAGTTTCACCCTTCCGATTCTCTCCGCCTCCCCGGCGGAACGTGGCCACGCCCTCGTCGTGCAGCGGAAATTCGAGGACATCGGCCGGATCGCCGAACTGCACCGGGCCCTCGACGCCGGCGATTCCGCCGGACTGAAGGCCGATCTCGCGAAATCGGAGCACGCCATGGACTGGCAGGACCTGCCCGCAGGCGAGGGCCGCAAAAAATAGTGTCGGCAACCGGAAACTTCCGGGCTACCTCCTGTCTAGCCCTTTGCATGAAAACGCTCGCCCTGACGCTGGCCTTGATCGCGACCGTTTCCGTCGTCGCCCAAACCCCGCCGGCCTCCGCGCCTGCGGCAACGGTGGCGGTGCCCAAGATCGAGCCCGCCATCCGCAATCCCTTCGCCCCGACCGCGGCGGAGATCCGGGATATCCGCCAACAATCGGTCGATCGCGCGCCGGCCAGCCAGACGCAGGCAGACACGCCGCCCGCCGATGCCGAGGTCCTGGAACTGCCCAAGATGACCGTGAAGCAGCAGCCCCGTCCGCGCCCGCGCCTCGGCGACCACAAGATTCTCGGACCCCAGGCGTTCAACGCCGAGCTCGCGAAGAAGATGACCACGGGCTTCGACCGCGGGCTCAACAAATTCAGCCTGGGCGGCCAGTCGGCCGCGGAGCGCGCGCGCGAGGACTACAACATCCAGCAGAAGCGCCAGTTTTTGGACGACGTCCTGACGATTTCGAAAGCCGCCGAGGCGACCGACCCGGCGAACGCGAAGGCGCTGCGCGAGGCGGCGGGGAAGCCGTAGGGCACATTCGCCGACCGCGAACACGCCCCGGCGCTGCGCGCCACCCCTCTCGAGCCGGAACCATGCAATTGAACCGCGAAGGGCGCGAAGGGCTACCGGGAAAATTCTGATTCGGCCCAGGATCACGAAAGAGTGAGTACGGCAAGGCAGCACCGAGGATCAGGTCTGACTCGCGATCTTCGCGTTTCTTCGCGTCCTTCGCGGTTTCCACTGAATCGTTCCGGCTCGAGAGGGGCTTGGCAGCCGTAGGCCCGGCGAAGGCTGCTGCCCGCAGGGCGGGGTGTGTTAGGGAACCCGAGCTTCCCTACCCCAGCATCTCCCGCATCATCGCCTCCCACTCGGCGGGCAGCTCGCCCGACGCCGCCGGCCGGCCGGCGCGAGCGTACCAGTAGCCTGCGTTCATTTCATCCCCTTCCTTGCGGTGCAGGTAGGCGTGCACCCAGGCGCCTTCGCGTCCGGCGGATGCTTGCGCCGCGTCATGGGCGGCGTCCCAGTCACCCTTCGCATCGAGCCACAACGCGCGCAGCGGACCGGTCAATCCCGCGGGTGGCGCGCCGGCCGTCAGTGATTTTTGAAAATCAGCAAATGACATTTGCACGCTCATGGTTCCGTGCTTTGCTACACGATTCCCGCCGCCCACGGCGACGAAATTCCCCTTGTCCGCCACCGAAATCACCATCCTCCGCGAACTCATTGCTGCCGACCACGGCACCGTTTCCGGCGCCCGCCTGGCCAAGCTGCTCGGCGTCTCGCGGGTGGCGGTGTGGATGCAGCTGCAGAAGCTCACGCGCCAGGGCTTCGCGTTCGAGGCCCGCCGCAGCCGGGGCTACCGGCTCGTCAAGACCCCGGGGACCTTGCATGCGGCCCTCGTGCGCGCCTACCTGGCCGGCCGGCCGCACCCGCCGAAGCTCGTGTGCCTCGACACCGTCGACAGCACCAACAGCGAGGCCGAGCGCCTGCTCGCGACGGGCGCCACCGTGCCGCTCGTCATCCTCGCCGGCGAACAAACCGCCGGCCGCGGCCGCCGCGGGCGCGTCTGGCACAGCCCGCCGGCCGGCAACCTCTACAGCACCTTCGTTTTCCGGCCCAAGCTCGAGCCCGCGCGGCTCCACGACTTCACGCTGTGGATGGGCCTCAACATCTGTGAGCTCGTCTCCAACTTCACGAAGCTCGAGCCGGGCCTCAAGTGGCCCAACGACCTGCACGTGAACGGCCGCAAGGCCGGCGGGATGCTCACGGAGGCGCGCGTCGACGCCGACCAGATCCGCGACCTCGTGTTCGGCCTGGGCATCAACCTGAACGGCCGCGCGGCGGACCTGCCCCGCGACCTGCAACGCACCGCCATCTCCCTCGCCGACGCCGCCGGCGGCCCGGTCGACCTCAACCGCTTTGCCGCCGCCCTCATCGGGCGCGTGCTGTCCGCCTACGACCAGTTCCTGGAAGGCACGCACCGCGACAAGTTCGCCACACTGTGGAAACGCTACGATGTGCTCCGCGGCCGGACGGTCAGCGTCACGCAGGGCACGCGCACCGTGTCCGGCACCGCCACGGGTATCGACAACGAGGGGTCGTTGATTGTGCGGCTGGGCTCCGGCCGCACGGAACGCTTCCGCGCCGGCGAAGTCACACTGGCCCGGGAAGGCGCGCCCGCCACCTGATACGCAAGGCTTGCCCGCGGGGTGGTTTGCCCGTGTAAATACCCCTGCGGCATGGCCGAAATTCCCGACATCACCATAGAGGTCTCGCACCTGGTCAAAACCTACGGTCCGCTCACCGCGGTCAACGACCTCAGCTTCACCGTGAAACGGGGTGAAATCGTCGGGCTCCTCGGTCCCAACGGCGCCGGCAAGAGCACCACGATGCGCATCCTGACGGGCTACCTGCCCGCCACCTCCGGGTCGGTGCGCATCTGCGGCCATCCGGTGGCGAGCGAACCCGAGGCGACCAAGCGCCACGTCGGCTACATGCCGGAAAACAACCCGCTGCCCGAGGACATGCGGGTGTCCGAATACCTCTGGTTCCGCGGCCGCCTCAAGGAAATGGCCCGCGACCGGCTCCGCGCCCGCATCGACGAGGTGCTCGAGCTCTGCGATCTCAAGCGCAACCGCCACCGCATCATGGGCCGGCTCTCGAAGGGCAACAAGCAGCGCGTCGGCATCGCCGAGGCCATCCTCTCGGAACCCGCGGTGATCATCATGGACGAGCCGACCATCGGCCTCGATCCGCACCAGATCATCATCGTGCGCGACCTCATCGCCAACCTGCGCGGCCGGATGAGCGTGATCATTTCCAGCCACATCCTCCCGGAGATCGAGGCCACCTGCGACCGCGTGCTCATCATCAACGGCGGGCGCATCGTCGCCGCCGGGTCGCCGGCCGAGCTGCGCCATGAAATCTTCGGGCACACCAGCTACCGCCTGGAAATCGCCGGCGAAGCCGACGTGCTCGGCGCGCGGTTGAAGGCGATCGAGCCGACCCTCAAGGTCGCGGCGCTGGGCGACTGCGGCGCCGACGGTTTCTGCGCCGCCACCCTGACCACCGAATCGCCGGAAGATCTCGGCGAACGGCTCCTGGCGGCGCTGCCCGGACTCGGTTACCGCGTCCGCTCCCTCGGCCGCACGCAACCCTCGCTCGAGGACGTCTTCCTCGCCGCCACCCGCCGCAGCTGGGACGCCCGCCTGCCGGACAAACCGGTGAACGGCGACAGCCGCGCGCCGCTGCCGAAATTTTAAGCGAACGCCATGCCGACCTCCCTCCACACCCCGGCGCTGCGCGCCACCCCTCCCCAGAGAGGATCCTTGCGGGCGCAGAATGGGTACCCTTCTCGAGAGGGGTGCCCGCAGGACGGGGTGCGTTAGGACGCCCGCACCACTGCCATGCGCCACTACTTCACCATCCTCTCGCACGAGATCCGCACGCTGCTCTACAGCCCGAGCACGTATATCGCGGCGGTGTTCTTCCTCGGGGTCATGGGGTTCATCTTCGCGAGCATCCTCGACGTCTACAGCAAGACCCCGCAGGAAACGCCGCCGGCCGTCGTCTTCTTCCAGTTCTTCTGGTTCCCCGTCCTTTTCATGGTGCCGCTGCTGACGATGAAAACCATCGCGGACGAGCGCCGCCAGGGCACGCTCGAGACCCTGCTCACGACGCCGGTCAACACGGCCGAGGTCGTGCTGGGCAAGTTCTCCGCCGCCTACCTGTTCTACCTGCTGCTGTGGGGCTCGACGCTGGGCTTCCATTACATCCTGCAGCTTTACGCGCGCGACATGCGCTACCTCGATGCCGGCCCGCTGATCGGCGGCTACCTGTTCATCGCGGTCAGCGGCCTCCTCTTCGTCGCCATCGGCATCTTCGCCAGCTCGATGACGCGCAGCCAGCCCGTCGCGGGCATCTTCACCGTCGTGCTGCTCATCATCGTGATCCTCGGCCCGCGCTACCTCGGCGAGATCAGCGCGCTCAACAATTCCGTGTTCAGTCCCGTGAAGTCCGCGCTCGAGTCGCTGCAGGTGCCGGCGCACGTCGAGGACTTCACGCACGGCGTCATCGATACCCGCCAGCTTTTCTATTACCTGACGGGCTCCACGCTGGCCCTGATCTTCAGCATCCTCGGCGTCGAGGCGAAGCTGCTCAACAGCTGAAGTATGGCCCTCAACGACAGCTTCCGTGCCGCCCGCTGGATCCGCCTGGTCAACCTGCTGCTGCAGGCGGCGTTCTTCCTCACCCTGTTCGCCGGGCTCAATTACGTCGCGCTGAACCATTCCTGGCGCTTCGACGTCACGGCCAACCGCCGGCACTCGCTGTCGCCCGAAACCAAGTCGTACCTCGAGCACCTGGAGCGCGACGTCACCGTCATCGTCACGCTGACGGAAACCAACGACAGCGAGGAAATCTCCCAGGCCTACCGCGACATCAGCGGCCTGCTGCGCGAATACGTTTATCTCACGCGGGAGCGCGCGAAGGGGCGGATCAAGGTCCACTATGTCGACGTCTACCAGAACCGCCGCGAGGCCGAGGCGCTGGGCGTGGACCAGCCCAACGTCGTCGTCCTGCAAAGCGACCGTGGCCGGAGCGTGAAGACGCTCGAGGACCTCTACGTCATCAAGAAGAAGGTCAGCCGCGAGGCGTTCCGCGGGGAGGCCGTCATCACCGCCGCGATCCTCGACGTCGCCAGCGCCGAGAAGAAAAAGATCTATTTCCTCGCGGGCCACGGCGAGATGTCGCTCGACAGCGTCGACGGCGCCCGCGGGCTTTCGCTCCTCCGCGACCAGCTGCGCCAGCGCAATTTTGAGCTCGAGGGGATCAACCTCAGCCTGAGCCGGCAGATCAAGGAGGACGCGGCCCTGATCGTCATCGCCTCGCCCCAGGGCCGCATTCCCCCGCTGGAGGAGGAATTGCTGCGCACCTACCTCACCACACGCGCCGGCCGCGTGGTCCTGCTGGTCGATCCCACGCGCCCGTTCGGCCTGGAGAACCTGCTCTTCGACTGGGGTGTGCTCGTCTACGACAACGTGATCCTCGACACCAACCGGAACTACATCTCGGAAAACGGCGAGCTGATCCTGAGCCATTTCCTCCCCCACCCGATCACGCAGGTCATCATCGACAATTCCCTGTTTCCCGTGGTGGGCCCGGCCCGTGTGGTCACGGAGGACATCGGCCGGCCCCCGGACGACGGCCTCAACGTGAAGACCCTGGCGGCCTCGAGCCCCACCGCGTGGGGCGAAAGCGGCTACCGCTTGCGCAATTTTGAATACACGCCGGGCCAGGACCTGCGGAACCGCAACGGCCTCGGCGTGCTCGTGATCTCGGAGCGGTTGAAGCCCGCCAACCTGCCCCTGAGCGTGCCCGGCGGCCGCCTGGCGGTCTTCGGCACCAGCGACATCGCCACCAACAACCGGATCATCAACCCCGGCAACTTCGCGCTCTTCTTCAACACGATCAGCTGGGCCGTCGATCGCGACACGCAGCTCAACATCCCCGCGCGCCCCGTGGAGCGCTTCCAGATTTCCCTCAGCCAGGAGGAACTCGGACGTCTCCGTCTGGGGCTCTTCCTGATCGTCCCGGGCGCCGTCGCGCTGCTCGGCCTCATTGTGTATTGGACCAGGCGAAACTAAACCCACTCCAGCCGAGAGCCCAGAGTCCAGAGCTTGGAGATCAAACCCACTCAGCTTCCCCCATGGCCCTCTCTCAGCTCTCAGCTCTCAGCTCTTAGCTCTCAGCTCACCGCTCCCCGCCTCCATGCGCTCCAAAGTCACCGTTGTCCTGCTTTTCCTGAACGTTGTCCTGTTCGCGTATATTTATTTCTACGACATCCCGTGGATCGACGAACGGAAGCGCCTCGAGGCGACCCGCCGCGTGTTTGGCCCCGAGGCCGCGACCATCACCTCGTTTACCCGCACCAGTCGCACCGGCGAGAAGGTCAAGCTGGAGAAACTTCCCGACTCCTCCTGGTGGCTGACCGCGCCCTACCGCTGGCCCGCGAGCCTCAACGCCATCTCGAGCCTCGTGAACGCGATCGAGCTGCTCGACCACGACACGAGTTTCCCCGTCGCCGACCTCGCCAAGGGTGGCCGGTCGCTGGCCGACTACGGGCTCGCGGATCCGGCGCTGAATTTCCAGTTCACCTCGGGCGACCGGACCTTTGAGGTCCAGATCGGCGATGTCACCGCCGTCGGCAACCGCCTTTACCTGCTTTCCCCGGACAAGACGCGCATCCACGTCGTCAACCGCAGCTTTGCCGAGGCCATCGGCCTGCCGCTCGATTCGCTGCGCGCCGCGTCGATCTTCAGCGTGCCGGTGTTCGAGGTCCGCTCGCTCAACGTCGAGACGGCCCGCACCGAGGGAGGCAGCAGCACGCGGCCCGCAAATCTCAAGGTCCGCCTCCGCCGCGACGCCGCCTCCCGCTGGGGCTTCGAGGCGCCGATCAACGCGCGCGCCAGCAAGCCCGCCGTCGAAGTCGCCATCAACGCCGTCAACGCCCTGGCTGCGCGGAATTTCGTGGAGTCGCGTGACACCGACCTCGAGCGCGCCGGCCTCAACACGCCCACGCTGCAGGTCACGCTCGAGGGCAACGCCCGCCGCGAGACCCTCCTGCTGGGCAAGCCCACCGGCATCACCGTCCCGCGCGAGGGCGCGGCGTCGCCCGACATCGAGTACTTCGCGAAAATCGAGGACAACCCCGTGGTCTTCACGACGGCCGTGCCCAAGGCGCTCCTTGATGTGCTGAACACGGCCCAGGAAAATCTCCGCGATCCGCACGTGGTCGACTTCGACCCGGCCACCGTCACCTCGGTCACGCTCGTCGCCCCGGGCCAGCCCGACCTGACCTTGCAAAGGCTGGAAGGCGGCCAGGGCTGGCAGGAGGTCGTGCGGGTGACCGGCGCGGCGCCGCAAACCACCGCGGCCGACCCGATCGTGGTGGCGGAACTCCTGCAAAAAATCGCGCAGCTCTCCGCCCACGAGGCCCGGCCGGGCGCGCCGAGGTTTCTTAGCGACGCGCCGTCCGCGACCGACCTCGAGAACTGGGGCTTCAACCGCCCGGCGCGCGAGATCACACTGAACTTCGCCCCCGCCGGCGGCGGCGGCGCGCTCACGCGCGAGCCCACCTCGCTCGCGCTGCAGATCGGTGTGTCACCCGACAAGCCCGGCGAGGCCTTTGCCCGCGCGACGAACGCACCGTTTGTCTACCAGGTGTTGCCGGATATCCTCGACGACGCCCCCGTGACGGCCCGGCACTACCGCCAGCGGATCCTGCGCGAATTGCCCGAGGCGGCGCGCATCACGAGCCTCAAGCTCACCGCCCTGCCGGGCAACACCCCCGTCCTCGCGCTCAGCAACGCCGTCGCCATCACGCCGGAATCCCTCGCCACCGCGGCGTTCGCTCCCGGCGAGGCCGCGGCGGGCACCGGGACGACGGCGACCACCCCCGTGCCGGAGAAAGCGCGCGCCGTGCTGGCGTCGCTCCTCACCCAGGTGCGCACGCTGCGCGCGAAGGCCTTCACCGCCGGCGCGTTCACGCCGGACCACGCCGAAACCGCGACCGGGCCGCAGCCGTGGAAATACCAGCTTGAAGTGGTCACGGCTTTCACCGCCGGAACCGCGCCCGCGCAGAACACGACCCTCACGCTCCTGCTGACCGACCGGCTCGGCGGCACGACGATGCTCGCCGGCACGGCGGAATTCGGCGGCGTCGTGTTCGAGGTCACCCAGGAGCTGCTCGACGCGATCTTCGCCCTCACCTACGGCACGCAACATGACCCGGGCCTGCCCGCGGCCGCCCCGGCCGCGACCGAGCCGCCCAAAGCCGAAATCCCCTCTGCCTCGGAAACGCCGAACGCCAAAGTCCAGACGCCGAACAAATGATGTTTCCCTGGCGTTTGGAATTCGGCGTTTGAATTTTCGTTGAAGCATCATGCCCGCGAACCCCAAGCCTGCCGTCAGCGCGCTGCGCTTTTGCGCGTCGTGCCTGGTCACGGTGCTGTGCTGGGCCGTGTGGATCGTGCTGGGCGGAACGCTGGCCGCGCTGCTCTACGTGGCGGTCGCCCACGAACTCCCCGTGCCCGGCTTCGTCCTCCGCCGCGCCGAGGCCCGGCTCGCGGAGGCCGGCCTCACGCTGAAGTTCGGCGGCGCGCGCTTTGATCCCACCGGCAAGCTGCTGCTGGAGGACGTCCAGTTCCGCTCCGCTCAATTCGAGGACCCGCTGCTCACCTGCCGCGTGCTTTACCTGCACCGCGATTTCTGGTCGGTCCTCGCCGGCCGCCCGATGCCCGACGAGATCCGGCTCGAGGGCGCGACGGTGCAGCTGCCGGCCATGCTTTCGCCGAGCGGCACGGCGGAGCCGCTGATCCGGGACCTGGCGATGGTCCTGCGCCAGGAGGACCGGCACTGGCTCGTGGAACAATTCAACGGGCGCATCGGGCGCGTCACCGTGACCGCGCAGGGTGAAGTGACCCCGCCGCCGCGCGCGGCCGGCGCCGTGGCGCCTTCCCCCGGGGACCTCACCGCGCAGGTCCTGCGGCTCGGCCGCGAGATCGCGCTGCAGTTGCACACGCTCGAGGCCTTTGAACAACCGGCGCTGGCGATCCGCCTCGAAAGCCAGCCGGGCGTGGGCAACACCGCGCATATCCTGTTCACCGCGGCCTCGGCCGACCAGCCGATGGGCCAGCCGCTCGTCATCGGGCCGATGGCCGCCGGCGGGACGCTCCGGCTGGATGGCAAGGACGTGCGCACCCTCCGCCTCCACGTCGCGGCGCGACACGCGCGGTACCAGGCGACCTACGAGGTTGACCAGGTCCGGACGATCCTGGCGCTGGAGATCAAGCCGGGGAATTTCTCCGTGCGCCCGCGCGAGGCCCTCATCGCGGCCGGGTCGGTGACCGTCCCGGGCATCGCGCTCATGGGCCCGGCCCTGCGCGCCGACCTGCACCGGTGGCCGGTGATCGCGGCGTCCGCCGCCCTCCAGGTGAGCGGCGAATTCATCGCCGCCGAGGTGGCGGCCCACCTCAAGGAAGAGAGCGCGCACGTGCACGCCGAGGGCCGGGGCTCGCATGCATTGATCAACCAGGTGCTGGCGGAAATCACGCCGCGCGCCGCCCCGTACTTCATCTTCGGCGATCCGGTCACGTTCTCGGCCGAGGCGGACCTCGGGCCCGGCTGGCACTTCGAGCGCCTGCGCAGCCGCGTGGACGCGATGCGGCTCGATTCCCACGGCGTGAAGATCACCGCCGCGCGCGGGCGCGTCGACATCGACGGCATGAGTTTCCTCGCCCACGACGCACGCGTGGAGCTGGACGGAAATTTTGCCCGCGGTTCGTACTGGATGGATTTTTCCACCACCGACTACCGCATGCTGCTCGACGGGCGCCTGCGGCCGGTCGAGATCAACGGCTGGTTCCACGGCGACTGGTGGGTGAACTTCTGGAACGCGCACTTCGCCTTCCCCACCGAGCCGCCCACGGCGGAAATCGACCTGCAGGGCCGGTGGCGCGAGCCGATGCGCACGGTGTACTTTGGCAGCAGCCAGGCACGCGGGGCCAAGGTCTGGGGCGGCGACTTCGAGCAGACCCGCGCGCTGGTGTTCGTCCGGCCGAATTTCGTCCACGGCTGGTCCTTGGAGGGCACGCGCGCCCAGGGCGCCCAGCGGCTCACGGGCAGCTTCAAGCACGTGGCGGAACCCGGCTCGCACGATCTCGGCCGTTTCGATTTCGACTTCGAATCCAGCGTCGAGCCCGCCGTCATCGGCCGGATGCTCGAGGGCAAGGCCGACGACATCCTCGCCAGCCTGAAATTCACGGCCGCGCCGCAGGTCCACGCCGCCGGCACGCTGGGCGAGGACACCCACTACACCTTCACCGGCATGGCCGCCCGCCCGTTCCACTATTACGGTTTTCCCGTCGATTCCGCCAAGGTGCAGGGGAGCGTGACGGGCAACGACGTGAAACTCGACTCGATCGAGTTTGCCGCCGCCGGCGGACGCGGCTCCGGCAAGGCGTCGGTCGACGGCGCGGCCGCCAAGCGGCTGCTCGGTTTCGATTTCTACCTGAACGATGCCGACCTCGCCCGCACCATCCGCGCGGTCGAGGAATACCAGGCCAACGACACCGGCCAGCCGGTGGCGCCGGCCGCCGACAGCAAGTTCATGAAGCGCGCCGAGGGCGGCCGGTTGAACGTCGGCCTGTCCGCCACCGGCCGGCCCGGGGAACTCACGACCTTCCTCGGCAACGGCAACGCGGCGCTGACCGGCACGGAGCTCGCGGAAATCCACCTCTTCGGCCTCCTCTCGCAGGTGCTCAGCGGACTGTCGCTGAATTTCTCCTCGCTGAAGCTCGACGAGGCGCGCACGAGCTTCCGGCTCGATGGCGGCCGGCTGTATTTCCCCGACCTGCGCATCAGCGGCCGCAGCGCGGTGATCGACGCACGCGGCAACTTCACGTTCGCCTCCAAGGCGCTCGACTTCACCGCCCGCTTCAAACCCTACGAGGAAAACCGCAACCTCCTCACCGGGGTCATCGGCATTGTCATCAACCCCATCACCAGCATTCTGGAACTCAAGCTGACCGGCCCGATCAGTAAACCCGACTGGTCGATCGTCGTGGGCGGCTCCTCCGCTCATCCGGAAACCCCGGTGCCCGCTCCGAAACCGCCCGTCGAACCCCCACCTGTTGCCGATCCGGGAAAAAACGTCCCGCCAAAGACTTAGCTTCGTTTATTTCAGTCCATTCCACCCGAATCCCGGCTCATCTAGGTGGAAACCCCTAAAAACCATTGCCACCCGAATGGCACACCCGTAGCACACTGAGCCGCCCCACATGCCGCCCCCCACGAGCCACCCCCGGCAACGCCTGCTGGCTTATGCGTACCTGACACCGTTTGCCGCGCTGGCGTTGTATGGCGTCTTGGCGCTGGCGGGTTGGTGGACGGGCCATTTGGGACTCATCCAACCGCGCTCCTACGATGCGGCGCTGCCGGGCAACGCCTGCCTGTGTTTTGCGCTCATCGGGTTCGCCCCGATTGCGCTGGCGCTGGGCTGGCGGCGGACGGCCCTGAGCCTGGGGCTGGTGGCCGCGTTGGTCGCCTGGGCCACCTTGATCCAGAGCCCGCTCGGTTTCGACTTCGGCATCGACGACCTGCTGGTCCGGCACGAGGGCGTCATCGCCGGCGCGACGGTTGCGCGCATGCCGGCGGCCCTGTCGTGCCTGCTGATGTTCGGCGGCCTGATGTTCACCTGGCTGGCGGCGCGGCCCGGTGACACGCGCCGGCCGGTGCTTCTGGCGCTGGTCGGATCGCTCGGCGCGGCCTACGGCCTGACCGGCCTCGCGGCCTACCGCACCGGCCTGAACAGCGTCGATCTCTGGCAGCAATACGCGGGCCTCGGCCCCCACACGGCCATCCTGCTGATCGTTCTCGGCCATGCCCAGATCTGGCTCGCCGCGCGCGACAATCCCGACCGGCTCGGGGCCGGCCCGCGCTGGCTCTGGCTCCCAGTCGTGGCGTGCAGCCTCACGATCACCTGCACGTTCTGGGTGGCGCTCCGCCAGCGCGAGCTCGCCTACCTCAACAGCACCACCCAGCTCACGATCAACAACATCGCGGCGCTCTTCAGCGGCGAAACCGACTCGACCATCGAGAGCCTCGCGCGCCAGTCGCGGCGCTGGACCCGATCCTCGGGCCTGACGCAGGCCGCCTGGGAAAAGGAAGTCGCGGAATACCTCACCGACTTCAACAGCTTCCGGTCGATCCAGTGGGTGGACGGCAGCCTCCACACGCGCTGGTACTGGCCGCACGAGGGCAACGAGGATGCCCCGACGTTCGACCACTCGAACCAGCCCCTCCGCCACGCGGCCGTCGACAGCGCGCGCCGCAGCTACACCTTTGCCATCGCCGCGCCGCTCCAGCCGCCGCTGCAATCCCCGACGTTTGCCGCGTACATCCCCGTCACCGGCTCCGGCCTCGTCGACGGCTTCGTGGTCGGTGAATTTTATTACGACCGGGTCTTCGACCAGATCGACCGCCGCCTCAACCTTTCCCGCCGCTACCAGGTGGGCGTCACCGTCGAAAACCCGCTCGCGGCGACCGGCACGCCGCCCGTGAAAGTCTATGAGGCGATGACGCCCGAGGAAAAGGTCGACGAGCGCCTGCGCCAGGAGGCGTTCTACAACATCCACAACCAGCGCGTGACGATCACGCTGGCCCCGCGGCCCGCGTTCATCGCGAGCAACCGCCAGTACCTGCCCGAACTCGCGCTCGGCGCCGGCCTGGGCGTCAGCCTCCTCTTCGGCCTCGTCGTCAACCTCGCGCAATCGGCGCGCTTCCGCCAGCGGGCCGCCGAGCGGACGAGCGAGCAGTTGCGCATCGAGAACGAGGAACGCCGCCGCGCCGAGGGCCGCCTCAAGATTGCGGACGAGCGCCTTAACCTCGCCTTCGATTCCACGCAGGTCGGCGTGTACGAGTGGGACGTCGAGACCGACCAGGTCTATTGCACGCCGAGCATCTGGAAACTCATCGGCTACGATGCGTCCGAGATGCCCGCCACCGGCGAGGGCTGGCTCAACCTGCTGCACGGCGAGGACCGGCCCGCCGTGCGCGCCGTCATCGACGCGCATTTCCGCGGGGAGACGCCCTTCATCGAGATCGAGCACTGTGTCGTGCAAAAGACCGGCGACTGGCTGTGGCTCGCGCTGCGCGCGAAATGCACGTCGTTCACCGCGACGCGGAAACCGCGCCGCGTGCTCGGCACCGTCCAGAACATCAACGCCCGCAAGCGCGCCGACGAGGCCCTGCGGGCCAGCCAGGCCGAGAGCCGCAAGCTGTCCCTCGTCGCCAGCAAGACCGACAACGCGGTCGTCATCACCGACCCGCTCGGCCACATCGAGTGGGCCAACAGCAGCTACACGCGCCTGACCGGCCGGAAGCTCTACGACGTGCACGGCCGGCCGCTCACCGAGTTCCTCGGCAGCCCGGACGCCGATGCCGGCGCCGTCGGGCGCATCACCGCCGCCCTCGCCGCGCACGAGTCGATCACGACCGACGCCGTGCAACTCGCGACCGGCGACCGCCGCTTCCACGTGCACCTCGACGTGCAACCCGTGCTCAACGAGGACGGTCAGGTCGAGAACTTCATCGCGATCGAGACGGACATCACCGCGCGCGTCGAGACCGAGCAGCAGTTGCGCCGCGCGAAGATCGAGGCCGACGCCGCCTCGCGCGCGAAGTCCGAGTTCCTCGCGTCGATGTCGCACGAGATCCGCACGCCGATGAACGGCGTGATCGGCATGACCAGCCTGCTGCTCGAGACCGACCTCTCGCCCGAGCAGCGCGACTACGTCAGCACGATTCGCACGAGCGGTGACTCCCTCCTCTCGATCATCAACGAGATCCTCGACTTCTCGAAGATCGAGTCGGGCAAGATGGAGCTCGAAAGCCAGCCGTTCGAGATCGCGCAGTGCGTCGAGGAGGCCATCGACATCTTCTCCGCCCAGGCCGGCGCCAAGGGCCTGGAACTGGCCTACGTGATCGACCCGGCGGTGCCGGCCTGCGTCCTCGGCGACATCACGCGCCTGCGGCAGGTGCTGGTGAACCTGATGAACAACGCGGTGAAGTTCACGCCCTCCGGCTCGGTCACCCTCGAGGTCACCGCGGACGCCGCGCTGCGCCACCAGCCGGCAGGCGAAAAAATCCTGCTCGATTTCCATGTGACGGACACCGGCATCGGCATCCCACTGGACCGGCGCGACCTGTTATTCAAGCCCTTCAGCCAAGTGGACGCGTCCACGACCCGCAAATACGGCGGCACGGGGCTCGGCCTGGCGATCTGCGACCGGTTGTGCCAGCTCATGGGCGGCAGCATCGATGTGACCAGCACGCCCGGCCAGGGCTCGCGTTTCCATTTCTGCATCCAGACGAGCGTCGTCGATCTCGACGACGGCACCCCGCCGCTGTTCGGCGCGCTGCCGGCCGGTTGCGTGGTGCTCGCGGTGGACGACCTCGCCGTCAACCGCACGGCTCTCGGCCACTATCTCGACAAATGGGAGATCGAGCCGCTGCTCGCCGCCAACGCCGCCGAGGCGCTGGCACTCGCGGGCCGGGGCCAGTTGTCCGCCGCCATCGTCGACCAGGATCTCCCGGACCGGAACGGCCTCGAGCTGATCGGCGAACTGCGCCGGCTCCAGCCCGGCCTGCCCGTCGTGTTGCTCACCCCCGGCACGAACGCGGCCCGCCGCACCGAGACCGCCGATCCGCTCGTCCACCGGCTCCCCAAACCGATCAAGCCCTACCCGCTGCACGACACGCTGCGCCGCATCATCACCGAGCCCGGCCCACGCGCGGCGGCCGGCGCCTCCAATTCCGGCGTGGCGGTGAATCTCGCGAACGCCATCCCCCTCGACATCCTCCTCGTGGAGGACAACCCGGTGAACCAGAAGGTCGCGCTCCGCTACCTCGAGCGGATGGGTTACCAGGCCGGCGCCGCGAACAATGGCTTGGAGGGAGTGGCGGCCGTGAAGCAACGGAACTACCAATTGATCTTCATGGATGTCCAGATGCCGGAAATGGACGGCCTGGAAGCGACCCGCCAGATCCGCGCCACGATTTCGCCGGAGCGCCAGCCCATCATCATCGCGCTGACCGCGAATGCCATGCAAGGCGACCGCGAGCGCTGCCTCGATTCCGGCATGAACGACTACATCACCAAGCCCGTGAAGATCGACGAACTGCAATCGGCGATCACCCGCCACTTCAAGCCGAAGGCGTAGACCGCTCAGATCCCGATCGGATCGATCCAAACCATTTTACAGAAGGTAACGGAGGAAACGGAGGTCGGACCGGATTCCCAAACCCCGGAAGGTTCAACCACGGATGCCTCGCCTAACAGAGACAACGAAGCCTCCCAACCCAGTTCAAGGCCTTCCTTCGTTTCCTCCTGTAAGAATCCATTCCTATACCAGCTGGGCGGAGCATCAGTAGTTTAAAACTCTTCATCTGTATTTTGCTCCCAACCCAATCAAATTCATTTCACAGAAGGTAACAGAGACAACGAAGCGTCCCAACCCAGTTCAAAGCCTTCCTCCGTTTCCTTCGTTACCTTCTGTAAGAATCCATTCCTAAACCAGCTTCATCAATTCCCGGATCTCCCCCGCCCTCGTCGGATCGTCGACGAGGTTTTTCATTTCCAGCGGATCCTGCTCGAGGTCGAAATACATCCACGGCGAGCCCTCTTCGTTCAGCACCAGCTTGTGCTTCGCCGTGCGAAATCCCCGCCACGCCACCGGACATTGATGGGGAATCTCCGACGCCGCCGGCATCGAGATGAGCGCCGAATCGCCCTTCGCGTGCCATTCCCGCCCCTCCGCCCAGGCCACCGCCATGTGCGGCAAGTCGACCAGGGACACCGCGCTCCCATCCCTCCGTCCGCCGTCATTCGTCGTCCGCCGTCCGTCCCCCGCCCCCCGCCTTCTGATCAAAAGCGGCACGCGCACACTCTCCTCATACGGCCACGCTTTGCGAAAGACGCCGTGGGAACCATGCATGTCCCCGTGCACGGAGGTGAACACGACGATGGTCTCCGCCAAATCCACTTCGCTCAACAACCGCCCGACCGCGCGATCCGTCGCCTCGATGTGGGCATAGTATCCGGCCAGTTCCTCGCGTGCCTGCTTTACGGCCGCGGCCGGAACATTGGCCCGCAACTTGATCTCGTCCGGTTTCACCTCGGACACATGCGGCGCCGGCGCATGATAAGGCGGATGCGGCGCCTCCAGGCTCACGACGCAGAAATAAGGCGCCCCGCCCGCCTGCCGCCGGGCCCCCTGCTCCTTGCTCCAGGCTCCCGCTCGCTGGGCGAGCAGGTCCGCCTGGTAACCCTTGAAGTGCTTCGGTTGCGGCAGCCGCGTGCCGTGCAGCCACGGGTCGTTCAGCAGAAATCCGCTTTCGAATCCCTCCCACAGGTCGAAGCCCCCGCGCCGCTCCGGTGGCACGATTTGTTTCGCGTGCGCCTCGCCGACGAACGGCGCCGCCCGGTCCCGCTCCGACAAATGCCATTTCCCAAACCACGCCGTCGCGTACCCCCGATCCTTCAGCGCATGCGCCACGGTCCTGCCCGTAGGGGCGTTGCTTGACGACGCCCGTTTTCCGCCGCGGGCCGGCGCGCTGGCTCGCGCTGACTTCTCGGCATACACCGGCAGCGCATCCCAATACCCCTTCACGCCATTCTCCGGACAAAGCCGTCCCGTCAGCAACGCCGCCCGCGCCTGCGGTCCGAGCGGATGCGGCGTCACCGCCTGGGCGAAGTTCACCGCCTCGCTCGCCAGCCCGTCCAGCCACGGGGTCCGCGCATTGGGATCGCCCGCATATCCGGCGGCCTGCGCCCGCCATTGGGTCGTGAGAATCCAAAGAATATTTGGCTGTGAATCCATGTTATCACTGGCGCCCATCATCAAATCCTTCCCCGAATCGCGCCGAAGCCACGGGCGAAGGCGGATGGGGCGTGAGAATCCAGGGGATGTTCGGCCGACTCACGCCCGCCAATCGGAGGCTTTTGCCCGGCCGCAGCAACCGGAAAAACCCGAGGTTGAGCGGGAGGCACCCAACGGGGTCAGGCCGCTTTCTGCTGCAGCGCAATCCGCGGCCTCCTCTTTTGACTGGAATCTTTAGCAGCAAAAAGCGGCCTGGCCCTCTGCGCATCCCCTCCCCTCATTTCAGGTTCAGAGCGCGCTCGCCCGCGCGCGTCTCATCGTTAACGTTGGGAAAAAAAGCAACATCATGACTGAATCTGAACTCCGCACGTTTTTCGCAGACTATGGGGCCTCGTTCCTCCTGACGGAGGTTGAGATCGCCGCTTTCTATGGCGCGCCTTGCCTGACAGCCCGCCAGGGCGTCGTGCATCTCCACGCGACGCGCCCTCAGGTTCAGGCCTTTTTCGCGGAGGTGCTGCGACATTATCGCGCGCAGGGCAGCGCCCAAGGTGAGATGCTCAGCTTCAAATCGCTGCCCCTCGGCACCAACTCCGTCGCGGCCACGATCACTTGGGCCTACAAGAATGCGACCGGTCAGATACTCTGGGAGTCCACCTTCACCTACAACCTCTACAAAGGATCCGAAGGGTGGCGGATCCTGCTTCAAACCATGCATGATTCGAAGGAGAGCTAAGCTCGGAAAAGAAAAGGCGTGAGTCCAAAAAGGCACAGTCTCCGCTCGCCCGCGCGCGGCACATCCTTAACGTCAGGCAATGAGCCAGCTCTTTCGATTCCCCGACTCCGTTAAGCGGTGTCCAGACATCGAAACCTGGATGCAATGGCAAAAGGGCGAGCTGGGAAGAATCGCCCGGCATTGGTTCGAAGTCATTCGGGAATGCGGAGGCGATGTTCGAGAGCTTTTGCACGACGGTCATCCGACCGCATGTGTTACCGACGCTACATTTGCCTACATCGACACCTTCAAAGCCCACGTGAATATTGGCTTCTTTCGCGGTGCGGATTTAGCCGACCCGAAGAGAATGCTGGAAGGTTCCGGCAAGGTGATGCGCCATGTTAAAATTCGGCCACGGGAACCTCTCGACGCTGCAGCCGTTTCGAATCTAATCCGTGCAGCCTATGCCGACATGCAGCGTCGCCTACGTGAGGAAAAACAGGCCTGACCAGGGCCTGACCCTCTGCGCATCCCTCCCACCCTCCCGCGTGGTTGCGTTGAAAATATCCGGCCGGACATGAACCTGCGTTTGATTGAACCTCAAGATCTGCCGGCGATCATCGAGGTTCGCGCCTCGACCCGGGAGAATCCATTTTCGCGCGAGGCCCTCCAGGCCCTGGGCATCACCGAGGAGTCAACCGCGAGACTTCTGCGCACGACCCATCGCGGCTGGTTGTGCGAAGAGGCGGGACGCATCACGGGCTTCGCGATTGGCGATGGAAAGACCGGCGAGCTCTGGGTGATCGCCGTCCGGCCCGAATCCGAGGGAAGAGGCGTGGGCTCGCGGTTGATCGCGCGGGTCGAGGACTGGCTTTGGTCGCATGGCTGGCAGGAGATCTGGCTGTGGACCTCGGCCGACCGCGGAAAACGGGCATTCACTTTCTATTTGAAGCGTGGTTGGTTTGTGACCGAGTCCAAGGGCGACACCATCCACATGAAGAAAAAGCGACCGAACCAATCGCCCGAGCCAGCGGCCCCAAGCGGTCGCGACTGAGCCGGAACCCCGACGAAGCCCAGCCCGTGAAGATCACCACGCGAGCCGCCACCGGGAAGGACCGTGAGTGGCTTTTCGCCCTGAAGGTGGCGACCATGCGCGATTACGTGACGGCCATCTACGGTTGGGACGATGGCGTTCAGCGGAGGTTGTTCGATGAGCAGTTTGATCCGGCGACGATCCGCATTCTCCAGGTGGACGGGCACGACGCCGGCCTGCTGGAAGTGAGGGCGGCGGCGGATCACCTCTTCCTGGCGAGAATCGAGATTCTGCCGGCTTTCCAGCGCCAAGGCATCGGCTCCGCCGTGATCAGATCCGTCATCGCCGGCTCCGGGGAAAAGCAGCAGCCCGTGCACCTGCAGGTGCTTCGCTCAAATCCCGCACGGGCGCTCTACGAGCGTCTGGGCTTCACAATCTACGAGGAGACGCCCACTCACCTTAAGATGAAGATAGAACCCGGCCACGCATCGCCGCCCGCGGCAGGGTGACGCGGGCGAGCGGGCACATCAGCCCGATGGAGGACCCGGCTCCGGCTGGGTCGCGAACGTGATAGCGCCGTCGCACGGCGGCCCAGCGGGAGCTGGGCCCCTCCACTTGTTGTTTGCGGGTGAATCCGGGTTGAATTTGAGCCGGCAGGAGACCACCTTGCCGCTATGCGCATTCGTGTCATCGCCACCGGCGGGACCATCGACAAGGTCTACTTCGACGCCGCCAGCACCTACGAGGTCGGCGAACCCCAGGTGGGGCCCGTCTTCCGCGAGTCCAATGTCACCTTCGACTTCGTCGTCGAGTCCGTCCTGCAAAAGGACAGCCTCGCGATGACCGACGACGACCGGGCCCTCATCCGCACACGCGTGGAGGCCTCGCCCGAGAAACTGATCCTCATCACGCACGGCACCGACACGATGACGACCACCGCGGCCAAGCTCGAGGGTTTACCGGACAAGGTCATCGTCTTCACCGGCTCGATGCAGCCCGCGCGTTTTCGCAACAGCGACGCGGTCTTCAACCTCGGCTGCGCCGTCGGCGCGCTGCAGTCACTCGCTCCCGGCATCTATATTGCCATGAACGGCGTGGTCGCCCCGGCCCACACGGTGAAAAAGAACCGCGCCCAAAGCCGCTTCGAGCCAAAACCAGAAAGCTGAAACTTGAAGGCTGAAAGCTGAAGAGCCAGACCCGGGCGGCTTTTAACCACGGATCGCACAGATGAAACGGACGGAAAAATCCCGCCCGATCCCAAATTCTCCGAATCTTCACAGAAGGAAACGAAGGCAACTAAGCTCGGGCTTTTTCTTCGTTAACTTCGTTACCTTCTATAAAAATTCCGTGTGTTGGGTGTGTTCCGTGGTTCATCGATGCCTCGGCCTTCATGCGTGAAATCCGTGGTTAAACTGCTTTCGCCCCGAACCGAATTGAACCCAAAGCGGAGAGCTGAAGCAGAAGCGGCGGACCATGCATTTTTTAACCACGGATTGCACGGATAACACCGATGGCATTGAATTGGAGATCCGAAACACTCAGAAATTCACAGAAGAAAACGAAGGTAACCAAGCCCGGGCTGGCTCCTTCGTTAACTCCGTTACCTTCTGTGAAAATTCCGTGTGTTCGATGTGTTCCGTGGTTCATCGATGCCTCGGCCTTCATCCGTGTAATCCGTGAAATCCGTGGTTAAACTGCCTTCGCCCCGAGCCGAATTGAACCCAAAGTGAAAAGCTGAAGCCTGAAGCAGAGGCGGCGGACCAGGTACTTTTTTAACCACGGATTACACGAATAACACGGATTAATTCCCTGGCGGTCTGCCGGTCGCTTCCGGGCAAAAGGCCGGCTAAAAAATCAGACCGTCCGTACCTTGGGTTTACTGCTGTGAAAGCCCGGACGATTTCGTTGTATTGAGCCATCTGTGTAATCCGTGAAATCCGTGGTTAAACTTCTGCTTTTTGTTTCCGTGCTCACGACGGTGCTCGCCCAGCCCGCGGCGCAGCAGCTCACGCCGAACCTCGAATCCAATCTCGAGCGTCCGCTGCGGTATCGCCCGGAGGGCGAGGACTTCGTCATCGAGAACGGCACGGAGTTCTTCAACCGCCCGCTCTACGGCGGCAACACCGCCTTCCGCGTCGACGGAGGCGACAAGCCCGAGTTTGTCCTCTACCTGCCGGGTCGCGGCGGGAACCTGCGGTTCGGCGTGGTGCAACGCACTGACCCCGGTGCGTTTTCCCAAGGCCAGCGCGTTGGGGGCAACGCGCTCCACCGGTGGCTGCATGAGGCCGCCACCATCATCACGCGCTACCGACCCGGCGAACTGCTTTACGAAATCCGCGATCCGCTGCTCGGCGCAGGCACACTCAAGCTCGCCGTGCTGGCTTATCACCAGACCGAAGGCGTGATCGTGCGCATCGAGGCCGACGGCGTCCCCGCCGGCCTCGAACTCGTCTGGGCCTATGGCGGCGTCAACGGCCAGCGCGGCACGCGCGACGGCGACATCGGTACGGAGCGCATGCCCATCAGCCAGTGGTTCCAGCTCCAACCCGATTTCTGCAAGAACAACACGGTCGAACTCACGACCGCCGCCTTCACCGTGCGCGCCCAAGCGGCGACCATCACCGGCCTGGTGCCGGCAGGGAGCGGACTCTCGACGGCGGACGCCAGCAAGTGGAATGACCTGCCCGCCTTGCTCCGGCCCGAACCCGATTCGTTCACGAACCGTCCGATCGTGATCGGGCATGTGCCGTTGACCAACGCGGCGCCGATTTTCCTCTCGCTGGTGCGCAAGGGGGCACGCAACGCTCCAGCCTCCGATCTCGATACGTACAAGGAAGTAGGGGCGTCGCTTGACGACGCCCGCGGGCGCCGTCAAGCGACGCCCCTACAAATTTCGGCCGCCGACCTGCCCCACCTCTTCGCCG
The DNA here is from genome assembly GCA_964515595.1 of uncultured Oleiharenicola sp. Classification (GTDB taxonomy): domain Bacteria; phylum Verrucomicrobiota; class Verrucomicrobiia; order Opitutales; family Opitutaceae; genus Lacunisphaera. The sequence goes on along the minus strand of CAZEUN010000009.1, from coordinate 17,621 downwards.
ACACCGAGGCGCACTTCGCCGAGCTTCGGAAGCGCGTGGCGATCGACACCCCGGATCCCTTCCTCAACGCCGCGGTCGGCGCGCTGAACGTCGCGGCCGATGCCGTGTGGGACGAACCCCAGCAGGCCATCATGCACGGCGCCATCGCCTGGCGCACCCGCCTCCTCGGCTGGCGCGGGCCCTACGCGCTCGACGCCCTCGGCTGGCATGACCGCGCGCGGAAACATTTTGCTTACTGGGCGACCCGGCAGAACACCTCCCCCATCCCGGAAAAAATTCCGCCCCCCGACGCCAACGCCAACCTCGCCCGCAGCGAGGCGGCGCTGCACAGCAACGGCGACATGTCGAACAGCCACTACGACATGAACCTCGTGTTCATCGACGCGCTCTTCCGCCACCTGCTGTGGACGGGCGACACCGGGTTTGCGAAAGAAATGTGGCCAGCGATCGAGCGACACCTCGCGTGGGAGCGGCGGCTCTTCCGGCGCGAGTTCACCACCGCGTCGGGCGAGAAACTACCGCTCTACGAAGCCTACGCGGCCATCTGGGCGAGCGATGACCTGCAATACTCGGGCGGCGGCGCCGCCCACAGCTCGGCTTACAACTATTGGCACAATCGCATGGCCGCGCGCCTCGCCCCGCTTGTCGGCGCCGATCCGCAAAGCTACCGCCACGAGGCGGATTTGATCGCCCGCGGCATGCGGGAGCTGCTCTGGCTGAACGATCACTTTGCCGAATCCAAGGATTTGCTCGGCGGCCAACTCACGCACCCCAGCGCCGGGCTGTGGACGTTTTATCACACGATGGACGCGGGCCTGCCGACGTCGATGGAGGCAGCGGCCATGGCGTGGCAACTCAGCGCGCGCCTCCCGCGGCTGCCGGTCCGCGGCCCGGGCGTCCCGGCCGGCCTCGGGATGTTCGCCAGCTCCGACTGGATGCCGTACACGTGGTCGCTCAACAACGTGGTGATGGGCGAGAACGTCCACACCGCCCTGGCCCTCTGGCAGGCCGGGCGCGCCGAGGATGCGTTCCGCCTGCTGAAGAGTTCGCTGGTCGCCTCGATGTTCATGGGCATCTCCCCCGGCAACGTGGGCTCGCTGAACTACCTTGATGTCTATCGCCGCGAATCGCAGCGCGATTTCGCCGACGGCTCCGGCGTGTTGAGCCGGGCGATCGTCGAGGGCCTGTTCGGCCTCAAGCCGGATGCCCTCAAAGGCGAGCTGACGATGGCGCCGCGCTTCCCGCGCGCGTGGGCGCACGCGTCGATCACCCACCTCGCGGTGGAAATGGCTTTTCGCCGCGAAGGCGCCACCGACGTCTACACGTTCAACGCCAGCGGACTCCAATTCCCCAGGCTGCGATTGATCGTGTCGTCGAAGGTCGCCCCGCGTCGCGTCACGATGAAAGGCGGGGACTTCGACGGAACCCTGAACGTCAATCGCGGCCCGGACGACACCGTGATCCTGAGCTGGCCGGCGACCCGCACGCCGCTCGCCATCATCATCGAATGGCCGCAAGCGGGTCCGGACCAGTCTTCAACCGCGGACGAGGCGCAGGCCGACGGATCCGACCGGCTTTCAGGATCCGGTGCGGCCGGCAACCCGTCCGGAGGCCGGGCGGCATCCGCTGAAATGGGACGACTGGAGCCGGTTGACCTGACCGCCCGATTCAACGACCGCGTCACGGCGATTTTCAGAAAGGGCAAATACCTCTCCCCTCGTTCGCCGTTCGTTTCGCTGGCGTTGCCGTCACAAGGCATCGGCTATTGGGCGGGGCACATGAATGCGATGGCGGAGATCGACGACACCGGCCTGCGCGCGGCGTCCGCGGCCAACGGCGGGCGCCTGACGCTGCCGAATGGCGTGACGTTTGCCACGCCCGGGCCGGACGCGGACAAAAACATTCTCTTCACCTCGCAATGGGACAACTACCCGCGCGAAGCCGCCGTGCCACTCGCTGGCAGCGCGCGTCGGGTTCACCTGCTGATGGCCGGTTCGACCAATGCGATGCAGAGCCGCCTCGATAACGGCGAAGTGCTTGTCACCTACACCGACGGCACGACTTCCCGCCTGGCGCTGCGCAATCCCGAGACGTGGTGGCCGATCGAGCAGGATTACTTTACGGACGACTACCAATTTCGCATCGACGGGCCGTTGCCCACGCGCGTCGATTTGAAAACGGGCAGGGTCCGCATCCTCGAGGCCGCCGCGTTCAAAGGCCAGGGCCGCGCGATCCCCGGCGGCGCGGCGACCGTGCTCGCCCTCACGATCGATCCGCGGAAGGAACTGCAATCCCTCACCGTGCGCACGCTCGCGAACGACGTCGTGATCGGATTGATGGCGGCGACGCTGGAGCGGTAGGGTGCGGAGGGGGCCGCGCAGCGCCCGGGTGTGTCGCGATGTCGGCGAATCCCTCATCCGCCCAAAGACCTCCCCACCCGACGCCTTGCCACGCGCGCTTTTTGCCGTTCGGATTGAACCCATGCGCTCCCTACCCCTGCTCGCCGTTCTTGCCGCCGTTGCCCTCCAAGCCGCCGAGGAACTGCCTCCGCCGCAATTGACGGAATACTACACGCCCGTGCCGCCGGTGGTGACCGCGCCGCCGGGCGGCGTGCCCTCGGACGCCATTGTGCTGTTCGACGGGACCAGCCTCGATGCCTGGGAGCCGGTGCGCGCCGACGGCCATGCCTGGAAAATCGAGGACGGCGCCATGGTCGTCGTCCCCATGGCACCGCCCGCGAAGCCCTGCGACCAGCAGAGCAAGCAGGCGTTCGGCGACATCCAGTTGCACGTCGAATTCCGCACGCCCGCGAAGGTCGAGGGCAAGGGCCAGGGCCGCGGCAACAGCGGCGTGTTCTTCATGGGCCTCTACGAACTGCAGGTGCTCGACTCCTATCAGAACGACACCTACGTCAACGGCCAGGCCGGCTCCATCTACAAGCAGCATCCGCCGCTGGTGAACGCCAGCCGTCCGCCGGGCGAGTGGCAGACCTATGACGCCGTGTTTGTGGCCCCGCGCTTCGCCGCCGATGGGACGCTGTCCAGTCCCGCCCGGGTCACTGTTTTCCACAACGGCGTGCTGGTGCAACACGACGTGGTGCTGACCGGCCCGACCGAATATCGCGGCCAGCCGAAATACAAGGCCCACGCCGCCAAGCTGCCGCTCCGCCTGCAGGATCACCGCAATCCCACCGCCTTCCGGAATATCTGGGTGCGGGAACTGGCGGGGGTGAAGTAATTCCGAACCGCTCCGGTAGCTGAACGCGTAAGCGTTTGGCTGGGCCGAGAATCACGCGCCACGCGAAATCCCTCTTGAGAGGGGTGGCCCGCAGCGCCGGGGTGTGTTGCCTTGGCCACCCATTCGCCAGCGGTCCGACGACCGCTGCTCCTTTCAAGGACTCAAGCGACAAGGGTCGCCCCCTGCAGGCCCGATAAAAAATCCGTGAGGCCTTCCCGGGCCGCCATATTCTGCTGGCCTCGGTCCGCACCTTTTCCGAAGACTCTGGTCATACCGACATGAATCTTCCCGATGCCCACCTGGCCGTGCTCCAAACCCTCTCGAAGATGAAGGGCCTCTACGGCCAGCCGGTTTTCAATGAATGGGTGCTCGTGAAACTGGCCCGCGAGGCAGGCGCGGTGCTCGCCTACGACGGCCCGCGCGCCGACATCTACCAGGCCAAATTCAAGAAGGACATCATCCCGCTGCAGACCGAAATGGAAGCGCGCAAGCTGGGCGTGGGCGACTTCGAGTTCGTGAGCCACGCAGTCGGCTCCCACTATGACGCCGTCATCCGTCTCGGGCCCGCCGCCTACCTGTTTTGCAACCACACGACGAAGTCGATGGCCGACATCCGCCGGGATCCGAAGTGGCTCGCCGCGCAGGAACCGTTCGTGGAGCTGAGCAGCAAGTTCCGGGACGATCCGCTGGTCTGAGGATTTGGGAATTATTTTTCCACTCATGGATTTCGCCAACGGCGAAACCTCGATGGTGCCCTCTGCCTGACCGGCTCCGATGTTGGTAGGGGGGACTGCGGATCGCTGTCCGAGCCCATGCTCAGTCAGGGCACAGTGGAGGACCCAGCTCCCGCTGGGCCGGGCGTGCGGACGCCCTCTCACGTTCGCGGCCCAGCAGGAGCTGGGCCTCCACGCTACCGGCGATCAGCCGGTTCTAAATCAACCGGTGGCGACGATCAGCCGCCCGCACCTTAAAGGATTCATCCATTGCTGAATCCCATGAGTGGTTAAATAGAACTCAGCTCAGCAGCCCCGCCCAGACGAACCACGCGTAGGCGCCGATGAAGACGGCGCCGGCCCAGCGTGGGAGGCCGCCGGTGACGAGCAGGAAGGCCGCGTGCAGCGCGGCGGAACCGAGCAACAGGATGAGCGCCGTCGAACTGAAACCCGCCATCGGCAGCGGCTTGAAGAGCGCGAACAAGCCGAGGCAAAGCGGAATGCAGATGTGTCCGTCGCCGATCTGCGAACTGTACACCACATCCGCCCGGCGCTTCCAGCCCCAGTAGAGCGCGAGCACGGCGTTGGGCAGCACCATCAGCCAGCCGGTCAGCCAGCCGAGATTCGCCGCGCTGACGAACCCGCCCTTCTGCGCGGACAGCCACGTCACCAGCCAGTCGATGCTCTCGTAGAGCACGTAGGCGCAACCGAGGACGACGAGCAGGTCGACATAGAACATCCACCCGAAGGAAACCTTCGCGCGCAGGTTGTGCTTCATCACGTCGAACACCTGGAAGCACTGCCAGAACAAGAACAGCCCGATCAGCACGACGCCGTCGGTGCGATCGAGCTGGCCGTCGCCCCCGAGCGCCCAGACGGTGCCGGTGAAGAAGACCACCGCGGTCAGCGTGAGCATCAAGGACAACCGGTTGAGCTGGCCTTCGATCCCGCCGCCTTTCGCGCTCTTCGCCGCCTTCGGGGCTTTCCTTCCCCTCGCCCCGGATGCCGCCTTGGCCGGGAGCACGGCAAGGCCCCAACCCAAGGCGGGCACGCCCAGGAGGAGCGTCATGTTGGTGACGTTGTTGACCAGGCAGTTCGTCAGCACCTCGCTTGGCTTGCCGTGCCGCGAGATCATGATCGCGACGAAGATGAGGTTTCCCAAGCCCGAGCAATACGGCATCAACAACGTGCCGAGCGCGGTCCCCTCGAGCCCGTGGTCGAGCATGGCCTCCAGCCGCCAGAGCATGACCAGCGACACGCCCAGGAACACCGCCAGGTAGGTCCACGGATCGGAGAGCGCGAGCGAGTCGAGCAAAGGCGAAAGCACGCTCCTGATTGGCGCGATTCAGCGCGGGTGTAAACTCATCTAGCGCCGGCGCGCCTCCGGGTCGATGCCATAGGCCCCGAGCCCCATCCGGGCGGCCAGCTCGCCCGGCACGGCAATCTCCAAGGTTTCAGCCGGGATGTACCGCAACGGGACATAATTCGCCCGCTGGTAGAATTCGTCCACCGCCGCCCAGCGGGCGGACTGCAGGACCAGGAGCGGCCTCTCCCGGGCGATGTATGCCCAACGCCGGACATTGTCCGGCTGGCTGGCGAGCCCCCGCCAGGTCACGTAATACGGGATCGGGTTGGTGCGATTATGGCCGAGGCAGAGATAGAGCGCGTTGTCACCGATCAGCGCGGTCGGGATATCCGGGGCCGCCTGCAGCACCCGGGCGAAGGTGTCGTCGATCTGGAGCAAGCTGATGGCCTGCGGCGGCGGCACCCGCATGCCGCGGAGGAGCGCGGGCCGCGTGAGCGTGATCAGCGGACGGTTCACGGCCGGCGGGATGGCCACCGCCTTGCGGTAGGCGGCGGGCAGCATGGCCGCCAGCAGCACGACCGTCAGCCATGCGGCGGACCAGCCGGTCCAGCGCCACACGGCCAGGACGAACAGTCCGAAGACCGGGGCGAGCGAATCGAAAATATGCCAGCCATCCGCCATCGGGTAGTATTGCGCGAGAGACGCCAAGGACACCGCGGCCAGCGCGCAGGTGAGGTGGAACTCCGTCGTGTACGCACCAGCCGGGCCCCGCCGGGCCTGCCAGAGGCACCTCGCCATCACGCCCAGCACCACCAGCGGCACCAGCAGGAGCCAGCCGCCCGTGCTGACGTCGAGCGCCTGCAGCCACCAGTCACGCTGCCAGACGAGGAAGGCCGCAAGCCCGAGGAAATATCCCGCCGAGCACCGCCAGGACCAGCCGGGCCAGCGTCGTTTCGCCCACCCCGGCACCGCCAGTGCGAATCCCAGCAGGACCAGACTCGCCATGGCGAGGGGATGAATGGTGAAAGGCAGGGTATCCATCCAGTCCACGCTGCCGCTCCATCGCGCCGGCCAGACGATATTCTGTTCCCACCATGCCGGGAAGGCGCCCGCCAGAAGGATGCCGCCGAACATCACGAGATTCAGGGCCGCAAATCCCGCGATCACGCGGAGGAAAAGTTCGCGACGGGTGACGTCTGTCGGCGCCCACCGCGTCCACCACGCCACGCCGCCCGCCAGTGCGAGGCTCGCCGCCATCGTCACCCCGACCGGTTGCCGGCACCAGAAGACGCACGCGCAGGCCACGCCCAGCAGCAAGCCCCACGACCGGGAGGGACCGCCGGTCAGCACCCGGCAGAGCGCATAGACTCCGACCGCCTGAAACATCATGGCGTAAACCGACGACCAAGGGAGAAAGGTCCAGTACTGATGATCCCAATAATCTTTTTCGTAGAGCGGGATGAACAGGATGAAGAAAATGCCCGCCACCACCGCAAGCGATCGCGGCAGGACATGGCGCCACGCGGCATAGAGCATCATCAGGGTCACCGTGTACGCCGCGACCGTCAGCAGGCGGATCGAAAGCAACGTGGGCGAAATCCAAAGCGCGCCGGCCTGCAGGTAGGACGACAACGCGCCGTACTGCGTGAAGGAATCCCGGAACAGCACCTGGCCGGCCAGGACATCGAAGGCCGGCTTCAACATGATCCCGTCGTGGTGCTGGTCCACGCTGATATGCGCGATCGGCCACAGCAGGGCCGTGAGGGCCAGCGCGAGCCCGCCTCCCGCCCATGCATCACGCCTGTTCACCAGGATCCCGGGGCAAACGGTGGAGGGCGCGTATCATTCCCGATGATTGGGTTGGAAACGCAGGCCGGTGGAAAGACCAAACCGGCCGGTAGTGTCCTCATTTGATCCGTCATCGCGAGGCCGGCTTGGCGGCCGTGACGATCCACGCGTGCGCATGCGAGACCCGAGCAGATTCTTTGCATTGCGTCGTTCCGAAGATTGGGTGGGAGGGGTTTTATCCCCCGACTGCCTGTGCGCATTCCTGTCGGGGTATAAAACCCCTCCCACCAAAGAGACGATCGCGGAAGGGAGGTTCGAGGGCATCCCCCGTCCGCCGGCTTAAGCAGCCTTTCTTCGCTCCGCGCGACATGTCACGTATTACGTGACATTCCCTCTGAGGACCGGCGCACATGTCACGTAATACGTGACATTCCTTTCCCGGCCTTCGCGCAGTTTGTCGGACAATGGGCCGTCGCTGCAAGCGGGCGACACCGCTGGCGCCAGCCGTCTGACGACGGCTGCTACTTTTCAAGCAGCCTCCCTGCGCTCCGCGCGACATGTCACCTAATAGGTGACATTCCCTCTGAGGAGCAGCCGTCTGAACGGCTGCTCCTTTTCATCTTCACTCAATAGTAATGTCCGGGTGGAAGCGTGGAGGCATAGCCCGCTTTGAAAAGGGCTGACATCGCGGCGACCGGCGATTGCATGGCGGCGATGCCCGAGCCTGCCAGCCGTTCCACCCGTTTGCCGTTCTGGTTGTGGGTCGCGTTGCCGCTGCTGGCCGGGGCGTGGTTGCGCATCTGGCGGATCGGGGAACTCGACGCCTTTGTGGATGAGAGCGCCCTCATCCTGACCGCCCTCGACAGCCGCGTGCGGGACATCATGGATCCCGTCGCCCAAGGCCGGCCCGCGCTCCTCTGGCTGTTCGCTCCCGCGGGCTGGTTTCCCGGGCACGCCTTGGAAGTGGCGCGGCTCATGACCGCGGCGAGCGGCCTCGCCACCGCCGTGGCGCTGGGCTGGACCCTTCATCAACTTGCCGGGCGGACCGCGGCGCTCTGCGGGCTCTGGCTGTGGGCCGTCATGCCCTTTGCCGTCCTCCACGAACGCCTCGCGCTTCAGGATCCCTTCATCGCCGCACTGCTGGCGTGGGCGGTCGCGCTGATGGTTCGCGGAGCGTACCGGGAAAAGCCAGCGCCCGGCTGGTGGCTCGGGGCCGGCGCATTATTTGGAGTCGCCTGTCTTTTCAAAATTTCCGCGGTGCTCTCGTTGCCCTGGTTGGGCCTCCTCTATCTCGCGGTGCAAACCGGGCGCGCGCGCCCGATCTTCAGCCGGTCGCTGGTTTTCATCGCCCTCGGCACGCTCGTGCCGCTGCTTTGCCTGGGCGCGGGCCTGTTCCGTTTGGGTGCCAACACGGGACAAGCGGGCTTCCTGCCGCCGTCGCTGGCCGCCGGCGCCTATTGGGCGCAGACTCCGCAGCGCCTGCTCACTTGGTGCAACTGGATCGCCGGCTATGGAGGCTGGGCGCTCGGGTTGCTGGTCGCGAGCGGGTGGTGGCTGGCGGTGCGGGCCCGATCGCGGTTGGCGCTGATCGCAGCCGCCGGCGCCGCCCTCGCGCTCGTCGTGGCCGCGCTGATCCACAATCGGCCATTCGCCCGCTATGTCCTGCCCGACCAGGTGCCGTTGATCCTGTTTCTCGGGCTCGCGTGGGGCACCGGGCTCGCGGCGCCCGGTCGCTGGCGCGCGCTGGCCGCCATCGGGTTTGCCGTCGCCATCGGGCGGTGGTCATTTGTTTCGCACCAAGTCGCGACCGATCCGGCCCGTGCCCCGGTGCCCGGCGGTGAAATCGCGCAGTACTACACCGGCCCGTGGAGCGGACGCGGTTTGGGCGAGGTGCGTGCATTTCTCACGGCTTATGCCGACGAGCACCACGTCACCTGCGCGGTCCTGACGCACCGTTATTTCCGTCCGGGCGCCTATGGACTCATGCTGGACGCGGTGGCTGACCCGCGCATCGCCGTGGTGCCCGTCACGATCTACGATCCCACTGAGTTCGCCGTGGCCCGCAATGCCGTCGTGCGCGCAGCCGGAACGCAACCGACGGCGTTCTTCATTCTCTACGAAGGCAGCCTCTATCCCGCCCATCCCTGGCTCGACGCGGCCGGCGGTCCGGCGCGCCGCGTGTTCGAAGCGCCGCGCGGACCGGAGGACCGGTTCACGCTGTATCAGTTTGAAGCGGGAGCACGCTGACCCGGCGCGCCCGCCTTGGAAAAAACGGCCTGGGGTCAGGCCGATCCACCGCACTTCATTCTACGCCTGGCTCGACGCAGCCTCGCGGTAGGGGCGCCGCTGGTCGGCGTCCGCGGGCGGCGTCAAGCGCCGCCCCTACGTCAAGCCCCCTATTGCAGCTTCGGCGGCAGGCGGGACCAGCGGTTCTGGAGGTCGCTGAGCACGCCGCTCATGGGTGGTTGCGGGTTGTCGCCGGTTTTCACCGCGTGGGCGGGCGTGAAGTCGCCGAGCACCGCGCAGTAGTCGCTGTTGACGAGGATGCCGATGATTTCGCCGGTCTTGCTGAACACGAGATCGCCGCGCTTCGGTGAGATTTCGCCGAACAGCCGCGTGACGATGCGATTGTCGAGCTTCAGGTACGCGTTGCTGCCCGGATCGATCCGCAGGGGCGTCTCGCCGTAGCGGCCGTCGTCGGCCCGGACCAGCACGGCCTCGGGAAACTTGAACGGCTCCTTCGCGAGCTGGTAAACCTTCGCGCCCATGCGGGCCACGGCGGACTCGTCGACCGGCACCACGAGGATGCGCGGATCGAGCCGCAGGAACTGAAGCTCGCCCACCGGCACGCTCTGGCCGCCGTGGTTCAGCGTGCCGCTCAGGCTCTGGTAGTCGGTCGGCAACTCGGTCAGCGTGATCGGCGTGTCGCTGAGGTGCATCACCGCGTAGATGCGGCGGCCATCGCTCACGAGCACGGTCTGCGCCTCGAGGTCCTTCGTCGACGGACGGAAGAGACCCGGCTTGCGCGCGGTGATCCTCGTCTGGACGCGGTTCGCCTGGAATTCGCTGAAGATCAGGTTGGGATTAACCGGCCGGTTCGTGCGGATTTCCTGGCTGAGCTCGCCCGATTTCTCGGCGAGCTGGCCGACGCCCTGCGCAAGCTGCGTGGTTTGCTCCTGCACCCTGGCGCGCTCGGCGCGCTCCACTTCAACCTGTTGCTTGGCCTCGGTGAGGTTCTGGGTGATGAGCTGCTTCTCCTGCTCGGCCACCTTGACGGCGACGTTCAGGCTCTCGATCCGCTGGCGGGCCTCGGCGTTCTGCTTCTCGGCCCGGGCAAGCTCGACCCGCTGGCGCTCGGCCTCGGCTTTGCGTTCCTCGAGTTCGCGCTGCAGCTTGGCCAGCTGCTCCCTGGACATCGACGCCTCCTGGGAAGTGGCGGTGTAGCGTTGTTCCAGCTCCTTCACGCTCGTCTGGGTGGCCGCGAGGGTTTTCTCGATCTGGCCCTTCTGTTGCTGCAGCGCGTTGAGGTTCTTTTCGCGCTCGGCGAGCGAGCCCTGCGTGTTGGACAACTGCGCGGCGAGCTGCTCGCGCGAGGTCTTTTCGTCCTCCAGCGAGATGCGCATGAGTTCGACCATGTCCGCGTTGATCGACGGCGCCTGCGCGGCGGACCGGGGCGCGGCGGTCTCGAGCTGCGTGTGCGTCGGCTCGGCCTTCTCCCAGCGCGTAAGCGCCAGGAGATTGAGCAACAGAAAGTCGCACATGATGAGGAGAAGCGTCTTGTTCATGGCGCGTCCTCAAACCGCGGTGCCGGCCTGGACTTCAAGGATGAGCTGGCGCTTGTAGGGGCGGACGTGGCGGATCTTGACCAGCGCCACGCAGACGATGCCGAACAGGTTGGACGAGTAGGCGGCGAGGAGGTTGGCGTCGATCACGCCCAGCACCTGGAGCACCAGCGCCGTCGCCGTGCCGGCGATGCCGATGTAGAGGCCGCCGTCGAAGAGGTTCTCCTCGTTCTCCATGAGCTTGAGCTTGATGGCGGCGGGCACGGCCTGGCGCGCGACCTCGGAAATCTTCGTGAGGCAGATGATATACATGCCGATCTGGATGAGCGCAAAGACCAGAACGGAGGCGATGGTGGAGGTGTCCATAGTAGTGGAGGTGGGTGAAGCGGAGGCGGCCGGGGTGGCGAGGGCGCCGATGACGGGGATCGTGAGCTTGATCCGGTAATCGGAAAGCGGCGCGGCCTTGAGCAGGAACGGCTCGGAAAAGACGAAGAAGATGAAGGTCAGGATCGCCGCGATCACGCCGCTGCCCATCCGGGGAAACGCGCCCCGCAGGCGGGACTCGACGGAGAAAAACATTTTGGCGTCGATCGAGCGGAGGAGCAGGAAGACGCCCCCGAGGAAGGCGGCGTACTTCGCAAAGAGCGCCAGCTCGGGATGCCGCAGCGTGAAGCCCGCGCCCAGGTTGAATTCCGGCCCGCTCGCGTGGGTGACCGGCGCCTGGCGTTGCACGAGCTGCTCCACGGCCCCGCGGCCGTGCGACAGGGCGAGTTCGAGGTGCTCGGCGCCGGGCTGGCCGAACGCGATGAGGTAGTGGGCGACCTGGTCGGCCGACTTCGTCATGAGCGCGGCGGTATAAATAACCGGGAGATGTTCCGGGGCGATCCGCGCGAGGTGCGCAAACTGGCCCACGGTGCCGAGCGTGCCGGTCGTGCGGAGCAGTTCGGAGAGTTGCACCCAGTTCAGGCGCCGGCCGAGTGTGAGGATGTCGAGGTAGAAGTCCTCGAGATCCCCCATCTGGCCGGAGCGCACCGCGGTCTCCGCCAGCACGCGCACCTCGCGCTGCAGGCCCGAGGACAGGTGCTCGGTTTGCCAAAGGTAGGCGGTGAGCAGGATGACGGCATCGAGCGGCTGGCCGCCCGGGCGGTTCGCGGGCACGAAGCGCTGGGTCGAGCCCAGCTCGGCGGTTTTCAGGAGCGTTTGCACGCCCGGCAGCCGCGACACGGCCAGGTAACGCCGGAGATTGTCGCGCGCCTGCGTGGTTGCCATGAAACTCAGCACGGGCTGGGACTCGGCGGGTGTGGCCGCGTTGCGGTCGCCGAGCAGCGGTTCGAGCGCGATGTCCCACCCCCCCCACGGCATCATCTCGCGGTGCCGTTTGGCGAAATCCTCATAAACGGACGCGAGGGTCCCGGCGCCCGGGTCGTTGACCTTGCGGGCCGTTTCCAGCACCAGCGCCGCCGGGCCGGGTTTGTCGAGATCGAGCAATTCGCGGCCAAACCCCGACACGCTCGGGGTGTCCCGTCCGGCCTCGCGCAGCAGCGCGGGATTCAGCGATTTCAGGTTCACCGGCAGCAACCACGCCGCCACCAGCAGGCCCAAGCCCAGGATCAGCCACAATTGCCACAAGGTCGGGCGGACGCCGGCAGCCGGGTCAGGCGAAGACATAATCTGGTTCATATCAGCTGGTCCGTCGGGAAACAAATTTATTTGCGGCTCCCGGCGGCCGGGAAATACGATGGGCTTCTAAAAAGACCCATGCGCCTTAAAATAGTTCGGTATAATGAGCCCATCCTGCGCAAAAAAGGCGCCAAAGTGACCGCTTTCAACGCGGCGCTTGGCCAGCTGGCGGCCGATATGGTCGACACGATGAACGCCGCCGAGGGCATCGGGCTCGCCGCGCAGCAGATTGGCCAGGCAATCCAGCTCTGCGTGGTGGACCTGCGTCCCTCCGAGGCGGAATTCGACTGGCAATTCGACGGGGCGCGTCCGCCCCTCGAGTTGTTCATGCCGCTCACCCTGGTCAACCCGCAGGTCACGATCGTCCCCGAGCCGACCACGGTTTACGAGGAAGGGTGCCTGTCGTTTCCCCACATCCGCGGCGATGTGGTGCGGCCCGACGAAATCACGGTGAACTTCCAGGACGCCGCCGGCCACGCGCACATCCTGCGCTGCAACGGCCTGCTTTCGCGGTGCATCCAGCATGAGGTCGATCATCTCAACGGGGTGCTCTACATCGATCGGATGGAAAAGGACGTCGTCGCCCTCATCGAGCCCGAGCTCAAGGCGCTGAAGAAGGCGACGCGGGAAGCGGCGAAGAAGTGAAAGGGAGGGTGAAAATGAAAGTGACCTGACCGATCCACATCCCATCCCCATTCACGCGCCTTGCCCGCCCTTCATTTCACTTCCACCTTCACTCTCACTCTCACTTCCCCCCATGGCTGACGGCCCGCAACCCCCGCCCCGCTCCATCGCCACCCGCACCGGGGACGACGGCACGACGGCGCTGCTTTACGGCCAGCGGGTGGCCAAGGATAATCCGCAGATCGAAACGGTCGGCACGATCGACGAGCTGAACGCCGCGCTCGGTTTCGCCAAGGCGACGCGTCCGGCCGGCCAGAGCGCCGCCGATTTCGAGCGCATCCAGCAGGAGTTGGTCGCCTTCATGGGCGAAGTGGCCTGTGCGGAGGTCAATGCGGCGCGCTACGACGAATCCAAATTTGCAAAGATCGATGCCGCGGCGCTCGCCCGGCTCGACGCGGCGGTGGCGGCGATCGAGGCCCGTTCCCCGAAGTTCGACGGCTGGGCCACGCCCGGCGCGAACCTCCATGCCGCCGCGCTCGACCTGGCCCGCACGGCCGCGCGGCGCGCGGAGCGGCGGGTGATCGCGTTGCCGCGGGAAGGCCGCAGCGTCCGGCCCGTGCTGGTGCAGTATCTCAACCGGCTTTCGGATCTGCTGTGGTTGATGGGGAGGGAGGCCGAAGCGTAGCGCTTCGGAAGCTCCAAGCTCCAACATCCACCCTCCAGAGAAGATCCAAATATCAACCAAACCATGGTGCGGCTGCGAACCGACTCTTTGTGAATTTTTCAGGTCTGCAAAGTTTCATTGGAGCTTGGATGTTGGAGCTCGGAGCTTATCTGTAGGTCATGCGCCTCGCCGCCATCGTCCTCATCGTGCTCGCCCTCGGCTACCGGGTCTTGCCGACGCTGGACATGACGTGGGCGAACTTTCCGCCCTTCGCGGCCATCGCGTTCTGCGGCGCGGTTTATTTCAAGGATCGCCGCCTGTGGTTCCTGCCGTTTGCCGGGCTTTGCCTGACCGATCTCTACATCAATTGGTTCTACGCGCGGGAATATGGCTATCATCTGGAATGGAGCGGCTACGTCGCCCGCGTGCTCAGCTATGCGGTCGGCCTGGGCCTCGGTTGGTGGGTGTCTTCGCGCAAATCCTGGCTCTGGCTGCTGAACGGTTCGCTGCTCGGCGCGGTGCTTTTCTATCTCATCACGAACACGCTCTCGTGGTCGGCCGACGCCTTCTATGCGAAATCGCTCGCCGGCTGGTGGCAGGCGCTGACCGTGGGCCATCCCGAGTATCCGCCGACGATCTTCTTTTTCCAAAAAACCCTCTTCGGCGACCTGATGTTCACCGGTCTCTTTGCCGGTGCCATGGAATGGCTGGCGAAACGCGCCGGCGAACCGAGCTTGCTGGGCGATGGCGAGGAAGAGGAAGAAGAAGAGCCCAAGGAAAAGCCCGTTGAGGTGGAAAAGTAGGGCCGGTTCATCTGACCGGCCCAAGGACGGACGCGCCTGCTGAAGAGTCCGGTCGGAGACCGGACCTACTCACTTCGACTTCATCACCCAGACGCCGTCCCATTTTTCGGGCGGGTGCGCCTTCAGGTACTCGCAGCGTTCCACGAAGGTCGTGCTGAGCTTGTCGCCGGGATGCTGCGCCAGCGCCTCCTTGAATTGCTTGATGGCGCGGTCAAACTCGCCCTTGCGATAGTAGCCCAGGCCGCTGCGGAAAAGTCCGATGACCTCCGGCATGTTCGGAAAGGTCTCCTCGGTGTGGAAGTCCAGCACCTCGTAGACGCCGACCGGCTCGGTCTTGCCCTTCACCTGGACCCAGTCGATCTCGCGCATGCGGTACGTGCCCTTGAGCTTCCGGTAGGTGCCCTCCGAGCAGAGAATCTGCGCGGAGTATTCCTTGCACGCGCTCTCGAGGCGGGAGGCGAGGTTCACGCCGTCGCCAATGACCGTGTAATCCATGCGCTTGGGCGAACCGATGTTGCCGGAGACAACGGTGTCGGTGTTGAGACCGATGCCCATGAGCACGGGCTTCTGGCCGCGGGCCTGGCGGCGCTGGTTGAGGGAGCGCAGCTCGGTGATCATCGCGATGGCGGCGCGCATCGCGCGGTCCGGATCGTCGCCGTGCGCCACCGGGATGCCGAACTCGGCCATGATCGCGTCGCCGATGAACTTGTCGAGCATGCCCCCCTCGTGGGTGATGCACTGCACCATCAGCGTGAAATATTCGTTGAGCAGCGCCACCGTGCCCTGCGCGCCGAGCTCCTCGGTGAGCGTGGTGAAGGCACGGATGTCGGAGAACAGCATCGTCGCCTCGACACTCTGGCCGCCGAGCGCCTCGCCGCCCGCGGCGAGCAACTGGTCGGCCAGGCCCGGGTCCATGTAGCGCGCCATGGTGGACTTCATGCGCTTCTCCGAGGAGATGTCCTCGATCATGAGCATCGAGCCGAGCCGCTTGCCCTTGAGGCTGATGAGCGGCTGCAGGGTGACGTTGACGTTCACCTTCTCGCCGCGGACCTCGAGTTCGGCGTCCATCAGCGCGTCCGATTTCGCGCCGGAGGTATCGAGGCCCTTCAGGCGCTCGATGATCCAGGCGTTCGCGCCGGTGAAAAATTCCGCGGCAGGCTTGCCCATCACCTCGCCCTCGCGGGCCTTGAAGATGCGGTAACCGGCGCCGTTGCAGGTGTGGATGCGGCCGTCCTCCCCGAGCGTGATCACGCCGCTCGACATGCTCTCCAGCACGGACTGGTTGTAATTCCGCATGTTCTGCACGTCGTCGAACAACTTGGCGTTTTCGAGCGCGATGGAGACCTGTGCGGTGAAGGCCTTGAGGCGCGCCTCGTCCTCCGGCGTGAACGGCCCGCCGCGGCGGTTCAGCGCCTGCGTGACGCCGATGCACTTGCCGTTCTTGTTGATCACGGGGACGCAGAGAATCGAGCGCGTGAAATAGCCCGTCTTCTTGTCGAACGCCGGGTTGAAGCGGAGGTCAGCGTAGGCGTGCGGGATGTTGATCGTCTTGCCGGACTGGAACACGGCGCCGGCGATGCCCGCGGTGTTGGGCAGCTTGATCTGGACGGCGTTGAGCCCCTCGCCCACCTCGGACCACAGTTCGTTCGTTTTCTCGTTGTTGAGGAAAAGCGTCGAGCGGTCGGCCTTCAGCATGCGCGTGGCCTCGCTCATGACGCGGCGCAGGAGCACGGACAGGTCGAGCGAACTCGTGATGTCCGCCACCAGGTCGAGGAACTCCATTTCCTGCTGGCGCGTCTTCTTCATCCCCTCGATGAATTGCGAGCTTTGCAGCGCCACGGAGGCCTGCGTCGCCATCGCCTCGAGCAGGTCGAGGTCCTCGACCCCGAAGCGGCCCTCGCGCTTGTTCAGCGTCTGCACCACGCCGATGATTTCGCCGCGGGCGGTCTTGATCGGCGCGCAGAGGATGGACTTGGTAACGAAGCCCGTCTTGCGGTCGATCTCGTCGTTGAAGCGCTTGTCCTTGTAGGGGTCGTGGATGATCAGGCCCTCGCCGCTCTGGAAGACGGCGCCGGCGACGCCGGAATTGTTGAGCAGGCGGATCTCGCGATTGAAGGTGCCCTGCGCGGTCCGGGAAAAGAGCTCGTTCGTCGCCGCGTCGTTGAGGAACAGCGTGCCGCGCTCGGCGTTGGTTTCGTTCGCGATGATCTCGACGAGCGTGGCCAGCAGGTCGTCGAGGTTGTCGATCGCGGCGACGCGCTGCGAAAGCTTGATGAGCATCTCCGTGCGGCGGAGCCGGGCGCGGAGGGTCGAGATGCTCTCGCGGGCCGGCGCCTCGGTGGGCGGGCGGGAGGCGGGTTTGGCGGGGGCCTTGGCGGCGGATTTGGCCTTAACGGGCATGGTGCTTCTCCAATTGGTCGCGCAGCCCGGCCACGGTGCCGCGGAGTTGCCGCAGTTCGTCCTGGTGCGTCCGCGACTGCCTTTCGAGTTGCTCGGCATTTTCCTCGCGGAGCCGCTCCAGTTCGTCGCGCAACAACTGGATGGTGCCGTGTAACTGGCGGGCATCGTCATGGCCGGCGGCGATGGCGGCCTGCACGGCCTCCTGCTTGGCGATTTCGAGCCCCTGCAATTCATCCCGCAGCGAGGCGGCGGTGGTCCGCAGCTGGCGGACCTCGTCCTGGGCCGTGGTCACGGCCGCCTGCACGGCTTCGTCCCGCGAGGCCTGCACATGCTCGAACTCGGCGCGGAGCGCCTGGATCGTGTCGCGCAGTTGACGGAGTTCACGCTGGGCCGCCAGGAGGGCGGCCTGTTCCTCGGTCTCGAGGCCTTGCAGCGGGGTGACCAGCGCTTTTTCCACAGGCGGCCAGTTTCCGCCGCGGCGGGCGGGCGGCAAGCAGAGAATGAGCGGCGCTGCGCCCGCGGATTAGGGAGCTTGCGCGCATGCCTTACACACCCCGCCCTTCCGGGCACCCCTCTCAAGCCGGAACTATGCAATTGAACCGCGAAGGGCGCGAAGGTCCGCGA